>NZ_LT629689.1:2650000-3850000 GCF_900102035.1 Pseudomonas extremaustralis
ATACTCTAGTCAGTCAGTTTTGAATGCAGTTCCCAGGTTGAGCCCGGGGATTTCACATCCAACTTAACAAACCACCTACGCGCGCTTTACGCCCAGTAATTCCGATTAACGCTTGCACCCTCTGTATTACCGCGGCTGCTGGCACAGAGTTAGCCGGTGCTTATTCTGTCGGTAACGTCAAAACAATCACGTATTAGGTAACTGCCCTTCCTCCCAACTTAAAGTGCTTTACAATCCGAAGACCTTCTTCACACACGCGGCATGGCTGGATCAGGCTTTCGCCCATTGTCCAATATTCCCCACTGCTGCCTCCCGTAGGAGTCTGGACCGTGTCTCAGTTCCAGTGTGACTGATCATCCTCTCAGACCAGTTACGGATCGTCGCCTTGGTGAGCCATTACCTCACCAACTAGCTAATCCGACCTAGGCTCATCTGATAGCGCAAGGCCCGAAGGTCCCCTGCTTTCTCCCGTAGGACGTATGCGGTATTAGCGTCCGTTTCCGAACGTTATCCCCCACTACCAGGCAGATTCCTAGGCATTACTCACCCGTCCGCCGCTCTCAAGAGAAGCAAGCTTCTCTCTACCGCTCGACTTGCATGTGTTAGGCCTGCCGCCAGCGTTCAATCTGAGCCATGATCAAACTCTTCAGTTCAAACATCTTTGGGTTTTTAAGAAACCCTAAACTTGGCTCAGCAATCGTTGGTTACATCTTTGATTTCTCGCGGAGTAACTTGTGATGCTGATAATCTTGTTGACTATCAGCCTAACTCCACAAGCACCCACACGAATTGCTTGATTCAGTTGTTAAAGAGCGGTTGGTTAAGATCTTTCGTCTCAACCGAGGCGCGCATTCTACAGCAGCCTCATTTGCTGTCAAGTGATTATTTTCAGAAGTTTTCGAGGTTTTCCTCAACAACTTCAACCACTTGCGCTTCCGATCTCTCGTTAGCGGGAGGCGAATTCTACAGCGTTACACGCTGCTGTCAACACCTCTTTTTCTCCGCTTTCGACCGAGAGGATCGAAACGTTAATAGAGCCAAACTACACTGCCCTACCAACTCCTTCTGGGCCTCGATAAACTGAAGCAGGTCGCTGTCGAATCTCGCATAACTCTTTGTTTACCAAGGAGTTTTCCATTTAGACTGCGCCGGAAGTGGGGCGAATTATAGACTTCCAGAATCTGCCGTCAACCTTTAATTTTGCCTTTCTATCAATCTCCCCGAAAAGCTCAGGCTCGCTTCTATATAGAAGTAGCGCATAGCGATAAATGAGCAATATATTGCTCAATCCAAAACAGTTAAGCATCATAGCCTCTTCTGCTTCTCTTCATATCACCTCGGACAAATACTCCCAATGACAACCTCACCACGCAGCCTGACCTCTGCATTGTTCCCTGTCGGCCTGTTGTTGATCGCCATGGCGTCCGTCCAGTCAGGGGCCTCCCTGGCCAAAAGCATGTTCCCTGTTGTCGGCGCACAAGGCACCACGGCCCTGCGCCTGATTTTCGCCAGCGTGATCATGCTACTTCTGTTACGCCCATGGCGCGCCAAGCTCACAGCCAGTTCCCTACGCACCGTGATCGTCTATGGCATGGCGTTGGGAGGCATGAACTTCCTCTTCTATATGTCCTTGCGCAGCGTACCGCTGGGCATCGCAGTCGCCCTCGAATTCACCGGACCGCTCGCGGTAGCGATCTATGCTTCTCGGCGAGCGGTAGACTTTCTATGGATTGCTCTGGCGATTATCGGCCTTCTCCTGCTGATCCCCTTGGGGGAGGCCAGCAGTGGTATCGACTTGATTGGCGCATCCTACGCATTAGGGGCCGGTGTCTGCTGGGCACTCTATATTCTTTATGGTCAGAAGGCAGGCAACGACAATGGAGTCCAGACAGCAGCCCTAGGCGTGATGATCGCAGCCTTGTTTGTCGCACCTATCGGCATCGTTCATGCAGGTGCCGCATTGCTGAGTCCCGCCCTGATTCCAGTCGCCATCGGGGTCGCCATTCTCTCCACCGCTCTACCCTATACCTTGGAGATGGTCGCGCTGACTCGTCTCCCTGCCCGTACCTTCGGCACGCTCATGAGCATCGAGCCCGCGTTCGGCGCGCTCTCCGGCCTGTTCTTCCTGCATGAGCACCTGTCCCTGGCACAATGGATCGCTATCACCTGCATTATCCTGGCCTCAGTCGGCGCAACGGTTACGATGCGTAAAGAGCCAAAGCCGCTGGTTCCTGCAGATTGACGGATCTTTGTCGGTAGGTCTGGTATTTGCCGCTCAATTAGGCCATGTTTAGGCCGCAAACCAATGTCATTCATGGAGAATTTCGACAAGGACAGCGTGAACGCTACACTCGAGAGCGAGTAGAGCCTGCTTCAAGCATTGCGAAGCGGCTATTAAGGATAGGAATGAAGCGAATTTTGATACTGTTAATGGTCACGGCCATTGCTGGCTGTGCCGCGACCACCAAGACAGAAGTAAAACGGGGCAAAAAGGGGCTGCACATCAACTGTTCCGGCCTGTCATCCTCTTGGGATCAGTGCTACACCAGTGCAACCAATTCATGCGGCGCCAAGGGCTACCGGGTTATTGCCAAGTCGGGTGACAACTCCGAGGAACCAGGGGACTACCCCTTCGGCCTCAACCCTGCCGGCTACACCAGTCGCAGCATGATCGTCATCTGCAAGTGACCCTCCGAGCAGTCCACCTTCGACTGCTCATATTGAATTCCTGATACAAGCTCCGCCTCTAGCGGTGCCGCGGCTAGCCCCGTGCTCGACGCTCGAGCCAACGGCACCTGACCTGCACGATCAAATAGCAGCGGTACGCGCTTGCAACCACTCAAGCGCCGCACCATTGAGCAATGGGCTCAAGCGTTCACGTACCTCGGCGTGGTAGCCGTTGAACCAGGCGCGCTCATCTGCCGTCAGCAGGGACGGCTCCAGGCAACGGGTGTCGATCGGGCACAAGGTCAGAGTTTCAAACTTTAGGAACTCACCAAACTCGGTCTTGCCCGCTTCACGGTTCAATACCAGATTCTCGATTCGCACCCCCCAACGCCCCGGACGGTAAGTGCCTGGCTCAATGGACGTGATCATGCCCGGCTGCATCGCCGTTTGCGGCGCTGTAGCCGCCTGGTAGGCAATTACTTGGGGACCTTCATGCACATTAAGGAAATACCCGACGCCATGCCCGGTACCGTGGCCGTAGTCCACGCCCTCAGCCCAGATCGGCGCGCGCGCAATCGAATCCAGCAGTGGCGACAGAATACCCTTGGGAAACTGTGCACGGGACAAGGCAATCACGCCCTTCAGCACCCGGGTGCAATCACGTTTCTGTTCTTCGCTTGGCGTACCGATAGGCACCATGCGAGTGATATCCGTGGTACCACCCAGGTACTGGCCACCCGAATCGATCAGCAGCAGGCCATCGCCTTCGATCAGCGCGTGCTCTTCTTCGGTAGCGTGGTAATGCGGCATCGCACCGTTGGCGTTAAACGCGGCGATGGTGTTGAAACTCAACGATACATAACCCGGGCGACGGGTACGCGCAGCAGTCAGGTGTTCGTCAATGGTCAGTTCGGTGATGCGTTCGTGCCCCAGCGCGCTATCCAGCCAGGCGAAGAATTCACACAACGCCGCGCCGTCCTGTTCCATGGCCTGGCGGATGTGTTCCGCGTCGGCCAGGCTTTTGCGGGACTTGGCCAGCGTGGTCGGGTTCAACCCTTCTATCAGCTTGACACCAGCATCGAGGTTGTCCAGCAACCCCACCGTCACGCGCGCCGGGTCGACCTGCAAGCTGGCGCCCGGCGGCACTGCACGTAACGCGTCCGCCACTTCACTGTAGTCGCGCAGTGTCACACCATCCTGCTCCAGCACAGCCCGTAGTTCGGCATCGACTTTGCTCAACGCCACAAACAAGGTGGCCTGACGTTGATTGATCAATGCAAAGGACACAAACACCGGATTGAACGAAACGTCACCGCCGCGCAGGTTGAACAGCCAGGCGATGTCATCCAGGGTGGCGATGAAATGCCAGTCGGCGCCCTTCTCTTTCAAACTGGCGCGCAGAGCCGCAAGTTTCTCGCTACGGCTGACCGTGGCTTGCGGCGGCAGGTGTTGATAGATCGGCTGGTTCGGCAAGCCTGGGCGGTCTTGCCAGACTTCACCCAACAAATCGATATCGGTGCGCAGTCGCGCGCCGCGCTCGGCCAATTTGCCGCTCAAGGTGCGCGCCGAGGCTACGGCCATGACTGCACCGTCCACCGCCACCACAGCGCCTTCGGGTGTTTGCTCGGCCAACCATTCTAGCGGTCCAGGTTGGCCTGGCTGCAGTTTCACCAGCTCGATGCCGCTACCTTTGAGTTCCTTGGTCGCCTGTTCCCAGTAACGGCTATCCGCCCAGACACCGGCGAAATCGGCAGTGACAATCAGCGTTCCTACCGAACCATGAAACCCCGACAGCCATTGGCGGCCCTGCCAGTACCCCGGCAGATACTCGGACAGGTGCGGGTCGGCCGACGGCACCAACAGAGCGTGGATGCGTTCACGGCTCATCAATTCACGGGTATGCGCCAGGCGCTGGGGTACCGTTCCATGGGTCAAAGGCTGCGTACTCATTGTGTCTCCTGCTAACCACGAATAATTGTTATGTAACTCAGACGGCCCAGAACGCCGGTGCACTGGCGAGCGCGGCCTTGATCAGTTGCACGGCCTGATCGATATCCTGCTCGGAGGTAAAACGGCCCAGGCTCAAGCGAATGGTTCGGCCGGCGCTGTATGCGTCGTGACCCAGCGCCAGAAGCACGTGGGACGGCGCATTACTGGCCGAGTTGCAAGCCGAGGTCGCGGAGAACGCGATGCCCGCACTCAAAGCTGCGGAATTGAATTCGCCCTCACCAAACGTAAGGCTGAGGGTATGGGGAATGCGTTGGCTCGGGCTGCCATTGAGGCGCACGCCGGCAATAGCTTCCAACTGGTCGAGCAAGCGCTGACGCAAGGCCACGATCTTGGCCGTCTCTTCGGCGAAGGACCCGCCGGCCAGCGCAAATGCCGCGCCCATGCCTGCGATCTGGTGGGTGGCCAGGGTGCCGGAGCGCAAGCCGCCTTCGTGGCCGCCGCCGTGAATCTGCGCCAACACCTTCTGCTGCGCCCGAGGCCCCACATATAACGCGCCGATGCCTTTGGGCCCGTATAACTTATGGGCGGAAAACGACATCAAATCCACCGGCCATTGCGCCAGGTCGATTGCCACCTTGCCCGCCCCTTGCGCGGCATCCACATGCAACAAGGCGCCGTGTTCACGGACGCGGGCGCCGATGGCGGGGATGTCATTCAGTGTGCCCAGCTCGTTATTCACCAGCATCAGCGACACCAGGAACGTGTCCTCGCGCAATGCTTCGCTTACGGCGTCGGCAGTGATCAAGCCGTCTGCGTCCGGCGCCAGGAAGGTCACCGCCACACCGGCTTCCTGCAACTGCCGCGCAGTGTCCAGCGTGGCCTTGTGTTCGATCTGGCTGGTAATGATGTGCCCACCCGCAACGCCCCGCGCCTGGGTCACGCCCTTGATGGCGAGGTTGTTGGATTCGGTGGCGCCGGAAGTCCAGACGATTTGCTCAGGCTGGGCACCGACCAACTCGGCCACCTGGCGACGCGCCTGCTCGACTGTTTGCCGGGCCGCTTGACCGAATGCGTGGGAACTCGATGCGGGATTACCGAAATTGGCGTTGAAGCCCAGGCACTCGACCATTACCTGGATGACTCGCTCATCCACCGGAGTGGTGGCGGCGTAGTCGAAATACAGTGGACGTTTATTCATGACAATCAAGACTCGCAGAGCAGGTTCCCGAGAGCAGCGTCTCAGGGGCATCGACCGGAACAGAGGTCGTCAGGTTTACCGGATCGAGTGCCATTAAAGAAGAACCACTTTATGTAAATGTGCGTAGGAACGCTCCTGAAATTCAGCTTAACAGGCTGAAGTCGCACCATGGAAAACAAAAAGCCCGAGGTTCCTTGGGGAATCCTCGGGCTTCTGGCTGCGGGAAGCGGGTTCAGCTGGGACGTCCCTTCAGCGTCACGCTGTGCTCCGCATTCATTTCGCCCTGGTGATCAAAACCAAACTGTTTCTGTGGCTGGCCGATCAGTGCCGCGCGCTGCTGTTGATATTCATCAAACGACAATCCACGCCGGCTCAACGCCTCCAGGGCCAACTCTTTGGTCTCTTCCGCTGTGTACGGGCGCAATTCGGGTGAAGGACTGGACGCACACCCCGCAAGGACGACGGTGACAAACAGAAGGCACACAACGATAAATCGGTTCATGGCGCAAGCTCTGGAAAGGAGGTTTCAAATCAATGGACACAGGCTACTCCCGCCATTGCACAGTGAAAAATCATCATCCGTGATAGTTGCTATCACCTGGCGGAGCACGCTCGATGGCAATCCCTTATATTCAATTTAGATCTATAAATATGGAAATACGTTCATTTACGGAATAAACACAACCCTCTATAAATGACTCCTCGACTGACCGGTACTGTTCGCCACGCAACTGTTGCCCTGGCAACAGCCATTCAACAAATCACCAGTCAGACAACAGCAGCATTCTTCAGCAGAGAACCCGCAGACCACGTCGTTCAAGGCCTGCAGCCGTTGGTACAGCTCTTGCTCACCCGCTGCACCACACCTGCTATGAACCACTGTTGAAAAAGGAACTGTTCATGACCCGTCCCCTCAATGTCGTAGCCCTCTCCGGCGGAACCTGGCGTCCATCCCGCACCCTCGTGCTGACACAGGCCGTGCTGGCTGAGCTGGCCACCTTGCTGCCGATCCAGACCACCCTGATCGAACTGGGCGACATTGCCCGGCCTTTGGGCGGTGCGTTGTCCCGTGATGAGCTGCCGGCCGAAGTCGAAAACCAACTGTTGGCTATCGAACAGGCCGACCTGCTGATCGTCGCGGCGCCGGTCTATCGCGGTTCCTATCCAGGTCTGCTCAAGCACCTGTTCGACCTGGTGGACCTCAATGCCTTGGTCAACACACCGGTCTTGCTCGCGGCCACTGGCGGTAGCGAACGCCATGCGCTGGTCCTGGATCATCAATTACGCCCGCTGTTCAGTTTCTTCCAGGCCCTGACGCTGCCAATCGGTGTGTACGCCACCGAGGCCGACTTCACTGACTATCAAATCACCAGTGAGTTGTTAAAAGCCCGTATTCAACTGGCGGCAGAACGCGCAGCGCCTTTGTTCGCGGCGCACTCCCCTTCTCTGCTGAAAATCGCTTAAGGATTTGTCATGGATGTTTTCTGGTTTCTGCCGACTCACGGCGACGGTCATTACCTGGGCACCACTCAAGGTGCACGGCCGGTCACCCTCAATTACCTGAAGCAAGTCGCCCAGGCAGCCGACAGCCTGGGTTATTACGGCGTGCTGATTCCTACCGGACGCTCGTGCGAAGACTCCTGGGTCATCGCCTCGGCACTGGTACCGCTGACCGAACGCCTGCGCTATCTGGTGGCGATTCGCCCGGGCATCATTTCGCCCACCGTGTCCGCACGCATGGCTGCCACCCTGGACCGCCTGTCCAATGGCCGCTTGCTGATCAACGTGGTCACCGGCGGTGACCCCGACGAAAACCGTGGCGACGGCAGCTTCCTCGACCACAGAGAACGCTACGAAGTCTCCGACGAGTTCCTACGTATCTGGCGCCGTGTATTGCAAGGCGAATCGGTGGACTTTGAAGGCAAACACCTACGCGTACAGAACGCCAAGGCGCTGTACCCCCCCGTGCAAAAACCTTACCCGCCGTTGTACTTCGGCGGCTCCTCCGACGCCGCCCACGACCTCGCCGCCGAACAGGTGGACGTATACCTGACCTGGGGCGAGCCGCCCGCCGCCGTCGCGGAAAAACTCGCGGATGTGCGCGAGCGCGCGGCGCGGCACGGACGCACGGTGAAGTTCGGTATCCGTCTGCATGTGATCGTGCGCGAAACCGAGGAAGACGCCTGGAAAGCCGCCGACAAGCTGATCGAGCACATCAGCGACGAAACCATCGCTGCCGCGCAAAAGTCCTTCTCGCGCTTTGACTCCGAAGGCCAGCGCCGCATGGCCGCCCTGCACGACGGGCGCCGTGACAATCTGGAAATAGCCCCCAACCTCTGGGCCGGCGTCGGCCTGGTGCGCGGTGGTGCCGGCACGGCGTTGGTGGGCAACCCGCAGCAAGTCGCCGAGCGCATCAAGGAATACGCGGACCTGGGTATCGAGAGCTTCATCTTCTCCGGCTACCCGCACCTGGAAGAAGCGTATCGCTTTGCCGAACTGGTGTTCCCGCTGCTGCCGGAACCCTATGCCAGCCTGGCCGGACGTGGCGTCACCAACCTCACTGGCCCGTTCGGCGAAATGATTGCCAACGATGTACTGCCAGCCAAGGCCTGATCGGCGCAACGGCGGGAATGGCCCTGGCCGTTCCTGCTTATAAAGAGGAAACCCCGTGACCGCCAAACCCCACAGTGCCCTACCGTCGCCTTTGCAGACCGCCAGACTGCTGGCCGCCGAATTCGCCCTCACCGCCGTCGAACGCGACGAGCGCGGCGGCACCCCAAAGACCGAGCGTGACGCCCTGCGCCAGAGTGGCCTGCTGGCCCTGAGCATTCCCACTCAGTACGGCGGCCTCGGCGCGCGCTGGAGCGACACCCTGGGTATCGTGCGCGAATTCGCCAAGGTCGACAGTTCCATCGCCCACGTCTTCGGCTTCCACCACCTGATGCTCGCCACCGTGCGGCTGTTTTCGCGGCCGGACCAATGGCAACCCTGGTTCGAGCAGACCGCGCGCAAAAACTGGTTCTGGGGCAACGCCCTCAACCCGCTGGACACGCGCACGGTGGTCAAGGACTTCAGCGGCTGGCGCGAATTTTCCGGTAAAAAAAGCTTCTGCTCTGGCGCCAGCGACTCGGAAATGCTGATCGCCTCGGCCGTGGATGAAAGCGCCGGCGGCAAGCTGTTGATCGCCGCGATTCCCAGCGGTCGCAGCGGCATCACGTTGCACAACGATTGGAACAACATCGGCCAACGCCAGACCGACAGCGGCAGCGCCAGCTTCGAGCGGGTGCGCGTCGAGGAGTCGGAGTTGCTGCTCGACCCGGGCCCGCTGAGCACGCCTTTCGCCTGCCTGCGCCCGTTGATCGCCCAGTTGACCTTCACCCATATGTTCCTCGGCATTGCCGAAGGTGCCTTCGACGAAGCGCGCAACTACACCCTGACCGAAACCCGCGCATGGCACAAATCCTCGGCCGAAGACGTGCGCCAGGACCCTTACGTGCTGCATCACTACGGCGAGTTCTGGGTGGCTCTGGAAGGCGTACGCCTGTTGGTGGAGCGTGCCTCCGAGTTGCTCGACCAGGCGTGGGCCAAAGGTCCCAGCCTCAGCGAAACCGAACGCGGCCAATTGGCTATCGCCATCGCCACCGCCAAAGTCGCCGCCACCCGCCAGGGCCTGGAACTGTGCAGCCGCTTGTTTGAAGTCACCGGTGCGCGCTCCACCCACGCGTCGCTGCGCCTGGACCGCCATTGGCGCAACCTGCGCACGCAAAGCCTGCACGACCCGGTGGACTACAAACTCCACGAGCTGGGGGATTGGGCATTGAACCAATCCCTGCCGATTCCCACGTTTTATTCTTAAGAGAGGTGCCTATGCAGCTTTTAACCTTACCGCCCTCGCCCGCCCTCGCGACCTCGATACGCGCCACGGCCCAGGTCTTCGAAGACCCGAAATCCCAGGCGTTGCTCGACCATATCCAGCAAGTGGCGCCCAGCGAAGCCAGCGTGCTGATCATCGGCGAGACCGGTACCGGTAAAGAGCTGGTGGCGCGGCATATCCACAACCTCAGCGCGCGGCGCAACCGGCCCTTCGTGGCGGTGAACTGCGGGGCATTCTCCGAATCCCTGGTGGAAGCCGAGCTGTTCGGTCATGAAAAAGGCGCGTTCACCGGCGCCCTCAGCGCCAAGGCCGGCTGGTTCGAAGAGGCCGATGGCGGCACGTTGTTCCTGGATGAAATCGGTGATTTACCGATGGCGATCCAGGTCAAGTTACTGCGGGTATTGCAGGAGCGCGAAGTGGTGCGCCTGGGCTCGCGCAAGAGCATTCCCATTGATGTGCGCGTGCTGGCCGCGACCAACGTGCAACTGGAAAAAGCCATCAACGCCGGGCATTTTCGCGAAGACCTCTACTACCGCCTCGACGTCGTGAGCCTGGAACTCAGCCCACTGCGCGAGCGTCCCGGCGATATCCTGCCGCTGACTCGGCACTTCATCGAAGCCTACAGCCAGCGCCTGGGCTACGGCCCGATCACCATCAGCCACGAAGCCGAACACAAGCTCAAGGCCTACAGCTGGCCGGGCAATATCCGCGAACTGGAAAACGTGATTCACCACACCCTGCTGATCTGCCGTCACGGCGTGATCGAGCGCGACGACCTGCGCCTGTCGAACATGCGCATCGAGCGTCAGGACGACAGCCCGCACGGCACTGACAACAGCGCCGAAGCCCTGCTGGAACGTGCCTTTCAAAAACTCTTCGAAGAGCAGGCTGGCGCACTGCATGAAAAGGTCGAGGATGCGTTATTGCGCGCTGCTTACCGCTTCAGTCATTACAACCAAGTGCACACCGCCAACCTGCTCGGCCTGAGCCGCAACGTCACGCGTACGCGCCTGATCAAAATCGGCGAGCTGGCGGTGAACAAACGCCGCCCCGGAGAGAACCTGCAGGGCGAGCGCATGCTGCACTTATCCATTTAGGCGGCAATGCAACGCGTTGTCATGGCTGCGCTCGAAGCTGCGCAGCACCTGGAACGAACCAAAGGTCACCGCCGTGGCCTGATGGGCGCGGATCAGCGTCCAGAAATCTTCCTCGCCGTGCTCAAAGCATTGGAACGCCGCCTCACCGTCCGCGCGGGAACGCCATTGCAGGTAATTGAGCACCCGCCGTCCGTCTTCGCTGACCTGCACACTCGCATTGATAAAGCCCGCGTGGCGTTGGGCCAGGCGTTCGCTTTGGGTGGACAAGGCCGCCACCAGGGCGACTTGCTGCCGGGGTTCGATCTGAAACTCGATCAATTGAGTGAAGCTGAGATTCTTCTCTGATACCTGCATGAACACTCCCCTTTCTCTGTAGGCACAATCTTGCGATCCGATGCCACGCAGGGTAAAACCTCTAGTTAAGTCAAGGTCAAGCACCTCACTGGAGTTTTTCATGGTTACCAAGGAACTCACCGTCGGCCAACTCGCTGCCCGCAGCGGCGTGGCGGTTACCGCTCTGCACTTCTACGAATCCAAGGGACTGATCAAAAGCAATCGAAATGCCGGAAACCAGCGACGTTATCCGCGGGATGTGTTGCGGCGCGTGGTGGTGATCAAGATCGCCCAGCGCCTGGGGATTGCGCTGGCGACGATTGGCGAGGCATTACAGACGTTGCCGGAGGGACGCACGCCCAATGCTCAGGATTGGGAGCGTTTGTCGGCGCTGTGGCGGGAAGACCTGGATGAGCGCATCAACAAGCTGATCATGCTGCGCGACAAGCTCAATGGCTGTATTGGCTGCGGGTGTTTGTCGCTGGACGCCTGCCCGCTGCGCAATCAGGATGACCAACTCGGTGAGCAAGGGCCGGGGGCGCAGTTGCTGGAGCCAACGCCCTGACGTTGATCGCTCAATGTCGCCGGGCGAACACCTCGTCGGCTGGTCACAAGCCTCAGGGGACGTGACCTATAGTGAAAACGCCGTCCCTCCATAACCACAACCAAGGAGAACGATATGAGCGTTAAACCTATTCCCGAGGGTTATCACAGCGTCACGCCTTATCTGGGAATCAACAAAGCGGCTGAAGCCATCGAGTTCTACAAGAAAGCCTTTGGCGCCACCCAAGTCATGCGCCTTGATATGCCCGATGGCAGAGTCGGCCATGCCGAGCTGCGCATCGGTGACGCGGCGATCATGCTGGGCACGCCCTGCGATGAAATGTCCCTGAGCAATCCGACTGAACGCACCAGCGTCGCGTTGCAACTGTATGTGACCGACGTTGACGCACAGTTCAAACAAGCGGTCGCCGCGGGCGCCAGCGCGGTGTCCGAACCGGAAGACCGCTTCTATGGCGACCGTTCGGGGAGCGTGAAGGATCCATTCGGTCACCTCTGGTACCTCGCCACGCGCAAGGAAGACCTGACCGAAGAACAGATCCGTCAACGCGCCATGGCGATGTTCAAGCAAGGCTAAGCGGACATCCCCCCCCTGCTCAAGACGGGAAATGTGTGGGAGATTCTATGTTGCAGGACAACCCTGCAACGGCCGATTCGGTTGGTATTCGCTCTGGTTTTTCATCAGGGCGAACGCCACCCGTGCGAGTTTTCGGGCAAGGATTACCAGGGCCTGAGTCTTCTTGAATCCTCTGGCCAGGTACCCTTCATAAAATGGTTTCCAGGTCGCTGAACGACAGGCGGCCATAGCCGAGTTGTGGGCCAGACGCCGTATTTCCGGATCCCCTTTCTTGGTCAGCCTGCGACTCCCCGTCTTTTTTCCCGAGTCATCGACCCTCAAGTCCATGCCCAAAAAAGCGATGAAGGCATTGCTATCCTTAAACTCGCCACGCAAAAAAGCCGTCGCAAATCCGGTTGCCGTCAGTACTCCGACGCCTTCAATGGCCTTGCAACGCTCGATATTTTCGGCGGCTCCAGCCTCTTTGCTCAGGTCGCGCAGCTTTTTTTGAATGGCCAGATCCGAGTGCTTAAACGTCTCCATCAGACATTTCAGCTCTTCTTCCAGGCGCGGCTCATCGGCCCAGCTCTGAGCCAGACTGACGCGCGCCTTGATCAGTGCTGCCCGTCGATGAAGCAGACTTTGCAGGGCCTTGTAAGCCTTGGGTGGCGGGCTCCAAGCGCGTAACCCACCCTGTTCATGCGCCAGATATCGAGCTAGAAGACGAGCATCGCACGGATCATTTTTAGCTCGTTGGCCGACACCGCGACGGTAATGACTCAAGCGATAACCGTCCACGACGTAGACCTGATGACCCAACTCATGGGCCAACTCAACCGTGTCCAAGTGGTAAATATTGGTGGCCTCGACGGCAATGCCACTTTGGGCGGGCAGCGTCTTGAGCCAGCGTTTGAGTGCTGCTCGATTATTGGGGATGGCTTGTGTGGTTTGCAGATCGGCACGATAGACGAGCACCTCAGCCTTGGCCACATCAACACCCACGACCGTTTGCGAAGTAAGGATTGTCATGACGAATCCTCGGAGCTAGGGTTTAAGAGCTTGTTGGGGTCTACCGTTGCGCTGACTTGTCTCTATCGTCGGCCTTGCCGATGAATTCCTTATTGGCGCTTTTGGGTAGAAGGGGTGGGACGAAGTCTCCCACGGTCTGTACTGGTTAGAGTCAGAATCGGGCTTTTAGTCCCACCCACCCCTTCAAGTCTAAACATACAAGGGGGCTTGCTCCCGATGGCGGTGGATCAGTCAACGCTAAGGCGACCGTCACACTGCAATCGGGAACAAGCCCCCTCCCACCATTTGAACGACGTTGTATCAGAGCCTCTGAAATCACCACGAATGCGAACCTGAAACATTTTCTTTCATTTGTGGCTTAGGGATTTCTCATTCTCATCCGTCTTAACTGAAATACAGCCTGTCGCGTCAGCAGAAGCTACGGCCGGCCTTTTCCGGGCCTCCATCGCCCCTCTCGGATCAAGACCCTCATTCACATGTCGAAGAAGTCACGCTCCAAACTCTGGTTTCTCGTCCATAGCTGGCTGGCGTTGCCCATCTGGTTCTTTGTGCTGATCGTCTGCGTCACCGGCACCCTGGCAGTGGTCAGCCAGGAAATCGTGTGGCTGGCTAACCCGGATATCCGTGCGAGCAAGCCGTCGGACGACGCCCAGCCGCTGAGCTTCGACCAGGTCATCAGCGCCATCAAGCGCGCAGAACCGCAGGTGATCGTGCGGTCCATCATTCGTCCGGACGAATCGCACTTCGCGCTGAGTGTCGGCCTGAGCTACCCCGACGGCCGCTCGGTGGAGGTCTATGTGAACCCTTACACCGGGGCGATACAGGGCATCAGCCCCTCGTTCGACTTCAAGCAATTTACCCGCGCCCTGCACGGCTGGTGGCTGGTGCCGTTCACCAACGGCTTCAGTTGGGGCTGGTATCTGGTATCGGCACTCGGCTTGCCGCTGCTGGCCTCCTTGATCACCGGTCTGGTGGTCTACAAGCGCTTCTGGAAAGGTTTCCTGCGACCGACCCTGCGTATCCGCCACGGGGCACGGATCTTTTGGGGCGACTTCCACCGCCTGAGCGGTATCTGGTCGATCTGGTTCATCGCGGTGATCTCCATCACCGGCACCTGGTTCCTGATCCAGGCGATCCTGGGCGATAACCAGATTTCGATCTCCAGCGAGCCCATCGTCCCGGTCATCGCCCGCGAGAAGGTGCCCATGTCCGCACCCGGCGTGCCGGCCCCCATGATTGCCCTCGACGAAGCGATCAAGATTGCCGGCGAGCGCATACCGGGGTTGGACGCCACGTTCGTATTCCTGCCGCTCAACGCCTACAGCCACCTGCAGATCGGCGGCCGGGGCTGGTACCCATTGATGTTCCAGACCGCGCAACTGAACCCCTATGACGGTGAAATCGCCGTCTCGCACCAGTTGTCCGATCGTACCGCCCTGGAGTTCGTCACCGAATCCATGCGCCCGCTGCACACCGGCGACTTCGGCGGCATCTGGATCAAGCTGATCTGGGCGTTCTTCGGCCTGGTGCTGAGCATGATGGTCTTGAGCGGCCTGCTGATCTGGACCAAGCGCACGGCCCTGGCCACCCTCAACGCCCTCAAGCGCGAAGCCAAGACGCAACGGCAGCCCGCGTCCATCCCGGCCATGCAGGCTGAAACCTCGGAGGCCAGTCGATGAGCAAGGTCGCTAGCGCAACACCGCCTTCGCCCCTGCGGGCTTTGTGGCTGAAATGGCGATTCCATATCAATGTGCTGCTGTTGCTGATCCCACTGGGGTTCATGCCCAAATACTTCGCCGACGCCGCGCTGTTTCGCGGTGACACCGGCATCGGCGAACGGGTGGTGGGCGATGTGCAGGTCGGGCCCTGGCGCCTGAAGCTTGCCGAGTTCCGCAACGAAGGCCCGCGCCCAGACCCGGCCGGCCCGATGAAATTCTTCAACGCCGCCCTGTGCGATACCTGCGCCGACCAGGTCAAGGCCACCTACCTGCGTATCGGCAAACCGCGCAGCCTGCGCGCCGCCGGGGTGATCTTCTTTGGCACGCCCTACCGCATGGGCGCTGCCCTGCCCGTGCCGGAGCGTACCCCTGTCGACGCCGAACTGTGGATCACCATGGAAGGCTGGGACGGCACGATGCACCAGGGTTCCATCCCGCTGAGCCAGGCCTCGCCTGCCACCATTGCCTGGCTGAACAAGCAAGGAGTTAAACCATGACGTTGATGCGCCTGTCCCGCGCCGCGCTGCTGTGCGCCGGTTTCAGTACCACGGCCTTTGCCCACAACCCGATGTGCGAGTGCCAGGAAATCCCCGGCGAGCAGATCCAATGCAAAGGCGGCTTCTCCGACGGCAGCGGTGCGCCCGGCGTGACCCTGGATGTGATCGGCTACGACGAAACCATCCTGGTGCCCGGCAAGCTCGGCCAGGATTCGACCGTGACCTTCAAGAAGCCTTCGGCCGAGTTCTATGTACTGTTCGATGCGGGCCCCGGTCACGTGGTGGAAATCGACCAAGCGGATATCCAGCCACAATGACCACCACACAGGTTGTACGCCCCGCCGGTGCCGGGCACGAAACCCTCTACGTCCTGCTGCTGTGCCTGATCATCCTCGCAGTGGCCGGCACAGTCGTGACGCTGCACAGTGAGCCTCGGACCGTTGCCGCCGTGCCCAGCCACCAATTTGACGCCCGTCGCGACCTCAGCGCCGCCGAACAAGGCATCTATGCCGACCTGCGCGTGACCCTGGATGAAATCCACGTGCTGCAGCAGGAGCAAAACGCCCTGCCGACGCCTGAGCAACTGGCCGAAGCAGGCTTTGCGCCCTTTGCCCAGGACGCCAGCTCGGTCAGCCGTGGCGCTCATCGCTGGCAGGTGCTCGCGCCCTCGGCGTACCTGGGCCTGAGCCAGACGCCCGCCACCAGCGGCTCGCTGCTGATGCGCGTGCAGGGCGCAGAGCCGGATATCTGGCTCAACCGCCGCAACGACCTGGCCGCCCCCTCCGACCTCTCTGACCAGGCGCTGATCGCAGCCGGCTGGCAGCAGGTGGTCGCGCAATTCGATGCCGGCGTCACCCGCCAGCACCGTCACTGAACGAGAAGACCGATTGCCCATGTCTATTTCATCTCACCTGTTGCGCCTGTTGCTGGTTGGCCTGTTCAGCCTGATGCTCGCCCCCCTCGCTCACGCCGACGCGACCAAGCACCTGCGCATCGGCATCACCCTGCATCCTTATTACAGCTATGTAGCCAATATCGTCGGCGACAAGGCCGAGGTGGTGCCGCTGATTCCGGCCGGCTTCAACCCCCACGCCTACGAGCCGCGCGCCGACGACATCAAGCGCATCGGCACCCTCGATGTGATCGTGCTCAACGGCGTCGGCCATGACGATTTCGCCGACCGTATGATCGCCACCAGCGAGCGCCCGGACATTCCGGTGATCGAAGCCAACGCCAACGTGCCGTTGCTGGCCGCCACCGGTAATGCCGCGCGCGGTGCGGGCAAGGTGGTCAACCCGCACACGTTCCTGTCGATCAGTGCATCGATTGCCCAGGTCAACAACATTGCCCGGGAACTGGGCAAACTCGATCCGGACAATGCCAAGACCTACACCCAGAACGCCCGCGCCTATGGCAAACGCCTACGCCAGATGCGCGCCGACGCCCTGGCCAAGCTCACCAGCGCGCCCAACCCGGACCTGCGCGTCGCCACCGTACACGCGGCCTATGACTACCTGCTGCGCGAGTTCGGCCTGGAAGTCACCGCCGTGGTCGAGCCCGCCCACGGTATCGAGCCCAGCCCCAGCCAATTGAAGAAGACCATCGATGAACTGCGCGCGCTGGACGTGAAGGTGATCTTCTCGGAGATGGATTTCCCGTCCACCTACGTCGAGACCATCCAGCGTGAATCCGGGGTCAAGCTGTACCCGCTGTCACATATTTCCTACGGTGAATACAGCGCGCAAAAGTACGAAGTGGAAATGACCGGCAACCTCGACACCGTAGTGCGGGCGATTCAGGAGTCGGGGACATGAGCGTCGCGCAACAGCTCAAAGTCGCCAGCGTTGGCCCGACGCTCGACTTCGACAAGGTCTCACTGACCCTCGGCCGTACCACGATCCTCGACGACGTGAGCTTCCAGGTCGAGCCGGGCAGCATCCACGCACTGGTGGGCCCGAACGGCGGCGGCAAAAGCTCGCTGATCAAGACCCTGCTGGGGCAAACACCACACCAGGGTCGATTGAGCCTGCAGTGGCCGGCCACGCCCGGCACTATCGGTTATGTGCCCCAGGCGCTGGAGTTCGACCGGGGCCTGCCGATGACCGTCGATGATTTCATGGCTGCCATGTGCCAGCGGCGCCCGGCATTTCTCGGTGTGTCCCGGCATTACGCCGCCGCGATTGGCGAGGCCCTGGAACGCGTCGGCATGCAGGACAAACGCAAGCGCCGCATGGGCGCGCTGTCCGGTGGTGAGCGTCAGCGTGTGCTGTTGGCCCAGGGCCTGATCCCGGCGCCGCAACTGCTGGTGCTGGATGAACCGATGTCGGCCCTCGATGAAGCCGGCATCCAGGTGTTCGAACGCTTGCTCAATGACTGGCGCCTGGCCGGGATCACCGTGCTGTGGATCGAACATGACCTGGAAGCCGTGGGCCGCCTGGCCGACCGCGTCACCGGGCTGAACCGCCGCGTGCTGTTCGATGCCACGCCCAAAGAGGCCCTGACCCCGGACCGCCTGCTGACCCTGTTCTCCACCCACCCTCGGAGCCCGGTGCAATGAGTTATGAAGCGTTTCGCCTGATGGTCCAGGGCTGGGCCTCTTCCGGCTATCTGCCGGAGGCGCTGGCCTATGGTTTTGTGGTCAACGCCCTGCTCGCGGGCCTGCTGATCGGGCCGGTGCTGGGCGGCCTGGGCACCCTGGTGGTGGTCAAGCGCTTTGCGTTTTTCTCTGAAGCAGTCGGCCACGCCGCACTGACCGGCGTGGCCGTGGGTATTCTGCTCGGGGAACCCTACACCGGGCCTTATGGCAGCTTGTTCGGCTACTGCCTGTTGTTCGGCATCCTGCTCAACTACCTGCGCAACCGCACGGGGCTGGCGCCGGACACCTTGATCGGCGTGTTCCTGTCGGTGTCCCTGGCCTTGGGTGCAAGCCTGCTGCTGATCCTGGCGGGCAAGATAAACGTGCATATCCTCGAGAACGTACTGTTCGGCTCGGTGCTGACAGTCAACGGCAACGACCTGCTGGTGCTGGCGATTGTCGGTTCGCTGGTGATGGCCCTGGCGCTGCCGCTGTACAACCGCATCATGCTCGCCAGTTTCAATCCGCAACTGGCAGCGGTGCGCGGTGTGGCGGTGAAGACCCTGGATTACCTGTTCGTGATCCTGGTGACGCTGATCACCGTGGCCGCAGTCAAGGTGATCGGCGCGATCCTGGTGGGCGCGCTGCTGGTGATTCCGGCTGCGGCGGCGCGCCTGTTGAGCCAGTCGCTCAAGGGTTTCTTCTGGATCTCGGTACTGATCGCCACCCTCAGCACCTTGTGCGGCATCCTGCTGCCGATCATCTTCGACCTGCCTGTACCGTCCGGCGCCGCGATCATCCTGATGGCCGGCATCGCCTTCGCCGGTGCCGCCATCGCGCGCGGCACCGTGCCTAGCCTTAAAGGGAATCTCGGATAATGCGCCCCCTACTTCGCCCGCTGGCCTTGGCCATTGCCTGCTTGATCAGTGCTTCGGCGCTAGCCGTCGACGGGTTCGACACCAAGGACTTCAAAGCCAACCACGGCCTCGGCCACGCCGCCCTGACCCAGACGAAAAAACCGCTCACGGTCCTGGCCTCGCTGCCCATCACTTATGGGCTGGCCGAGGTGCTGCTCAAGGGTACCGATGTGCAATTGCAACGCGCCGCGCCGGCCAACCTGCCCGGTTCGCGACAGGTGTCGTACTTCACCGGACGTGGCGCGCCGGCCCTGAGCCAGTTGGCGGTGGGTGCCGACGCCGCCATCGGCCTGCGCTCGCTGTGGGCGGATGATCCGCTCTACCCGGTGGCACGCCGCAGCAATATCCGCATCGTCGAAGTCGACGCCGCCCGCCCGGTGGACGGCGGTCTGCCAGGGATCGCCGTGCAACCGGGCATGACCGATGGACTGAACAGCCAACCGTGGCAATCGAGCAACAATATGGGACGCATGGCCGATGTGATGGCCGCCGACCTGAGCCGCCTGGCGCCCAACGCCAAGCCGAAGATCGACGCCAACCTCGCCGCCCTCAAGCAGCGCCTGCTCAAGCTCACGGCGGACAGCGAAACGCGATTGGCCGAGGTGGACAACCTCAGCGTGGTGAGCCTGAGCGATCACTTCGCCTATCTGGTCAGCAGCCTGAACCTGGAAGTGGTGAGTACCGACGCACGCCCCGACGCCGACTGGACGCCCGAAGCGTTACAGAAACTCAGCGCCGACTTGAAGAACAACGAAGTGGCCGTGGTGTTGCACCATCGCCAGCCGGCTGAAGCGCTGAAAGCCGCCGTCATGGCGAGCGGTGCGCAACTGTTGGTGCTGAACGTCGATGGTGCGGAACCGGTGACAGAGCTGGAAACCAATGTGGATCAGGTAATCAAGGCGCTCACACCAGACTGAAAGCCCACTCACCACAGAAGACGGTTTGCCACATGAAACTTGTCCGGCATAGCCCTTCACACCACATCCACGCCCACATGAATCGCATCATGCCGCCAGAACTCCAGGTCGCAGTCGATCAAGCGCTGGTGCTGGTCGTAATTGACCCTGGCAATACGCAAGCCGGGGCTGCCCACCGAGACCCGCAGCGCGGCGGCAGCCTCCACCGGCAGTGAGGTCGGCACGATTTCGAAACGCACCCGCCCGTAGTGCAAGTCGTACTTGCGGGCGTACAGCTCGGTCATCGACTGGTTCAAATCGCACGCCAATATTCCTGGGAAATACTGCGGGTTCAGGTAGTGCTCCACGTACAACACGAGCCGCCCATCGATCCGCCGACGCCGGCAGATCTGGATCACGCTGGACAACGCCGGCAACTGCAACCACGCACACACCGCCGCCGACGCCGGTTGCAGCCGCGCAGAGATCACCTCGGTCGACGCCACCCGCCCCTGGTCGCTGACCATGGCGTGAAAGTGACTGCGCTGCATCAGGTTGTAGGCCAGGCGCGGCGGCGAGACAAACCAGCCACGGCGTTCCTCGCGATAAATCTGGCCTTGAGCTTCCAGTTGTAACAAGGCTTCCCGCACCGTAATCCGAGTGGTACCAAACAACTCGCTGAGCTTGCGCTCGGCGGGCAGTTTGCTTGCAGGCGGCAACAGGCCGTGGTCGATCTGCTCTTGCAGCGCCAGACCGATGGATGTCACCGCCTTGATTGCCTCATCACGCATCAACGCTACCTATCTGGACTAGACCAGCACCGTTCAGGTGCACAAACCGCGCTCTATTTGGGCTTTTGCAGTTGCCTGCCAGCCTAGGCATTACAGATGACCGACAGATGACAACTCATGTCGAGCCCCCTGAGCACACCCTGCAATACACCGGCCAAGTCCAGACGCTACGGGCACTTGAGCATGGTCTACGCTAACCCTGCGCCAAGCGACATTCATGCTTTAAAAACGACATCGACATGAAACTGTCATCCATCGCGTCTAGATTGGCTCAGGTATTGCTCTGACCTAGACCAACAACACCGTCGAAAAAAACGCCGCGTTGAATACGCCCATAGGAGCTTCGGATGAAACAGCTTTTCCTGGCATCACTGTTAGGCTCGACCATTGCCATGTGCACCGCCGCCATGGCCGCTGATACCGATTTGAAAACCCTTGAAGCCGCCGCGAAAGCGGAAGGCGCCGTCAACAGCGTCGGCATGCCCGATGACTGGGCCAACTGGAAAGGCACCTGGGAAGACCTGGCCAAGACCTATGGCCTCAAGCACATCGACACCGACATGAGCTCGGCCCAGGAAATCGCCAAGTTCAAAGCCGAGAAAGACAACGCCAGCGCCGATATCGGCGACGTGGGCGCAGCCTTCGGCCCGATCGCGGTGAAGGAAAAAGTCACCCAGCCATACAAACCGTCCACCTGGGCCCAGGTGCCGGATTGGGCGAAAGACAAAGACGGTCACTGGGCGTTGGCCTACACCGGCACCATCGCATTCATCGTCAACAAGAAGCTGCTGCACGGTTCCGAAGTCCCTACCCGTTGGGCTGACCTGCTGACCGGAAAATACAAAGTCTCCGTGGGTGACGTGAGCACTGCAGCCCAGGCGTCCAACGCCGTACTCGCCGCCGCCATCGCCAACAAAGGCGATGAGAAAAACATCGCCCCCGGCCTGCAGTTCTTCACCAAAATCGCCAAGCAAGGTCGACTCGGCCTGTCCAACCCGACCATCGCCACCATGGAAAAAGGCGAAATCGAAGTGGGTATCGTCTGGGACTTCAACGGCCTGAGCTACAAAGCCAAGATGACCAACCCGGATGACTACGTGGTCCTGATCCCGTCGGACGGCTCGGTGAAATCCGGCTACACCACCATCATCAACACATACGCCAAGCACCCGAACGCCGCCAAGCTGACCCGCGAGTACATCTTCAGCGATGCCGGCCAACTCAACCTGGCGCGTGGCAATGCGCGTCCGATCCGTGCTGAAACCGACCTGAAACTGCCGGCCGATATCGCCAAGAACCTGATCCCGGGCGAGCAGTACACCAAGGCCAACCCGCAACCGATCAAGGACGCCGAGGCCTGGGAAAAAACCTCCAAGAAGCTGCCACAACTGTGGAACGAGCAAGTCATCGTAGAAATGAAGTAAGCCTGTAGCCCACTTTGGAGCTTCACAGGCGCTCCAAAGTGGCAGGGGCTTGTGTGGGAGGGGGCTTGCTCCCGATGGCGGTGGTTCAGCCACACGTGTATCAACTGAACCACTGCAATCGGGAGCAAGCCCCCCCACTTTTTACTTCCCGTTCCTCCAGGGAAATTGAGTCAAGTCTATTGCTGCGGAGCGCTCTCCCCCATGAAGCACAATGTCATCCTTGTCGTGCTCGACGGCCTGAATTTCGAGGTTGCCCAGCACGCCATGGGGCACTTGCAGGCCTATGTCGGCACAGGACGCGCAGCCCTCTACAAACTGGAATGTGAACTGCCCAGCCTGTCACGCCCGCTGTACGAGTGCATCCTCACCGGCGTGCCACCCATCCAGAGCGGTATCGTGCACAACAACGTCTCGCGCCTGTCCAACCAGCGCAGCATTTTCCATTACGCCACCGACGCGGGGCTTACCACCGCAGCGGCGGCTTACCACTGGGTCAGCGAGTTGTATAACCGCACGCCCTTTCTCGCCGCCCGGGATCGTCACACCGACGACAAGGCGCTGGCGATCCAGCACGGGCATTTCTATTGGAATGACCACTACCCGGACTCCCACCTGTTTGCCGACGCCGAAAGCCTGCGGCTCAAGCACGCGCCAAACTTTATGGTGGTGCACCCGATGAATATCGACGACGCCGGCCACAAGTACGGCCTCGACACCCCGCAATACCGCAACAGCGCACGCTCGGCCGACATCATCCTCGCCGACTATCTGCAAGGCTGGCTCGACGCCGGCTACCAGGTGCTGGTGACTGCCGACCATGGCATGAACAACGATCGCTCCCACAACGGCCTGTTGCCCCAAGAGCGAGAAGTACCGCTGTTCGTAGTGGGCGACGCCTTCAGCCTGAATGCCGACGCCGCGCCGAAACAGACCGACCTCTGCGGCACCGTCTGCGAACTGTTGGGCGTGCCCCACGACAAACCTGTCTGCCGGGAGCTGTTGAAGTGAATAGCCTGAACCGCGGCAAATGGCTGGCACTGCTCTGCCTGGTGCCTTTCGCATTGTTCTTTATCGTGTTCGAGATCGCCCCGCTGGTGTGGGTGCTGATCAACAGCGTGCAAACGGAAGACGCCGGCTGGAGCCTGGACAACTTCACGCGGATCTTCAGCTCCAAGTTCTACCTGCAAGCCATCCAGCTCAGCCTGGAGATCAGCTTCTACTCCAGCATCTTCGGCATCGTCATCGCCACCCTGGGCAGCTACTCCCTGCGCCGCGTGGATTCGCCGCTGCGCAACTTCGTCACCGCGTTCGCCAACATGACCAGCAACTTCGCCGGCGTCCCCTTGGCGTTCGCGTTCATCATCCTGCTGGGGTTCAACGGCAGCATCACCATCATGCTCAAGCAGGCGGGGATCATTGAGGACTTCAACCTCTACTCGAAAACCGGATTGATCATCCTCTATACCTACTTCCAGATTCCCCTCGGCGTGCTGCTGCTCTACCCGGCCTTCGACGCCCTGCGCGAAGACTGGCGCGAGTCGGCTTCATTGCTGGGAGCCAATGGCTGGCAGTTCTGGCGGCATATCGGCCTGCCGGTGCTCACGCCTGCGCTGCTGGGGACGTTCGTGATCCTGCTGGCCAATGCCCTGGGGGCCTACGCCACGGTCTACGCGTTGACCACCGGTAACTTCAACGTGCTGCCGATCCGCATCGCCGGCCTGGTGTCGGGGGATGTGTCGCTCGACCCGAACCTGGCCAGCGCACTGGCGGTGGTGCTGGTGGCGCTGATGACCCTGGTCACCGTGGTCCATCAACTGCTGCTCAAGAGGAGCTACCATGTCTCGCGCTGAAGCCGGCCCGGCCTCCCTCTATCATCGGGTCGTGGTGTACCTGTTGTTTGCAATCCTGGTGCTGCCGCTGGTGGGGACGTTTGTCTACTCCATCGCCAGCAGTTGGTCGGCAACCATCCTGCCCGCCGGTTTTACGTTCAAGTGGTACGCACAGTTGTGGAGCGACCCACGCTTCCTGATGGCCTTCGGGCAATCGTTGCTGGTATGCGTGGGCGCGCTGATCCTGTCGGTGGTGTTGATTTTGCCGCTGCTGTTCGTGGTGCATTACCACTTTCCCAAGCTCGATGCGCTGATGAACATCCTGATCCTGCTGCCCTTTGCGGTGCCGCCGGTGGTGTCGTCCGTGGGTCTGCTGCAACTGTATGGTTCCGGGCCCTTTGCGATGGTGGGCACGCCGTGGATTCTGATCGGCTGCTACTTCACCGTGGCGCTGCCGTTCATGTACCGGGCGATCACCAACAACCTGCAAGCCATCAACCTGCGTGACCTGATGGATGCCTCGCAGCTGCTGGGCGCCAGCACCTGGCAGGCGGCGATCCTGGTGGTGCTGCCGAACCTGCGCAAAGGCTTGATGGTCGCGCTGTTGCTGTCGTTCTCGTTCCTGTTCGGCGAGTTTGTGTTCGCCAACATCCTGGTGGGCACCCGCTACGAAACCCTGCAGGTGTACCTGAACAACATGCGCAACAGCAGCGGCCACTTCACCAGTGCCGTGGTCATTTCCTATTTCTTCTTTGTGCTGGTGCTGACCTGGGCCGCCAACATCTTGAACAAGGACAAAAGCCAATGAGCTTCGTCAGCGTCCAACACCTGCAAAAAGGCTACGCCGGCACGCCGGTGTTCAGTGACATCAACTGCGAAATCGCCAAGGGCGAGTTCGTCACCCTGCTCGGGCCGTCGGGTTGCGGCAAGTCCACCCTGCTGCGCTGCATCGCCGGCCTGACCTCGGTGGACAGCGGGAAAATCCTGCTCGATGGGCAGGACATCGTTCCCCTGAGCCCGCAAAAACGCCATATCGGCATGGTGTTCCAGAGCTATGCATTGTTTCCCAACATGACCGTGGAGCAGAACGTCGCGTTCGGGCTGCGCATGCAAAAGGTCAACGCCGACGACAGCCACAAGCGCGTGCAGGAGGTGCTGCAACTGGTGGAACTCAAGGAACTCGCCGGTCGTTACCCGCACCAGATGTCCGGCGGCCAGTGCCAACGCGTGGCCCTGGCCCGCTCCCTGGTCACCCGCCCGCGCCTGTTGCTGTTGGATGAACCGTTGTCGGCGCTGGATGCACGGATTCGCAAGCACCTGCGCGAACAGATCCGCCAGATTCAGCGCGAACTGGGGCTGACCACGATTTTCGTGACCCATGACCAGGAAGAAGCCCTGACCATGTCCGATCGCATCTTCCTGATGAACCAGGGCAAGATCGTGCAGAGCGGCGACGCCGAAACCCTCTACACCGCGCCGGTGGACGTATTTGCCGCCGGTTTCATCGGCAACTACAACCTGCTGGACGCCGACAAGGCCAGCCAACTGCTGCAGCGGCCGATCAGCGGGCGTATCGCGATTCGCCCGGAGGCCATCGAGCTGAGCCGCAGTGGCGAACTCGATGCCCTAGTGCGCAGCCACAGCCTGTTGGGCAACGTGATTCGCTACCGCATCGAAGCCCGGGGCGTGGAATTGGTGGTGGACGTGCTCAACCGCTCGGCGGACGATCTGCACCCCGACGGCCAACGCCTGGCACTTTCCATCGACCCCAGTGCGCTGTGTGAAGTAGCCTGACAGGCAGTGATTCATTGAGAGAGCGTAACGGATGGCATTGGTAATTTTTGATTTGGACGACACTCTGATCCACGGCGACTGCGCCACACTGTGGAGCGAGCAGATGGGCCGCCTGGGTTGGGTCGACCCTGAGTCGTTCATGCGCAGGAACAACGAACTGATGGACGCCTACAGCCAGGGCAAGCTGGCCATGGAAGAGTTCATGGACTTCAGCCTGGAGCCCATGATCGGGCGCACCCCGGAGGAAATCGAGCATCTGGTCGAGCCCTGGGTCGAGGACTTTATCGAACCGCTGATCTACAGCGACGCCACCAAGACCATCGCCCGCCACCGTGCCAACGGTGACCGGGTCCTGGTGATTTCCGCCTCGGGCACCCACCTGGTCACGCCGATTGCGGCGCGTATCGGTATCGATGAAGTGCTTGGGATTGATCTGGAGGTTGGCCATGGCGTGTACAGCGGCCGTACCGTCGGTGTACTCACCTACCGCGAAGGCAAGATCACACGCCTGCTGGATTGGTTGGAGCGCGAAGGCGAAACCCTGGACGGCGCGTATTTCTATTCGGATTCGCGCAATGACTTGCCGTTGTTGAGCAAGGTTGAATTCCCACAGGTGGTGAACCCGGACCCGGTGTTGCGCGAACATGCCGAAAAGGCTGGCTGGCCGATCCACGACTGGACCTGATACCGCGCCCCTCGACTTGAAACCCAATCAAATGTGGGGGCTTGCTCCCGATGGCGGTGGATCAGTGAAGAATGTTTCATCTGATACGCCGCCATCGGGTGCATGCCAATCCGGGATCAGTCGAGGCTTTCGTCGATCACCAGCACCAACTTCCCGGAAATCCGGTTGCTCGCCAATGCCTCAAACGCCGCATCGGCATCCTTGATCGGGAACGTCTCGGCCAACTGTGGGCTCAAGCGCCCTTCGGCAAACAGCGGCCACACATGCAGGCCCAAGTCACTGAACAGGTCGGCCTTGAACTGATCATCGCGACTGCGCAGGGTCGAGCCCAGCAGTTGCACGCGCTTGCCGAGTACCTGTGCCAGGTCGAGCTGCGCCTCGCGACCGCCCATCAGGCCGATCAATACCCAACGACCGTCCAGCGCCAGCAACTTGAGGTCGAGCGCCGCATAGCTGCCGCCGACCGGATCGAGGATCACGTCGAACGGCCCGAAATCCCGGAGCCCTTCGATACCGTCGGTACGCACCACGCCGCCCTGGGCCCCCAATGCCTCGCAGTACGCCAGGCGCTCGGCCGAGCCGACACTGACCCAACATGGGCTGCCAAACGCCTTGCACAGCTGGATCGCCGCCGAGCCCACGCCACTGGCACCGGCATGCAGCAGGACTTTTTCACCGGGCTTGAGGCCCGCCAACTGGAACAGATTCAGCCAGGCCGTGCTGTAGACCTCCGGCAACGCCGCCGCTTCAGTCAGTGACAGACCTTCCGGTACCGGCAACACGTGCCGCGCGTCCACCACCACCTCTTCGGCCATGCCACCGCCGGCCAACAACGCACAGACGCGGTCTCCCACCTGCCAGGACGAGCCGGCGCCCACCTCGCTGATCACCCCGAACACTCCAGGCCAAGGATTTGGCTGGCGCCTGCCGGCGGTGGATACAACCCCGCACGCTGTAATAAATCAGCGCGATTGAGGCCCGCAGCCGCCACACGGATACGAACTTGGCCTACATCGCATGTAGGACTTGGCTCCTCAACCCACTCCACATGACCTTCAACGCCTTGCAATGCTTTCACAGTGCCTCCATAGTGAGTCTGGACTGAGCCCGTAGCAGCAGCTGCCGGGCTTTTTGCATTATGCGACCGGCCCAAATGGAACCGGCGACTTCAAAGACGGCCTAATATGCGTTATCAATTGCCCCCGCGTCGAATCAGCATGAAGCATTTGTTCCCTAGCACCGCCCTTGCTCTTTTCATTGGTCTCGGCTTCGCGTCGATGTCGACCAATACGTTCGCAGCCAACAGCTGGGACAATCTTCAGCCTGATCGCGACGAGGTGATTGCCAGCCTGAACGTCGTGGAGTTGCTCAAGCGCCATCACTACAGCAAGCCGCCGCTGGACGACGCACGCTCGGTGATCATCTATGACAGCTACCTCAAGCTGCTGGACCCGTCGCGCAGCTACTTCCTGGCCAGCGATATCGCTGAATTCGACAAATGGAAGACCCAGTTCGACGACTTCCTCAAGAGCGGCGACCTGCAACCCGGCTTCACCATCTACAAGCGTTACCTGGACCGTGTCAAAGCGCGTCTGGACTTCGCCCTGGCCGAGCTGGACAAAGGCGTCGACAAGCTCGACTTCACCCAGAAGGAAACCCTTCTGGTGGACCGCAAGGACGCCCCTTGGCTGACCAGCACCGCCGCCCTCGACGACCTGTGGCGCAAACGCGTCAAGGACGAAGTGCTGCGCCTGAAGATCGCCGGCAAAGACCCCAAGGCCATCCAGGAACTGTTGACCAAGCGCTACAAGAATCAGCTGGCGCGTCTGGATCAGACCCGTGCCGAAGATATCTTCCAGGCCTACATCAACACCTTCGCGATGTCCTACGACCCGCACACCAATTATCTGTCACCAGATAACGCGGAAAATTTCGATATCAATATGAGTCTGTCGCTGGAAGGCATCGGTGCCGTCCTGCAAAGCGACAACGACCAGGTCAAGATCGTGCGCCTAGTGCCGGCAGGTCCGGCGGACAAGACCAAGCAGGTCGCTCCGGCCGACAAGATCGTCGGTGTGGCCCAGGGCGACAAGGAAATGGTCGACGTGGTCGGCTGGCGCCTGGACGAAGTGGTCAAGCTGATCCGTGGGCCGAAAGGCAGCGTGGTGCGCCTGGAAGTGATCCCGCACACCAATGCGCCAAACGACCAGACCAGCAAGATCGTGTCCATCACCCGTGAAGCGGTGAAGCTCGAAGACCAGGCCGTGCAGAAGAAAGTCCTCAACCTCAAGCAGGATGGCAAGGACTACAAGCTGGGCGTGATTGAAATCCCCGCCTTCTACCTGGACTTCAAGGCGTTCCGTGCCGGCGATCCGGACTACAAGAGCACCACCCGCGACGTTAAGAAAATCCTGACAGAACTGCAGAAGGAAAAAGTCGACGGCGTGGTCATCGACCTGCGCAACAACGGCGGCGGTTCCCTGCAGGAAGCCACCGAGCTGACCAGCCTGTTTATCGACAAGGGCCCGACCGTGCTGGTACGCAACGCTGATGGCCGCGTGGACGTGCTGGAAGACGAGAACCCAGGCGCCTTCTACAAAGGGCCGATGGCGCTGTTGGTCAACCGTTTGTCGGCTTCGGCTTCGGAAATTTTCGCCGGCGCCATGCAGGACTACCACCGCGCACTGATCATCGGCGGCCAGACCTTCGGCAAAGGTACCGTGCAGACCATTCAGCCGCTGAACCATGGCGAACTGAAACTGACCCTGGCCAAGTTCTACCGGGTTTCCGGGCAGAGCACCCAGCATCAGGGCGTGTTGCCGGATATCGATTTCCCGTCGGTCATCGACACCAAGGAAATCGGCGAAAGCGCGCTGCCGGAAGCCATGCCGTGGGACACCATCCGTCCAGCGATCAAGCCTGCATCCGATCCGTTCAAGCCATTCCTGGCGCAGTTGAAGGCTGACCACGACACCCGCTCCGCCAAGGATGCCGAGTTCGTATTCATCCGCGACAAGCTGGCCCTGGCCAAGAAGCTGATGGAGGAAAAAACCGTCAGCCTCAATGAAGTGGACCGCCGTGCGCAGCACTCCGACATCGAAAACAAGCAACTTGCCCTGGAAAACATCCGCCGCAAGGCCAAGGGTGAAGATCCGCTCAAGGAACTGAAGAAAGAGGATGAGGATGCGCTGCCGACCGAGGCGGATAAAACCAAGCCGGAGGACGACGCCTACCTCGCCGAGACAGGCCGGATCCTGCTGGACTACCTGAAAGTCACCAAACAGGTGGCCAAGCAGTAAATGATGACGACTTAATGTGATCGCTCCTTGGAGTGTCATCATATAGACATCATTCTGTCGTGAAATGAAGGACCGCAGGCTTAGTGCCTGCGGTCCTTTTTTTTCGATCGAGATCGCCATGACCATGACCGAACAGCTGAATGCATTGGGCTCTATCCTGGCTCAAGGCAGTTTGCACAGCCTGTTCCAACCGATCATCTGCCTCTCGGAACGACGTATCCTCGGCTACGAAGCCCTCAGCCGCGGTCCGTCCAACAGCCCGCTGCACTCCCCCGTCGCCCTGTTCGCCGTGGCCGGCCATGCCGGGCGCCTCAGCGAGCTGGAAATGGCCTGCCGCGAAAGCGCGTGCCGGCGCTTCAGCGAGCAGAAACTGCCGGGCAAGCTGTTTCTCAATATCTCGCCGGAATCCCTGATGGAGACCGCGCACCAACCGGGGCGTACCCTGCAATTGCTGCGCGACTTCGGCATTCCGCCCAGCCAGGTGGTGATCGAACTTACCGAGCAGACGCCCACCAACGATTTCGACCTGCTGCAAACCGCCCTGCATCATTACCGCGACATGGGTTTTGCCATCGCACTCGATGACTTGGGTGCCGGCTATTCCAGCCTGCGTCTATGGTCAGAACTGCGCCCGGATTACGTGAAGATCGACCGGCACTTCATCGACGGTATTCATCAGGACGCGCTCAAGCGTGAATTCGTCGGCTCGATCCTGCAGATCGCCAGGGCCTCCCGCGCCCAGGTGATTGCCGAGGGTATCGAATTGCCGGAAGAGTTAGCGGTGCTGACGGAGATGGGTGTCGACCTGGTCCAGGGCTACCTGCTCTGCCGCCCACAGGAAAAACCGCCTCAGGAAGCGCGCCTGATGCTGCCCAAAACGGACAACGCCAACACCACCCTCAGCGAGGACGGCAGCGACCTCAGCGCACTGCTCAACGAACGCCCCGCGGTGGATCAAAACACCGCCACCGCCCAGGTGCTGGAGTGTTTCCGCCGCCAGGCCAACCTCAATTCCCTGGCGGTGCTGGATGGCCGCGGCCACCCGGTCGGCATCGTGCATCGGCATTCGTTGTCCGACGCCCTGCTCAAACCCTTCGCCACCGACCTGTTCGCACGCAAGCCCATCAGCCGTCTGATGAGCACTGATTTCCTCGCGGTGGAGTTGAGCCAGTCGTTGCAACAAGTCAGTCGCCTGTTGACCAGCCGCGCCCGCCAGCGCATCGAAGAAGATTTCATCATCACACTCAATGGCGACTACCTGGGCCTGGGTCGTGTGATCGACGTGCTCAAACTGATCACCGAGCTGAAAATCCAGCAGGCGCGCTACGCCAACCCGCTGACCCTGCTACCGGGCAACGTACCGATCCAGCAATGCCTCACGCGGTTATTGCAGCAACAACGCGAGTCGGTGATTTGCTACGTGGATATCGACAGCTTCAAGCCGTTCAACGATATCTACGGCTATGGGCGGGGAGATGAGGTGTTGCTGTGCCTGGCCCAGTGCCTGAATGACCGGGTCGACCCGAGCCGCGACTTTGTCGGGCACATTGGCGGCGATGACTTTTTGCTGGTGCTGGGACCACAGGATTGGCGCAAGCGGCTCAACCAGTTGCTGGATGATTTCCACACCCAGTGCCGCCGCTTTTACCGTGCCGAACATCTCGAGGCAGGCTGCTTCGTGGCGTTGAACCGCCAGGGCGTGCGCCAAGAGTTTGCGTTGCTGTCACTGTCCATTGGCGTGGTGCACTTATATCCACAGGCCTGTGGACAACTGGATGCCAGCCAGTTGGCGGAGCTGGCGTCGCAGGCCAAGCACCATGCCAAGGATATGGCCGGTTACAGCATCCATGTGATCGACAGCATGGACGCGCTGGCCCAGCTTTAGGCCTCGGCGGATTCCGGGTAGTCATATTCGAATACGCGCACCACTTCCGAAGCGTGCCAAGAGGCGGCAGCCACGCCGTCGGATGGCCCGCTGAAACGCCCCAGACGCTCCACGCATTCAAAAAAACCGGTACGCGGTAAGCGGCTGGCGCCCTGGCTGATCACCAGGGAGCTGCGCAACGGCTGCTCGGCCTTGGCGTCCAGCGCCGCCAGGTGTTCCAGGGCGGCAGCCAGGGTTTGCATGGCCGGCGTGGGAAATTGCAGGCGCTCCAGCAGCGCGCGGTAGGTCAGCAGATGGCGCTGGCGGCGCGCCTGGTCCAGCTCGTTAAGTAACCCATCCCAATGTTGACGGCTGATACGTAGGCTCAAGATTCATCCCTCCAACCTGCAACGCCCAATTCCCAGGCCAGGCTGCGGCGGATCGCGGCATCCGGCTGGCGCTCACCACTTTCGATCAATCCAAGATACGAGGGGCTGATCCCCACGGTACGGGCCAGGGTCTCGATCGCCAGGCCCTTGGCTTCGCGCAAGCCGCGCAGGTCTGCGAACGGGCGCAAGTCCTGGTCGGGGGCGGCTTGGGCAGTCGTAGCAGAAGATGGACTAGGTTGAGGCTGACCGGCAGCTTTTAGCAGCGCCTGGTACTGATCCCATGGCAATACCGCATATTCGGGTTCGCCATCGCGTGAAATTATCTGAATATCCATGACTGCCCCGTAGGATAACAACACTTACTAAGTAAGCCCTTTCCTTAGGAGTGTAATCCTAACAGCCACAAAGGTCGCAGGGGGATAGCCGTGTCTTCAGTTTTTTTGCGGGGTTTCCTTGGCCAGCAAGGCTGCGGTCGCAGGCAGCCGCTCCACCACGGCAAGCTTTTCCGGGCGCTGCGCCTCGCGCCAGGCGCGAAAAGCGCTCAATTCGTCGCTCAGGCTCTTCATGACCCATGCCAGTACCGCGATGTCATCGAGCATACCGAACACGGGGATAAAGTCCGGGATCGCATCGATCGGGCTCAGGAAGTACATCAGCCCCGCCACCACCGAGATCAGCGCCTTTGGGCTGATCGCACGATATTCACCACGCCAATAGGCCAGACACAGGGCCTGGAGCAGCTTGAGATCGTCCTTGAGCGCGCCGAGGCGATTGCCCTGGCTCGCGCCCTTGGCGGCAACAGCGAACAGCAGGGTCGGCAGACGCCCACGGCCCAGCAAGCGGGCAGCCATGGGCAGAAAGCGGGTGAAATTGAAGGGTGGTTTCATTCGTCACTCCAGTTCCAGGCGACATAAAAGGTTATCCACACAAATTGTGGATAACCTTGTGAACAGAGCCCGTTTTTAAGGCTGAAAGCCGCGGATTACAAGGCGCCCAGTCAGATCGGGCGTTTTTTGCGCACATAAAAAAACCCAATATTTCATTGACTTGGCGCTGATGTGCGGATACCCGCAGCCAGGTCTTGTATCAGACTGCCTCAGGCTCCAGGGGTTCGTTTGAATGCACGCCGGACGGACCTTCGGCCCCAGAAACAACAACGCCCCGTCGAGACGGGGCGTTGTGTGTTCAGGCGCCGATTACTTTTTGGCGGCAGGTGCAGCAGGAGCGTCAGCCTTGGCTGGGTCCTTGATGGCCAGCAGTTCCAGATCGAATACCAGCACGGAGTTGGCTGGAATCGCCGGGCTCGGGCTCTGGGCACCGTAGGCCAGATCGGACGGGATGTACAACTCGATCTTCTCGCCAACGTGCATCAGTTGCAGGCCTTCGACCCAGCCTGGAATCACGCCGCTGACCGGCAGGTCAATCGGGCTACCGCGATCCACGGAGCTGTCGAAGGTGGTGCCGTTGGTGAGCTTGCCGGTGTAGTGAACAGTCACCACGTCAGTCGGCTTAGGCTGAGCACCGTCGGCTTTCTTGATGATTTTGTACTGCAGGCCGGAAGCGGTAGTGACCACGCCGTCTTTCTTGGCATTGTCTTCGAGGAATTTCTTGCCGGCGGTTGCCGACTCTTCGCTCATCTTGGCCATGCGCTCTTCAGCACGCTTTTGCAGTGCGGCAAACGCTTCAACCAGTTCGTCGTCTTTGAGCTTCTGCTCTTTTTTGCCGACGGCATCTTCGATGCCCTGGGCTACTGCCTTGGAATCCAGGTCATCCATGCCTTCCTGGGCAAGGCTTTTGCCCATGTTCAGGCCGATACCGTAGGAAGCTTTCTGCGCCGGGGTTTTCAGCTCTACGCTGGTCTGCGAATCACAACCCGCAAGTACCAGGCTAACCAGGGCCACCGCCGCCGCCAACCGATGCTGTTTCATGCTATTTCCTTGTTCATGCGCCAAAAGGGCATTCGAATAAAGTCGCGAGCTTATCAGGCGGCCACGACCAATGGCTACCGGCATGTGAGCAGGAAACTTCCGATAAGTTCACGTGTTTAAACGCATTTTCATTCATGATGCAGGCCCGCGACGGATCGTGGGATGGCCCGCTGCCAGGCTCATGGCCACTTGCCGCACCCGTGGTGTGGTGGCATAACAACGCAACCCCCTCGACAAGGCCGAGACAAGGATAGCTATCTTGCGCATTTTTTCCCGTGTTTTACTGCTGATACTCGCCATTTTGGCCCTATTGCTGGCTGTGGTGATCTATTACACCGCCAACCCCAAGTTGCCGGACTACGTCCCGGTGCAGCAGGTCCACTACCAGGACCAGTGGAGCGCGGCCGACCGTCAGACCTACTATTTCACCCCCCAGGGCACCCAAGTGAAGGGCCTGCATTACGACTGGTTCACTGCACTTGAACTGCCGTTTTCCGATCAACGCTTCGCCGCACCCGAGTACCTGGCACGCTTCGGTTTCCTGGTCGACCCCAAGCAGGTGCCCACCGCGCAAAATCCCGGCAACCTGCCCGTGGGTTTCGCCCGGCACAAAAACGCCGGTAGCAACGTTGAATACCTGGATATCACCTGCGCCGCCTGCCACACCGGCGAGCTGCACTTCAACGGCCAGGCCCTGCGTATCGACGGCGGCTCGGCCCAACATGTGCTGCCTTCCAGTGTCCCGACCCTGCGCGGTGGCAGCTTTGGCCAAGCCCTGGTCGCCAGCCTCGCCGCGACCTATTACAACCCCTGGAAATTCGAACGGTTTGCCCGCCAGGTCCTAGGGGATCGCTATGAAGCCGAGCACGGCCAATTGCGCCAGGACTTCAAGCAATCGCTGAACAGGTTCCTCAAAGTCGCCTGGAACGACACCCACCGCGGCCTCTACCCCACCGAAGAAGGCCCGGGCCGTACCGACGCGTTTGGCCGTATCGCCAATGCCAGCTTTGGCGACGCCATTTCCCCGGACAATTACCGCGTGGCCAACGCCCCGGTGGATTACCCCCAGCTGTGGGATATCTGGACCTTCGACTGGGTGCAGTGGAACGGCTCGGCCCAGCAGCCCATGGCGCGCAATATCGGCGAAGCCCTGGGCGTGGGTGCGACGTTGACGTTCTTCGACAGCGCCGGCCAGCCGCTTCAGGGCGAGGCGCGCTACCCATCGAGCGTGCGGGTGCGCGACCTCAATCTGATCGAAGAAACCCTGCAACGCCTCAAGCCGCCGACCTGGCCCGAAGCGCTGTTCGGCGCCATCGACAAGCCCCTCGCCGCCCAGGGCCGCGCGCTGTTTGCCGAAAACTGCGCCGGCTGCCATGTGCCGACTGTCACCCAGGAAAACGGCCGACCGGTGCAACAACTGAAGATGCTGCCTGTGGACTACATCGGCACCGACCCTGGCACTGCCAGCAACATTGCCGACCAGCGTTATGACCTCAGTGCGCTGCAGTGGGACCCGGCGGAACTGGCCAAGCTCAATGTCGAATTGCACCCCACGCCGACCGACCCCCTGGACCTGAAAAAAATGTCGGTGGCCAAGGGTCTGGCCTACGTCACCGCCTTCGTCGAAGACCACGCCTACCGCGCTGCCGGTGTCACCCCGGCCGAGCGACCGCGCCTGGACGGCTACGGCCTGCCCATCGGCGTGCGCGAGTTGCGCGCCTATAAGGCCCGCCCGCTGGCCGGCGTGTGGGCCACGCCGCCGTTCCTGCATAACGGCTCGGTGCCGACGATCTACCAGTTGCTCTCGCCCCAGGACGAACGCAGTACCACCTTCTATAAAGGCACCTTCAACTACGATCCGCGCCACTTGGGCTTTGAGACAACAGCGTTCAAGAACGCCTTCCTGTTCGATACCAAAATCACCGGCAACCACAACAGCGGCCACGAATTCCGTGCCGGCCAGCGTGGAAATGGCGTCATCGGCCGCGGCTTGCTGCCGCAGGAACGCTGGGCGCTGCTGGAATACCTCAAAGTGCTGGGCGGCCCTCTGGAGCAACAATTGCCATGATTTTCCGATCGAACCACCACGAACGCTCCCTGCTCGCCCGACTCTGGCTGCGTCTCGGCGCGTTTCTGGGCAAGACCTTACTGTGGGTGGCCGGCCTGGGCCTGCTCGGTTGGCTGGCCGCCATGGCCTGGTATGCCTGGCAACACAGCGGCCCGGTGTCGCCGGACGAGCAGATCCCGGCGGGTGAAGCGGCGATGACCCAGGGCATTATCCAGACCGCCGTACGCATCGTTGACCAACACCGCGAAGGCACGCGCTACCTGCGCGATGCCCACGCCAAGGCCCATGGATGCGTGAAGGCCGAAGTCAACGTGCTGCCAGACCTTGACCCGGCGTTGCGCCAGGGTGTGTTCGCCGAGCCGGGCAAAACCTGGCAGGCGCTGATGCGACTGTCCAACGGCAACGCCTACCCGCAGTTCGACAGCATCCGCGATGCCCGCGGCATGGCGCTCAAGCTGTTGGATGTACCGGGCAAACAGCTGCTGGCGGACCAGCAATCACGCACGGAACAGGACTTCGTGATGTTCAGCCACCCGAACTTCTTTGTCAGCGATGTGGCGGAGTACGCGCAGAACATCGGCGCCCAGGCCGATGGCAAGAAAGTCATGGCATTTTTCCCCAAGGCCGACCCGCGCAGTTGGCAGGTCCGCCACCTGTTTATCGCCCTGGCGACCCTGGCCCCCGCGCCAGCCAGCCCGACCCAGACCACCTACTTTTCGGTATCGCCCTACAAGTTCGGCACGGCCAACGCCAAGTTCCGCGTCGCGCCCGACCCACAAAGCTGCCCGGAATATGTACTGCCCCCACAGAACCAGAACCTGCCGAACTTCTTGCGCAGTGCCCTGAACCAGCAACTGTCTACCGACCGCGTGCCGGCGTGTTTCGTGCTGCAGATCCAACGGCAGAACCCACAGAAGTTCATGCCGATCGAAGACACCAGTATCGAATGGAAGGAAAGCGACGCGCCTTATGAAACCGTGGCCAGGGTGAAGATCCCCCCTCAGGATTTCGACACCCCGGCGCTGAACCTGGCGTGCGACAACCAGTCGTTCAACCCGTGGTTCGGGTTGGAGGCGCATCGCCCGATCGGCGGGATCAACCGGTTGCGCAAAGCGGTGTACGAAGCCGTCAGCGACTATCGGCATAGTCGCAACTTGTAAGTTCTAAACTTGCACGCTGTTGAATGGTGGGAGGGGCGGCGTTGTTCTGCTTTGCGTAAAGAATGCGTATAGATTGCCCATTCCCCATAACGATTACGTCGTCACTATTGAGCAACTAAGCCCGGACACTCTACCGTCACTTCCTACCCCCAACACCCGTAGGAAGTCATCGTGGAAAGTTCAACTTTAGGCATGATCGTCCTGTCATTGATTGCGCTCTTCGGCACCGCCGCATTTTGCTTCGAACACCTCGCCACCCGCAGCGAGAAGAAAAAGAAAGCCAAATAAGCGGCGCGTCAACATCAGCAGAACCCCAGTGTTTAAAGGGATACCCGGGCGGCGGGCTATCCCTTCTTTTCGTTCGCCCTGCCTAACTTCATCTATATGCCGTCTTAATACCGCCGCCGCGAATCAGTGCCTGGGCTTGATACCCCAACGATTAACCTCCCCGCGTCCGCCACTGCGGCTCATTCACTCAGGGGAGTTACACCGTGCACACACTCACGTTCATTTATATCGCCAGCGGCTTATGTGCCGTGGGGCTGTTCGCTTACTTGGGCTACGCCCTTATTCGCGCAGAAAAATTCTAGGGAGTCCGCCATGTACGACCTGATGTTTATTGGCCTTTCCCTGGTGTTTTTTGTTGCGACTGCCATGGCCATTGTCGCCATGGGCAAGATTTGAACGGAGCCACGACATGTTAAGCACGCTGCTGGAATTTGCGCTGGTCCTGGGGTTGATGACGGGACTCGCCATACTGATGGGCAAATGGCTGACCCGGGTGTTCACCGGAACCCACCATGCCTTGCCGGAACGTTATACCTATCGCCTGCTGGGCATCGACCCACGGGAAAGCATGGGCTGGGCCCGCTACGGTTCGGCGCTGTTGTTGTCGAACGCGGCGATGATGTTGCTGGGCTATGCAGTCCTGCGCCTGCAGGCGGTGATGCCGATCAACCCGCTGGGGCTGGCCGCGCAATCGCCGGACCTGGCGTTCAACACCGCCGTGTCCTTTATTACCAACACCAACTGGCAGGCGTACTCGGGCGAGACCAGCCTGTCGAACTTCAGCCAGATGGCGGTCATCACTTTTCTGATGTGCGTCGGTGCCACCTCCGGCGTAGTCGCGGCAGCCGCTTTCATTCGCGGCTTGAGCCGCTCCGGCTCGGGCGATATCGGCAACTTCTGGGTCGACTTCACCCGCACGCTCTATCGCGTGATGCTGCCGCTGTGCGTGGGCATGGCGCTGGTGTACGTGTGGCAGGGCATGCCGCAGACCTTCGCCTCCCAGGCCCTGGTCACCACGCTGGAAGGCGCGCAGCAGCAGTTGATTGTCGGCGCGGTGGCCAGCTTTGAATCGATCAAGCACATCGGCACCAACGGCGGCGGTTTCTTCAGCATGAACGCCGCGCACCCATTCGAAAACCCGACGCCGCTGACCAACGCCCTGCACATCCTCAGCATGTTGCTGATCCCGTCGGCGTTGACCTACACCTTTGGCAGCATGCTGGTGCAGCGTCGTCAGGGCTGGGTGTTTTTCGGCACCTTCCTGGTGATGTTCATCGGCTTCCTCGCCCTGGTCTACGGCGCCGAGCAAAACGGCAACCCGCTGCTGACCCAGGCCGGCGCCAACCAGAGCCTGTCGCTGGAACAAAGCGGCGGCAACATGGAGGGCAAGGAACTGCGCTTCGGCATCGCCGACAGCAGCCTGTTCATCGCCACCACCACAGCGGCGACCACCGGCTCGGTCAACACCATGCACGACTCGCTGACCCCCATGGGCGGTTTCGTGCCCCTGGCGCAGATGATGCTCAACTGTGTGTTCGGCGGCGACGGCGTGGGCTTTATCAACCTGATCCAGTACGCCCTGCTGACGGTGTTCCTGGTGGGCATGATGATCGGCCGCAGCCCCGAGTTCCTCGGCAAGAAAATCGAGGCGCGGGAGATGAAACTGGTGATGCTCGCGGTACTCGCGCACCCCATCAGCATCCTTGGCTTCACCGCCCTCGCCGCCCTGTGGCCCGACACCATGGCCAGTCTCAACAACCTCGGCCCCCACGGTTTCAGCGAGGTGCTGTACGCCTACACCTCCGGTACCGCCAACAACGGTTCGGCCTTCGCCGGCTTGAACGCGAACACGCCGTTTTTCAACACCACCATCGGCCTGGCGATGTTGATCGGGCGCTTCTTCACGATGCTGCCGATGCTCGCCGTGGCCGGCTCCCTGGCGATGAAGAAAACCGTACCCGCCGGCGCCGGCACCATTCCCACCGCGACCCCGCTGTTCATGGTGCTGGTGGTGTTCGTGGTGCTGGTGGTCGGTGGCCTGACCTTTTTGCCGGCGCTCGCACTCGGCCCGCTGGTGGAGCAACTGCAGTTGCTGTCCGGCCAGACCTACAACTGAGGACACGTGGATGACAACTCAATCGATAGTCAAAGGGCTGTTGCGCCCAGTGCTGGTTTCGGCGGTGTTTTTCATGCTGTTGACGGGGTTCGCCTACCCGGCGTTCACCACCGTGACCGCACAGCTGATGTTCCCGTTCCAGGCCCGCGGCTCGCTGATCGAACGGGACGGCCTGGTCATGGGCTCGGCCCTCATCGGCCAGCATTTCACCCGGCCGGAATACTTCCACGGCCGCCCAAGCATGACCCTCGGCGCCGACCCGAAAGACCCAAGTAAAAGCGTGTCGCAGCCGTACAACGCCGGTTCCAGCGGCGCCAGCAACCTGGGGCCGACCAGCCAGAAACTGGTGGACCAGGTAGCCGCACGCGTCCAGGCCTATCGCCAGGCCAACGGCCTGGCCGCCGACGCCCTGGTACCGGTGGATGCGGTCACCGCTTCCGCCTCGGGCCTCGATCCGCATATCTCGCTGGCCAATGCGCGGCTGCAACTGCCCCGGGTGGCGCGCCTGCGGCAGATCCCCGAAGCCGAGCTGCTGCAACTGGTCGAGCAACATACCAGCGCGCGCACCCTCGGCCTGCTCGGCGAGCCACGGGTCAATGTGCTGCCACTCAACCTTGCGCTGGACGCCCGCCTGCCATCGCGCCAGCCCCCCATTGCGGCCAGTGAGTAAGAGATGTCCCTCATGAAAAATGCTCGTATACCTCTGTTCGATCGCGCCATCGTGCTCACTGCCTGTGGGGATGCGCTGAAGAAACTGCTGCCCCAGGCGCAATGGAAAAACCCGGTGATGTTCGTGGTCTACCTGGGCAGCATCCTCACCACCCTGCTGTGGTTCCAGTCCCTGGGCGGCCAGGGTGAAGCCCCCAGCGGCTTTATCCTCAGCATCACCTTGTGGCTGTGGTTCACCGTGCTGTTCGCCAACTTCGCCGAGGCCCTGGCCGAAGGACGCAGCCGCGCCCAGGCCGCGAGCTTGCGTGGGATGAAGCGCGAGACCCTGGCCAAGTTGCTGCAACAGCCCAAGCACGGCGCGGCGTGGCTGCCAACGGCTGCGACGCTGCTGCGCAAAGATCAGGTGGTGCTGATCGAAGCCGGCGACCTGGTGCCGTTGGACGGCATCGTGATTGAAGGCGTGGCGTCGGTGGACGAAAGCGCGATCACCGGCGAATCGGCGCCGGTGATCCGCGAGGCCGGCGGCGACTTTTCCTCGGTCACCGGTGGCACCCGCGTGCTGTCGGACTGGCTGGTGGTGCGCATCAGCGTCAACCCCGGCGAGTCGTTCCTGGACCGCATGATCTCGATGGTCGAGTCGGCCAAGCGCCAGAAAACCCCGAACGAAGTAGCCCTGACCATCCTGCTGGTGGGCCTGACCCTGCTGTTTCTGCTGGTGATCGCCACGCTGAGCCCGTACTCGATCTTCGCCGTGGCCATGAGCGGCAGCGGCAGCGTGGTCAGCGCCACGGTGCTGGTGGCCTTGCTGGTGTGCCTGATCCCCACCACCATCGGCGGCCTGCTCTCAGCCATCGGCGTGGCAGGCATGAGCCGGATGATGTCGGCCAATGTCATCGCCACCTCCGGGCGGGCGGTCGAAGCGGCGGGCGACGTCGACGTGTTGCTGCTGGACAAGACCGGCACCATCACCCTGGGCAACCGTCAGGCCAGCGGTTTTTTCCCCGCGCCGGGCATAAAAGAGGCGGAGTTGGCGGACGCCGCACAACTGGCGTCCCTGGCCGATGAAACCCCGGAAGGCCGCAGCATTGTGGTACTGGCCAAGCAGAAGTTCGACATCCGCGCGCGGGACATCAACCAACTGGGCGCCAGCTTTGTCCATTTCACTGCGCAGACCCGCATGAGCGGCGTCGACCTGCCCGAAGGCCGGGCGATTCGCAAGGGCGCGGCGGACGCGATTCGCGGCCATGTCGAGGCGCTGGGTGGCAGTTTCCCCACAGCCTTGCAGGCCAAGGTCGATGAAGTCGCGCGGCGCGGCAGCACGCCGCTGGTGGTCAGCGACGGTGCCAAGGCACTGGGCGTGGTGGAGCTCAAGGACGTGGTCAAGGGCGGCATCAAGGAGCGCTTCGCCGAACTGCGGCGCATGGGCATCAAGACCGTGATGATCACCGGCGACAACCACCTGACCGCGGCCGCCATTGCGGTGGAGGCCGGCGTGGATGATTTCCTCGCCGAAGCCCGCCCGGAGGACAAGCTGCAATTGATCCGCGACTACCAGGCCCAGGGCAAGCTCGTGGCCATGACCGGCGATGGCACCAACGATGCGCCGGCACTGGCCCAGGCCGACGTGGCGGTGGCGATGAACAGCGGCACCCAGGCCGCCAAAGAGGCCGGCAACATGGTCGACCTCGACAGCAACCCGACCAAGCTGATCGAAGTGGTCGAGGTCGGCAAACAGATGCTGATGACCCGCGGCGCCCTCACCACCTTCAGCGTGGCCAATGACGTAGCGAAGTACTTTGCGATCATCCCGGCGGCGTTTGTCGCGACCTATCCACAGCTCGGCGCATTGAACGTGATGCACCTGGCCAGCCCCAACTCGGCGATTCTCAGCGCGGTGATTTTTAACGCGCTGATCATTGTCGCGCTGATCCCCCTGGCCCTGCGCGGCGTGACCTATCGTTCGATCGGCGCAGCGGCGTTGCTCAACCGCAATCTGCTGATCTACGGCCTCGGCGGCGTGCTGGTGCCGTTTGCCGGGATCAAGCTGATCGACCTGCTGCTGACGGGGTTGGGCTTGGTGTAACACCGACAACCCCATGTGGGAGCGGGCTTGCTCGCGAAGGCGATGTATCAGTGACCGATGAGTTGGCTGGCACCGCGCATTCGCGAGCAAGCCCGCTCCCACACTTCAAATGCGGCACTTATCAGGATTTGTATGTCAGCAACTCACCAGGAACGCCCCGACCCCGACGCCCTGCTGGCGCGGGTCCAACAAGAAGAACAGGCCGCCTTGCGCGGCAAATTGCGGATCTACTTCGGCTCCAATGCCGGGGTGGGCAAGACCTGCGCCATGCTCGCCGCGGCGCAACGCGAAGCCGCCCTGGGCCGCGACATGCTGGCCGGGATAGTGGAAACCCACGGCCGCGCGGAAACCGCCGAGTTGCTCCATGGCCTGGAGCAACTGCCTCGCGCCGCGCTGCAGCATGGCGAGTTTGCGCTCAGCGAATTCGACCTCGACGCCGCCCTGCGCCGCCGTCCTGCCGTGGTGCTGGTGGACGAACTGGCCCATAGCAACGCGCCCGGCTCGCGCCACCCCAAACGCTGGCAAGACGTGGAAGAACTGCTCAGCGCCGGCATCGATGTCTGGACCACCCTCAACGTGCAGCACCTGGAAAGCCTGAATGACCTGGTCAGTGGGATCATCGGCATCCGCGTGCGTGAAACCGTGCCCGACCATGTATTCGATAACGCCCACGACGTGGTGGTGATCGATCTCCCCCCGGACGATCTGTTGCAACGCCTCAAGGACGGCAAGGTGTACCTGGGCCCGGCGGCGGCGCGCGCCTCGCAGCATTTTTTCCGCAAGGGCAACCTGCTGGCGCTGCGCGAGCTGGCACTGCGGCGCACGGCTGACCGGGTCGACGCGCAGATGCGTGTGTACCGCCGCGAACAGTCGATCAAGACCCTGTGGCCGGCCCGCGAGCGGCTGTTGGTCGGCATAGCCGGTGACGCCGGCGACGAACGCCTGGTGCGTGAAGCGGCGCGCCTGGCACAGAAGCTGGAAGCCGACTGGATTGTGGTCCACGTCGCATCGGCCCAGGGGCGCGGCGCCAAGCGCTACCCGACGGCGATGAAAACCCTGGCCCTGGCCGGCGAATTCGGCGCCGATACGGCCACGCTGCCAGGCATGGACGTCGCCGAAGCGTTGGTCGCCTGCGCCCGTGAGCACAATGCCAATCGCCTGGTACTCGGTCATCATCCGCGCCGCCGGTGGCGCTTCTGGCATCAGTCAGTCAGCGACCGGATCAGCCGCCACCACCCGCAAATCGATCAGATCGTGATTGCCCACGGCCTGCTGCCAGGCAAGCCCGCCGTGCGGGAAAAACCCGCAGCGCTGCCCGGCACTCGACTGGCCTACGTCTGGGCCAGCCTCGCCTGTTTCGCCGCCAGCGCTGTCGCCGCGCTGTTGTTGCAGGTGTTCGACCTGGCCAACGTGGTCATGTTGTTTTTACTTACCGTCGTACTGGTGGCGCTGCGCTATGGACGCGGCCCCGGCGTGTGGGCGGCGATGCTCGCGGTGTTGTGTTTCGACTTCTTTTTCGTACAGCCGCGCTATTCATTCACCGTCAACGACACCCAGTATTTCTTCACCTTTGCCTTGATGCTCGGCATCGCCCTGATTACCGGCCAACTCACCGCGCGCCTGCGCCACGAAGCGCGCACCGCCGCCGCACGCGAACGCCGCGCAACCTCCCTGGCGCGCCTGGCCCGTGACCTGTCGGCCGCGCTGACCGTGGAGCACATCAGCGAAGTCGCGCTGCGCACCTTCAGCGGCGTGTTCGAAGCCCGGGTCGGCCTGGCCCTGCCGGATGCCGCCGATGGCGTACACAGCGTGAGCGCGGCCGGGCTGCCGATCGACGACAGCATCGCCCAATGGACTTACGACCACGGCCACCCCGCCGGCCACGGCACTGACACCCTGTCGGCGGCCAAGGGCTGCTACTTGCCGCTCAAAGCACCGATGCGCGTGCGCGGCGTGCTGGTGCTGGAACTGGCCCAGAGCGAGCGCCTGAACGATCCGCAGGAACGCCGCCTGCTGGAAGCCTGCATGAGCCAACTGGCGATTGCCCTGGAGCGCGTGCATTTCGTCGAGGTGGCGCAAAGCACTCTGGTGCAGATGGAAGGCGAGAAAATGCGCAACACCTTGCTCGCGGCGATTTCCCATGACCTGCGCACGCCCTTGACCACGCTGATCGGCGCCGCCGACACCGCCCTGCCCCACGCGCCGCCGGGGCCGCTCACCGAGCTGCTGCACGGCATCCACGAACAAGCCACGTCCATGCAGCGCCTGATCGAAAACCTGCTGGACATGGCGCGCCTGCAGGAACGTGGCGTGCGCCTGAACCGCCAATGGCACTCGCTGGAAGAAATCGTCGGCAGCGCCCTGCGCCAATTGCGCGAGCCGTTGGCGCGGCACCGCGTCCACACCAGCCTCGATGCGCACTTGCCGCTGGTGGAAGTCGACGCGCTGCTGATGGAGCGGGTGCTGGTCAACCTGCTGGACAACGCCGCCAAGTACACCCCGCCGGGCACCACTATCCGCGTGGCCGCGAGCAAAGTCGGCGAGCGCATCGTACTGGAGGTCAGCGACACCGGCCCCGGCCAGGCGCCAGCGAATCTGTTCGAACCCTTCACCCGCGGCCAGCAGGAATCGTCCGTCGCCGGCATCGGCCTGGGCCTGGCGCTGGCCAAACGCATCGTCGAGGCCCACGGCGGGCGCATTGATGCCAACCCCGGCCGCACGCGCGGTATGCATTTCATCATCACGTTACCGGCGGGCACCCCGCCCGCCATGGAATCCCTATGAGCACTGCACGCATTCTGATTGTTGAAGACGAGGCCAACATCCGCCGCTTTGTCGGCATCGCCCTGCAAGATGAAGGCTTTCAGGTGTTCGAGGCCGACAGCGTCAAACGCGCGCTGATCCATGCCGCCAGCCGTCAGCCGGACTTGGTGATCGTCGACCTCGGCCTGCCGGACGGCGACGGCAAACAACTGATCAGCGAACTGCGCGGCTGGCTGGCGGTGCCGATCCTGGTGCTGTCGGCGCGTGACCGCGAAGAAGAAAAAGTCGCCGCCCTGGACGCGGGCGCCGATGACTACCTGACCAAGCCGTTCGGCGTGCCCGAACTGCTCGCACGCATCCGCGCCCAACTGCGCCGGCACGGACAGACCGGCAGCGTGGTGGCGACCAGCAAGGTGGCGTTCGGCGAAATCGAAGTCGACCTGGCCACCCATGAAGTCTCGCGCGCCGGCCAGCCGGTACACCTGACGCCCATCGAGTACCGCTTGCTCTGCGCGATGATTCGCGGCCAGAGCCGGGTGCTGACCCACCGGCAACTGCTGCTGGAAGTGTGGGGCCTGGACTACGTCGACCGTGCCCACTATCTGCGCGTGCACATGGCGCATTTGCGGCAAAAACTGGAGGCGGACCCGGCGCAGCCGCAGTACTTCATTACTGAGTTGCAGGTGGGTTACCGGTTGGTGGGGGGGTGAACAGGCGCGCGGCGGCGAAGTCCACGAACACGCGGATTTTCGGCGAGAGATGGCGACTGGACGGCCACAACGCCCAGAACTGGCCCTCGTCCTCGCAATGGCCCTCCAACACAGTGTCCAATTGCCCTTGGGCGAGCGCTTCGCGGGCGAGAAAGTCCGGCATGTAGGCAATGCCGTGGCCATCGACGGCGGCGCTGAGCATGGCTTCCATATTGTTCAACGTCAGCGCGGTGGGCAGGCGCAACGCCGTGATCGCGGGGTTGGCGGACAACGTCCAGTCCATGATCTTGCCGGTGGTGGCAAACCGATAACGCAGGCATGGGTGGCGCTCAAGATCGGCGAGGGTTGCCGGCCGCCCGTGCTCGCGCAGATACGCGGGCGATGCACACAGCACAAACCTGAACGGCCCCAGCTTGCGGGCCATCAAGCTCGAATCGGCCAGGCCGCCGCTGCGGATCACTACGTCGAAGCCCTCCTCGATCACATCCACCAGGTGGTCGTTGAAATCCAGCTCCAGCTCGATCTCCGGGTAGGTCTGCCTGAACGCGAGCATATGCGGAAAGAGAAAGCGGTAGCCGATGGTCGGCAGGCTGACGCGCAACTTGCCACGGGGCGCTTGTATGGCATGGGAAAGCATGGCGCGGGCGTCGTGCAGGTCGTCGAGAATTTTCCGACAGCGCTCGTAGAACAATTGACCTTCGGCGGTCAGGCCGACTTTGCGCGTGCTGCGGTGCAGTAGGCGCACATTCAGCGAGGCTTCGAGTTTGGCGACATTCTTGCCCACCGCCGAGGCGGAAACCCCCAGTGCCCGCGCTGCCCCCACGAAGCTGAGGGCTTCTGCCGTTTTGACGAAGGCGATCACGCCGCTGAGATTATCCGTCACACCATTACATCCATTCAGTCCATTATGAGTGGAATGTAAGGCTATTTATCGACGATTGCATCCAGCCTAGAGTCTTTGTCTTCATAAAACAGCCGGAATACCCCCCATGCACACCACCACCGAGACCCTGGCCGCCCCGGGCCGCCATGCCATCCTGGCCGCGATTTGCCTGGCGGCGTTGGTGTTGCCCATGAGCTTTACCGGCGGCGCTGTCGCCACGCCATTTATCGGCCAGACATTCGCCGCCCACCCCACGCAACTGGCGTGGATCACCAACGCGTTCATGCTCAGCTTCGGCAGCTTGTTGATGGCCGCCGGCACCCTCGCCGACCGCTATGGGCGCAAGCGCCTGTTTTTATGGGGCATGGCACTGTTTACTGGCGCCTCCCTGTGGCTGACGGTGGCACCAGGCATGCTCTGGCTGGATGCCTTACGCGCACTACAGGGCGTCGCGGCGGCCATCGCGCTGGCCAGCGGTTGTGCGGCGCTGGCCCAGGAATTTGACGGGCATGCGCGCACGCGCGCCTTCAGCCTGCTGGGCACCACCTTCGGCGCGGGGCTGGCGTTTGGCCCGCTGTTGTCGGGGCTGCTGATCGAACAGTGGGGCTGGCGCGCGATTTTCCTCGGCACGGCCGTGCTGGCAGGCCTCTCGCTCATGCTCGCTGCGCCGACCCTGCGGGAAAGCCGCGATCCCCGGGCACTGCGCCTGGACACGGCCGGCGTGCTGACGTTTTCGGCCATGCTGGTGAGCTTGACCACGGCGGTCATCCTCGCGCCGGAACAGGGTTGGGGTGCGGCGAGCACGCGGTACCTGCTGGCGGTGGCCGCCGTGTTGCTGCTGGTGTTTATCCTCGTTGAACATCGCGTCCGCCACCCGATGCTCGATCTGCAGCTGTTTCGCTTTGCGCGCTTCCTTGGCGTGCAACTGCTGCCGATCGGCACCTGTTACTGCTACATCGTCCTGATCGTGTTGCTGCCGCTGCGCTTTATCGGCGTCGAAGGCCACGGCGCGTCCGAGGCAGGCTTGATGATGCTTGCACTGTCGGCGCCCATGCTGGGGGTGCCGATGCTCGCGGCGACGCTCACGCGCTGGCTGTCGGCGGGCGTGCTGTGCGCCATTGGCCTGCTGATCGCGGCGGCGGGCTTGTACGCGCTGAGCCTGGTTCAGGTCGGCCAGCCGTGGCAGACAGTAGTCGCAATGCTGATCATCGGCATCGGCACCGGGTTGCCATGGGGCTTGATGGACGGGCTGGCGATCAGCGTGGTTCCCAAAGAACGTGCGGGCATGGCGGCGGGGATTTTCAATACCACACGCGTGGCCAGTGAGGGCGTGGCGCTGGCGGTTACCCTGGCGGTATTGAGCGCCCTGGTTGCGCGTCATCTGCCGCAGCACAAGGCGCTGGACGTTTCCGTCATTGCGCAGAGCCTGGTCATGGGCAATGTGCAGCACGCCAGTGCGAGCCTGCCCGTGGCGGTGTTGCGCACGGCCTATATCGCCGGCTTCAACAACTTGTTGCAACTGCTGGCGGGCTTCACCTTGCTGACGGCGGCGGCGGTGTTGATTTTCCTCGGTCGACGCCCCATCGCGCCCCTCCACGCCGAGGCCGCACAGGGATCGACGAGCTGAATGGCAGGCACAAAAAAGCCCGCTCGATGAGCGGGCTTCCTGTGGTGACCTGGCGTTCAGCGTTCCAGGTTACCGAATATGGCGCAGCGGACGGGACTCGAACCCGCGACCCCCGGCGTGACAGGCCGGTATTCTAACCGACTGAACTACCGCTGCGCGTAACACTTGAAGCGAATGGTGGGTGATGACGGGATCGAACCGCCGACCCTCTGCTTGTAAGGCAGATGCTCTCCCAGCTGAGCTAATCACCCTTCACTTTCGGTGTGGGGCGCATCATATACGAAAAATCTGCAATGTGTTGATTTAAATGCAATTTATTTTAAGTATTTTCCAATAAGCGGCGCGCACCGGTAAAAACAGGCTTGTGCTGCGCCAAACACGATGCCCCTGCATTAACTAGGCGCTGGGCCTCGGCAGTGAAAATACCCTTCGATAACACCTCACCGCACCTGGCGCACCCAGCAAAAAGCCCGCTCGATGAGCGGGCTTTAGAGAGCGAAAAACCCGGCAGCGCAAACCCTCTCGAACCATCAGAAGTCGAAGAACACCGTTTCGCCTTCGCCTTGCATCTGGATATCAAAACGGTAAGCCAACTTGCCATCAACCGTGCAACGCTTGGCGACCAGCGTCTCCCGGCGTTGAGGCTGTTCAATCAGATTCAGCACGGGATCGACAGCATTGGCCTGGGCTTCATCGTCGAAGTACACACGGGTCTGCAGGTGAATATTGATGCCCCGGGCGAACAGCGAAACGTTGATGTGCGGCGCCATCGGCACACCCGCAGCGTTCTTCACGGTGCCCGGCTTGACGGTATGGATCTGCCACTCGCCAGTATCCATGGTCGCCGTGCGGCCAAAACTGTTGAAGGGCTTTTCCAGGTTGTAGTCGCTGTCGTAAACGCCTTCGTGGTCAGCCTGCCAACATTCCAGGAACGCATCGCGAATCAGGTGACCGTTGCCGTCATAGACATGGCCCAGCAACAGGATGTGCTCCCCCGGCGCACCGGGCTTGGCCATTTCGTTCCAGATTTCCTGCTCGCGGGGCGGGTTGCCCGCCGCCTCCAGCGCCAGGCCGATATGCACGTAAGGACCAGCGGTTTGCGACGGGGTTTCAGGCAGAAGTTCAACGGGCATGATCGGGCCTCCTCAGCGGTTTTCGAAGTGGGTCTTGCGCTGACCGCGCAGAACGATATCAAAGCGATAAGCCAGGCAATCCATAGGGTTGGCCATGCTCATATCAAGCCTTGCAATCAGGCTCTGCACCGCATCCGGATTGGCGATCGACTTGACGATCGGGCACATTGGGATGAGTGGGTCACCTTCGAAATACAGTTGGGTGATCAATCGCGTGGCAATCGACGGGCCACTGATGGAGAAGTGGATATGCGCCGGACGCCAGTCGTTAGGACCATTGCGCCACGGATACGGGCCTGGCTTGACCGTGCGGAAACTGTAGTTACCGTCGCGGTCGGTCAAGGCACGACCGACGCCACCGAAGTTAGGGTCGATGGGCGCCAGATAGCTATCCTTCTTGTGCCGATAGCGCCCGCCGGCATTGGCCTGCCACATCTCCACCAGGGTATGGGGAATCGGCTTGCCATATTGGTCGCATACCCGACCGGCGACGATAATGCGCTCGCCGATGGGCAAGCCGCCGTGGTTGAAGTTCAGCAGCAGATCGTTATCGTGCTGACCCATCTTCAGGTGGGAAAAGTCCGGGCCGCTGGTTTCCGACCGTGATTGGGGAATGCTCACCAAGGCCTGACGCGGGGAACGCAGGATTGAGGTTTTGTAGTCAGGCGTGAGGGCTTTGGGGTGCCAATTACGGTCACGAATGACGAAACGGCTGTTGTCCGCATCAGACATGTCGGTTTCCTTTTTATTATGGATAAAAATCAGGGATGACCACCGCGCAAACAGCAATCAACGACCCAGTGTCCCCTGATGAAGCGCTATCCAAAACTGAAAAAACCGCCCCTATCCATATCCAAATGGTTATGGATAGAAACCCTCGCGATATTCCTCGCCCACCTCCCGCAGCACCTCGACACACCATTGAGCCGCCAAGGACATCGTCAGCGCAGGATTGCTGCACAACCCCACAGAACCACCCGGTTCGCGAATCCCCAACTCCAGCTCAAGCAGATCACCCCGACTCAAGTCCTGCCTGACCGCATCGAAAGGCGCGACCCAGATCGCCTGACTGCACTGCACATAACGCCGGCTCAAGATCAACGACAGGGTTTCCAGGCGCTGGCGCGGTGGATTGATACTGTGCTGCACGAACAAACTGTCGGCGAATTTGCGAATTGTCGTCCCTGCCAGCGGCAACACCAGCGGATAATCTTCGATATGTTCGTGCGCCTGTGGATCGGTCAACAGCGGATGGCCGTTACGCACCACCAGGGTCATGGATTCGCTGTATAGATGTTCGAACATCAGCCCAAGGATCTGCGGGCTGTCCGTCATGCGTCCGACCACCAGGTCCAGCTCCCCCACCCGCAATTGCGACAACAGGTACGCGCTCGGCCCGGTCACCACGCTCACGACCAGCGCGGGATGTCGGGCATGCAAACGACAGACGACCTCGGGCACCAGCAAGCTTTCCACGGTGGACAGCACGCCGAGCCTGGCGGTGAAGGGCTCATGCTCGCCGGAACGCAGGCTATTCACCCCTTCACGCAGCGCTTGTACGCTCGGCCCGGCATAACGCAAAAAGGCCACGCCGGCTTCAGTCAATGCCGCGCCACTTTTGCTGCGCACAAATAATGTGGCCGTCAGCAGGGTTTCGAGTTCTTTGAGGGTCTTGGAAAGCGCTGGCTGGCTGATCGCCAACTTTTCCGAGGCGCGTGCCAGACTGCCCTGGCGCGCCACTTCGAGAAAGCACACCAGGTGGCGGAATTTGATGCGGGTATCGATATTCACCGTATGTTGCTGCCTTCGAGGTGTCCCCTGCCGCGCGTGAAAAAGCGCGAGAAGTAAGCTGGTTCGCAAGATTGCCCGCGAAAGTGTACCCCCGATCGCTCTCACCACACAGCGAACGCCGGCTGTCGACCTCGTGGATCAGGTCGATCAGAAAGGGGCCGCCGCCAAGCTGACGCCGCGAGGGAGCCAAATTGCAGGCACAAAAAAGCCCGCTCGATGAGCGGGCTTCCTGTGGTGACCTGGCGTTCAGCGTTCCAGGTTACCGAATATGGCGCAGCGGACGGGATCATAACTCATCCTCTAAATCATTGAAAGCTTCAGCTTTCTGTAGCTCAGCATACTGCTGATGGACTTAATTATGTACTCATTATTTCAAGTTGGGAATTACGATGCTCAGCGACTCTCTGAATGGCCCGACTAGATTACTTTGGACCAGCTTGACGTTCGCGAGCACCTGATACGTCTTGGTAACGTCAAAACCTCGGAGCCGGAACCCAGTCGCTATGTAGTGGTCAACTGATCCCAGCCAGATGTAGCATTGCCCATTACCGTTGCAGCGGCTCTACGTAAAGCAGTTGACTAAAGCCAGAAATCGGCCAATTGCGGCCGTTCCGTGCTAATTATTGTAGGTCAATGATCATGCGTTCGGTTTCAATCGAATGCCTCGCAATCGTAGCCTGCCGTCTCAGAGTTCAAACTTCCGGCTCTCGCCACCCCTGCAAAGCGTGCCAAGGCGGTCAAGCTGACCAAAGCTGCCATTCGTGACCGACTGCTTTCGAGCTCTGAATAGTTACTCGTTAGGGCATATGTAAGCACTGCGTTTCTCCCCCCCCGCCCCACGAACAAGCAACCGAGCAGCGCCGGCACATCCAAGCACTACAGATACCATTCACACACCACGCACCACATCAATGCGCACCACCGGCTATCGCACGCAATTAGCGCACTTCCCCGTCTTTCTATCCTGTCCTACGCCCCAATTCCCTCGAGCTAACTCCTGGCACGAATCATGCTTTTGTAATATTATTCAAGCTACTTGAATATAAATTTAAGTACTTCAAGGGGAATACCAATGACGCGTTTCACTCTAAAGGCGCTGTCGCTCGTCACGCTGTGCAGTATTTCTCTAGCGCACGCAGACGATTTGCTGCAGCGCATCAAGCAGAAAAACGAGATAGTCGTTGCCACCGAGGCGCGTTTTGCGCCGTTCGAATCGGTCGAGAATGGCAAGATTGTCGGCTATGGCGCAGACCTGATGCATTACGTACTGGATGCTGACTTGCCCGGCGTCAAGGTGCGCCAGCTCGATCTACCGTTTCAAGGGATTTTGCCTGGCCTGGATACCCGCAAATTCGACTTCGTTGTGACATCGGTGACAGTCAATAAGGCGCGTTTCGAGCAATTCGCTTTTACCGCCCCTATTGCCGAGTCCACCGTTGCACTGCTCAAGCGCGCCGACGACACCAATATCAAGGCGTTGACTGACTTGAACGGCCGGGTGATTGGCTCTCAAGTAGGTTCCGGGCAGTTGGCAGTGCTACAAGCACTGGATACCAAGCTCAAAGCTCAGGGCCAACCGGGCCTCAAGCAGATCAAAGAGTATGTGAGCTTCGATGAGGCTTATGCGGATTTGGCCAATGGTCGTCTCGATGGCGTGGCACAGTCGCTTTCCAACTTAGGCCCGTTGATGAAAGCCCGTCCGGGGCTTTTCACAACGCTGCCGGAGATGGCGGGTCCAGTGACGTATTTCGGCTGGGTCGGTCGCAAGGATGCTGACAGCGCAAGCCTGGTGAAGCTATTTAGCGAGGGCATTGCCCGCGCAGCGAAAGATGGCACCTTAAAGACGCTGCAGGATAAGTGGTTCGGTTTCACCATGGACTTGCCTGCCGATGCCATGCCAGTACCGAGCATCTGAGCCGCTGATGATGAATGATTTCAGCAGCCGTCTCGCGCTCTATTGGCCTGCCTTGATCGACGGTGCAATAACCACATTGTGGTTGTGCGCCATCGGCATGCTGCTGGGTTTCATTCTCGGCGTAGTAATTCATCTAATTGCCAATGGTCGCAGCCGTGCCGGCAGAGCATTCACCAGGGTGTATGTCAGTTTCTTTCGCGGTACGCCAATGCTGGCGCAGCTGCTGCTTCTGTTTTATCTCCCATCGGCCCTGGGTCTGGATGTGCCACCAATGGTGGCTGCTGCTACGGCACTTGCACTGAATACGGCGGCTTATCAGTCGCAGATATTGAGCAGCGGTTTCGCCGCAATCCCCAAGGGACAGATGGAAGCGGCGGCCGTGTTTGCCATCGGCAAATACAAAACGCTGTTTCATATCCAACTGCCACAGGTGTTGCGCCTCACCTCACCCGCGCTGATCTCCGAGTTGATCGATGTGATCAAGGTTTCAGCGGTGGTTTCGGTCATCTCCATCACTGATTTGATGCGCGTCAGCCAGCAACTGGTTTCACAGACTTACCGCCCGCTTGAGGTGTATCTGGTGGCGGGCTTGTTTTATCTCGCGCTGACAAGCCTGTTGAGCGTGCTCGGCAGCCTGCTGGAACGTCGCTGGAAGGAGCTCAAGTGATGCAAGAATTATTGAGTTATCTGCCAGATTTTGCCAATGCACTGCTGGTCACGCTAGGTATTAGCCTTACTGCCGCTGCGATGGGCTTACTGCTGGGATTTGGGCTCAACGCCTTGCGCATGGCGGTCCCAGGATTTCTAGCGATCTATCGCGTTTACGTGTGGCTGATCCGCGGGACACCTTTTCTCGCCCAACTCGCGATTATTTATTTCGGGCTGCCCGTCATCGGTCTGCGGCTGGAAGCCGTTGAGGCAAGCATCCTGTCGCTGGCCATATACAGTGCTGCTTACTTTGCCGAACTGTTCCGTTCTGCCTGGGCAAGCGTGCCCAACGGTCAAGTGGAAGCGGCGCGGGTGCATGGTATTTCACGCAGCCGTGTGTTCTGGCACATACAAGCGCCGCAAGCGCTGGCATTCGCCCTCCCGCTACTGGGCAATCAGGTGATCCTGACCATCAAGGAAAGCGCCGTCACTTCGATTATTACTGTGCCAGAACTGACCATGACAGCCGGACGCATCGTATCCACCACCTTTTCCTACGTATTGCCGTACGCCCTGCTGGTGTTGAGCTACTGGCTGCTGACCTCAACGGTCGCCGCTGTCGCCAGCGCACTGGGGCGGCGCATGACACGCCATCTACGAGGCTGAACAGATGACTACCCTACCGCTTCTTAACTTGCGTGGTGTTGGTAAATCCTATGGCTCGAACCGCGTGCTCAGTGGGTTTGACCTGCGCGTGCAGGCCGGAGAAATCGTATCGCTGATCGGACCTTCAGGCTCCGGAAAAACCACCGCCCTGCGCTGCATGAACTTCCTTGAACGCTATGACGAAGGTGAGATCTGGATCGATGGTCAACTGCTGGGCTACAGCGGCTCGGGCAGGCGTGAAACCGACCGCGACAGCAAAGCCAAGATCGATGAGGTGCGCAACCCACTGTCCATGGTGTTCCAGCAATTCAATTTGTGGCCCCACATGACCGTGCGCGAGAACGTCATGGCGCCCCTGGTACTCGGCAAGAAAATCGCCAAGGAGCAGGCCCGCAGCCTGGCTGATCAGGCATTGGCACGGGTCGGCTTGAGCGCCAAGGCGGATGCGTACCCGGCTCGCCTCTCCGGCGGACAACAGCAACGCGTCGGCATTGCCCGGGCCCTGGCAGTAAAACCGCGGCTGATGCTACTCGACGAACCGACCTCGGCGCTGGACCCGGAACTCGTCGAGGAAGTGCTGCAAGTCATTCGCAGCCTTGCGAACGATGGCATGACCATGGTGATGGTGACCCATGAAATGAGTTTCGCCGCACAGATTTCCAGTCAGGTGGTGTTTATGGAAGCAGGAAAAATAATTGAAACCGGTACTCCGCAGGCACTGTTCCAGGCACCAAAGACGGAACGCTTACAGCAGTTTCTCAGCCCCTGGTTTGACCGCAGCCTCACTCCACGCGTGCAGGTGACCCCATGATTGCCGATCAAGTGATGCAAGCCGTTTCATCGGAACGATTGCAGCGTTTGTTGGAGACCCTGGCAACCTTCGGGCCCGGCATCGATGGCGGAATGAACCGGCAGGCGTTGTCCGAAGAAGACCTCCAGGCCCGCGCCTGGCTGATTGACGAAGCCCGAAAACTTGACTGCAAAGTGTGGACCGACGCCGGTGCCAACCTGTTCATCCGCCGCGAAGGCCGTGAGGACTTACCGCCAGTGATGACCGGCAGCCACGTCGACACCCAACCCACAGGCGGCAAGCTTGACGGCTGTTACGGGGTAATGGCCGGGCTTGAATGCCTGTATGCGTTGGCAGAACTCAACGTCAGCACCCGCCGCCCAATCGAAGTGGTGGTCTGGACCAACGAAGAAGGCAGCCGCTTCAGTCCGGGAGCGATGGGCTCCAGCGCCTACGTGGACCCGGCACGGCTGCAGACCTATCGAAACAACCTTGACGTTGCGGGTATCTCGGTCGGAGAGGCACTGGACGCTCACGCCCTGCGCTTTGCCGACCTGCCACTGCGCGAAAAAATCGCCACACACGCCTTTGTCGAGTTGCACATTGAGCAAGGCCCGGTATTGGAGCAAGCCAATGTCCCGCTAGGAGTGGTTTCCGGTATTCAGGGCGTGCGCTGGTATCAAGTGCGCTGCAAAGGTGCTTCGGCACATGCAGGAACCACGCCGACTCACATGCGGCGCGATGCGTTGTTGCTCGCCATGGAATCCCTGGGCCGCATTGACGCACTGGCCGAACAACTCGCCGGTGACGACAAGCGCCTGACATTCGGCCGCTGGAGCGTCTCGCCCAATGCAATCAATACGATTGCCGGCGAAGCAACCTTCAGCATCGACTTCCGCCACGCCGATCCAGCGGTTCTCGACTCCTTCGATAACGCCCTGAGTGCCTGCCTGCCTGCCGACGCCGAACTGACCAGCCTGTTCAGCCACAGCCCGACCGCGTTCGATCATCAGGTCATCAATGTGTTGGAGAACGCCTGCGACGCCACAGGACTGGCCTGGCAATCGATACGTTCTGGCGCTTTCCACGACGCCATGTATTTGGCCGGGCACTGTCCTACAGCAATGCTTTTTGTACCCAGCCGGGACGGCATAAGCCACAACCCGAAGGAATTCACAGATCCCGCGCAATTGAAAGCAGGCGCCCAGGCATTGGCCTGGAGCTTGGTTGCACTTGCAGAACAACCCTGAACCCATAGGAACTCATATGACCAACATCACACATAGCCATGACTATCCAGCCTGCTGCCAGCCCGACAACGGCTCCTCGCTGGGCATCAACGCCACGTTGAAAGAACCGATCTCGGCCGATGGCACTCCAGTCCTGGGCGAAAGCTACACAGTGCCTGCCCGTTGTGGCCGCGCCGTCCGCCTGAAAGCTGGCCAGGTCATCAAAATCGTCAACACTCACGGCACCCAGGTATGTGACACCTGGTTGTTCAACAGCGAAGACATGAGCGAATTCCTGTCGATGGAACATGCTCGCGCGCATTGCAACAGCATCATTCCCAAAGCTGGCGACACGCTGTTCAGTAACCGTCGCCGCACGATCGGCACCCTGCTGACCGACACCTCACCGGGCATTCACGACACCTTGATGGCTGCGTGTGATCTGCACCGCTACACCAACCTGGGAGTAGAGGGTTATCACGACAGCTGCGCGGATAACATGCGTCTGGCCTTGCAGGCTATCGGTCTGCGCTCCCATGAAGTTCCGCAGCCTTTCAATCTGTGGATGAATATTCCGGTCAAGCCTGATTACACTGTTGAATGGTTGCCGCCGGTATCCAAAGCAGGGGACTACGTTGAAATCCGTGCAGACATGGACGTTATCGTGGTGATGTCCGCCTGCCCTCAGGACATCGTGCCTATCAATGACCTTAACCCGGTGGAAGTTACCTTCTCGGTTCACGGCTAATCGTCAATATCCCAGTAGACGACAGGCCTCCGTAACCCTAGGATGCCTGTCGCTCACTTCGTACAAACTTTTCGAGGGATGCATGTCCACACCCAGCAAAACGCCAGTAGCCAAATCCCAGCATTCCGATGGCCTGCCGAGCTTGAGCGTTCGTCTTCGCCATGCGCGCAAGGTGGCAGGCCTGACTCTCAAGCAAGTTGCCCAGGCTGCCAAGTGCTCCGAAAGCCTGATCTCCAAGCTGGAAAACGACGCAGCATCGCCTTCACTGGCCATGCTGCACCGCCTGGCACTCGCGCTCGGCAGCAACGTGTCGGAGCTGACGTCTGAAGACTGGGAGTCTGAAGAGCCCGTGCTGCGCGCCGGCGGTCGACAAGTGAGTCGTTTCGCACAAGGCACCGCGAAAGGCTATATCGATCTGGAACGCATCACTCATCTGCAAAAAGGCGGGCTGCTGCAAGGCGATATCCATATCGTTTCTCCTGGCATGGTCAGCGACATGATCGAGCATGCGGGTGAAGAGATGGGTTATGTGATCGAGGGCAGCCTCGACCTGACTCTCGGCGAGATCACCTACACGCTGAATGCTGGCGATTCCTTTCACTTCCCCAGCAACGTACCCCATGGCTATCGCAATTCGACCAAGAGTGTCGTCCGTATACTTTGGATCAACACGCCCGCAACGTTCTAATAAACTGCTGTCGGTACACGGCAACGTCCGCCTCGTCGACACCGCCGCTGACAGCGGCGCCCAACATCCAACAACATGCACCGCTCTGATCTGAAATGCATCTTCTGCTGTGAAAACCAGGAGCGCAGCCTTGTTGGCAAAGTATTGTCAGCACGCCGCCTCGCAACGCCGTTAGCTCATACAGGTGTTGCATTTGCGGTGCTCTAGGCGATGTCAGCATAGATGGAAATCATCCGACCACAACGCCCTCGACGTGCCTTCAACGTCATAACTGGCAATATTAATCAAGCACCTTGAATATTTATCCTGCCCCGTCCTCTATTAGTGCAACCTCCGTCCCAACGCATCAAACCAGCGCAACTTAGGTTGGCGAAAGACCTTTGATTTGTGGTGCTACATGGCAATAGATCGCGTCTGCGAATTAGGCATGAACATTGCTTTCACGTTATTAAAGTAACTTGAATTTAATGTAAGCCACTATAATCAGGGGAACGTATGACCCAATCCAGAGTCACGACTCCCTTCACCTTGCTCGCTCGCATTGCAGCGATAACTACCATCTGCTTCTCGTGTGTCTACGCGGGGACAGTTGCTGCGGATCCGTTGAAAGTTGCCATTGTGCTAGCCGGCAACATCACTGACCGTTCCTTCAACCAGTCCGGTTATGAGGGTGTAATTCAGGCACGCGACGCACTGAAGATCGAAGTGGCCTACAGCGAAAAGGTCCCGCAACCAGACCAGACTCAAGCCTTGGCAGACTATGCCCGACGCGGCTATGACGTGGTGATTGGTTATGGGGGCGAGTTTCAGGATTCAGTGGACCGGGTTGCCAAACGCAACAGCAAGACCCAGTTCCTGGTTGTAAACGGCACCAAAAGCGGCGGCAATGTCTCGACGCTGGCGTTCGATATGAAGGACATGGGTTATGTCATTGGCTATATCGGCGGCAAAACGTCACTGAGCGGAGTGGGTGGTTTTGTCGGTGCGCAAAAAATCAAAGCGTACTCCGACCTCAACGACGGTTTCGTCCAAGGCTTCAAGGCCGCCCGACCACAGGGCCAGGTCCTGAGTGCATGGACCAACGACTGGGATGACCTGGCCAAAGGCAAAGAAGCGGCCTTGAATCTGATTGGGCAGAAAGCCGATGTGGTGTTCCCGACCATGGATAACGCTGTACTTGGCAGCCTGCAAGCAGTCCGTCAGGAAAACAAACAGAGGTTCGGCATTTACTACGACGCTTTGAGTGACTGGCCGGATAACCTGCTGCAATCAGCCGTGCTGGATATGCGCGGGGCGCTGCTGACGGTGCTCACTCAGGCGCAAAGTTCGTCACTAGGCGGTAAGTCTTATGTTTACGGCTTTGAAACGCCCAAGGCCTTCCGCCTCGGTAGCTATGGCAAAGCAGTATCTGAGCAGACCAAGACCGATGCCGCGGCATTGATCGAGACCATCAAGCAGCGCAATGCCAGCCAGCAGTCGCAGCGGTGGCGGTAAAAACCTGATGAGCTATTTACAACTGGAGGGAATCGGCAAGCGATTCGGGGACTTCACGGCCCTGGAGGACGTCACTCTGGGAGTAAGCAAAGGCAGTATCCATGCGCTGTTAGGTGAAAATGGTGCGGGTAAAACCACACTGATGAACATCCTCTACGGCTTTTACCAACCGGACACGGGCGTGATTCGCCTTGATGGTCGGGAGCTGTCAATCGACTCGCCCCGTCAGGCCCTGTCTGAAGGTATTGGCATGATCCACCAGCATTTCATGCTCGTGGATAATCTGAGCGTTTTGGAGAATGTCATCCTTGGCTTGCCGGGCCGCCTGCGCCTGAAACTCGCTGATCACCGTCGCAAGCTGATCGAACTCAGCGCTCAGGTCGGCCTGGATGTAGCTCCTGACCGCCTGATCTGGCAACTGCCGATAGGCATGCATCAGCGGGTGGAAATCCTCAAGGCGCTGTATCGGGACGTGGAAGTGCTCATTCTGGATGAACCCACCAGCGTTCTGGCCCCTACCGAGATCGACGCATTTCTGCAAATTCTGGAGAACTTGCGCTCAATGGGCAAAACCATGCTGTTCATCACGCACAAGCTCGATGAGGTGTTTCGGGTTTATGATCGGGTGACGGTACTGCGCCGGGGCAATGTCGTCGGACACGCGCAGGTTAGTGAGAGCACGCCACAGGAAATTTCCCGGCTGATGGTCGGCCGCGAACTGGCCCAGCCCGTCGAGCTTCCCAAGGTTGTACAGGGTCCGGTTGTGCTCAAGGTCCGGGCTTTGTCAGCCAATAATGATCGCGGCATTCAGGCGTTGAATGCTGTCAGCTTCGAGATCCGAGCGGGGGAAGTGCTGGGTATCGTCGGCGTTGACGGCAACGGCCAGGCGGAGCTCGCGGATACGATCGCCGGAATGCGCCATGCGCAGTCCGGGGAAGTCTGCATGCGCGGCCAGTCGATGCTTGGCCACGATGTCGCCAGCCGCCGGAAACGGTTCAGGGTCGGCTATGTTCCCGAAGATCGCCACAGTACCGGGCTGGTCCTGGATTTCACGCTGTGGGAAAACGCCATGCTGCGCGATCACCGACGCTCACCGTTTTCGCGTTTCGCCCTGCTCAAATCAAAACGTGCGCGGGAGATTACCCAAGACTGGTGCTCCCGATACGACGTGCGCATGCATTAGGTTGACCAGCAAGTGCGATTCCTCTCCGGAGGCAACCAGCAAAAACTGATTTTTGCCCGGGAAGTCGAATGCGACCCTGACCTGCTGATCGTCATGCAGCCATGCAAAGGCTTGGATGTTGGAGCTATCGAAGCAGTGCAAGGGGTCGTGCGCGAGCAACGGCAAGCGGGCAAAGCGGTGCTTTACATATCGACGGAGCTGGAAGAAGTCATGGCGATTTCTGATCGTATTGGCGTGATGTGCGCTGGTCATCTGACTGGTGTACTGAATCGCGCCGACGCCACGGCGGACCTGATTGGTTCACTGATGACCAGCACGGCTTCACAAGAGGTTTTGTCATGAATGAAGTCTGGCGCTGGCTGCATCGCCTGCGAATGGTCTGGGCGGTGCTTGCAGCCTTCGCCCTGGGTTCGCTGCTCATCCTAGCGGCCGGCAAAAATCCCATGGCGGCTTATCAAGCGTTGTTTAAGGGAGCCTTTTTCGACTATCACGGCCTGGCCAATACCCTGGTCAAAATGTGCCCGATGCTGCTCGCCGGGCTTGCGGTGATCATTCCCATGCGTTGCGGGCTGCTCATTGTCGGTGCCGAGGGGCAGATCTATATCGGTGGCCTGGCAGCGGCAGCCGTCGCGCTGTATCTGCCACAGATGCCTGCGATGCTGCATGTGCTGCTGTGCCTGCTGTGCCTGCTGGCAGGCATGCTGGGCGGTGGCCTGTGGGGTGCGATTCCGGGGTATCTAAGGGCAAAACGCGGCATCAATGAAGTCATCGTGACGCTGCTGATGAACTACGTTGCGATCAATATCGTCAGCTATTTCGCAGGCGGTCCAATGATGCAGGAAGGCGCGCCCTACCCTTACTCAGCAGAAATCAGCGAAGACTTATGGCTGCCCCTTTTGCTGTCGGACACCGACACCCACATTGGCGTGCTGTTCGCAGCGCTGTTAAGCCTGCTGACCTTTGTCGTCTTCAAATACACCACGATCGGCTTTTCCATGACGGCGGTAGGCAAAAGCCCGCAAGCCGCGCGCTACGCTGGCATGTCCGTGAACCGCAACCTGATCGGCAGCATGATCGCAGATGGAGCCATCGCTGGCTTGGCGGGAGCGATAGAAGTACTCGGGGTCAAATACCGGTTGTATCACCTGTTCAGCCCCGGCTATGGCTACGACGGCATCGTGGTTGCCTTCATGACCAGCCTGAATCCTTTGCTGGCGACATTTTCGGCGTTTTTCCTTGCAGGCCTGAGCACTGGTGCGCAGTACATGCAACGCGCCATCGGCCTGGATGTGACAGCGATTGAAGCATTGCGCGGGCTGATCGTGATCTTTGTCGCCGCCGGGTTGATCTGGAAACTGAACCTGCAAAAGCGTAACAACCCGTTGGCGAAAGCGGCCAGCATCCCGAGCCAGAAAAACACAGCGGAGGGTTTGACCGATGGACGCTAGTTATCTGGATATTCTTGCCACCGGGCTGCGCCTCGCCGTCCCGTTGATTTTCGCGGCATTGGGTGGCATCTGGTGTGAACGTGCCGGGGTGTTCAATCTGGCACTGGAAGGCAGCATCTTGGGCGGCGCGTTTGGTGCGGCTGTCGCTGCTTTTTTCATGCACAGCGTGTGGGGAGGTTTGCTGGGTGGAGTACTTGCGGCGGGTTTGATCGGACTGCTTCTGGCAACCATGACCGTGCGCCTGGCAATCAATCAAATGGTCGCGGGTATCGCCATTAATATGCTAGTCATTGGCATTACCTCATTCTTTGCACGCATGGCGTTCAGCGAACAAGGTGCTTCGGCATTGTTGCCGGGCTTCACGACATTGCCTGTTCCGGGGCTGGCGTCGATCCCGGTGGTCGGCGATATTCTGTTCAAGCAGAATCTTCTGGTCTATCTGCTATACGCCATGGTGCCATTTGCCTGGTGGCTTCTGTTCCGCACTTCATGGGGCCTGAACCTGCGCGCCACCGGTGAGTATCCAAGAGCTGCCGATAGTGCCGGGCTGAACGTGTTCCGGATTCGTTTCTTAAGCATTGTCGGCTCTTGCGTGATCGCCGGACTGGGCGGCTGCTATCTGGTGCTGTCACAAGTGTTCATGTTCACCGAGCACATGAGCGCGGGCAAAGGCTTCATTGCCTTGGCCGCATTGATTCTAGGTAAATGGAATCCAGTGGGCGCACTAGCTGCCTGTCTGTTGTTCGGCCTGGCCGATGCACTGCAACTGCGTTTGCAATTTGGTCATCCGGATGTGCCCTATCAGCTGTTCGTGGTGCTGCCTTACGTCGCATCCATTGCCGCACTGGTGATCTTCGCTGGAAAAATCAGGCCTCCGGCCTCTGTAGGTGAATTCTTCAAGCGCGGTGGCAAATAACACCTAGCCTCGACTTTCAGCTTTTCAACAGGTACCGACATGAGCAAACCTGCAAGCATGATCAAGAGCCCTATTGCGTGGCCGGACGGTGCGCGCTGCGCCGTGGCGATCACCTTCGACATGGACGCCGACAGCTTCCTGCACTTGCATCGTCCCGCAGACAGCCACAAGCGGGTCAGCACCATTTCAACGCTGCAATACGGACCGAAAGTCGGCGTACCGCGTATCCTGCAGTCTTACCGGGACCTGGGTCTGAAACAGACATTCTTCGTCCCGGCCTGGTGCATCGAGCAATATCCGGCTGCGGTCGAGGCGATGGTCAAGGACGGTCATGAGATCGGGCACCATGGCTACATCCATGAGCACGTCAACGAAATCAGCGAAGAGGAAGAGCTGTTCTGGTTGCGTAAATCCATCGACATCATCGAACGCCACACCGGCCAGAAACCCCGAGGTTTCCGCGCCCCGCTGTACAACTTCTCCCCCGCGACCACAGACCTGTTGATTGTCGAAGGCTTCAAGTACGACGCGTCGTTGATGGGCGACGATACCCCATACATCCTGCAAGGCAAAACTGGGCAACTGGTCGAGTTGCCGACCCATTGGGCCATGGATGATTGGCCGCCTTACGTACACATGAGTGACATCGACTACAGCATGCCGATCCGTTCACCCCAGGAGGCTATCTCCGTTTACAAGGCTGAGTTCGATGCCATGTGGGAATACGGCGGGCTTCTGGTTGCAGTCTGGCATCCTTTCGTAAGCGGCCGCCTCGCCCGCTGGCATGAGACGGTGCGCTTCATTGAATACATGCAGGCCAAAGGCGGAGTGTGGTTCGCCACGCTGGAAGAAATCGCCGCGCATGTAAGTCAAGTACATGACCAAGGCTCGACAAATCTGCGGGTGGAGCGTATGCCGCCGTACGATGGTCCCGTCAAGTTCGACAAATATTAGCCAAAACGCTGAATGGCGGTCGCCAACGGGCGACCGCCTCACTACTAGAACCAGTTCCTCTAAATACTAATTTGGATAATTATTGCGTATTCGCCCATGTGAGTTTCGGCGACGGGTCGTTAACTTATCTGCATAGAAATGGCATCGACTCAAATGCCAGATGTTTGAATTCGCAGTAGCGCACGTCAGCACTGGCCCTACTGGGCTCTGCATGGAAGGGGTTATTGCATCGAGCGATTTAACGAGTCGGTACTGCGCAGCACCACCCCAATTACAGTCCGGCTAGGATGCCCTGGCACATAGGTGAAGGGATAGACGCACCATGGCCGAAATAACAAATGGCAAAAGGGCCGTGACGCATAGACACACGGCCCCTTCTTCGTCAGCTGTTTGTTTAACCAAACAGGACCCAGTCACGTTCTCGTAATTACTTCTGGCCCGCAGTCGCCAAGTAATCCAGGCATGTGTCGACAGTTTCTACATCGGCAAATTTTGCGTCGATGTCGAACAGGTTCCAGGCTACTGCGCCCGGGACACGGTCACCGATACATTCTTTAACTGCGATGGTACGAAAACCTTCAGCCAGGCCGTCACATAAAGTCGTGCGAACACATGCAGACGCTGTGACACCGGTGACCAAAATTGTGTCGACGCCAGCGGAACGCAAGTAGCCTGCCAGCGACGTTCCACTGAACGAACTGGCGCGCTTCTTGATCAGCACGAACTCACCCTCAATCGGGGCGATACGCGAGTCGATGGCCCAAAGGTTTTCGTCACTCTGGTTGACCACATCCACTGGAATTTTGTTGTGCCATTGGCCCATATCGGTGTTCGGATCATTGCGATCGGTATTCTGGTAGCACGTTGTCACGTGGACGATCGGAAAGCCCTTGGCGCGAAATTTTTTCATCAGGCGCTGGACGCCCGGAATAATTTCGTCGTCGATCTTATCGCAAGTGAACGGGTTGCCCGGGCGAGTCCAGGCATTGGCCAAATCGACATTGATCAGCGCCGGGTGCTTACCAAAACCGATGCGGCGCTGAAAACCTCGCTCCTTGTAGAGCTTGGTAGATTCTTCGAACGCGCGTTCAAGCATGATCATCAGTTCTTGCGACATAGTGAGTCTCTCCAGTCTAGGTAATGAAGGTTGGCATTAGAAATTGCCTTGACCTGATACTCACGGTAATCCGTGGTATAAATAACATCCAATTCATTATTTGACATTATTGATACCAGTATGAGCATCAATATCCGTTTCGACCTCAAGCAGATGAAAGCCTTTATCGCCGTGGCCGAACACCTTCATTTCAAGCGCGCGGCGGACGTGCTGTTCATTACCCAGCCTGCGTTAAGTCGTTTGATTAGAGCTCTGGAAGAAGAAGTGGAGGCGCAGTTATTCCAGCGCACCACCCGACAGGTTGCGCTGACCGAGGCCGGTCGCCTGTTTCTCCATGAGTGCCAGCAGGTATTTCGCCATATAGAGCGCGGAATCGAGTTGGCGCGTAGCGCAGCGGCGGGTGATATTGGTCACCTCACGGTTGCCTACAACGATTTTGCAATCAACGGCGCCCTGCCCGCGATCCTTGAGCGCTTCAAGGAACTCCATCCGAACGTGACGGTAGAGTTGCTCTACATGCCGTCGCACGAACAGTACAAAGCCATCGATGATTGTCTGATCGACGTAGGATTTCTTTTGGGCCCGGTGTCGATGCCAGGGATCAAATCCCTGCCTGTGTCGCAAGAGAGAATGGTGGCCATTCTTCCCGCCAGACACCCATTGGCTGGCAACACCAGCATCAGGGTCGAACAACTCAAAGACGAGCGCTTCATCTTCGGCGCGGCCAGCGGCTGGAGCCTGTTTCGGGAACAGTCATTTCAGCTCTGCCAACGCTTTGGCTTTACGCCGAACATCATTCAGGAGGCGACCACCAGCATCGGTATCTTCGGGCTGGTGGCCGCTAATATGGGCGTGTCGATCTATTCGGAATGCGCCTACAAGATCCAGCGCGAAGGGGTAGCCATTATTCCCCTGGAAAACGAGCATGCCTGTGTGCAAACCATCGCCGCCTGGAACGACGCATACGAAACGCCCACGGCAGCCAGGTTCAGGGCGTTGTTGCAGGACCTGACCGCCTAGCGGCGTAGCTTAATCCAGGCGATTGATGGGTGTACGGTGAAAGCTGTCATTTTCGCCGTCGTAGCTCCAGTTCATCCCCACGCTGGTGGCGAGCAAAGACTCATTGTCCGGCGTCAGCAGTTCACGTTGCGGATAGCGTTTAGCCACCCAGAACTTCATCAGTACAAAATAGGCCACCAGTCCCACCACAAAGCCGACCACAAAGGCCCAGTCACCCGAGAAGAACGCCAGCACGCTAGCCAGACTCCAGGCCAGCAACCCCGCGGGATTGAACCCACGCCAGTAATAGAACTGTCCTTGCACTTGATAAAGTTCGGGCACATTCAGGTGGCGGCGTCTGAGCAGGTAGTAGTCCGCGATCATGATTCCGCCGATAGCCGACAGAAAGGATCCGTAGGAAAACAGGAATGCAAAGAGGTTGTCGAGGATCGCCCAAGGCATGGACAGCGTGCCGATGATGCCCGCGATGACGACCGCCACTGGATACTTAACGTAGGGCGCGCCAGCGTTGACGAAGGTCAGCGCTGCCGGAATCAGATTGGCCGCTGTATTGGTCGACCATTGCGCCAGAACCACCAGCAACATAAGCACGACCAGACTGATACCCGTGCTCTGCACTTGAATCACATTGATCGGATTCCAGTCTCCTGCCGCGATAAATGATGCCGCACCAATCAGGGCAATCCATGTCTGGGTCAATGGCAGTGCAAGTAACTGAGCAAGCAGTGCGTGCTTGTTGCGTTTGATAAACCGTCGGGAATCCAATGGCGTCTTCAGATAACGGGTGATATTGGGAATATCGATGGCCAGTGTCGACCAGAACGCTACGTTAGCCAGGAACAGCGTCGTCCAGCTCAGTTGTTTGTCGCCGACGAACGTCCAGATATTCACGCCTTTGGTAGTCGCCAGTACGTCCAGCGTCATGTACATCCAGACCGAAATGGCAATGATTGCCGGCGCGGCAATCGAGGACAAAAACTCCACTGCCTTGATCCCCATGGCGGTATTGATGATCTGGACCACAGCAAAAATCACGTACCACAGCGGCCAGTTATCAAAACCGGTCAGGTATTCAATGATGCCATTGAGGGCCAGCGCTCCAAGGTACGTCTGAATACCGAACCAGATTGCCGCAATCACCCCACGAAACAGAGACGGAATGTGCGTGCCATAAATACCGAAAGGCGCGCGCAGGTAAACCGCAAACGAAAGACCATGCTCGGTGCCAATATCGGCCGTCAGGGTCATCAACAAAGCCAGGACAAAATTGGCAAGCAGGATAATCAGCACGACCTGGGTCAACGACATGCCGGAAACGCCGGTGGCGCCCAACTGGAACGTGGCAATCATGAAAGCGATCCCAATCCAGATCCAGGTGAACCCCAGTGTGCCGATCGAACGCTGCTGGCGCTTTATCGGCAAAATCGTCTTCTCCAGCAAATTATGGCGAGACACCGAGACAGGACTTGCCGCTGCTGGGATATCGCTGGCGATATCGGGTGTGTTCAGAGTCATTGACAATACCTCTGGGTAAGTTCGAGGCGCACGGCGACGCTGGCCCTTTTTGAGGAGGCCAGGCCGTGCAGGGGTAAATAAGGGAATTCAACGCTTTATCTGGAGCCCGACAAACCATTGGGTGATCTGTCGGACTTCTCAATGGGACCGATCGAAGGTCAGCCGTTCTGCGCCGTCAGCTGTGCTCGTCGCTTATCAGTGGCGGCTAGATCCAGCTGAACCTGCTCGTCCAGCACCACGCCATAGACTTCATAGGCTTGGTCCAGGCTGCAGAAGTCATCCAGGACATCTTCGCGCACCTGCTCGGCGCTACGCTCCAGCGGATTGCCGTAACCACCGCCGCAAGGCGAGTAGTACGCCATGACATCACCGGCCCGGGAGGCGTAGCCGGAGAACTTCGATGGCATCGAAACGATATCGTCAGGGGTTGCCACATTGTAGATTTCAGTCTTGCCGACCACGCCCTCACAGCCGCCGAAAATACCCCACGGCACGTCGTAATGGCGTTCGCTTTCATGGGTGATGAACCCGTTGGTCAACACCCGTTGCGCTTTCACCACGCCGATCCCACCGCGATATTTTCCGGCGCCGGGCATGACGTCATCGCGTAACTCGTAACGGTCACAAATCATCGGCAGGTGCATGCCGAGGTCTTCAATCGGGTTATTGCGGGTATTGGCCATGAGGTTGTCGATGGCGTCGGGACCATCAGACCGGGGCCGCCCGCCGTAAGCGCCTTCGTTGACCTCCAGGAACACCCAATAGTCGCCGCTGGGTTTGATGCCCGAATAGGCGGCAAAAGAGATCGACGCCGAACTGCCGGCAATGATCCGCTCTGGCAGTACCGGCGCCAGGGCCTTGATGATCAGGTCAATCATGCGGTTGCACTGGGTGAAACGCGCCTCGGCCGCTGCCGGGAAAATCGGGTTGAAAATAGTCCCTAACGGCGCCAGCACGCTGATCGGTCGGAACGAGCCTTCGTTGGACGGTACCGGGCTTTGCGTGGTGTAGGCATCCAGCAGGATCTTGCGAAACGCAGCAAATGCCGCGACCTTGCACGAGCCCTCGAAGGGTACGTTGTACGCAGTCAAGGTTTGCGCCGCGGAACCGGTCAGGTCCACGATTACCGAATCGCCCTGCACCTTCACCGTCACCACCACCGGTAAGCGCTGATCTCTATGGCGACCGTCGTCGTCGAGAAAGCCTTCGGCGCGGTATTCGCCGTCAGGAATTTCCTGAATCTTCTGGCGCATGATGGTTTCCGAGTAGTCAATCAGTTGATTGATCGCATCGAAAGTGAAGTCCTTACCGTAACGCTGCAGCAACTCCTTGAATCGCTTGACCCCCAAATGCGCAGAGGCCACTTGGGCTTCGATGTCGCGGATCAACTGCGTGGACGCGCGGCTGTTGTACTTGAACATCTGCACCAGCGCCTCATTGCGCACACCCTTCTCGTACAGCTTCAGACCTGCCATGAGCATGCCTTCGGCGTACACATCACCCACATCGATGATCAAGCCCGGTGTCGCCGCACCAATGTCAATGTGATGCGCGGTGTTACCGGAGAAGCCGACCAACTCCCCTTCATGAAAGATCGGAATGATAATGGCCAGATCCGGGCTGTGGCTCGAACCGTGGTACGGGTGGTTATGCACCACCACATCGCCCTCATGCCAAGCGCCGCCTTGCAGGGTCGCTTCAATTCCGCGCAGATACGCCGGGATGGAACCGATGTGCATGGGCGTCGATTCGGACTCACAGATGGTCTGATATCGGGTGTCGAACAGACCTGCGCCCATGTCTTGGGACTCGCGAATGATCGATGAGAACGACATGCGGTACAGCACGTGGCCCATTTCTTCGGCGATGGTTTTTAAGGCACCGTTGATGACTTGCAGGGTAATCGGATCTACTTTTTGCTGGCTCATGGCGCGGACCTCAAAGATTACGAACGGGAAATGATCAAGTTGCCATGTGCGCTCACTTTCGCGACCCAGCCTGGCGGCACCAATGAGGTCGAATCGTGTTGCATGAGCATTGCCGGGCCCTCGATGTATTGTCCTGCTTGCAACTTGTTGCGGTCATATCGCGGCGTTGACAAGCTCTGGCCGTCATCGAAAATGGTGGTTCGTTCGTACAGGAAAGCGTCACCGGTATCGCTGTCCTGAGCTTCCGGCAGCGCCGACCAGGCCAGTTTTTGCGACTGTGAATGACCGATGACCCGCAAGCTGACCACTTCGACCGTGGCATCGTCGAAACAATAGCCGTAGTCCTTTTGGTGCTCGCGATGGAACTGCGCCATGACCTCGGCAATGGCCGCACGGTCAACTGCCCCAGCGGGTATCCGCGAGCGCAACTCGAACCCCTGCCCGTCATAGCGGCATTCGGCGATGCGGGTCAGCTGCATATCAGCTGCGCTCACACCATCATTTTCCAGCTGTTTGCGGATGTCCGTCTCCAGCCCCTGCAATGCCTGTTCAATGCGCGCCATGTTCAGCTCGCTGATATCGTTGAGGTTGCACAGCAGCGACCGCAGCGCTTCGTATTGCAGGTCGGTGGTCAACAGCCCGGCCGCGGCAGTGATGCCCGGTGCAGGGGGAATCAACACCGACTTAGCGTTAACCTCATCCGCCAGCGCCGGACCGTGTACGGGGCCTGCGCCGCCAAACGGCATCAGTACGAAATCCCGGGGATCGATCCCTTTGGCGACGGAATTGGAGCGTATCGCCAAGGCCATGTTGTTATTGACGATCTTGAGAATGCCCAGCGCGGCTTGATGGACATCCATGCCCAGTGGTTTGGCAATTTTCTCTTCGATAGCTTTATAGGACAGTTGCGGGTCCACTTGCAGATCGCCGCCAAGCATCTGATCGGGGTCGAGCCGCCCGAGCACAATGTTGGCGTCCGTTACCGTCGGTTCCACACCGCCACGGTTGTAGCACGCAGGGCCAGGGTTGGAGCCAGCCGAGCGCGGGCCGACCTGGAAGCCTCCCGCCGCGTCAATGAACGCCACCGAACCGCCCCCTGCTCCGATAGTGATCAGATCGATCATAGGCACCAGCACCGGATGCCCGGAGACGTAAGAGTCCCGTGGGTTCATGATTTTGATCTGTCCGTCGACCAGCGTCGAAATATCGGCAGAGGTTCCACCGATGTCCACTGTAATGATGTTCCGTTCGCCATCCAGACCCGCGAAGTAATGCCCGCCCATCACACCGCCTGCCGGGCCGGACATCAAAATGTTCACAGGCCGATCGCAGCAGCTTTCCACGGTGGCCACGCCGCCGTTGGACTGCATGATGCGCAGGTCCGCATGAATACCGTTGTCTCGTAGCTGGGTGGATAAATGGGTCAGATAGCTTGAGGTGCGCGGTCCGACGTAGGCATTCATGGCCGTAGTGGAGAAACGCTCATATTCGCGCATGACATCGACCACTTCGCTGGAGCAGCAGACGAACGCTTGCGGCATTACCGCCTGAACAATGGCTTTGGCTCGAAGCTCGTGGCTGCGCTCGAGAAACGAATACATGAAGCCGATGATCACCGCCTCGACGCCGCGAGCCTTGAGCGTCAGCGCGGCGTTACGGACCTCCTCATCGTCCAGCGGCGTCTGAATTTCGCCATGGGGCGGCAGGACGCGCTCGTTGATCGCGATGCGGTTGCGCCGACGGACCAGCGGCGCGCTCTGCCACGGAACGTCGAAATGCAGGGAAAAGTTAAACGGGCGCTTGTGGCGGCCAATGTGCAGGATGTCGCGAAATCCCTTGGTGGTCAGCATCCCAACATTAGCGCCGTTGTGCTCAATGGAAATATTGGTTGCGACAGTGGTGCCGTGGACAATTTGTTTGATTTCGTCGAAGCCGATTTTCGCCTTGGCACATAACTCCATGATCCCGCGCATGACTGCCAGGGACTGGTCCTCGACCGTGGTAGGAACTTTATGGGAAAAAATCTTGCGGCCAATGGAATCCAGCTCGGTGGTTTCCAGAATCAGGTCTGTATTGGTGCCGCCAACATCTACGCCAATGCGTGCCATGTCATGATGCTCCTGCATTATCGCGAATGCCTCAAACCGGGCGTCCGGGGCAAGTTCGCCAGTTAGTTTTTATGTTGCAAGCGTTTCAATGATTGTACGGTCAGGCCAAGGGCTTTAAGCGGGGCTGTGATTCGAGCTCGCGCCCATCCAGTGCGCGCCCGCAAGTTTCCGGCAGGGAAAGACCTCCGGCGAGGGCAAAGATCGCAATCGCGGCGAGATAGAAAGCCGGTGCCATGGAGTTACCGGTCTGCTCGATCAACCAGGTGGCCATGAACGGCGCGGTGCCGCCAAACACGGTGTAAGCCATGTTGTAAGTGATGGCAGAGGCCGTGTAGCGGGTGTGGGTCGGAAAGACTTCGGACAACAGCACCGCTGTGACGACACCGCAAAGCACCGCGCCGACCGCGAGTAGACACGCACCCATCAGGCTCGCAACAAACGTCCCTGAACCGGCCAGCAGAAATGCTGGATATATCGTCACCAGTAGCCATAAAGCGGCGGTCAACATGGTGCGACGCCGGCCAACGTAGTCCGAGTAAGCTCCCGCCAGCGGACAGAGCCCTGCGGCGAATACCAGCGTGAGTACCGAGATCAACAAAGCCGTAGGCCGGGGTAAGCCCCCCTGAAGCTGCAGATAAGTTACAAAGTAGGTTGTGCAGATATAGAAGGACAAGGCCGTCAACGAGATGAATGCACCCAGGCAGCACATCGCGCCGGCCTGGTCGCGCAAGGTTTCTCTGAGCGGCGCATGGACACCGCGTTCGGTGGCTGCGATGGCCTTGAATGCCGGGGTTTCATCCAGCTGCCAGCGCAGATACAAACCCACCAGACCAAGGGGGGCGGCAATCAGAAACGGTAGACGCCAACCGTAGCTGGCCATTTCTTCGGCGCTCAGAAAGGTGTTGAGCAGGTAGGTAACGATGGCGGCGGCAGCAAAGGACGCAAACGTTGAAACCAGTGCGGCACTGCCGTATCGGGCACGTTTGTGGGATGGAGCGTGCTCGATCAAGTAGATACACGCGCCGGCGTATTCACCTCCGGCGGAGAACCCCTGTACACAGCGAATCAGCGTTAACAGCACCGGAGCCATCAAGCCAATGCTTGCATAAGTCGGCAAAAGACCGATCAGGGTAGTTGCACCTGCCATAAGCAGGATGGTCATCGATAACACCCGACGGCGCCCCAGCCGATCCCCCAACATGCCAAAGACCAAACCGCCCAGCGGGCGAAAGGCGAACGCCACGGCGAACACCGCAAAAGTGTTGAGCAGCGCCGTCGTCGTGTCGCCGCTGGGGAAGAAAATTTGCGCAATCGTGGTCGCAAGAAAGCCGTAGATCGCGAAATCAAACCATTCGACAAAGTTGCCGATTGAAGCCGCCCAAACTACTTTTTTCAACTCCACTGGTTGCTGGGGCGTGTGCGAATTAGTTGTCATATCCACCTCACTGTCAGTTGTCGGAACAAGCGATGGGCAGAAGCTAACTAAAAAAAAGAACAGCGGGGCTGTTGGTCTCTGGCGGACCTTGGTTGCCGCCCGCAACGACACGACTCTTACCGACCAAGTCGCTGCGATGTCACTCCAATCGCTTCCTCAGATCACGCTTGGAACGCGCGCTTGCTGAAAATAAGGCTGGCGTTTGCGCCACCAAAACCGAAGCTGTTACTCATCACGCAATCCACCGACTGGTTCAGGCGCGTAGTGCGAATGATTGGCAACGGTTCGACTTCAGGATCAAGTTGCTCAATGTTGTGGGACGCGGCGAGAAACCCGTGTTGCATCATCAACAGCGAATAGATCGCTTCATGAACGCCGGCCGCGCCTAGTGCATGACCGGTCAACGATTTGGTAGAACTGAACGCAGGCAAGTTGCCGTCGAACGCCAGCAAGGCAGCGCGCAACTCGACCAAATCGCCCGCCTGGGTGCTGGTGCCATGGGTGTTGAGGTAATCCACAGTTTCATCACAGGAGCTCAATGCCGCCTGCATGGAACGCAGTGCTCCGTCGCCACTGGGTGACACCATGTCCTGGCCGTCGGAGGCGGTGCCATAACCGATTACCTCTGCGTAGATCTTCGCACCACGCTCAAGGGCGTGCCCCAGTTCTTCAAGAACCAGCACGCCACCCCCACCGCTTATCACGAAGCCATCGCGTGCAACATCGTATGGCCGACTCGCCTGGGTGGGCACACGGTTGTAGCTAGTCGAGAAAGCCCCCATGGCATCGAACATACAGCTCTGGCTGACATGCTCGGCTTCGGCGCCGCCAGCGAATACGACATCCTGTTTACCGAACTGGATCTGCTCAAAGGCGTGACCGATGCAGTGAGCACTGGTCGCGCACGCAGAAGCGATGGAATAGTTGAGGCCCTTGATGGCAAAGAAACTGGCGATACAAGCCGAGACAGTGCTTGTCATGGTGCGCGGCACTCGATAGGGACCGACCTTGCGAATGCCCTGTTCCAGCAACTGGTTGGCCTGGACAATATCTTCGCTGGAGCCGCCGCCGGATCCCATCACGCAGCCCGTTCTGGGATTGGACACCTGCTCTGGCTCAAGCCCGGCGTCCGCAATCGCATCGCGCATCGCCAGATAGGCATAGGCAGCGGCATCGCCCATGAAGCGCCGCTGGCGGCGGTCAATCTGCAGCAAATCCACGTTCAGCAGCCCGCTGACATGGCTACGCAGTCCTGCTTCGGCGTAGGTCGGATTGAAGCCGATCCCCGAGCGCCCTTCACGCAATGCCCGCACAACCTCCACCTGGTCATTGCCCAGGCAGGAGACAATGCCCATCCCGGTCACTACAACGCGCCGTAGGCCTATGGTGTCCCTGGATGATTTTTGAGTATGCAACACGTAACTCCTTTCTCTTTTCGCAACGTGAACAATGCGGCGATGTGGTCGAGTCTAATGGTGATTTTTCATTCTGATAATTCGTATATCAACTTGGTTTATTGCCGAAAAACGCATCAATTAAAATGGGGGCACGGACGTTCCCGGCCGTCGAAGAGACCGAGACAACAATGCAGTCTAGGAAGCTGGCGAGAGGTGACCAGCGCACCGAAGCGATGTCGAATGCACCGGCCTTCCCTGAGCAAGTCAAGCGGTTACCAGGGAAGGCCAGCATGATTCGCTGGCGAAAGTGGCTTAACCTGTGAATCGCTCTACGCGCGCAGGGCTTCGCTGCATCAGAACCTTTCCGTTGCGGATCGACATCAGCACTTGCCCCTGGCTGCGGATCATTTCGTAGTCGTCTGGCGCGGACAGGATCAATACATTGGCCGGTCGGCCGATCTCAAGCCCGTAGCGATCACCCAGGTGCAGCGTCTTGGCGCTGTTATCGGTGATCAGATCCAGAGAACGCTTCAGGTCCTCGTAGCCGAGCATATGGCAGATGTGCAGACCCGCTTCCAGAATGCGCAGAATGTTGCCATTCCCCAGCGGATACCATGGATCGACGATTGAGTCCTGACCGAAGCAGATGTTCATGCCAGCCCGGTCGATCTCCGCAACCCGAGTCAGGCCGCGACGCTTGGGATAACCGTCGAAACGACCTTGCAAATGGATGCTCTCGGTCGGGCAGGAAATAAAATTTATGCGCGAACGCTTGAGCAATCGAAACAGCTTGTAGCAGTACGCATTGTCATAGGAGCCCATCGCCACCGTATGGCTGGCGGTTACCCGCTCACCCATGTCGCGCACCCTCGCCTCCTCGGCCAGCACTTCCAGAAAGCGCGACTGTGGATCGTCGGTCTCATCGCAGTGCACATCTACCAGGCACCCCGTCCGCTCCGCCAGGTCCATCAGAAACTTCACCGAGGATTCGCCCTGCTCACGGGTATTTTCAAAATGCGGAATACCGCCCACTACGTCAGCACCCATGGCCACGGCTTCGGTCATCAAAGCACGGCCATTCTTGAACGATTCGATACCCTCTTGAGGGAACGCAACGATTTGCAGGTCGATGAGGTGCCGGGTTTCCTCACGCACCTCCAGCATGGATTTGAGCGCGGCAAGGCTTGGGTCGGTGATATCGACATGGGTACGCACATGCTGGATACCGTTATCGACCAACATGTCGATGGTCTTGCGCGCACGTACTTTAGTGTCCTCATGGGTCACTAGCGCCTTGCGCTCGGCCCAACGTTCAATTCCTTCGAACAGCGTACCGCTCATATTCCATTTCGGCTCGCCGGCGGTGAGCGCGGCGTCCAGGTGGATGTGTGGCTCGACAAACGGTGCGGTAACCAGATTCTGTCCGGCATCCAGGTCGGTTGCGTCAATGGTTTGAAGCACATCAGTCTGAGGGATAATGGCCGCAATATGCGCCTCATCGAGCTCGATTCGAAAAAGGCCGTTTTTACCGCGCAGTCGCGCGTTTATGATATTCATACTTACTCCTTGCTATTGACGTCGGTCATGCGCCATACCAGCAGCGCGACCGAGGCATTCATGCGAAATAGAGGGTCATCCAGCGACAGCCCGCTGTGTTGTTCGATGCGTTGAATACGTTGGGTGATGGTGTTGCGATGGATCGCCAGCCGGGAGGCGGCCTTGAGGGCATTGCCGTTTTCCTGCAGCAACGCATCCAGGGTCTCAATCAGAGTGAACGGGTGCTTGCGGGTAGGCTCGATCAAGGCGCCGAGGGTCTGCTTCACGAAGTGATCAATCACCGTACGGTCGCTTATGCCCTGCAACAGCCGCAGTACTCCCAGCTCGCTGAAGTCGCAGAGGCCGCTGGCCGGTCGCAGGTTTTCCGCAACGTCTAGCGCTTGACGCGCCTCGCTTAAGGCCTGACGGTATTGGCCACAATCCTCGACCCGGTTTGCCAGCCCCATGAAAACCGTCATGGTTCCAATCAAACTGCTGAGTTCGCGGTGCAGATACAAAAGATCGTCACGCAGCTGTGCACGGTTCGCCAGTAGCACGATGAACAAATCACCTTGTAGGATTACCGGCAATGCTTCAGGTAAACGGCGGTTCCAGGCTTCCAGGTAGTCTTGCAGTGCCTGTTGCGTCTGCTGCAACAATTGCTCAGCCTGGGCCGGGGGATGGTTTTCGAACAGACCTCTGACCGACGACAGCCGCAAGGCCACGAGATGACGTGGCCCTTCAAGAGGAAGCTGCACGTGCTCGGCACGCTGGCGCGCGATAGCCAGGCTCGGGTAGTCGCCGGTCAGCAGTTGGCTGAGGATGTCATGACGTGAACGCCGCGCCTGAGCGGTCTGCACCAGCGCCGTGCCGATCGTGTGGCTGACGAAGACCATCTTTAGAAGATAGGGCTGCTCAATCAGAGGCAGGCCAAGTACCTCGGCCCGCTCGATAACCGCTGGGGGGATGCTTTGAATGAACGTTCCCCCGGTGAGAACCACCAGACCAGCAATCCCCATATCCACACCGTCTTCGACTACTCTCAGGAGATTAGCCTCGTTCCTGGTGTGATTGACACCAGTAATAAACACCAGCTCGCCCCCCATCACCCACTCGGCGATCCCTTCGTTCTCAGCCACATAGGGCCAGCGGACACTGCGATGCAGCTGACCCGCACCAGCACGCACGCTCAGCTCCTCGAGGCCGGTCAGTTTGAGGACTTCCTCAACGGTCAAACTCACTACTCCCCCTGTGCGGCGCTCACCGCGACACGACGACCGCTGAACTGCAGCAATCCTATATAACAGACGGCTGATACAGCGATACCCACCAGCGGAGCGACCCAGGGCGAGCAGTATGCGACCAGGGCCCCCACGGCGTAGGCGCCCAGGCCCATGAGGTTGTAGCGAGGCAAGCTGGCATTCGCTAACAGCGGGTATTTACCACGGTGGCGATACCAGAAATCAGCCATGATTACACCGCCCACAGGAGGAATGATCGAGCCCAGCAGCACCAGAAACGGGATCAGCATTTCGTACATACCGCCGATGGCCAACAGCACACCGACACCCGCGGCAGCAACCGTCATGGTGCGTCGTCGCTCGCTGCGCAGCAGATGGCAAGACGCAGCGGCGACGTTGTAGATGGTCGGACCTTGAATGGTCCAGAGGTTGAGGCAGAGCATGATGACTGCTGCGAAGGACAAGCCTTGAAGGATCATTACCTCAACGATATCGGCCTGCTGATAGACGATTGCACACCAAGCTCCGGCGACCACCATCAAGCCGTTACCTATCAGAAAGCTCACGACACTGGCGATGATTGCCACGCGACCGGTACGCGACAACCGGGTCCAGTTGGTCGCCTGAGTAGCACCGCTGGCGAAGGTGCCAAACACCATCGTCACCGCCGCCGAAAAGGTCATGGTCTCATGGGGAATGACAGCCGCCAGCCCCTTAAAGCCTCCAATATCGCGGGTGGCGATGTACATGGAAACGATCAGCAAAATAAACATCAGCGGTACAGAAACACGCGACAGGACATCCAGGCCTTTGTAGCCCACGATAGCCGTGATGCTGAAACCAAAGCCGAACAGGATCATCAACGGAATCGTCAGTCCTTCGGACAAGCCAAGCATTTTTACCAGAACAATAGCCGCCGTCGCGGTGCCCCAGGCGTACCAGCCCAACTCAGCAAAGCCCAGCAGAAAGTCGGACAGCCTGCTACCCGCCTCGCCGAAACAAAACCGTCCCATCAGGACGGTGTTAAGGCCACTACGCGAAGCAATGAAAGCCAGGGCCGCAGCATAGAGTGCCAATAGGCTATTGCCGATGGTTGCAATCCATAACATGTCGGTGAACGAAAATGCCATGCCCAGCTTCCCACCGGCGAACATTGTGCCGGTAAAGAACGTGAAACTGAACAGAACCATGGAAATGGAAAGAAGCCCCTTGCGCGCAGATTGCGGGGCTTCGCTTAACGGAAAATCGCCAGATGCACTCATGTCTTTTTTCTCCAGATCGAAAGCGTTGATGGACAGGCCTGCAAGGGCTGGAGCAAATACTGGGCCTGTTCTCAAACGCTAGAAAATTAAGAATTAAGCGTGCGAAGCGAATACAAGGTAATGTGCATCTATCACATTTTTATAGGCAATTAATTTGGCTGCGTATGCACGACGCCCTTTTATGTAGCGCGAACGCACTGTTTAGGTACGAAGCCCGGCGTAGCAAATACCTTGCTCAGCATATAGCTGAGAATCTTGCAGGGGCCCTCAAGTCCGTCAATATGGCTGTCGACAGTTCACCGACCCAACACTAAGTCTTTTCTCTGACTGAGCTTGTAGCAAGGCAACGATTTAGCTCGTTTGGGCGAACCCGTTTATAGCGATGCATCAAATCGAGATTGATGTCTCTCCGTCTCTTTGGTGATATTGTACCCCCACTACCGATACCCTCAGTTTTCAAACCAGGATCACCCGCTCCATTGAGGCATTGTTCTGACAACCCCTACGACAAGTAACGGCATGGGCATGGGCTAACGCCAGTGACGGAGGTGAGACGGATGTCTGACGTATTGCGAGTCCCTGCACGACCTCAAGGCTTTGTGTGAGGTAGAATTTTAACGGGTTAGGCTAACGGTATGAGCATTGATCAGCCACCCGTGCAGGATGCAAGCAGTACACCCACGCAAACTCATATTTGGGCGAGACCGAAAATCGCTCTTTATATCGTCCGACGCAGGGCCAGGCGAGAATTCCAGCAAAATACCGCCTAAACTGCTTGGTGTTTAAGCACAGCTGGTGGCGTGACCTGGCAGGTTAAAACATACATGCGGTGGACTTTTCCCCTGCATTCACTTGCTCGGATCAGGCTGCTAACCGATCGCCTTCTTTAGCCAGACAGCCCTTGCGTGCAAGCTAGCACTGCACCGTCTTCAGCGGCCGTTGCCGATGCTCCCGGTGCAGGTACCTCGTACTATGGAGTGCTGGTTGTGGCGCCGGCCGCGATTGGTGCGGCCGAGCCAGCGCCGTATGCGCACCACTGGGCCATGGCTGTGGCACCCGGGCGGCTGCGGTGACTCGCCGGACCGTTGCGGTTCACGCCGGGTGTGCCCGAAGGGGCGGAAGAGCGGTCGCGGTAGGAACGGCAGTTACCTGCCGCCCCCCGCACAGATCCGTACGTGCGGAACTACCGCATACGGCTCCTGCCTCGGGTATGTGACGCAAAGCGATCCTCAGGGTAAGGATGTGCATTTCTAGGTCTCGGGATGTAGAGATCGGCAAGGCGTCCGTACCGTGACCATTGAAGCCGATTACGCTGGCTGCGTCGCTTAAGGGCTTGCCGCCAGAGACGGCATACCGCCAAACGAAAACCGCTAAGACGTATCAGGTTCCCCGGTACCGCGTGGTAATTGAAGTAACCGCTCACCACACGTTTGAGCCATTGCCCTTGAACCCGGACAAGGTCATGACGCCGGCGACTCAACTCCTCACGGATAGCAAGAAGCGTCGCACGCATACGCTTTTTGACAGTCAGTCGCAGTACTTGGAAGTCACCGCGTCGGCTGACACTACAACAGTGGGTGAAACCCAGAAAATCAAAAGTCTCCGGTTTTCTCAAACCTCGTTTCCTGCGATTCGTCACAGCAAAACGACCAAACTCGATCAGTCGTGTTTTCAAGGCGTTGAGCGATAGGCCGAACCTGGCCAACCGTTCCTGCAACTGCACCAGAAACTGCTGAGCCTGCACTTTCGTCCTGAACCCCACCACACTGTCATCCGCGTAGCGCACGACAATCACATCGCCACGGGCGTGGCGCTCGCGCCACTGCCTTGCCCATAGATCCAGCACGTAGTGAAGATAGATATTCGCCAGCAGCGGCGATATCACTGCGCCTTGGGGCGTCCCCTTGGTCGCAGCCACCCTACGGCCATCCTCCACAACGCCCGCTTGAAGCCATTTGCAGATAAGCCCGAGCAAGCGCCGGTCTGCAATTCGGTGTCCCAGAAACATCAGCATCCATTCATGGTCGATCTCATCAAAGAACGACGTGATATCCGCATCAAGTATCCAGTTCACCTTTTGGCTTTTCAGCGCGACCGTTAACGCAGCCAGCGCATCGTGCTGACTGCGGCCCGGTCGAAACCCATACGAGAATCCAAGAAAGTCCTCTTCATAGATCGCATTCAGAACGGTAATAACCGCCTGCTGTACAATCTTGTCCTCCAAAGAGTCAATGCCCAACGGGCGCTGCCTGCCATCGGCTTTGGGAATGTACACCCGCCGCGATGGCGTTGCCCGATAGGCTCCACTGTGGAGCCTTGCGTGCAAATCGGTCACCCGCTGGAGAAGACCTTCCTCATATTCTCGCCACGACATGCCGTCCACGCCCACCGCTGCATCGCGGCGCAAGGCATAGAAGCTCTGCGCCAATAACTGCGGTGTGATGTGGTGCAGCAATGCCGTGAACTGCATGCCCTTGTTCCTTCGGGCTGCTTCACGTACACCTTCAAGTCCCATCGACGCGCAACTGATCCGACTCTGTGTCCGGGGCGCGGGGGACGTGTCGGTGTTTCCCTTGGCTACGTCCCTTTCCTCCACTATCTCCGCAGGGCTTGGCCCCTTGTTCGATGGCTTCTCAGGTACTACGGACGTATCCGACTTCTCAGCGACGTAGGCAGCAGGGTTACGGCTTTTGGCCTTTCCTCCTCCGCCCGGTGCTTGCGCACCGGGCACCGCTGAGATCTCCCAGTTTCTGTGCAAAGGACTTCCCGACGTGCACAGGGTCTCCGACCGCGCGGGATCAGAGCATGACTGGCGTATAACGCCATGCTCCGTATTGCCTTCTGCTTCGGTTAACAGCATCGGCATCCCGAATTCCTGATTACGCGGCTCAATGGCTGGCCCATCGGTTTCCCCTGTCAACGCTTCACCCTGCACCTCACGGTGCAACATGCATGACTCGGGGTCTGGTTGATTCGCCATTTCTTACCAGTATCGAACTTTCATCGACTATCCTCTGCCAGCTTTAACTGGCGCTCTAACCGTCCGGCAAAGTCACCTACCCGATCCCAGCAAAGGGCGATGTTCTCCACCTAAAAATACGTGGACACCATCACTCTTATCGTCAGGATTCCCATGCGCCGAAGAACGTCTTAGCCCAAACCCCTTAAAGCCCAGATAGTCCAGGAATGCCTGCAACCCGGCGTGTCGATGGCCAGCGTCGGGGGAAGGTTCCGTGTTTCCAGGTAATGCTAGGGGACGACACCTAGATCAGTGCCCCCCGCAGGAAGCAAGCGACGCATCCAAGCAAGCTCGCCTTTGCACCAAACCACAAATTTTGTCTCGATATAGATTGGCGATGGGCCAGGGTGAGAATGAAGCAGCATTCCGTATACACTGCTCGATATTTGGCCCTACTGGCGGTGGGATTTGCTCGGTAACTGCATACATGCGATGGACATTCCCTTCCGTAGCCATTTGGTCGGATCGACCGGCTTCAAATCGACCCCCAAGGAAAACCTTGAGTGCAAGCAGGTATCGCTTTGTCTATTGATCGGACACTCGGAGTAAGATCCTAAGACTGAAAGCGGGGTTAACCCTCGTAGAAACAAAATGATGTTGCGAACGTCGGCATATTGCCGCAAAGCGCGTCACTTATGCAGTTGAGGAGTGCGAACAATGGCGAAACTCCAGGCGGCGCTCCCCCCCGCGGCGGGACGTTCGGCTAATGAACCACGGCCAGTGAAAACCGTAGGTTTTCTGGTCATACCAAATTTCACCACTATCGGCTTCGCCTCCGCCGTGGAAACATTGCGCATAGCCAATATGGCGGCGCGTCAACCGATGTTCCGCACGGTTATCATCGCAGCGAACATGGACCCGGTCACGGCCAGCAACGGCATGCGCATCCTGCCCGACTACACCATCACCGATGCACCAAAACTAGATATTCTGTTTGTTGTCGGATCAAACCCGATCGTCTCTAATCACAGCAGTCAACCGTTACTCAACTGGCTACGCAAGCTGGCGCATGATCAGGTGCCACTAGGTGGTATTTGCACTGGGAGCCACTTATTGGCGCGCGCTAATTTGCTCAAGGGTTATCGCTGCACGATTCACTGGGAAGATATCGAAGCCCTGAAGGAGCGTTTTCCGGGGATCATTATTTCCAACCAGTTATTCGAGCTCGATCGTGATCGCTACACCTGCTCCGGTGGCGTCGCCTCTATGGACATGACACTACAGTTGATTGCCCGCGAACCCGGTGGTCGGGACATCGCAGCACATGCGGCCGAGTTGCTACTGTGTGATCGGGTACGGGGCGCACAGGAACAGCAACGCGTCCCATTACGACAGAAACTGGGCACGTCCCAACCTAAGCTCAGCCAGATGGTGGCAATCATGGAAGCCAATCTCGATGAGCCATTGAGCCTTGAGGAGCTCGCGCGGTTGAACGAAGTATCGGTGCGGCAATTGGAACGCCTATTTCACAAGCACCTGCAACGCACACCGAGTCAGTATTACCTGGAGCTGCGTCTTTCGCGAGCGCGGCAATTGCTATTGCGCAGCGAGTCGCAAGTGCGCGACATTGCCCTAGCTTGCGGATTTGTCTCCCCAGCGCACTTCTCCAAATGCTACAGCCGTTTCTTCGGCATATCGCCCATAAGTGAACGAAAAAAAGTGGCTGCCGTGCATTGATTGTAGGAGCCGAGCCTGTTCGTCACGGCGACCTCAAGGACGCGATCAGAGCATGCTCGGCCTATACAGGGTAGTGATGGTGCTGGTCAATCCTGCAAGGCTTTATGCGCGGTCTCGCGACTGGCGAGCATGGCAATCAAAGCAACGGCAGCGGCCGCCAGTAGATACCAGGCTGGCGCCATTTTGTTACCGGTCAATTGAATCAGCCAGGTCGCAATAAAGGGCGCAGTGCCGCCGAAAACCGCATTGGCGATATTGAAGCTAAAGGCAAAACCGCTGAAACGCACGCGGGTCGGGAATATCTCGGCGAGGAAGCACGGCAAGGTGCCATCATTCATCGCCAAGATCGCGCCAAAAGCGATCTGGATCATTAGAATGACGACCAGCGGCTGGTTGTTCAGCATGCCAAACAGCGGCCATGTAAGGGCTAGGAACAGCACCGACGCGGTCAGCAACATGGTCTTTCGTCCGAACAGATCAGACAGTTTGCCCATCAGGAAAATCAGCCCGATATAGGTCGCCAACGACACCGTTGACGCCATGAACGAATCACTCTCGCTCATGCCCATCTCGGTGGACAGGTAGGTCGGCATATAACTGAGCAACAGGTAGAACGCCACCGCATTCAGGCATGTCACACCGATCCCGGTAATCACGCTACGCCGGTGCAAGGTCAAAAGTTCGCGAACTGGAGCGTGGGTCGCGCATTCCTTGGCCTCGAGGCGTTTTTCCATCTCCAGAAATTTGGGTGTGTCTTGCAAACTCATGCGAATGTAACGCCCGACTAGACCGAACGGTGCCGCCAACAGAAAGGGCAAACGCCAGCCCCAGCTGTGCAGATCCTCAACGCTCATCCACGAATGCAGACCGGCCACGAACACTGCTCCGAACAACAAGCCGGCAGCAGTGCTCGCAGGCACGATGCTGGTATACAAACCGCGTTTACCCTCGGGGGCATACTCGGCCAGAAAGGCTGATGCACCGGCGTACTCTCCGGAAGCGGAAAAGCCCTGAAACAAGCGGATTAGGAACAACAGAGCCGATGCCCACAGACCAATATGGTTGTAAGTCGGCAGGATACCGATGCAGAAGGTCGAGACTGACATGATCAGAATCGACCATGACAATGCGCTGCGCCGCCCGTATTTGTCTCCGAAGTGCCCCCAGACTAGCCCTCCCAGCGGTCGGACGATAAACGACAGCGCAAACACCGCGAAGGTTGCCAGCAGACCGGTCGCCTTGTCGGTCTGAGGAAAAAACGTCAGTGCAATAACGGTTGCCAGATAGCCGTAGGCTGCGTAGTCGAACCATTCGACGAAGTTGCCCATGAAACTGGCACTGGCCGCGCGCCGCAGTGCCTTGCGCTCGGACACCTGTTCAAGCTGCTGGTCCAGGATCGGCGTCAGACTTGCGCTTCAGGTGCTCATTGCGAACCTCCGGTGGTAGAGGTGCAATTATCGGAATGAAGAGGCAACGCTGTATCGCTACCTGAAGCGGTATGGAAGTTGGTTTGGTTTGAGCCAGTGGCCGGAATCATGACGTAGAACATGACAAATACCCTCTATTGTTTTACTTGGCAGGGTTTAGGGTCAGTAAATGATGCGCGATATTATCGTGCATACGTTGCTTTTTCCGTTTAACTCAGCCGCCGGGACGGTTTTTTCTACACGTTTGCCACTAATAAAAGAGAACGCCGCACAGGTTCACTGTGCGGCGCGTAATCTCACTTCTTGATGATGTTGTGTTCCGGGCCATACGGGAATTTGGTGATGTTCTCCCCACCCTGCTCGTTGACGATCAATATGTCGTGTTCGCGGTAACCGCCCGCACCCGGAAGGCCTTCAGGCAGCATGATCATCGGCTCAATAGAAACCACCATCCCCGGCTCTAATACCGTGTCGATGTCCTCGCGCAGTTCCAGCCCAGCTTCGCGGCCATAGTAATGGCTCAGCGTACCGAAGGAGTGGCCGTAGCCGAAAGTGCGGTATTGCAGAAGATCGTGCTCAAGGAAAATCTCGTTAAGTTGCAGGGCGATATCACAGCAGCGCATGCCCGGCTTGATTAGTTTCAGGCCGGCCTCGTGCACTTTAACGTTCACTTCCCACAAACGCAGATGCTCGTCGGAGCAATGGCCCAGGAACATTGTGCGTTCCAGCGCAGTGTAATAACCAGCGATCATCGGGAAGCAATTGAGGCTCAGGATGTCGCCTTTGTTAACCTTGCGCGAGGTCACCGGGTTATGTGCACCGTCGGTGTTGATGCCAGACTGGAACCAGGTCCAGGTGTCCATCAGTTCCGAGTCCGGGAAGGTGCGGGCAATTTCTCGCACCATTGCCTGGGTAGCATGCAGGGCGACTTCATACTCCGGCACCTGATCACGCAAGGCTTCCACGATTGCTGCGCCACCGATGTCTGCCACGCGGGCACCATGGCGGATGATTGCATGCTCTTCGGCGGATTTGATCATGCGCATACGCATACAAGGTGCGCCGATGTCCACCAATTCGGCCTGCGGGTAACGACTGGCAAGTTTGTCGCGATTGAGCAGGTTCAGATGGTCAAATTCGATGCCAATGCGTCCAGCTTTCGGCAATGCTTGCTGGATCGCGACGAAATAATTGTCGCGCTGCCAGTCGGTGTAAACGATGTTTTCAGTACCCACGGTGCGGCGCCAAGGCTGACCGCCATCGATGTTGGCGCTGATAGTAACGGCACTGTCTTGGGTAACGACCAGCGCGTACGGGCGGCCGAAGGAGCAAAACAGGAAATCGCTGTAGTAGTTTATGTTGTGATAGGACGTGAAAACTGCCGCATCAATATTGTTTTGCGATAGATACGCTCGCAATTTGGCCTGTCGATTGGCGTATTCCTCAACCGAAAACGTCGATTTCACTTTTTCGCCGTTCTTGATCTGGATGGTTTTAGGCATTTGCATGTCATTTATCCTTGTCGTTGATTCAGCGACGTAAGACGCCACTCTGGCTGGCCGCTGAAGATCATTCGAACAGATGCGAAGTAGGATTTTTTGTGCGAATCCGACCTGTAATTGACCAGACCCGCTATTTTCGAAGGGGAACTCAGGGCTAATCAAAAAGCGCTACACACCGCGATGTTTTGGATGACATATGTCCATGGACGATCTCGACCGTCGATATCGAGTCATAAACGCAGCTTAGATGCTGACGATAGGTGACCAGCGCAACGAAGCGAGCGAGTTCGAGTGCATGGGTCTTCTCTGGGTGAGGCGAGCGGTCATAGGGGAAGGAGATGCAACATTTACTGACACAAACGGTTCAACCGGAGAATAACTCCATGCGCGCCGAGCTGCGCTGCATCAGGACTCTGCTTTGTGGAGCGACATCAGACTACAGATTATTACGTAGTCGCCTGGGGCGGACAGGATCAAACATGAGCAGGCCGCCTAACCGCTAGCCTGTAGGGGTCTGCCAAGTGCAGCGTATTTGCGCTGTTATCGGTGATCAGAGCGAAAAAACGCTTGAGTTCCGAGTAGCCCAACACATCTCAGATGTGCAGACCGGCTTCCAGAATGGGCGAGGGATGCAATTCATCAGCGGATATCATGATATAGACGATAACATTCTTGCCGAGGCAGATCTTCATTCTAGCCCGATCAATCTCGGGACAAGGGTGGCCACGATGCTAGAGAGATTACCGAAACAAGCTTGGTGATGGATAATTTCGGTCGAGAAGTAAATAACATTGATATGCGAACGGTTGAGCACTTTCGAATCGGCCACACAAAAAAACCCAGGGTTCTGTCTCTTAATTTACATCGATAAGCCAGCTCACAACGATTATCTGGAATTAAGTTCGGACCTGGGGAATCGTACCACTTGCGCCTGATTTGACTGCCAGATTCTTTTCAACTTCTAACATAATATACCGCCCATACTCTTGTGCTAGAAATTCGCACATGAGCCCTTGAACAGCTTGGCGGCCAATACATGTCAGGCGTCCACGGTCGACACAGAATGGCGCGGTAACAAATTTGATGTCTTTGTAAATACCGAGGTGCTGGGAATACCCTGTTTCAGGTAGGCTGCAACGAAAACCATTTAGCGCGCCACTCATTGCCAACAACCAGCCCGCACCGCCGAAGGCCCCCAGATTAACAGGCTCGGTGATCCAATGGTCCAGCCGCTGCATGACAGCATCGTAATCCGCATCGGAATGTAGATTCTCCGCGGTACACAGGATCAACACATTAAATAACTGCGCATGGTCCAGCCGAGTAGTCTCGGTAGCTATGCCGCTGCTTGCGTTAAGCGTGCCCCCTTCTAAACTGAGAATTTGCCACTCACAAAGCTGAAAGCCTGCTACATGATTAGCGGATCGTAATGGCTGTATAGCATTCGCTAATGAATATAGGTCAAACCCCTCAGAGAGCAAGAATCCAAATTTCACAATATGCAACTCACCGCCAGGGAATTTAGACACTTTTCTGCATCCTCAGTACCATGCTTAAACGCAACACCGCACAAGATAATATTTAGCATCTAATGCTTCTGGAAAGAGATCAAATGATAGTTTGATCACAAAGTAAGACCATATTGATGTAAATGCAATTCAATTTACACTGCCACCATTCTGCCGCTCATTCCATGACGTAAGGAACTGAAGTAAGCGAGGGCTGGTGGGAGCCCCAAATATTTGGCTAGGAGGTCCCTGTTCCTCTACGCGACCATCAGCGAGAAAGACGACTTTATCCGATACCTTTGCCGCAAATCCCATCTCATGCGTCACGATAACTAATGTCATACCTTCACTCGCAACGTCCTTAATGACATTGAGCACCTCTCCTACTAATTCGGGGTCTAAAGCTGAGGTAGGCTCGTCAAACAGCATAATGCTGGGTTCCATCGCCAACGCTCTGGCTATTGCCACCCGTTGCTGTTGACCTCCGGAGAGTTGACTCGGGTAGCTGGAAGCCTTATGAGCGAGACCGACCTTTTCAAGCTGGGCCTCCGCCATTGCATATGCCGCAAGTTTCGGCATTTTTTTTACAAGCCTCAGGGGGGTGGCAACATTATCAAGAACACGCATATGCGGCCATAAATTGAACTGTTGAAAAACCATGCACACCTTGCGAAGCGAACTCTGGATTGTGTTTTCGGGTAATTGGTACAAACCTCCAGTAACAGAGCTTCCGTAACCAATAAGGCGGTTATTTACCAATACCTCACCACCGTCATATTCCTCAAGAAAGTTTATACATCTCAGCAACGTTGATTTACCAGATCCAGAACCTCCGATGATGCTAACAACCTCGCCTTTTGCGACGGTGAGTGAAATGCCTTTGAGCACTTCATGCTGGCCATAGCTTTTTTGCAAATCACGAATTTCTATAGCGTATGAATTGGACATGCATAACCTCAGCGCTGCAGATAGTTTTTAAAATGACGCTCAGCTCTGGAGCCAATGCCAGCTAGTACAATGGCAATAGCCCAATACGTCAACGCCAATATCGTATATGGTTCCAGCATCGAGTAGCTCTGAACAGCAATTGTCATCGCCACATTAGTTAACTCAGCGACTGTTATAATCGACAAAACAGACGACTCTTTTAGTAGAATTATCGTCTGCCCGACAACTGCTGGTACGCACCGAGCCATCATCTGCGGCCACAGCACAACTCGAAATGCCTGGGTACCTGTCAGTCCCAGATCTCTTGCAGCTTCGAGTTGACCTTTTGGAATTGACTCACGTCCAGCACGAAATATCTCTGCAAAATAGGCTGCACCATACAACCCTAGACCTATCAATCCTACGGTTTCTGCAGTCCAGTCAATACCTATGTATGGTCCCCCATAGAAAACCAAAAATAATTGTAGAAGAAGCGGCGTACCCCGAAAAACATTTAAATACAGCTGATATAAAAAGGCAGCTGGTTTGTTATTAGGCTTGTAAAAACTCTGTAACGCCAGGCCTAAAACCATCCCCAGCGCAATTCCCCCAATACTCATTTTCAGCGTAACGCAAATCCCGGCTAGGATTGAGCCACCGTACTCGTCAAACAGACCAATGCCAATCAAAGGCACCTCCTATGCAATTTTTAGCCTAGCTTCCAGCCAGTTACCCACCCGTCCAGTCGCCATTGTTAGGGCCAAGTAAAGCAGTCCAGTCACGATAAAGAATTCGATGGGGCGGTAGGTAGTTGAGGCAAGGGTTTGAGCTGTCCTCATAAGCTCATGTACAGCGACAGCAGAAATCAATGAGGAATTTTTAATGATATCGATAGTTTCGTTTACAAGAGCAGGCAACATGGCCTTCAACACCTGGGGTGTTTTAATATAAATCAATGCTTGCCAGCGCGACAGACCAAGATCTCTGGCCGCCTCAGTTTGACCGTATGGCAGAAGCTGGAAACCGGAGCGCAATATTTCACCCTGGAAGGCTCCACTATTCAAAGTTAACGCGACAATCGCGGCGGCCAGTGGAGGTAAACTTATCCCAATAGAAGGCAGTGCATAAAATACTAGAACAAGCTGTACCAACAAAGGCGTGCCTCGAAAGAAGCTTACATAAGCAGCGCAGAACATCCGGAGCCACCTATGCTCACCCATCAGACCAAGGCAAACAGCCCAGCCCACCACCAGCCCTAACGCAATAGCGGTCAAAGATACCCATAGTGTGGTAAACAGGCCTGCCAAAAGCTGTGGCAAATAGTGGGCTGTAGCTGTTAAATCAAACATACCTAATTTTCCCGACTAGCATTACTGCATTCAGTTTATCGGTGCTGGAACAGCATCAGTAGGTAGAGGCATTTCGAAGCCGAACCATTTGCGCTGGAGCTTGGCTAACTCACCACTTGCGTTCAGCTTTGCAATACCGTCACTGAAGAATTTAACAAGAGAGGCGCTGTCAGCATCTTTACGACCGGCCCACGCATAGTATGTCGGCGGTCCGAAGGGAGGCTGTACAATTTCAAATACATCTCCACGTTCCTTGATTAAAGGCGCGAGATTGGGTAGGGATTGAACGACTGCATCGACGCGACGGGAGGCCAAAGCCGCATAAGCCTCATTATAGTCCATAAATGCCTTGATTTCTTTCACGCCCGAGTTCTTCGTAGGCTGCAGTACAGTCCGCTCATACTCCTTGAGCACGTCGATTTGTGGGGCTCCAGCTTGACTTCCTACTACCATGCCAATCAAATCTTCGGCACTATTGATCCGAGCGTCTCCTTTACGCTTCAATACTGCCACACTAGCAGTGGAAAAAGGCAAGGTAAAAGCAAAACTTTCTGCTCGCGCCTTAGTTATAGTAAGTGACGTGGCAACGAAGTCGAATCTTTTGCTGGATAATCCAGGAAGTATGCCCTGAAATGGCACATCTAATTGTTTAAGTTTGACCCCGGGCAAATCAAGCATAATCGCGTCGAGCAAGTCTTTCCCGTACCCGACAATTTTACCGTCCTCGATCATCTCAAAAGGCGCATAACGTGCTTCGGTTGCGACGACAATCTCGCCACGCCCCTTGATGTCAGAAAGTAAATCAGCCTTAGCCTCAGCAGCTGCAAAGGACGCTAAAGTGCCAACTAACAATGGAGTCAGCAGCGAGTACAGTGGTCTCATGACGCGATCCTTTCGATGAGTTACGAGTAGAAGTGGGCGAATCGGTTGGCGCTCACACAGCATGTCCACAACCGAAATCATGAACAAACGGCTATTTTTAACGTCGACTCATTAGGTTTACTAATGTCGGCATGACTCATGCTTGTACTGGTAAAATCCCAACTGCTGGAGCCTCGTCATGTCTCGTGCCCTACCTTCTCTTGAGGGATTGCGCTACTTCGATGCTGCTGCACGGCACTTGAGCTTCACTCGCGCATCAAAAGACCTGTTCCTTACACAAAGCGCTGTAAGCCAGAAGATTCAAGCGCTTGAGCAGGAACTGGGCTATGAGCTTTTTTATCGCCTGCCTAGGGGCTTGAGGCTTACGCACCGCGGTGAACGCTTGCACATCGGAGTCGACCAAGCGTTGAGGCTTTTAGGAACGACTTTGCACCAAATTGGAGATGAAGAGCTAAGTGGCACGCTAAAAGTGCGCGTGATGCCCTCCTTCGCTAGCAAGTGGTTGCTGCCGCGGATGCCATCCTTCAATCAAGCCTACCCTGGCATACAGTTGGAGGTAGAAGCGGATCTGAGTACCCCTAATTTCAATAGCGACGGCGTCGACTTGGCAATCAGCTGCGCTTGGACTGACAATGCCAAGCTCTCTCAGCTACACCTATTCGATGACCTCGTTTATCCAGTAGCCAGCGCGGATTTGTTGGCACGATTAGAAATCAAAGATTATGGTGATTTGTGTCAGACGATCTTGTTACATGACTCTATGCCTCACGCTGCCTACAGCACCAACTGGGACGCTTTTTTCTCCCGGCACAGCCGCTACGATATCAATACCCGTGGAGGCTGCTCATTTTCGCGGGCAGACCTTGTGTTGCAGGCGGCTTGTGATGGCCAGGGGGTCGCGTTAATGCGGCATTCGCTGTGTGCCAAAGAGATAGCAAACGGTACTTTGGTCAGGCCGTTCCCTGAGGTAATGCAAGATGGCCAAGTATGGCTAGTGCACCCTAGCATCCATGAAGACCGCCCTAGGGTTCAGGCGCTGAAGAAGTGGATTAAGAGCGAGGTGGAGCAGCACCTGTCACAGCGGCGCTTGAACCTAGGTAGCTAGATATCTGCCTGAGCCATAAGCTCTGCTAATAGTACGGAATTAAAAATCGTCATTTGTTCCTATTGGGCGTGAAGGAGATGCTACGCGCTGCCTTCACTAGACAGGAACCTCGGCATGAGCATGCCTAATTACATTACACTTCAAAATGGACCTAAAACACGGTCTACTTTCAGTGTGAAGGAAATGTCCCGACGCCTTCAACTATTACGTCAGCATATGACCAACACCAGTTTGGACGCCATTGTATTGAGCTCAATACACAACATAAACTATTTTGGCGACTTCCTCTACTGCGAGTTTGGGCGTAGCTACGCATTAGTAGTAACGCACGATAGCTCCATTCTTATCACGACCAATATTGATGGAGGCCAAGGTTATCGCCGCAGCTGGGGAGATAATCTTGTCTATACAGACTGGAAGCGTGATAACTATTTTGTTGCTCTACGTAAAGCAATCCCATTAAAATCTCGCCGTATAGGCGTAGAGTTCGATCATCTATCCCTCGATAAATTTCGCAAGGTAGAAGCCGCTCTTGACAATGCGGAACTAATTGGCATCGCGCCTGGCACCAACCGTATTCGCATGTTCAAGTCAACCGAAGAAATCCAGCTGATTCGTATTGGTGCAGCCGTAGCGGACGTAGGAGGTGCGGCTTGTTTAGAGGCGATATCTGAAGGTGTGCCTGAATACGAGGTAGCACTTGCAGGGACGGCTGCAATGACCAGGGAAATTGCTAAGCGCATGCCTTACTGTGAGCTTCGTGACACGTGGACGTGGTTTCAATCCGGCCTGAATACTGATGGCGCCCATAATCCCGTTACCAGTCGTCGAGTTAAATCCGGCGATATACTTTCAGTTAACTGTTTTCCGATGATCGCAGGCTATTTTTCTTCATTAGAACGAACGGCTTTTTTGGGTGAGCCAAATGCCCAGCAGCGTCGCATATGGGAAATCAACTGCAAAGTACACCAACGCGGGCAAGAGATAATTAGACCAGGGGTTCGTTGCTGCGATATTGCGGCAGAGCTAAATGAAATCTATCTACAAGCGGATCTGCTCAATTATCGCACTTTCGGTTACGGTCACTCAAATGGAGTCCTTTGCCACTATTACGGACGGGAGGCTGGGCTCGAATTACGCGAAGATATCGAGACGGTGCTAGAAACGGGCATGGTGGTATCGATGACACCAATGGTAATGCTACCGGAAGGTACGCAAGGTGCTGGCGGATATCGAGAGGGCAGCGTGCTCATTGTAAATGACAGGGGTGCGGAAAATATTACGAAATTAGGCTCTGGGCCTGAGCACAATATAATCAATCTTCCCTAGCTATTAACATCCAGAGCGGTTCAATTGATCAAGAAGTTCCAAACATCAAGAATCTGCATCATTGATTAATGATATCTGCACCTCTGGGTCATGTGGAGGATACCTAATCAGAACCCGAATTTTTGGTTAAGAGACCGAGATTGTGGCTCTGGATCGCGTAAAAAATCGATTGCTACTCGGGTATTGCTTTCTGGTAGCACTCGAAATTAAATGACCTCACCGATTTGGTCGATGGAGGAAACAGCTAGCATGAATCGCTAGTTTGAATATTGATAGTCGGTGAGAGGCCTATCCATTAGGAATGGAGGTCCGTCACGCTATGGCTATTAATGTTTTTAATTCGCATAGCAAAAGCTTCTATCGCCCTATAGATGCAGCATTGCGCTGGTGCAATCTCACTCGCTACGAAGCCCAAATTATGCACGCGGATTGGTCTCGTCCTGAGAACCTTGCAACCCTCTTTCCCCGATGGCCCAATCTTCACATCGCTGTCGAAAGGATTTTAGACGCCATACGCAATGGAGAACTGCCGTACGGCTGCCTCGGCGTTTCTGTTCCTTTGGGAAGCTACGTAGAGCCCTATCAGCTGACCATACGCCATTCAGACTTACGCCGCTGGATGGAAATTCATTATCCCGACCATAAGCCCAGCTTTTTATTCGAGTCCGGTGAGGATACATCTGCAAAGGTCAGTCTCGGAACGTTTCTTTCAGTGAAAGCAGATCGAGACGAGTTATCGAGAGCGTTGAAAGCGCAACAGCAACACATTCAAGAAATCTTGGGAGAACTCCAGTCGATTGGACTTGAAAGAGATGATCTCAAAGCCTTGGCCAAAACGAATGGTCAACTCAGCGAGCGTAGTGAACTGACCTATCACAATATGATCGGGGCATTGGTCAGCCTTCTTTTGGACCATTCGCCCGCCGGAAAACCTCTTTCGGTATTCACGAATCAAGCAGCCATCGTCGACGCCATTGTCGCCCGTCACAAAGATGTGCCCGGCCTCAGCAAGCGGACGCTGGATGAAAAGTTTGCTGTGGCCAATCGTAGCCTCAAGAAAAACAACTGATCCAGTCAATTGCGTTGCAATGGGCTTGATTGCAGTGCAATGACTCAGCCGCGCTAGTGCGATTCAATCCAAGTCACTTCCCACCACGCGCCAACAGGCGCCAGGAGTGACTAGCATGTCCAACCCATCGGTACCCGAACCCGAAGCGCCTCAACCCCAACGCCACATCATGCGACGTGAAGAGGTTGAACTAAAAACCGGCTTCAAACGTGCGCATATTTACAACCTGATGAAGGAAGGCAAGTTCCCGCGGGCGAAGCGTATCGGGCTGCGCGCGGTCGGCTGGGACTCTCTGGAAATCGAACACTGGATTGCAGAACGCCTTTCACAACAGGAGTGAGGGTGATGCACGTGGTCTCGGTGGTTTCCACCAAGGGTGGTGTAGGCAAAACTACAGTAGCGGCGAACCTCGGCGGCCTGTTGGCCGATGCTGGTCTCCGTGTTCTGCTCTTGGATCTGGATAGCCAACCCACCCTCTCCAGTTATTATTCATTGAGCCAGAAAGCGCAGGCAGGTGCGTACGAGCTCATTGCACTCAATCTAACAATACCTGAACGAATAATTTCTAGGACTGCAGTCGTCGGTCTCGACCTGATTTTCTCTAATGACGATCAAGGTCGACTGAGCACCTTGTTGCTACATGCCCCTGACGGACGACTACGCCTACACAATTTGCTCAACGATTTGCATCTCAATTATGACCTGCTTTTGATTGATACTCAGGGAGCCCGCAGTGTGCTGCTGGAAATGGCCATCTTGGCCTCCGATCTCGCCCTCTCTCCCATCACGCCGGAAATGCTCGCTGCCCGCGAAATGCGTCGGGGCACCTTAAAACTACTGAGTGAGCTCGAACCGTTTCGTCATCTAGGCATCGACCCGCCGCCGTTGCGGCTCTTACTGAACCAAGTGAACGTCAATCGGCTGGACACCCGGATGATCATCCGAAGCCTGCGCGAGAATTTCCCAGAGGCTACCAAGATCTCGGTTCTAGACACCGTAATCCCGGATCGGGTGGCGTATCTCAATGCCGCCTCCCTAGGCTTACCGGTCCACCGAATAGACGCTCGCCCGTCGAGTAAACGCCGGCGCTCGCAGTCTGCGCTAGAAATCATGCAGGCGCTGGCCATCGAATTATTCCCTGAATGGCGTGAAGCGATCTCTTCGGTAATGAGGTGTGCGGAGCCTCGATAAAAAAATCGCCCAATCAGCATTTCACCGATTTTTTTTTGATCGACCTTGAAGCCAATAGAGCTTGGTAAGGAGTTTTCTAATGTTGGATCAGTTTCCTATCGTTGTTCAGCCTTCCATTCGACCACGCGACGCGGCTTGCGAGAAGTACTGCACCGTGGCTTTTCGTTTGCAAGGGGGGCGCTCGGCCATGGTGTGTTTCCTCGCAGAACTCTCCCAACATTTCGAAGGTTCAGGGACTGCCGAAATCGTGAAATTCGAGGTCGGTGACCATTTACGTAGCCGACGTTAACCGAGGCGGTTCCAATGAAGAAGCTCAGTCAGGAGGAAATCACCGACAAGCTGCACCAGGACCACTTCACTCAAGGTCCTGGACTGGAGCGACTGTCCGATCCCGTCATCGACACTCCCATGCTGGTCACTCTGGAACAGTTACGTCCCTACGAACACAACCCACGCTTCATTCGTAACCCGGTTTATGACGATATCAAGGCGTCGATCCGTGAACGCGGGCTGGATCAACCGCCACCGATAACCCGCCGACCGGGTGAAGCCTCTTTCATCATCCGCAACGGCGGTAATACGCGCTTAGCCATTCTCGGCGAACTGTGGCAGGAAACTCGCGACGAGCGTTTCTTTCGGATCCACTGCCTGTTCCGACCTTGGAGCAATGAAATCACCGCCCTACTCGGCCATTTGGCGGAAAGCGACCTGCACGGTCAACTCACGTTCATCGAACGGGCGCTGGCAGTAGCCAAACTCAAAACCATGCTTGAGTCCGATGGCGCAGATCTCTCACAACGGGAGCTGGCTCGACGTCTTGCCGCTGGAGGCTATCCGATTTCGCAGTCGCATATCAGCCGTATGATGGACACCCTCGAACACTTATTGCCTGCCATTCCACAAACTCTGTATGCCGGATTGGGTAAGCCTCAGATAGAGCGCCTGATCGGTCTACGTAGTCAGGCTGAGCGAGCCTGGAACCGTTATCCAACCGCTGCCGTTTCATTTGCAGAGTTCTGGCTAGAGACCATGAGCTACTTCGATGGCGATCCTGAATCTTTTGATCTTGAGCAGATCCAGGACGAATTGCTCGAACGCATGAGCCACCTGCTTGGACAGTCCTACCGTATGCTGGCCCTGGAGCTGAGCGATACCCAACGGGTCGTCGCCACGCCTAGGGCTGTCACCACCACGCCTTCAGAAAACAGCCATCGGCCAAGCGGGCATGAAACTGCGGCAGAGTCGCCCTCCTCCGACCCTAACCCCGAATCAACTGATGCCCAGAGCAAGATAGAGCCAATTTCAGAAGAACGACTCACAGCCCCCGAAAAAAATACTTCACCTGCGGTCAGTCATCTATCACGCGTTCAACAGATTCGTGAGCAAATCGATCGCGAGATCTCCACCGAGCCGACGTCTCCAGTCGAAACCTGCCCAATCGACGACATTTGGATCATCACACCACAGCTGGATACACCTGAACAACTGCGTTTAGCCATTGCTGGACTGGCTCGAGAAATGGCGGCCTATGCCGGAGATGCCGAGAGCATCATTGATCAAAAGCGTGGCTTGGGCTTCGCCCTGAACATTGAGCGACTCGATCTTTCAGCGCCTCGCTCGACGGGCGTTCACCTAATGCTCCTGGCCCTGTTACGGGCTCAAGACGAGGTGAACTGGGAGGATCGCAAGCAAATCCCCTCCGCACTGTTCGGGCAGTTGTTGCTGGGGGTCTATCAACTCCCTCTACCAGATAGACCAGTCACGGACGTGGGTCTGGAGCGACTGCCTGACAGTATGCTAATCAAACTGTTTCGCCTGATCCGCTTGGCCCGGCGCCTAATCGACTTAACACTCATCTTTGAAGACAAAAACTCACCGGAGGAGCTGAGATGAACTTGTCCTTCAATATGCTCAATCAAGCCATGCTAACCCAGGTACTGCACGAACTACGCCTGGGCAACCTGCAACGCTGCAAGGCACTTGGACTGAGTGAGGATGACATCTTCATGCTGCAATCCTTACCACCGACCACGTTATCGCGCCTGGCCCATGCCACTGTCCCTTGGCTTGAGGTCAAGATTGACTCGCCGGTGCTGCATCGTTTGATCGAACAAGCTGAACGTGATGAACAGAACGAACGGTTGATCAACCGAGCGCTCAAGCTCGGCGCCAGCAGCACCATCATGTATCAGTGCTTCGGCCTGGCGCATTCGGAAACAGCCATGCGCCGGCGTCTACTCAAAATAGAAACCCGTAAAGGCCGCCCCCAACATTTGAGCGAAGCGCAGGAGCATGCGTTGTGGCAACGTTGGTGCCAAATACGAACAGAGGACGGCACCGAGGATAAACTCGACGCCATGATGATGCTTGCCGAAGAACAGCAGATCAGCTTGACCATCGTTTGGCAGCAAATCGACCAGTACAGCAACAAAACATGAATGCTGTTCCTTCCGGACGCTGGCAACGTGTCCTGCAGCAATGCACAAAGCAGCTGCATGAGCGCTGGCCTGCACGCCCAACCACTGAGCAGCCCTCCAACCAGGCTCTACAGGCTGGCTTTCTGTTTAGTGGCCAATCTCACGAAGTCGTGCCACGTCGGCTGCTGTTGGATAGTCGGTTGACGCCGTTGGAACGCAATGCCTGGCAGGTGTTTCGACTCATGCTGCAAGGCCAGGGCGTGGTCACGCCGCGCTATGAGGATTTGCAGCCTTACCTGTCGAGCGTGCCCTACGGTGCGTCAGCCTCCCGTGAAACCATTGCTCGGGTGTTGACGATGCTCAGGTTGACGCGCTGGCTCAGTTTGGTGAGTCGCGGACGCGATCAGCTCAGCGGACGTCTTCAAGGTTCGCTGTATGTTCTGCACGATGAGCCGTTAACCCCCGCCGAAGCCATGGAACTGGATCAGGATTACCTGGCGCTGGTCGGGCATGCCCTCGGCCATGCGACGAAGGCGGTGCGTATTGTCGCTCAGCACGTTGTGGAGGAAGTCCGCCAGGACACGAATATCGATCGTGATCGGTTACCGACGCGGCTCGACAGCTGGGGCGAACACTGGACGCAGCAAGGATTGGATCAGCCAGCCGTTGATGCCTTCCACGATTCCGAACGGGAGGAAGATCACCGCGTTCGGAATCGTGCAGGCCCTCGTTCGGATTCCGAACCGGGCCTGAACGTCAATGTTTCAGACACCGTTCGGAATCCGAACGCCGCCTGTACTGTATTAAAAGAAAGTATTTGTACAGTACCGCGCGCGACCCCAGCGGTGGATAACCTGCACTGGCCCGCTGCGCTGCACCTGAGCCCAAGCGAGCGTCAGGCCGTCGCCGTGGCGCTGAACAAGCTCAAACCAGCGGATCGGCAGGCGGTGCTCAACGAAGCGGGAGCACGTTGTGCGGCCGGTGGAATCCGCAAGCCAGCGGCGTATCTGATGGGCCTGATCCAGCGCGCACTGAAAGGTGACTTTCGTCCTTGGGCAGGTCAGGCCGAACCTTCACCCATTGCAGAATCACCTCCACCCGCTCCCTCGCGGCCATCTCGACAACAGGGCGAACCCGCGTCTGCCCTCGCACAAGCGTGCCTGAATGAGCTGCGCCAACTGCGTGGCAAACGCGGTGGACCTCAGTAGATTTGATGCCAGTGGCATCAAATCCATGGTGTTCCACTCTACGAACACATCGGACCAAACTATGAAACTCTTAGGGAAAAGCCGGGACATCTCTTTCGATGAACGTAGACGTCAGTAGATTTGATGCCGGTGGCATCAAATCTACTGACGTCTCCATAATTAGCCCTCTTAAACCAAACCGAACAGACCGCATTCAGTTTTTTGGCTGCCCTCGACCCTCATCTGTCGCAACGTTCCCGTCCAAGCGAATGCGAGGACAACACCGTGGCCGATCACTATCAACTCAACCTGGGTTCATTGCGCAGCAGCATCACCCTGACCCTGCACACCCACCACGCCGCCCGTATCTGGCAAGGTCGGACCGCACGCGAAGGCGTCCACTCGATCATGGGCATGGCCGGCTACATCAGTGTCACCAACCTGATCAAACAAACCGCGGCCCAGGACGATCCCTATGCCGACTGGGCCATGGTGCAACTCGAAGAAAAGCTGATGCAGGCCAAGACCGGAATGCTGGAACTGACCCAACAGCTGGATCGAATCAGGCAGGACCTGCCGACACAGATCGACATGAGCGACAACCTCAACATCCACCCCGTCACCTTGCCGTTGTACATCGGCAGCCAGCTGGGTTTTCTGGCGGTCTACCTGCTGACCGACTACGACACCCTGGTGCGCCGGACCCTATTGGCCCATCACACCGCCTTGATCGGCCGCGTCGACATGGAAGCCTGGATCGACGACGGCGCCCATCTATTGCGCAGCCTGTTCGGCCAGGCGCAACGCTATCGGCATGCTGGCGTCACACGCGATGACATGGCGGCGAACAACGCGCGTGCCCTGGCGGCCATCGATAAACTGGGTTTGCCCCCCATGGACATTCTTGAGGGTCATCGCCGCTCCCAGTTCGCGCCGCCAATCGTTCGCCGTGGTGCGGCGGCAGTGGATGATGCCGACGCGTTGTTAGAAGACGCGGAGGAGCTGCCTACGACAGTGGATGATCCGGAGGACGAAGCATGAATCCCATGAATCCGGCTCACCCAATGCCCTTCGATACGTTGACACAGGATTCCTATCGACAGCTCGAACACGCAGCCTCCCTAAAAGGCCTTTTAAAACCTTTTAAGGGTAAGGGGGAATTGGAGCACCTGGCGCAGGTGGCGAGGGAAATCGAGGCGCAGTTGTGTCACCTGATGGTGGCTGTGGTGCAGCAGGCCGGACAGCCTCCTTACTCACTGCTGGACATTCGATTGGTGCTGCAGAACACCAGCGCGGGCAGCACCTTTTTGCGTTGGCGCACCCGTGATTTTGCCCGTATGGGGGTTGCGGTCTGGGAACGCCAGGTCCGCAACAACTCCCTGTCCCAGGTCGTGCGCGAAGGATTGCACCGTTTCGAATGCGAGCGCATTGCACTGAACCTACAGATGAGCGTGGTGCATTCGCTTTACCGCCAGGCCTCGACCTGCGCGATCAAAATGGCCAGTGCCGAACGGCTGCTGCGCCAGTTCACAACCGCAGCGGAGATATCACGATGAGTACTTTTTTCGTCGGCGAAGGCAACATCGGCAGTGCGCCAGAATTCCAGGAGTTCGCCTCTGGCAATGACGAGCCGCGGCGTTTGCTACGGCTGAATGTGTACTTTGACAACCCCATCCCACGCGAGGGCAGCTATGAAGATCGGGGCGGCTATTGGGCGCCGGTTGAGCTCTGGCACCGTGAGGCTGAACACTGGAGCACCCTGTACCAGAAAGGCATGCGCGTACTGGTCGAAGGTCGTACGGTGCGCGATGAGTGGGAGGACAGCGAAGACAATGCGCGGGTGACCTTCAAGATCGAGGCCCGTCGAGTCGGCATCCTGCCTCACCGGGTGCACAGCGTGGTCATGCGGGAACGCTCCAGTGAACCGACGGCCGCTCAAAATACTGAGCAGGCCAGCTCGCCGACCTCGAAACCCAGGAAACACAGAGGGCAATCACCTAAGGCCTGAACGACTTCAGGCATAAAAATTGCGCCTTTGCGCGAAGTTCCTGGCCTGTCATTGCTCGCGGCTCATGAAGCCCCCCACCCAGTTGCAAACGCTCCAATAAGGTAGCAGCTTCAGCCCATTCAAAGCCGCCCTCACCGACTAATATGAGGAACCTGCCATTCGGGTTTCTCATATCTCGCACCTGCTACTTCGAACAACGCTGCTCCGAACTCAATCCGGAGTAGTTATATGCGCCTCTTCCTCTGCGAAAAACCTTCCCAGGGTCGTGACATCGCCAAGGTTCTCGGAGCCACTCGGCGTGGTGATGGTTGCCTAATCGGCCCCGAGACAACTGTCACCTGGTGTATCGGCCACCTACTGGAGACGGCCCCGCCTGAAACCTACGGCATTCAGTACAAAAACTGGTCGTTGGATCATCTACCTATCATTCCCGTGCAGTGGCAGGTCGAGGTCAAACCCAAGACTGCCGCGCAGTTCAAAATCATCAAACGCCTGCTCAGCGAAGCCACCACCGTTGTCATCGCAACCGACGCCGACCGAGAAGGTGAGATGATTGCCCGCGAGTTGCTGGAGCTCTGCAAGTATCCAGGCTCCGTTCAGCGCCTCTGGTTGTCCGCCCTCAACGAGGCGTCGATTCGCAAAGCCCTCTCCTCGCTGAAGTCTGGTCAGGAGACCTTCCCGCTCTATCACTCGGCCCTCGCCCGCAGCCGTGCCGACTGGCTGATCGGCATGAACCTCAGTCGTTTGTTTACCCTTCTTGGTCGGCGGGCAGGCTACGACGGCGTTTTGTCAGTGGGGCGCGTCCAGACACCCACCTTACGTCTGGTGGTCGATCGGGATCGTGCGATTGCCGGCTTCGTCCCGGTACCTTACTGGAACATTGAGGTACACCTATCGTCGATGGGCCAGCGATTCATCGCGGCGTGGTTACCGCCATGCTCAGGACGGGACGAGTCGGGGCGTTGCCTACAACAAGTGCTTGCCCATCACGCGGTCCAAACAATCACCGACGAGAAGTCCGCCACGGTAATCTCGTTACATACTGAGCACTTCCGAGAACCGCCGCCCCTGCCCTTCGACCTAAGCACGTTGCAGGAAGTCTGCTCGCGTAAGCTGGGGCTCGGCGTCCAGGAAACCCTGAACATCGCCCAAGCCCTGTATGAAACCCACAAAGCCACCACCTACCCGCGCAGCGATTGCCGCTATTTGCCAGAGAATATGTTCAACGAGGCTCCCGCGGTACTAGACGCCCTGCTCAAAACGGATCCTGCACTCAGACCTGCATTCGAGGACCTCGATCAATCATTGCGCTCCCGCGCATGGAACAATGCCAAGGTCACTGCGCACCACGGCATCATCCCCACCATCGAACCGGCAAACCTGGTGCGGATGTCCGAACAAGAACGCCATGTCTACGAACTGATCCGTAGCCACTACCTAGTGCAGTTTCTTCCGCATCATGAGTTTGATCGGACCCAGGTCGAACTGGCGCGTGGCGAAGAACGATTGACCGCTGTGGGCAAACTGATCTTGGTCCAGGGCTGGAAAAGCTTACTCTCCGAAAACACCGAGGAGGATGAGCCCAGTCACAAATCCCAAGTCTTACCCATCTTGCAAAAGGGAGCGCAGTGCGCAGTGGACAATGCCGAACTCAAATCCATGCAAACGGCCGCTCCTAAACCTCTCACCGAGGGTGATCTGATCAAGGCGATGAAAAACGTCGCCAAGCTTGTCAACGACCCACGCCTGAAACAGAAACTTCGGGACACCACCGGTATCGGAACCGAAGCCACACGAGCCGGCATTATCAAAGGGTTAATTGATCGCGGTTATTTGCTGAAGAAAAAACGCGCCTTGATGGCCACCGCCGCGGCCCATACCCTGATCGAGGCGGTACCAGCAGCAGTCGCAGATCCGGGTATGACCGCAATCTGGGAACAGGCGTTGGACGAAATCGAAGCGGGACGCCTGACCCTAGATGCGTTCGTTGCCAAGCAGGCGAACTGGATTGCACAATTGGTCGAACACTGTGGCGCACTCACCTTGGCGGTACCGGTCGAAGCCGGCCCGACCTGCCCCATTTGCAACGCCTCAATGCTCAAACGAAAGGGCAAATCAGGACCGTTCTGGTCATGCTCCCACTACCCCGACTGTAAGGGAACAGTGCCGATCAGAAAAGATACGCGTCGCTCATGACGCTTCACTGTAGATCGGCATGAGTATTGGGGTGATGTGCTGATCAGTGCATCATCAACGGCGGCTGATCCCTCTCTAAGTCGATAAAGTGTTGTCCGATTTCACGGGCCAAGGCAAAGAAAGTGACCGCGCCTTTATCCTGGCAACCGTCGAACAATTGGCCGCTCATCTCGGCAGTAAGTAACCTCTTTCATCGTGCTCAATGTAGTGGCTTATGCGGGATCGCCCACTGGCTTGACGTGATCCCACCCTCTCTGCTGTAGTGTCTCAGGATCATCGCCAACGGCGACCCAAGACCGAATCGCTCCGGGCAGGTCGGTCGAACTCCTTGAGTTCGGAGCCTTCTCTTTCTGCGGAATTTCATTCCTGATTTGTGCTCGACCTGATCACTGTGGCGGATGACCACTGTTGCCTCTACCAGGCAATAGCGGTCATCCGCTTCAGCGATCGTATTCAGTTCCGGAGCCCACCGGGGAAACACTGGGCACCCTTTGTGCGCGGATGCGTGCCAGCATGTTCCGACCCGGGCCACGACAAGGGTCGGTTGGCGAAGCGTGACGCAGTGAATACAGTTTTGCGAGGAGCTTGTCGACTGCGTACGACCGTCAAAGGTGGCTTTTCTCTTCTTCGCCTGGCACCCCGCCAGGCGCACTCTTCACTTTCTTCAGTCCAGTGACTACCACTATATTCCGGCCATAAAAAATCGGGTGGCAGCGTCTTGACGCTCCCCTATGACAGGCTTATACAAAGGGCGTGGTTCGCTGTCGTTGACAGCCCAGCCCAGGTAGCCAGAACCTTCAAGGCTACGCCACGTTCGTGGTGGTTTACCCAAGTGCGATCAGCGTTCGGAAGCTCGCGCGGTTACCGCTTCAGCGGTAATGAATGCCCACTACCCTATGCTTGCGGATCACCACCGCAGATGCTCCTCTGCTGCACCGCTATTTCCCCAGACGCATCGTTCTGATCGTCATCGGCTTGCCGGTGCCGAGTCGTTCATCGCTCGCCTTCACCTTACCCACCCTGACGGGGGCTCGCTTCCCCGTCAGGGGCTGTGCGTCGCCGTTTTCCCTTGAAACAGGAGAAACACCATGGCCCACGCCAACCACTCCCAAGAAGCGACCACTTACTTCAATCTGCACACCGTCGGTATCGGTTATCTCAACCGTGTTCGTGAAGTACAAGTCCGCCGCGGCCAGCCATTCATGGCTTGCGATATCGCAGCCCTGCACGGTGCCACCGATGCGGTGGAGTACACCCGTTTCGACTGCAAAGTCGCTGGGGGTGAAGCTGAACGCTTGATTCGTCTCTATATGGGCGCCGTCAAAGCCGAGAAAAAGGTCTTGCTGTCGTTCCGTATCGGCGACCTGTGGATCGATCCGTTTCTCTACGAGAAAGGCGATAAACAAGGTCAACCGGGCGCCAGCCTGAAAGGTCGTTTGCTGTTCATTGACTGGATCAAGGTCAACGGCACGTTCGAATACAAAGCGCCCGTCAGGCAGGAAGTAACAGCACCTGCTGAGCAAGCGCCAAACAGTGAGCCATCCCCTTCATCGGCTGATACCGAAGCTGAGGAGACCGCAAACCCAACAGAGGCTCGGGTCGAACCTGAATCTCCACCCGCTCCCCGCACGGCTCGCCGTGATGCTACACGTACCGTTCAGTCCGCCTGAACAGTCCACGATGTTCCCATCAAGGCGCTCCCTCGAGCGCCTTTTCTTCAATCCGCACAAGGGAACCATCATGGAATCGTTCTGGCTTTGCGACGACTGCCTGTTCGCTACTGCTTACGAGGACTACAGCACGTTATCGCTCTATTACACGACGGATGAAATTGAGAAACGCATCGCCGGTATCCATCGTGGACTGGTTCGGTTAATGCCCATCAGTGCCGACTTCGATCCCGAAACTGGCTGGGGAATAAAGGCTTTTTCCCCATTGCCCTGCGACGGTTGTGGTTCACACCTACACGGTCAACGCCACCGATTCACTCGGCTGTAAACAGCGCGTCACCTGCTAACGCCCACAACTCTATATCCACCTCGGGGACACCACTCCCCTCGGGTGTGTACCCCTGATTGTTCCCTTCGGAGGTACCACCATGAGCACCCAACTCACACTGATTGAGACCTCGGATTTCGAGGCTGATCGTATCGTCCAAGAAAACCAGGTGATCGACGAAGCACTGCATATTCTGGATCGTCGGCTGTTCGCCCGCGGCCCTAACCTGATGTCGCCTGACGCCGTGGCTTCATACCTAAAACTGCATCTTGTGCAACAAGAGCATGAAGTCTTCGGTGTGATATTTCTCGATGCCCAGCACCGGGTGTTGGCGTTCGAAGTCCTCTTTCACGGCAGCATTGATGGCGCCAGCGTTTATCCCCGCCAAGTCGTTAAGCGTTCCCTCGCGCATAACGCCGCGGCCGCCATTTTTGTTCATAACCACCCCTCAGGTTGTACAGAACCCAGCCAGGCGGATCGCGTCTTGACGGCACGGCTGAAAGAGGTCTTGGCCTTGATCGAAGTGCGCGTACTGGATCACTTCATCGTGGGTGAAGGTCGTCCACTTTCTCTTGCCGAACATGGCTGGCTTTAATCCTCACAGGCGTCTTCGGGCGCCTTGTCCATTATCATTCTGGAGATCCTTCATGAACCCCACGCACCAAGCTGCAGCCCTGCTGACGGCCTCCAACCCATTTGCTCGCGGTTACGACAACCTTCATATCGAACGGCTGCTACTGATCACCTACGAAGACGACTGCCCTCCCTGCTGTCGACCCGTGCACGACGCACAGGCCCATCTGCCCGACGACGAGCTGCAACTGTTCCCCTGCCTGTTCAATGACGATTTCGCCGTGATCAGCGAAGGCCAATCCATTTCGGATGATTTGGATGAACGCTGCCAGTCCACCGGGCTAGTGCGCCAAGTAATCTACGCTGTGACGGGCGAAATGCTCAACGAGCGGCATCACCTCGGAGATCTGTACTCCCTGGAAGAGGCACAAGCCATGGTACATCGCTTAAGCTTCGAAACGGGACACTACAGTCGAGCCTGGGAAATCAGCACCGCACACCTTCCCGAAGCAGCGATGCTTTATCTGAAAGAGTGGGTCAGTAACTTCGCTCTGCGGCAGACCGGCCTTTTGTTCGAGCTTTTTACGCTTCCAGATTGCTGCGGTATCGGTTGCAAACTGATCGGCACGCCATGGACGGACGATAACTTGTTGAACAATGAGGGCAATCGTTATTCGAGCTTGAGACAAGAACAACTCGACGCAGGCACACCGGAAACCTTGGTCAACGTACTGTATTTGGCGGCATTGGCGGATGTGCGATTGTTGATCTTCGACCCCGACGCTGCCGTCTTGGATGGGCTCGCCATTTTCGATGAATAGCAACGTGTTCAGTGTTAACACGACCCACCTTGAATCAACTTTCTCACTGAATCGTTCCTTCACCTCATGTCAGGTTCTGCACTGAATCTGACATGAGGTTTCTTCCATGGAGCGTTTTTTCACGCCTGTCTGCCTGCTGGGTTTGTTGAGCGCCTGCACCGCGCAAATCCCCGATCCTTTGCCGACCAATCCAGAGATAGACAGTGGCTCCAATCGGGCCCAGCACTCGAAGGGCATAGCCGAAGAAAGCTATCCGGCAGAGCTTCGTTATGGCCGCTACACGCTGGTTAGCACCGAGCCCACCACGGAACAACGCGATCTTCTTGCCCAAATCATTGACGTGAGCATCCCGTCCAGCCTGAACCCTTCAGTGCAGGATGCATTGCAGTACGTATTGCAGCGCTCGGGCTATGCTCTCTGCCCCGTTACCGCGTCGGTGAGGGTGCTGTTTACTCGGCCCCTGCCCGCGGCCCATTACCGGCTCGGCCCGATCTCTTTGCGCCGCGCGCTGCAAGTGCTCGCTGGCCCCGCCTGGCAACTCACGACCGACGAAGTCAGCCGTTCGGTCTGCTTCGAACAGCAGAAAACGGAGGCCGGCGGCGCGCTGATCACACCCGTCTCGCCCCATCTGTTGGAGGCACGCCCATGAGAGCCTCGACGTTTCAAACCCTCATCATTGGGCTGCTTTGCTTGGCGGTCGCCGGCCTGAGCGGTGGTTTGTATAACCAGTATCAACGCGTGGCCGAACTGCAGAGCACGAACACCCAACACCTACAAACCCTGGACACCCTGCAACATGATTCAAGCGCACTCAAGGATGCCCAGGAGAAGCTGCAGTACGCGCTGAAAGACCTGAAGCAGATGGTCGATACTGGTGAGCAACAGGTCAAGACCCTCGATCCGATGTTGGATCAGTGGGCGCAAGAGATACAGGAACTGCGTGATGGTCTGGCAGCCCGCGCCACCCAGGCAGACCTGACAGCGCTGCGCCCACGCCTTGAACAGGTCGAGCAGCAGCTCCTGGAGCACAAGACCCAGCCATCCCCCCCACCGCTGACGCCTTCTGCGACCAAACCGAAAAAGACCGCTCGCCCCAAACCCACCCCGCTCTCGCCACCGTTTTCAGTATTGAGTGTCGAGTCCCGCGGTGGTGAGCGCTTTCTGGCGATCGCACCTCATGACAGTCGCTCGCTCACGGATGTCCGGCTGCTGCATAGCGGCGAGCATCTCGGAACTTGGCACCTGAAAGTGCTGGAGCCGAACTCAGCCATCTTCGCGGTGGCCGCTCAGCCAGATCAGACCGTGCACCTCCCTTGAGTAGTGATCATGAACAGAGCGCTACTGCCCACCGTTGTCTGTCTCGCTTCGCTACTGGCCATGGGCGCTGCGGTGGGCAACCCCGTCGCGACACAGTCACGGATCCAGGACACGCAGTCCGCTCCCCTGGGGCGCTCTGACTCTGAACAGGCGACGAGCTGGGGTCTGACGGAGCAGGAGTGGACGCGCTTCGAACAGATCCAAGCCGGCCCGCGCGGTTTCTGGAGCCCGAACCTCGATCCGTTGACCGCACTCGGGGTCGAAGCCCAGACCGACCAAGAGCGCCAGCGCTATGCCGAATTACAGATAGTGCTGGAAGCCAAACGCGCCGAGCGCGAGTTGGCTTACCAAAACGCTTACACCGCGGCCTGGACCAAGCTGTTTCCCGGGCTGCTGCCGATCCAGGGCATGGCGTCCCCACCCCCTGCCAGCTCATCGGTCATGTCGCGCCAGGCCCTGTTTGTGGAGGACCACTGCCAGACGTGCACCGACGAAGCGCAGCGTCTGCAAAGCAGCGACACGGCGTTCGATATCTACCTGGTGGGCAGCCAAGGCCAGGATGAACGCGTCCGTCGCTGGGCTCGGCAAGCGGACATCGATCCGGTCAAGGTCCAACGCCGGCAGATCACCTTGAACCATGACCGTGGTCGCTGGTTCAACCTGGGTGCCCCGGGGCCATTGCCTGCCACATTTCAACAGGTGAATGGACAATGGCAACGCCTCGACTGAGTGGTATTGCGCTCCTGCTGACAATGCTCGCCGTCCAGGCTGACGAACTTCCGCCTCCTGCCTACCAATTGGCGGCGCATGACGCCGACATCCCTTCTACGGTGCTGTTCGCGATTGCCCTGCAGGAGAGTGGTATCCGCGTCCGTGGTCGACTGCTGCCCTGGCCTTGGACCCTGAACATCGCCGGAACACCCTACCACTTCGCCACTCGCCAGGCCGCCTGTCACGCCTTGCTTCAGGCGCTCGCCCTGCATGACGCCAAGCGGGTCGATGTCGGTCTTGGACAAACCAACCTGGGTTACCACGGGCAACGTTTTTCCAGTCCCTGCGAAGCCCTCGATCCCTACCGAAATCTCGCCGTAACCGCCGCGCTGTTGCAGGAGCATCACGCCGCCACCGGTGATTGGGTGTCAGCTGCCGGACGCTATCACCGCCCGGCAGGAGGAGCGCCCGCCGCGCGTTACCGCGCAGGTTTTTCCCGGCAACTCGAACGGTTGCTGGTTTCCTTCGAACAAGGCACACCACCATGAAGCGAATATCCCTTACCTGCTATCTCATCCTGCTCTTGGCACCTTTCGCCCAGCCGGAACTGAGCGTTGCCGAGGATCAGCCGAGCGACGTCACCCGGCCCCATTTTCAAGTTTCCAGGCCGCCAATAAACAACAAGATCCAGCCTGATCGGGTCATGCATGCGGACCTGTCCACGTTTGCCGATGAAGCCTGGATACTGCCCGTCCGCAGCTTTCACTTGAGCCCCGGCCAGATCATGTCTCGCGCCCTGAGCATGCCTGGTTTGCGGCCATTTGTCCTGGTCGGTGACGATCCCCAGTCGCTGGCTTGGTTGCGTCAACGCGCGACTGAACTGCAGGAAATGGGCGCGGCTGGCCTCGCCGTCGAAGTGGCCGATAATGAAGCCCTGGCCCGGATTCGAGCAGCCGCTCCGGGCATTACCATCCTGCCGGTCAACGGCAACGACATCGCCACCCGCCTGCAGATTGAGCACTATCCCGTCTTGATCACTGCCACCTCACTGGAACAGTGAGTCCAGGTCATGGCCGAGCATGCGATGGAGTCCAAGCTCCGGCCAGCGGTGGAGCTGTACACCGTAGCGATCTGCATCGCTGCCACGGTGTTGTGCGTGTACTCGCCCTGGGCTGTGGCCCTGTCACCCGAGATCGGTCTGGTTGCGGCGCTGGCCTATGCCCTGTTCGGCCTGATCCGGCTGCGACAAGCCTGGGAGGTGCTGCGTTATCGGCGCAATATCCGTCGGCTGCCCCGCTACGAACTGACCAGCCGACAGATTCCAGTCAGCCGTAAGCGTTTGTTTATGGGGCGCGGCTTTCGCTGGACACACCTGCACACCCAGCGCCTGGTCGAAGCCCAGGATCCGGCGGTCGCCCACTATGTCGACCAACCGACCTGTTACCGGCTGGCACGTGAACTCGAACGCCGCCTGGAGCATGCACCGTTTCCGCTCTCGTCACTGGCGCGTGTCACGGCCTGGGACAGCGCCTTCAATCCGTTGCGGCCTTTGCCCCCGGTCGGTGGTTCGCCGCTGTTGCATGGGGTCGAACCCAACGAAACGGAAGTCAGCCTGACGCTGGGCGAACGGGTCGGACACACCCTGGTGCTGGGCACGACCCGTGTCGGCAAAACGCGACTCGCCGAGGTGTACATCACCCAGGACATACACCGCGTTGAACACGAGGTAGTGATTGTCTTCGATCCGAAGGGCGATGCCGACCTGCTCAAACGGATGTACGTCGAAGCCAAACGTGCCGGTCGGGAGAAGGAGTTTTATGTCTTCCATCTGGGCTGGCCAGAAATCTCGGCCCGCTACAACGCCGTGGGACGTTTCGGTCGTATCTCGGAAGTGGCGTCACGCATCGCCGGGCAGCTTAGCGGTGAAGGTAACTCTGCGGCTTTTCGCGAGTTCGCCTGGCGTTTCGTCAACATCATCGCCCGAGCGCTGATCGAGCTAGGCCGACGTCCAGACTACCTGCAGATCCAACGGCATGTGGTCAACATCGACGCACTGTTCATCGAATACGCCCAGCAGTTTTTCGCCAAAACTGACCCGAAGGCGTGGGAAGTGATCGTCCAGTTTGAAGGCAAACTCACCGAGAAAAACATTCCCCGGCATATGATCGGGCGCGAAAAGCGCGTGGTGGCGATCGAGCAGTACCTGGCGGTGAAGCGGGTATTTGATCCGGTACTGGATGGACTGCGTTCGGCGGTGCGATATGACCGTACTTACTTCGACAAAATCGTTGCCTCCCTACTGCCGCTGCTGGAGAAACTCACCACCGGCAAGACCTCTCAACTGCTGGCCCCCAACTACACCGACCTGAATGACCCACGACCGATCTTCGATTGGATACAGATCATCCGTAAGCGCGGCATCGTCTACGTCGGCCTGGATGCACTGACCGATGCCGAGGTCGCCGCTGCCGTGGGCAACTCCATGTTCGCCGATCTGGTCTCGGTCGCCGGACACATCTACAAACACGGCATCGACCATGGCTTGCCTACCGCTGGCAGCAGCGCCGACAAGCTACCGATCAACCTGCACGCCGATGAGTTCAACGAGTTGATGGGCGATGAATTCATCCCGCTGATCAACAAGGGCGGCGGGGCCGGCATCCAGGTGACGGCCTACACCCAGACCCTCAGCGATATCGAAGCGCGAATCGGCAACCGCGCCAAAGCTGGCCAGGTTATTGGCAACTTCAACACCCTGCAGATGCTGCGGGTGCGCGAAACCGCCACTGCTGAACTGCTCACCCAGCAGTTGCCCAAGGTTAACGTGCTGACCAAGACCCTGGTGTCCGGCGCCACCGACACCTCCGATCCTGAAGCCAACACGGATTTCACCTCCTCCTCGCAGGACCGTGTCAGCAGCACCAGTGTGCCGCTGATCGAGCCAGCGCATATCGTCAGTCTACCCAAGGGACAGATGTTCTCCTTCCAGGCCGGTGGCCAGCTCTGGAAAGTCCGCATGCCGTTGCCAAAACCCTCCAACGACGATGCCATGCCCAAGGACCTGCAGGAACTCACTCAGCGGATGCGGGCGACCTACAACGAGCAGGCGAGACAATGGTGGAGCGCAAGCGGTGGCGGCCCGACGCTCGACTTCGATCCAGATCGGGTTACGCCTCCACGCACTTCTTCAGCGGTGGATGCAAGTGTTCCTGCTCAGGAGGCCCCATGACACCGTCAGCCCTGCAGTGCATCTCGCGGAGTCAAGAAGGATGACTTCAGCTCAGAACCCTCCACCGCAACCCATCCAGCGCCCAGGGCTAATCGTCTCGGCGATTAACCTGGTCCTGCACGTCATCGGTTTGCTGATCGCCTCATTGCTGTTCTCGATTCTGATCGAGTGGGCCGGTCTGCTGCTGTTCTGGGGTGATCAAGGCCGGCGACACAGTCAGGCGATGCTGAGCAGCGAACTGGGCTGGCTCAGTGAGCACTTCACATCCTCACTGATTATCCAACAGCCTGGACAGACGATTGTCCAGTGGCTGGATTTCCTCCAGCAGTGGTTACTGGTCAAGACCGGTTTTACGGATTTCGCCCAGCAGGCGCGGGCGTCTAGCCAGGACAACCGCTTCTGGAGCGGGCTCAATCAGCTGTATGTGAGCATCGAGGATTTTGTACTGGCGGCGGTGTATGTCACTTTCACTTTCGTGGTGCGTCTGACCATTCTGGTCTTGGCGACCCCCCTGCTTCTGCTGGCCATGTTCACCGGCTTCATCGATGGTTTGATGCGCCGCGACCTGCGGAAATTCGGCGCTGGGCGCGAAAGCAGCTTTGTCTATCATCGGGCCAAGCGAGCGGTCATCCCACTGCTGATCGTGCCCTGGATTCTTTACCTGTCCCTACCCTTTTCGCTCAACCCAATGGCGGTACTTCTGCCTTGCGCCGTGATGCTCGGGGTCGCCATGGCCATCACGACGGCGACATTCAAAAAATATCTCTGAGTGCGACACGAATGCTTATCTGCGGAAGTGTTCAGGAGGCCAGCTCTTGAGAGGCCCAAGCTCCCGGTCGTAAGGAGCCGCCAGTCTCGCGTTAGTGGACAACCCTCACAGGTGTTTGGCTTCGAGAGGAGTTTGATCATGGCATTGGTTGGTAGACGAGATGGGCGCAATTTTGGCTATGGCCGACAACTGAGTTATGCCGGACCGCAAGCCTTGCGCGATCTTTTTGGTGGTGGGCATTACGCCACGGTCAAGGCGCACAGTGATCGCTGGCAGGCGTTTGTCCGCTGGTGTCGTTCGGAGGATGGGCCGGGGTTTAACGATGCGCGACAGATAGATCGGCAGACCTTGCTGGACTACGCAGGGCATCTGCGCCAACTAGTTGAACAAGGCGCTATCGGCATCGCCACCGCGCAAAACCGGTTGTCCAGCGTGAACCGGACTATGGCGGCGCTTCGCGGCGATCAGTCTGTGGCGGTGCCGAGCCCGAGTAAGGCCTTGGGAATGCGGCGTACCAGTGTTCGTCGCTCGACGCCGCAAGGCCAAGACCATGAGCAGGTGAAGCCGATCGTCGACGTGCTCTGCGAACACCAAATGCCACGCGCGGCGGCCATCGTTCAGTTGGCGCGAGCCACCGGCATGCGCTTGCGCGAGGCCATTTTGGCCGACCTACCGCGCCTAAAACATGAGACCGAACACTACGGCAAAATCAACATCCGAGATGGCATCCAAGGTGGCCGCTCACGTGCGTCGGCGCTTCGTTGGATTACGGTAAATGATCCTATTCGTGACGCGCTGAAATTTGCCGAACAGGTTTCACCCAACGGTAGCCGCAATCTGCTTGCACCGAACGAAAGCTATGTCGATTTACAACGGCAAATCGTCCGCCCCGCACGAGAGATGCTCCATTCGCACAACCTCAAAGGCTTCCACGAGCTTCGGGCCGCCTATGCGTGCGAACGCTATGAACAGAGCACTCATCATCTTGCGCCCATCAACGGTGGCCGTTGCTACCAACTCGACCGACGCCTAGATCAGGATGCCCGAGTGCAAATCAGCTACGAGTTGGGACTCGGCCTTATCGACCTGTTATCGACTTACATTGGTGGTCGAACATGAGTAAGCCATTCGATATGAAGCCGTTGCTACTGCTCGCGAACATAGTCCGACATGATCGGATCGGCCGTGACGTGTGAATTGTGCTGGTGGATCTTTGGGAATGGCATGGTCGTTTCCTATGCGGATGGCTTCGGGACGCGAGACATCAGCAACCCGCACACTTCGCATAAATAGCTGCCATATGGCCCGTTTCTGAGGCCCTTGATCGAAATACTCTCCCAGCACTTCGAATATGGCTGATCGTTCTCGGTGGTTTTCTCTTCGCCCTGGTGGCCGTTGGGGCAAGCAAAGTATTCATATGTGCGCATGGTCATAGCCGTGGTTTCCTCTAGCTGGTGATCAGCCTGCGAACATTTCCCGGAACAGTTCAGTAGCTTTGTAGATCTGCGACAGTGATCCCTTGTGCAACCACCTCATTACACGCGACGTCATATCCGTCACTTGGATAAATTAGCCATTCGCATGGCGGGCTGTACCCATCACGACGTTCTTGTTCTTCGAACAGGGTGTACCACCCGTCCTCTGGCGCGAAGACCCAGCCGTTGAGTTCAGTACCATGAAACTGGTCGTGCGTGATATCGATAATCAAACCGTCGACTTCGAACCAGGCATGAGAGGCATTTTGGCTAAGGAGTGGATGTCCCGTAGCACACACATAAACCCCCTCGTACCCCAGAGCTTCCCACAAGATGCGGCCAACGATGTCTGAGGCGATTCCGCATGCTCCGGTCGGAAACTGCTTAAATGCCGATCCAGCTGTATCCGAAAGGGTCTCAAGCCCCCGCCGACATGCTTTCACAACGACATCCAGCTTCACCCGATCAATAGAACCCATTTCGGTGCTCATGCACTTCCTCAGTAACGATCTTCAGGGAAGCGCAAATCGCCCCCCAACTACTGCCTAAACCCCAGTAGACCGGGGCTTGGGGTGCGGTGAGAGACGCTACTTACTTATTCCAAACTGTCCCTCGAACCCCGGAATCCCAAAAGCCGAGGCGCCCATCAATTGCGCGAATCGGGTGCAGGTAAACCAAACCACAGTAGTTGCAACGCTTAGCCCCTCCGTGAGCCGTGATTTCACCGCGAACCGCCTCTGGAAATTCACTTTGAAGCCTTTCCGCTACAATCACCTGGCGATCAGACTGACCGCCACTGCATTTGTCAGGGCAATACCCTGGCGGGTAAAAATTTGCCATGCTTTTTCCTCCTTTTCTTTCACTTCCGTATGTCCGATTGTGGCTCACCTAATAAGAGGCCTACGTCATGCAGGCTTAGCTATTTTCTTCAAATACGAGCGTAGATGCGTGAGTGCCGCACTCTCTGCACTCATGCCATTCAATGTCGTCTGGCGGCATTCACCGTCAGGCAGATACACATACAGCTCCTCACCATGTACCTCGTACTCAGCTGTGCAGTGGACACCATCTTGCTCCAACGAAATCTCATCCATTTTCCGCTCCAGCTCACAAAAAAATGATCATGTAGCACGGAAGCCCTGGGCGCGGTAGCCGCGTTTCCGTGATTACTTGAGCCTAATTTTCAGGCTATCGCCCCGATAGTGTTCAGCGTCTATTTGGCCGTTCGTGGAAACAATTCGTCACATGCGCTCGCCTGATAACGATTCTTCGCATCAAGCAGGCACTCTTCCACAGAGGAATATCCGTAGACCTTCTTTGAAGCCCACGGCCCCACTGCTAGACCAACAGCGAAGGCAATAGCGGCAATCGCTGCTATAGGAACTAAGCCAGTCAGCTTTTTCGCAGGGGCCGAATCTGGCACGCTGCCACTGGGTCGATTTGATCGAAAGGATGCCACTGCTTGCAAATACTCACGGGCAGTCAGCTCCCCTTCATCGTATTTGCGGAAAAGTACAATCTGCTTTGCCAGTTCCGGGGTCAAGGACTTGAGGTCAATAATCGCCAGTTCGTCGGCGCTCAGATCATCCAGTTCATCTGCCATGTTCAAACCCTTCCGACTCCGCCAGAGCGTGCCGTAGCTCAATGAGCTGGGTACGCGCTGAGTCAACAATGGTTTTTTCGAGCTGGTTCATCTGCCGCTGGTTACCAACAACATAGTTTGACACAGCCCATCCAGTAAACCGGGGCCTGTAGCTTGATCCTGGATCCATACAACAGCAACATAGACTGACACAGACACGTCACATTTCAAATACGACGCTCGATTGGTAACAACATAGATTGACACAACAGCAACGGCGTTCATTCATGCCTGAACGCTATGCGAGAGCGACTTGGCACTCACCTGTGTGGGAGTGAGTTTTTCAGCACAGGCTCAGTGCGATGTCTAAATCTGTACGCACCCTTCGACCGGCCCCCATCAGCACATAAACCGTGTTTTTTGTTAGAAACAAGCAGTTGTGGGTGAAAGAAACACCCAGTGTTGTTTTGACCCAATCACCAGGTGCGAAGCGACCTTTACTGTCTTGGATAACGGTCGAAGCGTAAACGAGAGCAGGAATTAGCTCCCTGTCCGTAATGGCTTTCCGCTGACTTGTTGTGACGTCGAGATCCAATATTGCCCAATCAGCAACAAGACAATAGGCACGGGAAGGGAAATGCAGGCGGGCGATCGCTACAGCATCTGGTGTGGTGATTTGGCATCCGTCTATTTTCTCACCATCAGAAAGCACTGAAATATAATCTGCCAAATTCATGACTACCTCCTGCCGATCAAAAAACCCGATTCGAACGAGAAGCATCACTCAGCTTAGCTGCCAGCGGATCATCAGGTTCCGATGCCGACGGATAGCAGCAGGGTGACATCATGGCTGTTTCGTCTTCTCCCTTCATCTCACTGAACGGGATGATTTCTATCGAGCTGTCACCGGATAGAGTGGTTTGCGCCAGTACCCAGCTATGCCATTGCCGTGCGTGTATCTTTCTCAGCGGTAGGTGCCGATGTGGGTGAAACCTAGTGCTTCAATGGATGCCCGTGGATGCCGTATCGGCAAGGCAACCCCGGTATAGGCGCCTGAAATCCATGTTACTCAAGGAGCGGTAGATGCCGTTTGGCTGCGGCTGAATCAAAATGACATGCCCTCCGACACTTGAATCAGCATTTCTTCGACTAGATGTGTGCCAAAGGTTGAAGCGACCATCGACGATGGGCTTTCTCCCAAAAAGCGGGCTTTTGGTTTGGAAAGCCATTGTTTGGCCTTAACTTTGTCACCGAAGATCACCTCGGCCATGGCGGTAATATGTACAAACCGGAAAAGGCGATCGCTCACAGGCAGGGTTAAGAGCTGATTGGCTGACAGTTTTGTTTTTAGCGTTTTGGGTTGAATGATTCTGTCGCGTTCTTCGTCGCTTAGGGTTCCATCATCACAGAGCACCTTGATCAGGCTGGCCGAGAAGCCAGCTACTATCATGTCGTGAATGTCCAGATCCGAAGCATTGACGGAGATATGAAGAAGCGCCTCCAGACGCGTGCGGTAAGCATGATAGGCATCATGACGCAGGACGCCAGCAAACATGGGCCGCACTGATGCTGCATTGTCCATGGGCGTCAGCACTAATGTGCCATTCGCTACCGTTAGCTCCAGGTCGTCCCCAACACCTAACCCCATTTGGTCAAGCAACTCTGGAGGTAGGTCAATGATGATGTCGCCAGTACCGTCCTCAGTATTCTGGCACTTGACTATCCAACGCTCGCTCATGATTGTCCGCCCCTCATCCGCGATTAGAGAATGACACACATCATTATGCTCGGGCGCAGAGCTGACCAAAGGAACGTGCACTCCTCCGGTAGACATGCACTGCCGCTGCTCGAACGCCGGATAGCGAGTGCAACAGCAAAAAATTGGGCAATGGCTTTGCCGCCTTTCCACCGTCACATGGTTACGAGCTTGAGCGTGATCTGGCAACTACACGAAAAGGATATGACATGAACCCTGATGAGCTTTATGTTTCCGTCGACGTCGAGACTTCTGGACCTATACCAGGCGAATACAGTCTGCTTTCCATTGGAGCTTGCCTTGTAGATCAACCTGCCACGTCCATCTATCTTGAACTACGACCTGACAGTCCAAAACACGACCCAGAAGCACTGGCAGTATCGGGGCTGAGTCTGGAGAAGCTGGAGCGCGAAGGACTCACTCCGCAACAGGCGATGCTGACATTTGGTGAATGGCTGAAATCATCCTGCCAAACGGGGCAGAAGGTCATTTTCGTAGGACTCAATGCACCGTTTGACTGGTCATTCGTCAACTACTACTTCCACAAATACTTGGAAACCAACCCCTTTGGTTTTACCGCTATCGACATGAAGGCCTACTTCATGGGAGCTGTAGGTTGCAGCTGGCAGGAAACAAAATCATCCAAGATGACCGCTGCGCTGAAGCCACTCAGCGAACCGAACCATAATGCATTGGATGATGCTCGCTTTCAGGCAGAGCTCTTCGCGCTAATGCTGGCGGGTAAGGGTAACCGCTGACGTGCCTCCCATGGCACCGACTTGAAGCTTATCTAAGCCAGGTTGCCTCAATATATCTGCCGCCCCTGAACGACCAAGCCTTGATGCCTTCTGGTTTTTCGGACTTGCCAACGATAACGGCTATTGGGTGCGGCAGATCCTGCGTGTAACGCGCAGCAAATCTGGAGAAACTTCCTATGTCTGCCGGAGAAATCACCGGAACAGATTGGGGATGCGTATGCCAATAGCCCACCAGACGTAACCCTTGTTCGTTGGCAGCTTGGATCTCCTGACGGCACCGCTCCGCATCCAACTCTAGCCAAGACCAGCCTGACCGATCGGCGCGATGAGGCAACGTGGCCAAGGCCAGCAGCAACCCTTCCGGATTAACCGGGTTGACGAATAACTGTCCCCCTCGCTCCACGCCAAAAAGGCCCTGCCGATGACTATCCAAGATGTCCACGACAGCTTGCGACACCAATAGCTCGGAATCCACCTCCGCCCATCTCCAGCGCCAAGCTATATCCGTCATACCGTTTCGTCCTTATCTTCCGGCCATCCGCGCTCGAGTAGGATTTGCTGCGCTCCCTCTGGCAGTTTGGGACCATGGTATTGGCCTCCTAGGCTCAGAACATCTTCAGGCCTGTAGATACTGCTGACCCAAGATGCAGTGGCGATGTTGCCGGTCAAAGCGCGTAAAGCCACGTGCGACACCATAGAGGCGATATTGGTCATGCCCAGTGAGCCGCCGGGAATAAAGCTTTCCCCACAGGCGGGCAGTGGAACCACACCTCCTCCCGGCCACTCTGTAAATCTATGCAGAAAATCGCCGATATCCGTGAATAAATGACGACCATCAAAAGTGCCGGCTGGTGCGAATAACGCATGGCCTACCTGGGTGTACGGTTCGCTCCAGGCTTGTAAAAGCCCCCAAGTAACGCCGCTGGATTTGGCTCGCCATACAGTGACCTCCGACTGCCAGTCTGCTGTCGTGATCACCACCAGATCTGCGGTATCGAACACTTCTGGTTTGCTGCTAATCACTACTTCGGCAAAAGTCGAATAAGCTGTGCATTCTGTCGTCGGAAGATCTAACAGAATCTTGTCCCTCAACGCTGAGGCTTTCAGTCTACCTAGGCTATCCGCTCCCAGAACGTGCCTCCCCAGATTGGCTGACACCAAAGTGTCAGGATCGATGAGGGTAAGGTGGCCGACACCGGATCGTGCCAATTGTATTGCCACCGCACTGCCTAACGAGCCAACGCCAACACAAACGACTCGAGCATTTTCAAGGTGCTGTGCAGTACCGCTTATATCGCGGGACAGAATGGACGCTCGATCAAGCACGTCCAGGGCAGTTGCTCGGACGAGTGCCGGAGGATGTGCATTTGCGATAGCTGGGCGGCGCCGCGCTGTACGCAAGCCAAACTTTGCCCCCCGCTCCTGCTGTACACCGAGCGAGCGCACATTGAGGCAATATGTTGGAGCATCTGTCCCTCCTGGAAGCTCCAGAACAATCCATCGACTCGCCAACGTTCCATGCTGCTCAAACCATGCCAGCAATTGCTCGGCATCGTCTGGTTGAAGGTGGGGCGTTAGCCACGGCAATAAATTTTCTGGATCCGGGGTGCGGATATCCGGATAAGTCTGAAGCTTGACGTAAAAACCGGGAGTTTCGGCCGCGCGAATGACAGCGGAGCGCCCCACAACCCGTCGGTAATGCCCTTTGAGTGCAGCTATATTCGATGCTAGCCAAACCGTTTCCTGACCGGATGGCACAGCCCGGCGCGGATCGCTGAGAGCAAACAACTGCGAGGCAGCCTGAGGTCGATCCAAAAGTAAAAGGTTCTGATACGACTGTCCGTGCTGAAAAGACCAGTAGGTAGTGATCTCATTCTGAAATTCGATATCGCGCGTTGCCTGGCTTGATCCCATCTTGGACAACGAAACGATCTGGGCCAAGCGAGCAAGGCTGTCCTCTACCACAACCTCCGGGGAGCCCATGATGGGGCGTTCCTGAAAGCCATGAAGGCAAAGCCCCGACTTGGTGGCATGCGGCCAAACCAGCCATGGAGAGGGTTCGACGTTCAGCCGCAAGAGCCCACGGGGAAAGTTGGAGGGGAAACCAATACGCAGGCGCCGCTCCTGCCCCGTGTAATCGATGGGCAAGGGGAAGTGAAAGCACGCCGCTTCGTCAGCCCGCATGGGTGCGGGCTGGAGCAATGCATCGGCAGCATCCTGACCTAGGGTGTTTCGCAGTGCGGCGATTCCGCGCTGCAATGGCGTCTTAATGGGATCAGCCAAGGCGTCCAACTGGCTTTACGCTCGACTGAGAGGTTCCTCCACCGCTGGCACCTCCGAAGAGCGAACCCATCGAAGCAGAGTTTCGAGTAGTGCCATCCGGTCGGCCGGGCATCGTCCAATTCGCAGGGATCTCATTGTTCACTGCCGTGATGAATGCCGGTGCAATACCGAAATTCTTTTTCACTGCCTCGGCAAAGGAATCGTTGGATTCAAAACTTTCCAAACCCAATGATACGGATGCACTGGCGTCCGCATGCCACTTGGTAAATGCTTGACGATAGCCTTGCCCCTCGCCTGGCCGATTCCACTTTTCTGCAAAGTTTTCGCCGTTATCGGCAGGGTTGCAGACAAAGCAATCGTTACCTCTATGCGCGATGTGCTGCGGCATTCTGCGGACAATTTCCAAAATTGCATCGAGCGGAGCCAAAGGCTTCGACTGCGATTCCTTCACGACATCCAGGTATGCGTGAGTGGCCAGGGTGGTGATGACCGCCGATATGGGGCGAGTATCAGCGCTCCTTGTATTGATGGCCCATTCATCGCGATGCCGCTTAAGCAGCTTTATGGTCGCACGCAGGGGATCTTGATCGATGTAGTCCTGATAATGCGGCAAAGGATCTTGTGTCGCGGCATCAAGCATTCGCTGGCTTTTGGCAATCACCAAGCTTTCCAGGGAGATTTCCTGGGCGGATGCGACCTGCAACCAATTCGAGTAAGGAATAGGGCTGCTTGCTTTCCACCCTGTGTCCCGATCCGGAACCTCCAGCTTACCCTCGCCGTTTGCTTCACCATTTCCGTTGATCGCGCGGGCAGGTGTGACATCAATGTGGAAACCTGGATTTTCGTCGGCATAAACGATCCGAATACCACGACGTAGTTGCTTAACTTCTTCCTGAACGCGGGAGCCTTCTCTAAAACGCTGTTCGATCGCCTCTAGAACTTCCTTCGCACCAGCGCCTTGAGCGTGAGGGAGCCAGATAATCGCGTCCGCATCAATGGTGTCCAGATCCGCAGGCGCACCGGTAATTGGCTTAATGGTGGTTTTCAGCCGCATTGAGCCCTGAACGAAGATATGGGCCTCAGCGAGCAACGGATTGTCAGAAGCCGAGAGGATTTTTTCCAATTGGGAGTAGCGGTCATTGATTTTTTCGTACTGCGCTTCCGACAGCGAGATTTCCCGCGCGGCGCGAAGCAGAAAATATTCCCAACTGCTGCGCTTGGTCTGTTCGTTGCTCAAAAGCATTTACATAGCCTCCTGGGCCACCGAGCCCAATTGCAGTGTTTGCGTAAACCGATCGTGGTTTTCTTTGTCCCGATCGAAGATCAGGTACGTATGTTGATGCTGCGTTGTGAGCAACGCGCCAAACTCGATGGCCAGTGCCGCAGGAATGGCGGCGAAGACGTGGATAGGATCAGGAGTCAGAGCCTCAAGCTGGCTCAGTCGTATTTGGAGTGCGTCGCGAAAGGCATGAATCACCCGACGGTTCTGTACCATCGCGTAGCTAGGTTCCGGAATCGACAGCTCTGCAATGCGCGCACCTGGAATGGCGTCAGTCACGTCGCGAATTGGAACTTGCGCAGAAATGGAGAGCACTAGCGCCAGTGGGCCATCACCGTCCGGCGGAGGAGTAAACAGAAACTTGGGCGGCTCAGCGGACTGATCGGGCCAGCGCAGAAGATGCTCGCGGTTAAAAGAGAAGATCAAGCGTTTAGAACGGTCGCCGATGCTCTGACCCAACATCATCAAAGCTGGAATATCGGCCAAGCCCACTACAGCTAGTGCAGGCGCATCGCCATAGGTGCCGCCGCGACGCTTGAGTTGCTGCTCCAGCTCATACTGGACGCTGTCTTTGATATTCTGCCAATAGGTCGCGTCCCTACCTCGCGGTCCGGGCGCAGGGAAAGTGATTTTGATGCCTTGATCGAAGGCCGTTAGTCCTTCAGCAGACATCGCAGTCAACAGATCGCGAACGGGAATGTCGTTGATAGTCTGGAAATGCTGACTCTGGACAATTAGGGGAATGGCTCTGCCACCCTCGGGGGTCGTTGCAGCGATTCGGATGCGTTCTAGGTACGCTTGGTGTAAACCACTCAAATCATTTTCAGGATAACCATCTGCGTCACGATCAATTTTGTCATGACAACCTGGGCACAGGAGCATCAGATTAGCGGTATTGTTTGTGTGCGCCTCAGCATCATGATCCGCGCGTCCCCGAGGGCCTTTGGGACTGGCGGGCAGGATATGCGCCACTTCTCCCCATTTCATTGGCTTGCCGGCACGATAATCGAACGTCAGATCCGTGCCGCACAGTTCACAATGACCAGCGGTCTGGGTCCATACGATCCGCTTCGTCTCATCATTTGTGTTGAAGCGCCCGCTTGCGGGCTTAGCGTCTTCTTGTTCTGCCATTTCGACCTACCCCCGAGAAACATCCATGATTGAAAACGATGATGGCAAGATAAGATCATATTAAGGTCATTTGCCTCGTTTTCAAGAGAGATCTTGAGGGTAACGAATGCTGAGTCGGCATTGAGCATGATGCTTTTTTTGGCTCATCGAAATGGAGTGGTGGCAGCGTTCGTTTTTCTGGCAAGTGCTGGTGGGTAATTGCACTGACCACAGCGTATGTATCGAAATTAGCGAGTTTATGCAAAAGACATAAACTTGCTAATTTCGATACATACCACGCGTAGGACTGATGAAAACGGGCTATGCAGCTCAAACGAGGCTGCAAGCGCAGCCCCTTTCGTATGCATTTTTACGCGTCAGTGCTTGCCAGGCTCAACGGACAAGTGTCGACGACGCATGAGGTGATAGGCCGCCGGGATCACAAACAGCGATAGCAAGGGTGCCGTAACCATACCGCCAATCATCGGGGCGGCAATGCGGCTCATAACCTCGCTACCGGTACCGCTTCCCAAAAGTATAGGTAACAAACCAGCGATAACCACTGCCACGGTCATAGCCTTAGGTCGAACGCGCTGGACAGCGCCTTCACGAATCGCGGCCATCAACCCGCGTTCTGTGTTGTCAACGAGGTCTTGACGCTCGGTCCATGCATTTTTCAGGTAGAGCAGCATGATCACGCCAAATTCGGCAGAAACACCGGCCAAGGCGATAAAGCCGACCCCGGTGGCAACCGACAGGTTGAATCCCAACAGATAGAGAAACCATGCCCCACCAGTCAGTGCGAATGGCAGAGTGGCCATGATCAGCAAGGCCTCATCAAATCGAGAAAACGTTAGGTAGAGCAGCACGAATATGATCAACAGCGTGGCAGGCACCACCAGTTTGAGTCGTGCGTTGGCCCTTTCGAGAAATTCGAACTGTCCTGAGTAGCTCAGGCTCATACCGGGCTGCAACTTAACCTGCTCGCTGACGATCCGTCGAAGATCGGCGACTACTGAGGCAATGTCCCGGCCACGCACGTCGATATACACCCAGCCTGAAGGTCGTGCGTTCTCACTCTTGAGCATAGGCGGACCATCGCTGACCTTGATCTTCGCCACAGTGCCAAGGGTGATCTGACTACCCAAAGGTGTGTAGATCGGCAACTGCTCCAGGGCACCGAGTGAGTCACGCCACTCGCGAGGGTAACGGACGTTGATCGGGAAACGAGCCAGCCCTTCAATCGTCTCCCCGACGTTTTCACCGCCTATTGCGCCGGCCACGATCGACTGCACATCGGCAATATTTAACCCATAGCGGGCCGCAGCGTTACGATCTATATCCACGTCAATATAGCGGCCACCGGTCAGTCGTTCGGCCAACGCTGAACTGACACCTGGCACGTCCTTGGCTACACGTTCGACGGCTTGGGTTACGGCATCGATCTCCGTCAGGTTGGTACCGGCAACTTTCACACCAATCGGGCTTTTGATACCGGTAGCCAGCATGTCAATGCGGTTACGAATCGGCGGTATCCAGATGTTGGTCAAGCCTGGGACACGCACCACTCGGTCCAGCTCCTCCACGAGTTTTTCCTGGGTCATGCCTGGCCGCCATTGCTCGTGCGGCTTGAATTGGATGGTGGTTTCGAACATTTCCAAAGGTGCGGGGTCAGTCGCGGTTTCAGCGCGGCCGGCTTTTCCGAATACGTGTTCGACCTCTGGAACTGTCTTTATCAGACGGTCAGTCTGTTGAAGCAGTTGCGCGGCCTTCTGAGCCGATAATCCCGGCAGAGCTGATGGCATATAGAGCAGGTCCCCTTCGTCCAGCGGGGGAAGAAACTCACCACCCAGACGAGAGATCGGCCACAACGCGCTGACAAAGACCAGCAACGCAACCAGCAGTGTTACTTTGGGTCGACGTAATACGGCGTCCAGAGCGGGCTCGTAGATCCGGATCAGCCAGCGATTTAGCGGATTCTGTTGCTCATTGGGAATTCGTCCACGAATCCAATACCCCATCAGCACCGGTACGAGAGTTACCGACAGTCCAGCCGCTGCGGCCATAGCGTAGGTTTTGGTGAACGCCAATGGACCGAATAGACGTCCTTCCTGAGCCTCCAGCGTGAACACCGGAATGAACGACAGGGTGATGATCAGCAGACAGAAGAACAATGCAGGTCCTACCTCGGCAGCCGCTTCGGTCATCACGTGCCAGTGATGCTCACCCTTGAGTTCCTCCCCTGGGTGGGCCATGTGCCAGGCCTCTACCTTCTTGTGGGCATTCTCGATCATCACCACTGCGGCGTCGACCATGGCGCCGATAGCGATGGCGATCCCGCCCAAGGACATGATGTTGGCATTGATGCCTTGGTAGCGCATGACGATGAAAGCAATCAACACCCCCACTGGAAGGGAGATAATTGCTACCAGGGATGAGCGCAGGTGCCAGAGAAAGATCCCGCAGACCAACGCGACGACGATGAACTCTTCGATCAGCTTGTGGCTGAGGTTTTCCACGGCACGATCAATCAACTTGCTGCGGTCGTAGGTGGTGACGATTTCTACCCCGGCCGGCAAACTGCTTTTCAGCTCGTCGAGTTTGGTTTTGACCGCCGCAATGGTTTCACGAGCATTCTTACCGCTGCGCAGAATCACCACGCCGCCGACAGTCTCACCTTCGCCATCCAGTTCGGTGATGCCTCGACGCATCTCAGGCCCCAACTGAATCGTGGCAACATCGCCCAGGGTGACCGGCACACCGCCGGTGCCCAGTTTGAGTGGGATAGCGCGAAAGTCATTGAGCGTCTTCAGGTAGCCGGAAGCTCGTACGATGAACTCTGTCTCCGCCATTTCCAGCACGGCCCCACCGGTTTCCTGATTGGCCTTGCCGATCGCCTCGGTCACCTCAGACTGCGTGATACCCAAGTTCGCCAACTTAAGCGGATCGAGTTGGACCTGGTACTGTTTGACCATGCCACCCACGGTGGCCACTTCCGCAACGTTCGGCAGTGTCTTGAGCTCGAACTTGAGAAACCAATCCTGTAGGGCTCGCAGTTGCGCCAGATCGTGCCCACCACTGCGATCAACCAGCGCGTACTGAAAAATCCAGCCAACCCCTGTGGCATCAGGTCCTAAGGCGGGCTTGGCACTGGCCGGAAGGCGACTCTGTATCTGGCTCAGGTATTCCAACACCCGCGAGCGGGCCCAGTACAAGTCAGTTCCGTCTTCGAACAGCACGTAAACGAAGCTGTCGCCAAAGAAGGAATAACCGCGCACAGTCTTGGCCCCAGGCACTGAGAGCATGGTGGTTGCCAATGGATAGGTCACCTGGTTCTCGACGATCTGTGGGGCTTGGCCTGGATAAGGTGTACGGATAATTACCTGAACATCCGACAGGTCTGGCAATGCATCGATGGGCGTACTTTGAACCGCCCAGATACCCCATGCCGTGACGAACAGCGTCGCCAGCAACACAAGAAAGCGGTTGGCCACCGACCAGCGAATAAGGGCCGCAATCATGGCTGGCTCCCAGAGCGTTCCAGACGCTCAACGCGCAGACCATCATCCGTCTGGCTGACAGCAATCCGAACCTTGTCGCCCGTTTTTAGGCCCTTCATCAGAGCTGGAGTGGCGAGAGGGAAAGTCATCGTCATGCCTGGCATACCCAATGTCTTGAAGGGACCGTGGGCGAGCGTGACTTCTTTGTCGTTGATCTCAACGATCTGACCATCGGCCTCATGCAAAGCTCCGACGGTTACAGTAGATGGCGAAACGTCCAATGAGCTTGCGACAACGCCCTTGAGACTGGCCTCCGAGTCGAGCAGGAACTGGCCAGAGGTCACCACTTTCTGCCCCTCTTCCAAGCCTTTCAATATAGCCGTCTTGCCATCGTTATCCTGTCCTAACTGCACCTCCACCGGGCGATATCGACCAGCGTCTTCAGAGAGCATCACCAACGCACGTCGACCGGTACGAATGACGGCCTCGCTCGGCACCCACAAAACACTTTGCTCCGTCGAACGGTTGAGGCTTACCTGTGCGGTCAAACCTGGTCTAAGTCGACCATCCGGATTGGGTAACTCGACTCGAACGCGAAGTGTGCGACTGTCCGAACTGGTTTCCGGAAGAATCGCACTTACGACGCCCTTGAGCACAACTCCAGGGAACGCGGACAAACGCGCTTCGGCTGCTTGCCCTATGACGATTGACCCAGCTTCCGACTCTGGTACAGCCACGGCCAGCCAGACACTGCTCAAACCATTAACACGAGCCAGCGTCTCGCCTGCGGCCACCGTCATACCTTCACGCACACTCAGTTCTTGAAGCACACCACCAATAGGGGTGGTCAGAGTCAGGTTCGGCTGAACCTTGCCACTGCGCTCAACTTGAGCAATTAACGAAGTTGGCATTCCGGTTAGCCGCAATCGCTGCCGGGCCGCTGTAAGCAAGCCAGCATCGCCACTACGCTTGAGGGCGAGAAATTCCTCCTGAGCAGCTGCCCAATCCGGAACCAACATATCTGCCAAGGCGGCATTCGCTTTCAGCACATCACCAGGTGCATGGGCATACACGCGCTCGACAAAACCCGCCGTACGGGCCTGAATGACTGCAACGTCCCGTTCGTTGAAGGCCAGCACACCTACCACGTTCAGTGTCGAGGCAAATAAGCCTCGACTGACACTTGCCAATCGCATACCAAGGTTCTGAGTCAGGCTTGGATCAATTCGAATGGCAGCGCTGTCCCCCTTGGTATCTGCGTATTGAGGGATCATCTGCATGTCCATGAAGGGTGACTTACCCGGTTTATCGAATTTCTGTTGTGGGTACATTGGGTCATACCAATACAGAACTTTTCGATCAGCAGAGGCTTTGGGTTCCTGATCCTGCACAACACCAGCTACTCCGCTCATTCGCGGTTGAGCTAACCAGTAACCACCGGCAACACCCAAGGCAATCGAGATGCCGACGACTAAAGTCCCTTTCCATACTTTAAAAATCATTGAGCGGACTCCCCGTAGGAGAAATACAGGCGAGCGCTGGTAAGAGCACGTTGCTCTTCAACGTCAATCTGCTTGAGACGGGCTTCGATGAGTTCGCGTCGGGCGGCCACAACCGATTTCAAATCACCCTTGCCGGAGCGGTAGCTGGCCATGGTGAGTTCGACCTTTTCTTTAGCCAGCGGCAACAAGCTTTCCTGATTACGGTTGACTGAACGATTGAGGCGCTCGTAGTCGGCCAGTTCATCCTCTAGTTGCTGGGTATGCTCGCGTGACAGGGCTTCGCGCTCAGCCTCAAGCTGGTTTAGTTCGGCGTGCTTGGCCGCAATCTTGGGGTTTTGCCGAGAGTCAGGAAACAGCGGGAGATCCCATGAAAACTGCACGCTGACCATATCACCGAACTGTTGGCCGCGATGCTGATAGTCGAATTCCCAGCTCCAGTCAGATTGCTTTTCCGCCTTAGCTTCACGAATCTTGGCTTGTGCTTCTCGGGTCATCGGCACAAAAGCAGCTAGTTCGGGGTGATGTTGCAGCTTATGGGAGTAACCAGAGGTTTCGATGGGCCAATCAGGCAAGCTGCCCACCGGTTTGTCATTGGCGGCAGGGCCAATCCAGCGCTTGAGGGCAGCCCGGGCCTGCGCACGTTGGCGAACTAAATCATCCTGCAGCTCGGCCAGTTGAGCAGCTTCCTGTTTAGGTGTGACCGCATCGGCGGGTTGAGCGCGGCCACCCGCAATCTGTGACCGGACGGTATCGCTTAGAAGACGGTTTTCTTTATAGAAGTCCTGGAACATCACATCTTTACGCTCAACCGAGTAGCTACTGATCCAGGCCAGTGCCGTGGACTGTCGGACGTTCAGACGCGCCACTCGACGCTCGGCGGACGCTCTATCAACAGCCGCATCCGCGACCTCGATACGTGCTTTGCGCTTGTCGCTGTTAGGCATCTCCTGCCTGATCCCGACCACTTGCATGGTCATGAAGTCCTGGTCGATGCTCCATCTGTCCGGACCACCAATGGGGTAGTTCTGGACGCCCAGCAGTAGCTTGGGATCTGGTAGTTCGCCAGCGGGAATGGCCGCGCTGGTGGCTGCTTGAATTTTGGCGTCTTGTGCGGTCAACGACGGTGCATTGTTTTCGGCCAGCCGCAAAGCTTCATCGAGTGTCAATACGCCAGCGAGGCACGGCAATGCCAGTACGCTTGCCGCCAGGCCGGCCACAAGGGACCAACCTGTGCAATAGCACTTGAAGTTCATGTTCACGATTCCTGTGATGATCCACCGCGCGCTTCATAAGACATGCGCGCAGATATGCCATCCCGCTAAAGCGGAATGAGGCTCAGTGTGGTACAGGAATCAAGTACGGGGCGGTCGCCATACCCCTGAAGGGGTTTGTACGAGTGGGAAATGGCTGGAGAAGGGCAGAACGAGAGGACTGGACAAGGTGATAGGAGGCTTGATGATCGAGACTTGCAGCATACCGCCAGTTTTGCATTCCTGGCCCGGCTTACAGGGTTTTCCATGCTCGGTGGGACTTTTCATGTCGTGGCAGCAGTCTTGCCCCATACCATCCATCATCGCCATGCCCATGGTTTTCATCGGGCATGGTTCAGTCGATGCCTGAACACCCGCCATCCCGCTGAGGGGAAGCGCCAAGCTAATCAGGAAAATTAGGCAAAACCGCAGGTAGCGTTTCATGAGCTGGAGTGTAGACGGTGCAAATGGCCCTTACAATTCACCCTTGAGACTCCTTTGTCGGCTATCACCAACCGCTATGCGGCGCTCATTTCCATTACTGGGCTTAAAGTACCTAACCATGCTATGAGACAAATAATGATGACTGCCATTGAAAATTCGAGCTTCATGCTACGGCGCAAGGCATTGACCGCGACAGCATAGTCTCCATTTCGAACAGAACGTTCCAAGAGCGGGCTTAGGTGAAAACGGTTGAGCGTCGCTAATACGATCATCCCGGCAAAGAGCAGGACCTTCAAAAATAGCAACTCGCCATAAGTGCTGAGCATCACCTCATCGAGATTTGGCCCAACGATAAATAGGTAGTTCGCCACTCCCGTAATGCTGATGATCACTACAATCACCGCGCCGGCCGATTCAAACCCTGTCAGTACCCGAGCAAGAATTCGTGCTTCTCGCTCACCTTTCAGTGATTTCAAACGCAGCAGCAGGGCAAATGCCGCTAGCGCACCCAACCAACCGCCTGCGGCCAAAAGATGGAAGATGTCGCTAATAAAGTGCCAGTAGCGACGGCTTCCCTCGTCCATTGCTCCGTGCCCCGTCCATGCCAGCGTCGCTAGCGCAATCGCGCCACAGACAGTGACAATCCAAAGACTCAGTGTTGGAAAGCGCTTGTTCAGGGAAACGCCAATAATTGCCGTCACCAACGCCCCTATTCGGACCATCCAGGTCAAACCGACGTCAGTCCCCATGAGAACCATTTGAAAAATATGGTGATGTAGCTCCATAAAGCCCGATACGCCACTCATTGCTTTCGCAAGCAACAGCATGGCTGCAAGGGACAGAGCTACACCTACAACAGATGTACCGTAAAGAAGCGACTCAAAATTCAAAACCGCTCCCGATACTCTTTCTTTACCCCTCAGGCTATAAAGACCGAAAATTGCCAGTCCAAATAAGAGCATAAGATCGAAATAAAGGGCAAAGCGAACAGCGATATTTATTGAGTCGCTCATGAATCATTTCACTTTGAAGGAAAAGTTACCGGTAATCGGGTGAGTGTCCGAGGAGACGGCACGCCATTCGACTTTATAAGTACCCGTGGTCAATGGCGATGCGGGCGTGATAACCATCGTCTTCGGATCACTGCCACCTGCAACGCCGGCTTTTACGCCCATAGGAGAGTTCGGCATGCCAGGCATATCGGTCATGATCAGTTTGGCACCAGAGAACTGAGTCGTTAGATTCTCAGAAAAGTGCAGTTCAATTTTAGAAGGAGCCGCCGCATCCGACCCTTCAGCGGGAGTAGAAGAAACCAGCTTTGGATGCGCCTGAGCAACTGCACTCAGAAGCAAACCCGCAGTCAGCGCAACAGCTACGGTGGTAGTTTTAAGGAATGACATGCAAGACTCCTCACAGCAAGAGCTGTTGGTTCTAGGTTTTTTAGGGAATATCTAGTTTTTACTTTTTGACGCTTGTTAAAGCCACTGGCGAATACCTAGCAGATTCCGTGTCCTAGGGCGGGCTGGACAGGAAGAAATCACAAGAACTCTAACGTCACAGTGCGAGTACACGATGCCACATGAACGCAAACTATTCGATTACATTTCAGTCAGCTTGAGGTGGGATTTTGGACACTGATAAGCGCGTATACAGGGCCGAATACGTGACTCCCTTTGCGACGCGCCAAGAGGTTTCCGTCATCCACGAACGTTCCCTTTGAGCTAACCACATGCTGCTATATATATATGAGCAACGGGCCTTACGCCTTTTTTTCATCCGCACAAGGGAGTTCAATATGAAAGGCTGTTTTTCCGCTTGATGACGTACACCAAATCTTGCCGTCATGCGCTTCTATGATTGATCGAGTGATCGACAAACCTAGCCCTGCATTGCTTGGGCTCCCTTCTCTGCGAGCCGGGTCCACGCGATAAAAACGATCGAACAACTTTTCAAGATGCTCAGGCGCGATTGGCTTTCCAGGGTTCTCCACGGAGACCGATATTGAAGTTCCTTTCTGCCGGATATCGACACTAATACACTCCCCTTCGGGGGTGTACCGGAGTGCATTTGAGAGCAGATTAGAGATGGCCCTGTCGAGCATAAGGACGTCACCTCGGACGCTCCCCCTCCCTGTGACTTTGAGGTCGATCCCTCGCTCATCAGCAAGCAAGCGGTAGTATTCGAGTAATTTCTCTACTACCGCTACCAGGTCTATCGGTTTGTTTTCATGTGTAATCAGACCGTTGTCTGATTTCGCCAGAAAAAGCATGTCATCAATCATCCGGCCCATACGTTTTAAATCATCAAGATTTGAGTACAGATTATCTTCGTAGTCCTCAATATTCCTTTTTCTAGATAAAACCACTTCAGTGTGAGTCATCAAATTACTGACCGGCGTTCGTAATTCGTGAGCAATGTCCGCAGAGAAGTTCGATAAACGAACAAACGCATCGTCCAATCTGGATAACATTGCGTTGAACGACAACACCATCTGCTGGAGCTCTTTAGGAACGGGACCTAACGGAATACGCTCTTTGAGTGATTTAGCTGACATTGAAGCCGCGACCTGAGTAACTAGGCGGATAGGCCGTAGGCCACTACTCGCGACCATCCAGCCCAGTGCAGCACTGACCAGCGCGCTGATCACCAGCCCTATCCAAAACCAGCGTTCAAGCGTCTCGAAGAAAGCCATATGTTGAGTAACATCAAAGATCAACATCACGGTCAATGGCTTGTCTTGCCCTGTCACAATGGCTTGTGCCGTCACTCCTCGAAATACCTGCTCCTCATCTCGCCACTCCCAGACATTGCTGTTTGTGATTGTTCGGTAGTCTTCCGGCACTACGATCGGACCAGGATCAGCAAACAGGAGCTTGCCGTCACCATCGATGATAAGTGCTGTCAAATCACGATGAGCACCAAGCAGCGCCTCCAGCTCGGGCTTAACATCACTGAACTGATCAATGCTATTCAACCCAGTCAAAATTCTTTGCGTCGAGTGAAGCTTTTCGTTCAGCGCCTGCTGATCCAGCATCTTGAAGTGATGCCGGCTAAGGTTGTTAAAACTGAGTCCGGCGACGGTGAGCACAGCTGTTACAGCAAGCATGAACATCAGGCTCATGCGGGTAGTCAGTGACATTCGCTTCATTCCGACCCCGAGTCCGGTGCGTCCAACATGTAACCCATCCCCCGAGAGGTGTGGATCAGCTTGACCTCAAAATCATCATCAATCTTCGCTCTGAGCCTCCTGACCGCGACCTCGATGACGTTGGTATCGCTGTCGAAGTTCATATCCCAAACTTGGGAAGCAATAAGTGACTTGGGGAGAACCTCGCCTCGACGACGGAGCAGCAATTCGAGTAACGCAAACTCTTTGGCTGTGAGATCTATACGTTTGCCTCCACGGACAACCCTGCGCTTGAGCAGGTCAACCTCAAGATCCGCCAATTTCATGTGGGTTTGGGAGGGGGCTGTGCTCCCTCTTCGCAGCAGCGTTCTGACGCGGGCCAGCAATTCAGAAAATGCGAAGGGTTTTATAAGGTAATCGTCTGCCCCCAGCTCAAGTCCTTTGACGCGATCCTCAACGCGGTCTCGCGCCGTGAGAAAAAGCACGGGGACATTTTTTCCGGATGCTCGCACCTTCTGAAGTACTTCCCATCCGTCCAGCCCAGGCATCATCACATCGAGAATCAGCAGGTCATACGCCTCGCTCAAAGCGTGCTGAAGCGCGTCTTGGCCATTGGTAAAGCGATCAACATTGAACCCCGCCTCAGTGAGTCCTTGCTGCAAATAGATACCTATTTTGGGTTCGTCTTCCGCAACCAGAAGTCTCATGGGGGTGGCTCTCAAATAATTGTGAGGCTGAGTCTGCAACGAAATGCTTCTGCCAACCAGCAACTGACAGAAAAGTAATATTGGCTTCAGGTAGTTGTCAGCGAGCGCTGTCTAGGGTTCAAACATGAGTACTTCTTGGTGCTCGACCGACTCTTCAGCATGAAACCTAAGGGAGCCGGAAAATAAATCCATAAGGAGCTGTCCTATGAATCGCCTAAAAGTCCTTTTCTTTGTGAGCTCGATACTCGTCTCGGCTTCTGCGTTGGCTGAAGGTGGCGCAGACCGGATCGCGGAGCGTATGGAGAGCCTGCGCGACAAAGCAGAAGCAACCTTGGTACAAGCTGAAAAAGCCCCTGAAGGACAGCGCCATGTACACATGGCCGAGCATATGAAAATGCTGGGCGAAATCATGAGCCAGCTCCATCAAGATCACCCAAACGCATCAATGTCACCTCAGCAGCACCTCGCCTGGATGGAAAAACACGATGCTATGGTTGATGACGTTTTGAGCCAAATGCAGCGCGAGCACAAACTGATGCTTTCTGAAAACCATCAGTGACCAACCAGGTCTCATTGGTTTTTTGAACCGGTCCTCTAAACACGGCGTCATTCGGGCGCCGCGTTTTCTTTTGAAAACTTACAGAAATGTAGTGTTCAGGTCAGTTAAGTGGCAGCTCCGCCCCTTTAGCATAGCCAGTGATTCGCTCTTAACCCACGAGGTCACCATGAAAAATAAGCTTATTACCCCAGTTATTGCGGCAATCACCCTACTCTTCGGTGCTACAGCGATGGCCAGCGCAGGTCATGGGAAAGAGGATATTGGCCAGCCTGGAGTCGCCTCTGAGGTTACTCGCACGGTTGATGTGGAGATGGGTGATATTTTCTTCAAAACTAAAAACATCGACGTAAAGCCCGGTGAAACAGTTCGCTTTGTACTTCACAACAAAGGGGCGCTGCTGCACGAGTTCAATATCGGTCAGGCCGCTGCTCATGCGGCGCACCAAAAAGAAATGGCGAGCATGTTCCAGAATGGAACGCTTACACCCATCGGTGCTGGGAAGATGACGGGCAACATGGGCCACAGCATGGGAGGGATGAAGATGGTCGGAATGGAACATAACGACCCGAACAGCGTGCTGGTCGAGCCAGGAGCAACCAAGGAGTTGATCTGGACCTTCAACAACAGCGCCGGACTTCAATTTGCCTGCAACGTGCCAGGTCATTACCAGTCGGGGATGGTCGGTCAATTTGACTTGAAGTAAGCCTGAGCTGACAGCTAAAACCGCGTCGACGCGAGAGTTGACTACGCTCTGAGGCAGAGATCAGAGCAACTCGCTCACACTGGGGTCTAGATCATGAATAACCATCAGCATCCGTTTGGAAGCACCACCCCTCCATTTTGGAGGCGCAAAACAGGCGTTGTACTGATCATGCTCATCGCGATCGGTGCCTTCTACGTGGTGCGGGAACATTTCAGCCACGTTTATCCGTATTTGCCCTATCTCATTCTGTTGATCTGTCCATTGATGCATTTTTTTGGGCATGGACATGGCGGACATGATCATGGCGATCAGGCAGCAACCAACAAGGACGAAAAATAGCTATGCCCACTACACCGAGCCATCACGATCACGGTCCCGCCCACGCTGCCTCGCCCCCTGACGGTGATCTACGTGACCCGGTGTGCGGTATGGCGGTTACGCCTCCAAGTAAATTTGGCGAGTCTTATCAGGGACAGATGTATCAATTTTGCAGCCAGAAATGCCAAGAGAAATTTCGGGCAGATCCAGACCACTACAGTGGTAATCATCCCAGCACTGAACCCAGCATCTCCGCTACAGAGCCTGTGCTACAAGTAGCCACTGAATTTACCTGTCCTATGCACCCGGAAATAAGACAGCCAGGGCCCGGCAATTGCCCTAAATGTGGCATGACATTAGAACCGGTCATGCCCGCGCTAGATGACGATGACAAAACCGAGCTCCGGGATTTCGCTCGCCGCTTTTGGTGGTCGCTGCCTTTAACCGTGATAGTGACCCTTCTAGCCATGGCGGGTCATTCATTACAATTCTTCCACGGCTCGGTTCAAAACTGGATCGAGTTCGCTCTGGCGACGCCGGTCACCTTATGGGCAGGTTGGCCCTTTTTTGTAAGGGCCATAGCATCTGTTAGAAATCGCAGTCCAAACATGTGGACTCTGATTGGGCTGGGGACTGCCGCAGCCTATCTTTACAGCGTCGCGGCAACCCTATTTCCCCAAAGTTTTCCCACCACCTTCATGCAAGATGGACGCATCGGCGTCTACTTCGAAGCCGCTGCGGTCATCATCTCGCTCACCTTGCTTGGGCAGATTCTTGAGCTCAAAGCACGTTCACAAACCTCCGCCGCCATTAAGTCCCTTCTAGGCCTGTCTCCCAAGACTGCACGCAAGATCAACGCCGATGGTCAGGAGGAAGACATTCCTCTTACCCATGTTCACTTGGGAGACCATTTGCGGGTCAGACCTGGTGAAAAGGTGCCAGTTGATGGCTCCGTACTCGAGGGAGAAAGTGCGGTGGATGAATCCATGCTCACTGGTGAACCTGTGCCGGTAATGAAAAGAGCAGGGGATAGTTTGATCGGCGCCACGCTTAATACTCATGGGAGCTTGGTGATGGAGGCGCAAAAGGTCGGCGCCGACACCATGCTGTCGCAGATAGTACAAATGGTCGCTCTAGCCCAACGCTCCAAAGCGCCAATGCAACGAATGGCCGACTCGATTGCCGGCTACTTTGTGATGGGGGTTATCGCGATTGCGTTGCTGACACTCTTAGGCTGGGGGCTATTCGGCCCAGAACCCAGCTGGGTCTTCGGCCTGATCAACGCTGTCGCCGTACTTATCATCGCTTGCCCCTGTGCACTGGGTCTCGCAACGCCCATGTCGATCATGGTTTCGACGGGTAAAGCCGCCAGTATGGGTGTGCTGTTCAGGGATGCCAGAGCCATCGAAAACCTTTGCAAGATCGACACACTGATTGTCGATAAAACTGGGACCCTGACAGAGGGACGGCCGGTATTTCACAGTGTGGAGGCCACACCAGATTTCAACCCACACGATGTTCTTCAACTGGCCGCTAGCCTTGATCAAGGCAGCGAACACCCTTTGGCTCATGCCATCGTCGATCACGCCCGAACTGAAAATGTTGCGCTCACCAAGCCTGAATCGTTTGAGTCCGGGTCAGGGATTGGAGTCAGTGGCCTCGTTGATGGTAAGAAAGTACAGCTGGGCAACACTGCACTGATGGAAGCTGCCGGCGTGAGCACTAAGGTCTTACAAGACCGTGCAGAGTTGTTGCGCCTTGAAGGCATCAGCATCATCTATCTAGCAGTTGACGGGGTCTTGGCAGGATTACTGGCGGTCTCAGACCCGATAAAACCGACCTCTAAAGAAGCAGTCACCAAGCTTAAGGCTGATAACGTAAAAATCATCATGGCCACCGGAGACGGGCTCACCACCGCACGTGCTGTCGCCAGGGAGATGGGTATTGAAGAGGTTCATGGTGAAGTGAAACCTCAGGACAAGGAGCGCCTGGTGGCGGACCTCCAGCAATCCGGTCGAAAGGTTGCCATGGCCGGCGACGGTATCAACGACGCACCGGCCTTGGCGCGAGCAGACGTGGGCATTGCCATGGGTACAGGGACTGACGTCGCGATGAATAGCGCGCAGCTCACGCTGGTAAAAGGCGACCTGATGGGGATTTTACGAGCACGGGCACTTTCGGTTGCAACGGTGAAAAACATGCGGCAAAACTTGGGGTTCGCCTTCCTTTACAACTCAATGGGTATCCCCCTCGCCGCAGGCCTGCTCTACCCACTGACGGGGCACCTTCTGTCGCCAATGATCGCTGCGTTAGCCATGAGCGTCAGTTCTGCATCTGTAGTTTTCAATGCTTTGAGACTGAGGAATACCCGAATAGATTGAGCGTAACCGATGCTCGCAGCCCGTTAATACATAACCCTTGACCTTGCCATTGTGTCAACGTTGATGCTGGTGTTGCGGTGAAAAGAGACCGCTCAGCACAAGAGGAATAACCATGTTCGTCTTAAACGTATCAGGCATTGGTTGCGGTAGCTGCGTCAGCAAAATCACCAAAGCAATTCAGTCACTGGACAGCAAGGCTACGGTTTCCGTGGATCGCGCGGCAGGTAAGGTAACCGTTGAAAGCAGCGAACCCCCAGAGCAGGTCCGTAAAACTGTGGAAGCACTCGGTTTCCCTTCCCAAATCAGCGCCTGAGGCGCTGATTCCCTCGCTGGGTGAGGTTTATTAGTCACCTCGTAGAGCTTTAAGTAGCCCCTTAAATGCTCCATTCAATCGAGTAAAAGCAGTTTCGAAATGAATCGAATTTTCCGTATATTTTGCCACCTCGACCTGTTGATCCACAGTATTTTGATCAATGGAAGGTTGGTTCGGCGTGCTGTAAAGCAAAGCGCCGCTGTGAATATCACTTGCTAATTCGTTTACGGCAATATGTTTTGGGTTTGTTGTTTTCAAAGAGAACGGAGTAGCAAAACCTCCTTTTGTCTGGCTAGCCAGGACAGCGGAAAAGTCCAAATCTCTGGCCTTAAAGTTAGGAGTGTCGACATTAGCGATATTATTGCTAAGCACCTCAGCTCGTTGGCTGCGAAAAAGTAATGCTCTTTCTGCGGAGCCAAGCGCTTTTTCAAAATTAATACTCACCGGTGGCCACCTTTAGTTACGCTAAGTTACGCTGCCATTTAGCATTCCCACCTATATCGAACACTCAAGTGCTTAACGTAGTGCATCCGAGTCGAGATACAATTCAAGTGCGAACGAAAAAACGTCAAACCTCCGCGAAAGTGACCGGAAGATTACACAACCGCACAGGTAAGTTTTAAAGAGTAAATGGCGGTTATGTGACGCTGGATGGCTTAGACCTTACGGACTATTCACTCTGTATCTCAAGAGAAATATCGCAACCTGACACAACTGTAATATTGGCCTAAGCTTCCTGTCAGGGGATGAGTCTTATAGTCCTATTGAGCCTCAAGCTCACCTCTTAGAGTCAACGATTGATGTGGATTCAGGGGGCATCAATACTCATCCGAGGAACCCCAAATGAATCCTATCAAAACCTTGTTCGTCATCGCTGCTCTGACCGTTTCTTCTTTGGCTATGGCTGAAGGCGGTGGTGACCGGACTTTCGCACGCATGGAAGTGGCCAGGAATAATTCGATGGAATCGTACCGAGTGGCTCAAACGCAAAATGCCCAACCTCCTGTCGCTGAAAGCAAAGCCAAGGCGATGGACCACAAGAATTGCTAAATAGCTGGGCCCTCCAAGCTGACAGAAATGTAATCACTGCGGTGGTTTAAATGTGGCAATTTCTGAACTCGCTTGCCGTAAGAGTTTGTCTTTTGTGACGGTGGGCAAAGCTGATCCGGGCAACTCATGATCGGTTGTTTCGCACGGCTTCCCTTTTGACTGATTGGAAATAAACGGCATGCATTCCAAAACCTCTAGACGGACATTCGTAAAAGGCTTGGCCGCTGGTGGCATTCTCGGCGGCTTTGGCCTTTGGCGCACTCCTGTATGGGCGGTGACAAGTCCTGGTCTGCCGAGCGTACTCACCGGCAATGAATTTGATCTGTTTATTGGTGAAACCCCGGTAAACATAACCGGCTCGCCGCGAACAGCCATGACTATCAATGGATCATTGCCAGGACCTTTGCTGCGTTGGCGCGAAGGAGAGACGGTCACTCTGCGTGTAAAAAACCGCCTGGACCAAGACACCTCAATCCATTGGCACGGGATCATCCTGCCGGCCAATATGGACGGTGTACCTGGCTTGAGTTTCCATGGCATTGCACCCGACGGCATGTACGAGTACAAGTTCAAGGTTCATCAGAATGGTACGTACTGGTACCACAGCCACTCGGGCTTACAGGAGCAGGCAGGGGTTTACGGACCAATCGTTATCGACTCGAAAGAGCCTGAACCTTTTCAATACAACCGCGACTATGTGGTGATGTTGACTGACTGGACCGATGAAGATCCTAGTCGTGTCATGGCCAAGCTTAAGAAACAGTCGGGCTACTACAACCACCATAAACGCACTGTTGGTGATTTCATCGACGATGTCAGTAAGCAAGGTTGGTCAGCAACAGTAGCTGACAGGAAGATGTGGGCTGAAATGAACATGAGCCCAACCGACCTTGGAGACGTCAGCGCAGATACTTACACCTATCTCATGAATGGCCAGGCGCCCAACGGTAACTGGACCGGTATTTTCAAGCCGGGTGAGAAGCTACGCCTACGCTTTATCAACGGCTCGGCGATGAGCTATTTCGACGTCCGCATTCCTGGTTTGAAAATGACCGTTGTGGCCGCCGACGGCCAACACGTGAACCCAGTGAGCGTTGACGAATTCCGCATCGCCGTAGCTGAAACGTATGACGTGATCGTAGAGCCTGCCAGTGAAGAGGCTTACACCATCTTCGCCCAGTCTATGGATCGGACGGGTTATGCACGCGGAACCCTCGCACTTCGTGAAGGGCTAGTTGCTCAGGTACCTGCTATAGATCCACGTCCAATCGTCACTATGGATGACATGGGGATGGGCGGTATGGCTGGTATGGACCATGGCAGCATGGCCGGTATGGGCGGCGCCGAGAAGAAGTCAGGTGAAATGTCGGGCATGGCTGGCATGGACCACAGCAAGATGACCGGTATGGACCAAAGCGACATGACCGGGATGACCGGCATGGACAGCGGTGACATGACTAACATGGCGGGTATGGATCACAGCAAGATGGCGGGCATGGACAAAAGCGACATGTCCAGCATGGCCGGGATGGACCACAGCAAGATGGCTGGAATGGGTAGTGGTGATATGTCAGGGATGGCTGGCATGGGCGGTATGGGTGGAGAAATGCAGACACACCCTGCCTCCGAAACCAACAACCCCCTGGTTGACATGCAAGCCATGAATCCAACGCCAAAACTAAACGATCCTGGAATAGGCTTGCGGAATAATGGTCGTCGAGTGCTCACTTACTCCGACTTGAAAAGCACTTTCCAAGACCCTGACGGCCGCGAGCCAAATCGTACCATCGAGCTTCATTTGACCGGTCACATGGAGAAGTTTTCGTGGTCGTTTAACGGCATAAAATTCTCTGACGCCGAGCCGCTTCGCCTGAAGTACGGTGAGCGTCTGCGCATCACCTTGGTGAACGACACCATGATGACCCACCCCATCCACCTTCACGGCATGTGGAGTGACCTCGAGGATGAGAACGGCAAGTTCATGGTGCGCAAGCACACGATCGATATGCCGCCAGGTACCAAACGCAGCTATCGAGTTACCGCTGATGCCTTAGGCCGTTGGGCCTATCACTGCCACCTGCTTTTCCATATGGAAATGGGCATGTTCCGTGAAGTACGGGTTGATGAGTAAAGGAGACGATCTGTGAGCACATACCTTAATCGTAATTCCCTGGTGGGTTGCCTCTTTGCCGTTGGCCTGCTGGGTGGACTCCCGCCCATGGTGCTGGCACAAGAAAATGGCAGCGATCATTCAACCAATGTTCCTGCTACAGCAACGGACAAGCCAGCAATGACGGCGAACGATTCGAAGCTAGATCACGGGGCAATGGACAATAGCAAGATGAGCCATGAGTCGATGGATCATGACCAAAAAACCAAAAAGGCAGATTGAGATCATGACCAGTAAATTTTTACGCCCAACGTTGATGGCACTTGCAGTCTCTACCAGTCCTGCATTTTTCTTCATGGCCCAAGCTGCTGAGGAGATGGATCCGTCGATGGCGATGCCATCAAGTGCGAACGCGAAGCCTTCAACTGCGCAGAAATCCAAACCAGCCAAAGCAAAAGATGGCGCAATGGATCACTCCAAGATGGACCACGGCTCAATGGGAACTATGGACCATAACAAGATGGGGGCCATGGATCACAGCAAGATGAGCATGGACGACGGGCAAATGGACGGTATGGAAAGCATGGCTGGAGGGGCTACGACCACAAGCCGAACCCCTGTCCCCGTACTTACCGACGCTGACCGTGCAGCCGCCTTTCCAGATGTGGCAGGTCATGGTGTACACGACAAAAAAATCAACTCGTTCATCCTTCTGGATAAGTTTGAGTACCAAGACGCTGACAACGGGAGTGCGTTGGCCTGGGATGCCAAAGGGTGGATCGGCGGTGACGTTGATCGCCTGTGGCTGCGTTCGGAAGGTGAACGTACCAATGGCGTGACGGAAAACGCCGAACTCCAAGCACTCTGGGGGCACGCCATCGGTCCATGGTGGGATGTCGTCACGGGCGTTCGGCAAGACTTCAAACCCGGGTCGCCTCAAACATGGGGAGCGCTCGGTATTCAGGGCATGGCCCTCTATAACTTTGAAGCTGAAGCGACTGCCTATATCGGTGAAAACGGTCAAACCGCTGCTCGATTTGAAGGCGATTACGACATCCTGCTGACAAATCGCCTGATCTTACAGCCGACAGTCGAAGTAAACATGTATGGAAAAAATGATCCCCAGCGCGGCATAGGATCTGGATTGGCCAACACCGAAGTAGGGTTCCGGTTGCGTTACGAGATTGTTCGCCAATTTGCCCCTTATGTCGGGGTTACCTGGAATCGCTCCTACGGCAAGACCGCCGACCTGGCCAGCGATGAAGGGGAAAAGACCAACGAGGCTCGATTTGTAGCCGGTATTCGGATGTGGTTCTGAGTGGTTTGAGCAAAAGCCCTACGATTTTTGAATAACAGGGGGGCGGCTCCCCGACTCAAATATAATACCTTCAACCAAACCTTTGCAGCGGCATTCATCTCGCCGCCGCCAAGGGAAAAGGAAATATCCATGACAGGTAGCTTCCGACTCTCAAGTCGATTTCTGCGTATCGCAACGTTCGCCGCACTGTTCATCGGTTCAACCGCTCAAGCAGCACAGGCGTTGGCCATCGATGTTCACCGAGATGCTAACTGCGGATGCTGTAAGAAGTGGATTCAGCATCTTGAGGCCAATGGCTTCACCGTCATAGATCATGTAGAGACCAACATGAGTGCTGTCAAACAAGATCTGGGGGTCGCTCCACGACTCTCGTCTTGCCACACTGCGATGATCAACGGAAAGTTTGTTGAAGGTCACGTGCCTGCCGAGCAAATAATTGCGATGAGCAAACGTGACGACCTTCTCGGAATCGCCGCCCCTGGTATGCCAGCAGGTTCTCCAGGAATGGAAGTCGACGGAGTGCATGAGGCTTACCAGATCATCGGCCGGAACAAAGCTGGCACAGATCAGGTCATTGCTGAATACCCCGAAAACTAACCCCCCCGATCCATCCCGTTACAGCATGGTCACCGTTCATGGCCATGCAGTGGGACTTGCTCTGTCGACATTATTCTCAAACAATTCGCCAAGGACGATCAGCAACAGTTGTACAGGCGCACTTAAACCACATCGGATAACCCCGCACCGCTGTCCTCAATAACAATTTTAGATGAGTTCAAGTAATTGGTGATGACGCCGTGACACGCACTGCGCAGCAGATTGCTGACCGCGATAGTGATCGGTTTGGAAATGGCGTTGCCCCTCAGCTTGCCCTCCCAAACCAGGACATCTGTCTCGGCTGAAAAAGTTGAAAATGTAAATGACGGTGGTTTAAGAGTTCTTTTTTTGCAGGCTTTTCAGGCGCAGGGTCGCCCGTTGTACAGAGGCCATTTTTTCTGGACGCTTCATTCGTTTCCATTTTTTGATGTCTTCCTTGGTGCGACCGCAGCTGACGCACAGTTCGCTGTTCAGCTGGCAAACAGAGATACAGGGATTTTCGATGTCCTTGGCCATTGTTCAATTTCTCGTCGAACTCTACGTGCTACGGGTTCATTGCGAAGCAAGCACGGCGAGCTGATCGGGTGAATCAGCGACCAACTTCGTGCGGTACTCAACTGTCAAATGAGTGATCTCATGAACCGTTGCAAGCCGTTCTCGTATGTTTTCCGCATTCACTGCTGGGCTGCCCAGAACACTCACAATCGCAGCGCGGGCTTGCGGCCCCACCTGCCAGACATGAAGATCAATGATCGAAGCATCTCCCGGTTGCTCAACCAGTTCACGAATCTCTTCAGCGACATGATCATCTGTCTGATCGAGCAATACACCCGCAGTCACCCGCATCAACGACCAAGCCCAGCGCGCAATGACAACTGCACCCACAATCCCCATTGCAGGATCGAGCCATACCCAGCCAAGGTATCGACCAGCAAGCAGTGCTGCGATGGCCAGAACCGAAGTCAGTGCATCTGCAATGACGTGAACGTAAGCAGAGCGCAAATTATTGTCGTGACCATGCGCATGGTGAGATTCATCGTGGCCGTGGTCATGCCCATGGTGATGATCATGACCACCAGACAGCAAAAGCGCGCTCACCACATTCACTGCTAATCCTACAATTGCGATAAAAGTCGCTGTTCCGAATTGCACTTGAGTCGGTTGAAAGAGACGAAATAGCGACTCTCCGGCAATTCCCAAGGAGACCAGTCCCAAAATCAGAGCAGAGGCGAAGCCACCCAGGTCTCCCACCTTGCCAGTTCCAAAACTGTAGCGCGCACTTGAGGCATGTCTTTTTGCGTAACCGTAAGCAGCTGCGGCAATGCCAAGTGCTCCGGCGTGCGTTGCCATGTGAAAACCATCTGCCAGCAATGCCATTGAGCCAGTGAGATAACCGGCAGTGATTTCAGCAACCATCATTACGACGGTCAGAGCCACTACCCACAAGGTTCGCTTTGCGTTTTCTTCATGTGATTTCCCAAGGAACATATGGTCGTGGGAAAAGTCGATGTACGCATTACTCATTTGGGTAAATCCTATTTGGAATAGCGGCGAATGGCTTCGAGAAGCTCATCGACGCCTTTCGCTCTTTCTTCGTTGCTGAGTGTGGGATTCGCGACGTGTTCACGAGCGTGATCTTCGATGATTTCATCCATCAGCCCATTAATAGCGCCACGGGTCGAAGCGACCAAAAGCAAGGTTTTGGAGCAGTCATCATCAGAGTCGAGTGCTCGCTCAATCGCCTGGATCTGCCCAGCGATGCGCTTCACGCGTTTAAGAAGATTGTCTTTGCTTGATCTCAAATGACCCATACCATACCCCCCTGCCTATATTGAGTGCATCATCACATGCTCCAACGAACCATACAAGCGTGCCGTGGAAGCCTTCCGACCGGCAGCGTTGCTGCAATAAAATCTGCAATCGAAACAATATCGTTTTGCTGGGCAAAACCAATAAAGTCGAGGAGCAGATACGCCCCTCAGTCACGCTTAGATGGCGGGTGTCTGTAGGATTATCTGAATGCCCTAGCCTTGGATCGCGCAGAACCCCGTACAACTCAGGGATAGGCTATGAGGCCTCTCAAGCAAGACGTCATCTTCCGCAAAAGCGACTCAGTACAGTAGTTGGCCCCATAGTGCGAACACTGGAACGACGGCTAAGACAAATAAACTGTAACGACAGTCCACAAAAAAAGGCGCCACTAGGGCGCCTAAGCCGTCTCCAAAACCAAAGGAGAAACAAAGAGACGGGGTGTATCTGGTAATCGGACACCTGATGCCGAGGGCTAGCGCCCGTTAAAGGAGTTGCAGTGGATATTCGACAATCAGTCGGACCTCGTCCAAATCAGATTCGAAATCGGTGGCTCGTGTCGTTGCCTGGCGAACACGCAAAGACATATCCTTCAGAGAACCTGACTGGATGACGTACTTAGCCTCAATGTCTCGCTCCCAACGCTTTTGGTCCTGTAATGGGGCACCATCCGCTCCGCGACGCATGTACACGCTGTTCGCGTTGGAATAGTCCGCGTCCCAACCCTTCGCGTAACGAGTCATGAAGCTAAGACCGGGGATGCCGAAAGCCTGCATATCTAGATCATAGCGTAGCTGCAAAGATTGCTCTTTCGGGGAGTTGAAGTCGCTGTACTGAATAGAGTTATCCAAGAAAATCGAATCTGATTGACGTAGGTAGTCAAAGTCGTCGTTGCCATTGTTACGCTGATACCCGACGGTCACCGTATGAGCTCCGAATTTGACCCCGGTCTTGCCGCTCCAGATGTTGTTATCGAAGCTCCCCAGAAGTTTTTTTCCCTCATCAACGGCTCGGTAATAATTAAAGCCACCGATCAGCGATACGCTGTCTGAGAGTGGATAGCTCAATGTGGTGCCCGCGTAATACTGGTTCCAAACATCCTTGAATTGGCTGGTGTAAAGACTTACACCTACGTGCTCATTGACGGTGTAATCGCCCCCTAGATAAGCAATCCACGGAGCATCAACCGCCCCGGCGTAGAAAGTCGAAAAGCCATCACGCATGCCACTGGAGTTGGGTTGGCTCATCGCATGCAGCCGACCACCCTGAAGGGTCAGGTCTTTGATGCTGGTGTTGGTAAACGTTGCACCACGGAAACTTTCCGGGAGGAGTCGGGAATCCCCATACGCCACGACAGGAGTCGACGGAAAGACATCCCCTACCTTGACGACTGTATCCAGGAAACGGACCTTTGCGGCGCCGCCTACTTTTGAATAGGAGTCTTCAGGTTGGCCTTTACTGTTGTGCGGCAAGACATCGACTGAACTTCGAGCTCCCGAGCGACCATCGCCTGAGTCAAGCTTGAGGCCTTCCATTGCAAACGCATCGATGCCGAACCCGACGGCGCCTTGTGTAAAACCAGACTCAAAACGACCGATAATGCCATGAGCCCACTCTGCTGAGTAGCCATTGCCCGTAGGACTTGACTGGCCTTTTCGATAATCTCGATTGAAATAAAGATTTCGATTGAGAATACTAAAGGTGCTCCCCTCAATGAACCCTTCAGGCTTTTGTTCAACGCCCACTGCAACTTGCCCCATGCTCATGCCAAGGGCAATGAGAGAAAGACTGTAAAAGCTTTTATTGTTCATTTAACACTCCAGGCTTTAGCTTGGCAGAGTTTCTTTGTGAAATATTTTTATCATTATAAAAGCCACCGGCACGTGAGGGTTTCCTCTACGCGCCGGCAGACATAATTTCATACAATAGATAACTCCAGCGTGACCTGAAAATTACTTCTATGTCAGCGAACAGTAAGCATGCCTAAAAATATATCGAGTAGTCTGGTGCAGACATCGCTTATCTCTACTAGCTTCCGTGCGGGCAGTTTGTGCCCATGACCATGTACTCCAAGGTGTTGATCTTGCCCGCCGAATCTTCATAAGTCATGCGCGAAGGGGCTACGCCGCAGGTTTTATTGGCCTGAGTGGTACTGATTACCTTCTGGACATCAAGGTTCATTCCATATTCATAATGAACAACTTCAGGTATCGCCTTTCCGTTTTCTAAGGCGTACTGCTCCATTGCCTGTTGGTTCTCTTGCATCATCCGACCATACACACGGTCACCGCCTCCTTCAGCCATGGCTAATGAAGATAAGGTCAAAATCGAAGCGGCGCAAAACGCTTTCATTGCTGTCATTGCTTTCATGATTTTCTCCTAAAGCTCAATTTTCTGAGTTAAAGAGTAACAAGTGAAAGCTTTCAGAAAGCTGCCGCGAAGGTTACTAATGTGAAAGGTGGACCCTACTCCGCGTTTACGCTTTCAAGCCAGATGGCATTTTTGTTATCACCAAAGGTTGGCAGAAGCTAACGGAACACAGATGCCCTCAAAAGCTTATTGAAACCGGTGGTCCCTCCCAATCCCTTGATACGCCGGTAGATCTGAGCAAGGCCTCTGCGTCGACCCCTGTTCTGGCCAGGCTTTCCAGATCCCACTCGAAGAAACTGGAAAAAACCAGGAAAACCTTGCTTGATACCGCTGAGGTCAATCTTACCGTCGAGTAATTCACGGGGAGCTTCATCCTGATGAGTTCAGAGACAGTCCACACCAAAGTTCTTAGACGGAAATGCCATACTGACTCCTGATAAATCTTGATCTGTTGATAAGTAAGGGGGAACCTCTGCTTGCGTAGATCCAGCTCATGAGGTAACGAACCTGGGAGTAGCGATTGCAAATTCCGAATGTTCACTCTCTTCGGATCTTTCGTAACTTTATACAGCTCATCTACGCCCGCTTCGATAAGGGCTGCATAGGCGCCGTCTCTTGAGTCGACGGACTTTTCGACCGTAACTGTAGGTTTTTTAGGTGCATGGAGTTTTGCCATTAACCATGCGTTATCATTTTCTAGAATCCATTGCGTAGGTTTGTACGCCTTCTTCCAGAGGTACTCGACATCGGCGTCGGTACGCAGCGCTAAAAGCAACTCAATTTTTTGGCGATATCTAGTTTTTTGGTTAGGAAGCGATTGTTCGCCTTTGGGAACTCGCGTAGAAACAGAGGCACTCGGCAGGATAGACTCATTCTTCAGAGCCTCTTCAAAGTTATCTGCACTGGAAAACAAATGAAGAGCAATGATCAAATGCCGCGCGAGCGGCATATTTAGCTGACCTTTATCTGATTTGAGCCGGATCCATTGCTCATGCTTTCCGTTGTTGTAGGCTGGATCAATCTGCGCCAAAAGTTCATCGCCGTAAGCGCTTTGGATGCTGTCGAATAGTTTCGCAATGCCCGCATTTTTTCCGAAAATGAATCCGCGCTTCTTGCATTGGCGGACGTAGCACGAACTCAATACCGTGCTGCCTATCGGAGGAATATTGCGTTGCAAGATATCGTGTGCGAACAGAGCGACTTTCTGTTCCATCTTTGAACCCTTGTGTATTGCTGCGCTGTTTAACGGGCTCCAGCCGCATGCGCATGGCTCAGTCAGATTGGGAAGCAGTTTCAATTTACGGTAGAACGGGCGAGAGCACTCGGGGCAGGCATGGATCAATGCGTCGCCATGACGCCAACAGACGGCAACACCGGGTATCTGGTGAGATCGATGCCAGTAGGCAGAACCCCGCTCAATCAAATCTTCCTGAACGCAGGTAGGACAAAGCTTAGCCTTGCCATGGGTGGACTCTTCTCTGCGGGGCACCCGTACCACCCCGTCATAACCCAGCGGTCCTTCGTTGTTCTCCGGCCCCTGCTTAACCCCAAGAAACGGCCGGTAAGCAGGAAAAGTAGTATTGCTACTGATCAGCTCTGCGAGATTGCTCTCCGATTGCCCCGGCAGCCTGTGCGCGAGCCTCTCGATCTGCTTGGGTACGATGCCACCAATGCAAAAGGGTTTCGTTGCGAACAAATCGCGGTAGGTTTCTGCCGCGGTTCTATTGCCTGACAGATAGTGATAGCGGGTGACACGAGAGTGCAGCATTTCATCCGGCATCGACACGGGAAAAAATAATAGATCAGACATCATTTACCAATTAAAGGTAGGGGTCGAAGAGAACGTGCATCCGGGGCCAGTATATATGCAACCCGTAAAATTCTGTATCCGGTCTGGATTTGGAAATTACACAGCCGCTCAACTTTGAATCGTAGTAAATTCATCTAAACCCCGCCGCGCCCGTACTGCTTGAAATACAGAACACGTATCGATAACCCGTGTAGGTCAGCCAATGGCGATTGCAAAACTATTTCGGGTGATCGCGGGTTAATACGTTTTAGATGATGATTGTGATCATCCAGCGTATGCCGGCGCTATTCTGGTGGGTGTAAATTTTCATTAACAGAAAAACAATGTGTTCACGGTGAATTGATTTAGAACTTTTTTTAGATAGAGGGAATGCCCGGCTGGATTACAGCGGGGGCCGAATGCTCGCGACCCTGTAGAGCGAAGAATGAATCGCCCCGGATTCTCTAGACACCTTGCAAGCTCATTGCATAACGCTTTTCAAACTCTACCGGTGACAGCTGATTGTTGAAACCATGGCGGCGTTTTGCGTTGTAGAACATCTCGATGTAATCAAACACATCACTACGAGCATCTTCGCGCGTGGAATAGATTTTCCGCTTGATCCGTTCCCGCTTTAGAAGCTGGAAAAAGCTCTCAGCCACGGCGTTGTCATGACAATTGCCTCGGCGGCTCATGCTGGCAACCAAATTGTTCGCCTTCAAAAAACTGCGCCAATCGGAGCTGCTGTACTGGCTGCCCTGGTCGGAGTGAACCATCACCTCCTGTTTCGGTTTTCGCCTCCAAACCGCCATCAATAACGCATCAATGGCCAAATCACTGGTCATCTGCGATTTCATTGACCAGCCGACGACCTGACGAGAAAACAGATCCAGCACGACCGCCAAATACAGCCAGCCTTCATACGTGCGAATGTAGGTGATGTCGGTGACCCAAACTTTGTTGGGTTCTACGACATCGAACTGGCGCTTCAGCAAATTGGGTGAGGCGACCGCTGGCTTACCGCCGTACTTGCCAGGGCGGCGTCGATACCCTGTCTGAGAGCGCAGACCTTCAAGACGCATCAGCCTCGCCACACGATGCCGACCACAATCCTCACCGACCTCGCGCAGATCGTCATGAATTTTGCGATAGCCATAAACACCGCCGCTCTCCAGCCATGAATGCTTGATCAAACCCAGCAATCGTTGGTCGTCTTTAGCGCGTGCAGATTGCGGCTCAGACAACCAAGCGTAATAACCACTGGGATGGACTTTCAGCGTCAGGCAAAGCCGCCGAATGGAATAGTCGCCCGCTCGCTGCTTGATAAAGGCGTACTTCAACCGCACTCCTTGGCAAAGTACGCGGCCGCCTTTTTTAAGATGTCTCGCTCTTCGGTGACCCGCTTGAGTTCGGCTCGCAGACGCCGCAGTTCCGCGTGCTGATCATCGTCTTGCTGCCGTTCTGCCTGAGGTTTGCTGTAGCGCTTTATCCAGGCATAGAGGCTATGCGACGACACGCCAAGACGCGCCGCCACATCAGCGACAGGCAGCTTCTTTTCGGTCACTTGATTGACCGCTTGGATTTTGAATTCTTCGGGATAACGTGGGTTGCTCATGGCACCTCCTGATTGGCCTCAGTTTAAGGCATGGAGGTGTCTACGAAACCCGGGGCGATTCACGTTGAGCCAGCCCGAAGCGCGCAGAGCTTCGAGAGGAGCGTCATGTTCGCTAAGCGCTTTAGCCTCTGAGTTTTCCACAGCAGTAGCAATCGGCGATGGGTGGTCTTTCGCAAGAATGCTTGGAGATGGGTCTGCCGGCTTCTCACGGGATACAACGCTTCGAAGCAAGGCAAGGCGATCCTCTCGTGCCAAACCATCGAAGACCATCATTTCGCTCAGCTGATCCTCGATCGGCAGCAAATCGTCGAACTGTCGCATCCGCTTCGGATCTCGGCTACGCAGAGCTGAAAGGGCTGGCTTTAGAATCTGCATTTTTGAGTTGCTTACCTTCACCAGGATCTCAGCAGTCAAACACTCCGAGCCACTCTGGACCGCATAACGCTGACTCAATACCAGCAGCTTGACCAAGAAATCTGTGACGCCTTGAGTGTGCTCATACAGCGTGTCAAAAATCTCGTCGGTCAGCTCAGCAATCTGCTTGCACCACTGATAGCTCCAGAGATTTTCGACCAACAACCGCCACTCCTCATCATCCTTTTCGAATCGTTTGAATTCGAGCGTGCCGGCACCACAGACTCGGCGGGCAGTCCGCATGGCTTCTGAGAACAGGCTAATCGTCGAATTCGTGCCACTGAAAACGACCGGGATCCCAATGTTATTTACCAAATGCAGAAAAAAATTCAGCATGCTCTCCTTACCACCGGTTTTCGCCAGGTGGAGGTTTTGCAGCTCGTCGATCAATAAGGCGCCGATGAAAAATGTGCTGGCCACCTGCTCCATTTGTTGCAGCGCATCATTGATGTTTCGATGCCTGTAGCGCTTGTGGTAGTCCTTGTCTCCCAGAGCGTCACCCACCGCATAAAAAAACTGCTGACAAAATCCAGCCAGCGATCCATCCCGAGGGCAGTCAAGCTTCAGCCATGTGATTTGGGTATGAACAAACTGCTTTCCTTCATAGCGCTCATGACGGATTGTCTGTGGATAAAGGCTCAAAATGGCGTGGAGTGCCGTTGACTTGCCAATGCCGCTCAGGCCAACGACGGTAAACGTTTCTGCAGTGGACTTGAACGCATCGTGGTAACGCTGAGCCCCAGATAAAGAATGCAAATGCCGGACGGTAGCGGGCGACATCGGGTTACGCCCAACATACCCTCGACGAATGAGCAGTGAGAACAGGGCCTCCAGTTCCAGATGTAGCAAAAACGGCTGTACCACGGTTCTTAGCCGGTCGATACAGTGAATTCGAGTGGCTCCTTCGAGCGTCAGCTCTTTCGGATCCACCGGCTGAGGAAAATTCGAGATCAGCTCAACAGCCGCCGCCTCCGACAATATCGGAGGCAAAGCTTCGATAAGCGGGTTACCCGCATACTCACTAATGTCCTGTCTGACGTAATTGGCAAACGTCTGTGCACCTTTCATTTTGCCTGTCCTGGCCGAATTCTTTTGAGCAAATCGATAACCTGCGCAGTGCGCTCGCCGGCATATGAATCATGCGCTTTCGGTGTCAATTCAGATTGAAGTGAAGCTGGCTCCGCCCTAACGCCTTCAGGAACAACAGCATTTTCACGCTCACGGAGACGTTCTTCTGCGCGGTTCTCGCGGATGTTTCCAGTGGCCTCTGCCTTGGTGGGCGGAGCAGGTTCCAGTTTTCGTTCTGCGAGTGCATGACTGATGATCTGGTGGACCTGATCGCTAAGCTGCACACGGCTTTCCAGCTCGGCTCGCCGGCGAGTAGGCGGTTTTTGGCGATAGGCTTCGAGCAGATCAAAAATCTCGTCCGAGCGGTAATTCGCGTAACCGGCATCCGATCGTCGAAGATCACAACGGATAAACTGCTTGGCCTCTCCCTGAATCCAAATGTGTGCCGCAGAGTTCGGATCGAACCAACACTCTATTGACCAAACGCCCCCTTTGCGAGCCTTGGCAAACCAATCTTTCTCTATGGCCATATCACACACGTAGTGCATGCCGCGAAACATCACCCCGCCCTTTTGAACGGTCGCGCGCTCGCGAGGCAAGAGATGGAGGTAAACCAGCTCGTCAGGACGTTTGTTGGATTCGATCAGGTCGTTGTCGCAGGCCCAATTCCATATCCCGTTGGGTGTAGGTTCAACGCCGTCATTCATCATCGCCTGAGTCAGTCGTTCAGGCTGTCGATGGTGCCCGTTATAGTGGAGTACGCACTTGATGAGGATTTGGGTGAACTCTTTGAGATTCAGCGTGGCATCGAGCCGGTAGTCTCGCTCGCCTCGCTCTTTGTCTCGCGCTGCTACCCCGCCAGGTAGCCATCTGATACCCGTCAAATCATTCAAAATGCCAAACCGACTTTCCACCATAGGCTTCCAATCCGGCCGATAAGGCGGAGCAGTGCCCATCTCAATTCCCAATCCTGACGATAGCCCCTCTGCTGCGAGTGACAGCATCTCTCCTCGGTCGGCGTAAATCTGGTGGGGCAGGTGGTGACAATTCCAATCATCTGCATTGATTTCGACGCCGTTCTGAGCGCAGAACTCGACTTTGGAGGTAAATGCGTTGAACAGCGCTTGCCTGGCCCCATTCCAACTAGGGCCCTCCAATCCTACATAGAGACCAGCAATCATTCCGGAGAAGCTATCCACAACGATATAAACTACGGGCCGGCCAATGAGCATCCGCCTGGAGTAGCTGTTGACCAAATAAATATCGGCAATAGTCGCGTCGATCTCGAACTGATGACAGGGTCCACGCAGCCAATCGCGAACGGTACCTGAAAGCGGACGGCAGTCTTTTAACCATCTCCTCAATCCTTTACGGCCACGCTCGGTTTCAATCTCGTCGAAAAAAATCTGTCCCCAATATTGGAACTGCCTCAAGCTGGGGAGTTCTGAACCAGGCAACAAACGAAGCTCTTCTTCACTGTTTTTAGAGATGTCTCGAACTGAGTAGAATCGTCTCAACATTTCGTCATATGCGCTCGAAATAGAAGATTTCTTATCTCTTACATATAGAGCATACCCAACACGGATGCATCGTTTATCAACCGCACTAAGCATCTTGGAAGGCGAAGTAAGAACGCCTTGAAATTTAGGCTTTCGCCCTGGTGGCCTACTTGGATCATATTTTCTATCCGCAACACCTACCGCCGTATAATTACTAAGCAATGAGTTGCGAACTTGACCATAAAACCAATATCGGTAAAGAAGCCGATAGATCGTTTTCCGCTGGATTCCGAGCTCTGACGCCCGTCTGCTAACAAGCCGGCCTAACTCACCTCGTACAAATATTTGTCCCGGGTATTCAGGATCTAATAGAGGGGCGATAACGGCCCACTTTTCGTCCCGGCCTTGCTTGGCTCTCTCATCCAACTGTTCCTCAAGCACAAGCATAAACTCGGGCGTGGTGATGGCTGCTGGTTTGGTGTGACCAGATGCTATCGAGCGACGCAGCTCCTCCAGACCAACCGCGTACGGCTGCCGGGGTGGGTCAGCTAGATCTATCACAACTGCTAAGTCACGCGTTTCATCCTGGTAAAGGAGCCTGGCTATCGTAGAGATGACCGACAGATCGGTTACAGGCTCGAAAACGTCATTAACGAGAACAGTCATGACATTTTCTCCTTCAACGATACTTGGACAGGGCTCGCGGAAACTTCGAAGTCAGGAACTAGACCAGTAAGATGGAGAGGAGTGTTAACCAAATCTATTTTCAGTATCTTGGTCCAAACCAGATGAAAGAAAATTGCTTGAGCGTCTATATAGGAAATTGACAGAAGGGATGCTATTTTTCTTAGACAGGTGGCCAAGGTCCACGAATATTCCCGGCTGTTCACTAGGCACTCAATAAAATTCGAATGCAACGGCAGTTTCATTAAATCACGAGAGAGCTTCGAGTATCTCCTGATTAGTCCAATATTTTTTATCAAATCTCGTGTAAAAAACTCGTCTGTTACGATTTTCCAATCAACACCTTGGCTTTCCCAAAAGCGCTTTTCAATCTCAAGTTTCTCAAGCGTTCTTTTACTTCTGTTGCCAATTAAATCGGAACGATACTTCACCGTCCTAGCTACCGATTTGAAGTTTCCGCTCGGGTCTTTAACAGTTAACAGGAAGTCTGTTGTCATCACATAAGGCAGTGTTGTTCTAGGGTATCTTGGATAGCGTACAGCTATCGCCGACGCTATCGCTTGCGCACGCTCTGTGGGTAGTAAAGGGTATTGCTCTCGGATATCCACGACGTCTTCAGAAAATTCACACACAAGGAAGTACGAACGCTCGAGATCTGACAGTAGGTGATGAATTCTCTCGATCTTCACACCTTGAATCTTGTGCGAACGACCTATCGACGGGACATCTTGTACCCGCAGCCAAGGCACGTAGCTTGCCCCGGCGCCTTCGCCAAATCCATTTGCAATGTGCCGTTCAATGTCCTGCTGTGATGCAAACTTACGACCTCGCAACCCACGCCTCCTCAGTCGATGCGGACCGCTTCACCTCGCGTCGAGAAAAAGTCGTAGAAGGACACGACTGCCAAAGCGGCCGTATTCAAAACATTTTCCAGACTACACCCGCTGAAAGTTGAAGCGATGAATCCAGACCAAAGGGAAAGCCTGGAAAGGAAAACCCCTGTAGATACGGGGGGTTGAGCCTTGTGTCAATCTATGTTCATCAGTGTCAAACTTTATTGTTTTGTGTCAATCTTTATTGTTCAAAACCAGCCGCTGACCCTCAACGATTTCGCGGACGCGAAAACCGCGCCTCTCCTACTGCCGAAGCCCGCAAGCGCGGGCAGTGAGTGGCAGTCTTTTCCTATCGACTTTCGGCCAATTTTTGAGCTAGGTCCTGGAACGATCGATCATCTGGTCCATTACGTCTGAACGCAGAAAGCAACGTCAGCATAAAATTGTAATTTCTGGCATCCATCGCACGTAGCTGAGAGCCTATGTCGAATGGATATTTTTGGGCGTTCCAAAGGTGCAATACGAACGCTTGCAGTGGCGGTTGCTGCAAGATTGTCTGGGCATGAATAGCAAACTCACTGGTAACCCCGGTGGCCATGTTGATTCCCTGTCATTTGCGGGACGCGAAAACCGCGCCTCTTCTACTGCCGCTGCCCAGCGTTTGACGGCTGGGCTTGGCATGCACCTGGGAAGGATTTTCCCTGATCAGTTGGTCGGGATGGTTGAGGTGGAATTTTCAACCTTATAGACCACGACACTTGACTGCTCTAAAGCCTGATGGATGCGGGGCGTCTCTACCTCACCTCCATACCAATCAAGATCGATGATCACAGGAACAACTCCGGCTATCGAGGCCTTGAGGCGCTGCGCTTCACAGGTCCAGGTAGTAAATGGACTGCTATCGCCCTGCAAGGTGAAAATCTCGACCGCAACATCCAGATCGCTGTCTGGCTTATGCGCGCCACGAACTCGGCTGCCAAAGAGATACGCCTTTCGAATTAGCGGCTCGGAGCTGGCCCATTTCGCGACGGCTGCTGACATAGTCTCAATGTTCATGGTCCTTTTCCGTGCTGGTTTCGCGGACCCAAAATTGGGCGTCCTTCTATGCACCTGCCCCACGTTTGACGGCGGGGCTTGGGTGTCCCTAGTGCGATTTCCCTAGGATCTTCGGTATGAGGGAGATATGTGGCTGAACAGCTCATCGAGTTCACCTGAGGTGGGACTATAAGCGGGTTCAAATTGGCCGCTAGCGCCGGCAAACACGTACTTTGAGCACAGGCATTCATCCGCTGACTGCTCGCAGTTTTTGCATGGGGGATTACAAAGCTCGATCATCTGATCAATAGCTGTTGAAGGGTCATCGGGATCATAGATATCAGGGTAGTAGGAGCTTTCCATAACTATGAAATCGCCCCTCGCAAACATCAAAACATCTTCAACACACTTAAACTGCCAGTTTGATAATGCCTTCAGTGCTGGCAAAAGCACCACCCGGCAGTAGTCGAATCGATAGTTCTCAAGGTGACACATAACTCGGCCCTCATCCTCCGCGAGGCTTTGGTACGAAATTTCCCCATACCGTTCCTCTACACTCTCATATCGCTTGGTATCGAGCCGGATGTGCTTTAAGGCATTGTTGATCGCGTCAATAAGTTCCATTTTACGGTTGCCGAGGTATGCGCCGGCCACCGAGAATCTCTCGTCAAAAGTTTTTACCAGATCCTTACGAGATTCTTTTATCCCATCAGCAGATCTCACAGCCTGTAAGTAGTCAACGCTGTGTGCCAAAAGTAGGTTCACTCCAAATACTTGGTGGAGCGCAACCGCGTTCAGTTTGACCTTCGCTTCGAGATCATCCTTTGCAGGCTCAAGGATATTAGTGATGAATTGACGATAGTCATCACTTGCCAATTGAAGGGCTTCGGTCACTTCAGTTTCGGGTTTAGGCTTAAGATTGCCGATGATCGCCATACCGTACCTCGGGTAAAAAACCAACTTGCAGATGGATCCTTGGCCAAAAGAATCGAGCCTAACTCTTCCTTGAGCAGGACGGTTACTCACCGAGAAATATCATCGACGAATAGGGTGATTCGGTCGGTAATGGTACGCTTCTAGATCGCTATCTAAAGACCAGATGAATAACTCGCTCATGGGGAACCGCGCTAAGCACCTCTCATATTCTTTGATGATGCTGAGATCACCAAAGCTAGTACCTTCACCGATTCGAGTGTCAGACTTATTTTGGCCAGCTTTGTCCGGAAACTCAGCCAGCCACTCGAGAATTTCTCTCGTGTTGGGAAACTCGCTGAGCCTATAAGGGGGCTCGTCGGCGAACGCGGCGCGTACTGCATCACAGAAGCGCTGTGCTGTTTGTCGGCGGAGTCTTCCATCGCCGTTTTGAGCGACATGATTACCGGTCTCGAGGATAGTGGCCATCGGCAGAATAAACGTGCAACTGTTGTCTGCATACTCGAGGAAATCGGCACCCACACGCTCGGCGTCCTGATTGAGCCCCGGCACGTTTAGCATGTTTACGAACACGCTAGTATCGATCAAGCAGATTGAGCTCATTATGCCTCTCCCTGCATTTTCCGGAGCCAATTCAACGCATTTTGCCGTTTCTGCGTGACCGTGACGGGCGATTTCACAAAACGATCCACGATACCGTTGGTTACGAGCTCCCCTAATGGCCCTTGAGAGACCAACCCGGCGTAGTCCTGCAGATCAGCAAGGCGTACCAAGCGGCTGTCGCCATCCTGCGGATCACGGTAGCAAAACACCACATCGCCCAATGCACTATCTGGAAGTGCATCCATCAAAGCTGGGTTGTGGGTGCTGAGCAGCAGGCGCACACCACGGAGCTCTGCTTGCTCACGCATAGTTTTCAGTAGTTGGCGCGCACGTGACGGGTGGACACCGTTATCGACTTCCTCGATTACCAGCGTCGACTCCGCCGGTGCAGACAGCAGAGCAGCGGCGATAGCCAGCACTCTAAGGGTGCCATCAGAGAGCAGTTCAACGGACCAATTACGCTCGACCGATCCGAAGTTCTCAACCAGCTCCAAGGATACGCGTCCGCGGCGATCCTCGAAGAAGTTCACATCCTTTACGTCTTGCTCGGGCAAACTCTTGATGAACTCGATGATCGCAGGACGGGCCTCCTCGTCCTGCCAGAGTGTATAAAGCACACCGGACAGGTTAGAGCAGTCACCACGCAGCTTCTTGTCCGGATAACTATCGCCACGCATCAGAGCAGGCACGGGATCAAGGAACAAGGTATTAGCAAGTAGGTACTGGAAGTGCTCAGTCGTTTGCGGGATGACTTTCTGTGCTTTCTTGTGCCCTGAGTCGAACAAAGCTGAACTGGCGAGCTGGTTTAGGATGGCGATCTGGTCAGTGCATGTGATTTGTGGCTTCTTACCACCTGTGGAGAAATTATTGTATGCAACGCGTACGTCAGTACTCAAACCGCTAGAGGACTGCTCGATACGGTAAAGCGGGAATTTTTGGAGAGGCGAGCTGATACTTTCGTGAACGATGTGCAACTCATCTTCTCGCAGGGCGATTTCAACACTTAGGCTATTCCAGTCCAAGTCGTCGGTTTCGCAACCCAAGGTGAATGACCGGCCCTGGTGGTAGGGAAGGTCCTTAATTTGACCACGGAGAATCTGCTCAGACTCATCGACCCGGTGGCGTAACACCGACAGCTTCTGACCCTGGCCCAGCCAGCATAGGAAGCGGAAGGCCTCTAGCGCGTTACTTTTGCCTGAGGCATTGGCGCCTATCATTAGCGTCAAGGGCGACAGCGGTAACCGCTGCTCCCGATAACTTTTGAATCCCTTGATAATGATATTTGTCAGCATGGTCACTCCTTCCAAGGCTTGTTGATCTGCATCCGTATTTTCTTGAACTCGTCCGGTGTCATCCTGATGCCCATCAAATAATTCTCCGCACAATATCGCCCAAGCGGGCAGGATCCCCCGCACAGAGCTTCTTGACCGCCTCCAAACTTTCGATGCCCAAAATCTCGCTGATATGCCTCAAGTCGATGCCACGGCGCTTGAGCTTTACCGCGAGCGTCCGCCGCCCTGACTGCGCACTGGCCCCCTCAATCCCCGCAAGGCCAAACAGGCGCGTATATAACCGGCTGAGCTGATTCGCACTGTAGTAGGTCTTGCCGTCTCGACGCTGCGCACTGATTTTCAACCCTTCACCAGTTCGACCGGAGACGAACAAGGGCGAGTCCGGGTCGAGGCCACGATATGCCATCACCCTGGTAGAAACGCCATGACCGCGTACAAGGCGTTCTGCAAGGTGTGTATCTATAGCGTTAGTCAATTTCTTGCTGGTCCAGCACAACGGCCTTGAACGATGGTTGTAGGCAATCTCTGCCCGCACCTGAGAGTCGATCATTACAGCGCCTGATTGCGTCAAGTAGTCGCTCACACGCAGACGGCAAATCTCCGTCACGGTCATGCCGGTGCCAAAGCAGGTAAGCAGAAGGGCAGCATCCCGGCATCCGTTCTCAGGGCTGCTAACTTTCGCAACCCGAAAAGCATGCTCAAGCTGCTCATCTTCGATAACAATCGCTTTGGGCATTATTCACTCTAGATGCTGATTTATCATCAATCCTGACATAGTACGTCAACAAAAAGGCCGGAGATAGCCCCGGCCTGTTGGTGTTACTCACGTTCACGGAAAATGGGTTGTGACGATATCGTCATCAACTAAGCTCATCGAGAGTGGAATTTCCCTAGAGCCTCAACCACTCTCTCCATCAAAGATCGAAGGACCACATAGCTGTAAGTAAACATCTCCAGTACCTCCCCAGAAAAAGCGATTCATCAGACCTCAGGTTTCTTGCGGAAAAATTCGACCTCTAACTTGATTCTGCTCCCAGATCCATATGGGCCAGCATCATGCCAACTACCATCTTTCGCTGCTTGTTACTGCTTTCACTGGCCATCGTTCATGGCAGCGGCTATGCCGCATCGGCTCATGAGCAGGAACAGCTCAGCCTGATCCAACAGCAGCTCGACATTATCGAACGCCTTGCGACGCGAGCGAAGGCAGCCCGTACCCTTGAACCAAACGAACGCTATCGCTTCGACTATCCCCGCCTGACAGAGGACATCCAGCGCATCCGCCAAGGTATGCGGAACTACCTATCCCCGTCCCGTGCTCAGCCCCGCGACCCCGATGAGCTGGTCGGCGATTACCGCCTCGACACTCCGATTGCGAAGCCGTCGCCATGAGCATGACTGACGCTCAGATCTCTGCCTTCCAAAATGCGTCCGGCTTCTCGGTGCTAAGCAGCTCGACGCTGTGGCTTTCCCTGGTTCTGGTCCTGGCTTTGCTGTGGTGCGCCTGGGTGATGTGGACGGCTTACCGGGGTTGGGCCACCGGCAGTGTGCGCTTCGGCGCGCTTGGCGGAAGTACCGCACGCGTGCTGCTCACCTTGTTGGTCCTGATGTTCTTCACCCTGTCCTAACCCAGGAGATCGCCACCATGCTCAAGTGCTTTACCCCTCTGAAAAAAAATCTGCGAGATCGTGCCAGCCAACGCTTGATCGGTCTGCTGCTGGTACTCGGCCCAAGCCTAGCTTTCGCCGAGCTCCCCACCATGGAAGCCCCTTCGCGCGGTGAAGGATCCGGATTGATCGAGACGATCAAAAACTACGCCTACGACGGCGGCATCTTGCTCGGTCTGCTAATCGCCCTACTCGCTTTTCTAGGTGTGGCCTGGCATTCCCTGACTGTCTATGCCGACGTGCAGAACCAACGCAAGACCTGGAAAGACTTAGGTGCGGTGGTCGGTATCGGTGCTCTGTTGGTGGTGATCATCATCTGGTTCCTGACCAAGGCTGCCGCGATTCTGTGAGGACGGCATGAACGACACAATCGAACATCTTGCCGACGGCACCTTGGTCTTTCTGCCGGAGCGGCTCAATCGCGATCCTGCCGTATTACGCGGTTTGACCAATGATGAGATGTGGGTAGCGCTTGGCACCGGCGCAATCATTGGCCTGCTGCTGGGCGTTCCTCTGACGATCGCCACCGCTTCCATTGCCGTGGCGCCGACCAGCATGATCGCAGGCATGGCCGTGGTGTTATTGGCCGGTGGCACGCTACTGCGTCGGGCCAAACGGGCCCGCCCCGATACCTGGTTGTACCGCAAACTCGAATGGGTACTCGCCAGCCGTTGGCGCCTGGGGCGCGGAAGTTTGATTCTCCACTCCGGCGCCTGGACGGTTCGCCGTTCGCGTCGACTGCGCCCTGCCCTGTCCCGGTGGCAGCCATGAGCCGATTTCGAAACAAGGTCGATGCCCAACAGGCGCATATCTTCAGCCTGCGTCTGGCGGTAATGATCCTTGCCCTGGTCTGTGCCGGGCTCTGGTACGGCTGGCGTTCGGCACCGACCGATCTGACCGTGCATGTCCCCCCAGATCTGCGCTCGGGCAGCACGCGCAAGTGGTGGGATATCCCCTCAGAGAATGTCTATGCCTTTGCCCTGTACATCTTTGGCCAGCTCAACCGCTGGCCCTCAGATGGCGAGCAGGACTATCGCCGCGCCATCTATGGCTTGCAGTCCTACCTGACACCCTCCTGCAAAGCCTTCCTCGATGGCGACTACGAGTACCGCAAGGCCGCTGGCGAGTTGCGCCAGCGGGTGCGTGGCGTCTACGAAATTCTGGGCCGAGGCTACAGCGAAGATCCGGAACTCAGGGTCAAGCAACTCGATCGCGACAGCTGGCTGGTCAAGCTCGACCTCAACGCCGATGAGTATTACGCCGCCGAACCGGTGAAACGAGTGGTGGTGCGTTATCCATTACGCGTGGTGCGTTTTGACCTGGATCCCGAACGCAATAAGTGGGGGCTGGCACTGGATTGTTATCAGGGCACGCCGCAAAAAATCGCCCTGCCTGGAGGTGAGCCATGAAGCGGATTTCTACCCTGGGGCTCACCGTCGCACTAATATTATGGGAAGCTGCAGTGCAGGCCGTCGAGCTGATGCACTGGGAACGCCTTCCCCTCGCGGTCCCTCTGGTGATCAATCAAGAGCGGGTGGTCTTTATCGATGAAGATGTTCGAGTCGGTGTGCCCTCAACCCTGACGGGCAAGCTGCGCGTGCAATCAACCGGCGGCACGTTGTACCTGCGCGCGTCGGACGCCATTGCACCGACCCGCCTGCAACTGCAATCGGTCGCGACGGGCGAGGTCATCCTCCTGGACATCGCGGCCACACCTGGCGATCAACCGCTGGAGCCCGTGCGTATTCTTAAGAATGCTCCGGCGCAGGCTGCCGAGGCAGAATCTAGCACTGTCCCTGTTCCAGCACGCACGCCGATCCCGGTCGCTTTAACGCGCTATGCCGCACAGAGCCTGTACGCGCCGCTGCGCACCGTAGAATCCCTGCCCGGCGTACGCCGCCTACCGCTCAAGCTGCGCAGCGAACTGCCAACCCTGCTGCCGAGCGAAAACGTTTCCAGCACACCCATCGCCACCTGGCGACTCGGTGATTACTGGGTGACAGCGGTGAAGTTGCGCAATCGTGGTTCAGAGACGGTGCAACTCGATCCGCGCCGGCTTCAGGCCAAGCTGTTCGCCGCAGCCTTCCAGCATGCTTTTCTCGGGCCGGTCGGCAGTGCGGAAGACACCACGATTGCCTACCTCGTCACCCGTGGTGCTGGCCTCGAACACGCCGTGCTGCTTCCGCCCGTTGCGCGAGGTGCTGATGATGAAGGCTAACGCCTTGCTCAAATGGCTGGTACCGGCTGCGCTGCTGGCCGTGGTGGTGATCATCCTGAAAAGCTGGGTCGCGGGTGGCAGCACGCCCTCTCCAGAGCACCCGGTTGATCAGGGCAATATTCAGTTATCCGCCGAGCAAGCCAAGTCGCTCGGCATTGCGGGCGATACCCCGCGCGACACGGTCGCCACCCTGGTCGGCCAGGTGAAGGCCATGCGTAGCGACATGCTCGGGTTGAAGAAACACAACGAGTCGCTGTTGACGGAGAACAACCGCCTGCGCGAGCGGGAAAACAGTGTCGATTCGCGTATCCAGACGGCGCTTGGCAGCGTGACCCAGCAGGTCGACGAAGGTCGCCGACAAGCCAACGAGGCCCGGCTCAAAGCGGAACAAGACAGTCGTCAGGCTCGCGGTCTGCTGACGCAATTGCAGGACCAGTTGTCGGGGCTGACCGGCAAAGGCAAGGATATGCCAATAGGATTGGGGCTTGAGCCGGGCGACGGAGCTCAGTTCGACGGGCAGCATTCTGCCAATGATGCGCTGCAGTGGATTGAGCCCTCGGATGCTCCGCCCACCAACGCCCGAGGCAAAACCAAGATCTCTTCCGCACTGAGTCTGCCTACCGCCTTCAACTCACTGGAAGGCTTGAACGATAACGCGAATGATCGCAGCCAGAAACAGCTACGTGCAGTCACCCAGGGTGAGCGTGACCTCACGCGATCCGTTGATCGTTCCGAAGACGCGAAACCGGTCTACACCATTCCCGAAAACGCCACGCTGATGGGCTCGGTCGCCATGACCGCGTTGATCGGCCGAGTCCCGGTAGACGGCACCGTGAATGATCCCTATCCCTTCAAGGTGCTGGTCGGCCCCGAGAACCTAACAGCCAACGGCATCGACCTGCCGGACGTTGCGGGTGCCGTAATGAGCGGCACGGCGTCCGGTGACTGGACCCTGTCTTGCGTACGCGGACAGGTCGAGTCAATCACCTTTGTGTTTACCGATGGCACCATCCGCACAGTGCCGCAGCCGAAAGCAGTAGCCAGCCGCAATGCCTCCACCAACAAGAACTCGAACACCGACAAGATACGTGGCGGGCTCGGTTACCTGTCCGATCCGTACGGCATTCCTTGCATCGCTGGCGAGCGCCGCTCGAACGCCCAGCAATACCTCGGCAGCCAGAGCCTGATCACTGCCGCCGGTGCCGGTGTCGCAGCGCTGCTCGAGGATGAGCGGAACAACAGTAGTGTGATCAGTTCGGGCGGCAGTACGCTCGGAGTCACCAGCAGCAGTGGCAATAGCGCACTGAATTCAATTCTCAGTGGTGGGGTCAGCGACATCCGCGAGTGGGTGAACAAACTGTATGGCGAAGCCTTTGCTGCCGTGTACGTACCACCTGCAGCACAGGTCGCACTGCACCTCGACCATGAGATCACCATCGACTACGAGCCCAAGGGCCGGAGCGTTCGCCATGAAAAAGACCATGCTTCTCTGCCTGACCTGGATTAGCTCGCTCTGCTGGGTCCTGACGGGGTGTTCCACCGACAAAGACACGCTGCTGCCCCATGGCGAGCAAACCATGATGGATATCTGGAACGGCGCCGGTTCGCAAGGCACTCAGCAGCAACTGCTGGATGCTCGACAGCAGTTACGCCGCCCGCTGGCTCAGGCAGATGTCTCCGCGGCTCTCCAGGAACCGTACACGCGCACAGCGGCGAACGAGATCCGCAACCTGTTCCCGCGCCTGCCCAATCCCGATCTGGTGCTGTACGTGTATCCGCATTTGAGTGGTACCGAGCAGGCTCCGGTTCCGGGTTACTCGACCGTCTTTCCGTTCTACCAACGGGTGCAGTACGCATTACCCGGTGAACGTCAGGAAGACTTGTAGTGCGTGCCGGCGATGCGGGCAACCGCACTTCTGCATGGAAAGCCTGGCGCCACCCATTGCGCCCTCGCGCCACCTTGGCCGATGAAGCTGCACTCTATGCGCATAACCCCAGCTTCACCGATCACCTGCCATGGGTCGAATACCTCGACACCGAGCAGTGTTTTCTACTGGATGACAACCGCTCGGTGGGTGCCGTGTTCGAGTTGCTGCCCATTGGCACTGAAGGGCGCGAACCCGATTGGTTGATGGCCGCCCGCGATGCCCTCGAGGATGCCCTGCAGGATAGCTTTGACGAGCTGGACCAAGCGCCGTGGGTGGCGCAGTTTTTCTGTCAGGACGACAACGACTTCTCCCCCTACCTCAATCGGCTCACTAGCTATATTCAGGACAGCGCGCGAGGCACCGTCTTCACCGAGGCGTATTTGCAACTCAGCCGCCGTCATCTGAAGGCCATCGCCAAGCCGGGTGGGCTGTTTGAGGACAAGGTGGTGACGCGCCTGCCCTGGCGTGGCAACAACCGCCGGGTGCGCCTGGTGGTTTATCGCTGGCTCGGGTCTGGCGATGAGGAGACGGGACTCAGCCCGGTGCAATCCCTGCAACAGGCTTGCGAACGTATCGGTGCTTCGTTGCAGGCGTGCGGGGTGCAATCGACACGAGTCGATGGCCGAGGCCTATATGCCTGGTTAGTGCCCTGGTTCAATCCAACCCCCAAGCTCACCGATGAATCGCCCGAGGAGTTCTATCGCCGCGTGGCCTACCCGGAGTCGGGCAACGATGAGTCGCTGGAACTGCCCTTCGATCACGATTTCGCCGAGCGGTTGTTCTTCAATGAGCCGCGTTCGGATGTGCCGCACGGATTCTGGTTTTTCGACGATCAACCCCATCGGGTGATGGTGGTGGACAAACTGCGGCGGGCGCCACTGATTGGCCAACTCACTGGCGAAACCCGCAAGGGTGACGCGGTGAATGCGCTGTTCGACCAGTTACCCGAAGGTACGGTGATGAGCCTGACCCTGGTGGTCAAACCGCAGGATGTGCTCGAAGAGCAGTTGAACCGCCTAGCGCGCAAAGCCATCGGTGAAAACCTGGCCTCGACCCAAACCCGCCAGGATGTCGAAGAGGCTCGCGCGATCATCGGCCGCCAGCACAAGCTGTACCGTGGCACCCTGGCGTTCTACGTGCGCGGTCACGATGAACAGCAGTTGCACCAGCGCTCGGTCAGCCTGGCCAGCGCGCTGCTGGGTGCGGGGCTGCAACCAGTACGTGAAGGCGACGAGGTCGCCGCCTGCAACAGCTACCTGCGCTGGTTGCCAATGGCGTACAACCCGGCCTGCGACACGCGCAACTGGTACACCCGCCTGATGTTCGCCCAGCACCTGGCGAATCTGGTTCCGGTGTGGGGCCGCAGCACGGGCACCGGCCACCCGGGCATAACCCTGTTCAATCGTGGTGGCTCGCCGTTGAGTTTTGATCCGTTGTCACGTCTGGACCGGGCCATGAACGGTCATCTGCTGTTGTTCGGCCCCACCGGTGCCGGCAAGTCGGCCACCCTGGTCACCCTGTTGATGCAGGTCATGGCCGTGTACCGCCCTCGCCTGTATATCGTCGAGGCCGGCAACTCATTCGGTTTGCAGGGCGACTACTTCGCGACACAGGGCCTGTCGGTCAACAAGGTCCAATTGAAACCTGGCGCCTCGGTCAGTCTCGCCCCGTTCGCCGATGCCTGGCGCCTGGTCGAGCAGCCGGATCAGGTGGCGAGTCTGTCGATCGATGAGCTGGACGATGAGGCGGTAGCCAGTCGCGAAGACCAGCGCGATGTTCTCGGCGAATTGGAAATCACCGCTCGCCTGATGATCACCGGTGGCGAGGCCAAGGAAGAAGCCCGCCTGAGTCGAGCCGATCGTAGCTTGATCCGCGAATGCATCCTGGATGCGGCGCAAACGTGTGTCGCGGCGGGTCGCCAGGTACTGACCCGTGACGTGCGCGACGCCTTGCTGCACGTCGCCGCTGACACGCACTTGCCGGAGAAGCGTCGTGAGCGTGCCCAGGAAATGGGCGAGTCCATCGACCTGTTTTGCCAGGGTTTCGAAGGGGAACTGTTCGATCGCGAGGGCACGCCTTGGCCCGAGAGCGATGTGACCATTGTCGACCTGGCCACCTATGCTCGCGAAGGCTACGAAGCCCAGATGTCCATTAGCTACATCAGCCTGATGAACACCGTGAACAACCTTGCCGAGCGCGACCAGTACCTGGGTCGACCGATCGTCATGGTCACCGACGAGGGCCATATCATCACCAAGAACCCGCTGCTGGCGCCATTCGTGGTCAAGGGCACGAAGATGTGGCGCAAACTCGGTGCCTGGTTCTGGCTCGCCACACAGAACCTGGCCGACTTCCCCACGGCCGCGCAGACCATGCTCAACATGATCGAATGGTGGATTTGTTTGAACATGCCGCCCGCGGAAATCGAAGAAATCGCACGGTTCAAGAAACTCACGCCGGCACAGAAAGCCTTGTTGCTCTCCGCCAGCAAGGAGCCGGGAAAATACACTGAGGGGGTCGTGCTATCGAAGAAGCTCGAAACGCTGTTTCGGGCCGTGCCGCCAAGTCTTTATCTCGCCCTGGCCATGACGGAGCCCGAGGAAAAAGCCGAGCGCTGGACACTGATGCAGGAGAACGGCTGCTCTGAGTTGGAAGCGGCGTATCGGGTAGCGGAACTGATCGATAGAGCGCGAGGAATAGAACTCGCATAGGGGAATCTATTCAGGCCTCTCGCTCTAAAGCGAGTGATCGGTTATTGCGGTACGCCCCGGAGCCGCTGCTGAATCCTCAACAAGAATCCGGCTTCGAAGGCATCCTGGCAGTCACCGACAGGAAAGGTCTTGCGGGTTTGCGCCAGCTCCCACCACAGGGGAATCTCGCCGGGCGTATCAAGCCAAGCCTGAGCACATTGCACGCCACGTTCGATCATCGAGGCAAACTCGTTGCTCCATGGTGTCAGAAGACTTGGGCAACCATCCGCCGCAGGAATTGAAATGTAGTTTTCGTCCATACACACCCTAGATTTCTGATTTATTGTTAGACGCGGAGTACAGCCTCGAAAATCCTAACGAAGCCAAATGAAAGCTCGATAACAGGCATGAGCATCAAATAGCCTAGATATGCCAATGTAGACTATATCCCGTGGATTGAGAGTCCCTCAAGGCGCAATTTGCGCGCATGACTCAAGACTACGAACAGCTTCGTCTGCATCTGGCGGAAAACATCCGCTTGATGCGACGCGTGAAAAACCTTACCCAAGAGCAACTTGCGCTCATGGCCGAGGTGGATCGCACCTACGTCAGTCAAATCGAACGATGCACGGGCAATCCGTCGCTGATGGTCCTGTGCAAACTCGCCAATATTCTCGAAATCACGACGGATCAGCTCCTCACTGAGTCAGACACCCTTCGCCGTGCATTGAGCATCGAATAGCTACCTCGTCGCCCTGCAAATCCTTGTAAACCGACAACGCCAGCTTCAGCTTTATCACTGACGGTGTACGTTCAATCATCGAACGTGTCCAGGCCATTAGCCCAAAGAGCCTGGATCATGCCTGTCGTATGCCCATCAATTGCGCCCCAGAAGTTACGACCTTTGGCACTGAGCCTCCTGCTGGCGTGCGGGCCAAGCGTGGCGCTGGATACCGGCAGCATCACGTCCTCGGTGTTGTCGCCAAATTGCCTCGCCTACAGGGTCGTCGGCATTTGTTTCTGGCTGCTCTGCACGCCCTTCGGCTGCAAAGTCAAAACCTCGACCAAGGTGCGTCATTTCATTCCTGAGCTGGTGGTCTCGAGCTACGCCACTACGGGCAATAATCCATGGTCCGAGATGGCCACCCTCTCCTCTCCCATTGGCGGTGCGGAAGGTGGCGGCAACCTGATCACGCCGAACAGCCACCGCGACAACCTGCCTCGCTTCAAAAACGTTGATGGCATCGGTCATCCAGGTGGCTGGGCCGCCACTCAACTGGCCTCGCATTCCGGCTACGCCTGCGCCAGCGGCGCTACTGCGTTCATGCCCTACTACCTGAGCACCCTGGACTCGCTGGCCTGGCGCCATGGCATACCGGAAAGTCTTTACCCCGAGTCGCTCATGCCGGGGATCCGTGAAATCGGTCGGCAGGCCTTGGGAAACATGTGGGGCAACGTCTATCCCCGGCAGGGTTTTCTGGTACAGCCCGACGATTTCAAGGCGGCCGCGGTGATGGCGCAACGGGCCGGCGATGTCATCACCCGTAACGGGCAACCACATGTGTACTTGCCGCTCACACCCGCACCACGCGACGGCTACTGGCCGCCGGGTCCGATCGTTGAAAACGATGCTTCAACCCACAAATGGCAGTTGCTCTCCCCCCAGATTCAGCCCACGTGTGCCATCTTCCCCAGCGATCCGGTGCAGAGCGCTGATGGCGGCTACGCCTGGGCGCTGTGGCGCCCCTATAGCTGTTGCAAACGTGAGGGACAGACCTTCCTGTTCAGCATCGACTTCGAAGGTGGTGTTTCATGAGTCGGCTTCTCGCACGACCATGGCTGGGCCCGATGAGTCTGTTGCTCTGCGGACTGCTCTCCATTGCCACGCATGCCCACGCCGCCGAGGGCGATTACCGCCTGGGTACTCACGGCGAAGTGCTCGACGACCGGGTGATGTACACCATTGGTGGCGGCTCGGCAGTCGGCTCACCGAGCTCGCTCTACCGACCCAGTGGTCTCGGTGTCGGCGGGTCCTGGCGAGCGAACATGATGTGCGGAAACATGAGCCTCACCAATACCCTGCAAAACCAGCTGAACGGTGCCACTGAGGGTTTCCAGCAGATCATGGGCAGCGTTGTGCAGAACGCGACCCAAGCGGTGATGTCGCTGCCAGCGTTGATCATCCAGCGCGCCAACCCCGGCCTTTATGAGTTGTTGAGCAACGGGGTGATGCAGGGCCGTATCGACTTCGATCGCTCCAAACTGACCTGCCAAGCCATGGCCGAGAAAATGGCGGACAAGGTCGGCCAAGCCGGCTGGGGTGCGCTGGCCAAGAACCAGGAGATGCAGAGTAATCTGGAGCAAACCGGCGGTGATGCAGTGGCCACGGTGAAAAATACCGAGTCCCAAAACGGCAACAATGGGGTGTCCTGGGTCGGCGGTTCGAAGGCTGGTGGGAATGGGCAGACACCCATTCGGGTGACCTCCGACGTAGTGCGCGCGGGCTACAACTTGCTGCATAACCGGACGGTGGCTGACAGTACGTCGATCAGTAGCAGCGACTGTTTGGGTGGAGCCATTTGCCAGACATGGGCTTCGCCCCAGGAGGAATCCGAATGGGCCGTTCGGGTGTTGGGCGAGAGCGAAGTCGCGACCTGCGACAGCTGCGAAACCCTGCGTGCTGCCGCTGGCAGCGGATTGACGCCGCTGATCCAGGAGGCCTACAGCGAACGCCTCAAGGCCCTGCAAGGGCTGCTGTCCGGTTCACTGTCGCCTACCCCTGACAATCTGGCTAAAGCCTCAAGCCCAATACTTCCAGTGACCCGTGGCGTGATCGAAGCCTTGCGCGACGATCCCGACCAGGATCTGCTGGCGCGACGCCTGGCCAGTGAAACGGCCTTGTCCAGCGTGCTCGACAAAGCGTTGCTGCTACTGCGCACCCTGCTGGCAGGCAGTCACGAACCGAACATCGCTTCAGCCGAGCCGGCCCAGACCGCCTTGACGAAAAATATCGACGCCCTGGAGCGCGAAATACGTCTGCTACAAACCGAGCTGCAGGTCCGGCAGATGCTCGCAACCAATACCGCCAGCCTGGTGCTCGATCGACATGCGGGTGGTGCCGATGCTTCGCGTACCGTCGAGCAAGGCGACCCTGAGCCGGGCCGACTCAATGATGCTGACGCTAGGCGCAAGTGAGCCATGAAACGCTCACCGCTATTCACTCTGCTTTCAGGTCTGAGGATTGCCGTGGTGATGATCCTGACCGCCGCACTGGTCGCCTGGATCGGCCGCACTGCGCTGGGTAGTTTCGAGGTCTGGCAGCAGGCATTCGAATCGGCACGACCTTATCTGCGGTGGTGGCGCGCCCTGCTCTACGCCGCCCTCTTTGCGCTCTGGTGGGATCTGCTTCGGCGCTACCGACATCGACCACAGCATCGACTGCGCGTGAAACGCATTGGAGCGTTAGGGCTCGTGCTCTTTACCTGCGTCGAACTCACCCGACTGTGAGGTCACCACCATGCTCATGAGCACCAACAGCTACCTGGAGTTTTACCTCTCTCTGCTGGCCTGGATCATCAACAACGGCCTCTGGAGTGTCCTGTCCGACACCGGGCTATTCGCCGCGCCCTTTGGCGCAATTATCTTGCAGGAATGGTTGTCTGCCCGTCAGCAAGGCGCGGATGAAGGCAACAAGGGACTGCTCTCGGTGCCGCGGATCGAGAACCGGTTGTGGCTGGCCTATATCGTCGTCTTGTTCGGTTGCGCGCCCGTCTTTCCGCTGAGCCTCGCCTCAATGGCGTTCGATGATGCGGCGAGTCAGCGCTGCGGCGTGAGTGTCGCCAAACCGACGGAAACCGCCTGGGGGACCACCTTCAATACTATCGGCGAACGCTCCGCCAACGTACCGATCTGGTGGTTTCTGGTGCATGCCTTGAGCAAAGGGGTAACCGCGGCGGCCACCGCCTCCATCCCCTGCGCACCGGATATCCGACAAATGCGCATGGAGATCGACAGCTCGCGCATCGACAGTCAGGTACTGCTGCAGGAAGTTGCCGACTTCACTCGCGATTGCTATGGTTATTCCCGTTCTCGGCTATTCACCAACCGTCCGCAGTTGGACAAGGCACAAAGTTATGACGCGTCCTGGATCGGCTCAAACTATTTTTTTGACACACCCGGTTACTACGATACGGATCGTTCACGCACACCGCGAGTCAGCTGGCCGTATGACGAAAGCCGAGATGTTTCCTTACCTCGGCTGGAGAATGGCGCGGGCTATCCCACCTGCAAGCAGTGGTGGAGCGATAGCGGTGTTGGCTTGCGCGAACGTTTGATCCAGCAAGTCGATCCTTCGCTGCTGACTCAGCTGAAAGGTTGGTTGACTGGCCGTTCGAGCAACGAGATCGAGGATGCCACCCTGCGCGAACTGGTCAGCCCGCGCCAGCAATCGATGTCCATGTCGCCCGGACAGGTCTACCAGGACTATGGCTCCAGTGCTCGCGGCGGGTCGATCAATCAGGGGCTCAATAATCTCGCCACCAATACCGGGCTAGCCCTTGGCTCCTTCAGCAACTTCCCGGCGATGAATGCGTTACGCGCCGCTCTACCGATGGTGCAGGCTTTCCTGATCATGGGTGTCATCATCAGCTTGCCGCTGATTCTGTTGGTCAGTACCTACCAGTTGAAGACCGTCATGACGGTGACGTTTGCGCTGTTCACCTTGCACATGCTGAGCTTCTGGTGGGAACTAGCCCGCTGGGTCGACTCCAGCATGCTCGACACCTTGTACAACCAAGTTTCGGCTTCCAATCAAGTGCTGTTATCGCTGCCCACATCCGGCTTCATGGAGGGAACCGTCACGGCACAGGTGATCGAGTATGTGATGGGGGCGATGTTCATCGTGCTACCGATGCTGTTTCTAGGGGCCATGAGCTGGGCAGGATATTCAGTCGGCAACGGGATTCAAGGCATGTTGGCGAACGGTAGCAAAGCCGCAAGTGATTCAGCGAGCAAAGGTACGGATCAAATATTGGGGGCTACTAAGCGCTCAATTAGATGACTTGCTGTCGCCTATATAATGCCCATTGTCATCGAAGTCACCAATGTAGAGATCAGCACCCAAGTAGTCTGGCCCTGGACTTTCCTCTTGATGATCGGAACCAACAAAAGCCCTGAACCATATCAAAGTGATGACAGCCAACATCATCATAAAAAAAGTAACCAGCCAAACGCTGACAAGGAGCAAACCTCCGATCAATGCCAGCTTGGCAATCAGAAAGCTCCCGCGAACGAGTAATTTACCCGCAGGCATACCTGCCGTCACCGCACGCTCCGCCAGGTGGGACTCAAACGCTTTCAATTTGCGATAACCACGCTTTACCGACATGCCACAGGCGTACGCCCAGCGGAGGGCACGTGAATTCTGAACAGGGTTCTGAGTCGGCATGTTCTCGCCCTCTTCTGAGCGTTTTCATGATTGAGACAGGAGTAACAGCCTACTACTGAAAACTGTCCGTGCTTGACCGTTTATCAGCTTGCCCAGCCAAAAAATCTTCACTGGAAGATAGAAGACGAACATCAGGGCACAGCTTTTCTTCGGAGGTTGACCCGTATAAATCGCTACGCTAAATACAAGGTACGGATCGCTGTTATCGACAGCACCTTCCCAGGCAGCCAGAACCTTCAAGGCTACGTCACTTCGGTGATGGTTCTTCCCCAAGTGCGATGAGCGTTCGGTGGCTCGCACGGTCACCGTTTCTACGGTGATGAACGCCTACTGCTCTTTTGAGCGTCTTCCGAGCTCCGCTCGCCAGGCAAACCTTCTTGTTTTTCTTCAACCCACCGCGGGGAAATTCTCTCCCGCACGGGCAGGTTTCTTCGCGTTTTCAACGGAGGCACACCATGTCCGACCCACTTACGCCGGAAGCACTGAACACCCTACAGTTACCCATTGTGTTCACGCCTGGCGCGTGGCAACGCGCAGTACTGCTCGAGCGCTCAGGTCATCCTGAGAAGCTGCAGGTCGATCGCCTGAGCAACGTATTGCGCGCAGCCTTCGAGGCTCACCTGGCCCATCCACACGAGCCCTATGTGCTGTTCGAGGTAGCCCACATCGCGTCAACCGGTCATCCACGCCAAAACCCGTTGCTGCAACTAAACCTTAGCCTGCTCCTCGAGCCAGACCAGCCTAACGCCTTACTGATAGCGCTCGCAGAAGAGCATCAGCGCTAAGTGCATATGGCCGTACTCGGCACCCACATCCACAGTCGGAGCGCTTGCAAGACCTGCATCAATCCAACCCATCACCCACCGGGGAACCCTCCCCGACGGGCAAGGCGTTCCTCCGTTGTTGAGGAACATGCCATGCGCGATATCTACCAAGACGTGACTGACAAAATCGTTACCGCGTTAGACCAAGGCGTTGCTCCCTGGATCAAACCCTGGTCCTCAAGTGGCTCAGCTTACGTCGGCAATCATCAACCCTACCCCATCAACGCCATCACGCTTCGTCCCTATTCGGGTATCAACTTGCCACTGCTCTGGGCCGAAGCCAGGTTGCAGGGATTCACTCAAGATCGTTGGCTGACCTTCAACCAAGCCAGAAAGGCCGGTGGGCACATCCGTAAGGGTGAGCACAGCACCCTGGCGGTACTCTACAAGCCGATGGAGCGCGAGGAACAGACCGAGTCAGGCCAACCCGTACTCGATGAACACGGTCAGCCCAAGGTCGCTAACTTTGGCATTCTCAGGACGCATTTTCTATTCAACATCGAGCAAACAGAGGGGCTCGAAACGCTCAATGAAACCCTGCTCGAGACAGAACCGACCGATCCCTTCCTGGCCAACAGCGTTGCGGAAAATCTGCTGCTCAGTTCCGGGGCGAAAATCGTTCATCGATCTGCCGACGAAGCCTTTTACCACCCGATCAGGGATCTCATCCAACTGCCGACAAAAGCGCAATTTCACGATGAAGGTGGGTATTACGCCACCGCACTTCACGAGCTGACGCACTGGACCGGGCATCGCACTCGGTTGCAGCGCGAAGGCGTGACGTCAGTCTGTCCGTTTGGCTCGCCAGGCTACGCGTTTGAGGAGTTGATCGCGGAAATGGGCGCGGCGTTTTTATGTGCCTACTCCGGTATACAGGGAGAGCTTCGGCACGAGGGCTACATCGACTCCTGGCTCGGTCTGCTCAAGGCAGACAAGCGCGCGATCTTTCGCGCCAGTGGTCACGCCCGAAGCGCATCGGAGTATGTACTCGACTTGGAGCAGCAACTGAAGCAAGCGGTCATGGATGACTCGCCTTGCATGAACGATGGAGCTTAATCGATACCTCACCGTTGCAAACGCTTCAAAGGGCCTGACACGAGTTGGGCCCTTTTTTATGCTCAGAAGAAAGGCTCCATGCCGCGGGACTCTGGCGCAAAGAACAAGAGAGGCGCGCACACCAGCAGCCTGTCATTCCGCATCCAGGTTCTGCGCCAGAAAATCCACCAGCTCGAGTGGTCTCCGGCTGTCGATCACCTTGTAGATCAGATCGCGCTTACTGCGTGGCAACTTCTTGACCACGCTCCTCGCCGAGGCCCTGACGGCTTCGTCTGTCCCATGGATACGTGCCGCAAGGAGCAGCACCAGCGTGGCGTCAGTCAGATTCATGGCAAGCCCCGAGAAAATTCGCACCGCAGTGTACCGACTCTTGTCTTTTCCGTACCAGCCCTCCAACAAAATGATGCCCAGCCGTATCAATATTCCGATTGCGGCACAAAGGGACACGAGCCAAAAGGACAGGTAAGGGTTGGAAGGGAATGGGGATTCAAGGGTAAGAGCCCTATCCGAAAAGGCTAAAGGGCCACTGACCCTGTCACTTCCCGGAGGTCACGATGCTCAGTCTGTTTCGCCACAAAAAGCAGAAGCCTCCTCCACCACCGACCGTCAACGTCGCCGACGGTTACCTGCCCATCGAGTCGGTCCACAGCTTGTTAGCCGCGGAGCACCGCCGCCAGTTGCTCGATCGCATCTGGCAGTACACCGCCCTCTCCCACGCCCAATTCGCCCAGCTCTACTTAAATCCGATCCGTCGCTACGCCGAACAGGTCCAGCAACTCCCGGCCAGCGAGACGCACCACCATGCGTATCTCGGCGGCATGCTCGACCATGGCCTGGAGCTGGTCGCTTGCAGTTTGAAACTGCGTCAGTCGTATCTGCTTCCCACTGGCGCCGCGCCCGAAGACCAGGCCGCTCAGACCGACGCTTGGTCCGCTGGCATCGCCTATGGCGCCCTGCTCCATGACATCGGCAAGATCGCCGTGGACCTGCAGGTCGAATGCCAGGATGGCCGGCTTTGGCATCCTTGGCAGGGTCCCCTGGATCAGCCCTACCGTTTTCGTTACATCAAAGGTCGTGACTACCACCTGCACGGTGCCGCCGCAGGCTTGCTCTATACCCAAATTCTCGACCGCCCGATCCTGGACTGGCTCAGTGGATTTCCGTCGCTGTGGGCCAGTCTGCTGTATGTCCTGGCCGGTCAGTATGAACATGCTGGTGTGCTGGGCGAACTGGTGATTCAAGCCGACCGAGTCTCCACCACACAGAACATTGGCGGCAACCCAAGCAAGGCGCTACAAGCGCCGATTCATTCGCTGCAACATCACTTGATCAGCGGACTGCGTCATCTGGTTCAGCACGAGCTGAAACTCAACCAGCCGGGTGCCGCGGGTTGGTTGACTCAAGACACACTGTGGCTGGTCAGCAAGACGGTCACGGACAAGCTGCGAGCCTATCTGCTGTCGCAATCGATTGAGGGCATTCCCTCATCCAACATCGCTGTGTTCGACGAGCTGCAATCGCATGGGCTGGTCGAGTCGACCCCGGAAGGCAAAGCCATCTGGACCGCTATTGTCGCGCAGGGAAACTGGCAGCAGAGCTTTACCTTTCTGCGCCTTCAACCGGCGTTGATTTGGGGGAGCGAAGAGCGGCCTGAGGCTTTCCGCGGAATGGTGAGCGTTGCAGTCGATGAGCACCCGACTGACGCACCAGTATCATCACCAGCACCCAAGGCAGGCGGAACAGGATCGCATCAAAAACAATCGATGGAAGATCCAATGGCGATGGAAGATGCCGACTACCTCGGAACGTTGCTGGATATGTTCGAAATGGGAGAAGCCGAGGTGCGTGATACGCCGTCAGAAAATGCTCTCGAAGTCTCAGCCCCCCCTTTGGACAACCCAGGTCAGGCTTTCCTGAATTGGGTCAAGGAAGGCATCCAGAACCACAAGCTGATCATCAACGACAGCAAGGCTAAAATCCACACGGTGAGCGGCACCGTGCTATTGGTCACACCAGGTCTCTTCCAACGCTACGCGCGGGAGTTTCCTGGTATCTCACAGGAATCCGATCAAGAGATTGAAGAATGGCGTTGGGTGCAGAAGCAGTTCGAAAAACTGAAGGTCCACAGGAAACGGGACGATGGCTTGAACATCTGGATCTGTCAGGTCGAAGGTCCTCGGAAGAAAGCAAGACTCAAAGGTTATTTGCTAGAAAAGCCGGAACTGCTGTTCGAAACGATGCCTGCCGACAATCCTTTTCTTAAGGTCGAAAAAGCTTAAATTTCCGTAGCATCCCATTGGAGCTCGACACGCAGAATCGACTCTGGGGTGCACTCGCCACTGAACCGCTCTCTTGCCGCTCCCCGGCGGCTCATAGCGTTCGATGATGGATTGGATGCAGTGAACACCGAAAACCCCACCCTGTCAGACCTTTCCGCTCCACTCGGACTGTATTCGTCCGGGACGTTTGGGACAGAAGCGCCTGCATAGCGTGCGACCTCAAGCTGGAGCACACCTGAACGGTTCATAACCAGCTTGCTACGTGCAGACTGTTGTTTCGCAAGATTCCCTGCAGCTCGACTGAAGTCCCGCCATTATCTCTAAGCACGTCGCAAACCGATGCAGCAAACCCCGCGATAACGCGCAGACCCTCTTATTGAAACAACTACTACCACCGATTGGTAACGATCCAGTGGGCTGTCAGGGTAACGCGTTTTCATATGAAGCCGAGTTGATATGATCACTCCTAGGTCGTCACACTGTCCCCACAGTGTGCCCGCGCACTCAAGACCCCGGATTGCTTTACCTCATGGATTGAACAACGTCCGTCATCACGGACAGTACGGATAGTTGAGAGGCATAATGAGAGAGTCAACCAACACCATGACCTCAGGAGAGGGCGAACGCAACGCGCAACGCGGATTCGTTCAACAGTATCAATCCGGCGCAGCAGCCATCTATGCCGCGTTAGATAAAGACCAGTTGAATTGGGTTGGTCTAGCTGATCGTAGCGCAGGTATTGCTGACGATCTCGTACTAGGCCTTCCGGGAAAGGCAGTTGGTCACCAATTCAAGACCTCCACGTTCCCCAAAGCTTTCCAGATTGAAGCCCTGCTGCTTGGCGCAGAAGGCATGTTGCTGAAGCTGGTGACCGCATGGACGAGTCTGCGCCAATCCCATGGTGAGGCCTTGACAGAAGTTCGCTTCGTTACCAACGACATACCCACCACCAATGATCACTTGTTAAGCGACAAGGACGATCACAGCGCTGCTTTCTTGCGAGAGTTCGAGCTTTACCACAGCCGCACCTTATCCGAATGGAAAGCCACCCGCTGGCAGCCCTTCATTGACAAGCTTGCGGCGGCGTCGAAACTCCCTGTCGCGGATTTCGAGACGTTCCTACATGCAGTCCATTTTCTAACGGGATCAGCCGCTGACTTCATCTTGCGCCATCGCCTGTCGTCAGAGTCGTTAAAGCTAGTCCAGCAAATTGCCTCAAAGCTCCCCGACTTGGTCGCCGATCGGCGCAATAAGGATCGTTGGAGCCGCGCCGAGCTGCTTGCAGAACTTGGCTGGAAGGATCGCTTCATCGTGCACCGCCCCCACCAGTTCCCTATTGGCGAGCACGTTCAGCGTAATCGCAAAACCGAACAACAACTTCTCGAATGCATTGACCGACTGGACCACGGATACCTGGCCCTTGTCGGCCCTCCAGGAGCTGGTAAGTCCACCCTACTCCAATCGGCACTCAGTGGCGGGCCGACGCTGCAGCTGGTGCGATACCTTGCCTACATGCCTGGCGAAGGCCAAGGCATTGGCCGCGCCGAAGCCGATAACTTCCTCGACGATCTCAACACTCAGCTTAGGCAAAGTGGCTTGGCGGGACGCTTGGCCCGCAACAACACCCTTCAAGAGCGACAGCTAGAGCTTGAGCAACTGCTGCGCCAAGCTGGAGACCGTTATCGCGATGAAGGCATCCGCACACTGATCATCGTCGATGGATTGGATCACATCCCCCGAGAAGAGCACCCTGCTCGCTCACTGCTGGCAGAGCTGCCACTCCCAGAGGCGTTGCCAGCTGGCGTATTGATCCTACTCGGAACCCAGCGACTGGAACTGACTAGCCTGAAGCATCAGGTTCGGGAACAAGCCTCCCTGGCGGATCGTAATATTCAGATCGCACCGCTCTCACCAGAAGCCGTCAGCGAGATGGCACTGAAGCTTGGGTTGGACAAAGCCGTGCCCCGACCTAGCATCTATGAGCTTTGCCAGGGACACCCTCTAGTAGCGCGGTACTTGATAGAAGCTCTGCGTCAAGCAGACGTAGCTCGTCGGGAAGCACTGTTAAACGGGGCCTTCAGCTTTGAAGGCGACATTGAGCGTGTCTACAAGGCGGCATGGCGCGAAATTTCCGATGATGCAGACGCGAGAAAGGTCATCGATTTTATTGCACGTGCTGAAGGTCCAATCCCACCCGAATTGCTGGCAGTAGCCACGTCAGAGCACGCTGTAGAAACGGCATTGAGATCGACGAGCCATCTACTCAGCCAGACCACTCACGGCTGGAGTGTGTTCCACAATAGCTTCCGCCTGTTTGTACTGGAACAACCCAAACTTCGCTTTGGGAAACTTGACCCAGACTATGCACCATCCATCTATTGCAAGCTGGCGGAGCTCGCCCGCTTTGCAGAATCCGATAACCCGCAACGCTGGCTCGAGTTGAGGTACCTGGCACGCGCCGAGCTACACCAGGACGTACTCAGGCTGGCACAGCCGCGCCGATTCAGGCATCAACTGGCAGATTCACGCCCAGCGACTGAGATCCAAGGTGACATTCGCCTGGCATTGATTTGTGCCAAGCACGAGCCAGACGCATCTGCGGTCTTTCGTCTGCTGCTCGCACGAGATGAAATGGAACGCCGCTGCTCCGCAATTGAGTACGCCCCTGCAGTTGTCGATGCGCTGCAGGCGCTCGGCGATATTGATGGAGTCCGAACGATGGCAGAGGGACAAATCGGCGACCACTACAAGGCTATTGATGTGCTTCTTGTAGCGGGCGAAATCGATAGTGCCAAGGCTCTATTCAATAAGATTGACCCCTTCTCCAAGGATTCACAGCCGTCCCCTATTCACTCAGATTTGGAAGAGTGGGCACAGCGGGTCTTCCACTTTCGGGACGCGGAACAGATAGAGACATGTTTGGCGAAGTTGACCGCCACCGAAGGCGGACACGGGCTGGACGTTGAGGACATCACCACACTTCGCTGCAACGTCGCCCGTTCGGCCATGCTCGCCGATCCTGATAGCGACCCATCGCTCACGGCAAGGCAGCTTGGTGTCAGTGACTCTGAACTGCCCTACCTGTTGATCGAAGCCGGCCTACGCGCATACGATCACCGAGAACTTGATAGAGCACACACATTTGTCGACGCAGCGCATACACATCCAAGCTTCCCAGGCATTGCTAGTGGCATGCGTAGGCAATTGGCGACCCTCGCCCTACGCCTCGGTAACGAAACAGTGTCCACCACGATTTTTGAAGGACTGGAAACTCCATCCATCGCATTAATGGATGACGCCATCGGGGAGCATAATGCGGAGAACATCACCCATGCAGTCATACAGCACGCAGCACTCGCCTCAGCACTTAGGCTACCCGTTACCAATACCGCAAAGTCGAAGAGTCCGGTACTGAGACCACTGCAGCACCATGCCAACACAATTGGCATGCTGCTGGGTCGAGCACTTACAGGTCATGAAATCACGCCAGGTGAAGTCATTCAGGCGACTCAAGCTCTGCTTGGCTTTCTCGACAATGCTCGCGCGGCGAGTTCTAGTGAATTCTATGCGACCCATCAACTGAACAACATTGATCCGATCTTGAGCCGGATGATGATTCGGATCGCCTCAATGTGTGGCGAGCAAGAATTCAAAGCAGTGGTGCAACTGTTTGACTCGTCATTTGCCAATAGAAAGGGGACCGCCAAGCAGAACATTCCTTCCCGAAGAGCGGCGATTGAAGAGATTTTTCACAGCAATGGCGATATGCAAGCAGCCTTCGATCGACTGGAAGACCTTTTGGGTGTGATCCACGGTAATACCCCTGAAGAACACATCGATCTGATCGCAGGCCTGGCAAAACTGTTCGCTGAGATGGGCAACACCGAACGCGCCCGCGAACTGTTGCAACAGCTGCATACCAACACGCTTGGCTATGCCCTGCCGGCCAAAAAAGATCCACAATACTCTTTGTGGGGAGATCTTCTAGAATGCGCCAACCATCAGGATCCTGCTGGTCGCGCGCAGCGTGTAGTCCTTATGCTAAAACAGCTTGCTGGCATGACCCTGACGGAGGGCCGTGATGCCGCTCATCGTTTGGCCTCCAGAGCGCTGTCAGAGGCGGCGTTGTGCGATTCTGCACTCGGGTATCGCGCCGCCAAAGTACTCACCTCAGAGGGGCTTTTGAGCTGGGATCGCGCTATCAATGCGCTGATGATCGGAGTAGTCCGACGAAATCCAGAATTGGCCGCGTCATGCGCGGTCACTTGGCGATCACTTGCCCTTCCTTTCTACACTGAACCGTACTACCGGGAGGATCAAACTGGCGAGTTCGTCAGCCAAGTCGTTGCCATTGCTCCAGAAACAGACCTTTCCGCGGTTGTTGGAACCCTGCTGGATGGTGTTGAGATTCACAGCACGAGCGCAGCACGAGTCAGGTTGCTTCAGCGCCTTGTCGCGGCGCTGAAGCAAAGGGGAATCAACAACGAGCGTGCCCATGATGCACTGCGTCGTTGGCAAGCTGAGACACCCATACCTCATGATAGGGGCACGCCAGGAAAGTACGATGACATTGGCTCATTGAGCCTCCTTGATGATGAGCTTAGCCGCGACAAAGCTCCGAGCTACGACTCTGCCCGCGCATTCTCGCGCCTCTTGGATACCGCAACACTGGAAGAAGCGACTGCTATTTTTGAACGCTGGCCCTCCATCCAACGCGACAGTCATGCCCGCTTCTCACTGATCGAACGAGCGCTTGCCGAAGATGACAAGACACTGGCTAGGCGTCTGGTGAATGATAGCCAGAGCCATGACGATGGTCGCCCTGGCTGGAGCTACTGGAGAGGCGCAGCGAAGCTAAAGTACTTTCGAGCACTCATTGAGCTTGATGGATCAAAGGTGCATAAAGAAGCCTACGCAGACTTGCTCGAGGAACTCATTACCGCGCCGGACAATTCATCCCCGATCCTGTTTGACAGTAAGGATGTGCTGTCGACTATCTGCGCAACGCCAAATTGGGCAGCAGTGTGGGAGCTTCTTGCCGAACAACTTGCAACGACCAGAGAGCATTCGCTCGCTCAGATTAACCTTCCAACGCAGGCCCCTGAATCTGATGAAGCACTGATTGCGGCGCTGTTCCAATGGTCCTTTTCCCTTTCTGCCATTGAACTGACAAATCTTGCCCGCGCTGGTGCCCTGCAGCTATCGAGGGCACCTCAAGGCAGGGCGGCCTTTCATTTACTGGTAGACGCCCTATTGGAAGGCAACGCGGATGAGCCAGCGGAGGCGCTTCAGCTACTTCTGCGCGACACGCACGCTACTGCGACGGATTGGGCCGAGCGGATTTCGCCGTTGGTAAATGATCCGGACTACGTAGTGGCGGTCTTTGCAGGTTGTCTTCTGGATCGTTGGGGAAATGCCTGGGCAATGACACGACAGGAGCTACCATTTTTCTATCGTTTGCAGATGCCTGCCAGCAAGGGTGAACTCGAACCCTCGTTTCTGACCGACCCCTCGTCCGGGGCGATGCGTGTGAACGACCCACTCGGATGGACAGCTGCACTCACCTCTCAAGTCGATGACCTGGCCCGAACCGGCATCTCAATGGCAACCATCCGCCATCGCTGCTACTTCCTGATCGAGTCATGGGGTGGGCTGGAGGCATTTGGCCAATCCGAGACAACACGCTTGCAATCCGGGCTGTCTAAAGTGGACATGAAGATCACCTTCTTTAGACCGCATATGCTCGCAGCGCTCAGAGCGCTTCGCCATGTTGCGGGAGAGCTTCGTCTGGCAGGACAAGTGGGGGCTCCCGCCATCCCCAATTTGCTCTATGGCATGAACTATCAAGCCGACACGCCACCGCTCATTGGTCCGACGGTGCGACCAGCCTTCATGCCACGTCCTTTCGCGCACCATGACGCAGGATGGCATTCGGGGGAGATGCAGTGGCTGGATGAGACTGAACTCGACCTTTCGCCGCTGATGGATAACGGCGACTCTGTCATTGCCGAGATATCTCATTTTTACTGCCGTTTTGTGAGACGCAACCTTGAAATGACAAGGGCAAGAGCGCCGTTCTTTGCCGACAAGGAACGCAGGGCGAGTACGGGCTACTCACTTCCCGGCGCCCTGTGGATTGAAGGAGTGTGGGCGCCTGAAGAGCCATCTCCGACTATTGTCCGTAGGGTGTCGATCAGTCGCATACCTAGTTATCCAGAGCATTTCTTGGTGCTGTGCCCTGAGTGGCTGCAGCGTCTGGAGTGGCAACATGATCCAGACAATTGGATGAACTACATTGATCAGGTCGGCGAATGCGTTGCGAAACTAATCTGGTGGCGTGATGGCGCCTCGCTGGATGTTGATCAAGATCAATTCTGGGGAGAAGGAGTCGCGCTCGTCGTTACGTCGAAGGGTCGCAAAGCTCTAGAAGACGTTGCAGGTCCTCTTGATATCTGGGTACACGCTTGTCGCTCAGTGGACGGTGATAAACCTGCCGAAAGCTACCTGAGCCGAGTCGAGCGATAACCTGCTAACTGGAATAGCCCCGTCAGAACGATGATGGGGCGTTCTTGCTCCTTTACTGCCCCAATCAATCTGTGAGTTCGTTCATAGACCACATTGGTTGCGTCTACACGCAACACGCCACACATGATGCACCCTAAAGCCATGAGCAATGGGCTTATTAGGAACTAGTACTTCGCTTTCGTGGGCTTCCTCTTGGGGACCGCAGGCTTCGATGACGCCATACACTCTGATTTGTGCTGTCCCCAAGCTTTTAGGGCGGGAAATGGGAACTCCTGACCACAGCGTGGGCACGTATGTTTTGCGCTCCAATGAACATCCATTTTTTCGCCTCAATAGTTACCATAACTCAAGAGATCGCTCGGAATGCCCCGTAGTTGCAGCTATAGGGGCGCCCACTCAGAAAATGCAATTCAGTCCTGCCATTCTGACAGACTCTTACAAAATGATGCTAATGTGCCATTCATCAGCACTGCTTAATTAAGAATTCATCTGCGCATTGAAGCGCACGACGTAATGGGGGGCACCGTCCGTTGAGTTCTATTCCCATAGCCAGCGATCGTCAGAGCGCTGTACGACTTCTCGCTTGCATTGATGCTGGCTCCACAGACGTCATCAATCAATCTTGGGGAACCGATGTCGTCGCAACGTTGCGTGCTCAGTCTCGTCTTCAGGCCTTGGATTTCTGGATGCGAAATCCCGACTATCTTGCCAACGAATTGCTCACGGAGTTTGAAGCTGGAGGCGATCCGGCATCATTAGTTCTGGCGCAAAAAATACTTGATTCCCGAGAGCCCGATCTGCGTCGTGTCCCGATGATCCGCTATCGCTTTGGTGCTTTTGAACCGTTAGACAACGCACTATCGATTCTGCGCGCTGCCGAGTTTATCAGGATCAAACGTCAAGGCTCTCCCGGCAAGGTACAAGAGCATATCTACCTGCTGACGCTTAAAGGTAGATATGCCATGAACGAGCTGTCGGAAATGGCTGAGGAGATCGCCTGGTACAGAGATAGGGCCTGCGTGGTAGCCCGGATAGCCGGTGGCGCGGGAGGTAAGGCACTGAAAGACCGCCAGTACCTTCAGGCCGAGTACGCCGACACCGCACTCAAGCACATCATCGCGCCTATCACAGATCGCGTACGACAACGTTTGGAAGCTCTTTTGCAAGGAAATGCCGCATGACCATGAGTTGGCTTGAAACGGTCGCCAATGACACCGGATTGTCGGTAACAGAGGCAGAATCCCGCCTTCAGCGGCGCGGTGTTTATGTAGATCGGCCTGTAAGGCCCACGCCCAAGATGACCGTATCCGGAATTGCATTCAAGGGCCAGAAGGTGGGAAAGGTCAGCGGCCCCATCGACTTCACCTGGGCAGACTTGAGCTCGGGTGTCTGGGCCGTCACCAGCCATGGCAGCTTAGGAAAGTCCAATCTGGTGGGTAAATCGAGTGTCCTCGAGGTCATCCTATGGTGCTTGCGCGGTGATGCCAAGGACCTACAGGAGGACGTGCGCAGTTGGCTTTCATGGGTCCAGCTCAGCTTCAACCTTGATGATCGTCATCACATCGTCGAGTTTGACGTCAATGATAAAAGACCCAATGGAGTGCTCAAGGTTATTCGCCCCAATGGCATGCCCGAAGTCATTGACCGATTTAGCAGCGATGAAGGATTTGCTGCTGCCATGTCACGATTCATGATGAGCGCTTTTGATCTTCAGTCAATTCCATCCCGCAAGAATAACGATGAAGGCGGCAGCACCGTCTCTCATGGATGGCCAGCCTTGTCTGGGGCACTCTACTTTGGAGGGGATCACAAGGCACTGCTGGGTGACGTCCTGATGGCAGGGCTGCCGGCACGCATGCTCCAACTCTACATTGGCTTGCCATGGGCAAGCACTGTCATGCAAGCAGGCACTGCCAAGAAGGAAATAGAGCAGCAGTTGGCATATGCAAGTCGCACTCACTCCGCCCGAAACGAACAGGGTAAAGAATCGAGAGGTCGAATCACGGTCCAACTTGAGCAAGCCCGCCGTGACCTAGCGTTGCTCAATAGTACAGGCATAACTGCAGAGTCCCTTGACAGGTTGACTGTAAATGCCAGGGAGCTTTCCAACCAGACACTCCAACTGGAGCAGGCAACGCTCGGCGCAGCAGTTGAGCTAGCGGCACTCAGGGGGGTAGCAGATGGCGACCAGCGAGCACTCCGCGACCTGCGAGAAAATCTAGTGACTGCAGCTTTCTTCACCGGCCTGCAGCCGAGCAGCTGTCCTCGCTGCGAGAAAGCCGTGCCCAAGGCACGGATCAAGCGGGAGAGCGTTGAGCAGAGTTGCTCGTTGTGCTCAGAGCCCATCAGCCAAGACGGACAAGACGACAGTTCAGAGCTGCTGGACGAAGCAGAGGCCCGTACAGTCGCTTCGCAAGCCGCTTATCAAGCGGCGAAGGCAATACATCGGGATCTCGAAGCCAAGACCAAGACTGCGTCGCGAAATTTTTCCCTTGCCCAAGAAACGCTAGCAAGTGCAAGTACGAGCAAAAGTTATCAGCAACAGCGGGAGGCTGAACTTCTCGTCGCACGGCTAGAGGGGGAAATGCACGCACACAGCGACCCGACCCCGTCGCCACAACCACCCGAGGATGCAGGGTTGATTGATGTTGCCCTGAAAGAGGCGAAGAAAGCCTTTGATGAAGGCAAGGTCGATCTAATGGATAAACTCAATCAGGAGATACTTCGCCTGGCAAACGAATTCGGTGCGCTCGGGCTTGAATCTATTGAGCTTGGCTCCGACGCGAAGATGGCAGTACGCAAAGGCAATCAGAAATCAGCGTTCAGCAGGCTGACTCCCGGTGAACGTCTCAGGCTGCGCATTGCTACAGCCATCGCGTTGTTACGCGTCGGCCAGAATCTGGGCGTCGGGCGCCACCCTGGCCTGCTGATCATCGACTCACCCGGCTCCGAGGAAACCAGTGAGAATGATCTGGCAAAGCTTCTGACCGAACTTCGGCGAGTAGCCAACGAAACGCAGGGCCTGCAGATTTTCATTGCGAGTGCGAACGCGCCTGCCGTACTCAAGGCGCTTGGGGAAAAGCAGTGTCGTGTGGCTCCGGAAGGCGGCTATGTCTGGTAACCAGCAGCCTTGCTTGCTGGGTGCCATAGAGCAGCACCTGCAATCCGCGACGCCACTGACGATTGCGTCGCTGGGAGGGATGGCAGCCTTGATGGCACAAGCGCAGTCGTTGGTGGAGTCGCCGTATCTTGATGTGCTCGCAGAGTTTGCAAACAGCGCGCTCCCAGATGAGTCGGCTGACATTGACAAGCTGCTGCTTCAAGGATTCGCGGAGTGTCAGGATCCTTGCGCCATACGTTCAGCGGCAGACATCGTCATCTGCAGCCCCCCCCTCCGCCAGCGTATCAGCACCCGACTTGCTAGCGTACTGGAACAACGCATCGAATCTCAGACCACAAAAAAACAGGAGCTGATAGCCGCTTACGCGCTTGAAGCATTGTTCCGCCTGGCTCTGGCATCCAGCATCTCAAAGTTCATACCGCTCAAGATCCTGGCCTGCATCAAATCCAACGCGAACAACCTGTATGCGCAGCATGCGGCAAAACTAGCTGGCGTCGCCCTGTACGCCTGGCAAGAGCCAGAGCTAGTAGTCACCTTGAACGAGTTGCGCAAGATCGAGGATGCAGAGGGTGAGGCAGCCTTTGAACTTGCACTGGTGAGCCTATCCAAGGCTCTGGATGCTGGCTCCCTTGAGGAGATCAACCAGCATCTAGAAATCACTAAGGCTCTTTTGCGAGACGCCCAGGCAGTGGACGAGGACCGAGCTGATGCTGCGGCATATGCGGCAGTCGTAGACATCATTCGAGGATTCTCTACAGGTGCACCAGCGGAGTTCATGAATGAGCGCGCTGAGTCCCTAACCAGAGCCGTTCAAGACCGGAGACTCGCTCTAGGTAATCAGCACCTTCCAGATTGGCTCATGCCTCGAGCGGATCGAGAAATCCAATGGGTACGATTGATGAGATCAGTGCAGCAAGCATGCAGAGACTTAACACGTCCAAGCTGGCTAAAGGCGAGTGCCATCATCGAAAACCTGCTAGCGGTCTTTGATGCTGACCGCACCTTCGAAACCAAAGGTGGACTAGGCCAGCTTTTGCGCCCCCGGATAGAAGCCAGCTTCGTACGGGAGCGCGGGCAGCTAGCCCTTCTTGACGATCTTCTCGCTGAGCCCGACTGGGAGCCAGGACACAAGGATACCGCACGCATCCTTCGTGCTCGCATTGCGCAACTGGAGGTCAATAATGTCGAATTGGGAAAGCCGTCGCCTAACGAAAGCTATCCGATGCTTCAGCAGTTGCTCAGAAGCCCTGAACTTCCGCCCGAGTGGTCTTCCGACGCATTGCATCGCATCGAAACAGCGCTGAATGATCGGTACGACGTATCGAATGATTTCAGCAACCCGGTGGTCCAGCGACTACTCAAGGGGCTCACATCCCACCTAGAGGCCTGTCAAGACTATTCAGGGGAGGTCCGGATCCATTTCAACGAACTCCTTGCTCAAATTGTCCTCTTCTGCAAAACCCGTCAGGATGGGGGAACCAAGGAGCTACGTGATCGAGGTAAGTATCTACGTGATCCAGCGGCAACAGAGTTCCAGCTGCAGCAAGATCTTTGGCAGTGGCTGTCTGGCAACTATCGAAGCTGTGAAATCCTGGACGAAGTAGAAGGTGTTGCAACAGGGCGGGCGGATCTCTATGCCGGATTCGGTGGCCATAGGCTCGTCATCGAGATGAAGCGCCATCATGGACATCTGGACCGAGCGGCTGCGAGAACCTACTGCGATCAAGCCGCTAGCTACCAAAATACGAACGTGAAACTTGGCTTTCTGGGCGTCTTGGAGATTGTGGATCGCAAGGGTCCACCGCCCAGCCTGGAGGAGTGTATCTGGTACGATTCCGTCCTCCCCACAAACAGCAGCATTGTGCGTCACCTTGTTGTTTTCAGAGTGCCAGGAAATCTCAAATCACCTTCGTCGATGTCCCTGAAGACGACCAAACCTAGAAAGAGAGCTGCAAGCCAGTAGCAATGGAAGCAGTGCGCCTACCGTCCTCATCGCAGTACCTTCGGATCACATAGCAGTCGACAGAGAGCTATCTTTCAGAGAAAGATACTTCACCGCCACCCTCCCCTGATGCAACGTATCCGTCCGGCCAACTCACCTTCCGAACTCCAGCATTAAGGACGATGGTGTCCGCGTAAATATGATCTGACCCCGAAATGTTGGACGCCATCTATGCCCGCCGTGCTTGAGTCCTGTATTCCACAGGGCTCAGGCCACTTAGCTTCAGCCTGATTCGCGAATGATTGTAGTAGTGTATGTAGTCCTCTATACCTGCTTCAAGCTCATCGAGACTGTTGAATTTGTTCAGGTAAAAGAACTCGGATTTCAACGTGCCAAAAAAGCTTTCCATAGCCGCATTGTCATAGCAATTTCCTTTGCGGGACATGCTTGGCTTTACCGCATGCTCGTTCAGTACGCGGCGGTAGATAGGCATCCGGTACTGCCATCCCTGGTCGGAATGCAAGATTGGTTTATCGCGTGGCCGCAGCCTCTCAAAAGCTTGCCGTAGCATCGCACCAACCATGTCGAACAGCGGGCGCCTCGCGGTCTTGAAGGCGATTATTTCGCCGTTATAGAGGTCAAGGATCGGCGAGAGATAAAGCTTCTGCCCCCCGACCCGAAACTCCGTCACATCGGTTACCCATTTCTGGTTCGGTCGTTTGGCATCGAACTTCCGTTTCAGCAGGTTCGGCGCTACCTGACCCTCTTCGCCTCTGTAGGCCCGGTATTTCTTTATGCGCACACGGCTTTTCAACTGAAGCTCGCCCATGAGGCGCTGAACAGTCTTGTGGTTCACAAGATGGCCAGCTCGCCGAACGGCAGCAGTGATTCGGCGATAGCCATATCGGCCCTTGTGCTCGTCGAAAATTGAGCGAATTCTGGACTTCAGCTCTGCGTATTTATCAACGGATTGCTGCACCTTTTGTTGATAATAAAAAGTGCTACGGGCCAGGCCAGCCAATTTCAGAAGGCCTTCCAGAGAGTGCTCCTGCCTCAGTTCAATCACGATTTGCGCTTTTTCGGCTGCGCTGCTCGTTCCTTCACTTGAACCAAGGCATCGAGCTTTTTTAAATAAGCAATTTCCATCCGCAACTGGCTCAATTCGGCCAGCAAATCATCACGCGTACGAGCTTCATCGTCCGAAGATTCAAGCTGAATGGACGGGATGGGGTTTGTCATTTTTTTGTGAAGTCCGCTTGCTGGCTGCCGGGACAAGGCCTCCAAACCGCCTTCATCATACCTGCGCTCCCATTCGCCAATGATGTCGGATTTCCGGATATCAAACAGGGCAGCGACTTGGCGATAGGACAGCTCTTCCTCTCGCATACGCTGCAATACATTCAGCTTGAACTCAGGGCTGTAGTTCTTCTTTCTCTTACTTTTGAGGCCTGCGGCACCAAGCGCCTGATATGCCGCAATCCACTTTCGAAGCGAAGAGGCATTGACCCCGTGACGATGCGCGACCTCTCTGTGACCTGCGCTCCCCGAACAGTAATCTTCAACAACCGACAATTTCGCCTGCTCTGTGTACTTTTTCATGACACCCCTGGATGTTGATGTCCAACATTTCGGGGTCAGATCAATACGCGGACACCATCGTCCTTAATGGTAACCGATCCATCACTCACACATTCAAAGCCGCCCATTGAAGCCCGATGCTGCGCTCCCGATCTCTTTCTGGAGCCAGCACCTCATGATGCGTCCCGACGCCAAAGTCGAAAAAGTTTACCTTTACCCCAAGTCCGTGGACTTCCGAAAATCCATCGACGGCCTGGCCGCCCTGGTCGAGCTGGATATCAAGGTGGCCGTCTTCGACCCGGTACTTTTCGTTTTTCTGAATCGCTCCCGCAACCGGGTGAAAATCCTCTATTGGGAGCGCAACGGCTTCTGTCTTTGGCTCAAGCGCCTGGAATCCGAGCGTTTCAAAACCTCGCCCCACGTCACCGACGAAGCCATCGTATTGAGCGTCCAGGAACTGAACTGGTTGCTCGACGGTTTTGACCTTTGGCGCAACCGCCCTCATCAGGTTTTGACCCCACGCTACGTAGCCTGACCCGGTATAATCCGGGCCATGATTTCCCTGCCCGACGACCTGCCTGATGATCCTGTTTTGCTCAAGCAACTGCTGCTTGAGGCACTCAGTCGCCAGGAAGAAGTGGCCCAGGCTTATCAAACCCACATCGTCGACCTGAAAGAGCAGATCAAGTTGCTGCGCGACCGCTTGTTCGGGCGCAAGTCCGAACAGACTGTCGAGCCCAACACGCCGCAACTGGCGCTGTTCAACGAGCCCGAAAGCGAGCCGATGCCGCTCGTTGATGACCCTGACGAAGAAGCCGTTGCGCCGACGCCGCGCCGTGGCAAGCGCAAGCCGTTGTCGGCCGATCTGCCGCGTATCGAAATCATCCACGAACTGCCTGAACACGAACTGACCTGTGCCTGCGGTTGCCGCAAACACGCCATCGGCGAAGAAACCAGCGAACAACTGGACATCGTGCCGATGCAGATCCGTGTCATCAGGCACATCCGCAAGGTCTACGGTTGCCGGGGCTGTGAAACTGCACCGGTCACGGCTGACAAGCCTGCTCAGTTGATCGAAAAGAGTATGGCCAGTCCCAGCGTGCTGGCGATGCTGCTGACTACCAAATACGTCGATGGCTTGCCGTTGCACCGGTTTGAAACCGTGCTCAGCCGACATGGCGTCGAGATTGCGCGCCAGACGCTGGCGCGCTGGGTGATCCAGTGCAGCGAACACTTCCAGCCACTGCTGAATTTGATGCGCGACCGCTTGCTGGAAAGCCCGGTGATCCACTGCGATGAAACCCGCGTGCAGGTGTTGAAGGAGCCGGATCGTGACCCGACCAGTCAATCCTGGATGTGGGTGCAGGCCAGTGGCCCACCGGACAAGAAAGTCGTGCTGTTCGACTACACCTCCAGCCGAGCGCAGGATGTACCGTTGCGTTTGCTGGACAGCTATCGCGGCTATGTGATGACCGATGATTACGCCGGCTATAACGCCTTCGCGTTGCAGCCGGGCGTGGAGCGACTGGCATGCATGGCGCATGCACGCCGCAAGTTCGTGGATGCGCAAAAAGTGCAGCCTAAGGGTAAAACCGGGAGGGCTGATATCGCGCTGACGATGATCAACAAACTGTACAGCATCGAACGCGAATCCAAAGACGCCAGCGATGAACAACGGTTTATCGCTCGTCAGGAGAAGAGCTTGCCGATCCTGGCCCAACTGAAAAGCTGGCTGGCTAAGACCCAATCCCAAGTGACGCCGCAAAGCGCATTAGGCAAGGCTGTGCACTATCTGGCGAATAACTGGAACCGACTGGAGCGCTATGTCGAAGCGGGTTATTTACCCATCGACAACAACGCCGCTGAAAGAGCGATCAAGCCGTTTGTGATCGGACGCAAAGCTTGGTTGTTCAGTGATACCGTCAACGGCGCCGCCGCCAGCGCAAAGATTTACAGCTTGGTCGAGACCGCCAAGGTCAACGGCCAGGAGCCCTATACGTGGCTGCGCCACGTACTGGAGCGGTTGCCATATGCCTCGACGGTCGAAGACTACGAAGCCTTGCTGCCGTGGAACTGCTCACCGGAGATGCCACGGTAAACCGTTGACCCACCTTGGGATAGGTGGGGTTTATGGATCGCTTACCCTTAATGCTGGAGTTCGGAAGGTGAGTTGGCCGGACGGATACCCTTTAGCGACCGATAAAAATGTTATGGCACAGCCACTCATGGCGGGCCTCAACGGGTCCTTTACCGACCTTAAGCATAGGCAGCAAGCGGCCAACAACTGCCGCGTATGGAGGTGACGCCCTTGTTGAAGGGCGTCGGTCAGTCATTTGATACCTCCCGAAGTCTTCCGGCTGACACACCACCTTCAACAATGCGCCAAGGTTAGGGAGGCCCAAAGAAAATCCAGGTTCTGACCAGTTTCCTGCGAGAAGTTGACAAACTTAAAAACTCGGTCCATCTGATAACGAGTCATCGCGAGTCAGAAATCTCAATGCTCCTCGGATTTGGTTTGACCATGGATTGGGGATGAGTAATAGATCGCGTTCAATCTCTAAAATTCGCTGCCCTCCCCCAGCTTGTTCAGCGATGCGATGAAGTATCTTGTCGAGATCTCCTGCACGTGCGGCAGCCAGCGCTATGTCCGTAGCGCGCCAATTTGAATGCATAAACGCATCTACCAAATGATGGCGCGCAGTTTTGCACTTGTCCCAATCAGCGAAAAGAAAAAACTTCAGGATGTCAGGTGCGTTATTTTCTTTCATCAACAACTTGTAAACTGGTGGAAATGCAGCCGCTATCAGTGGCGAAACAGGATCGTGCCTCGCTTGCAATAGGAATGGCATTAACGCCGCAGATGCGTCGAGAAACCCGCGCTGGTGGCGGGCACCAGAATCCCAAAGCAAGTTGGCCGCATCCAAGACCGCCGACTCCGGATAATCAATTCGTCCTCTCGCGATAATAGCTGTAGCAAGTTCGGGAATTGCAGACATTATTTGCTGGCGAACTTCACTCGATGAATGATTAAAGGCTGATAAATGCCCTGCAAATACATTAGCCGATGTCTTCCTGTTCAATCCAATGAAGATAGCTCTGCGCCCGTCCAGGCAATCACCGGCGGTCTGAAGTAACAATGCTAATGCAGTACTGTCAACCTCACCCGCTTCGCGCGCTAGAATAACCTCCACCGCGCGCGAAGCCAGCCTTGCGACATCATCACCAGCTGCATATGGCAGCAGATGCAGCGTCATATTGATCGTTGAAGACGCAGACAGAACATTGGCGTTCAGGATCCGTTTAACAATATCGACGTTTTCACTAAGATCCTTCATCAATAGTTCTAACACGTCAGCTTCGTTCACACCTCCGAGCATAGATCTTAGTTGACCTAAACTGGCTGACTGCAACAATCGGGATACATGTTGAAGCCGTCGCTGATCCGTGATCAGACTAAGAGTCATCATCCATTCGAGGTCTTCCCTGACTGGCGCTATAAGATGAGTAAGGAGCGCATCTGCTCCCGCACTCTCTGGAAAACTAGCGGTCAGGGTGCGTAAAGGAGATAGTGCGCCTATTTCCTTTGCCCTTTCAGCCAAAGGTCGGTGCAGGCTCTCAGCAGCGAGACGGTTTGCCTCAAAGAGTAAGCTGGTTTCCGCCAACAGTTCTTCTTCATCAAGTTCAGCGATCAAGGACCGCGCGGCCGGAGCATATAGTTCTTCGACTAAGTATTTCAGAATACGCCGCGTCGCTAAGTCACGAGTTGATTTCGATGCGTTAGCAATTGCCGTCGCAAGCGGTTCTGAGAGGCTCGGAAATTTTTTTAGGGCCACTTTAGAGAGCGGGGAGCTTAGCAATAAGAGTTGAAGTACATTCGCCGGCTGAAGCGCGGCTATCCCTTCAGCAACATCAGTGTCAAACCGCTGGGACAATCCGTCTCCAATCGCACCAATCAGCAGCTTACGACCTCGACTAGAAGCAAGCATTTCGACACTGCGAATAGCATCGTTTGGGGACTTCGCGGCTAAGTTCATCGCCGCATTCCGGATAGCCTTGGCCGATGAAAGCTTTAGCCGTACGCCATTCAGCTTTTCCGTAAGTGCTAATAAAAAGCGCCAAGCGTCGGTGGACGGGAGCGTTTCAGCGGCACGTATTGCCGCACTACCGAGTTCCGGCTCAAGTCGCTTAATTGCCCTGATATTACGAGGAGATCGGCTATTTGCAATGTCCAACAGTCCCAATGCTGCGTTGGGTGAAACTTCCAGCTTTTCGTACAGCTCGTTCCAAAGAAGAGATATCCTCAAATCCGCCTCGGTTCCACCTTGAGCTGTCGATAGCTCACCCAACACGTCGTCGCTCAGCAGAACAGGCGGCTGATCCTGAAATACGCTCTGCACAATTTTTCGAGACCATCGGTGACGGCCTTCAGCAAAATTGCGCCCATCAATGCGACGACCCGGCCAATCACTGAAGCGAGACCTGGCATTCTTGGGCGCGAACACTAGGTCAAAGCTGATGCTGCCGATGGATCGAGGTGATAGAGCAAAAGTGGAGACAGCAAATCTTGTTCGCAAAGACGGCCATAGCGCTGTCAGAAGCCGAAGCGTAATTCCTTCCGGCTTAGAAGCGTCGAAAACGACAATCGGTTTACGATCCTCAAGGAACAACGCTTCGACCAATTCGATGCATTCAGAGGCGTCAACTGACGCAAACGTACCAGTTTCTCGAGCAAGATGAATTCGCTTAGCGGGCGCAGTGGGTCCTTCGAGAGTAAGCGATTTAACCAATGCCAGAATGTCAACATTAGTGGTCCAATCCGGTACCGGAATGAAATAACTTCGGGTTCGAACACAACCCGCTCTCGGCGCATCCAAGTCCTGCCATGTTCGTGCAATGACGTAGTACGATCCCGATGGAAGTGGGTAGCAGGTGAGGTAGGAATCAAAATGCTCGCCAGGTCGAAGCGGTCCGGCCACGTCAGATAGGCGGTCAACCAAATCCTGATCGGCCTTTGACAGCTTGGCCGAAGAAGAGAGGAGCTGATGCCCATTACGGTAGCCATGTAGCTGCTGATCTAAAATTGTCATGATTTCATTGGGCGCCAATCGCCCAAGCTACAGGTATTGTGACATCAGCATCTTGATACCATGCGCCATCACGCTCGAGAGTAACGGAACCACTCTCAGCCATGATCATACTCTGATATTTTTCCTGAAAGTCAGGGTCGTACTGCAGATCTCCGCCCACGATGCTGACCCCGTAGACTCGCGCCTCGACTCGCCGAGCATCCTCTAGCGCCCCAGCAAATAATGGAAATTGCTTACGTAAATAGGCCTGCGGACCAGCTTCTTGGCTAGCAGCGTCTAACTTATCCCAAGCAGTCACAACAATGGCCACTCGTGGTTTTTTACCATCTGGTCTCATAGAGAGACGCTGCTGCAAGAGACGTAAGAGCTCACAAAGAATCACTTGAGTAGGCAGCTCCACCTCCTCGTTCCCCTCTCCGATGAAGCTAAGGGCACTTCGTGTGGCCACCCAGTCGAGCGGTTGCACGTTCAGGGGTGAAAGTACTCGCACAAAGAGCAGCGCACCCTCAGCGCTCTCCAACGTGTCCAACCATTCACGTGGGATGTCTGAGTTTTTCACAGCGTCTCGCCAAAGCTCACCAGTAAAATCCGGGACGATTAATTCAGTCGGATTATTACTCTGCTCAAGTTTGAGCGGTACACAAAAATCCTGCCGCTCAGTATTGGTATCCGTTCGACCAGCGAATTCGCCTTGAAGCAAGTTTTCGCAGATGCTCTCTACATACTCAATATTTTGCGGCATACCTGCGCGTTGCAGTTGCCCTTTGCCAGCTTTCAGCGCGGCCCAAAGCCTCCCTACGTAATTGCTCTTACCGGAGTCAGGCCCGCCTACAAGAATTATAGACTTCCGATTCATAAATTCTTTCCGAAGTTGAGAAACGCCCGATGCGAATTTGACGCTTGGTCCATAGGCCATGGATCCGGAGTTTTCTCTGAAAGCTTAAGCGACCGACTAATTAGCTCAGCAAAACCAGAACCCGGTGCTACTTCGTGACTCTCAGAAAAAGATGCGATCGAAGCAAGCTCAATCTTGAAACCAAATTCTCCGCCCGAGTCCTGCACGCGCTTTAATACCTGCTCAGGGATGCTTCCGCTGTCTCGCCAACTGGCGACGAGAATAATTTTTGGCCGTGAGACTGGAAGCAGCAAAGAAAGACGCTCGAGGAGATTCGTCGTCCTATGGATTGCCAGTTCGCGAGTTTTAACGTCAAGAAAGTCTCGGCCGTTCACCATAATCCAAACAACCTCGGCGGCCTGGAGAAAGGTGAATCTCTCTGAATCGCCAGATTGAATCAGGCTCCGAGACCATTCGCCTGGGAGGTCAGGCATCAAAACATCGAATTTGTGAGCGTCTGAATGGCGTCGCAACCTCAGATGTAAAAAGCCCGCCTGCCTGTCATCGGGCAGTTCTGTATGGACCGTCATCTGTCTAGGAGGACGGCCATCATTCCAGCGTCGTGAACCGCGGGAAATCTCCTCCAACGCCATGAGCGTCATGCTATCTGCATAGCTGAAGCCCTCGAGGGAGTCATGAGCCAGTTGTAGATAAAGGCTTGCAATACAGGCTGTTTTACCGGCATCGGGTAGACCAACAATGCCGATCAGGTTGACGTATCTCTCGCTCATCAGTAGATCAGCCTCTGCTAATCCAAGTGTGCCACTGCGTGGCAACTGAGCCTTGTGCATGGGCGCATTTAGGACGGCCTCACCTAGACCAAGGTCTGCCTTAATTTCATAGACCGTCTTCCCCTCATAATCGGTGCTCGTCTCATCCCTCAAGAGGTCCAAATCGTCAGTCACGGACAAAAATGCGTGATGAGCTGGGCACTCCTCAAGCGTGGCATAGCTCTGCATGCATACCCCAGTCTGTGAGTATGTGCATTCCGGGACTGTACACACTGGCTCGGTCATAGTCCGTTGGCCGTCCCTTTACGCAAATGCTGAATTGCCCCCTCCAGTAATGCGCGGCCCCCCCATTCCCAAGCGGTCCTCTTTTCCTCCGATGCGCAAGCATCAGTACTCCCGGTTTTAATCGCCGCCATAAGCGGAAATACCGCGGATTCATCAGCCTTAATCGAACCAAAATTTGTGGCTAATTTAGTACGGCGCTCACCTAAAAGCTCGATAAGCTCCATGAGTGACAACGGTTCGCCATTCTCAATATTACGCAGAACGATGTTGCGGTGAGCGTCTGCTGGAAGTCTTCTCAATTTGAGCGCCCCATCCAATCCGGCGGCGACGGCGCGAACTGCACCCGGCAAGCTATCGAGCGGCTCGTCCAGCAACTCGCTCCGCCCGGAGAGGAGCCACCACATAAAGTCCAGCTCTTCACGGTCGAGTACAGCATTTTCACGCATCGCCGAGATCATTGGCTCTACGGCCTGGCTAAAGGCTTTATTGACTCTAGACGGCTGTGTTGAATCCTGACTGATGGACACGAGACCGATTGATGGCACCGTCTGCCGCGCACGCGCGGCATCGGCAATTTTCAGCGCATGCGTGCGGCTGGCTGTCAGCAAGTCTTGACGAAGGCGTTCAACCTTCTCCAATTCAAGAGGGCGCTGAAACGCAAGGGCTGACCAGAAGGCCGCCGCCAGAGCATCCACCGAAGTTCCACCGCTTTTAGCAGTGACACTTTGAAAAACGTCGATTGCGGCGACTGCCAAAACCACCTTGATTTGCAGATCATCTGGATTAGCGGACCGAACAAATGAGACAGCATGCCGCTGAATTATTTCTTCACCAATGACTGCAATTTCATCGGGAAGACATGTGCTGGTGCCGAATGAGGATGAAATACGACTCGCCGTACTAATGGCCAAATCCGGGGTGAGACTTTCAAACCACGCTTTGATTTCAGCCACAGCTTTTAATCGTTTCTCCACCAATCCGTCGTCAGTACCAGTATCAAAAATACGAGCATATTCGGCCATGTTGCTCATTGATTGTCCTTGTTGGTTTTACGCTTGGTGAGGGCTTCTTCCACCTTTTCGCGCAGTTGATCGAAACGATTCATTTTAGCGATATTTCGGAAAAGTTTGCTTTCCGTCTCGTGAGTAAAATGATCCATATTTTCATTAGGTACGGCGTCAAGCTCCACCAAAATACGAAGTCGTTCGCCCTCTGTAAGATCGCGGAAGAAACGCAAATGGAGATTCTGATACTCCGTCTCATCAACGCGCGAGTTGCCGGCCATCTCTTCCTCCGGCGGTAAGATAATCTCGACCGGCGCCGGCTCCATATCCTGGCCTGTTTTGACCCTGGTGCCGATGGAAGGCCTTGTTGCCTTAAGAAAATTGGGTGAACCTAAAACGGTTCGTTGCCCATGCCCACCAAGACGCATATCGTCCGACTCGAACCGCTTCATGTCGTCGTTCCATGCTCGGGCGTACAGTGTTACGGCAAGAGCATCGTCGTTCTCATCCCAGTCAAACTGGATAATGTTGTAAGCATAAGTGTAGGTGTCATCGAAGCTATCAGGTGTCGTAGCTCCAGCGGCAAGCATCATGAGGTCGCGCCCAGGTTCTACGTTTTGGACATCTACTGCTGCCAGGTGCTCATGGCCGGAAATGAAAACTCGAGCTCGGCTTCTTAAGAACCTCTTGGTCTCAGCCGAGTCGGCGTACCAATCAAGTGGATGATGAGTTAGCACCACCAGCTCTTCGCCGATCGCCTCATTCATAACCCGCTGGCGGGCTCCCAGAAGCAAATTTCCCTTTTCGTCTTTACGCCTCGAACAAATCAAAGCGGAGTTTAGTCGGACAAAGCGAATCGCTCGTCCATTGGCGAGCTCCACCCTACGCTCTGCACTGCTATTGCCGCTGCAGTCGAGCGGACACTGGTAAGCGTCGGCGAAGCGTCGGTACTCTTCAAAGCGACGATAAAGGACCTCTCTTGCCACCGCCTCTTCAAGAAAGTCATCCAGCTTCGCTTCACCTTCGTTACCGATCGCCGCGAGCATCATTTCAGTCAATCCTTTGATCTGATCTCGATCGACATCGTGATTTCCTGGGACCATTTGAATATCAGCTGCCGTACAACCAACGCGGGAGGCAAGTTCATCAAGCCACAATCCAGCTGCGTCATACTCATGACGTTTGCCCGCATATGCGATGTCTCCCGTCACTAAGATGCCCGAAGCTGTTCTGGTAGGTAGTGTAGCCACGTGTGCGGCCGCATCTTCGATTAACTGCCTGCGAGCGTCCTCGTTGACTATCCGAATGCTGCTAGCTTTTTCTTGTCCGAAGTGAATATCGGAGAGGTGGATAAATACGGCCGCCAAACTGAACTCCTTGTTTGCCTCACGCAACTGATGTGAAAGGGGCTGGAAGACTGTCCTTGCGCGCGATCTCAACCCTAGGCGGTACTTGGTTGTACCCAACAGAGCTGTAAAACGGGTCAGTCGACGCCGAAAAGGTCACCTAGGGAGTAACGGAAAATGAATCGAAGCTAGCAAAATGCTATACCCACGTCCACCCGTGGTTGCTGCTGATGGTTGCGGCTCGCTGAGCGGGATCATGCTTGATCAGCCCTCTCCACGTCACGCCGCTGAAACTGCGTGATACCTAATACCTCTGCCGGCCTGAGAGATTGTCTGAATGGCCTCCGCAGCAACCGAGACTATCACCCGCCAATACCCATCCCCCGGTGCTCGCCTCTCGGACCTCCGATATGGGCAATGCAGTAGACGAACGCACTTGCCACTTCAGAGCATCGCCTTGGCACGGAGAGCCTCCGGACATGAGATCAGAACACAATTGCGCCTTCGGAATGGCAACGCTATCCAGATCCAAAATATCCGTGGGAGTATTTTTTAGACATGAAAAAGCCCAACCGGTGAAGATTGGGCTAAGTCATAGAATATGGCCGGGACGGAGTGATTCGAACACTCGACCCCCTAGCACCCGATACTATTAATCAGCCGACTCCCGCTGTGCACTCAGACACCCCATTGAAATTCGCCCGGTATGCGGCATGTATGCTTCGGGCGTAGGCGGAGAAACGCCGCCCTCTAGCGCATCTAATAAATCCGCCCAATATTGCATCATCCTACGTCTCGGCTCGACGTATTCTGCATGATTGTATGCAGCCCGAATTTGGTTGGTATCAGCGTGTGAAAGCTGCGCCTCAATCCACTCTTCTACAAAGCCAACCTCATTAAGCGCCGTGGAGATGGTAGCCCTGATGCCATGACCGGTGAGCCTTCCTTTGTAACCCATACGGCTAATCGCGGTGTTAAGGGTATTTTCACTGATCATTTCCTGCGATTCGTATCGGTGAACCAGCAGGTACCGCGCACCGCGCGCCCTTAGCTGCATTAGCCGCTGCACAATTGCAATTGCTTGGGTAGACAGTGGAATTACATAAGGTGGGATCTCATTCCCCTGGGTTCGAACACGACTCCGGAGTTGCTTGACACCCTCCGGCGGCACCAGCCAGATCCCCTTGTCGAGGTCGAATTGGTCTGGCGTCGCCGCACGTAGCTCTCCTGTACGCACCCCTGTCAACAGCAATAGACGGATACCAAGTCGTGTCGCTTCTGCACACCCATAGTTGGTTACGGTCCTTAGCAGTCCTGGAAGTTCATTTACCTGGAGGAAAGGATTATGGCGAACTGGCCGCGGCGTCTCGGCAACGATATCAAGATCTGCTGCTGGGTTCACATCAAGGAGCCCTTCCGCCATGGCAAAACGGAAGATCTGGTTGAGCCAGGTGCGCACCTTTCGAGCAGAGACCAGCGCCCCTCTGCGCTCAATTCGCCTAATGAGCTCCAGCACGTCACCACGAGAAATATCTGAGATCGGAAGATCGCCCAAACACGGCAGCATGTCCTTCTTCAGGTATTTGCTCGCTTGCCCTGCACTGCCCCTCTTACTTTTCGTCAGCTTTTTACTTCGGAACTCATGCCAGCGACCAGCAACCGCTTCAAACGTGTTGTTGGCGGCGTGAGAGGCTTTTTGGCGCTCGGCGCGACGATGTGAGCGGGGATCGATATTGTTGGCCACCAGCGCGCGTGCAGCCTCTCTCCGCTGGCGAGCCTCCTTGAGACTGACGTCGGGATAGATGCCAAGGGAAATACGCAATTGCTTGTCATGCCAATAGAAGCGGAAATGCCAGCGCTTCGAACCCGTCGTGGGCACTTGCAGAGATAAGCCATCCCCATCAGTTAACGTGTAAGGCTTGCTGGCGGGCTTGGCTTGCTTGATCGCTGTATCTGTCAGAGCCATCAGACACCTCCTTTTGCATCAAGGAGGGGAATACAACCCAGCGGTAGACGGACCAATAAGAAAATTGATGCGCAAGGAATCGTAAAAGGCTGTGCCAGCGGTGTACTTAAATGTGTACTTAAAAACCGTGGCTGGAGATGGATTCCAATGGAATTCAGAAAACGAAAAAAGCGGCTCAAGGCCGCTATTTCCGTAGCTTCCAGGCGTTCAGTGGGCCTTAGTGGAAGCAAATATGGCGCAGCGGACGGGACTCGAACCCGCGACCCCCGGCGTGACAGGCCGGTATTCTAACCGACTGAACTACCGCTGCGCGTAACACTTGAAGCGAATGGTGGGTGATGACGGGATCGAACCGCCGACCCTCTGCTTGTAAGGCAGATGCTCTCCCAGCTGAGCTAATCACCCTTCGTTTCGGTGTGGCGCGCATTCTACGGAGCGACCCAAGGTCTGGCAAGCACTTTCTTAAATCTTTTTTTTGAGGCCTTCCAATGGCTTAGGCAGGGTTGGCCTCAGCCGCTATCAAGACAATAATGCCCCCCTTTGTATAAAGGAGAGACTCACCCCATGTGGTTCAAGAACCTGCTTATCTATCGCCTGACCCAAGATCTGCCTGTTGATGCCGAGGCGTTGGAAGCGGCCATGGCCACCAAACTGGCGCGCCCGTGTGCAAGCCAGGAGTTGACCACTTACGGTTTCGTCGCACCTTTCGGTAAAGGTGAAGACGCTCCCCTGGTTCACGTCAGCGGTGACTTCCTGCTGATCGCCGCGCGCAAGGAAGAACGCATCCTGCCAGGTAGCGTGGTGCGTGATGCGCTGAAAGAGAAAGTCGAAGAGATCGAAGCCGAGCAGATGCGCAAGGTCTATAAAAAGGAACGGGACCAGATCAAGGATGAAATCATCCAGGCCTTCCTGCCGCGCGCGTTTATCCGTCGTTCGTCGACCTTCGCCGCTATCGCGCCGAAACAGGGCCTGATCCTGGTCAACTCGGCCAGCCCGAAACGCGCCGAAGACCTGCTGTCGACCCTGCGTGAAGTGATCGGCACCCTGCCGGTACGTCCGCTGACCGTGAAAACCGCCCCCACCGCGATCATGACCGACTGGGTCACCACCCAGAAACCGGCCGATGACTTCTTCGTCCTCGACGAATGCGAACTGCGCGACACCCACGAAGACGGCGGCATTGTGCGTTGCAAGCGCCAGGACCTGACCGGCGAGGAAATCCAGCTGCACCTCACCACCGGCAAAGTCGTGACTCAACTGTCCCTGGCCTGGCAGGACAAGCTGTCCTTCATGCTCGACGACAAAATGACGGTCAAGCGCCTGAAGTTCGAGGACCTGCTGCAAGACCAGGCGGAACAGGACGGCGGTGACGAAGCCCTGGGCCAACTGGATGCCAGCTTTACCCTGATGATGCTGACTTTCGGCGAATTCCTGCCGGCATTGATCGAAGCGCTGGGCGGCGAAGAAACCCCACAGGGCATCTAAGCCCACTATCGCCTTACTGTAGGAGCGAGCTTGCTCGCGAAAATCGTCAACGATGACGCGGGCATTCTGCATGCACGCGGCGCGCTCAGGTTTTTCGCGAGCAAGCTCGCTCCTACAGTGGTGTTTCCGCCCAACTAATAATAAGGACCTCCCCATGCGCGCACTCGCCGCCTTGAGTCGCTTTGTCGGCAATACCTTCGCCTACTGGGTGTTGATCTTTGCCGTGCTGGCCTTCGTCGAACCCGGCTGGTTCATCGGCCTGAAAAGCGCCATCGTCCCGCTGCTGGGCCTGGTGATGTTCGGCATGGGGCTGACCCTCAAACTTGATGACTTCGCCGAGGTCGCCCGCCATCCGTGGCGCGTGGCCCTGGGCGTGGTCGCGCATTTCGTGATCATGCCGGGCGTGGCCTGGCTGTTATGCCAGGCGTTTCACCTGCCGCCGGAAATTGCCGTCGGCGTGATCCTGGTCGGCTGCTGCCCAAGCGGTACCTCGTCCAATGTGATGACCTGGCTAGCCCGTGGCGACCTGGCTTTGTCGGTGGCCATCGCCGCCGTCACCACCCTCCTCGCCCCGCTGCTCACACCGGCGTTGATCTGGCTGCTGGCGTCGGCCTGGCTGCCGGTGTCGTTCATGGAGCTGTTCTGGTCGATCCTGCAAGTGGTGCTGCTGCCGATCGTGCTTGGCGTGGTCGCCCAGCGCGTGCTCGGCGAACGTGTGCGCCATGCGGTGGAAGTGCTGCCGCTGGTATCGGTGGTGAGCATCGTGATTATCGTCGCGGCGGTGGTAGCCGCCAGCCAGGCGAAGATCGCCGAATCAGGCCTGCTGATCATGGCGGTGGTGATGCTGCACAACAGCTTCGGCTACTTGCTGGGCTACTTCACCGGTCGTCTGTTCAAGTTGCCTTTGGCGCAGCGCAAGTCGCTGGCCCTGGAAGTGGGCATGCAGAACTCCGGGCTGGGTGCTGCCCTGGCCAGCGCGCACTTTTCGCCACTGGCAGCGGTGCCGAGCGCGCTGTTTAGTGTCTGGCACAACATTTCCGGGGCGTTGCTCTCGACGTACTTCCGTCGCATGAGCGAGAAGGAAGACCGTCGCACCCTTGAGAACACGCCACAAACTTGATCAAGCGATCCATATTCGGCACTCTATCGACTTTCGCGGGGACGACCCCGCGACGCCATCGAGCGCTCACCAGGGGACGACCCCGCCTATAAAAAGGGAGGTCATCATGTCCTGGATCATTCTGTTTTTTGCCGGCCTGTTCGAGGTCGGTTGGGCCGTCGGCCTGAAATACACCGACGGTTTCAGCAAGCCACTGCCCACCGTCCTGACCATCGCCGCGATGGCCATCAGCCTCGGTCTGCTGGGGCTGGCCATGAAGGAACTGCCCCTGGGCACCGCCTATGCCATCTGGACCGGCGTGGGTGCCGTGGGCACGGTGATCGCCGGGATTATCCTGTTCGGCGAATCCATGGCGCTGTTCCGGCTGGCCAGCGTGGCATTGATCATTTGCGGGTTGATCGGGCTCAAGATCAGCAGTTGAGCCCTTGGAGCGTTCCCACTCACCAGGAACGCTCCTTACCTGAGATGACCGCGCAACGTTCCTACCCTCTCCTGCAACTGCTCGGGTGTCGCGGCCTCTACCCCGACGGGCTCACCGGCCACCAACACCACCCGCGACCAGATGCGATGAAAGAATCCCTTGTTCGGATCGCGACTGAAGAAACTCCCCCACAGCCCCTGCAAGGCCATTGGAATCACCGGCACCGGCGTCTCTTCCAGAATGCGCGTGACGCCACCGCGAAACGGGTTCATCTCCCCGTCCGCGGTCAACTTGCCTTCCGGGAAGATGCACACCAACTCACCTTCTTTCAGATACTGGGCAATGCGCGTGAAGGCCTGTTCGTAGATCTGGATATCTTCGTTGCGCCCGGCAATCGGAATCGCCCCGGCGGTACGGAAGATAAAGTTGAGCACCGGCAAGCGGTAGATCTTGTAGTACATGACAAAGCGAATCGGCCGACGCACCGCGCCGCCAATCAACAGCGCATCGACAAACGACACGTGGTTGCACACCAGCAAGGCCGCGCCCTCGTCCGGAATCAGCTCCAGATTGCGGTGCTCCACGCGGTACATGGAATGGCTGAGCAGCCAGATCATGAAACGCATGGTGAACTCGGGGACGATCTTGAAGATGTAGGCGTTGACCGCGATGTTGAGCAGCGACACCACCAGGAATAACTCAGGGATCGACAGCTTGGCCACGCTCAGCAGCAGGATCGACACAATCGCCGATACCACCATGAACAACGCGTTGAGAATATTGTTGGCGGCGATCACCCGCGCCCGCTCGTTCTCGGCGGTGCGCGACTGGATCAGCGCATACAACGGCACGATATAGAAACCGCCGAACACACCCAGCCCCAGGATATCCAACAGCACCCACCACGCCTGGCCGTAACCGAGCACCGCCAGCCAGTCGTTGGCCTGGAGGTTCTGCGGGAAGCCGCCGGAATGCCACCACAGCAGCAGGCCGAACACGGTCAGGCCAAAGGAACCGAACGGCACCAGGCCGATTTCCACCTTACGCCCGGAGAGTTTTTCGCAGAGCATCGAACCGAAGGCGATCCCCACCGAGAACACCGTGAGGATCAGCGTCACCACGGTTTCATCGCCGTACAACCACTCTTTGGCGTAAGCCGGGATCTGCGTCAGGTAGATCGCCCCGACAAACCAGAACCATGAGTTGCCGACGATCGAGCGCGACACCGCTGGGGTCTGCCCCAGGCCCAGGCGCAGGGTTGCCCAGGACTGGCTGAAGATGTTCCAGTTCAAGCGCAACTGCGGGCTGGATGCCGCCGCGCGTGGAATGCTGCGGCTGGCCAGGTAACCCAATACCGCCACGCCGACGATGGCCACCGACACCACCGGCGCGTAATGGGCGGATGACATCATGATCCCGGCACCGATGGTCCCGGCCAGGATCGCCAGGAACGTGCCCATTTCCACCAGCCCGTTGCCCCCCACCAACTCATCGTCGTGCAGCGCCTGGGGCATGATCGAGTACTTCACCGGCCCGAACAGCGCCGAATGCGTGCCCATGGCAAACAGCGCCAGCAGCATCAGTTCCAGGTGATTGAACAGGAAGCCCGTCGCGCCCACGGCCATGATCACGATCTCGCCGATCTTGATCACGCGGATCAGTGCGTCCTTGTTGAATTTCTCGCCAAACTGCCCGGCCAGCGCCGAGAACAGGAAGAACGGCAAGATGAACAGCAAGGCGCACAGGTTGACCCAGATCGCCCGGTCCCCGTCGATGGTGAGCTTGTACAGAATGGCCAGGATCAGCGATTGCTTGAAGATGTTGTCGTTGAAGGCACCCAGCAACTGGGTGATGAAAAACGGCAGGAAGCGCCGTGTGCGCAGCAAGGTGAATTGTGAGGGGTGGCTCATCGTCCGTGTTCCTGCGTGGCCTGAAGGCTGTTGTTGGTTTTCCAGGCCACGACTTTACCTAATCGCGCTTACTTATTCCCTAGTCCGGCAATACACGGTGAAACAAAAAGCTCACCTTTATAAGCGCCCTGCACGGTGCGCTTGGCGACGATCAACCACATCAGCGCCAACGCCACCACCAACACGCTGCCAAACACGCTGAAAAAGCCCAGGTGCAGCACGCTCGCCAGCTTGAGGGTGGCCAAGGCGTACACCCCCAACGGGAAAGTGAACCCCCACCAACCCAGATTGAACGGGATACCGGCGCGTAGATAACGCAGGGTGATCAACACCGCGATCAGCATCCACCACAAACCGAAACCCCACAGGGTAATCCCCGCCACCAGCCCCAGGCCGGCGGCGACCTCCCCGACACCGGGCATGCCATTGGCCGCGAAGATCGCCGGGGCATCGCCACCGAGCAGCAACATGCCGAGGGCACCGGTACCGATGGGACCAAGCGCCAGCCAGCTCGACGCCGCCATATTGGCGTGGGGCAGTTTATGCAGGGCCATGCGCAGCATCAGGATGGTCAAGATACTGAACGCCACCGGCAGGGAAAACGCCCACAACCCATAACTGGTCACCAGCATCACTAATTGGCCATGGGCATCCGCCAAGTGCGGCGCGAGCAAACCTCCGCTGGCCGCTGCGACTTCGGCAGCGACCACCGGCAACAGCCATACGGCGGTCATCTGGTCGATGCTGTGTTCCTGGCGGGTGAACATCATGAACGGGATCAGCACGCCGCAGGCCAGGGCCATCGCCACATCCAGCCACCACAGGGCTTCGGCCAACGGGATCACGTCGCTGCCCCAGCGCGGCAGGCCGAACAGCAGCAAGCCATTGAGAATCGTCGCCAGCCCCATGGGAATGGTGCCGAAAAACATCGATACCGTGGAATGTCCGAAAATGCGCCGGGCTTCGTGGAAAAACATCACCCAGCGCGCGGCATAAAGCACGCTGAACAGCACGAACAAGCCAATGGTGAATACCCACAGGCCTTCGGCAAGGGTGCGCAGCCCCGGCAGATCGGCCGGCAATTGCGCCAGAGCCAATGCCAGTACGCCGGTGCCCATGGTGGCGGCGAACCAGTTCGGCGTGAACTGGCGAATCACTTCCCGGGGACGGGTCAGATGGCTGAAGGGTTTGTAGCTGATGGTCGTCGAGCAGGTCATGATGGCGATCCTCTTCCTCGCATGAGGTTGAGGCCATGGTAGAACCTGAGCGAATATCTATATAACGGGTAATATCTCTATCTGTTATCTATTTTACAGATACACCCTCACTCGCTGCCTTCGCATTCGATCACTAGAATGCGCGCCGGGCCCTGGGGATGGGCCACATGCTCAGTGCCGACACTGGCGTAGAAGATGTCACCCACGGCCAATTCAGCCACCTGTTCCAGGCCGCCGTCGCGGTAGTGCATGTGCACCCGGCCATCGAGCACCACGAACACCTCGTCGCCATCGTTGATGTGCCAGCGATACGGCTGGTCGGTCCAATGCAGACGGGTGGTGATGCCGTTCATGTTGGCGATATCCAGTGCCTCCCAGGCACGGCTGCCGGTGAAGTCCTTGCTGCGGATGATCTTCATGCTTGAATCTCAAGGCTATGGGGGCCGGCGATTATGAACGCATCACGGGTTCGATGTCGCCCTGGCCCGGGCGCAATCCTGCAACAGCAGGGCCACCCGTGCACTGAGTGCCAGCACGATCAGCGACACGCCATACGCATCGGTCGTGGCAATCAAGCCGAACGTGCGCGTCAGGTTGCCGGCCAGCAGCGATGGCACGCAAAACGCCAGGTAGCTCAGGACGTAGAACGCAGACATCAAGCCCGCCCGTTCATGGGACAAGGCCAAGGGTACGACACTGCGCAAGGCACCGAGGAACCCGGCACCAAAGCCGCCGCCGGCGACCAACGTCGCGATGAAAAACAACGGCAGGCTGGCAGCGTGCACGGCGCTCAGGATCAGCCCCACCCCCACCGCCAACAACACCGCTCCCAGGCGCAGGGTCTTGTCCGCCGGACGATTGCGCAGGCTGAAAATCATCACCGCGCCGCTCAAGGTCAGCACCGCCACCAGGCCGCCGCCGATCAGGTTGGAGGTCGACCCCGTGGCCGCGCGCACCAGCGAAGGCGCCAGGGACAGATAGAAACCGCCCATGGCCCAGACGGCGACATCCACCGGCAAGGCAATCCATAATGCGCGGCGGGCCTGATGAGGCACATGCAAGGTGGGCCACAGAGACGCCAGCGCGCCCGGAATCCGGCTGACGGTTTCCGGCAGGCGCCATAGGTACAGGGCCTGCAGCAGCATCAAGCTCAGGAGTGTCCAGTAAATCAAGGTGGTCGGAAACGGTGCGAACTCCACCAGCAGGCTGCAGCCCATCGCACCGCATGCCATGCCCAGCAAGGGCGCGACGCTATTGATCAGCGGCCCCTGCTGGCGGTCGGTATCCAGCAGCGCGGCGCCCAGCACTGCGGTGGCCATGCCAGTGGCAAAGCCTTGCACGGTGCGCGCAGCGATCAACCAGGCCACGCTGTCTTCATTGATAAACAGCAGCATCGCCAGCATCTCCAGGACCAGCGCGGCAAAAATCACCGGCTTGCGCCCCAGGTGGTCCGACAGCGAGCCGACGGTCAACAGCGCCGTCAACAGGCTCAAGGCATAAACACCGAAGATCAGCGTGAGCATACCCGCAGAGAAATGCAGGCCTTCCTGATACACGTGATACAACGGCGTCGGCGCGCTGGACGCCGCGAGAAAGGTCAGCAAGGTGAACGCCAGGAACCCCAGGCTGCAACGATGAGAAGTAGGACTGGACATGGGCACGCCCCACTAAAGCTAATATTTTGCTTTTGTGCAGTGTGCTACCCATCAAGGCTTAAAGCAAATTCTTTGTGTTAAGGTCACAAACATGGCGATTAAAGAAGGCCTCCGCCCGGGGGGCCGTAGTGCCCGGGTACAAGAATCGGTCCATTCGGCCGTGCGTGAGCTGCTGGAAGACCATGAGCGCTCGAGTGTCACCGTACCGATGATTGCGGCGCGTGCGGGCGTCACCCCCTCGACCATCTACCGTCGCTGGGGTGATCTTTCCGTGCTGCTGGCCGATGTGGCCCTGGCCCGCATGCGCCCCGACAGCGAACCGGCCAACACCGGCAGCCTGCGTGGCGACCTGCAAGCCTGGGCCGAGCAATACCTGGATGAAATGAGTTCGGAGCCGGGGCGCAACATGATGCGCGACTTGCAGTGCATGATCACGCCGGGATACTGCGTGAGTATCTTGAGTGGGCAGTTGCAGGCGATTGTCGATCGCTATCCGGACCAGGCGCCGCCGAGCGTGGACCATTTGATCAATCTGCTGGCGGCGCCAACGGTGTTCCGCATTCTGTTTTCAACGGCACCGCTGACCGTTGAAGAGCTGCATGCCCTGATCGAACTGGCACTCCAGCGCTGAAAATCCCCCACCATCCGTAGGAGCCGACAAGCCGGCTCCTTGCGGATCGACGCTTACGTACGCATCCCGCGCCCGCTCACCAGCAACCGCGCACAGCCGATGTACAACACCACCGTGGCCACCATCATGAAGGTGATCGCCACGCTGATCTTGATATCCGACACGCCAAGGATGCCGTAACGGAACGCGTTGACCATATGCAGCACCGGGTTGGCCAGCGACACGGTCTGCCAGAACGGCGGCAGCAAGGTGATGGAGTAGAACACCCCGCCCAGGTAGGTCAGCGGCGTCAGCACGAAAGTCGGGATGATCGAGATGTCATCGAAGTTGCGCGCAAACACTGCGTTGATGAAGCCCAGCAGCGAGAAGATTGTCGCCGTCAGCACCACCACGATCAGGGTGACGCCGAGGTGATGCACCTGCAGGTGGGTGAAGAACAGCGACAGCAAGGTCACGATCACACCGACCATCAAGCCCCGCAGCACACCGCCCAGGGTGTAGCCGATCAGGATGGTGTGCGGCGACACCGGCGACACCATCAGTTCCTCGATGGAGCGCTGGAACTTGCTGCCGAAGAAACTGGAGACCACGTTGCCGTAGGAGTTGGTGATCACCGACATCATGATCAGCCCCGGCACGATGTATTCCATGTAGGTGAAGCCACCCATGTCGCCGATCTGGCGGCCGATCAGGTTACCGAAGATCACGAAGTACAGGACCATGGTGATCGCCGGCGGCAGCAGGGTCTGCGGCCAGATCCGGGTAAAGCGTTTTACTTCACGGTAAACGATGGTTTGCAGTGCGATGAGGTTGGGTTGCAGTTCGGAACTCATACCGCCACCTTCGCCAGATTTTTTTCCACCAGGGACACGAACAACTCCTCGAGGCGATTGGTTTTATTGCGCAGACTCAACACTTCGATGTTCTGCGTCGCCAGTTGGGCGAACAACGCCGTGATGCCCATGGCTTTGTCCACCTGGACTTCCAGGGTGCGGCTGTCCACCAGATGGCAGGGGTAGCCGTGCAGTTGCGGCGCCGCCGACAGATTGTTCTTCAGGTCGAGTACGAAGGTTTCCACATGCAACTGGCCCAGCAGATTACGCATGCTGGTGTTCTCGACGATGGTGCCATGGTCGATGATGCCGATGTTGCGGCACAGTTGCTCCGCTTCTTCCAGGTAATGGGTGGTGAGGATGATGGTGATGCCTTTCTGGTTCAGCTCGGTCAGGAACGTCCACATCGAACGACGCAGCTCGATGTCCACACCGGCGGTGGGCTCATCGAGAATCAGCAGGCGCGGTTCGTGCACCAGTGCACGGGCGATCATCAGCCGGCGCTTCATACCGCCGGAAAGCGAGCGCGAAGGCACATCGCGCTTATCCCACAGGCCCAGCTGGGTCAGGTACTGCTCGGCGCGCTCCTTGGCGATTTTCGCCGGAATGCCGTAGTAACCGGCCTGGGTCACGACGATGTCGAAGGTCTTTTCAAACTGGTTGAAGTTGAACTCCTGGGGCACCACGCCGATGCAACGCTTGAGCGCCGCCGGGGAGGTGTCCAGGTCGTGTCCGAAAATATTCACCGTACCGCTGGTTTTGTTGACCAGGGTCGAGAGGATACCGATGGTGGTGGATTTGCCGGCACCGTTGGGGCCGAGCAAGGCGAAGAAATCACCTTCGGCAACGTCCAGATCGATACCACTCAGGGCCTGGAAACCGTTGCCGTAGGTTTTGGTTAGCTGCCGGATGGACAGAGCGGAACTCATATCTGAATACGCACCAAAGAAGGGAATAGGAACAATAGATGAGGGTACACCGCACGTCGTTCAACGGCGGCGCACGACAAGCATGGTGCTTGCCCGCGCCGCACAAGTACAGTCACCTGTATTAATAGTCAGTATTAAGTCAACGCGGTCATGACCGCTTTGCGGTAGGCCGGGCGCTGTTGCAAGCGCTGGTACCAGGCCTCCAGGTGCGGCATTGGCGGGCGTTCGATGGGCATTTCGAACCAAGCGTAGATAAAGCAGCCCAGGGGGATATCGCCCATGCCGATCTCGTCGCCCGACAGGTAAGGCTGGGTGGCGAGGGCTTGCTCGACGGTGTTGAGCGCGTCGATACAGGCCTGGCGCCCGGCGTTGATACTGTCCCAGTTGCGCTTGTCAGCCGGGGTGCGCACGATGCCCCAGAACACCGCCTTGAATGGTTCGGCGAGAGTCGAGGTGGTCCAGTCCATCCATTTTTCCGCATTGGCCCGTGCTTTCAGATCGACGGGGTACCAGCTCGACGCCTGCTTGGCGCAGAGGTAGCGCACGATGGTGTTGGATTCCCACAGCACAAAGTCGCCGTCTTCAATCACCGGCACACGGCCATTGGGATTCAGCGCCCGGTATTGCGGCGTATCGACCACACCGAAAGCACCGCCCGCATCAATTGCTTCATAGTCCAGGCCGAGTTCCTCGGCGCACCACAGTGCCTTGCGGACGTTCGATGAATTTTTACGACCCCAGATCTTCAGCATGACCGCACCTTATTGTTGATGAACGCAGGAGCATACCCCGGTTCACGTGCGACTCAAATCGCTGTGCATGTCGCCCAGCAGCGCCGGCATGTCCCCGGCAAAAAGGTGTGGGTAGCACTGCTGAATATGGGCGAAGAAAAAAGCCTCGGGCACGTCAGGAAATTGCCCATGATCCACCACGTACTCCATCGACCGCTGGCCCTGGCGGTTGAACGGGTGGAACACACTATCGTTGACTCCGTCGAAATCCAGCGGTGCTACATCGAACACCTCGCACAGTTGGCGGTTGAACGCTGGCGTGGCCTTGACCCAGCGACCGTTCAGGTACAGCTCGGTATATCCGTGCATGGCGAACACATCGCTCTTGAGCAACGCGATCAGGCGCGGCGTCGACAGATGATTGCGCACATCCGCCAGGCCGATGCGCGCGGGAATGCCACAGTGCCGCGCGCACGCAGCGAGAGAGGTGGCCTTGGGCACGCAGTAGCTTTCGCTGGCGGCCAGGGCAAAGCTGGCGCTCAGGGTGTGTGGATCAAGACTGAAGGTGTAGGGGTTATAGCGAATCGCCTCACGCACGGCGTAATAAAGACTGACTGCCTGGTCACATAAATCCGCACTGGAACCGCGATGCGTTTCGGCGAACTCCACCACCGCAGGGTGGTCACTATCGATGAAGCGGCTGGGACTCAGGTACGTATCCATGAGCTTGATCTCCGAGGGAAGCCTGGAGTTTAACGACGGGCCTGCCATAGAGATAACGACGATTCGGCCAAATGTCGGCGCCTGACGATGGCTGCCCCCAGTACAACTCGTTACACCCTGATCACCCCACTTGCTCAGATGCCGACTAAGCTCCTTGTTGGTTTCGCCCCTGGTTTCACGGAGGATTGAATATGCTGTTGTTGTGGATACTGGTTCTGGTGGTCGGCATTGCCTACCTGGCACACCGCCGCACCGCGCCCCTGCCCGCCCTGGGCGTGGTCGCCGTCTACCTGTTGGCGATGGGTGCCTGGAGTCACGCACCGGGTTGGCTACTGCTGGTCTTCTGGGTATTGATCGCAATCGTGGCCGCGCCCTTGCTGCTGCCGGACCTGCGTCGCCAATACTTCACCAAGCCGCTGTTCGGCTGGTTTCAGAAAGTCCTGCCGCCGATGTCTGAAACCGAACGCGATGCCATCGATGCCGGCACCGTGTGGTGGGACGGTGAGCTGTTCAGCGGTCGCCCCGACTGGGACAAGTTGCTGGCCTACCCCAAGGCCCAACTGACCGAAGAAGAACAGGCATTTATCGACGGCCCTACCGAAGAACTCTGCGCCATGGTCAGCGATTGGGAAATCGGCCAGGCCATGGACCTGCCACCCGCTGCCTGGGAGCACATCAAGACCCATGGTTTCTTCGCGCTGATCATTCCCAAGGAATACGGCGGCAAGGGCTTTTCCGCCTACGCCCACTCCCAGGTCGCGATGAAACTCGCCACCCGCAGCGGCGACCTGGCCTCCACCGTAATGGTCCCCAACTCCCTCGGCCCGGCCGAATTGCTCCTGCATTACGGCACGGACGAACAACGCAACCACTACCTGCCGCGCCTGGCCCGCGGCGACGACATCCCCTGCTTCGCCCTGACCGGTCCGCTGGCCGGCTCCGACGCCGGCGCCATGCCCGACACTGGGGTGATCTGCAAAGGCGAATGGGAAGGCAAGGAAACCCTGGGCCTGCGCCTGAACTGGGAAAAACGCTACATCACCCTCGGACCGGTCGCGACTTTGCTGGGCCTGGCCTTCAAGGCCCATGACCCGGATCACCTGCTGGGCGAAGAAGAAGACCTGGGCATCAGCCTGGCATTGATTCCCACCGATACCCCCGGCGTGGAAATCGGCCGCCGTCACCTGCCCCTGGGCGCCGCGTTCATGAACGGCCCCAACTCCGGCAAGGACGTATTCATCCCCCTGGAATTCCTGATCGGTGGCCAGGAGATGCTCGGCAAAGGCTGGATGATGCTGATGAACTGCCTCTCGGTCGGCCGCTCGATCTCCCTGCCCGCCGTCGGCACCGGCGCCGCCAAGTTCACCAGCCTGGTCACCGGCCAATACGCCCAGGTACGTGAGCAGTTCAATGTGCCGCTGTCGGCCTTCGAAGGTATCCAGGAAGCCCTGGCACGCATCGGCGGCAACGCCTGGCTGATGGACAGCGCGCGCATGCTCACCGCCAACGCCGTGGACCTGGGGGAAAAACCCTCGGTGCTGTCGGCGATCCTCAAGTACCACCTGACCGAGCGCGGCCGTGAGTGCATCAGCCACGCCATGGACGTGCACGGCGGCAAGGGCATCATCATGGGCCCGAACAACTACCTGGGCCGCAGTTGGCAGGGCGCGCCGATCTTTATCACCGTGGAAGGCGCGAATATCCTCTCGCGCAACCTGATGATCTTTGGTCAGGGGGCGATCCGCTGCCATCCATTCGTCCTCAAGGAAATGGCCCTGGCCGGTCGCGAAGACCACGACCAGGCATTGAAGGAATTCGATGGCCTGTTGATGCAACACATTGGTTTTGCCGTGAGCAATGCCGCCAGCACCCTGGTGCTGAACCTGGGCGTCGGTCGCTTCGAGAAAGCACCGGGCAACCGCTTGAGCCAGGGTTACTTTCGCGCACTGAACCGCCAGGCCGCTGCCTTCGCCCTGCTCGCCGACCTGAGCATGATGCTGCTGGGCGGCGAGTTGAAACGCCGCGAACGCCTGTCGGCGCGCCTGGGGGACGTGCTGAGCCACATGTACCTGGCGTCGGCGGCGCTCAAGCGCTATCACGACCTGGACTCGCCGGACCACCTGGAACCGCTGTTCGCCTGGGCCATGGAAGAAAGCCTCGGCGAGTCGGAGCGCGCACTGGATGAACTGCTGAGCAACTTCCCGAACAAGGTCCTCGGCTGCCTGCTGCGGGTGATCGTCTTCCCGTTCGGGCGTCGCCACACCGGGCCGTCCGATGCATTGGATGCACAGGTGGCCGCCGTGATCGGACGCGCCAAGGGCGACCCGACCCTGGAAGAGCTGCTGGCCGGCTGCTACCGCCCGCAATCGGCGGACGATCCGGTGGGCGCCCTGCAACAGGCCTACGACCTGCTCGGCGCCAGCCATGGGCTGCAAAAGAAACTGCATACCGCGCTCAAAAGCGGCCAGGTCAAACCCGCTGCCGAGGAACATGCCATCGACGCTGCACTGCAGGCTGGCGTGCTGCAACCGGCCGAAGCGCAAACCCTGCGCGACGCTGAAGCGGCACGGCGCAAGGTGATCGACGTGGATGACTTCAGCAAGGAAGAGCTGACCCAGGCTGAAGGTAAAGTCCGCTGAGTCGAGCGGTCATATAAATACGGGCGCGAGAGGCATATACTCTCGCGCCCGTTTTTGCTTTAGAGGACTTATCTCGTGTCCAACGTCGTTGCCGATCATCTCGTCTTGCTCGACCACCTGCGCAGCATCCTGGTTGCCGTCGGCGAAGCCGAACAGGTACCCGAGGAAAGCCACACCCTGTTCCTGGAGCGCTTCGATGAACTGCGCGCCCTGCTGCCGATCGATCCGATCGAAAGCCAATACCTGGGCCAGGACCTGATGAGCCAGGTCATCCTGCGCTACCCACAGATTGCCCACCTGGTGCCCCGCGACCTGCTGTGGTTCTTCGGCGGCGATTGCCTGCACTTCATGCCCGACGAAGAACTGGACCTGTACCAGGCCCTGGAAGAACGTCGCTTTGAAGCCGAACAGAACGACGAACCGTTCGACTGGAACCAGGAAAAGCAACTGCTGGCCATGCCACAGGACCAGAGCAAGCACTGATCATTCGGGGCGCTACAGAACCCCATGTGGGAGGGGGCTTGCTCCCGATAGCGGTATGTCAGTCAGCCTATCGGACACTGATCCACCGCTATCGGGAGCAAGCCCCCTCCCTCAGTCAGATCGGCGCAACGTCGGTTCGGTGGCCATGCACGCCACCAGATAATCGATAAACACCCGCAACTTCGGTGGCAGGTAACGCGTTGGCGAATGCAGCAACCACGCCTCGCCATGGTAGGACGCGATAAAGTCCCACGCCGGCAACACCTGCACCAAGCGTCCCTCGTCCAGGGCATGGCGTGCCGTAAAGTACGGCAAGCTGCCGATCCCCACATGCTGCAACACCGCATCCAGGCGCACACCGGTGTGGTTGGCCGCATAACGCCCACGCACGCCAACCGTTACTGCCTTGCCGGCCTGGCGAAACTTCCAGCGTGAGTCGCCCGGCGTCTCCCCCAGGTAGATGCAACTGTGCGCCAGCAAATCATGGGGATGGCTTGGCGTACCGTGCTCAGCCAGGTACTGCGGCGTCGCACACAGCAAATGCTCAATGGGCAATAACGGTCGCCCGACCAGGCCCGGCGGCGGGCTGTCGGTGATGCGGATACTCAGGTCAACGTTGTCATCGATCAAGTCCACCTGCCGATCCTCAAGGATCAACTGCACATCCACCTTGGGATAACGACGCAGAAACTCCGGCATATGTGGGTGCACCACGAACCGCCCCACGGCCTTGGGCACGCTGACCCGCACCAACCCCTCGGCTTCGTCGGTGAACTGGCCACTGATTTCCATCACCGAACGCGCTGCGTTGACCATCTCCTGGCAACGCTTGAACACCTCTTCCCCACCCTCGCTCAGGCGCAACTTGCGCGTGGTGCGTTGCAGCAAACGCATGGCCAGGGCCTGCTCGAGACGCGAGATACTGCGGCTCACCGCCGAGGGCGAAACGCTCAATTGCCGTGCAGCTTCGGAGAAACTGCCGGCTTCCACCACTTTGACGAAAATCGCCATTTCACCCAGCAGCGGCAAAGGAAGATTGATGCTCATGACGCACAGGTCCATTGAAATATGAACGGATTATCACTCATCCAAGCACTATTTATACTGGCGCAGAACCTTGATGCGGATGCAAATGATGACCGAGCGCCTGTTTTTCACCCACGACCACCTGACGGCAGAGCTTGAAGTGCTGGACTGCAAGCCCCACGAAGACGTGTTTGCAGTGACCCTGCAGTCAACGATTTTCCACCCTCAGGGCGGTGGCCAGCCGTTCGACACCGGTTACCTCGGCGAGAGCCAGGTACTGCGGGTCATGCAGGAAGCCGATCATGTGGTGCACTACGTCGACCGTCCGGTGAAACCCGGCCCGACCACCGCGCGCGTCGATGAACAACGCCGCGCCTTGCACACCCGCCTGCATTCGGCCGGACACTTGATCGGCAATGCTGGCGAAACCCTGGGCTGGATGCCGATCAAGGCCCACCACTGGCCGGGTGAAGGCAAGGTCTCTTTCATCCGTGGCGATGCCGCGCAAGTCATGGATGTCGAGACGCTTCAACAGCAGATCGATCAATGGATCGCCGCGAGCTACACACGCCACATGACCCTGGAAGACGGTACCCGCAAAGTGGGCTTCGGCCCGTTGCCGGCCTATTCCTGTGGGGGCACCCATGTGCAGGCGTTAAACGAGTTGGGCCAGGTGACGATCCTGGCCCTGTCGGAGAAAAAAGGCGTGTTGTCAGTGCGCTACAGCCTGGATTAAACCGCGATAGCCCCGGCCCGCCCAGGTTCCACCACGAACGACTGGAGCGTCGAAACCGTGGCGGCCGGGTCACGCGGATCGGTAATCACGCGGAAATTCGTGAGCATGCGCTGTGCATCCAACGCCACCGACACGTACCCCCGCTGGCGGCTGTCGAAAAACTTTACATGGGGATTCAGCGGCAGCATCTGGGTGAAGGCATCATAGGGCGGCCCATCGGAGGTCACCGAGGTGCCGACGAACTCGGTGGCGAGCACGGGCGAGTCCGGGTTGTTGGCATCGGCATGCAAATCCGTGGCCCAGAATGAATGTATATCGCCGCCCCAGAACACCGGGTTCTTGACGTGATGGCGCGCGATGGACGCGAGCATCCGAGACCGGTTCGCCATGTAGCCATCCCAACCATCGGTCCAATGGCCCAGCGTGTGCTGGGTCAGGTCACGCTGGAGCAGCGGGGCCACCAGCAAGTCCTGGGCAATCACGTTCCATTGCGCTTTCGACTGGCTAAACCCCTGGTCCAGCCAGGCCTCCTGCTGCCAACCGAGCATGGTGCGAGCGGGATCGCGCAAGTCGGTGCAGGTGTTGGCGGCGATGTGGCCTTGGTGGCTGCCGCTGGCCTGAATGCACGGTTGCTCGGAGCGATACTGTCGACCGTCGAGTACATGGAAACGTGCCAGGCGGCCGTAGTCCAGGCGCCGATAAATCCGCATGTCCGGCCCGTTGGGCAGGCTACTCAGGCGCAGTGGCATATGCTCGTAATAGGCTTGATACGCCGCCGCCCGTTGCTTGAGAAACTGCGCCACGGCAACCTTCGGGTCCTGGGACCAGCGGTTGGCATAGTCGTTCTGCACCTCGTGATCGTCCCAGGTCGCAACGCTGGGCGCCGCCGCGTGCAAGGCCTGGAGATCCGGATCGGTCTTATACAGTGCATAGCGGTTGCGATAATCGCTCAGGGTCTGCGCGTTGCCGCTGCCGTGGGAACGAATGACCTTTCCCGAATCTGCCGCGTAGGAACTGTCGTAGATATAGTCACCGAGGAAAAACACCAAGTCCGGCTGCTCCGCCGCGAGGTGGCGATAGGCACTGAAGTAGCCGCGTTCCCAGTGGGAGCACGACACGAACCCCAAGCGCGCCGCCGCCATGGCATGCAGGGCCGGCGCGGTACGCGACTGGCCCACCGCGCTCTGTGCCCCCAGCCCTTCGAACTGATACCAATATGGCCTGCCGGCCTCCAGCCCCGCGACCTCCACATGCACGGAATGGGCAAAGCGCTCGCTCGCCATCACTTCACCCTGCCTCACAATGCGCGTCATTCCCGCATCGCTGGCGACCCGCCAACGCACCGGCACCGCACGCGCCAACCCGCCCCGACCGTCCGCCGCATTGAACAACGGCGCCAGACGCGTCCAGATCACAAAACCATCCGGCAACGGATCACCCGAGGCCACGCCCAACGTGAACGGATAATCGATCCCCGCACTGCGTGAAAACGGGCTGAGGATCGAAAAGGTGGTGGCCAGAGCCAGCCCGGCAAGCACCCGTCGCCGATCATGGTCAACCGCGCGACTCACGCTCGGCACTCCCAGACATTGCGCACGGCCGCAAACCCGAGCAAGTCCTCATACACCCCATTCTTGAGAAAAGCGGCGCGCATACAACCTTCGTACAGCAAACCGATTTTCTCCATGACCCGCGCCGACTCCTTGTTACGGGCAAAACACTGGCCGCCCACGCGGTACAGACCCAGTTCAGCGAACCCGAAGTCCATCACCGCACGCGCCGCCTCGGCGGCATACCCCTGGTTGCGACAATGCGCCGCCACCCATCCGCCCAGACTCCCGTAGTGGTGACGCGCATTGAGACGCAGGCTGACGATGCCGATCAATTCGCCGGTTTCGTGCAGGTGCACGCCCAGGCTCAACAGATCGCCGACGAGGTATTTGTCTTGCAACCCGTCAATAAACGTCCGGGCCGTTTCCAAGGTATAGGGCGATGGAATATTGGCCGTGTTGTCAGCAATCTTCGGCTCGTTGGCGAGACTGCAAAGCACTGCGGCCTGGTCGATTTCCAGCGCCCGCAACAGCAAACACGACGTCGATAAATACGGCAGTGACTGACTCATACAAGACGGTTCTCGGTGTAAATTTTTTGAGAATGTCCCGCGGACGTTTCAATTTCATTGCCCCCTCGAATTAATCGGAAACTGATCTGTAAGACACGTCCTAGACACGTCAAAACGTAAATTAAAGTTAACCGTTCGGTCATTTTTCGTTGTTAGCGTGTCGCCCCTAATTCAATAACGGGGTAGCGGAATGAGAACCTGGGATGAACCGAAAAAACGTAAGGCACACATCGAACTGATCCCGATGATCGACGTGATGATGTTCCTCCTGGTGTTTTTCGTACTCGTGAGTCTGAACGTGATTCCGGCACTCGGTATGAAGACTCAACTGCCCAGCGCCAGCAGTTCACAGCAACTCAAGCCGCAGAACAAATTCATCCTCACCTTGGGCCTGGAAGGCCAGTTGCAACTGGATGGCAAGGACCTCACGGTCGACGCTCTGGTACCGGCGCTGAAGGCGGCTGAAAAGCCGGATACCAAGTCGACGATCATCGTCAACAGCGACAAGGGCGTGGAAGTTTCGCGCCTGGTGGAGGTGATGGACACCCTGCGTCTGGGTGGCTTTACCTCCGTGTCCATCGCCACGCGTAAGTCCTGATCATGTACGTCCTGTTTCGTGCGCGTCGGCTGCTGGGGAGTGTCCCGGCCCTGATCGCCCTGGTGCTGATTGCACTGGGTATCCAGTCCCAGACGTTGAAGGTCGAACCGGTATATGACGAATCGGCGGTCGAGTTGGCATTGGTCGAACCGGAGCCCGAGGTGATGCCGCAACCCGTGGTGGAGCAAGAACCGCCACCGCCGGTGATCGAGGATGAAGAGGCCGAGCCGGCCCCTCCACCACCGCCCCCACCACCACCCAAGCCGTTGCCGAAACCTGCACCCAAGCCGGTGCCCAAGCCAGTGGTCGCCAAACCCACGCCTACACCGCCCCCGGTGGCGGCCAAACCCGCGCCCGCAGCGGTCGCACAGGCTGCGCCGACACCGGCCCCGCCCGCACCGCCCAAGGTCGATGGCCAGGCCTTGGAGGGTGGTTACCTCAAGGGTTTGCGTAACGAGCTGGACACTTACAAGCAATACCCCACCGGACGCCAGGCTTCCCTCGAACGCCCGAGTGGCGACGTGGTGGTCTGGCTGCTGGTGGACCGCCAGGGTCGGGTACTCGACTCCGGCGTGCAGACCCCGGCCTCGAGCATGTTGCTCAACCGGGCAGCCGCCAACAGCCTGCGGCGTATCAAGCAGGTCAAGCCGTTCCCCGAGCAAGCCTTCGGGGGCGCAACGAGCAGCGCTTCACCGCCACCTTCAACTACAGCGTGCAATAAGCACCCGACACTAGGACGACACTGATGAGGTTCACACGGATTCATCTGGCACTCGTTGCCGCGAGCATGGGGCATGGCATGGTCATGGCCGACACCGGCGACAGCGACGTCGGCACCATCGGCGTACAGGGCAAGGCCACTGCCGGTGGCGGTTATATGGTGCAGGAAGAAAGCATCAAGGGACGCTCCACGGTGACCAAGGAAGCGCTGGATAAACAAACCGCCACCGGCAACGCCATCGACAAGCTCAAGTACACCCCGGGCCTGAACATCTCCAGCGAAGATGCCACCGGCCTGTCGGGCTTTCGCTTCACCATGCGCGGGCTTAACTCCGACCAGGTGGGAATGTCGGTGGACGGCATGCCGATCAACGACTCCGGCAACTACGCGCTTTACTCCAACCTCTTGGGCGACCCGGAAAACATCGACCAGATTTTCGTCACCCAAGGCTCGTCGGAGGCCGACGGCCCGCACATCGGTTCCAGCGGCGGCAACATCGGTATCGTGACCATTCGTCCCACCAAGGAAACCGGGGCCTTCGTCAAGCAGACGGTCGGCAGCAACGCCACCCGCAAGACCTTTGCCCGACTCAACACCGGCGAGGTCAACGGCCTGAGCAACTGGCTGTCGGCGTCCCATACCGAAGGGCAGATGTGGCGCGGGTCAGGCGCCGTGCGTGCGGACAAGGTCGAGTGGAACAGCTTCTTCGACGCCGGCAATGGCAACACCGCCAACCTGATCCTCAAGTACCACGAGCAGGACAACAACAGTTACAGCCAACTGACCAAATCGCAGTTCCAGCAGAACGGCCGAAAGTTCGACCCCTACCCCGCCACGCCGACAGTCGGCAGTAACGGCAAGCTCAACAGCTACTACGCCCTCGCGCAGAACCCGTTCCAGACTTTTACCGGCGTGCTCAATACCCAGTTCAAACTGGCCGACAATCTGGCGCTTTCGGTGATCCCGTATTACTACTGGGGTAACGGTAGCGGCGTTGGTTCGTCGAGCTACGCGCTGAACCGCGGCTCGAACGCAGGCGGCGTCTTCGACCTAGGCAACTTGCCCACCGCTGCCCAATACAACGCCGATGGCTCCTCCACCACCGGCGTGTACTACCGCCCCTCGCGCACCCAGACCTGGCGCCCCGGCATTACCACCAAACTGAACTGGGACCTGGGCGATCACAGCCTGCAATTCGGCTACTGGTATGAGCGCGCACGCCAAAGCCAGACCCAACCGTTCATCGCGCTCAAGAGCAATGGCAAGCCTACCGACACCTGGCCGGACGGCGACGCCGTGGTCGATGCGAACGGCAACACCGTGCAGGGTCGCGATCGCTTCACCGTCACCCCGGCGCAAAAAGTCTGGACCCAGGACACCTGGTACATCAATCCAGACTGGACCCTGGTGGCTGGCTTGGCCTACATGAACGTCAAGCGCGACGGCACCAACAACGGCAGCCTCACCGAGCAGCCGGAAAAACGTCACCAGACCTACAACAAGCTACTGCCCAATGCTGGCCTCAAGTACCAGCTCGACGAACGCGACCAGTTGTTCTACAGCCTGTCGCGCAACATGCGTATCCCACAGAACTATGTGCTGTACGACAAGGGCGTGGACTCGATCAACTCCAAGCCGGAAACCAGCTGGAACCATGAGCTGGGCTGGCGTTTCACCGGCGACGACATGACCGTGGCCGCCACCTTGTTCTATATGCAGTTCAAGGATCGCCAGGTTTCATCCAAGGACATCAACGGCGATTTCGCCGACATCAACGCCGGATCGGTCAACAACAGTGGCCTGGAGCTGGAATGGAGCGGACTGCTGCCCCACCACTTCAACTACTACACCTCCTATACCTATACCAAGGCCGAGCAACAGGACGACTTGACCGTATACAACGCGGGCAAAGCCATCCTGTTGCCCACCAGCGGCAAGCAGTTCGCCAACGTGCCGAAAAACATGCTGGCCGCCAACATCGGGTATGACGACGGGCGCTTCTACGGGACTTTCGGAGGCAAATACACCAGCAAGCTCTATGGCGACCTGACCAACGACGAAGCCATCTCCGGCCGCACCGTGTTCAACGCCGGCGCCGGTATCTACCTGCCGGTGGACAAGAAAGTGGTGAAGGACGCAACCCTGCGCCTGAACGTCGACAACCTATTCGACAAGAAGTACCTGGACGGCGTGTACACCACCAAGACCAACGCGGCCAGCTACAGCGGTTTCCGCGACGGCGACCCGGCCTACATCGTTGGCCTGGAACGCACCGTGACGGTGTCCCTGGAAGCCAATTTCTAACGGCGAGGTAATCGAACATGAACATGAACCTGCTCCACGACATCACCTTCTATGTGATGTACGCCGCGATGGCCATCGCCATCTTTATCACCATCGAGCGCGGTATTTACTTCGCCTATGTGCGCCGCCAGGCCCGTGCCTTGACCGAGGTGCTGGGCGCCCATGTACACAGCGAACGTGACCTGCCGGAAAGCCTGAGCCGCCGCGACAGCCTGCCGCTGAACATGGTGATGCCGGTGCTGGCACAGAAAGCCTCGCAGGGTTCACGCAAGGACCTGGATGATGTGATCGAAACCCAGTACCTGACCACCCGCGCCCCGCTGGCCCGCAGCCTGTGGATCATCGAAACCATCACCACCGCCGCGCCGTTGCTGGGCTTGCTCGGCACCATCCTCGGCATCATCGACACCTTCAAGGCGTTGGCCAGCGCGGGGGTGTCCGACCCTGGGCAGATTTCCGGCGGTATCGGCACCGCGTTGTTCGCGACGGGCCTGGGGATCGCCATCGCGCTGTTCTGCGTGGTGTTCCACAACTTCTTCCAGGACAGCCTGGAACGCATCAACGATCAGTTGAAAATCTTGCTGATCCGCGCCGCCACCGGGGCCCGCGTACAGGGCGAAGTGCCGCACCTGGTGTCCACGCCGTTGCATAGCCGCACGGCATGACCGTCAGGGCTGGCGTCTGAGGCGCCCGCCCTGTCTTTTTCCCTGACGAGATGCCTATGAGCCTATCGATGAAATGCCGTATCGCCGGACTCGCCGGCTTGCTACTCAGTCCGCTGGCCCAGGCGGACTTTTCAATTCCGGGGTTTGAACTGGTACATACCGTGCCGCTGGACACCGAACTGGCTACCACCGATTTGCGCCAGCCGGGCCCGGTATGGATCGAGCTGTTCGACGGCGCGAAAAGCACGATCGACATCGGCCAGTTTTATGCCGCCGACCATCCAGGTTCAGTGCTGGAGCGGGTGATCGAGCGCCTGGAAGCCGCCGGTAAACGCGGCGTGAAAATTCGCTTCCTGCTGGAGGAAAAAGGCATTCGCCTATCAGAAGCCTCCACCCTGGAACGCCTGCGCGCGATTCCCAACCTGACCTTGCGCGTGCTGCCCTACGCGCAACTGAGTGGCGGCATCATCCACGCCAAATACATGGTGGTGGATGGGCGGCAGGCGTTTGTCGGCAGCCAGAATTTCGACTGGCGTTCCCTGGAACATATCCACGAAACCGGGCTGCGCATCACCGACGCCACGGTGGTCGGCCAGGTCCAGGCGATTTTCGATCAGGACTGGCAAGCCCAGGCGGCGCTGAGCGCACACAGCCCGGTGCCGCTGCCGATGGCCGGCCAGGCGCCTGCGCGCAGCGGCAATTACCTGGTGGCCAGCCCGCAACGCTACAACCCGCCCGGGGTGGGCGATTCCCAACTCGAATTGCCGCGCTTGCTCGGCGAAGCCAAGCATGAAGTGCGCGTGCAACTGCTGGACTACGCGCCGCTGTCCTACGGACCGGATAAAACCCGACCCTACTATGCGGTGATCGACAACGCCGTACGTGCGGCCGCCGCACGCGGAGTGTCGATCAAGCTGATGGTGTCCAACTGGAACACCGACGCGCTGGAACTGCCCTATTTGAAAAGCCTCGCGGTGTTGCCCAACGTACAGATCAAGATCGTCACCCTGCCCCAGGCCAAGCAAGGGTTTATCCCCTATGCACGGGTGATCCACAGCAAGACCCTGGAGATCGACGGGCAAGTGGCGTGGGTCGGCACCAGCAATTGGCTGGGCGGCTATCTGGATAATTCGCGCAACCTGGAGGTGGTCATGCGCAGCGAAGCGATGGCCAAGCGTATAGGACAATTGCATGAACAGTTGTGGGATGGGCCCTATGCTAAAGCACTGGACGTAACGGCCGATTACCCCGCGCCGCACCCTGGCCAACCTTGACCTGCACACGATTCAACGCCCGCACCCACAAGGATGTACTCACCGACGGGGGGGCGTTTGACTTAGAAATTTCCTACACCAAGGTCTGCCACTCTCAACCCCGGCGGTGGTAGTGTGTGGAAATATTTCTGACTTAATGATCAGAAACTTCCCACTCATTACCAGCAAAGGAATGCGTCCCGCCATGTACTTTCCACTCAAGCAATTGGCTGTCGCCAGCGTGTTCGCAGCGGGCCTCTCGACCTTAGTCAGCCCAGCTTTCGCCAACATCACCCCACAGCAAAGCACGGCGATTCTGAAGAATTTCAGCGAAACCTCGGTCACAGACTTCAACAGTTTCCTCGGCACCCTGGCACAGGGCGAGCTGGGCAAAACCAGCGATGTGGGCCAGGCGATCAACGCCTTTCTCGAGCACAAACCCCTTAGCGCCGAGCAACAGAACGAACTCAATCGCCTGCTGGGCATTTATGCACGGCTGAAATACGCCAAGGCCGCCACTGAGACCCTGCGCGAGCTGGTGGAAATTCCGACGTTCAACGTCGACGGCCTGCCGCAGTATAAAAACCCGCAATTTCTCAAAATCGCCGACAAACTGCAGGGCTTGGCGAAAGCCTTCAACCTGAATTTCCGTAACATCGACAACCGCGTGTACGAAATCTCCCTGGAAGGCAGTGGCGATGAAGTGGTGGGCATCCACGCGCACGCGGATGTGGTGCCGGTGACGCCGGAAAACTGGGTGCTGAAAGACGGTACCCGGCTTGATCCGTTCAAGTTCACGCTGATCGGCGACCGCATGTACGGCCGCGGGACTGAAGACGACAAAAATGGCATCGTGGTGGCGATGTACGCCATGAAGGTGATCAAGGAAGAGAAGCTGCCGCTGGCGCGCACGTTCAAGCTGCTGGTGGACACCACCGAAGAAACCTCCGGCGACGCGATCCCCTATTACTTTGAACGCAACCCGACGCCGCCTTACAACCTGGCGCTGGATGGCGGTTACCCGGTGGTCATTGCCGAAAAAGGCTACGGCACGGTCATGGCCATCTTCCCGCGCCGCAAAGGCGAGGGCAAAGGCGCAGAAATCATCGCTATGACCGGCGGTAAAGCTACCAATCAGATTCCCTCGGCGTCGGTCGCCACGTTGCTCAGTGACAAACCCGCCGAATTGGCGGCCAGCCTGCAAGAGGCCGGCGCGCAATACGCCAAGCGCAATGGCGCTGACTTTCAGGTGAATGCAAAGGTGGTAGGCAAAGAGGTGCAGTTGACGGTCACTGGAGTCTCCGCGCACTCATCCGAACCCGAATCCGGGGTGAACCCGGTCGCGCGTATGCTGGGGCTGATCCACAGCGTCGACGGCAAGATCGCCCTCAAGCACAACCACATCACCGACGCGGCGCGTTATGCCGCCGACAATTGGGGACTGGACTATCTGGGCGGCAAATTAGGCGTGGGTTTCGCCGATGACTTCATGGGGCCGCTGACCACCTCGCCGACATTCGTCGACCTGGATGACAAAGCCTTCAAGCTGGCGGTGAACCTGCGCGTACCCAAGGGTAAGTCGCCGGAGAAACTCAAAGCGGAGATCGCCGACAAACTCAGCACCTGGGACAAGAAAACCAAGATCAACGTGAACTTCACCTACTCGATCGCCGAACCGATGTACCGCAACCCGGAAGGTGAGTGGGTCAAGGCCTTGTTGGCGGTGGCCACGGAAAACCTGGGCATGAAACATGCGTTCGGCACCTCGGCCGGCGCCACCTCCGTGCATGAACTGCCCAACGGCGTGCAGTTCGGCCTGGCACGCCCGGAAGAGAAGTACACCGGGCACACTGACAATGAGTTCAAGACGGTCGAGCAGTTCCTCCTGGACCTGCAGATCGTCACCGAAATGATGGCGCGGGTCGGTCAGTTACCGAAGCTCTGAGTGCGGCAGGAGCCCGCCGCACTGGCGGGCTTGTTTGAGTTGGCGCAGATACCTTAAACGCTGGCAGCCGCCACCTGCATGGAACCGGTTTCCTGCAGGTTGATGTGCCAGCTCAAGGCCTTGCTCAAGACGTGAGGCGTATGCCCACCCTTGGCACACGCCGCCGTGAAATAGCTTCTCAATGCTTCGCGGTAATCCGGATGCACGCAGTTGTTGATGATCAACTCGGCTCGTTCCTTCGGCGCCAGGCCACGCAGGTCTGCCAACCCTTGTTCAGTCACCAGGATATCGACGTCATGCTCGGTGTGGTCGACATGGCTGACCATCGGCACCACGCGGGAAATCGCACCGTCCTTGGCGATGGACTTGGTCACGAAAATCGACAGCAGTGCGTTACGGGCGAAGTCTCCCGAGCCACCGATGCCATTCATGATGTGCGTACCGCCGACGTGGGTGGAGTTGACGTTTCCGTACAGGTCGAACTCCAGCGCCGTGTTGATGGCAATCACGCCCAACCGGCGAATCACTTCCGGGTGATTGGATATTTCCTGGGGTCGCAACACCAGGCGATCGGCGTATTTGTCCAGGTTGCCGAACACCCGCTCGCCACAAGGGCCGGACAGGGTGATCGAACAGCCAGAGGCAAACTTCAGCTTGCCCGCGTCGAGTAGTTCAAAGGTGGAATCCTGCAACACCTCCGAGTACTGCACCAGATCGCTGAACGGCGCATCGATCAGCCCACACATGACGGCGTTGGCAATGGAGCCGACGCCGACTTGCAACGGCGCCAGGCTTCGACCCAAGCGCTCGTGTTCTACCTCTTGCTCGAAAAAAGCCACCAGATGATCGGCAATCGCCTGGGTCTCATGATCGGGCGGCAGCATGGGAATGGCCGATTCCGGCGTATCGCAAAGCACGATGGCGACGATCTTGGCAGGGTCGATCGCGATGGCCTGGGTGCCGATGCGATCATCCGGGCTGATGATCGGAATCGGTCCGCGGCCAGGGCGTCCGTGGGGCAGGAAAATATCGTGCATCCCTTCAAAATAAGGGCTGCTGGCCAGGTTCAGCTCAACGATGACCTGCCGTGCCGTCTGGGCGAAACTGGCCGAATTGCCGACTGAAGACGTCGGCACGATATGACCCTGCTCGGTGATCGCCACCGCTTCAATCACCGCAACATCGGGATTGGGCAGGCTGCCGTCACGCAGTTGCTCGACCACTTCGCTCAGATGCTGGTCGATAAACACCACGCGACCTTCGTTGATCGCCTTGCGCAGCACCGGGTCGCCTTGAAACGGCATGCGCCGCGCCAGCAGCCCGGCCTCGGCCATCTGCCCGTCGAGGCCACGACCGAGGCTCGCGCCGGTAATCAGGTTGATCTTGAGCGGGTCTTGCCGAGCCCGCTCGATGAGCGCCAGTGGCACGGCCTTGGCGTCCCCTGCGCCACCGAAACCACTCATGCCCACGGTCATGCCGTCGTGAATGAACGCGGCGGCCTGCGCCGCGCTCATGATTTTTTCGTGCAAGGAATCCAGGCGGATGCGCTGGTGATGCATGGGGTGAACCTCAAAAAAGTTAGGCACAAAAACCAACGCGATGTCAGAACTGTTCGTCGTCCAACGCCATGATGCTCGCGCTCCCAGCGCTGACTGCTGCCAACAATGCGTGTACACGGGGCAGCAGTTGCTCGGCGTAGAAGCGTGCGCTGACGCCTTTAGCCTTGAGGAACTCGGCATCGCCCGTGCCGGCTTCCAGTTGCGCGTGCGCCTGCACGGCAGAACGTGCCATGAGCCAACCGCCCGACAGGTAGCCGAAGAGCATCAGGAAGTTAACGCTGACACTGCCGGCCCAATCCGCATCGCGCTTGGCGTTGTCGAGTAACAGCGACAAGGCCTCGCGTCCGGCGCCCAGCGCGGCGGCCAACGCCACTGCCTGATAGTCGAGGGCGTCGATGTGGCGCAGTTGCTCGACGGTTTGATCCATTTCTTCGAGCAGGCTGTTCAGCAACGCGCCTTGGTTCAGCAGGGTCTTGCGCCCTACCAGGTCAAGGGCCTGAATGCCGGTGGTGCCTTCATAAATGGTCAGGATGCGCGCATCGCGATAATGCTGCGCCGCACCGGTCTCTTCGATAAAGCCCATGCCGCCGTGGATCTGTACACCGAGGGAGGTGACTTCCTGGGCCAATTCGGTCAGCCAGCCTTTGACGATCGGGGTGAACACATCGACCCGGCCCTGATGCTGGTGCGCAAGCTCTGGGGTGGGCGCATGCGCAGCACGGTCGACCTCGGCGGCGGCCACCAGGGACAACGCACGCATCGCTTCGATGGACGCTTTCATCTGCATCAGCATCCGGCGCACATCGGGGAAGTGAATGATCGAGAAACGGCTGCCGTCCTTGCGCGTGCCTTGCAGACGGTCTTTGGCGTATTGACGGGCCTGCTGGTAAGCGCGCTCGGCAATCGACAAGCCCTGCAGGCCGACACTCTGGCGGGCGTGGTTCATCATGGTGAACATGCAGGCCAGGCCCATGTGCGGCTCGCCGACCAGATAACCGACCGCGCCTTCAGGATCGCCGAAATTCATCACGCAGGTCGGGCTGCCATGGATGCCCAATTTGTGTTCCAGGGAGATGCACTGCACGTTATTGCGCACGCCCGGCTGGCCTTGGGCATCGAGCAGGAACTTGGGGACCACGAACAGCGAAATGCCTTTGACGCCCGCTGGCGCATCCGGCAAGCGCGCCAGGACCAAATGCACGACGTTGTCGGTCATCTGGTGGTCGCCCCAGGTGATGAAAATTTTCTGACCAGTGATCAAATAGTGGTCGCCCTGAGGCACGGCGCGGCTCTTGATGGCCGCCAGGTCGGAGCCGGCATCCGGCTCGGTCAGGTTCATGGTCCCGGTCCATTCGCCACTCACCAATTTGTCCAGGTAGGCAGCTTGCAGTTCGGCCGAGCCGTGATGGGCGATGGCTTCGATAGCGCCCTGGGTCAACATGGGGCACAAGGCGAAGGCCATATTGGCGGAGTGCCAGATTTCATTGACGGCCGTGCCGATTACGTTCGGAAGGTTTTGCCCGCCGTATTGTTCCTTAGCGGTCAACGAGGGCCAGCCGCCTTCCTGGAATTGCCGATACGCATCGGCAAAACCCGGCGCTTCCTGTACCCCGTTCTCCCCCAGGTGCGTACCTTGGGTATCACCGACCCGGTTGAGCGGCGCCAGTACGCCGGAACCCAGGCGGCCCGCCTCGCTCAAGATGGCCGAGACCAGCTCGCTGTTGACATCCTGAAGCTGGGCGCTCGCGCACAGTTGCTCAAATCCGACCAGAGCCTCCAGCACGAATTCGGTGTCGCGGTACGGATGGGCATAACCACTCATTGTTACTTTCCTCATTCACTCGTTAGACAGGCCGCTCCCCCTTTGCCCATTGCCCCGTACTGGGTAATGAACCAAAACGGCCATTACCCTGAAAACCAGGGACGGTATCAAGCAGGGATAGCGCCAGCAGCGCATAGCTCTATTCAGCTTCCTCCGATCCAGCCCTGCGTGGCAATTACAAAATCAGTCTAAAAACAGACATAAACGGACAGTCACTTTTGGCTAAACTACCCTCCCCCTGCTACCGGACCACTGAACGATGGGCATCGAGCGTTATTCAATCTCCATGTACTTCGCCCATATCCTGATGGCGGCCGCGCGCCGCCTCACGCTTGACGAAGAGGTATTGCTCAAGGAAGCCGGCATCAGCCGAAAGCGCCTGGATAACCTTCACCTGCGCATCACTCCCGACCAGTTCAGTCGCTTGATGCAAGCCGTCTGGCGGTTGAGTGACGACGAGTTTTTCGGCGCGGGTTCGCAGCGCTGTCCGAAGGGCTGCTTCGCGATCATGGCCAAGCAAGTGATCCACTCGCACAACCTGCATTCGGTGTATTACAAGCTCAGCCACTTCTACAACGTGATGAACGACTCCCTGCACCTGGAGCTGAAAGTCGTCGGTGATGAGGCCATGTTTTCAATGGCCTTGAGCGATCCGAGCCTGGACCCCGAATACCTGCTGAGGGGATTTTTACTGTTGCTCTGGCATCGCTTCCCGAGTTGGCTGATTGGCCAGCGGATCACGCTCAAGCGGGTGACGTTCGATCATCCCGAGCCGGTCCACTCGGCGGAATACCGCTTGATGTTTCCTTGCCCCATACATTTTGACCAACCCGAGACCTGCCTGGTGTTCGACGCCCGGATCCTCACCGCGCCGCTGGTGCAGACCGCGGAAACCCTGGCCTATCACCTGCAGCGAGCCCCGGTGGACTGGTTCACTCGCCCCGCCTATTACCCGGTTTATACGCGGCGGGTGCTGGATCACCTGGAGAACATCGGCGATCTCGCCAAGGCCACCATCCAGAGCACCGCCAGTGAGCTGCACCTGACGGAAAGAACACTGCGGCGCAAGCTACTGGCCGAAGGCAGCAAGTTTCAGAAGCTCAAGGACGGGGTGCGCCGCGACATGGCCATTCACTACTTGAGCCAGACGTCGATGTCGATCAATCAGACATCGCAACAGCTTGGCTTCTCGGACCCTTCGGCATTCACCCGGGCCTTCCGCCAATGGACTGGCGAGTTACCCAGAACTTACCGCGACGCAGCGCTCAACCGGAAATGACTCAGGCGTCCAGGCGCGCAGGCCGAGACGCCTTGCCCTGGACCCGCTCGCGGTAACGACCAGGGCTCTCGCCAGTCCACTTCTTGAACGCGCGATGGAATGCACTGGGTTCCTGAAAACCGCTCTGCGCGGCAATGTCGCCGATGCTGGCACGTGTCTGGCACAGCAACTCCAACGCCACACTGCGGCGCACTTCGTCCTTGATCTCCTGAAACGAACACCCCTCACGCTCCAGGCGACGACGCAAGGTACTGGGGCTCATATGCAAGTCCGCCGCCAGGGCCTCCAGCGCCGGCCATCGGCTGTAGTGGCTGCCACGCAAGCGTTGATACACCTGGGTCGACACGCCGTCCTGGTTGCGAAAGCGGATCACCAGCCATTGCGGCGCGGTACGCAGAAATACCTTGAGCGACGCCAGGTCCTGCACCACCGCCAGACGCAGGTAGCTGCTGGCAAATTCGATTTCGGTACGGGCCGCGCCAAACGTGAGGTTGTAGCCCCACAGCAGTTGATCGTCGCTGAGGGGCGCACGCGCATGGCGAAAGTCCGCGCGATCGATGGGCACGCGCCGCCCGCCCAGCCAGCACAGCAGGCTGATCATCAACACCAGAAAGGTTTCCTCGCCGTAACGACGCGTCTCTTCATCGCCGCCGCCGATGTCCAGACTGAGTACCGCGCGCTTGCCATGCACGCTGAGGCTGCCGCGAAAGTCGCGCAGGAACAGGGCGAAGCTGGCCAGGCACTGGGTGAGCGCCTTGCCCAGGTTCGGCTCTTGGATCAGGCCGCGGCAGATCAGGGCAAAACTGCCCGGCGGCATGCCATGAGAGTCCAGGCGGAAGAACTCATCGTTCAACTCACGAATCTGAATCAGCCATAACGCCGCAAACGCACTGGCCGGCACCCGGGCCTCGGGCTGGGTCAGCAGCGCCGGCGCGATGCCCGCTTCGTGCAGCACGGCGGCGAGCCGCTCCGGCTGATCCCGCAGCGCATGGATCATGACCTGCACGAAGTAGACTGCAACCGAATCCTTTTCCCGCGTGGGCATCATTCTGAGTTCCTGTAGCGGACACATGGTAAGAAACGCCAATACAACTGACAGGTTTCGGCATAGGCCGCCACATTGTCGGGCCCTAGACTCTCGCCCAATAGACCGTATTGCAAGGCATGCCTGTCGTGCAACGGCACCGCACAATTGAAGAGAGAGTGACGATGAATCTGCACAATATCGGCGTGATCGGCGCGGGCACCATGGGTAACGGCATCGCCCAGATCTGCGCCGTGGCCGGCATCAACGTGACCTTGCTGGACATCTCCGCAGGTGCCCTGGAAAAAGCCCTGGCCACCGTAAGCAAGAACCTCGATCGCCAAGTCAGCAAGGGCATCCTCAGCGAACCCCAGAAGCATACGGCCCTGGGCAATATCCACACCAGCACCGACTACGCCAGCCTGGCCAATGCCCAGTGGGTCATCGAGGCGGCCACGGAAAACCTGGAACTGAAGCGACGCGTGCTGCAGCAGATCGCCGCTAACGTCAGCGAGCAGTGTGTGATCGCATCCAACACATCATCGCTGTCCATCACCGAACTGGCCGCCGGCGTTAATGCCCCCGAGCGCTTTATCGGCCTGCACTTCTTCAACCCAGTGCCGGTGATGGGCCTGATCGAAGTGATTCGTGGCCTGCAGACCAGCGACACCACCCACGCCCAAGCCATCGAGCTGGCGCAGTACCTGGGCAAAACCGCGATCACTGCCGGCAACCGCCCAGGTTTCGTGGTCAACCGGATTCTGGTGCCGATGATCAACGAAGCGATCCTGGTGCTCCAGGAAGGCCTGGCCAGCGCCGAAGACATCGACGCCGGCATGTCCCTGGGCTGCAATCAGCCAATCGGCCCGCTGGCCCTTGCCGACCTGATTGGCCTGGACACTTTGCTGGCGATCCTCGAGGCGTTCTACGAGGGCTTCCAGGACAGCAAATACCGCAGCGCGCCACTGCTCAGGGAAATGGTGGCCGCCGGTTACCTGGGGCGTAAGACCGGGCGTGGCTTCCACACCTATGGCTGAGTATCGCTCGCGCCTGTGCGAACACCGTAACAAGGCCCTGGAGTTGCTCGCCAGCAAAGGCTTCGGTCAAGTCGGCATGCGCGAGCTGGCCAGCAGCCTGGGGCTGACCCCGGGCTCGCTGTACCACCACTACCCCAGCAAGCAGCACCTGTTGCTGGATTGGATCGAAGAGTTCTACGAAGAATTGCTGACCACCCTGGGGCGCGTCGAACAACGACCACGCGCTCGCCAGGACAATCTGCAACGGCTGATTCACGCCCACCTGGATTTACATCAGGAAATGCCCTGGCATTTCCGCCTGGCGGAGCGTGATTGCAGCTGCCTCACGGAGGACCAGCAACTGCGGGTCCGACAACTGCGCGAACAATACGAGCGCCGACTGCTGCAAATGCTCGGGCGACCACGGCGGTTGAGCGTCCACGCTCTGCAAGCGGCCGGCCACGCCATCGCCACGCTACTGAACAATGCGCCGAGCTGGCTGGCCGGGCAGACGCTGGACGATGCCGAACGCACTGAGCTACTGGAAAACCTGCTGACCGGCGCCATCGAGCGCGTGCTGGCGCCGAGAGCCAGCGACAGGCCAAGCTTGCAGATCGCCGTGGCCTGAGGTCGATCAGCGCAGTTGCAAAGGGTCCACCAGGCCAACGGCAATCGCCATGCCCACCAACTCCGGCAAATGGCTGGCCGCCATGCGCTTCATGACGCGGGCGCGATACAGATCGATGGTCTTGACGCTGACGCCCAACTGCTCGGCGATTTCCCGATTGGTATAGCCCTGCACCAGCGGGAGCAACACATCACGCTCCCGTGGCGTGAGTTGCTGCATCCGCGCTTGTACCCGCGCAGGCCCTTCACCGAGGCTCTGGCGATGATCGGCCTTGCTCAAGGCTTGCAGCACACTGTCCAGCAGCAACTGCTCGTTGTAAGGCTTCTCGATAAAGTCATGCGCCCCGGCCTTGAACGCACGCACCACAATCGGCACATCGGCGTGACCACTGACGAAAATCACCGGCAGGTGCAAGTCACGGCTGCGCATGTGTTCCTGCACATTCAGGCCGCCCATGCCCGGCATGCGCACATCCAGCAGCACGCAGGCGTTGAGGCGGCTGTCGCAGGCCTCGAGAAACTCGCGGCCACTGGTAAACGGCAGCGCCTTGAGGCCCACCGATTCCAGCAACCACACGGTCGAGTCGAGCATCCCCTGGTCATCATCGACCACATACACCACCTGCTCCGTCACGCTCACCATGACTTGATTCCTCTTCTTATTGTGGGGCACCGCTCTGGGCGAGCGTCGGCAAGCGACAGCACATTTGCAGCCCGACCGGCATCGGCTCGGCCTGCAACTCGCCACCGAAACCTTCGATGATGCTGCGACTCATGGACAAGCCCAGGCCCAGGCCATTGGCCTTGCTGGTGTAGAACGGCGTAAATATCTGCTCCAACTGCGCCGGCGAAACGCCGGGGCCCTGATCGCTCACATCGATCTGCACCCACCCGTCACGTTGCGCCAATGCGCTCATGACGATCAGCGAAGGCTGGCCGGGATGGGCTTCGCGATTCGCATCAATGGCATTGCGCAGCAAGTTCAGCAGCACCTGCTCGAGCAGCACCCGGTCGGCGTAAATCAGCGGCAGATTATCCGGCAGGCGATCCTCGATCGCCACCTGACAATCGCTGGCCTCCCAGGCACACAGGCGCACCGCTTCGCGGGCCACCTCGCCGGGGTTGAGCGCCTCCATGCGGCGGCGCCCCTTGCGCAGAAACGCGCGCAAGCGCTTGATCACTTGCGCGGCGTGATTGGCATGCACCGAGATCCGCTCCAGGCCTTGGGCCACCCGCTCGGCTGCCGGCGAATCGCTGCCCAGAGCGGTCAAATAACGCTGGCTCGCATTGGCGTAATTGACCACTGCCGCCAACGGCTGATTCATTTCATGGGCGATGCCCGACGCCAGCTCACCCAGGGTCACCAGGCGCGCGGTGTGAGCCAGTTCGTCCTGATGATGACGCTGCTGGGCTTCACGCAATTCGCGCTCGGTAAGATCACGGACCACCAGCGAATAAAAGCGCTCGCCACTGGCGGAACGATGGGCCAGCACCATCAGCACCACCGGCACCGACACGGCCACACCCAACGGCTGCAGGCGCGTATCGAGGCTCCAACAGCCATCGCGTTCGGCGCCGCTCCAACCTTCGTGCTGCAAGCGTGCCAATACATCGCGACCCAGAAACTGCGCCAGGCTCGGCATGCTGGGCGATTCAGCCAGCCTCAGGATGCGTCGCGCGGCAGGGTTGAGATACGTGACGGCACCATCGGGCTGGATAAACAACACGGGGTCGGTATTGGCTTCCACGACATCGGCCAGGCGCCGTGTGGTTTCCTCGGCCTGGACCCTGGCGGTGATATCGCGGGACACGCTGACCACCTCCACCACCGCCCCCGTGTAAGTCTCGCGGATCGCCCGGCAAGCGGTTTCAAACCACAGGTAATGGCCACGGCGATGGCGGATGCGATAGGTCATGGTGTAATAACCGTCCTGCTCCAGGCCTTCCCGGGCCCGCCGCACCATGGCCGCCAAGCCCTGGCGATGGAACAGGCGTTGTGCCAGCGTCCCGCGCAACTCCCCCGGCCAATACCCCAACAAGGCCCAGGAAGCCGGCGAAGCATCGAGAAAACCGCCGTCCGGGGTATGCCGGGAAATCAAGTCGGTGGTGTTTTCGATAATCAGCCGATACAGCCGCCGTGCCTTGGCAGATTCGCGCTCGGCGACAATCTGCGCGCTGGCTTCCCGGCAACGGGCCAGCACGCGATTTTCGCCAGGGCCAGGAATGAAGGTCCACACCAGAATGCGGTCGGCGAATTGCGCCTCGACGCCTTCGATCGCCCGTTGCTGCACGAGGCAGGCCTGGACCAACGGCAAGCAATTGATCGGCAACAGGCGTCTACAATCGACCAGGGACAACTGCTCAAGCAACACCCGCAGTGCGGCGTTGAGCTCCAGCGGCTGCGCCTGAGCGTCCAGCAGGAGACTCGGCTGCGGATCATGCGCAAGCAGGGGTGAACCGCCGGGTAAATGTGCAGAATTACCGATCATCATCAAACCTTTGCAGGGGTAACGCCGCCGGTATCTGCGGAAGCGTTTAATCAAGATATAGTAGATATACTATACAACACAGGTAGTACTTCCATATATCCACACGAACAGTATATAAAAGCCGCCGGAGAGGTCTTCGAGCTTTTCCCGCAGGGATCGGCTTGCCAACGATAAAGCCCCCAGGCCAGCACCATCAGCCTGTCTGCCGTTACCAGCGTCTCGAACAATAGAGCTAATAATCAGCCACCGGGTATCCGCACCATGTCCATTTTTGACCAAGGCCTCGAGCCGACCAACGTTAACCATATTGCTCTTTCGCCTTTAAGCTTCATCGAACGTACTGCCAGCGTCTATCCCGATTACCCTGCCGTGATCCACGGGTCGATACGCGCCACCTGGGCACAGACCTACAGCCGCTGCCGGCGCCTGGCATCGGCCCTCGCCGGTCGCGGGATCGGTAAAAACGACACCGTGGCCGTCATGCTGCCCAACATTCCCGCCATGCTCGAAGCGCATTTCGGCGTGCCGATGATTGGCGCGGTACTCAATGCACTCAACGTACGCCTGGATGCCGAAGCCATCGCGTTCATGCTCGCCCACGGCGAAGCCAAGGTACTGATCGCCGACCGCGAATTCCATGATGTGGTGCATGCAGCCATCGGCATGCTCGACCATCCGCCCTTGGTCATCGACGTCGACGACCCGGAATACGGCGAAGGCCAGCCGGTCAGCGACCTGGACTACGAGGCGTTTCTCGCCGAGGGCGACCCGGATTTCGCCTGGCAGTGGCCTGAGGACGAATGGCAAGCCATTTCGTTGAACTACACCTCGGGCACTACCGGCAACCCCAAGGGCGTGGTCTACCACCACCGTGGGGCTTACCTGAACTCCCTGGGCAACCAAATGATCTGGGCGGTCGGCAACCACCCCGTGTACCTGTGGACACTGCCGATGTTCCACTGCAACGGCTGGTGCTACCCGTGGATCATCACGGCATTGGCCGGGGTCCACGTGTTCCTGCGCCGCGTCGACCCGCAGAAAATCCTCAACCTGATCCACGAACATCAGGTCACTCACCTGTGCGGCGCACCGATTGTGCTCAACGCCCTGGTAAACATGCCCGACTCGGCCAAAGCCGCCATCGATCATCCGGTGAACGCCATGGTCGCCGGCGCGGCACCACCCGCCAAGGTCATCGGCGCCGTGGAAGAAATGGGCATCAAGGTGATCCACGTCTACGGCCTGACCGAAGTGTATGGCCCGGTGACGCTGTGCGCCTGGCACTCGGAATGGGATGAACTGCCGCTCGACGAACGTGCGCAGATCAAGGCTCGTCAGGGTGTGCGCTATCCGACCCTGGAAGGGGTGATGGTCGCCGACCCGAAAACCCTCGAACCCACCCCCCATGATGGTCACACCATCGGTGAGATTTTCATGCGGGGCAATACGGTAATGAAGGGCTACCTGAAGAACCCTACGGCAACCGCCGAAGCGTTCGAAGGCGGCTGGTTCCATACCGGCGACCTGGCGGTGACCCATCCTGACGGCTACGTGGAAATCCGCGACCGGCTCAAGGACATCATCATCTCCGGCGGCGAGAACATCTCCACTATCGAACTTGAAGGCGTGCTGTACCGGCACCCGGCAATCCTCGAAGCTGCCGTGGTCGCACGCCCCGATGAAAAGTGGGGTGAAACGCCGTGCGCCTTTGTCACCCTCAAGGCTGACCACCAGAACATCCGCGAAGCCGACGTCATCAGCTTCTGCCGTGAACACCTGGCAGGCTTCAAGGTGCCGCGCACCGTGGTTTTCACCCAGCTGCCGAAGACCTCGACAGGCAAGATCCAGAAATTCATGCTGCGCGACATGGCGAAAAAGCTCTGACCCGCGCCCATCAATCCTGATCGCTGCGCCCACCCCATGGACGCCAGCGGGCAGGATTGATGCAGCCGGCCAAAAAAAATGCCCTCCTGATATGGAGGGCATTTTTTTTGGTTCAGGGGTGCGGTGCTCCGCCCCCCCCCCCCGAATCCCATTGAACTGAGATTCTGTATTTAATTTATTGCACAAACGAAAAAAGACGCCGAAGCGTCTTTTTTTCGCTGACTCCCAGGCCCAGCGGGCACTGCGAATCAAAAATTGGAGCGGGAAACGAGACTCGAACTCGCGACCCCGACCTTGGCAAGGTCGTGCTCTACCAACTGAGCTATTCCCGCAAATGGCGTCCCCTAGGGGACTCGAACCCCTGTTACCGCCGTGAAAGGGCGATGTCCTAGGCCACTAGACGAAGGGGACACGCTACTGAAATACATGGTGTGTATTCCAGTGCCCAGAGGCCTCGTCCGAAGACTTGGTCCTGGTTTCACTCAATGCCGCCCGAAGGCAACACTGCTTAAAATTGGAGCGGGAAACGAGACTCGAACTCGCGACCCCGACCTTGGCAAGGTCGTGCTCTACCAACTGAGCTATTCCCGCATTGGCGTCCCCTAGGGGACTCGAACCCCTGTTACCGCCGTGAAAGGGCGGTGTCCTAGGCCACTAGACGAAGGGGACACACGTACAACATTCACTCCCTACCGCGTTTCGCTGTGTGCTTTACGCTGTAAGTGGCGCGCATTCTATGGATGGATTGAAAGGTCGTCAACCCCTAAGGATAAATTTATTTAAATCAATGACTTCGCCCTGGTTTACCGGCCTGTGCGGGGATTCTGCCCGTCCGAGCTTTGACGCCTATATTCTGGCGCCCGACAAGGCGTTATAGTCCACCTCAGCAAATGATGGCAATGTGCATCTACCCACGGGACGCTTACCTATATAGAAGAAACTACCTGGGCAACTGGTCGATCAGTCCTATCCGCCGGATGACTCAGTCACTACACTCCACAGCAAACCCTATAAAGAGGTCGCACCGGTGACACCACTCATGATCACCCTGCTGGTAATAGCCGGGATCGTAATACTGATCGCCATTGGCTATATGAACCACATGGTGGAAAACAACAAGCTGGAAAAGAAGCGTACCGAGATCGAGCTTAACGATCGCCTGCGCCGTTGCGGTGAAATCACCGAGACATTCCCTGGCCAGTTGATGACCCCGGCGCTCAAGCTGCTGTTGACCCGGCTGGAGCTCAACGTCAACCAGCGTCTGTTGAACCTCAATCGAACCAGCGCGCCCCTCAAGGCCCGCATCGCTGAGCTGAACGCACTGGTGGCCCAGGGTGAATCGATCCCGGTGACCAACCCGCCCGCCCCGATCCAGACCGAAGCCAAGGCCAAGGATGTACGCTTCCTGCTGGAAGCCTTGCACGGCCAGGTCACCCGCGCCGCACAGGACGGTTTCCTGCCGACCAACGAGGCCAAGCACTGGATCAAGGAAATTCGGCATATCCTGGTGCTGCTGCACATCGAGTTTTTCAACAACCTCGGCCAGCACGCCCTGCATCAGGGCCAGCCCGGCCAGGCGCGACTGGCCTTCGAGCGTGGCGTGCAGTACCTGCGCAAGCAGCCGGAGCCCGCCCTCTATAGCGCGCAACTGCAATTACTGGAAGGTCAACTGGCCCGCGCTAACTCCACCGTACTGACCAACAGCAAGCAGACCGAAGACGAGGTCAACGAATTGACCGAAGGCATGAAAACGGTCGAAGCCGATGCCGAGTGGAAAAAGAAAGTCATCTACGACTGATAGGCCCCTTCACCGATATGGCGAACCCTGTTCGCCATATGCAATGCGGATTCCAGGCCCCAGGTATATCTCCAGCGGGGAAAACCGGCCGTTCGTCAATGGTGCGCCGCTGACGTTCCTGGCCGGCCGCAACCGAGCCCCCCGGCACATTGATCGCCCTCCGACGACGATCACAGCCGGAAGTGCCCCACCATCCCTTTGAGCTCCGCCCCCAATTGCGCCAGCTGGGTACTTGAGGCGGCATTGCCCTGCATGCTCAACGCCGACTGATCGGCGCTCGCACGAATACTGGTGACACTGCGATTGATCTCTTCGGCCACCGAGCTTTGCTCCTCGGCCGCAGCTGCGATCTGCTGGTTCATCTGCTGGATCAACGACACGGCCACCGCGATGCTGCCCAGGGCGCTTTCGGTTTCCAGGGCATCGCTGACCGCCAGTTTCACCAGCTCGCCGCTCTGTCGGATCTGCTGCACCGATGACTGCGCGGCGCCGCGCAACGTGCTGACCAGCCGTTCGATTTCTTCGGTCGATTGCTGGGTGCGCTTGGCCAATGCCCGCACCTCGTCCGCCACCACCGCAAAGCCCCGCCCCTGTTCGCCGGCGCGGGCAGCTTCGATGGCAGCGTTGAGCGCCAGCAGATTGGTCTGTTCGGCCACGCTTTTGATCACACTCAACACGGTGCCGATGTTCTGGATTTCCGCACTCAGGCTCTCGATACTCGCGCTGGCGCTGGTACTGGAGGTGGCCAGCAACTCAATGCGCTGCAAGCTCTGGCGCACCACCCGCTGGCCGCTGTCGACCTTGTCATCCGCCGTCTGCGCTGCTTGTGCGGCCTCTTCGGCGTTGCGCGCCACGTCATGCACCGTGGCGGTCATCTGGTTCATCGCTGTGGCGACTTGTTCGGTTTCTTCCTTCTGGCTGCTGACTTCGACATTGGTCTGCTCGGTGACGCTGGACAAGGTATGCGCCGAACTGGCCAGTTGCTCGATACCGGCCTGCAGGCCGCTGACCATCTGGCTCAAGCCATTGCCCATCTGTTGCATTGCCAGCATCAACTGGCCGATTTCATCGCGACGGCTGACGTCCATGCGCCCACTCAAATCGCCAGCGGCGATCTGCTGGGCCACGGCGATCACCCTGCGCAGCGGCGCAACGATCAGCCGGGTAATCACCCAGGCGGCAATCAACCCCACCAGCAAGGCCAGGGCCGACGAGCCGATGATCATCAGCGCGCTTTTCTTCAGCTGCGTCTGCATCGACAGGTCTTCGGCGGCATAGGCCTGGTTGACCTGGCTGACCACTTGGGCGGCTCGATCATGCAATTGCTTGTAGACCACTTTTTCCTGCGCCAACAGGCCGGTGTATTCGCCCAGTTTTTCGCTGAACGCGGCGATATGCCCCGAGACTTCGTTGAGCACCGTCTGGTAGCCGGCGTCCTTGACCGAAGTTTTCAGTTGCTCGACCTGGGCCAAGGCCTGGTCGGCCTGCTCGATCTTGCCTTGCCCGGCAGCGTCTTCATCCCCCTTGCGGCTCTGATCGAGACGCACATGGGCCTCGTTCATCGCCTGCAACATCAAGCGCGAAACCTGGCTGACCTGCCCCGCCTGCTCAATGAACTCGCCGCCCGCCTTGCCCTGGCTTTCCTTGAGAGCGTAAGCCCCATCGTCGGCCAGCCCGGCCTGCAAGACGTCAAGGTTATTGGCCACGCTGGACACTGACCAACTGGCCATTTCCAGGGCCAGGTCCTTGGTCTGGGTCAGTTCGACAAATTCATCGAAAGCCTTGCGGTAGGCGGCCAAGGCCTGTTCGACTGCAGCCATCGCCGGCCCATTGGCGGTTGACTGCGCCTTGAGCGTATTGGCCTGGGCCGCCAGGGCGTCGAGGCTTTCGTGCAAGGCGTCGACCGACTTGGGGTCGGCATGCAACGCATAGTCCTGCTCGATCAGGCGCACGTTCAATAAGCCACTGTTGAGCGACGACATGGCCTTGAGGCCTTCGAAACGCTGCCCGACCGTTTGCAGGGACCACACACCAATGGCGGCTACCAGCGCCGTCAGCAGCAGCACCAGGGTGAAGCCCAAGCCCAGTTTTTTTGCCATCCCAAGGTTGGCGAAACGTCGTTGTGCGCCCGAAATCATTGCGTTGAATCCTCTTGCAATGGCAGATGCCATGAAGCCTGGTTACAAGAAGTGAGATTGGCAATCACAAGCCACAGAACACAAGACGTTGGCGCCGGAATAATGGCAAAAAGCTACACGCCCGTCGTTTTCAGAATGGTCGAGGTCGATCTGGTGGGCCCCATGTCCCGGAACAACGCCACGGCCCGCTCGTCCGCCGCATAAGCTACGTTGATCCGCAGCCACTCACTGTGCTCGCAGGTCGGACTGAACAACGCCCCTGGCGACAACAACACCCCGAGCCGCCGGGCACACGCCTGCAGCCGGGAATGATCGGCTCTCCCCGGTCGCGCCCACAGGAACATGCCCCCGGCAGGCACGGCGAATACCTCCCACTCTTCATCCTCCAGCACTTGCAAGGTGGCGGCCATTTCCGTGCGCAGCCGTTTGCGCAGACGCTGCACCCACTTGCGGTACGTGCCATTGGCCAGCAGCGTCGCCACCACGGCCTCGGCAAACCGCGAAGTGCCGAAACCGGTCAAGGTCTTGAGGCTGGCCAATTGCTCGATGAGCGTCACGCTGGCACTGAGATAGCCGACCCTCAGCGCACTGCTCAGGGTCTTGGAAAAGCTGGCCACATAAATCACCCGATCCTCGTGGGGCAGTGCCGCAAGGCGTGTGCAACTGGCGTGTTGCAGATCGCCGTAGACGTCCTCTTCAATGATCAGGAAGTCGTGGCAGGCCGCCAACTCCAGCAAACGCTCGGCCACTGCGCGGCACAGGCTGCTGCCTGTGGGATTGTGATACAGGCTGTGGATGAACAGGCACTTGGGACGATGGCGCTGCAACAGCACTTCCAACGCCGGAATATCCGGGCCCCCACAAGTGCGCGGGACTTCCAGCAACCGGACCCCGTGAAACGCCAGTTGGCGATAGAGGTTGCCATAGCCAGGGGTTTCGACCACAACGCTGTCACCGGGCTTGAGCAGCGTACGGATGAGCAGGTCCTGGGCATGGCTGGCGCCTGCGGTCGTCAGGATACGATCGAGGCTGGTGGCGACACGAAGCCGGGTGAGGTGCTTGAGCAGTTGCTCGCGCAACGTCGGCAGCCCCAATGGCGTGCTGTAGTTGAACAGGCCGGCGGTGTCGGTGCGGGTGACTTCGCGAATCGCATAACTGATGTCGTCGCTTTCGCGCCAGGCATCCGGCAACCAGCCGCACCCCAGCTTCAGTTCACCCAATGGATTATCGGCAAAGGCGCCCCACTCCCGCTCTGCGCCTTCATACCAATGGCCTTCATGCAGCGTAGGCGGTTGGGCCACTACAAAACCAGAACCCTGCCTGGACGCCAGCAACCCCTGAGCGACCATCCGCTCGAATGCCTCGATCACACTGGACTGGCTGAGCAGGTTATCGAGGGCCAACTGCCGAATGGACGGCAGACGTGTACCGGGGCTCACGCCGTTCTTGCGAATCCACTCTGCCACGGCGCTGACGATTTGCTGCACCACCGGTACAAGGGCTTGTCGATCGATCCCTAAATCCATGAGCCACTCACTTCAACTGTCTGTTATCAACCCAAAGAGTTAAGCACAGAAGCCTGTATTGACCGGCCATAAACAATTATTAAAGTATTGATTTTATTGACTTATTTACCTGTTGATACATATTCGGCCACGGCGTTTTGCCAGCCCTGGAAAAGCCTCACAGCCCTCCCAGAACTTTTCAAATAGCCTGCGGCGCAAGGTCCTAGATGGCGGTCGCGCCGCCGTCCACCGTCAACGCATGGCCGGTGGTAAACGCAGCTCCGTCGCTGCACAGATACAGTACCGCGCTGGCAATTTCCTCGACCTTGCCAATGCGCCCGACCGGATGCATGGCCGCAGCGAATTCGGCTTTACGTGGGTCGGCTTCATAGGCACGCCGGAACATATCGGTATCGATCACTGCCGGACACACGGCGTTGACGCGGATTTTCTTCTTCGCATACTCGATGGCCGCCGACTTGGTCAGACCGATCACCGCATGTTTGGAGGCGGCGTAAATGCTCATTTTCGGCGCCGCACCCAACCCCGCCACCGAGGCGGTATTGACGATGGCCCCGCCGCCCTGGGCCAGCAGCAACGGCAACTGGTGCTTCATGCACAGCCACACGCCCTTGACGTTGACCCCCATGATGGCGTCGAACTCATCCAGGGTGCCGTCAGCCAGCTTGCCCTTCTCGATCTCGATCCCGGCGTTATTGAACGCATAGTCCAGGCGGCCATAAGCGTCGACGGTGCGCGCCATCAATTGCTGCACATCCGCCTCCAGGGTGACATTGCAGCGCACGAACAGTGCTTCGCCGCCGGCCTGCCGGATCAATGCAACCGTGCCCTCACCGCCGGCCACATCAAGGTCGGCGACGACGACCTTCAAACCTTCGGCGGCGAATGCCAGCGCAGTCGCGCGGCCAATACCGGCAGCGGCACCAGTGACCAGGGCGACCTGGCCGGAAAACGTCATGCTCATGAAGAATGTCCTGTGGGAGAAATAGCCGTGGGTCGAGTCTAGTCAACGGGCTGGCGCACACGTCAGCACTATCAGAAGGCCAGTTGGCCCTGCATGAATCGCAGTGATAAGGCTGCCCGGATCACTATCAACGACATCTATCGACGAGCATTCGTCCCCCCGGTGGGCCTTGCTCTCGAATCGTTCAGGGTCTATCACTTCAGGTTCATTTCCATAAGAGTCCCTGCCATGACCGCCCAGACCAATCGCCAATTCCTGCTCGCCAAGCGCCCGGTCGGCGCGGCTACCCGGGAAACCTTCACCTATCAGGAAGTGCCCGTGGGCACACCCCAGGACGGGCAGGTGCTGGTGCGCAATGAGTACCTGTCCCTCGACCCGGCCATGCGTGGCTGGATGAACGAAGGCAAATCCTACATTCCGCCTGTGGGTATAGGCGAAGTGATGCGTGCTTTAGGTGTAGGAAAAGTGATTGCGTCGAACAATCCGAATTTTGCCGTCGGCGACTATGTAAACGGTGCCTTGGGCGTGCAGGATTATTTCCTGGGCGAGCCGCGCGGCTTCTACAAGGTCGACCCGAAACTGGCGCCCCTGCCCCGCTACCTGTCGGCGCTGGGCATGACCGGCATGACCGCCTATTTCGCCCTGCTGGAAACCGGTGCGCCCAAGGCCGGCGAAACCGTAGTGATCTCCGGCGCAGCCGGCGCCGTGGGCAGCATTGCCGGGCAGATTGCCAAGCTCAAGGGCTGCCGCGTGGTTGGCATTGCCGGCGGTGCCGACAAGTGCACGTTCCTGGTGGACGAACTGGGCTTCGACGCCGCCATCGACTACAAAAACGAAGACCTGCCCGCCGCACTCAAGCGCGAGTGCCCCAAAGGCGTGGATGTGTACTTCGACAACGTCGGCGGTGACATTCTCGATGCGGTCCTCAGCCGCCTGGCAATGAAAGCCCGGGTCGTGATTTGCGGGGCCATCAGCCAATACAACAACAAGGAAGCCGTGAAAGGCCCGGCGAATTATTTGTCGCTGCTGGTCAACCGCGCGCGCATGGAAGGCTTTGTGGTGATGGACCACGCCGCCCACTTTGCCGCCGCCGGACAGGAAATGGCCGGCTGGATGGCGCAGGGCAAGCTCAAGAGCAAGGAAGATATCGTCGAAGGGCTGGAGACGTTCCCGGAAACGTTGATGAAGCTATTCAACGGCGAGAACTTCGGGAAGCTGGTGCTCAAGGTCAACTGACACGGCACAGCTATGAATGTGGGAGCAAACCCCCTCCCACAATTTTTGCCGTGTGCGCTTCAGGTTTCAGGCGATCTCAGCGACCACCGCTGCCAACGCCTTGGCCGGGTCCGCCGCCTGGCTGATCGGGCGGCCGATCACCAGGTAGTCCGAACCCGCATCCAGTGCCTGGCGCGGGGTCAGGATGCGGCGCTGGTCATCCTGGGCGCTGCCGGCCGGGCGAATACCCGGCGTCACCAATTGCAGCGACGGGTGCGCGGCCTTCAAGGCGTGGGCTTCCAGCGCCGAGCACACCAGGCCATCGAGACCGGCTTTCTGTGCCAGGGCGGCCAGACGCAACACCTGCTCCTGCGGCTCGATGTCCAGGCCGATAGCGGCCAGGTCCTCGCGCTCCATGCTGGTCAGCACGGTCACACCGATCAACAGAGGTTTGGGGCCGCTACGCTGTTCCAACACTTCACGGCAGGCCGTCATCATGCGCAGGCCGCCAGAGCAGTGCACGTTGACCATCCACACGCCCATTTCGGCGGCGGCCTTGACCGCCATGGCGGTGGTGTTGGGAATGTCGTGGAATTTCAGGTCGAGGAACACTTCGAAGCCTTTGTCACGCAGGGTGCCGACGATGTCCGCGGCGCAACTGGTGAACAGTTCCTTACCGACCTTGACCCTGCACAGCTTGGGGTCCAACTGGTCAGCCAGCTTCAGTGCGGCGTCACGGGTGGGGTAATCCAGGGCGACGATGATAGGAGTCTGGCAGACGGACATTGGAATGGGCTCTCAGGCAAGTCGAAATCGGCGCGGATTGTAGCGCAAGCGACACCGTTGCGGGATCCGGTGATCGGTAAATACTGACCAAGCGCTATCCGGCGGACATTTCGGTCTATTGTTTCAAAGCGGATACATTCACGACACGCCCACAACACGCCGCACGATTAGCCTCGCCCGCACGACCCCGACCAGCACTTCCAGCCATGGGGCTGGGCGCCTATGCTGACCGCAACAACCAGGCAGATGATCGCACTATGCATACCCCACCCGTCCCTGTGAAAGACGAGCAAAAAGCCGCGGTGATCGCCGATGACAAGCGCTGGAATACCCGCGCGCTGATCGTTGACGACGACGTACCGATCCGCGAACTGTTGATCGATTACCTGGCCCGCTTCAATATTCTCGCCACCGGCGTGACCGACGGCACCGCCATGCGCCTGGCCATGCAAGCCGAAACCTTCGATGTGGTCGTGCTCGACCTAATGCTGCCGGGCGAAGACGGCTTGTCGCTGTGCCGTTGGCTGCGCGGCGAATCGGACATCCCGATCCTGATGCTCACCGCTCGCTGCGAACCCACGGACCGCATCATCGGCCTGGAACTGGGCGCCGACGACTATATGTCCAAGCCTTTCGAGCCCCGTGAGCTGGTGGCGCGCATCCAGACCATCCTGCGCCGCGTGCGTGACGATCGCACTGAACAGCGCGCCAATATCCGCTTCGACAACTGGCGACTCAACAGCGTGCTGCGCCAACTGGTGGCCGACGATGGCCTGGTGGTGCCACTGTCCAATGCTGAATTCCGCCTGTTGTGGGTGTTTATCGAACGTCCGCGCCGCGTGCTGAGCCGCGAACAATTGCTGGATGCCGCCCGGGGCCGCTCCATCGAAGCCTTTGATCGCAGCATCGACTTGCTGGTCTCGCGCCTGCGCCAAAAACTGGGGGATGACCCAAAGGCACCGCAGTTGATCAAGACTGTGCGTGGCGAAGGCTACCTGTTCGACGCCCGGGATATCGGCTGATGCGTGCCCCCTTCAACACACTGTTCGGTCGGCTGTTCGGCGTGTTGCTGGTGGCAATTGTGCTCGCCCATGGACTGGCATATTTCTGGTTTCACCATTACGGCCAACCGCCCCCACCGCCGCCACCGCGCCCTGAACAGTTTATCGAACCGCCCGATGGAGCAAGGCCGCCGCCGCCACGCGAGAACAGCGACCGTCCCTGGTTCGGCGGTCCCGTGGTGCCCCTGACCTTTCAATTTTTCTCGCTGATCATCGCGGCCTGGTACGGTGCCAAACTGCTGAGCCGCCCGATCCAGCGCCTGAGCGAAGCAGCCGAACGTTTGAGCCTGGACCTGGACAGCCCCCCACTCGACGAATCCGGGCCTCGGGAAGCGCGGCAGGCGGCATTGACCTTCAATCTGATGCAAAAACGTATCCGCGAGCAGGTCAGCCAGCGCGCGCGCATGCTGGGGGCGGTCTCCCATGACCTGCGCACCCCGCTGTCACGCCTCAAGCTGCGCCTGGAACAGATCGAGGACACGCGGTTGCAAGGCCAGATGCGCCAGGACCTGAACGACATGATCGGCATGCTCGACGCCACCCTGAGCTACCTGCACGAACAGCGCACCAGCGAAACCCGGCAGTGGCTGGATGTGCAGGCGTTGGTGGAGTCCATGAGTGAAAACGCCCAGGATCAGGGCAGCGATGTGCAGTTCGCCGGCACCTGCGCGCCCTTGCAAGTGCAGCCGATGGCACTGCGTTCGTGCCTCAACAACCTGATCGATAATGCATTGCGCTACGCCGGCAGCGCGCGCCTGGAGCTGGACGACAGCCGCGAGGCCCTGGTTATCCGGGTGATCGACCATGGTCCGGGGATTGCCACGGATAAACGCGAGACGGTGTTCGAGCCGTTCTATCGGCTGGAAGGCTCGCGCAACCGCAACTCCGGCGGCGTTGGCCTGGGCATGACCATTGCCAAGGACGCGGTTGAGCGCCTCGGCGGCCGCCTGACCCTGGAAGAGACCCCGGGCGGAGGCTTGACCGCCGTGATGTGGCTGCCAAGGGCTTAGAGGGGCTTGTCTTCGTGACGCCCCTGGGCCTGAGTCGCGCTCCAATCCATCAGCAGACTGTACGCGACCGCCAGCAACGTTGGACCGATAAACAGGCCGATAAAGCCAAAGGCGATCAACCCACCGAACACGCCCAGCAATACGATCACCAGCGGCAGGTTGCCACCGCGACTGATCAGGTAAGGCTTGAGCACGTTGTCCACGCCGCTGATGACGAACGTGCCCCATACGCCGAGGAACACCGCGTAGGTGTAATCGCCCTTCCACGCCAGCCAGGCCGTGGCCGGGATCCACACCAGCGGCGGGCCCATGGGGATCAGGCTCAGCAGGAAAGTCACGATCCCCAGCACCAGCGCGCCCGGCACACCAGCGATCAGGAAGCCGATCAGCGCCAGCACAGCCTGGGCAGCGGCTGTGCCGATCACCCCATTGACCACCCGTTGCACGGTACCGGCCACCAGTTCGATGTAGTAACCCGCACGTTCGCCGATCAAGCGCTCCAGCAAGCGGTGCACGAACATGGCCAGACGCGGCCCGTCGCGGTAGAAAAAGAACACGAACACCAGGCTCAGGGTCAACTCGAGAATACCGCCACCGATCTGCGCGCTGCGTGCCAGCAGCCAGTTACCGACCTGCCCCAGATACGGCTTGAGGCTGACCATCAACGCCGCGCCCTGCTGATCGATGCTGTTCCACATCGCCACCAGGCGCTCGCCGACAAACGGGATCGCACCCAGCCAGCTCGGCGCCTCAGGCAAGCCGTCGACCTGTATGTCCTTGATCAACGCCACGGCATCGCGCACATGGTCAGCCAGGTTGAACCCCAGCCACACCAACGGCACCGCCACCAGCAGCATCCAACCCAGGGTCAGGATTCCGGCAGCCAGGGATTCCCGACCGCCCAGCCAGCGCGTGAGCAGCACCATCAACGGCCAACTGGCAAAGGCCAGCACCGCGCCCCAGAACAGCGCCGACCAGAACGGCGCCATCACCCAGAAGCTGGCCCCGAACAGCACCAACAGCAGGATTTGCACCAGCAGGCGATCGTTATTGAGCATGGAGTATCTCTAGAAGAAGGCTGTAAGAAGAGAGCTTAGGCGAACGGCACGGGTCCGTTCGCCCGGTGGCGTTCAGCGTATCAGATGCACATGCAAGCCTTTGGTTTCAGCGCTGCCGGTTTCCATGCGCGCGCCACGCACGCCCTTTTCGATCAGGGCCTGGCGCCAGGCTTCGGCATTCGGCCCGGTCAAGCTGACGCGCAACGTGGTATCGAGGTTCAACCCACGGGAAATCAGGGTCAGCCAGGTTTCATCCGGCTCGGCACCGAGCGCGGGGAAGTCCAGCTCGCCGGTGCTTTTCAGTTCGCGCAACAACGTCGCCGAGGTAGGCAACAGCCCACCCAGCGGCGCGCTGGCATCCAGTTGCTCGACGTGCAGGTAGGCGCGGCGGTTACCCCGCGTAATACCGTAAAGCGCAATCAGGGAGTTTGCCTGCGGCTCGGCCAGGCGCAGCAACAGGTATTCCTGCTGGCTGTCGGCCCCCACCAGCTTGGCATTGCCGAAAATCTCGTTGGCCCACAGGCTGCTCTCACCGCAATCGCGGGCCTTGCACCAGAACAACAATTGCGCGCCCTTTTGCTGCAAGGCTTCACGGGTGGCGGTAAAGGCGTCGCTGGAGGTGTGTTCGGCGGGCAGTTCGTAGGTGATGGCTGTGGCTTGGCCGCGTGCGATGGCCTGGTCTTCGTAACGCAGTTGGCCACTGATCTTGCGGATCGCCCCCATCGGGTAAATGCGCTCTTTTTCTTCGGCGGGACGGTAGTCGACGATTTGTGAGTCGATCTGGCGGGCTACTGCGGGCAAGTCCTGGCTGCCCGGCACATCGGCGGCGAATACCAATGGGCTGAATGCACACAGCCCCAGGAAACGGATACATCCTTTACGCAGGCTCATCGGATCGTTGAGCCCTGGCCATCGGAGGTCGCTGCTGTTTTCAGATCAGTGTCGAGATAGTGCATGGTTGACTCCCTTTCGATCCGCCCAGCCTCGGCAGTTGACCGCGCCAAGTCAAGGCATGGAGAAGAACCGATTGAAACAGCCTGCAACAAGGATCGCGCCAGACTCGTCATTCAAGTGCAAATGATGGCCACCTGGCAGGGTTGTCACGGTAAAGGGTAGCTGGGAAAGCAATTCGGGATGTTTCGCCAGCATGCCGTCAGCGGCGACCACCAACTGTGCAGGGCACCCTACGCGGCGCACGAATGCCATGGCTTGTTCGTCAGTCAGACGCACCGGCGAGGCCAGGGTCAAACGGCTATCCGTACGCCAGGTGTAGCCCCCCGGCACCGGCATCAAACCACGCTGGGCCAGCAGTTCGGCGGCTTCGCGACTGACGGCCACCAGGCCTTTCATCCGCACTTCAACCGCGCGTTCAAGGGTGTCGTAGACCGGCTTGCGCTTGTCCCGCAGGTCCAGTTGCGCCTGCAACGCCATGCCCAGTCGCTCGGCAGCGTTCTCGCCACTGGCGGTGGGAGGGATCACGCCGTCGATCAACGCCAGGTGCGTCACGCGCTCCGGCAAGGCACCGGCCAGCACCAGGGATACGATGGCGCCAAGGGAATGGCCAAGTAATGCAAAACGTTTCCAACCCAGTTGCTCGGCCACTTGCAGCACGTCTGAGACGTAATCCCACAAGGCATACCCCGCACCTGCGGGACGATGCGCCGAATGCCCATGCCCCGCCATATCCAGGGCCACGATGCGCAAGCCCACAAGCTTCGGCGCCAGGCGCGCAAAGCTGTTGGCATTGTCCAGCCAGCCATGCAGGGCGATCACCGGTAAACCGTCCTCGGGACCATACAGGTGGGCCGCCAACTCGATATGCGGCAGGCTCAGGCGAACCTCTTCGACGGATGTGCTCATGCGCAACTGCGCTCCCGGGCTTGCCAGCGGGAGAACAGATCCTTGATCAAGGTGGCGGTGTCCTGCGGGCGCTCAAGGGGGAACATGTGACCACCGGGCATGGTGAGCATTTCGCCCATGGGCAGGCGCCCGACGCCGGTGACGTGGTGACGCATCACCACCCGGCTTTGCCGACCGCGCACCACCGCCAGTGGCACTTTCAATTGACGCACCTGGCCTGGACTGGTGTGGGGCACGCCACGGTAGATACTGATTTCGGTGGCCGGGTCGAAGCGCAAGCGCAGGCGATCGCCCACTTGCTGAAGGCCATGTTGCAGGTAGGCATCGAAGCATTCCGGGTCGAAGCCGCGAAACAGGGTCTTGCCGGCAAAGTAGCTGCGGGCGGCATCCAGGTCGCTGAACTCCTCACGCCGGCCCAGGGTGCGACCGGCCGGAGTCAGGCGGTCGATGAAACCGAAGCGCTTGGCAGCGCGGATCACCCAGCGGTCGGCGCGGGTCAGTACCGGCGAATCCAGCATCACCACGCCGCGATACAGGTGCGGACAACGCATGGCCGCATGCAAATGCAACACGCCACCCAGGGAGTGGCCCACGCCCCATACCGGTTCGGGTTGCAACTCCAGATGGTGGATCAGTTCGTCCACCAGGTTCTGCCAGTTATCGTCCACCGGAAACCTGGGGTCGTGACCGTGCTGGGGCAGGTGCGCCACCGTATATTCCGGGGCCAGGGCGGCAAACAGCTTGCCGTAGGTAGCCGAAGGGAACCCATTGGCGTGGGCAAAAAACACGTGCTGCGACATACCGGCCCCACCTTCAAAAACAGAAATCGATTGTCACCATGCCCGGGCAGCTCAGCAATGACTGTAACTGCCAGGAATGATGACACTCACGCCACGCCTATCGCGCCGGCGGGTTCTCGCCCAAGGGCACCACGGCCATGGTCAGGCGCGAGACACAACTGGCCTTACCGTCATCGTTGCTCAAGCGAATGTCCCACACCTGGGTGGTGCGACCGATATGGATCGCCTTGGCCACTGCCGTTACCCGCCCGCTGCGCACCCCACGCAGGTGGTTGGCGTTGACCTCCAGGCCCACGCAATAGAACTTGCTGGCGTCGACGCACAGGTAAGCGGCCATGGATCCGACAGTCTCGGCCAACACCACCGACGCACCACCGTGCAGCAGGCCAAAGGGCTGATGGGTGCGCTGATCGACCGCCATGCTGGCGGTCAACGAGTCGTCGTCGAAGCTTTCAAAGCGGATATCCAGCAGCTCGCCGATGGTGTTTTTCTGGCTGGCGTTGAGTTGCTCGATGTGCGGTTGGGTACGCCACAGGCTCATAGGGTTGTCCTTTTGGGTTTTATGATGACCCTAATCCTGCCACAGAACGGCGTCCGTGCGCTCGCTCCAGGATTGGAACTGTGCACCATAAGTCGCTTCGATCACGTTGCGCTTGATCTTCAAGGTCGGGGTCAGAAAACCGTTTTCCACCGCCCAACTGTCCTTGACCACGACCAGTTGGCGCAAACGCTCATGTTTATCCAGGGCTTGGTTGACCTGTTCCAGCCAGCGTTCAAGGCTGCTGTGCAACGCTTGCCGGTCCTGGTCCACGGCCGACAGCACACACAGACCGATCGGCGCGATGAGGCCGTCGCCGACCACGCATACCTGCTCGATGCGCGCATGTTCGGCCAGGCGGTTTTCAATCGGCGCAGGGGCCACGTACTTGCCTTTACTGGTCTTGAAGATTTCCTTGAGCCGTCCGGTCAGGCGCAGGTGGCCATCGGCGTCCTGCTCGCCCTTGTCGCCGGTGCGCAGGAAGCCGTCGGCGGTGAGGGTCTCAAGGGTTTTTTCCGGGTCCTTGAAATAGCCGACCATGGTCGCACCGCTGCGTACCTGCACCTCGCCCGTGGGGTCGATACGCACTTCAACTTCCGGGCAAGGCAGGCCGATCCAACCGATTTTCTGCTGCCCTGGGCGGCAGACATGGGAGTAACCGCAGCTTTCGGTCATGCCGTATACCTCCAGTACATCCAGGCCCAGGCGCTGATACCAGCGCAACAGTGCCTCAGGCACCGGCGCCGCACCGGACAGCGCAATGCGCAAAGCGTCCAGGCCCAGGCCGGCAAGCACCTTGTGCCCCACGCGCTTGCCGATAAAGGGCAGTTGCAACAAGGTATCGAGGCGTTTCGCCGGGACCTTGGCGTAGACGCCCATCTGGAATTTGGTCCAAATCCGCGGCACACCGAACAATGCCGTCGGCCGCGCCCTGCGCAGGTCTGTCAGAAAGGTGTCTAGGCTTTGCGCGAAAAACACCGTTTGCCCGGTATAGATCGCGGCCATCTCCACAAACATCCGCTCCGCCACATGACACAGCGGCAAGTAGGACAGCAGCCGATCCTCCTCGCCCAAGCCAAACAACTCAGTGCCCCGCGTTGCCGCAAAGCCCAGGGCGCCAAAGCTGTGCATCACGCCTTTGGGCAAACCGGTGGTGCCGGAGGTATAGATGAGGGTGGCAAGGTCCGAAGCGCCGGGCAGCGGACCATCCTGGAGTGGCTGGCAGGCTTGCAGGTCGGCCCAACTGAAATCGAACGGGCCGGCCGGGCACAACGGCAGGCTGACGGTCGGCACGCCCGCCGGCACACCGGGGGCCATGGCAGGCCAATCGTCGAGTTTGCCGATAAACACCAGCGCCGCCTCGGAGTGGGTCAGCACATGGGCGACGGAATCGGCGGTGAGGTTCGGATACAGCGGCACCGACACATGCCCAGCCATCCAGATCGCCAGGTCGGCGATGATCCAGTGGGCGCAATTTTTCGAGATCAGGGCAATGTGCGAACCAGGCGGTAATGCCCTGGCGCGCAACCACTGCGCAGCGCAACGGGCCTGGTGGCCGACCTCACCCCAGGTGAGCGTCTGCACCTCGCCCGCATCAAGGGGCTGCACCAGAAAGGGTTTGCGCGGATGCCGCGCTTCACGTTCGAAGAAGACCTGCAACGGCAAACGAACAGCGACGGGCATGGGACGCGCTCCTTTGTGGTCCGACGATAGCCAACCAAGCACTTGCTCGGCTGACTATATAGCACACACAAAGCAGCGACAAAGCCTACGGATTCTTCACACTGACCAGGCTCATCAGCCCCGCCAGTGGGAACTCTCCCTCCAATTCCGCCAGGCTGGCGGTGTACATCGGTTGTGGCTGACGCTGATGACCATGCCGCAGAAAGCCGATCAAGTTGCCCACCAGCGGCTGGTGGCTGACCAACAGCACATTCTCATCGGCGTCGAGTTTCTCCAGCACCTGTTGCGGATTGCCTTCCGGCGTCAGCCACGGCACCGTGCGGATGTCCGGTTCGAAACCCAACGCCTCGCGTACCAACTGTGCGGTCTGCTGTGCCCGTACATAGGGGCTGGCGAAAATCGCGTCGATGGGCTGGCCGATCAGGTGCGCCGCGCTGCGCAACGCTTCGGCGCGGCCCTGTTCGGTGAGGTTGCGCTCGGCGTCCGTCCGCGCATGCGCTTGCGCCTCACCGTGGCGCAAAATCCACACCTTCACAGTTTTGGCTCTTCATCACGCACCGGATGTGGCGCCGGCGGCACGCTATGGGCCGCCTCGCCCTCGGGTACGCGCGGGGTGGGCCAATCGTCGAACGGCCAAGGCTTTTGCTCGGTATGGAAGCTGCCGAAACGGCCGATCTGCGCCAGGAACTGGCTGAGGCTGTCGCCGAAGTTCATCAGCCCCAGGTTCGGCGCGCCATAGATCAGGCGGTAAATCAGTTGCACCACCACCAACGCGCCGAGCAGGAACTGGGCCACTTGCCACACCAGGGCAAATACCAGCATCCACAGGATGCGCAGGGCAATGGATTCGTACTTGGGCGCTGCTTTCGGATCGTTCATGGCGCGTTCCTCAGTTGAAACCACTGGTGGAAATAAAGTCGACATCGGTTTTCGGCTCGGCACGCATCAGCAGCTCGATGACCTGGTTCAAGGTGCGCCCTTCAAACAGAATCGCATGCAGCCCGGCGACCAACGGCATATACACCCCCGTTTCCTGAGCCTTGGCCTTGAGCACCTTGAGGGTATTGACCCCTTCCGCCACTTCGCCCAGGCGCGTCACTGCTTCTTCCAGGCTCAAGCCCTGGCCCAGGGCGAACCCCACTTGGTAGTTACGGCTTTTCGGCGACGAGCAGGTGACGATCAGGTCACCCACGCCCGCAAGGCCGAGGAAGGTCATTGGATTGGCGCCCTGGCTGACCGCGAAGCGGGTCATTTCCGCCAACGCACGGGTGATCAGCATGCTCTTGGTGTTCTCGCCCATGCCCAGCGCCACCGCCATGCCGGCGATGATTGCGTAGACGTTTTTCAACGCGCCGCCCAGCTCCACGCCAAAGCGGTCGCTGCTGGCATAGACGCGGAAGGTACGACCGTGCAGCACCGCCTGGACGCGCTCGCACAACGCTTCGTCTTCACTGGCGATCACGGTGGCGGTCAGCGCGTGCTCGGCCACTTCCCGCGCCAGGTTCGGCCCGGACAGCACACCAATGCGCGCCTGAGGGGCGATCTCTTCGAGGATCTCGCTCATCAGCTTGAAGGTGTGCGCCTCGATGCCCTTGGTCAAGCTCACCAGCAGCTTGCCCGCCAGCCGTTCGGCATGGGGCGCCAGCACCGAGCGCAAGGCGCTGGAAGGCAGCGCGACGAAGCACAGGTCGCAGTCGGTCAACGTGGCCAGCAGGTCCGTCACCGGCTCGACCCCCGGATGAATCTTGATGCCTTTGAGGTAACGCGGATTTTCCCGGTGCACCCGAATGGCTTCGGCCTGCTCGGGATCACGCATCCACTGGCGCACGGCATGACCGTTCTCGGCCAGCAGATTAGCCACGGCGGTACCAAAACTTCCGCCTCCCAGGACCGCAATAGGGCGCTGTTCAGTCATATGCAATCCGTTAATCCATACCAGTGGCGATGGCGGCATTATACGGGGCGACCCGCTTGCGGCCAGCCCCCGTGTCAATTCGTACGCTTGTCGGAAAAGGCCAGACAGGTGTGACGTAATTGCAAGTTCCACGACTGGCAAAAGGCCCCACCTCAGTTAACATGGGCGGCTATCCGCAATTATCAAGGCCGTGCCGTGTATTTGGGCCCTCCTCGCCGTTCATCTGTGTTGCTATTGCTGTTGGGCATTCCGTTGGGGAGTAGCCCCGTGCTGGCTGACGATCTGTTCCTCGACAGTCAGCCGCTGCCGCAGGTATTGACCGCCACCCGGCTCAAGCAATCGGCCGCGGCCGTGCCCGGCAGCATGACCGTGATCGACAGCGAACTGATCAAGGCCAGCGGCGCCCGCGACATCAGCGAACTGCTGCGTCTGGTGCCGGGCATGATGGTCGGCTATACCACCGGCAACCAGGCGGCGGTGAACTACCACGGCACCAGCGCGAGCGATGCGCGGCGCATGCAAGTGTTGATCGATGGCCGCTCGGTATACCGCGCGGGCCTGGCCACCGTGGACTGGAGCGACATTCCGGTGGCCATGGAGGACATCGAGCGGATCGAAGTATTCCGAGGCCCCAACACCGTCAGCTACGGCGCCAATGCCTTGATGGCGGTGGTCAATATCCTCACGCGCTCGCCAGCCAACAGCCACGGTTCACGGCTGAAGGTGGTGCGCGGCGAACGCGGTATCAACGACTTTTATGCCAGCCAGGGCGAGGGCTGGGAAACCGGCGATTTGCGCCTGTCCCTGTCCGGGCAACAGGACGATGGCTTCGACAGCAATGCCGTCGGCGCCGACCGCCGTGACGGCCGGCGCCTCAACCGCTTCAGCCTGGCAGTGAGCCAGACCTTGAACACACAGCAAAGCATCGACTGGCAACTGGATGCCAAGGAAGGCACCAACCAGCGTCCATATACCTACAGGCCGGTATTTGCCGGAATTACCGAAAGCGGCAACAATTCCGACGTCACGGCCAAGGACTACGCCGGTTCCCTGCGCTGGAACTTTGATTTCAACCCCGAGCACAGCCTGTATATCCAGGGTTCGGCCCAACAGTGGGACCGTCGGCAAATCTGGAAAGCGTGCGACGCCAAGGTCTCGTTCAGCCCGGAACTCACCCAGCTATGGCAGCTCAATCCCAACTATGCCGAGTTACTGGCCCGGCACATGGACACCTACAGCCAAGGCTCGGCACCACCCGGCAGCGCCGCCGAGCAGGCCCTGGCCAATCAAGTGCTGGACCAATGGCGCAACGGTGCCAGCCAGAGCGTATGCGGCGACATCGACCAGAGCACCCGCGAAAGCCGCTACGACCTGGAGATCCAGGACACCTTGAGCCTGTCCGACAGCCTGCGCCTGGTCAGTGGCATGAACTATCGCTACGATCGCGCCGACTCCGACACCTACTTCAACGGCACCCTGGACGACACCACCTGGCGCCTGTTCGGCCAGCTTGAATGGCGCGCCAGCGAACATTGGCTGCTGCAGGGCGGCGCCATGTATGAAGATACCCACCTGAGCGGCAACTCACTGACGCCCCGGGTAGCGGTCAACTACCTGATCAACCCGCGCCATGGCCTGCGCGCGGTGTACTCCGAGGCGATCCGCTCGCCGGACATGTTCGAGAACAACGTCAACTGGAGCTACCGCGTCACCAACCTCAGCTCTCCGGCCTATGGGCAGTCGTCCGGGCAGTACTTCGTGAAGACACGTGGCCCGGGCAACCTCGACAAAGAACTGATGCGCTCGCGGGAACTGGGCTACAACGGTTTCTTTGCCGACATCGGGCTGAACCTGGACGTGAAGCTGTTCCACGATGAAATCACCGACATGATCAGCTCGCCACTGCGCAATAACCAGTACATTGCCAGCAACGCCAACAGCTCGCGGTTCACCGGCGCCGAATCCCAGTTCGACTGGCGCGTGAGCAACGCCGACCGCCTGCGGCTGACTTACGCTTATGTCGATGCCACCACCAGTAACCCACTGGACAAAGCCCAAACCGCGCGTAACAGTGGCTCGGCCGGATGGCTGCGCGAATGGGGACAAGGCTGGTCCAGCGCGCTGTTCTACTATGGCGACGACGCACTCAACCAATATCGCTTCGAACGGGTCGACCTGCGGGTGGCCAAGCGCATTGCCCTGGGCAAAGCCAATGTGGAGCTGGCCGGCATGTTGCAACAACGCCTCGATAACCAGCCCACTACATGGGCCGACAACACCTACGACCAGCGTCACGTCCTCTACTTCAGCGCGGAGTTAGAGTTCTGACATGGGCGACTCGTCACGGATGACCTTCTGCTTTATCTACTCACTCTGTCGACGCGCTGCGCTGCTGGCGTGCCTGTTGCTGGCACAACCTGCGTGGAGCGCGGACATCCTGCTGACCGCAGCCGAAGACGGGGTGGGAGTACAGACCTTTACCCGGGCCCTGGCCCAGCAACGCCCGGCAGACCGCATAACCTTCACTCCCCTCAAGGACTTGCCGCCCCCCAACCGCCTGCCCGCCAACACGCGCTTGATCCTGCTCGACCTGCCCGGCCTCGACTGGCGTCTGCAGGATGCCCAGGGCCCTCCGACCCTGGTGCTGCGCATCAGCCGGCTGCAAGCCCATCAGCGCCTGGGCAGCACGCAGCATGCACGAATCAGCCTGCTGTGGAGCGACCCGCCGCTGGAGCGTCAACTGCATCTGATTGCCGCCATCCTGCCCCAGGCGCGGCGTATCGGCGTGCTCTATGGCGCCGAGAGTGAGTTCCTGCTGCCCGAACTGCGCCAGCACGCCACAGCCCTGGGCCTGGAAATCGTGCCCCAACGCTGGGACAACACCAACGACAGCCGTCCGTTGCAGAGTCTGTTCAGAAGCAGTGACGTACTGCTCGGCCTCGACGACCCGCAACTGTATAACCCCAAAACCGCGAAGAACCTGTTGCTGAGCAGCTACTCCCAGCAATTGCCGCTGGTGGGACCGAATGCAGGATTCGTGCGGGCCGGCAGCCTGGCCAGCACCTACAGCGACCAGGCCGACTGGCTGGCCGTGCTCGACGACCTGCTGGACCACCCGCCGGCCAACTGGCCGCGCACACTCTACCCGGAACACTTCAAAGTCGTGGGCAACCCGCAAGTCGCGCGCTCACTGGGCATCGAACAGGTGGACGAAGCCGGCGTCGCCGCCCGATTGGCCGAAGGAGAAAAACGCCCATGACCTTGCGTCGTCGTTGGGACATCAATACCCGCACCCAGCTCATCACCCTGGGCCCGGCGCTGTTGCTGACCTTGCTGTTGATCAGCTTCTTCACCTTCGTGCGTATCCAGGACCTGCGCCAGGAACTGGACCACACCGGCCAACTGATCGCCAACCAACTGGCGCCCGCCACCGAATATGGGGTGATCTCCGGCAACAACGATGTGCTCGACAGCCTGCTGCGCGCCACGCTGGCCACACCCCATGTGCGCTTCCTGGAGATTCAGGACAGCAACGAGAACATTTTGGTGTATGTCGAACAGTCCACCGAGAAAAACGACCGCTCGTTGTCGGTGAAAGTGTTCCAGGCGCCGATCCGCCTGCAGCATATCCAGCTGAGCAACGACTTTTTCCAGGACAACCTCAACGAGCCCAAGGCGCCCCGCGCGGACTACTTGGGCCGGGTGATTGTCGGCATGTCCAACGACGCATTCAGCCAGCGTCAGCAGGAGATCCTGTTCAAAGCCGCGATTCTCGCGCTGTTCGCCCTGCTGTTTACCTACCTGCTCGCACGGCGCCTAGCGGCCAGCCTGTCGCAGCCGATCAGCGCCATGGGTAACGCCGTGAAAGCCATCCAGCAAGGCGATTACAAGACACCGCTACCGATCGTGGATGACTCGGAACTGGGCGACCTGTCGCGGCACATCAACAACCTTGCCGAAGGCCTTAACCAAGCCAGCCGCGAACAGCAGCAGGCCATGGCCCAACTGATCCAGACCCGTGAAGAAGCCGAGCGCGCCAACAACGCCAAGTCGGACTTCCTGGCGATGATGAGCCATGAACTGCGCACTCCGATGAACGGCGTGCTGGGTATGCTGCAGTTGCTGGAAACCACCGAGATGACCGAGGAGCAAGCCGAATATGCGGCGCTGGCCTCCGAGTCCACTGAGCACTTGCTCAAGGTCATCAACGATATCCTCGACTTCTCGCGCATCGAACGCGCCGCCCTGGAGCTGGAGCACATCCCGTTCAACCTGGCCGACCTGATCAACAGTTGCGCCCAGGTCTTTCAGCACAGCGCCCAGCAGCGAGGCCTGACGCTCACGCTGCCGATCCCACCGGGCATGGACACCCTGCGGGTGCTGGGTGATCCGACGCGTATCCGGCAGATCCTGGTGAACCTGATCGGCAATGCCCTCAAGTTCACCGAGCACGGCACGATCAGCATCGAGCCGCACTGGCAGAGCCTCGATCATGACCTGGTGTGGTTTACCTGCGCCGTGCGCGACAGTGGCATCGGCATTTCCGCCGAGCGCCTGGAACTGATGTTCGATGCGTTCCAGCAAGCCGACAGTTCCATTTCAAGACGTTACGGCGGCACCGGCCTGGGCCTGCCCATCGCCCGCACCCTGGCCGAACGCATGGGTGGCACCCTGCGCGCGCAGAGCGAAGAGAGCCGTGGTTCGGTGTTCACCCTGGAAATCCCCCTGGCCATCGACCAGCAAAACGTGCCGGCCATCGCCGCCAACGCCGAAGGCAAAGCCAGCGCGGGCAACGGTCGCCATGTGTTGCTGGTAGAGGACAACCCGGTCAACCGCACTGTGGTCGAAGCCATGCTGCGCAGCCTGGGGTTCGAAGTGAGCCTGGCCACCGACGGTGCCGAAGCGATCCGCAGCGCCGAGAGCCTGATTTTCACGGCGATCCTGATGGATTGCCGGCTGCCGCTGATCGATGGCTACGAAGCCACCCGGCAGATTCGCCAGTTGCCGGGCTGCGCCGACCTGCCAATCATCGCGTTGACCGCCAACGCCTTGCAGGGCGACCGAGAAGCCTGTCTCACAGCGGGAATGAACGATTACCTGGCCAAGCCGTTCAAACGCACGGATTTGCAGCAAATCCTGCAGCGCTGGGTGCAATAGCGCCGCGCCATCAGCCAACTCCGACTGGCGTGAAAGACGAAAGTGCGGCAGTCTTAGGCACCCGAACGGACCGATAAACAGGCCCGGTTTAAAATTTCAGTGAACAAGTGTACATTCAGTGCCTTGACGCTGTGACTTTCACTACAACGCAATAGTCTATGTGTAGGCTGCCGACATGAGGCATGAACGCTTCATTCGGTTCGGGAAGATTTGCCCCACCCTGCCGCATGGGATTATTGAGGAGCTCGCATGACCAAACAAAACGCCTTTACTCGGGAAGACCTGCTGCGCTGCAGTCGCGGTGAGCTGTTCGGCCCAGGTAACGCGCAACTGCCCGCCCCGAACATGCTGATGGTGGATCGCATCACCCATATCAGCGAAGAGGGTGGCAAGTACGGCAAAGGTGAATTGGTCGCCGAGCTGGATATCACCCCGGACCTGTGGTTCTTCGCCTGCCACTTCGAAGGCGACCCGGTGATGCCAGGCTGCCTGGGCCTCGATGCCATGTGGCAACTGGTCGGTTTCTACCTGGGCTGGCAAGGCCTGCCAGGCCGCGGTCGCGCCCTGGGTTCGGGCGAAGTGAAGTTCTTTGGCCAGGTCCTCCCGACCGCGAAGAAAGTCACCTACAACATTCAAATCAAGCGCGTCCTCAAGGGCAAGCTGAACCTGGCCATCGCCGACGGTTCGGTGACTGTCGACGGTCGCGAGATCTATACTGCCGAAGGCCTCCGGGTCGGCGTATTCACTTCCACTGACAACTTTTAAGGGTTATCCGCATGCGCCGCGTCGTTATCACTGGTCTGGGCATCGTTTCTTGCCTGGGCAATGACAAAGAGACCGTCACCGCTAACCTGCGTGCAAGTCGCCCTGGCATCCGCTTCAACCCGGAATATGCCGAAATGGGTCTGCGTAGCCAGGTTTCCGGCTCCATCGACCTGCCCCTCGAAGAGCTGATCGATCGCAAGATCTATCGCTTCGTCGGCCACGCTGCCGCCTATGCCTACCTGGCCATGAAAGACGCGATTGCCGACTCCGGCCTGAGCGACGACCAGGTATCGAACGTGCGCACCGGCCTGATCGCCGGTTCCGGCGGCGCATCGACCCTCAACCAGATGGAAGCGCTGGACATCCTGCGCGAAAAAGGCGTGAAGCGCGTTGGCCCGTACCGTGTTACACGGACCATGGGCAGCACCGTTTCGGCCTGCCTGGCCACGCCGTTCCAGATCAAGGGCGTGAACTACTCGATCTCCTCCGCATGCGCCACCAGTGCTCACTGCATCGGTAGTGCCGTTGAGCAGATCCAGTTGGGCAAGCAGGACATCGTGTTCGCCGGCGGCGGTGAAGAAGAGCATTGGAGCCAGTCGTTCCTGTTCGACGCCATGGGCGCCCTGTCCACCCAGTACAACGACACCCCGGAAAAAGCCTCCCGTGCCTACGACGCCAAGCGTGACGGTTTCGTCATCGCCGGCGGTGGCGGCATGGTGGTGGTCGAGGAGCTGGAACACGCTCTGGCCCGTGGCGCGAAGATCTACGCGGAAATCGTCGGCTATGGCGCGACCTCCGACGGCTACGACATGGTTGCGCCAAGCGGTGAAGGCGCTATTCGTTGCATGCAGATGGCCATGTCCACCGTGGATACCCCCATCGACTACCTGAACACCCATGGCACGTCGACTCCAGTCGGCGACGCCAAGGAAATGGAAGGCGTGCGTGCGGTATTCGGCGACAAGGCCCCGGCCATCAGCTCCACCAAGAGCCTGTCCGGTCACTCCCTGGGCGCCGCCGGCGTTCACGAAGCGATCTACTGCCTGTTGATGATGGAAGGCAACTTCATGGCCGGTTCGGCCAATATCGAAGAGATCGATCCGGTCGTCGCCGATATGCCGATCCTGACCAAGACCATTGAAAACGCCAAAGTCGACACCGTGATGAGCAACAGCTTCGGCTTCGGTGGCACTAACGCCACGCTGGTGCTGAGGCGCTGGCAGGGCAAATAAGCCCCGCAGGTCGATTACATGAAGACGCCCCGACTGGTTCGGGGCTTTTTCATGGGCAACTGAAAATCCTCAATCACGGAACACCCAAGCCCCTGCATGCTCTATAACTGCATGACCTTTATCCTGTCAGTCTGTGAGGTTTACCATGCCTGTTACCGTCAATACGCTGAACCACGACAACTTCCGCCACAGCGTCAACATCGACAACCATGAACTATTCACCGACCTGCCCAAGAGCCTGGGCGGTGATGATTCCGCGCCCTCCCCCCACGATTACTTCGATGCCGCACTGGCGTCGTGCAAGGCCTTGACCGTCAAGCTCTATGCGCAGAGAAAAGACATTCCGCTGACCGGCGTGACCGTGGAAGTCAGCCGCGATGACGCTGAAGAGCAAAAGGGCAAATACAAGCTCAACGTCAAGCTGACCCTCAAGGGCGTACTCTCCGACGAACAGCGCAACGACCTGCACCGCATCGCCGATCGCTGCCCGGTGCACAAGCTGATGACCACCGCCGACGTCACCATTGAGACGAAATTGTCCGAAGGCGCCTTCAGCCAGTAGCGCCAATCCTCCGTCGAGCGGGTTATGCTCTGGGTCATCCAACCCGCTCAGACTGGGACCCACCATGACCACCCTCACCGTAATCCGCCCTCGCCCCGAAGATGTCGAGGGCCAACCCATCCTGCGCCCATTGCCATCGCGCGAATGCCGCCAAGTCGGGCCGTTTGTGTTCTTCGACCATATGCTGCCGACCCGCTATGCGCCGGGCACCGGCATGAATATCCGCCAGCACCCGCATATCGGCCTGTCGACTCTCACCTACCTGTTCGACGGCGTGCTGCAACACAAGGACAGCCTGGGATCGGACCAAGTAGTGGAGGCCGGCGATGTCAGTTGGATGACCGCCGGCAGCGCGATTGCCCACGTCGAGCGCACGCCCGAGGCATTGAAGACCAGTGGTTTCAGCCTGCACGGGCTGCAAGTGTGGCTGGCTTCGCCCCAGGACCACGAGACGGGGCCAGGGCACTACAGCCATCACCCGGCCGCCAGCCTGCCCATCAGTGACAACCTGGGCGTGCAGATCCGCTTGATCGCTGGAAACGGCTTCTGCCTCACATCACCGGTGCCAGTACTGTCGCCTACGCTGTATGCCGACGTGCGGATGCAAACGGCCACGACGCTGCTGATCCCCGATGAACATGAGGAGCGCGCGGTGTACGTACTGGAGGGTGACGCGCAGTTGGATGGTGAAACGCTGGAAGTGCGCAGCCTAGTGGTATTGCCGAGCGGACAGGCGATGACGGTGTTCGCCGAGTCCGATTGCCACCTGGTGATCATCGGCGGAGCGCCGCTGGATGGGCCACGGCGGATCAACTGGAACTTCGTCGCGAGCGATCCGTTGAAGATCGAGGCGGCACGACAGCGTTGGGCCGCAGGGGATTGGCCGACGGTACCCGGCGAAACCGAAAGGATTGAGTTGCCGGTGAGGTAGCATTCGCGAGCAAGCTCGCTCCTACACACGAATGTGTGGGCTTGCTCGCGAAAAGGTCGGAACAGGCGCTGAAAAATCAGCCCCTGAACACTTCATCCAACAGGTTATGCATCGACTGGAACGCCCGCGCAGCGGTCTTCGCGTCGTACATCATCATGCCCGGCACATTCGCGTGGGGGTCGGTGAAGGAATGCACCGCACCGCCATAGCTGAGCAGTTGCCAATCCACCCCGGCCGCGTTCATTTCTGCTTCGAACGCTGGCAGTTGCTCTTTCGGCACCAGCGGATCGGAAGCACCGTGCAGCACCAGGACGGAACCCTTGATGTTCTTCGCGTCGGCCGGGTTCGGCGTGTCGAGGGTGCCGTGGAACGAGATGGCCGCCTTGACCGGCACGCCGGTACGGGCCAGCTCCAGGGAGCAGCAACCGCCAAAGCAGAAACCAAAGGTCGCCAGCTTCGATGTGTCGACTGCCGCTTCGGTCTGAGCTTGCAACTGCTCGAAGGCTGCCTTCATACGCTTGGTCAACAACGGGCGATCGTTCTTCAACGGCATCATCGCCGCACCGGCTTCATCGTTGTTCGACGGTCGCACGGTTTGCCCATAAAGATCGGCGATCAGCACCACGTAGCCCTTGCTGGCGACACTCTTGGCGATCTCTTCGGCCCCCGCACTCACCCCCATCCAGTTCGGCGCCATCAGCAAGCCCGGCAGCGGGCCTTTGTGGCTGGCATCGAATGCAAGGCGGCTTTCATAAGACTGACCATCAATCTGATAGACCACGGAACGCACAGTGACTTGGCTCATCATTTACTCCAGTTGAGGGTTTTGTGGGAGCCTGCTCGCGAATAATGTCAATGAGAACGCGGGTAGCCCGGATAGAACGCGACGTTCTCAAGTTTCTCGCGAGCAAGCTCGCTCCTACAACGAAAAAACCCGCCGAAGCGGGTTTTTCTACATCGGTGTCAAACCGACAGTTCAACCAACAGCTTGTTCAGTCGGCGCACGTAGGCGGCCGGGTCCTTCAAGCTATCGCCAGCGGCCAGGGCCGCCTGGTCGAAGAGGATGTGCGACAGGTCGCCAAAACGCTCTTCGCTCTGCTCGCTGTCGAGTTTCTCGATCAGCGGGTGAGCCGGGTTGAATTCGAAGATCGGCTTGGAGTCCGGCACCTTCTGACCGCTGGCTTCGAGGATCTGGCGCATCTGCATGCCCAGGTCCTGCTCGCCAATGGCCAGGATCGCCGGCGAGTCGGTCAGACGGTGGGAAACCCGCACTTCGCTGACCGCATCGCCCAGGGACGCCTTGATCCGCTCAACCAGGCCTTCTTTGGCCTTGGCGACCTCTTCGGCTTCTTTCTTCTCTTCTTCGGAGTCCAGGTTGCCCAGATCCAGGTCACCACGGGCCACGTCGACGAAGGATTTGCCGTCGAACTCGTTGAGGTAGCTCATCAGCCACTCGTCGATACGGTCGGTCAACAGCAGCACTTCGATGCCTTTCTTGCGGAAGACTTCCAGGTGCGGGCTGTTCTTGACCTGAGCGTAGGTTTCACCGGTCAGGTAGTAGATCTTGTCTTGACCTTCCTTGGCGCGTGCCAAGTACTCGGCCAGGCCTACCACCTGCTCGCCGTCGTCACCCTGGGTGGATGCGAAGCGCAGCAGGCCGGCGATTTTCTCCTTGTTGGCGAAGTCTTCCGCCGGGCCTTCTTTCATGACCTGGCCGAAGTTTTTCCAGAAGCCTTGGTATTTCTCCGGCTCGTTCTTCGCCAGTTTTTCCAGCATATCGAGGACACGCTTGGTCAGCGCCGACTTCATGGAGTCGATGATCGGGTCTTTCTGCAGGATTTCCCGCGACACGTTCAGCGACAGGTCGTTGGAGTCGACCACGCCCTTGATGAAGCGCAGGTACAGCGGCAGGAAGGATTCCGCCTGGTCCATCACGAACACGCGCTGCACGTAGAGCTTCAGGCCCTTTGGCGCTTCACGCTGGTACAGGTCGAACGGCGCGCGGGCCGGTACGTAGAGCAGCGAGCTGTATTCGAGCTTGCCTTCGACCTTGTTGTGGCTCCAGCTCAGCGGGTTTTCATAGTCGTGACCGATGTGCTTGTAGAACTCCTGGTATTCCTCGTCCTTGATCTCGGTACGCGGACGGGTCCACAGGGCACTGGCGCGGTTGACGGTTTCCCATTCCAGCGCAGGCTTCTCTTCGCCTTCGGCGGCTGCCTGCTCTTTCGGCAGCTCGATCGGCAGGGCGATGTGGTCGGAGTACTTCTTGATGATGTTGCGCAGGCGCCAGCCATCGGCGAACTCGTCTTCACCGGCTTTCAGGTGCAGGACGATACGGGTACCACGGTCCGCCTTGTCGATGGTGGCGATCTCGAATTCGCCTTCGCCTTTGGATGCCCAGTGCACGCCTTCGCTGGCGTCCAGGCCGGCACGGCGGCTGAACACTTCAACTTTGTCGGCGACGATAAAGGCCGAGTAGAAGCCCACGCCGAACTGGCCGATCAGGTGCGAATCTTTCTTCTGGTCGCCAGAAAGGTTCTTCATGAAATCGGCAGTACCGGATTTGGCGATGGTGCCCAGGTGGGTCACCGCCTCTTCGCGGCTCATGCCGATACCGTTGTCTTCGAGGGTGACGGTCTTGGCGTCCTTGTCGAAGCTCACACGGATTTTCAGTTCCGCGCCGCCTTCCAGCAACTCAGGCTTGGACAGGGCTTCGAAACGTAATTTGTCGACAGCGTCAGAGGCGTTCGAGATCAATTCGCGAAGGAAAATTTCCTTGTTGGAATACAGCGAATGGATCATGAGGTGCAGCAGTTGCTTCACCTCGGTCTGGAAGCCCAGGGTTTCCTTTTGAGTTTCCACACTCATGGTCATCAAACTCCAATTGGATGGCAGTGGCCGCGCCCTAGAGGGTTGGCGGCGGGTTGTCATCAAAGTTGGGGGCTAAGACCAGGATTTCAAGGGCGGGGCACTTCCTCGATCTTGAAATGGGCACGGGCGGTGGCGATGGGCTCGGTCGAGGTGCTTTGCCAGGCGGTGATCGCCACATTCGCCACCCGGCGCCCCTGGCGCCACACCCGGCATGTGGCGTAGGTGTCTCGAAACTGCCCGGCACGCAAGTAATCCAGGGAGAAATCGATGATCTTCGGGACGCCGGGCGCGCCGGTGAAGACCAGCAAGTGCAACGCCGCGGACAGTTCCATGAAGCCGGCAATGACCCCGCCGTGGAGCGCCGGCAATATGGGGTTACCAATATTGTCTTTATTGGCCGGCAGGCGAAACAGCAACTCATCACCCTGCCGGGTGCATTCGATGCCGATCAACTTGGCGTAGGGAATCAGGTCGAGCAGCGCCCCATAGTTGCCGCGTTCATGGGCCTGCTCCAGTCGGGTCTTGAATCGGTGCATCAGGCCTGCCCTCCCTTGATCGTCTCACCCAGCCCTTGCGTGCCCTTGAGACGTTTGCCCATACGCATGAACGTGCCCACGACATGGGCGATAGGCTGCTGTCGGTCATCCTGATAGGCGAAACCACGGGTGAAAATCACGTCGGTGGTGACCCGATAGCATTGGGCAAACCCATAGACAGGTTTGTGCGGTTCGGCGGGATGCATGTAGTCGACTCGCAGGTCAAGGGTCGGGCACACCTCGAACTCCGGCAGCACACACAAGGTCGCCATGCCGCAGGCGGTGTCCATCAAAGAGGTCAACGCGCCGCCATGAATCACACCGGTGCTGGGGTCACCGACCAGATGGGAGGCATAGGGCATGACGAGGGTGATGCCCTCCTCGTCAGCATAATGAGCGGCAATACCCAACACCTGGCAATGACGCAGGGCCGATACGAAGCGCGTCGCGCGCGCTAACAAGGGATTTTCGGTCATTCGTCGCAGACTCTTATTAGTGTTTATTTGCCGAATAGGCGGAGCAAGCGAAAGTTCCTTCACGCCCGCTATTTATATATCTATGGAATAAAAGGAACTAATGCCGAACACCCACGCTCGAAAGGCCAGTAGATATCTTCACTAAGGAGAAACACCCCATGCGCAAGACTTTAGCTATTTCCATGATGTTGGCCGCTGCCCTCGGTCTCGCTGCCTGCGATAAGAAATCCGAAGACAAAGCCCAAGACGCCGCCGCGCACTCTGAGCAAGCTCAAAAAGATATGGCCAAAGCACAGGATAAAGTGAACGACGCTGCGAAAGAAAACGCCGATGCTGCCAAAGCTCAGGCTGAATCGAACGAAGCGGCCGCAAAAGAAGCAGCACCTGCTACCCCAGCCACCGGTTCTTGAGACCGCGGCTTGAATTAGCTTCGTAGCAAAAAGTAAGCCCGCTTAAACAGCGGGCTTTACTTTGTCTACTGTTTTAAATCACCGCGCTAATACCCAGGTTCGGACTAAGCCGCCTCTTTGACCGCCTCCGGCAGCGGCGTATCAGTCTGGGTATACACCATCACTTGCAGTACGTCGGAATGAAACTCCCGGCGGTACAGTACGAACACCACCCCGCTGCTCATCAACATGAACAACCAGGGGCTGACAAACCACGCCAGCATGGTCATGCCGAAGTAATAAGAGCGCAGGCCGAAGTTGAACTGGTTGGCGGCCATGGAGATCACCCGTGCCGCGCGCAGAGCAAACGCCTTACGCTCCTGTTCCGACACATGCCGCTCACCGATCATTGGCGCCGACCCGACCAGTACCGCAGCGAAGTTGTACTGGCGCATGCACCAACTGAAGGTGAAAAAGGCGTAGACGAACACCAGCGCCAGGCACAGCAACTTGATCTCCGACATGCCCTGGGAGGCTTGTTGAACCATAGGAATGTCCGCCAGCAACGACACCGCACGTTCGGAAGCGCCCAGCACGGTGAGAATACCGGCGAGGATAATCAGGGTACTGGAAGCGAAAAACGAGGCGTTGCGCTCCAGATTGCCGATCACGCTGGCATCGGCGATGCGGTTGTCCCGCAGCAGCATGCGGCGCATCCAGTCTTCACGATACAAGTGCAGCACGCTAGCCAGGCAGGCGGTGTCGCGGGCCTTCCAGGTGGCGTAACGGGTGTAGCCGCCCCAGCACAGGACGAACCAGAGAGCGGCAAGCAAGTGGATCTGATTGGTTTCGATGAACGACATGCGGGTCCTTATACACGGGGTTTCGACTTAAAGAGGCTGGCAACTCTTTCGACGTTAGCCCATAGAAAAAGACACTGCCCATGGCCCATAAAAAATGCCCCGCATCAATCGATACGGGGCATTTCAGTACAACGCGAAGCCTGAGTGTCAGGCGATGGCTTCGCTGCGTTTACCCAGCATGCGGTCAACCACAATGGCCACCACCAGAATCATCACCGCCGGCACCAGCCAGGCCAGGCCTTGGTCGCTCAATGGCAGGTTCGCCAACTGCCGGGGCAACCGATCAGCCTCGCCAGCGCTCTTGAGCGCATCGATGCAACCAACGATAAACGACACCAGCATGACCGGGCCGACAATGCGCGTCTGCTCCTGCCAGAAGTCTTTGCAGAAGCTCAGGGCCACCAGCACGATGCACGGCGGGTAGATCGCGGTAAGCACCGGGATCGAGAACGCAATCAGCTTGGTCAGGCCCAGGTTCGACACAAACAGCGAGAACAGCGCCAGGATCACCACCAGGGTCTTGTAGGACAGCGGCAGGATGCGGCTGAAGTACTCGGCGCAGGCGCAGGTGAGGCCCACCGCGGTGACCAGGCATGCCAGGGAGATCAGCACCGCAAGAAAGCCGCTGCCCAGGGAGCCGAAGGTGTGTTGCACGTAGGCATGCAGCACCACTGCGCCGTTTCCGGCACCGGCTGCCACGGCATGGCTGCCCGAACCGAGGCGGAACAGGCTGATATACACGAGGGCCAGGCCCACGCCGGCAATCAGCCCGGCGATGATCGCGTAACGGGTGATCAACTTGGGCGATTCGACGCCACGGGAGCGAATGGCATTGACGATGACGATGCCAAACACCAGCGCGCCCAGGGTATCCATGGTCAGGTAGCCATTGATAAAGCCGTGGGAGAACGGTGCAGCCACATATTCCGGGGTGGCGACGCCCACCTCACCAGCCGGCAGGGCAAACGCGGCGATGCCGAGGATGGACAGCGCGACGATCTTCAGCGGCGCGAGGAAACGCCCCACGGTGTCCAGCAGCCGACCTGGATACAGGGAGACGAAGAACACCACCAGGAAATACACCGAACTGTAGAGGAACAACGCCAGCGGGCTTTCACCGGTCAACGGCGCCAGGCCCACTTCAAAGGACACGGTCGCCGTCCGCGGAGTGGCGAACAGCGGCCCTACCGCCAGATACGCCGCCGCCGCGAGCAGGCCACCGGCGATCTTGCCGATCGGGCTGCTCAACGCGTCCATACCGCCGCCGACCTTGGCCAGCGCAATCACCGTGACCACCGGCAGACCGACCGCCGTGATCAGGAAGCCCAACGCCGCCATCCAGACATTCGGTCCGGACTGCAAACCAACGATAGGCGGAAAAATGATGTTGCCGGCGCCCACGAACAGGGCAAAGGTCATGAAGCCCAACGCCAGGATATCCTGGCTTTTCAACACTTTCATTTGAGGAAATACCACACTACTGAATCGGAATTTAGAGAGGGATTCCCTGTGGATGAGGGAACTACTGCCGGCCCTTGTGGGGACCGAGCGGTCTAGCGCGCAGCTTCCTTTTGGGAGGCGGACGCATAAAGAGGCGGCTAGGGTACAGAATTAGCCCGATAAACGCACTGTTGCGGGGCAAACTGTCCGATAAGCGACATATCCGTGTCGCGTTTTCGTATCCAATATTGTAAGTAATCCCTGTAGGAGCCCTGCTCCCCAGCGATAACGGCCTTGAGAGCAGCGGTACGTCGAAGGCTGCATAGCTGGCAAGACGACGCCTACAGAGGAATATTTTCCGCCAGAATGCACAAAGGCCACCCGAAGGTGGCCTTTGTGTTGGTGAAGCGTCAGCTAAGCACGAGGCTTACTTGACAGCCCAACCAGTCAGCTCGGCCAGGGCCTTGCCGATGTCTGCCAGCGAACGCACGGTTTTGACGCCTGCGTCTTGCAGTGCAGCGAATTTCTCGTCTGCAGTGCCTTTGCCGCCAGAGATGATTGCGCCAGCATGGCCCATGCGCTTGCCCGCTGGGGCAGTCACACCTGCGATGTAGGAAACAACCGGCTTGGTCACGTGGGCCTTGATGTAGGCAGCGGCTTCTTCTTCAGCCGAACCGCCGATCTCACCGATCATGACGATCGCTTCGGTCTTCGGGTCTTCCTGGAACAACTTCAGGATGTCGATGAAGTTGGAGCCTGGGATCGGGTCACCGCCGATGCCGACGCAAGTCGACTGACCGAAACCGGCGTCAGTGGTCTGCTTCACAGCTTCGTAGGTCAGGGTGCCGGAACGGGAAACGATACCGACTTTACCTGGCAAGTGAATGTGACCTGGCATGATGCCGATCTTGCATTCGCCTGGAGTGATCACGCCAGGGCAGTTAGGGCCGATCAGGACAACGCCCAGCTCGTCGCACTTAACTTTAGCGTCCAGCATATCCAGGGTAGGAATGCCTTCGGTGATGCACACGATCAGCTTGATGCCGCCGAATGCCGCTTCCAGGATCGAGTCTTTGCAGAAAGGAGCAGGAACGTAGATCACGCTGGCGGTTGCGCCAGTGGCAGCGACTGCGTCCTTGACGGTGTTGAACACGGGCAGGCCCAGGTGCTCGGTGCCGCCTTTGCCCGGTGTTACGCCGCCAACCATCTTGGTGCCGTATTCGATGGCTTGCTGGGTGTGGAAACTACCTTGCGAACCGGTAATACCCTGGCAGATAACTTTGGTGTCTTTATTGATCAGGACGCTCATTATTTGCCCTCCGCAGCTTTGACAACTTGTTGAGCAGCGTCGGTCAGGCTGGTAGCCGCGATGATGTTCAAACCGCTTTCTGCCAGTACTTTAGCGCCCAGTTCAGCGTTGTTACCTTCAAGGCGAACAACAACCGGGATTTTAACGCCGACTTCTTTCACTGCACCGATGATGCCTTCGGCAATCATGTCGCAACGAACGATGCCGCCGAAGATGTTGACCAGTACTGCAGCGACGTTGGAGTCGGACAGGATGATCTTGAACGCTTCGGTCACGCGTTCTTTGGTAGCACCACCGCCCACGTCGAGGAAGTTGGCTGGTTTGCCGCCATGCAGGTTGACGATGTCCATGGTACCCATGGCCAGGCCGGCACCGTTGACCATGCAGCCGATGTTACCTTCCAGGGCTACGTAGTTCAGTTCGAACTTGGCAGCGTGCGCTTCGCGCGGATCGTCTTGCGACGGATCGTGGAAAGTCTTCAGCTTAGGCTGACGGTACATGGCGTTGGCGTCGATGTTGATCTTGGCGTCGAGGCAGTGCAGATCGCCATCAGCCTTGATCACCAGCGGGTTCACTTCCAGCAGGGCCAGATCGTGATCCTGGAACAGTTTGGCCAGACCAACGAAGATCTTGGCGAACTGGGCAACTTGCTTGCCTTCCAGGCCCAACTGGAAAGCCAGCTCGCGACCCTGGAACGGCTGAGCGCCAACCAGTGGATCGATAGTGGCTTTCAGAATTTTTTCTGGGGTTTCGTGAGCGATCTTTTCAATGTCCACGCCACCTTCGGTGGAAGCCATGAACACGATGCGACGGCTCGAACGGTCAACGACAGCGCCCAGGTACAGCTCTTTAGCGATATCAGTGCACGATTCAACCAGGATTTTGGTGACTGGCTGACCATTGGCATCAGTCTGGTAAGTCACCAGACGCTTGCCCAGCCACTGCTGTGCGAAGGCCTTGGCGTCCTCTTTGCTGCGAACCAGCTTAACGCCGCCCGCTTTACCGCGACCACCGGCGTGAACCTGGGCTTTGACAACCCATTCAGTGCCGCCGATTTTGTCGCAAGCTTCTGCTGCTGCTTCCGGGGTGTCTACTGCATAACCAGTGGAAACTGGCAGGCCGTATTCAGCGAACAGCTGCTTACCCTGATACTCGTGAAGATTCATGCTTTTTACCGTCTTCGTTAGGTACTGCGCATTCGGCGCTGCGCTCATTATGAGTGCCGCGCCACCTGTGACTGCTGCTTGCGCAACCCGCCGGACTTTGAAGCCCGGTCAAGCTGCGCAAGACTGCGTCCAGCGGACATTCCGCGGTGAGTCTTGCGCGCAAGGCTCACGACGGGCAGCCGCCGTGGTTTCTTATTATCTCTTTTAGCGCTTCTTCTTATTGGCGATGTGGATGGCGTGGCCATTCACTGCCAGCGCGGCTTCATGCAGCGCTTCGGACAGGGTCGGATGGGAGAAGACCATCATGCCGATGTCCTCGGCACTGGTGCCGAACTCCATACCGATCGCACCCTGCTGAACCAGTTCTGCTGCGCCTGGGCCAATCACGTGGACGCCCAATACGCGGTCAGTCTTGGCATCAGCGATGACTTTGACGAAACCACCGGTGTCGTTGGCTGCCATGGCACGGCCAGAAGCAGCAAACGGGAAGGTGCCGACGTTAACTTCAACGCCTTCAGCTTTCAACTGCTGTTCGTTCTTGCCTACCCATGCGATTTCCGGGTGGGTGTAGATAACCGATGGGATCAGGTCGTAGTTCATCTGGGTTTTATGGCCCTTGATGCGCTCGACAACCATGATGCCTTCTTCGGAAGCCTTGTGCGCCAGCATCATGCCGCGAACCACATCACCAATGGCGTAGACGCCTGGAACGGTGGTAGCGCAGTGATCGTCGACGTGGATGAAACCACGCTCATCGATGTTCACACCGCTGTCAGCCGCCAGCAGGTCGGTGGTCACTGGACGGCGACCCACGGCTACGATCAGCTTGTCGAAAGTGATGGTCTGTTCGCCATCCTTGTCGGTGTAGGTCACGACTACTTCTTCGCCATTGACCTTCGAGCCGGTCACGCGAGCGCCCAGCTTGATGTCCAGACCTTGTTTGGTCAGGGTTTTGTAGGCTTCTTTGGACACCGCGGTGTCGGCAGCCAGCAGGAACGTATCCAGGGCTTCCAGCACAGTCACTTTGGCACCCAGGCGGGACCAGACGGAACCCAGTTCCAGGCCGATCACGCCAGCGCCGATCACGCCCAGACGCTTAGGCACTGCCTGGAATTCCAGGGCGCCGGTCGAATCAACGATGACCTTCTGGTCAACCGGAGCCGGTGGAATGTCGATTGGACGCGAACCTGGGGCCAGGATCACGTTTTCAGCTTCGATGACTTCAACCGAACCGTCCGGCTTGGTGATTTCGACTTTCTTGCCGGCCAGCAGTTTGCCGTGGCCTTGCAGGGAAGTGACGCCATTGGCCTTGAACAGGGTGGCAACGCCGGAAGTCAGGCCCTTAACAATGTTGGCTTTACGGCCGACCATTGCTGGTACGTCCATGGTCACGCCAGCATGGTGGATGCCGTGAATCGCAAAGCCGTCTTGGGCTTCGTGGAATTTCCAGGAACTGTCCAGCAGCGCCTTGGAAGGAATGCAGCCTACGTTCAGGCAGGTACCGCCAAGCGCCAGTTTGCCTTCCTTGTCGGTGTATTTTTCGATGCAAGCAGTCGAGAGGCCCAGTTGTGCGGCCTTGATGGCGGCAACATAGCCACCAGGACCTGCACCAATCACTACAACGTCAAATTTCTGCGACATGAAAATAGTTCCTCTATTTAGCAGCAAGCTTTCAAGCCACAAGCCCCAAGCCCGACTGCCATATCCGGCAGCCTGTCACTTGAGGCCTGCAGCTGCTTCTATCAGATATCCAGCAGCAGACGAGCCGGGTCTTCCAGCAGGTTCTTGATGGTCACCAGGAAAGTCACGGCTTCTTTACCATCGATCAGGCGGTGATCGTAAGACAGTGCCAGGTACATCATTGGGCGGATCACGACTTGGCCGTTGATGGCCATCGGACGCTGGATGATGTTGTGCATGCCCAGGATCGCGGCTTGTGGTGGGTTGACGATCGGGGTCGACATCATCGAACCGAAGGTACCACCGTTGGTGATGGTGAAGGTACCACCGGTCATCTCGTCGATGGTCAGCTTACCGTCGCGGGCTTTCTTACCGAAGCCGGCAATGCCGCCTTCGATTTCGGCCAGGCTCATCAGTTCGGCGTTACGCAGAACCGGAACCACCAGGCCACGGTCGCTGGACACGGCAACACCGATGTCTGCATAGCCGTGGTAAACGATGTCGCCGCCGTCGATGGAAGCGTTGACTGCCGGGAAGCGTTTCAGCGCTTCGGTGGCCGCTTTCACGAAGAACGACATGAAGCCCAGGCGCACGCCGTTGTGGGACTTCTCGAACAGGTCCTTGTACTTCGAACGCAGTGCCATGACTTCGGTCATGTCGACTTCGTTGAAAGTGGTCAGCATCGCCATGTTCGACTGTGCTTCAACCAGGCGCTTGGCCACGGTGGCACGCACGCGAGTCATCGGTACGCGCTTCTCGGTGCGGTCGCCAGCAGCGAACACAGGTGCAGCGGCAGCCGGGGCAGCAGCCTTGGCCGGTGCGGCAGCGGGTGCGTTTTTCTTCGCTTCAACAGCAGCAACCACGTCTTCCTTGGTCACGCGGCCGTCTTTGCCGGTGCCTTTGAGGGAAGCCAGGTTGATGCCGTTTTCTTCGGCCAGCTGACGTGCAGCCGGTGCGGCGATTGGATCTTCAGCGCCAGCGGCCGGGGCAGCAGCAGGGGCCGAAGCAGCAACAGCCGGTGCAGCAGCGCCAGCGGCCGGGGCAGCAGCAGGGGCCGAAGCAGCAACAGCCGGTGCAGCAGCGGCGGCGGCAGGAGCAGGAGCAGCAGCGCTGCCCTCTTCGATCGAACCCAGTACCTGGTTCGACAGAACGGTCGCGCCTTCTTCGGCGATGATTGCGCCCAGCACGCCGTCAGCTTCGGCCAACACTTCCAGCACGACTTTGTCAGTCTCGATGTCGACGATCAGGTCGTCACGCTTGACGGCCTCACCTGGTTTCTTGTGCCAGGTGGCAACGGTGCCATCGGCAACCGATTCCGGGAATGACGGGGCTTTGATTTCGATAGCCATTATCTGTGTGTCCTTAAAATTCGGTTTCAGTCAGCGCAAAGGCGTTAGACAGTGAAAGCATCTTTCAGCAGTTTTTCCTGCTGCTCGGCGTGCATCGACGCATAACCACACGCAGGTGCCGCAGACGCATCACGACCGGCGTACTCCAGGCCCAAGGCCTTGTTGTGGTTACCGATACTGCGACGCAGATGATGCTGACTGCTGTACCACGCGCCCTGGTTCATCGGTTCTTCCTGACACCACACCACATTGGTGAGGTTGGTGTAAGGCGCGATGGCCTCCATCAGGTCGTCTTCCGGGAACGGATAAAGCTGCTCGATACGCACGATGGCGATGTCTTCGCGGCCTTCGGCACGGCGTTTTTCCAGCAAGTCGTAGTAAACCTTGCCGCTGCACAGGATCAGGCGAGTGACCTTGGCCGCGTCCAGGGTGTCGATTTCTGGAATCACGGTCTGGAACGAGCCGTCCGCCAGATCTTCCAGGGTCGAGATGGCCAATTTATGACGCAACAGCGATTTCGGCGTCAGCACTACCAGCGGCTTGCGCAGAGGGCGGATTACCTGGCGACGCAGCAAGTGGTAGATCTGGGCCGGGGTAGTCGGCACGCACACCTGGATGTTGTGCTCGGCGCACAGCTGCAGGTAACGCTCCAGACGGGCCGAGGAGTGCTCCGGACCCTGACCTTCATAACCGTGCGGCAACAGCATAGTCAAACCGCACAGGCGGCCCCACTTGTGCTCGCCGCTGGTGATGAACTGGTCGATCACCACCTGGGCACCGTTGGCGAAGTCGCCGAACTGGGCTTCCCAGATCACCAGCGCGTTAGGCGTGGTGGTCGAGTAACCGTATTCGAACGCCAGTACGGCTTCTTCGGACAGGAACGAATCGTACAGGTCGAAACGTGGCTGGCCGTCGTACAGGTGTTGCAACGGGATGTAGGTGCTTGCGTCTTTCTGGTTGTGCAGAACCGCGTGACGGTGCGAGAACGTACCACGGCCGATGTCCTGGCCGGTCATGCGGATCGGGTGACCTTCGAACGCCAGGGTCGCGTACGCCATGGTTTCAGCGTAACCCCAGTTGATCGGCAGGCCGCCGGCTTGCATCTTCTGACGGTCTTCGTAGATCTTCGAGACCTGGCGCTGTACCACGAAGCCTTCTGGAATTTCCAGCAGCTTGGCAGACAGTTCCTGCAGGGTCTTCAGATCGAACGAAGTGTCGTGACGCGCGGTCCAGGCGTGGCCCAGATACGGACGCCAGTCCACGAACAGCTCTTTGTTCGGCTCTTTGACCAGGCTCTTCACTACATGCAGGCCGTTATCCAGCGCGTTGCGGTATTCGTCGACTTTCGCCTGAACGCGCGCATCGTCAATCACACCGGCCTTGGTCAGGCTTTCGGCATACAGCTCACGGGTGGTGCGCTGCTTGGTGATTTGCTGGTACATCAGCGGCTGGGTGCCGCTTGGCTCGTCCGCTTCGTTGTGACCGCGACGGCGGTAGCAGACCAGGTCGATCACCACATCACGCTTGAACTGCATGCGGTAGTCGATGGCCAGTTGGGTCACGAACAGTACGGCTTCCGGATCATCGCCATTCACATGGAGGATCGGCGCCTGGATCATCTTGGCAACGTCGGTGGCGTACTCTGTGGAGCGCGCGTCCAACGGGTTGCTGATGGTGAAGCCCACTTGGTTGTTGATGACGATGTGAACGGTACCGCCAGTCTTGAAGCCGCGAGTCTGCGACATCTGGAAGGTTTCCAGGACCACGCCTTGACCGGCGAATGCCGCGTCACCGTGGATGGAAATCGGCAGAACCTTTTCACCGGTGGTGTCGTTACGACGATCCTGGCGAGCACGCACCGAACCCTCGACCACTGGAGAAACGATTTCCAGGTGGGATGGGTTGAATGCCATGGCCAGGTGGACTTCGCCGCCGGTGGTCATCACGTTGGACGAGAAGCCCTGGTGATACTTAACGTCACCGGAACCCAGCTCGACTTTCTTCTTGCCTTCGAACTCGTCGAACAGATCGCGCGGGTTCTTGCCGAAGGTATTGACCAACACGTTCAGGCGACCACGGTGGGCCATGCCGATCACGATTTCCTTGGTGCCGTAGGAGCCGGAACGCTGGATCAGCTCATCGAGCATCGGAATCAGGCTTTCGCCGCCTTCCAGGCCGAAACGCTTGGTGCCTGGGTATTTGGTGCCGAGGTATTTCTCGAGGCCTTCGGCCGCGGTCACGCGCTCAAGCAGGTGGCTGCGCACATCGGCGGACAGCACCGGACGGCCACGCACACCTTCCAGGCGATGCTGGAACCAGTGACGTTGTTCGGAGTCGGTGATGTGCGTGAACTCAGCGCCAATGGTGCGGCAATATGTCTGCTGCAACGCTTCGTGGATTTCGCGTAGGCTCGCCTCCTCTTTGCCGATGAACAGGTCGCCGGCACGGAAGGTCGTATCAAGATCGGCATTGGTCAAGCCGTAATGATTGATCGACAGGTCTGCTGGTGCAGGACGCTTCCAGAGCCCCAGCGGGTCGAGCTGGGCCGCCTGGTGGCCGCGCATTCGGTAGGCCTGGATCAATCGCAGTACTTCAACTTGCTTCTTCTCGTGCTCACTGCTCACGCTGCCGGCGGAAACCGGTTGGGCGCGGCGCTGGTTCTTTGCCAGCAGCACGAACTGATCGCGAATTGTTGCGTGCGATACATCGGTGGCAGCGTTGCCGTCTGAAGACAACGTCTGAAATTTGGTGCGCCATTCTTCTGGCACAGCGTTAGGGTCGTGCAGGTAGAGCTCATAAAGCTCTTCCACATAGGCAGCGTTACCACCTGATAGATAGCCGCTGTTCCACATGCGCTGCATCACGCTTTCTTGCATGCTTGGTCACCCTCAATTTGGGGACACCACCGGCGAAAACACCGAGTCTGCTTGCAAAAGGCCAAGTGCAGCGACCAAAACAAGCCACTAGGATCACGCTGATAGTTCGGGTACCAACCCGAATGCCCCTGCTTGTCTCATTTCTTCAAAATAAGAGCCGCGGCTTTGTAAGTCGCTGCTCAGGTTAAAACCACGGCGCCGGTTGAAGCCTGCGCCGTAGCATTTACGGGCACAACGGTCCTGCTTTGTTACAACGTCGGTTACACGCCGCTTTGCAGCAACATGTTACGGATGTGACCAATGGCCTTAGTCGGGTTCAGGCCTTTGGGACATACGTTGACGCAGTTCATGATCCCGCGGCAGCGGAATACGCTGAACGGGTCATCCAGCGAAGCCAGACGCTCGGATGTCTTGGTGTCACGGCTGTCTGCCAGGAAGCGATATGCTTGCAGCAGGGCAGCTGGGCCCAGGAACTTGTCCGGGTTCCACCAGAAGGACGGGCAGGAAGTCGAGCAGCAAGCGCACAGGATGCACTCGTACAGACCGTCGAGCTTTTCACGTTCTTCTGGGGACTGCAGACGCTCGATGGCCGGAGCCGGCGTATCGTTCTGCAGGAACGGCTTAACCTTCTCGTATTGCTTGTAGAAGATGCTCATATCGACGACCAGGTCACGGATAACCGGCAACCCTGGCAGAGGACGAATGATCAGCTTGTTGCCTTTCACCACGGCGGACAGCGGCGTGATGCACGCCAGGCCGTTTTTGCCGTTGATGTTCATGCCGTCGGAGCCGCATACACCTTCACGGCAAGAGCGACGATAGGAGAACCCTTCGTCCTGCTCTTTGATCAGGGCGAGCACATCCAGCACCATCAAGTCTTTACCACCGGTATCGACCTGGAAATCCTGCATGAACGGCGCAGCGTCCCGATCAGGGTTGTAGCGATACACACTGACTTTCAACATGGCAGCCACCCTTAGTAAGTCCGAATTTTCGGTTCAAACATCGGAACCGTCTTCGGCGAGAAGTTAACGGCACGCTTGGAGACGCGCTTTTCACCCGGGAAGTAGAGGGTGTGGCACAGCCAGTTTTCATCGTCACGGTCTTCGTAGTCTTCACGAGCGTGAGCACCACGGGACTCTTTACGAACCTCGGCGGCAATCGCAGTCGCTTCAGCCACTTCCAGCAGGTTTTGCAGCTCAAGGGCTTCGATACGAGCGGTGTTGAACGCCTGGCTCTTATCGTTGATCTTGACGTTGGCGATACGCTTGCGCAGGTCGGCCAACTGGGCAATACCCTTCTGCATGTATTCGCCGGTACGGAACACACCGAAGTAGTTCTGCATGCAGCTTTGCAGCTCGCGACGCAGGGTTGCCACGTCTTCGCCATCGGTACGCTCGTTCAGCGCATTCAGACGCGCCAGGGCGGCCTGGATATTGGCGTCGGTGGCGTCATCGTATTCGATGCCGTCGGTCAGTGCTTTTTCCAGGTGCAGGCCGGCGGCGCGACCGAATACCACCAGGTCGAGCAGCGAGTTACCGCCCAGACGGTTGGCACCGTGTACCGATACGCAGGCCACTTCGCCTACCGCGAACAGACCATGGATGATCTCGTCCACGCCTTCGGCGTTCTGAGTGATCGCCTGGCCGTGAATGTTGGTCGGCACGCCGCCCATCATATAGTGGCAAGTCGGAACAACCGGAACCGGAGCAACCACCGGGTCAACGTGAGCAAAGGTCTTGGACAGTTCGCAGATACCTGGCAGGCGGCTGTGCAGCACTTCCTCGCCCAGGTGATCGAGCTTGAGCAACACGTGGTCGCCGTTCGGGCCACAGCCGTTGCCGGCGATGATTTCTTTCACCATCGAACGGGCAACTACGTCACGGCCAGCCAGGTCTTTCGCGTTCGGAGCATAACGCTCCATGAAACGCTCGCCGTGCTTGTTGATCAGGTAACCACCTTCACCACGGCAACCTTCGGTAACCAGTACACCGGCGCCGGCGATACCGGTCGGGTGGAACTGCCACATTTCGATGTCTTGCACCGGCACGCCAGCACGCAGCGCCATGCCAACGCCGTCACCGGTGTTGATCAGGGCGTTGGTGGTCGACGCGTAGATACGACCTGCACCGCCGGTCGCCAGCACGGTAGCCTTGGCGCGGATGTAGGAGGTTTCACCGGTTTCGATGCAGATGGCGATCACGCCAACGAAAGCGCCGTCCTGGTTTTTTACCAGGTCAACCGCATAGTACTCGTTGAGGAACGTGGTGCCGGCTTTCAGGTTGCCCTGATAAAGGGTGTGCAGCAGCGCGTGACCGGTACGGTCGGACGCAGCGCAGGTACGGGCAGCCTGGCCACCCTTACCGTAATCCTTCGACTGACCGCCGAATGGACGCTGGTAGATACGGCCTTGCTCGGTACGGGAGAACGGCAGACCCATGTGGTCCAGTTCGAACACCGCAGCCGGGCCTTCCTGACACATGTACTCGATAGCGTCCTGGTCACCGATGTAGTCGGAACCCTTGACGGTATCGTACATGTGCCAGCGCCAATCGTCGTTCGGGTCGGCGGACGCGATGGCGCAGGTGATGCCACCCTGGGCCGATACGGTGTGGGAGCGTGTCGGGAACACCTTGGTGATCACGGCAGTCTTGTGACCGCCCTGAGCCAGCTGCAGCGCAGCGCGCATGCCCGCACCGCCGCCACCAATAATGATGGCGTCGAATGAAATAGTTGGAATGTTAGCCATGAATCAGATACCCCAAAGAATCTGCACACCCCAGACGAAATAAGCGAACATCACGACGCCGCATACTGCCTGGAAGAGAAAACGGACTGCTGTCGCGGACTTGCCCAGCGCCATCGGCGTCAGGTAGTCGGTCGAGATGGTCCACATGCCGACCCAAGCGTGAGCGCCCAGGGCTACAAGGGCCAGCAGACTGAAGATTCGCATCGCATTGTGGGAGAACAGGCCATGCCATTGCTCATAGCCGATACCCGGGTTTGCGACGAGGTATCCGATCAGGAAAATGAAATAAGCCGCGAGAACGACCGCAGACACACGTTGTGCCATCCAGTCATAGAGGCCAGAACGCGACAGATTCGTTACGCTGGTTACCATATCCAAACTCCTGCCAGAACGATCAGCACCACGGAAATGGCGATGACGATTTTCGAGCCCAGGCGGCCGCCTTCCAGCGTCTCACCGATGCCCATATCCATGATCAAGTGGCGCACGCCGGCTACCAAGTGATACAGCAGAGCGGACAAGAGACCCCATGCTACGAACTTGGCCAGCGGACTGGTCAAGCATGCCTTCACCTCGGCATAACCTTCCTCGGAACCCAGGGATTTGCTCAATGCATAAAGCATGATGCCCAAGCCCAGGAAGAGGATGATGCCGGAAACACGGTGCAGGAACGACGTAACGCCGGTGATGGGGAGTTTGATGGTCCTTAGGTCTAGGTTTACAGGTCGTTGGCTATTCACGGCTTTTTTTCACACTGAAGAGCCCCTAACAATCAGGGCAAAGTTGTTGGGGAGTGAACTGGTCAGGTAAGCACCACCCAGGGAGTGCGACCCCCAATGAAAGCAAGCCCAAAAGCCCTTGGCGGTCGGTGGCCGAGTATAGACAGTTAGGTTACTAATGACAACGCGCGCACCTCACGCTAATAGCGGATTGCGCTGACGCAATAAAAGGCGTAAATGGCGGCAAATTTCGAGAAAAAAGTCCAGTTAAAGCCCTCTGGAGCAAGACTTTAGGCAAATTGACATCTGAATTTATCTCACTATAGTGGTGCGGGCCCTGCGTGGGGGGTCTGTCTGATGATTTGAAGCATAAATAGGAGGCCACATGGCTGACAAAAAAGCGCAGTTGATCATCGAGGGCGCAGCCCCCGTCGAGCTGCCCATTTTAACCGGCACCGTTGGTCCTGATGTTATCGACGTACGGGGCCTGACGGCCACGGGCCGTTTCACTTTCGACCCAGGCTTCATGTCGACTGCATCTTGCGAGTCGAAGATCACCTATATCGACGGCGACAATGGCATTCTGTTGCACCGGGGCTACCCGATCGAGCAACTGGCTGAGAAATCGGACTACCTGGAAACCTGCTACCTGCTGCTCAATGGCGAACTGCCAACAGCCGCGCAAAAAGCTGAGTTCGTCAGCACCGTGAAGAACCACACCATGGTTCACGAGCAGTTGAAGACTTTCTTCAACGGCTTCCGTCGCGACGCCCACCCGATGGCCGTCATGTGCGGCGTGGTCGGCGCCCTGTCGGCCTTCTATCACGACTCTCTCGACATCAATAACCCGCAGCATCGCGAAATTTCCGCGATCCGCCTGGTTGCCAAGATGCCGACCCTGGCCGCAATGGTTTACAAGTACTCCATGGGCCAACCCATGATGTACCCGCGCAACGACCTGACGTACGCGGAAAACTTCCTGCACATGATGTTCAACACACCGTGCGAGATCAAACCGATCAGCCCGGTACTGGCCAAGGCAATGGACCGGATCTTCATCCTCCACGCCGACCACGAACAGAATGCCTCGACGTCCACCGTACGCCTGGCCGGTTCTTCGGGCGCCAACCCGTTTGCCTGTATCGCCGCCGGTATCGCCGCACTGTGGGGCCCTGCCCACGGCGGTGCGAACGAAGCCGTATTGACCATGCTCGATGAAATCGGCGATGTCTCGAACATCGACAAATACATCGCCAAGGCCAAGGACAAGAACGATCCGTTCAAGCTGATGGGCTTCGGTCACCGCGTTTACAAAAACCGTGACCCACGCGCCACCGTCATGAAGAAAACCTGTGACGAAGTGTTGAAGGAACTGGGCATCCAGAACGATCCGCAACTCGAACTGGCCATGCGCCTGGAAGAGATCGCCCTGACCGACCCGTACTTCATCGAACGCTCGCTGTACCCGAACGTCGACTTCTACTCGGGGATCATCCTCAAGGCGATCGGCATTCCAACCAGCATGTTCACCGTGATCTTCGCCCTGGCGCGGACCGTGGGCTGGATCTCCCACTGGAAAGAAATGCTTTCCAGCCCGTACAAGATTGGCCGTCCACGCCAGCTGTACACCGGCTATCCGTCGCGTGACATCACCAAGCTGGAAGATCGCAAGTAAGCTATCAGCCGCTTAGCTGCACTGAATAAGGCCTCCTCTGGAGGCCTTATTCGTTTAGGAACAATGGCACGCACTGCGGCGGCAAGCCTATCGGCGCTGCTCAATTTTCGCTGCCGCCGCTTGACGCACCTGCGGGGCTGATCTTGAATCCTGTCTACCGCTGCACCTGCGTAGTCAGCGCGCCCCTTCCGACCAATGTGCCAGGGCACACTCGCAACATGCCGCCAAAGCCGTCGTCGGGCCCCTTGAACTGATTCCTGCATACCGGGAACAAGGATTTGCCATGGCCAATCTAGTGATTTGCTGCGACGGCACTTGGAACACCCCCGACCAACTCGATAAGGGCGCCCCCGCACCCACCAATGTGGTGCGGCTGTACAACGCCGTAGCCGACGTCGACAACCAGGGCCTCGAGCAAACCAGGTACTATCACCCCGGTGTCGGCACCAATGGCGGCTGGTGGGATAAGGCCGTCGGCGGCGGCACCGGGGCCGGTCTTGATAACAACATCATGAGCGCCTACCAGAAGCTCTGCTATTGCTACCAGCCCGGCGATGCCATCTATCTGTTCGGCTTCAGCCGCGGAGCGTACACGGTGCGCAGCCTTGGCGGATTCATCGGCCGTTGCGGCCTGCTGCGCATCACCGACCTCCCTCCCAAAGAGGTATGGTCGCGAATTCAGACCCTGCTCACCCAAGGCTACCGCCGTAAAACCGAACAACGGGAAGACTGGAGCGCTCAAGGCTGGGAGTTCCACAACAAAGCGGGCGAGTCGATCCCCATTCATTTCATTGGCGTCTGGGACACTGTCGGCGCGCTGGGCATCCCCGACGACATGGCCCTGCTCAACCTGCTCGACAATCGCGAACGCTATACCTTCCACGACACCAGCCTGCACCCGTCAGTCAAGCACGCTCGCCACGCACTCGCGATGGATGAGCACCGCGCCTCGTTCCAGCCGACGCTGTGGAGCGAGCCACCGGAAAACACCGTGCTCAAACAAATCTGGTTTCCCGGCGTACATTCGGATGTCGGCGGCGGCTACCAGAACTGTGGCCTGGCCGATGGTGCGCTTAAGTGGATGATTGACGAGGCGAGCGCAACCGGCCTGAGTTTCAACGCCGACATCGTCAAACAGGTCAAACCAGACCTCTACGACACCATGCACGATTCGTGTGATGGAATATTCAACGTGCTGCCGACTCAGCCGCGCAGCGTGGCCGATATGACCGGACAACCGACACTGTTCCACAGCTCAGCCCTGGCCCGCCAGAAAACACCGCCCATTACCCAGTCGCCCTACCGCAAAGCGCGCTTGCTGACGCCATCCATGCCGCTGGTACTGGATATTTCCGCACGCCTGCCGTGGAATGAAACCGGTCTCTGGCTCAACGCCGGCACCTCTTATACCTTCAGTGCCAGCGGTGAATGGCTGGACGCATCGATCGTTTGCAACCCCGACGGCCCCGTGGACAACCATTTTCAACCCGGCGAACTGGCCTACCTGGCCGGCACAGCGCTGGGCAAGCTGGAAACCTGGTATGGCAAGCTCTTCAACAACAGCAACGCAAACTTTTACTTCACCCGCCGCCATGAAAATCATCCCTGGTTCAGTCTCATCGGGGCCATTGCCAACAGCGATGGCGTCGATGCCAAAGGCATATTACTGAAACCGGAAACCTTCCTCATCGGCCACGGTTGCACCTATACACCGAAGCGCTCGGGTTATTTCTATGCCTATGCCAACGACGCGTGGAATTGCTATGAGAACAACAAAGGACATGTGGCACTGACGATTCAGTGATCCATTGCCGATTAGCAGCCCACCGCACGCGCTTTATATCGTCAGCCCTCCAGCGCCTTCTAAAAGCGTGGTCACCGGGCAATAAAAAATGCCCCGGCCTTTCGACCGGGGCATTTCTTATTCAGCTACATCCTTAGTGGGCAACCGCCCCACTCGCCCCCAGACCAGTCTGCGAACGCACAAACTGCGGGAAGTACAGCGCACGTTCTTTCACTGCCGCCGCCGACTTGTCGGTGATGGAGAAGAACCAAATACTGATGAACGCAATGATCATCGAGAACAGCGCTGGGTATTCGTACGGGAAGATAGCTTTTTCATGATGCAGGATCGAGACCCAGATGGTCGGGCCCAGGATCATCAGGCCCACGGCGCTGACCAGGCCCAACCAGCCGCCAATCATCGCGCCACGGGTGGTGAGGTTTTTCCAGTACATGGAAAGCAGCAACACCGGGAAGTTACAGCTGGCAGCGATAGAGAACGCCAGGCCAACCATGAACGCAATGTTCTGGCTTTCAAACAGGATACCCAGACCGATGGCCAACACCGCCAAGGCGATAGTGGTGATCTTCGAGACGCGGATCTCCTCTTTGTCGTTGGCCTTGCCTTTCTTGATCACGCTGGCATACAGGTCATGGGACACCGCCGAAGCACCGGCCAGGGTCAAGCCCGCAACCACCGCGAGGATGGTGGCGAACGCCACGGCCGAGATGAAGCCCAGGAAGATACTGCCGCCTACTGCGTTGGCCAGGTGCACCGCTGCCATGTTGTTACCACCCAACAAAGCGCCTGCTGCATCCTTGAACGCCGGGTTGGTGCTGACCAACAGGATCGCGCCGAAGCCGATGATAAAGGTCAGGATGTAGAAGTAGCCGATGAAGCCAGTAGCGTACAACACGCTCTTACGCGCTTCCTTGGCGTCGCTTACAGTGAAGAAGCGCATAAGGATGTGCGGCAGGCCGGCAGTACCGAACATCAGTGCCAGGGCCAGGGAGAACGCGGAGACCGGATCTTTCACCAGGCCGCCGGGGCTCATGATCGCTTCACCTTTAGGGTGAACCTTGATCGCCTCGGAGAACAGCGTGCTGAAGTCGAAGTTGACGTGCTTCATCACCATGACGGCCATGAAGGTAGCACCGGACAGCAGCAACACTGCCTTGATGATCTGTACCCAGGTGGTCGCCAGCATGCCGCCGAACAACACGTACATGCACATCAGGATCCCCACCATGATCACCGCTACGTGGTAATCGAGGCCGAACAGCAGCTGGATCAGCTTGCCCGCGCCAACCATCTGCGCGATCAGGTAGAACGCTACCACCACCAGCGAACCACAAGCCGACAGGCTGCGGATCTGGGTTTGCCCGAGGCGGTAGGACGCCACGTCGGCAAAGGTGTACTTGCCCAGGTTACGCAGGCGCTCGGCGATCAGGAACAGAATGATCGGCCAGCCCACCAGGAAGCCGATCGAGTAGATCAGGCCGTCGTAGCCAGAGGTGTATACCAGCGCGGAAATACCCAGGAAGGACGCCGCCGACATGTAGTCGCCAGCAATCGCCAGGCCGTTCTGGAAACCGGTGATCTTGCCGCCGGCCGCATAGTAGTCGGCCGCCGAGTTATTGCGCTTGGATGCCCAGTAAGTGATGCACAACGTCGCACCAACAAAGACCACGAACATCAGGATCGCTGGAATATTCAGCGGTTGTTTTTGCACTTCACCGGTCAATGCTTCGCCCGCCCAAATAGCAGGGGCAAAGACCGAAGCGCCGAGTACAGCCAATAGACGACGGATCATTGCGCAGCCTCCTTGAGAATCGCATTGTTCAGGTCGTCGAATTCGCCGTTGGCGCGTCGCACGTAGATCGCAGTGAGGACAAAGGCCGATAGAATCAGCCCGACACCGATAGGGATTCCCCAGGTGATGGATGAGGTGGGGTTGATCTTAGCGCCCAGCAATTGTGGCCCGTAGGCGATCAACAGGATGAATCCGGAGTAAAGCCCTAGCATGATCGCCGAGAGAATCCAGGCGAACCTTTCCCTTTTTCTAACCAGCTCCTTGAAACGGGGGCTGTTTTGAATCGAGAGGTAAATGCTGTCGTTCATTGTTTTTATCCTCGCAGCACAGCTTTGTTATTATTGAAACAATAGCCACTGTATGCGGCTACGGGACAGGTTCCAGACGACCTTAGTATTAGAGGGAGTGTAGCGAGGGTTCGGAGGGACGCAGAAACAATTGTAGGAACGAGCTTGCTCGCGAAGTTCGTCAACGATAACGCGCTCATTCATGATGAGCGCGGTACCTTTGCGTTCTTCGCGAGCAAGCTCGTTCCTACAGTTTTATCGGGGGTTATTTACCGACCCACTCGGCCACACGCTCAGGGTGCTTGGCCACCCAATCCTTGGCCGCCGCGTCAGGCTTGGCGCCGTTTTGGATCGCCAGCATGACTTCACCGATTTCATCCTTGGAGGCCCACTGGAATTTCTTCAGGAAGGCCGCGACTTCCGGCGCTTTCTTCTCCAGATCCTTGCTGCCGATGCTGTTGACGGTTTCGGCAGCGCCATAAACCCCTTTTGGATCGTCCAGGAAACGCAGTTTCCACTTGGCGAACATCCAGTGTGGCACCCAACCGGTGACCGCAATGGATTCCTGTTTGTCTTCGGCACGTGTCAGTTCGGCGATCATCGCCGCACCCGAACTGGCTTGCAGCTTGTAGTCCAAGCCGTAGGCCTTGATGGCTTCGTCGGTCTTGAGCATCACGCCTGAACCGGCGTCGATCCCGACGATCTTGTTCTTGAAGGTGGTATCGGTCTTGAGGTCTTCGATGGACTTGGCCTTGACGTACTCCGGCACGATCAAGCCGATTTTCGCATCCTTGAAGTTGGGGCCGTAGTCGACCACCTTGTCCTTGTTCTTGGCCCAGTACTCACCGTGGGTCACCGGCAGCCAGGCGGAGAGCATGGCGTCGAGTTTGCCAGTGGCCACACCCTGCCACATGATCCCGGTGGCGACCGCTTGCAGTTTTACGTCATAACCGAGCTTTTCCTTGATCACCTCCGCCGCCACATGGGTGGTGGCTACGCTGTCGGACCAACCGTCCACGTAGCCGATGCTCAGGGTTTTGCTGTCGGCACTGGCCAGTGTGGAGCTCATCGCAACTACCAGCGTGGCAGCTGCGCCCAAGAGTCGTCGCATCTTCATAGTACTTCCCCGAAAGTGCTGCGCCCGACGGATGCCGAGCGACGTCAACCTGTTGTTGTGTGGTGCATCGCGCCCCCTTCACGCGCATCGATCCGGCTGCTGCGACATCAGTGGAGTGCTGACGCGTCGATCATCAACCTGCCGGGGACGTCGACCTGCTCTGTCAGCGACCTCACGCAAGCAAGAAACGACATCACATCGCCAGCAGATTGTTTTGTAGGCGTTGACGCCAAAATCCCGCCCGAACTTTGCATGTCAAAACTATGCCGCCCCACTGGGACGAGTTAAATCCGGGTAAGATGCGCGCCTTTGCCCCCCAGATAAGCCGACCATGCCCGCGACTGCCCGCTTCCCCGCCCTGCCCTATTGCTTCGCCTTGATTCTCGGCCTGCTGGCCCTTGTCGGCTATTGGTATGGCCTTGGCCGGCCGGTGGTGTTGCCGGATGTCGCCAGCGCCAGTCATAAGCTGCAATGCGCGTCGTACACCCCATTCGACAAGGACCAGTCACCGTTCGATCAGCCGTTCACCCTGCGCCCTGAGCGCATGGACGCCGACCTGGCCTTGCTGGCTACCCGCTTCGAATGCATCCGGACTTACTCCATGACCGGCCTGGAAGGCTTGCCGGACCTGGCCCGCAAGCATGGGTTGAAGCTGATGGCTGGCGCCTGGGTCAGTAGCGACCCGCTGGCGACCGAAAAGGAAATCGACTTGCTGGTCGCCTCCGCCAACGCCAACCCGGATGTCGTGACGTCAGTGATCGTCGGCAACGAGGCCCTCCTGCGCAAGGAAGTCACCGCCAAACAACTGGTGGCGCTGATTCATAAAGTCAAAAGCCAGATCCGGCAGCCGGTCACTTACGCCGACGTCTGGGAATTCTGGCTGCAGCACCCGGAAATCGCCCCGGCGGTGGATTTCCTGACCATCCACCTGTTGCCGTACTGGGAAGATGACCCTTCCGGCATCGACCAGGCCCTCAAGCATGTGGGCGATGTGCGCCAGACTTTCGGCAACAAGTTCGCCCCCAAGGACGTGCTGATCGGTGAAACCGGCTGGCCCAGCGAAGGTCGCCAGCGCGAAACTGCGGTGCCGAGCCGGGTCAACGAGGCCAAGTTCATGCGTGGTTTTGTGGCCATGGCCGAAGCCAATGGCTGGCGTTACAACCTGATCGAAGCATTCGACCAGCCGTGGAAGCGCGCCAGCGAAGGCGCAGTCGGTGGTTACTGGGGCCTGTTCGATGCGGATCGCCAGGACAAGGGCGTCCTCGTCGGACCGGTGACCAATGTGCCGTATTGGCCGCTGTGGCTGGGTATCGGTGGGCTCATCCTGCTGGGCACGCTGGTGCTCGGTGGCCGCGTTCACAGCCGTCGCGCCGCACTGGCCTTGCCACTGCTGGGTGCGGTGGCCGCCTGCTCCATCGGCACCTGGGCCGAATTGACCCGCGTGACCGCGCGCTTTAATGACGAGTGGGTCTGGGCCGGCTTGCTGGTGGCGCTGAACCTGCTGGTGCTGGCCCATGCCGCCCTGGCCCTGAGCGCCCGTGAAGGATGGCGCCAGCGGGCTTTCGACTGGCTGGAACAACGCGCAGGCTGGCTGGTGGCATTCGCTGGGTTTGCCGGTGCGGTGATGATGCTGGCGCTGGTGTTCGACCCACGTTATCGCAGCTTCCCCAGCGCGGCCCTGGTGCTACCGGCCCTCGTCTACCTGGTTCGCCCGGTGACCGGACCCCGCCGGGAGATTGCCCTGCTGACCTTTATCATCGGAGCCGGCATTGCGCCGCAGTTGTTCCGCGAAGGTCTGTTGAACCAGCAGGCGTGGGGCTGGGCGGTGGTCAGCGGATTGATGGTGGCGGCTTTGTGGCGTTGCCTGCGGGTGCGCAGGGGCTGATGCTTCTTGCTGTAGCCGTGGGCTTGCTCGCCACGGCAAGCTCGCGCCTACAGGGGAACGGGGTTATTCAAGACGCCCTTGGCTTCCTGACCAACCGCAACCCCGCAATCACCACCGCAAATACCGCAAAAGTGGTGTTGTACAACGCCAGCGCCGGCAACCCGAACGCCAACCCCAACACAGCCAGGCCCCACCCTGCGCGACCCGGCACAAAGAACCCCGACACTGCGGTGATCAAGGCCGCCCAGCCCAGCATCTTGAAGTGAATCATCAAGCCCAGGTTCGAACGCACCTGGCATTCCCAACGGCTGGCTTCGTCAGCGCAGATGCCGACCCACTGGCCATCCTCCATAAAGCCATAACGCGCGGCATAGCTGGCAGCCAGCCATAACGGCAGGGCAATAAGCAGCAGGATCAACGGCAAGCGGCGGGACATGGGGCACTCCGATAGGCAAAAACGGCGCTCAGCTTAATGCGCCGGGAGCCGTAAGCAAGGTGCATATGCACAATTAGTGTCCACCGATACGTGGCAAAGTGTATCGTCTCGCGACTATTGCCCCGATTCCGACGTTATTTTCCGACTTTTCGTGCCGAGAGCTGGCACTTCGGTGGCAACGCGGTGGTCATAGCCTGCGAACTTCATCAAGCACGTTTCCTCTTAGGGATTAAGTCATGCTCCGTTCCTTGCGCTGTGCTGCCTTGCTGGGTAGCGTTTTTTTAAGTGCGTCAGCACTGGCCGTCGATATCGACCAAGCCAGCTATGGCTTCCCTTTGACGAACCCGTTCGAAGCGACCATCGCCACCACCCCGCCCGACCTTCGGCCAACACTGCCGACTGACGATCAGATCAACCAATCCGACTACACCTTGAACATGCGTCCCGAGCGCGAGTTCAGCCTGCCGGACAACTTCTGGGCAGTGAAGAAACTCACGTACCGCATCGCCAAGCAGGATCGCGCCGCGCCGCTGATCTTCCTGATTGCCGGCACCGGGGCACGGTTTGACAGCAGCATCAACGAATACCTGAAAAAGCTGTACTACCAGGCCGGCTACCACGTGGTGCAACTGTCGTCGCCCACCAGCTTCGACTTCATCGCCTCGGCTTCGCGCTTCGCCACCCCCGGCATCAGCAAGGAAGATGCCGAAGACATGTACCGTGTGATGCAAGCCGTGCGGGCACAGAATGCCTCGCTGCCGGTGACTGACTTCTATCTCACCGGCTACAGCCTCGGCGCCCTGGATGCAGCGTTCGTCAGCAAGCTGGACGAGACCCGCCGCAGCTTCAACTTCAAGAAAGTGTTGCTGCTCAACCCGCCAGTGAACCTCTACACCTCGGTCACCAACCTCGACAAACTGGTGCAGACCGAGGTCAAGGGCATCAACAACACCACCACCTTCTATGAGCTGGTGTTGAACAAGCTGACCCACTACTTCCACGAAAAAGGCTACATCGACCTCAACGACGCCCTGCTCTACGACTTCCAGAACTCCAAACAGCACCTGACCAACGAACAGATGGCCATGCTGATCGGCACCTCGTTCCGTTTCTCGTCGGCCGACATCGCGTTCACCTCGGACCTGATCAACCGTCGCGGCCTGATCATCCCGCCCAAATACCCGATCACCGAAGGCACCAGCCTCACGCCATTCCTCAAGCGTGCGCTGCAATGCGACTTCGATTGCTACCTCACCGAACAAGTGATCCCGATGTGGCGCGCCCGTTCCGACGGCGGCAGCCTGCTGCAACTGGTCGACCAGGTCAGCCTGTACGCCCTCAAGGACTACCTGCATGCCAGCCCGAAAATCGCGGTCATGCACAACGCCGACGACGTCATCCTCGGCCCCGGCGACCTCGGTTTCCTGCGTAAAACCTTCGGCGATCGCTTGACCGTCTACCCCCTGGGCGGCCACTGCGGCAACCTCAATTACCGCGTCAACGCCGACGCCATGCTGGAGTTCTTCCGTGGCTAAATATCTTCTGCTGCTTGCCGCCCTGATGTGCGCAGGCATGGCCAATGCCGACAACAGCAAGGCCCACGCCCCCACTGTGGTCGGCGCCGACGGTTTCAAGGAACCGCTGACCAAGCTCAAGTTCAATCCGGGCCTGGACCAGCGCGAGTTCGAGCGTTCGTCGCTGAACGCCCTCAACGTCTATGACCCGCTGGAGTCATGGAACCGTCGCGTGTACCACTTCAACTACCGCTTCGACCAATGGGTGTTCCTGCCGGTAGTCGACGGTTACCGCTATGTCACGCCAAGCTTCCTGCGCACCGGCGTGAGCAACTTCTTCAACAACCTGGGCGACGTGCCCAACCTGTTGAACAGCCTGTTGCAACTCAAGGGTCACCGCTCCCTGGAAACCACCGGGCGCCTGCTGCTCAACACCACGATCGGCATCGCCGGCCTGTGGGACCCGGCGACCGCCATGGGCCTGCCGCGCCAGACCGAAGACTTCGGCCAGACCCTGGGCTTCTATGGCGTGCCCGCCGGCGCCTACTTGGTGCTGCCGATTCTCGGCCCGTCGAACCTGCGCGACACCGGCGGTTTGATCGTCGATTACAGTGCGGAAAACGAGATCAACTTCCTCAACGTGGCCGAAGTCAGCTCCAACCACCCGGAGATCTGGGCCCTGCGCGTCGTCGACAAGCGTTACCAGACCAGCTTCCGCTATGGCCAACTGAACTCGCCGTTCGAGTATGAAAAGGTGCGCTACATCTATACGGAATCGCGCAAGCTGCAGATTGCTGAGTAAACGCTGACAAAAAAGGCCATTCGATTGAATGGCCTTTTTCATTGCAGTGTCCGCGAAACCAACACCGGCATTCGCCCCCCGCCCCTTTCCTGCGACAGCCCAGCCCCGCGCTGACCTTCAGCAAGGGAGCCCTCAGTCGTCGAGCAAAACCAATCCGCTGCGTCCTGCCATGAATCGGAGATCCGTAAAACGTGAGACGGTACAGGCATAACGCGGCGCAGGGCTTCTCGGGCACATTGTTGAGGCTCGCGGATGGCCGGTGCTACCATGCGCAACCGCCTGTCATGGCAAGGAATCTCCTGGTTTATGAGCACCATTCGCGAGCGCAACAAAGAAAAGATCCTGCGGGCGGCGAGCGAGGAGTTTGCCGACAAGGGCTTCGCCGCGACCAAAACCAGCGACATCGCCGCCAAGGCCGGGCTGCCCAAGCCCAACGTCTACTACTACTTCAAGTCCAAGGACAACCTCTACCGCGAGGTGCTCGAAAGCATTATCGAGCCGATCCTCGCCGCCTCCACGCCATTCAACCCCGAAGGCGAACCGGCGGCGGTGCTGAGCAACTATATCCGCTCGAAAATCCGTATCTCCCGCGACCTGCCTTTCGCCTCCAAAGTGTTTGCCAGCGAAATCATGCACGGCGCCCCGCACCTGAGCGTCGATCAGGTCGAACAGCTCAATGCCCAGGCCAAGCACAACATCGACTGCATCCAGAGCTGGGTGGATCGCGGCTTGATCGCCGCGATTGACCCCCATCACCTGATGTTCAGCATTTGGGCCGCGACGCAGACATATGCGGATTTCGATTGGCAGATCTCGGCGGTGACGGGCAAGGCCAAGTTGGAAGAGGCCGACTATGAGGCGGCGGCGCAGACGATCATTCGGTTGGTACTCAAGGGCTGCGAACCCGACTGAACGAGCGCGGTGCCTGTGCCAATCGGGAGCAGGCCCCCTCCCACACCTGACCGTATTCACCGATAGAAATGTGTAAACCCAATCAAATGTGTGGGGGCTTGCTCCCGATAACGCCATTGCAGTCATTGCAATATCAAGCACTCACCCCGGCATCCGCCCACAACCCCACCCCCTCGATCGCCGTGATCGCGCATTGTTCATCAATATCCGGCGTATCCCCGCTGATCCCGATCGCCCCCAGTACCCCGCCGGCCTGATCCCGAATCAACACCCCACCCGGCGCCGGCACCACGCTGCCCTGCCCCAGACTGTTCAATGCGGCGATAAACGCCGGGCGTTGCTGTGCGTCCAGTGCCAGCAAGCGCGAGCCTTTGCCCAGGGCAATCGCGCCCCAGGCTTTGCCAATGGCGATGTGCGGGCGTAACAGGCTGGCGCCGTCTTCACGTTGCAGGGCGATCAGGTGGCCGCCGCTGTCGAGGACCGCGATGGTCAGCGGTGCGGCTGAAATCGTGCGGCCCGCGGTGATGGCCTGACTGGCCAGTTGAGTGGCGATTTTCAAGGTTAAAGCGCTCATGGTGCCGTCCTTCTTTGGTTATGGGGAAAGCGATGGAGGCCTGTTAAATCAGATGCCAGAACGACAAATAGAACACAATATTTTTATACTATGTATACAATAATTCCAAATACTCTCTACAAAACCCGCAAAACGGGCAAAAATATCCGAAAATAAAATGCATTGACCTGTGCCGCCAGCCATGAATACACTCCAATCAAACACCACTTGTATACAATTACAAAACGCAAGAGGCACCAATATCATGAGCAAAATGAGAGCAATCGAAGCCGCCGTTCTGGTGATGCGCCGCGAAGGCGTGGACACCGCCTTCGGTATCCCAGGCGCCGCGATCAACCCGCTGTATTCGGCCCTGCAGAAGATGGGTGGCATCGATCACGTCCTTGCTCGCCACGTAGAAGGTGCCTCGCACATGGCCGAGGGCTACACCCGCGCCAAGGCCGGCAATATCGGCGTATGTATCGGCACCTCCGGCCCGGCGGGCACCGACATGGTCACGGGCTTGTACAGCGCCTCGGCCGACTCGATCCCGATCTTGTGCATCACCGGCCAGGCGCCGCGCGCACGGATGCACAAGGAAGACTTCCAGGCCGTGGACATCACCAGCATCGTCAAGCCGGTGACCAAGTGGGCGACCACCGTGCTTGAACCGGGCCAGGCGCCTTACGCGTTCCAGAAAGCCTTCTACGAAATGCGCTCCGGCCGCCCCGGCCCAGTGCTGATCGACCTGCCGTTCGACGTGCAGATGGCCGAGATCGAATTCGACATCGACGCCTATCAGCCGCTGCCGTTGGCCAAGCCACTGGCCACGCGCATCCAGGTCGAGAAAGCCCTGGCCCTGCTGGACCAGGCCGAGCGCCCGCTGTTGGTCAGCGGGGGCGGGGTCATCAACGCCGACGCCAGTGACCTGCTGGTGGAATTCGCCGAGCTGACCGGCATCCCGGTGATTCCGACCCTGATGGGCTGGGGCAGCCTCCCCGACGATCACCCGTTGATGGTGGGCATGGTCGGCCTGCAAACCTCCCATCGCTATGGCAATGCCACGTTGCTGAAGTCGGACGTGGTGCTGGGCATCGGCAACCGCTGGGCCAACCGTCACACCGGTTCGGTGGAGGTCTACACCGAAGGGCGTAAATTCATTCACGTCGACATCGAGCCGACCCAGATTGGCCGCGTGTTCACCCCGGACCTCGGCATCGTTTCCGACGCCGGTTCCGCGCTGACGATGTTCATTGAAGTGGCCCGCGAATGGAAAGCCGCCGGCAGGCTCAAGGACCGTAGTGCCTGGCTCCAGGACTGCCAGCAACGCAAGGCCACTTTGCAGCGCAAGACCCACTTCGATGCGGTGCCGGTCAAGCCGCAACGGGTGTATGAAGAGATGAACCGGGTGTTCGGCAAAGACACTTGCTATGTCAGCACCATCGGCCTGTCGCAGATTGCCGGCGCGCAGTTCCTGCATGTATACAAGCCACGGCACTGGATCAACTGCGGCCAGGCCGGCCCGTTGGGCTGGACCATTCCGGCGGCGCTCGGCGTGGTCAAGGCCGACCCGAGCCGCAAAGTCGTGGCGCTGTCGGGCGACTATGACTTCCAGTTCATGATCGAGGAGCTGGCCGTGGGCGCGCAGTTCAAGCTGCCGTATATCCACGTGGTGGTGAACAACGCCTACCTGGGACTGATCCGCCAGGCCCAGCGCGGGTTTGAAATGGACTACTGTGTGCAGTTGTCTTTCGACAACCTCAATGCCCCGGAACTCAACAGTTATGGTGTGGATCACGTCGCCGTCGCCGAAGGCCTGGGATGCAAGGCCCTGCGCGTGTTCGAGCCGGGCCAGATCCAACCGGCGTTGCGCAAGGCTCAGGAAATGATCGAAGCATTCAAGGTGCCGGTGATCGTTGAGATTATCCTTGAGCGCGTGACCAATATTTCCATGGGCACCGAAATCAACGCCATCAACGAATTCGAAGACCTGGCTCTGGTCGGCAACGATGCGCCGACTGCCATTTCCCTGCTCGATTAAGGAGAACCCTATGCCGCGCTTTGCCGCCAACCTGTCCATGCTGTTTACCGAACAGGATTTCCTCGCTCGCTTCAAGGCCGCTGCCGATGTCGGCTTCACCGGGGTGGAGTACCTGTTCCCGTATGAATTCAACTGCGCCGAGATCAAGGCACAACTCGATGCCAACGGCCTGACCCAAGTGCTGTTCAACCTGCCGGCCGGCGACTGGGCCAAGGGCGAACGCGGGCTGGCGTGCCACCCGGATCGGGTCGAGGAGTTCCGTGCCGGGGTCGACCTGGCCATCGCCTATGCCCAGGTGCTGGGCAATACCCAGGTCAACTGCCTGGCGGGCATCCGGCCGCAGGGCGTGGACGACGAAACCCTGGAAAAAACCTTTGTCGCCAACCTCAAGTACGCCGCCGACAAACTGCAAGCGGCAGGCATCAAGCTGGTGATGGAAGCGATCAACACCCGCGACATGCCTGGCTTCTACCTGAACAACACCGCCCAGGCCCTGACGATTCGCGAGCAGGTGGGCAGCGCCAACCTGTTCCTGCAATACGACATCTACCACATGCAAATCATGGAAGGCGACCTGGCCCGTACGCTGGCCGCGCACTTGGGTGAGATCAACCACATCCAACTGGCCGACAACCCAGGCCGTAACGAACCGGGCACCGGCGAGATCAACTACCGCTTCCTGTTCGAGCATTTGGACCGCATTGGCTACCAGGGCTGGATCGGCTGTGAATACAAGCCGCTGACCACCACCGAAGCAGGTCTGGGCTGGCTCAAAACCCATAACGCCATCTGACTGACAACACCTGATCCCTATGGCAGGTCGCTGCCTACCGAATAAAAAGAGGATTGAATCATGGCTAACATCGGATTTATCGGCACCGGCATCATGGGCCAACCCATGGCCGCCAACCTGCAGAAAGCCGGCCACCAACTGTTCCTGTCCGAACACCACGGCAAAGCCCCACAAGCGCTGATCGACGCCGGCGCGGTGGCCCTGGCCAACCCGCAGCAGGTGGCCCTGGAAGCCGAGTTCATCATCGTCATGGTGCCCGACACCCCCCAGGTGGAGGACGTGCTGTTCCGCGCCGACGGTGTGGCCGCCGGCCTGTCGCCGGACAAGGTGGTGATCGACATGAGTTCGATCTCCCCCACCGCCACCAAAACCTTTGCCACCAGGATCAACCAGACCGGCGCACAGTACCTCGACGCACCGGTGTCTGGCGGCGAAGTCGGGGCCAAGGCCGGTACCTTGAGCATCATGGTCGGTGGCGAACCGCAGACATTTGAACGCGCGTTGCCACTGTTGCAGTGCATGGGCAAGAACATCACCCTCGTCGGCGGCAATGGCGACGGCCAGACCGCCAAGGTCGCCAACCAGATCATCGTCGCCCTGAACATCCAGGCGGTGGCCGAAGCGCTGCTGTTCGCCGCGAAAAACGGCGCCGACCCGGCCAAGGTGCGCGAAGCACTGATGGGCGGCTTTGCCTCGTCGAAGATCCTGGAGGTCCATGGTGAACGCATGATCAAGGGCACCTTCGATCCGGGCTTCCGTATCAACCTGCACCAGAAAGACCTGAACCTGGCCCTTACCGGTGCCAAAGAGCTGGGGATCAACCTGCCGAACACCGCTGGCACCCAGCAAGTGTTCAGCACCTGCACCGCCCTCGGTGGCGGCAACTGGGACCATTCGGCGCTGATCAAGGGGCTGGAGCATATGGCGAACTGCTCGATCCGCGACAAATAACCCCACCACGCCCCCTGTAGGGGCGGGCTTGCTTGCGAAGGGCGCGACCCGTTCATTCGTGCCTGTTGGTTGGCGCGTACCGGCCGTCGAACACTCAGGAAACACCGCATGGACAGCCCCTTCGAATCCCCCTAGGCTTGCTCGATATTCGATTCAGGCAGGTTTTATGGACAGCAACAACGACTGGCGCCAGCGCCTCTACGTCATGGTTTTTCAAAGCGACACCGTCGCCGGGCGGCGCTTTGACGGCATCCTGCTGCTGATCATCCTCGCCAGCCTGGTGGTCGTGATGCTCGACAGCATCGACCAGGTGCACCAGGACTATGCCGATGTACTGGCCTATATCGAGTGGGGCTTCACGCTGATTTTCCTGATCGAGTACGGCCTGCGCCTGTACTGTTCGCCCAAGCCGCTGCGCTATGCCTTCAGCTTTTATGGGCTGGTGGATTTGCTGGCCATCGTGCCCGGCATTCTCGCGCTGTATTACAGCGACGCGCAGTACCTGCTGATCATTCGTATCATTCGGATGCTGCGGATTTTCCGCGTACTCAAACTCAGCCCCTACCTCAAGCAAGCCAACTACCTGATGGCGGCACTGCGCGGCAGCAAGCAGAAGATCGTGGTGTTCCTGCTCAGCGTGTGCACCCTGGTGACGGTATTCGGCACCTTGATGTACGTGATCGAAGGCCCGGAACATGGGTTTACCAGTATCCCCAAGGGCATCTACTGGGCGATCGTGACGCTGACCACCGTGGGCTTTGGCGATATCGTGCCCAAGACACCCCTGGGCCAGGTGATTTCGTCGCTGGTGATGATCACCGGTTATTCGATCATCGCCGTACCCACCGGTATTTTTACCGCCGAACTGGCCAGTGCCATGCGCGGTGAGCAACTGCAAACCGACTGCCCGGTGTGCAAGAAGAGCACCCATGAACCCAACGCGGCGTTCTGCTCACGCTGTGGCAATGCACTGTTTAAGAAACTGGAATAAGCAAAGTGCGTTTTAATCTTTAAACGTCTATGCGGCCCCGGCTATAGTCGCTGGCAAAATGCCTCCCCTCTTCTCTCGAACAATAAGGAATGAGCAGTGAAAAAACTCGTAAGCGCCTCTCTTCTGGCCGCCGGCCTTGCCCTGGCGAGCGCCGTCCAGGCGGCCCCGGTCACTCTGCTCAACGTCTCCTACGACGTAATGCGCGATTTCTACAAGGACTACAACGCAGCCTTCCAGAAGCACTGGGATGCCGAGCACCCGAACGACAAGCTGACCTTGCAGATGTCCTTCGGCGGCTCCAGCAAACAAGCGCGCTCGGTGATCGACGGCCTGCCGGCCGACGTGATTACCATGAACATGGCCACCGACATCAACGCCCTGGTCGACAACGGCAAACTGGTGCCGGACAACTGGGTCACCCGCCTGCCGGACAACAGCGCGCCGTTCACCTCCGCCACCGTATTCATCGTGCGCAAAGGCAATCCGAAAGCCCTGAAAGACTGGCCGGACTTGCTCAAGGATGGCGTGCAGGTGATCGTCCCCAACCCGAAAACCTCGGGTAACGGCCGCTACACCTACCTGTCGGCCTGGGGTTATGTGCTGAAAAACGGTGGCGATGAAGAGAAGGCCAAGACCTTTGTCGGCAAGCTGTTCAAACAGGCACCGGTGCTGGACACCGGTGGCCGCGCCGCAACTACCACGTTCATGACCAACCAGATCGGCGACGTACTGGTGACCTTTGAAAACGAAGCGGAAATGATCGCCCGTGAATTCGGCCGTGATCAGTTCGAAGTGGTCTACCCAAGCGTCTCCGCCGAAGCCGAGCCGCCGGTGTCGGTGGTCGACAAAGTGGTCGACAAAAAAGGCACCCGCGGGGCTGCCGAAGACTACCTGAAATACCTGTGGTCACCGGAAGGCCAGGAAATCGCCGCCAACAACTACCTGCGCCCGCGTGATCCAAAGGTACTGGCCAAGTACACCGACCGCTTCCCGAAAGTCGACTTCCTGTCGGTGGAGAAAACCTTTGGTGACTGGCGCACCGTGCAGAAAACCCACTTCAATGATGGCGGGGTGTTCGACCAGATCTACTCCGGCCAATAAGTGAATCGCCCCCTGTAGGAGCCGGCTTGCTGGCGATGCAATCTTGAAGCTGGCGGCGTTGCCACTGGCCTCATCGCCGGCAAGCCGGCTCCTACAGTATTCGGGTTACATCGGTGGGGTCACGCCATCCTTGCCTGCGCAAATGTCCTGGGCCGTAACGGTCCTATCCGCCTCTCCTGATCAACGTTTCAGTCATCAATGCCCGGCATGAGTGTTATCACCGCCAGCGGCCTACTACCCTTTGGGTCTTGCCTTTATTCTCGCTCGCTATCTTCCTTCGCTTTTTTGAGAACACCATGAACGCTACCTCACACACCACGAGCACCATGACCCGCGGGATGGTCATGCTGTTTGCATTTTGCTGCGGCGCCATCGTCGCCAACATCTACTACGCGCAGCCGATCATCGAACTGATCGCGCCGGACATCGGCCTCACACCCGCCATGGCCAGCCTGATCGTGTCCCTGACACAAATCGGTTATGCCCTGGGCCTGTTTTTCCTGGTGCCCCTGGGCGATCTGCTGGAGAACCGCAAGCTGATGATCGCCACCACCGTGGTCGCCATCGCCAGCCTGCTGGGTGCGGCGGTCACCGAACAGCCGAACCTGTTTCTGCTGGTGTCGCTGCTGATCGGTTTCAGTTCGGTGTCGGTGCAGATCCTGATCCCGCTGGCCGCCCATCTGGCACCGGCGGAATCGCGAGGCCGGGTGGTGGGTAGCATCATGGGCGGGCTGCTGCTGGGCATTCTGCTGGCACGGCCGGTGTCCAGCGTGGTAGCGGACCATTTCGGTTGGCGTGCGATGTTCATGGCGGCCGCTGCGCTGATGGCGTTCATCAGTATCGTGCTGATGCTCACCATCCCCAAGCGCCAGCCCGACCACAGCGCCAGCTACAGCCAACTGCTGCGCTCCCTGGGCACCCTGCTGCGTGAACAACCGCTGCTGCGCCAACGTGCCTTTTACCAAGGTTGCATGTTCGCCACCTTCAGCCTGTTCTGGACCGCCGCCCCACTGGAGCTGGTACGCAACCATGGCCTGAGCCAGACCCAGATCGCGATCTTCGCCCTGGTCGGTGCCATCGGCGCCATCGCCGCGCCCATCGCCGGACGCTTGGCGGATGCCGGCCACACTCACCGCGCTTCGCTGCTGGCCATGCTGTTTGCCGTGCTGAGCTTCCTGCCGGCCTTTGTGCACCCGCTGTACAGCGTGATCGGCCTGGCGGTGACCGGCGTGGTCCTGGACTTCTGCGTACAGATGAACATGGTGCTCGGCCAACGCACTATCTACGCCCTCGACGCCAACAGCCGCAGCCGCCTCAATGCGCTGTACATGACCAGCATCTTCATTGGTGGCGCGTTCGGCTCGGCCATCGCCAGCAGCGTGTACGAGCACGGCGGCTGGCTCGGTGTGATGCTGGTGGGCAGCGCGTTCCCGCTGGTGGCGCTGCTGCGGTTCCTGAGTGCATCGCGGCAAGTGGCGGTCGCAACCGCCTAGGAGCGCACCAACTTCTCCAAAGCCGCGTCCGCCAGAAATGACGAGCGGCTTTTGACCTTGTGTTCACGCACATAACGGTCGATGCGCTGGATGACATAGCCGGGCAAGGTCACATTGACCTTCTCGGTCTTGCCCAGATAGGGCGAGATGTCCAACTCCAGCATTCCCCAGCCCATTGCCGCGTACGCCTCATTACCGTGGTGATTGGCGACCGAAGTCGGCATCGGTATCGCCGTGCCCTCTGCCGCCATCTCCTGCAGCAGAATGTGTGCGACTTCCACGGCGGCGTTGTACGCCTCTTCGAAACTGTCCCCGGCGGTGACCGCCCCTGGGATGTCGGGGATCTGAATGCCGGTGGCGGTAAAGTCGTCACCCCACTCGATACAGATTGGGTATTGCATGAATGCTCTCCTTAAAACTGAAACAGTCCGGCGCGTTTCCTGATGCTTGTGACGGTGCCCAGGGGCAGGTCCTTCTTGGGATGCGGCACCGGAATCGTGTACGGGCTATAGCGATGGATAAAAATGTGGTGGCTGCCCGTGACTCGATCCAGCACCCAACCCGCTTCCTGCAACTCCTTGATCAATAGCCTGCTTTGCACCTCAGCCTCCTTGGCTCGGCCCGAATTAAAGTAACCCTAGAGTTATCTTTAACTCAAGCACAGAATCGCTCAGCCTGACTGGTGGTTGTTTTGCTTCATGTTGAAATCCCTCCAGCGGATGACACCTCACGGCCATTCCCCTTAGGCTTGTAGGCCGCAACACTTCACGTTGCGCCCAACCCAGCAAGGAACCGTCGATGGACCGCCTCACCGCCATGGAAACCTTCGTCCACGTCGTCGAAACCGGCTCGTTCTCCGCCGCCGCCAAGCGCCTGGGCATCGGCCAGCCAGCGGTGTCCAAAAGCATCGCGCAACTGGAGGCGCGCCTGGCGGTACGCTTGGTGATGCGCTCCACCCGGGGCCTGACGCCCACCGAAGCGGGCCTGGCGTTTTTCGAGAAGGCCAAGCGCGCCATCGAACAGGCCAACGACGCCGACGATGCCGCACGCGGTGCCGGTGCCGGGCTGTCGGGCAACCTGCGGATCAGTGCGGCGGTGACCTTCGCCCGCATGCACATCATTCCGCACCTGGGGCCCTTCCTGGAGCAGCATCCCGAGATGACGGTGGACGTTGTGCTCGACGACCGCAGCCTCAACCTGGTGGAAGAAGGCATCGATGTGGCCCTGCGCATGGGCAACCTGAGCGATTCGAGCCACACGGCGCGCAAGATCGGCGAATCGCCCTGCGTCATCCTGGGCACCCCGGCCTACTTCGCACGCTTCGGCGAACCTGCGACCCCGCAGGATTTGCTGCAACACCAGGCCATCATCTACACAAGGGTCGAAGGCTCGCACTGGAACTTCACCCGCGGCGACACGCAATTCCCCCTGGTCGCCCATGGCCGCGTGCGCGTCACGGCGGCGGAGGGGGTGCGCGCCGCCGTGTTGAGTCATTTGGGGTTGACCCTGTCGTCCACCTGGATGTTCGCCCCGGAGCTGGCCAGCGGCGAGGTCAAGACCGTGCTGGACGACTGGCATTTGCCCGCAAGGGACTTGTGGGCGGTATACCCCACCGGCCGCATGGCGAGCGCCAAGGCGCGGGCATTCGTGGAGTATGTGGAGCAGTTGTTAAAGCGCTGACGAGTCCAGGCAGCACAGCAACCGCTCGACCGTGTGCGCCAGCGGGCCGGAGTTATCCAGCACGAACAACCCTGCGCCATTGGCGGCGATCAGCGCTGCTGTAAACCGCGCATTGCGCGCCAGGCGCGCCTCGATATCCGCCAGCGACTCACGCCCCCGCGCGACCAGGCGTTGACGCAGCACCGCTTGATCGACCGTCAGCAGCAACACCAGCAAGGTGGGATAGCGCTCGCGGGTTTGCGCCAGATGTGCACGCGAGCCGTTGACCAGCACATCGTCCCCGGCTGCCAGCCAGTCATCGATTTCCCTGGGAATACCGTAGGACAGCCCGTTGGCGTGCCAACTCAAGGCAAACGCCCCGTTGGCGTCCATCGCGGCAAACTGCTCCGGACTCACCCCGTGGGCCGCCTCCCCCACCGCCTCGGCCGAACGTGTGATTACACGGCGCACAATGCGGCAACCGCGCTCGGCCAAGGATTGGCGCGCGGCATCCAACAAGCTGTCCTTGCCCGAACCGGATGGCCCGATGAGATAGATCAACCTGCCCGCCATCAAAACACCCTCTTCGCCTGTCGCCAGACGTATTGCACGACTGAAAGCCTTTCGCGGCGGCCACATTACCCGACTGTGCACTGCGGTGCATCACGTTCGGGGTAGCAATTCTTGGAGCCGGCTTGCAAGCGATGGTCGTCAATAATGACGTGGGCATTCAGGATGGCCGTGGTGGCTGGGCGTTTTTCCCTGGCAAGCCAGCGCCTACAGGGGGTTATGGCAGAGGTGTGGCGTACAGGCATTAAAAAGGCGACCCGCAGGTCGCCTGTTGTCATTGTGCGTAATGCTTGCTCAACCCCGGCGGTACGCCGTGTACGTCGGTGTCTTCCCATGGCCCGTTGGGGCTGATGGAGCGGCTCCAGCCGTTACTCCAGCGGTAGTAGGTGCGCTGGCGGTAGAAAGTGTCGGGCTGGTCGTCCAGCACGTATACCTGCATCTTGCCGTCCCAGTGGCTGGCCGCGCCTGGTGGCGGGGCGAAGGTGGGCGACGAGCTTGGCGGTGCTTTTGGCGGCGCTGTGACCGGGCCGGAAGGTCGGCTACCTGGCTGGGTCGATGGGGGAATGGTCGGGCCGCTCGGCGCGGCAGGTGGCCGGTGGACCGCACAAGCGCTCAGCCCCAGTACCAGGCTGAGCAGGGTGATGCGTGCAAGGGCGGTCATGGGCGTTTCCTCGAAGTTACTTGTCCGGACGGTCGATGGTCAGCTGCTGCAAGGCAGTCGTGGTGCTGGCCAGGGGTTGGCTGCGGCCGATCCACTCGCCAGCGGTCGGTCGACCGGCCCGGGATATGCGCGCAACCAGTTGGACTTCAGGGAAGTTGGACAGTTTCAACTGCGGCATCATCGCGTCGACATCGCCCAGTTCGACGGTGACGGGCAGCTCGGCAACGGTAACGCGTTTAGCCGCCAGCGGCGCCGGCGGGCCGTTCACGGCGCGGGCGAAGATGAACACGCTGTCGGTTGGCAGCGCCTGAGCCTTCACCTCGGCCGACAGGTCCACACGCACTTTCATCACCGCCTTCTGGGCCACGGTGCCACCGCTTTCTTTAATCTTCTCGGCGGCACGATCGATACCGCCTTGTAGCGCCACACGGGAGTTGTCTTCCGGTGGCAATTGGGCCAACAGACGGCTCCAGTAATCGATCGCGTCCTGATAACGCTGGCCCTCGAAGGCAGCGATACCAAGCAGGCCAAGGCTGGTGACTTCCTTCGGATCGAGCTTCAACGCCTCGTCGGTCAACGCCTGGACCTTGGGCGACCACTGTTTATTGTCAGCGAAATACTGCGCCTGGGCCCACTGGCCGAGCAGCTCCGGTTGGCGCCCGGCCAGGGCCACGGTGCGCTCGAAGATTCTGGCGGCGTCGGCGGAACGGTTCTGGGCCATGTAGGCACGGCCGAGGAAGTACAAGCCTTCCGCCGAATCCGGTTGAGCAGCGGCGGCGCGTTCCAGACGGCGGGTCATGTCTTCCATGGACACCGGCGGCTGGGAGAATTCGCGGGTCAGCTCGACCTTGTCGCTGGCGCCAAAGTGCAGGTACAGGCCCAGGCCCAGCACGGGGACCAGAATCGCAGCGAGCACTGGCAATGGCTTGCCCAGACGCGATTCGCGGGGCTTTTCCACGCCTTCGGTGTCGGCCAGCAATTCGCGCGCGGCTTCGGCACGGCCCGTGTCGAATTGTGCGGCATCAAGCACGCCCTCGCCCTGCTGCACTTGCAGTTCGGCCACGCGTTCTTGGTAGAGCGCCACGTTCAGCGCGGTGCGATCCTCTTCACGCTGGGCACGGCGGCCGCGCAATACGGGGATCAGCAGGAAACTCAGGGCAATCAGAAGCAGCAAGCCGGCTGCGAGCCAGAAATCAATCATCAGTCTTGGTGTCCAGCAATTGGTCGAGGCGTTTGCGCTCTTCGAGGGATAGTGCGTCGCTGCCATCGGTAGGTGCGGCGCGGCGACGGCGGACGATCATGACCATAACGACCACACCGGCCAGCAGCAGCCCGGCAGGGCCGAACCAGAGCAGCGCGGTCTTGCCGGTAAGGGCCGGCTTGTAGCGCACGAAATCACCGTAGCGGTCGACCATGAAATCGATGATCTGCTGGTTGTCCTTGCCCTCCCCCAACATGCGGAAGATCTCTTTGCGCAGGTCGGCGGCGATGGGGGCGTTGGAATCGGCGATGTCCTGGTTCTGACACTTAGGGCAACGCAGTTCCTTGGTCAGATCGCGAAAGCGCTCACGCTCGGCGTCGTTGGCGAATTCGTAGGTGTCGATGGCGGCGTGGGCGACGCCGGCCAATCCGAGGGCCAGGACCGCAGCGGCTAGCAGACGCTTCATGGCTTGGCCTCATCGACCAGGGCCTGGTACTTGGCGGCCAGTTGTTCGCGCCAGACCACTTCGTCGATCACGCCGACGTATTTGTCGCGGATCACACCCTTGGCATCGATAAAGAAGGTTTCCGGCGCGCCATAGACGCCGAGGTTCAACCCGAGGTTGCCATCTTCATCGCGGATATCCAGTTGGTAGGGGTTGTGGAATTCCGCCAGCCACTTCAAGGCCGCCGCGTTGTCGTCCTTGTAGTTGATGCCGTAGATCACCACGCCCTTCTCGGCCAGTTTGTTCAGCACCGGGTGTTCGACGCGGCAGGAGATGCACCAGGTCCCCCACACGTTGACCAGCGCCGGCTTGCCCTGCAGGTCGGCCTGGGTCAAGGTCTTGTCGCCCTGCACCGTCGGCAGCGAAAACGCCGGGAACGGCTTGCCGATCATCGCCGAGGGCAACTCGGCCGGGTCCAGGTACAAACCGCGATACAGGAACACCGCCACCACCAGAAATGCCGCCAGCGGCAACACCATCAACCAACGCTTCATACCACCGCTCCTTGCAAACCGAGCGCTTCACGCACCCGGCTCTTGACCTTGACCCGATAACGCCGGTCTAGCGCTGCGAGCAAACCACCAAAGCCGGTGAGCAACCCACCAAACCAGATCCAGCGCACGAACGGTTTGACATGCACCCGCACCGCCCAGGCGCCGTCGCCCAAGGGTTCACCCAGCGCCACATAGAGGTCGCGGGTGAAACCGGCGTCGATCCCGGCTTCGGTCATCATCGAGCTTTGTACGGTGTACAGACGTTTTTCCGGGTGCAGCACCGCCACTTCCTTGCCATTACGGACCACACGCACGGTGCCTTTGTCCGACGTGAAGTTCGGACCTTCGAAGTGTTTGGCACCGTCGAAAATGAAGTGATAACCGGCCAGGTCCATGGACTCGCCCGGGGCCAGGCGCAGGTCGCGCTCGGCGCTGTTCTGGCTGGACAACACCACGCCCAGGGCGCACACGGCGATGCCGATGTGGGCGATCTGCATGCCCCAGTAGCTGCGGGTCAGGCTCGGCAGGCCTTTGATCAGGCCTTTGTGACGGGTCTTGTCGAAGATGTCGCGCACGCCGGCCAGCAGTACCCAGGCAGCGAGCAGGAAGGTGGCGAGCACCGCCCAGTTGAAGTCGCCATAGGCGATCCCGGCGATCACCGCCAGGGCCACACTGCCCAGCAGCACCGGCATCAGCATGCCGGCCAGCCATTTCACCGGCGTGTCTTTCCAGCGCACCAGCACGCCGACGGCCATCACCACCATCAACAAGCCCATCAGCGGGATGAACAACGCGTTGAAGTACGGCGGGCCGACGGACAGCTTGGCGCCGCTCAGGGCATCCAGCACCAGAGGGTAGAGGGTGCCGAGCAGGATCATCGACGCGGCCACCACCAGCACCAGGTTGTTGCCCAGCAGCAGGGTTTCCCGCGACCACAGGTTGAAGCCGACCCGGCTCTTGACCACCGGCGCGCGCAGGGCAAACAGGGTCAGGGAACCACCGACCACGAACAGCAGGAAGATCAGGATGAATATGCCGCGCGCGGGATCCGACGCAAACGCGTGCACCGAAGTCAGCACGCCCGAACGCACGAGGAAAGTGCCAAGCAGGCTGAGGGAAAACGCCGCGATGGCCAGCAACACCGTCCAGCTTTTGAACACGCCACGTTTCTCGGTGACCGCCAGCGAGTGAATCAGCGCGGTGCCCACCAGCCAGGGCATGAACGAGGCGTTTTCCACCGGGTCCCAGAACCACCAGCCGCCCCAGCCGAGTTCGTAGTAGGCCCACCACGAGCCCAAGGTGATTCCAATGCCGAGGAACGCCCAGGCGACGATGGTCCAAGGCCGCGACCAACGCGCCCATGCCGCATCCAGGCGCCCGCCGAGCAAGGCGGCGATGGCGAAGGCAAAGGCCACGGAGAAACCCACATACCCCATGTACAGCATCGGCGGGTGCACGATCAGGCCGATGTCCTGCAGCAGCGGGTTGAGGTCGTGCCCGTCCGCCGGGATCTGCGGCAGGATGCGGCTGAACGGGTTGGAGGTCATGATCAGGAACGACAGGAAGCCGATGCTGATCAAGCCCATCACCGCCAACACCCGCGCCAGCATGACTTGCGGCAATTGGCGGGAGAAGATCGACACGGCAAAGGTCCAGCCGCCGAGGATCAACGCCCACAACAGCAGCGAGCCCTCATGGGCGCCCCACACGGCGCTGAACTTGTAGTACCAGGGCAAGGCGCTGTTGGAGTTATTCGCGACGTAGGCGACGGAAAAGTCGTCAGTCATGAAAGCGTAGGTCAGGCAACCAAACGCAAACAGCAGAAAGGCAAACTGGCCCCAGGCGGCCGGCTGCGCCAGGCTCATCCAAAGGCGGTCGCCGCGCCAGGCGCCGAGCAAGGGGAACACAGCCTGAACGATGGCCAGGCACAGGGCGAGGATCATCGCCAGCTGGCCCAGTTCCGGAATAAACAGTGCGGACGTCATCACTTAGCCCTCCTTTGCGGGGGTTGGCGCGGATTGGCCGCTGTCTTTGAGCGCCTTGGTGACTTCCGGCGGCATGTATTTCTCATCGTGCTTGGCCAGCACTTCATCGGCCACCACCACGCCGTCGGCGTTGAGCTTGCCCAGGGCGACGATGCCCTGGCCTTCGCGGAACAGGTCCGGGAGGATGCCGCGATAGGTGATGGTCACGGCCTTGTTGAAGTCGGTGACCACGAAGGTGACGTCCAGGGAATCGCTGGAGCGCTTCAGCGAACCCTTCTCCACCATGCCGCCGGCACGGATGCGCGTGTCCAGCGGGGCTTCGCCATTGGCGATCTGGGTCGGGGTATAGAACAGGTTGATGTTCTGCTGCAGGGCGCTCAAGGCCAGGGCCACGGCAATGCCGACGCCGGCCAGGATGGCAAGGATGATCAACAGACGCTTTCTACGCAGCGGATTCACTTTTCGGTCTCCCGGCGCAGACGACGCGCCTCTTGTTGCAGGTAACGCTTGCGGGCCAGGATCGGCATCGCAACGTTGAGGGCCAGCACGGCCAGGCAGATGCCATAGGCTGTCCAGACATACAGGCCGTGGTGGCCCATGGCGAGAAAATCACTGAAAGAAGCAAAACTCATCCACGCGCTCCCAGGCTGGTTTGCACTTCGGCCTTGACCCAACTGGCGCGGGCTTCACGCTTGAGCACTTCGAGGCGCATGCGCATCAGCAGCACGGCGCCGAAGAAACAGTAGAACCCCAGCACCATCAGCAGCAGCGGCGCCCACATTTCCACGGGCATCGCCGGCTTTTCGGTGAGGGTGAAGGTGGCGCCCTGGTGCAGGGTGTTCCACCACTCCACCGAGTATTTGATGATCGGAATGTTGATCACGCCGACAATCGCCAGCACCGCGCAGGCCTTGGCGGCGCTGTCACGATTGCTGATCGCGTTGCCCAGGGCAATCAGACCGAAGTACAGAAACAGCAGGATCAACATGGACGTTAGTCGCGCATCCCACACCCACCACGAGCCCCAGGTGGGTTTGCCCCAGATCGCACCGGTGACCAGCGCCACGGCGGTCATCCACGCCCCGATGGGCGCGGCGCATTGCAGGGCCACGTCCGCCAGCTTCATCTTCCACACCAGGCCGACGACGCCACACACGGCCAGCATCACGTAGCAGGACTGGGCCAGCATCGCGGCGGGAACGTGGATGTAGATGATGCGAAAGCTGTTGCCTTGCTGATAGTCCGGCGGCGCAAAGGCCAGGCCCCAGACCAGGCCGATGCCGATCAGCAGCACGGCGAAGAGGCTCAACCACGGCAGCAGCTTGCCACTGATGCCGTAAAACCATTTGGGCGAGCCGAGCTTGTGAAACCAGGTCCAGTTCATTGCTGTTTCCGTCACGGTTGCTTCTCGTCTTGGCAAGAAGCTTAGGGTCTTTACTGACCGGGGCATAACGCCCGGTCAGACCTCATTATTCGCCGACGCTGATCTTCAGGCCGGCCGCTATAGCAAAGGGTGTCAGGGTTACCGCCAGGGCGGTCAGGCTACCCAGCCACAGGAGGTAACCGGTCGCCGGCATGCCCATGAGCGCGGCTTGCAGAGCGCCGCTGCCCAGGATCAACACCGGGATATACAAAGGCAGAATCAACAGCGCCAGCAACAGGCCGCCGCGCTTCAAACCCACGGTCAGCGCCGCGCCCACTGCGCCCAACAGGCTGAGGACCGGCGTGCCGAGCAACAGGCTCAGGAGCAGAATCGGCAGGCATTCGCTGGGCAGCCCCAGCATCATCGCCAACAGCGGCGAAAGCAAGACCAGCGCCAGACCGGAAAACGCCCAGTGTGCCAGTACCTTGGCCAACACCAGAAGTGGCAGGGGGTGCGACGAAAGGACCCACTGTTCCAGGGAACCGTCTTCGAAATCACTGCGAAACAGCCCGTCCAGCGAGAGCAGGACGGACAAAAGTGCCGCAACCCAGACCAGTCCCGGAGACAAGGTTTGCAACAGTTTAGTTTCCGGGCCGACCGCCAGCGGGAACAGCGCGATCACGATGGCGAAAAATACCAAGGGATTGGCCAACTCAGCCGGTCGGCGGCACAGCAGACGCGCTTCACGGGCGACCAGCAGGGCGAACACACTCATGCCGACCACCGTCCCAGGTCCAGGTCGCGGTAACCGACAGGCAGGCGCGTCAGGCTGTGGTGGGTGGTGAGGATCACCAGGCCACCCTGCTCGCAGTGCTGCGCCAAGTGTTCTTCCAATTGGGCAACGCCTTGTTTATCGAGAGCGGTGAAGGGTTCGTCGAGAATCCACAGCGGCGGCCCCGGCAGGTACAGGCGCGCCAAAGCCACACGGCGCTGCTGGCCGGCGGACAAGGTGTGACAGGGAACATCTTCGAAACCCTTGAGGCCAACGGCGGCCAGGGCCTGCCAGATGGCATCGCGGGAAGCGGGATGATGCAGGGCGCTGAGCCAGCTGAGGTTTTCTTCGGCGGTCAGCACGTCCTTGATCCCGGCAGCGTGGCCGATCCAGACCAGGTTGCGGGCAAGCGTGGTGCGTTGTTCGTTGAGGGGCTTGCTGTTGAGGCGCACTTCGCCGGCCGTCGGCTGCATCAACCCGGCCAACAGGCGCAGCAAGCTGGTCTTGCCGCTGCCGTTGGGGCCGCTGATCTGCACCATGTCGCCACTGGCCAGCCGCAGTTCGAGGTGCTCGAACAGCAGGCGCAAGTCGCGTTCACAGGAGAGCGCTACGGCTTCAAGAAGGGGGCTGGTCAAGAGATCGCGGGCCTTTACGGTTCAAGTCGGCGGTGCAGTGGCCGTTAAAGAGAGGTGCACAATAACGGCTTTGGCGACCGAGTTTAGAGAGCTGGATCAAATAGTTGTGAGGTTTTTACCGCTCTCTTTGCAGACGGGCGGCATTATACATGCGATGCCCTACTCTAAAGAGGGCAATTTCCCAAGAGACGGCGCGCGCGATGACCGGTGAGATCAACCTTCCTACGCTTCCTTCCACTCCGGCTGCCGGGCAAAGCCCCGCGCCGGCGACGGGAGCATTGCTGAAACTGCTGGAGCCGCAGATCGGGCTGATCGACCCGGGAAAAACCGCGAACGCCGAAGTGATCGCCCTCAAACAGGGCGGTGATGCCTTTCAGTTGCTGCTCAAGTTGACCCTCGACGGTGGTCGCCAGACCCTGGTGCAAGCCAGCAGCCCCCAGCCGTTGCCGCTCGGCAGCAATGTGGCGGTGAGCCAGACCCCGACGGGTAACCTGACCCTCAGCCTGCAGCAGGCCTTGAGCGCCAACGTCGCCGCCCTGACGCGCATCGACACCACACAAATGCCCGAAGGCACGCTGTTGCAGGCCAAGGTGCTGACCACGCAGATGCTGCCCCAAGGCACCACGCAGCCGGCGATCTACCGTTCGCTGGTGACCGTGCTCAATAACGCCATGGCCGGCGCCACCCTGACCGTGGAGAGCCCGCAACCGTTGCGGGTCGGCAGCTTGCTCAGCGCCGTGGTGCAGAACGCGCAAACCCTGAACTTTGTGCCGCTGAGCGGGCTCAAGGATCAGTTGGCCATTACCCAACAACTCTCCACCCAGCAAAGTCGCCAAGGCTCGCTGGATGCGGTCTTCAGCGCACTGCAAGACCTGCCCAGCGACGACACGACATCGACCGACCTGCGCGCGGCCGCCGACCGTTTACTGGCCGCCCTGCCCGACCTGGCGCAAGTCAGCAATCCCAAGGTGCTGGCGCAGGTGATCCAGAACAGCGGCGCGTTTCTGGAAGCCAAACTGCTTGCCGGGCAAAACCCGCAAGTCCCGCCGTTGGACATGAAGGGCGCCCTGTTGCGCCTGGTCGCGGACTTATTGCCCGCCCTGCCCGCCAGCACCAATATGAATGCCGTCCTCGCCGCCAATACCCTGGCCCAGGTGCTGCCGAACTTTGTACGCAGCCCATTGGGAACCCTGGGGCAAATCGGCGCCCGACAGGCACCCGTCGGCTTCCCGCTGCCCGAGCGGCTGATGGCGAAACTGGAAGGCGAAGGCGACCTGGAAAACCTGCTGCGCCTGGCCGCCGGGGCGATTTCGCGCTTGCAGAGCCACCAGCTGTCGAGCCTGGAACAGACCGGTACCACCGCCGACGGTCGCCTGCAAACCACCTGGCAACTGGAAATCCCCATGCGCACCTTGCAAGACATCGTGCCGTTGCAAGTCAAGTTCCAGCGCGAAGAACCAGCGCCGGACAAGGACGAACCCGACCGCAAAGACAGGAAAGACCCCAAACACATGCTGTGGCGCGTCGAACTGGCTTTCGACATGGAGCCGCTGGGTCCCTTGCAGGTCCAGGCGCAACTGACCCAGGGCAAACTGTCCAGCCAGTTGTGGGCGACGCGGCCTTACACCGCCAGTTTGATCGAAAGCCATTTGGGCACCTTGCGCGAGCGCCTGGTGACCTCGGGTCTCAACGTTGGCGACCTGGATTGTCACCTTGGCACGCCACCGCGCGGGCCGAAAACCGGACTGGAACATCGCTGGGTGGATGAAACCGCATGAAGAACGCTACCCCACCGCGCCAGGCGATTGCCCTCAAGTACGACGGCCAGCAAGCGCCGACCCTGACCGCCAAGGGCGACGATGCCCTGGCCGAAGCGATCCTGAAACTGGCACGGGAAAACGAAGTGCCCATCTATGAAAACGCCGAACTGGTGAAGCTGCTGGCGCGCATGGAATTGGGCGACAGCATCCCCGAGGAGTTGTACCGCACCATCGCCGAGATCATTGCGTTTGCATGGACATTGAAGGGCAAGTTCCCGGTGGGGTACGACCCGGATGCGGGGCCGGTGGAGCGGGATGTGACTGAACGCGGCGAGGATTACTGAAGACCCCAACCATGAAAAGCAGGCAAGTCCAGTGACAAGCCCGCTGCCACAGGGGAGGTCAATTCAGAACTTCACTCAACGGAATGAAGTTGACGCGATCCCCCACCTCCAACGTCGTCCCCTCCAACACCTCTACAAACCCCTCCGCCCACGCCGCGCTGCGCAGGACGCCGGAGCTCTGGTTGCGGTAGATGATCGCCTTGCCCTGTTCGAGGCGCCCGCGCAGGTATTCGCGGCGGTTGCCCGGCTTGGGCCAGGTGAACCCCACCGGCACTTCAAAACGCAGCGGTGCCACATCTGTCACGCCCTGGCGGCGCAGCAGGTACGGCCGCGCCAACAAGGCGAAAGTCACCAGTGTCGAGGCCGGGTTGCCGGGCAGGCCAATCACCGGCACGCCACGGAAATGGCCAAATGTCAGCGGTTTACCGGGTTTGATCGCCAGCTTCCACAAGGCCAGTTCGCCCTCTTCGCGCAAGGCAATGCCGAGAAAATCCGCCTCCCCCACCGACACACCGCCGGTGGACAGGATCAGGTCGACCGCGCCCAGGCCCGCCAGGCGGTCACGGGTGTGTTCCAGGTCATCCGGCAGAATGCCCGCATCGATCACTTCACAGCCCAGGCGCGTCAACCAACTGCACAGCACACGACGGTTGCTGTTGTAGATCTGCCCCGGCCCCAGCGGCAAACCGGGTTCGATCAACTCGTCGCCGGTGGACAGCACGGCCACGCGCACGCGGCGGATCACGTCGAGGCAGTCACGGCCGAGGGACGCGGCCAGGCCCAGTTCGATCGGGCCCAGGCGCGTGCCGGCTGGCAGCACCCGTTCGCCGACCGTGGTCTCCTGGCCTTGGGGGCGGATGTTCTGGTCGAGCTGCAAAGGTTCGGTAAAACTCACGCGCTCGTCGGCGTGGACCACGGCGTTTTCCTGCATCTCTACGCAGTCCGCGCCTTCGGGCACCGGCGCCCCGGTGAAGATCCGCGCGCAGGTACCGGCGGCCAACGGCTGTGGCGCCTGGCCCGCGAAGATGCGCTGGCTGACCACCAAGGGCTCGCCCGTCCAATCCGCACGCCGCATGGCGTAACCGTCCATGGCGCTGTTGGGCCAGGGCGGCAGGTCGAGGGTGGAGATCAAGTCCTGTGCCAATACGCGGCCATCGCACGCGGCCAGGGCCAATCGTTCCTGTTCACGGATCGGCGCCGCGGCGGCCATGTCCAGCAGTCGCTCCAGCGCGTCCTCCACCGGCATCAACGGGCCGCCCTTGCCAGGCTTACCCACGGGATTCACAGGGTTCGGCCTGTTTCAGATGCGGTACGAAGTTGCACGGGCGGTGACGGTTATCCAGCTGTTCGGCGAGGATGCCGTCCCAGCCGGTACGCACCGCATTGGTGGAGCCCGGCAGGCAGCACACCAGGGTGCCGTTGGCCAGGCCGGCCAGGGCACGGGACTGCACGGTGGAGGTGCCGATATCGGCCACGGAAATCTGGCGGAACAGTTCGCCAAAGCCGTCGACCTGTTTATCCAACAGGCAGCTCACCGCTTCCGGCGTGCTGTCGCGGCCGGTAAAACCGGTGCCGCCGGTGATCAACACCACTTGCACCACGTCCTCGGCGATCCAGTGGGCGACCTGGGCGCGGATCTTGTAGAGGTCATCCTTGAGCAGCACGCGCTCGGCGAGGTGGTGGCCGGCGGCGGTGAGGCGGTCGACGAAGACCTGGCCCGAGGTGTCGGTGTCCAGGGTGCGGGTGTCGCTGACGGTCAATACAGCGATGTTCAGGGGTACGAAGGGCGCATCAGCCTTGGCTTTCATGGCACGGTCCGGTTGTCGAAGGAACAGCCCAGTGTTATATCACAGGGCCCTGTTTACCTGCCCACGCGGAACCCACATGCCACTCGACTCGCTGCCCCTGCCCTGCTCGATCCTGCTGTTGGCCGGTGGCCGTGGCCAGCGTATGGGGGGGCAGGACAAAGGCTTGCTGGAGTGGCATGGTCGGCCCCTGATCGAACACTTGCAGCGCCTGGTGCGCCCGTTGACCGATGAGCTGCTCATCTCGTGCAACCGCAACCACGATCGCTACGCGCCCTACGCCGACCATCTGGTGAGCGACGACAGCCCGGACTTCCCCGGGCCACTCGCCGGTATTCGCGCCGGGTTGGCCGCCGCACACAATGAGCACCTGCTGGTATTGCCGTGTGATGTGCCGAACATCGACGTTCGATTACTTACCGACCTGCGTAAGACGGCGCAGCGCAATCCGCGGTTGCCGGTGATGGTGCGTCACGGCGAATTCTGGGAACCCTTGATCTGTATCATCCCCGCCTACCTGCGAACCGAGGTAGAACACGCTTGGCACGCTGGCGAACGCAGTCCGCGCAAGATCTTGCTGCAGCTCGGCAGTGTGGGCCTGGAATGCCCGGCAGATGACCCTCGTCTGGCCAACCTGAATACGCCAGCGCTGTTACAGCCAAGGTCTGACGTGTCAGAATGAACTTTCGTACAAGGAACTTTGGCGACGTCTTACACGTCACAGGGTCAGCAACTAAAAAGAATTCTCTTGGAGACACACTCATGACTCAACGGACCATCGCCGCTCTCATGCTTGCACTGGGCCTGGCCACCCTCGCCGGTTGCGCTTCGCCAACAGTGATCACCCTGAATGACGGTCGTGAAATCCAGGCCGTCGACACCCCGAAATACAACGAAGCCTCGGGTTTCTACGAATTCGAACAGCTTGACGGCAAACGCACCCGCATCAACAAAGATCAGGTTCGCACCGTTAAAGACCTGTAAGCCTCAGGCGCTTGCACCAAGGCCCGCCTCGCGCGGGCCTTGTCGTTTCCGGGGATTACCAGTCGAGGGTGATTCGGCTGCGGAAATTGCGTTCCTCAGCACTGACCGGGTCGATGAAACGCACGCCCTGGGCCAGCAGTTTCAAGGGGTTGGCGTAGTCGTCCACGGCGTCCTTGATCACATCGGGGTAGAACGGGTCGTTACAGATACTCGCGCCGAGCGCCGTCATGTGAACCCGTAGCTGATGCTTTTTGCCGGTCACGGGGAACAGGCCATAGCGCCATAAATCGCCATGCTTCTCGCGCACTTCCACGGCGGTTTCGGTGTTGCTGGCACCGGGGCCTTCCTGCATGCGGAAGAAGGGTTCACCGTCCACCAGGCGGCTTTTATGCACCATCGGAAAAGTCAGGTTCGGCAAGGCCGGGGCAATGGCTTCGTAGAATTTGTCGATCCGACGTGTAGGAAACAACTGTTGATAAGCTGCGCGACTGGCCGGGTTGGCTGAGAACAGCACCAACCCTGCGGTATGCCGGTCGATGCGATGCAAGGGCACCAGGGACGGGTTGTCCAGGCGACGGATCAGACGGCGCAACAGGGTTTGCTCAACGTACTCACCGGCGGGGGTCACGGGCAGGAAGTGAGGCTTGTCGGCGACCACCAGATGCTCGTCGGCGTACAGGATGGTTTCCTGCACGGGGATTACCTTCTCGTTGGGCACTTCGCGAAAGTAATAGATGCAAAGACCTTCCCTGTAGGCCAGGTCCAGGTGGATCGGGCTGCCGTTGATATCCAGCACCCGACCGCGGGCGATGCGGTCCAGCCACTGTTCACGACCAATGGCCGGGAAGTGCTCGCACAGGCACTCCAGCACTGTCGCCCAACGGCCGGGTGGCAGGTACAGGGTGCTGGCTTGGTGCTGGGACGCGGAGAAAGCAGAAGTGGACATGAACATGCTCGAAGCCTGGAAAAACAGGCGGGCATTATCCCGCATGGAGCGGGATTGAGCCTAGGGCGGATCTCAGGCCTTGGCCAACTCCGCGCGCAGGATCGGCGATGCACTGGCGGCCTCGGTGAATTCCTTGAGCCAGCGCAGCACGTCCACCGCTTCCCAGCGGCCGGGATCGTAAAGCGCATATAACAAGCCCTGGTACCCGACCACATCCAACTGCTTGTGGTAGCCGGCGCGCTGGAACAACGCCTCGATCTCCGCAAAGCAGGTGTTGAAATGCACTTTGTTAAACGGCGTCTTGCCTTCCGTGACCAGGCCGTCGAGGCGCAGCTCGTTCACAGCATCGCGCACGACGTCGGCGGACATGCGATTGACGCTGCTTTTCAGTTGTTCAACATTCACCACGGGCGTTCCCTCTATTCAATCGCTGTACAAGCGTACAGTAACTCAATATCTGGAAACCCGCCATCGTCCAAACGCTAAAGCAGGAAGGCAACCACCTGCTCAGTGTCGAACGGCCAACCGAGTTCAGCGCCCGTATCCAGCCGGCGCAGCACCGGAATCCTTAGGCCGTAGGCGTCGACCAGGGCTTCTGAATCGGCGATATCGATCAACTCGACCATCAACCCATGTTCGACCAACGGCATGATTTCCTCTTCGGCGAGTTCGCACAGATGGCACCCCAGCGTGGTAAACAACTGGCATTCAGGAGGCATGACGAAAGGACCTGCTCAGAAGTAGGCCATCATTCTAAGCCCGCTGAATACTTGTGGCGAGCGGGCTCGCCACAGCAACCCCTGATCCAGATCACCATGACCTATAACTGATTCAACGATTCTCGCGGCTTTTTGCCGCCTCCCTGCAAGGAAGATGCGTGTGTTCGCCACCCTGCTGATCATTCTGGCCTCATCCCTGGTGGTGATTGCGCTGTTTCGCCGGCTGCAACTGCCGCCCGTGCTGGGCTACCTGTGCGTAGGCCTGGCCGTGGGCCCTACCGCGCTGGATTGGGTGAATGACAGCGAAGAGCTGCCCGACCTCGCCGAACTGGGCGTGGTGTTCCTGTTGTTTTCCCTGGGCCTGGAGTTCTCCCTGACCAAGATGCTCAGCCTGCGCAGCGTAGTGTTTGGCCTGGGCAGCTTGCAGGTATTGGGCTGCGGGGTGCTGCTGGGGGCCTTGCTGATGGCCTTGGGTGTGGCGCCGGGCATCGCCTTGTTGCTCGGAGCGGGACTGGCGCTGTCGTCCACCGCCATCGTCAGCAAGGAACTGACCAGCCTTGGGGAAATTTTCAGCAGTCATGGCCAGAACGCGATTGGTGTCTTGCTATTCCAGGATGTGGTGGCTGTGTTGCTGCTGACGCTGGTCCCGGTGTTCGCCGGCAACAGCGAGCAAACCTGGTATGTGGCGTTGCCGCTGACCCTGGGCAAGACCGTGGTGTTATTCGTCGGGCTGTTGCTGGCCAGCCGCTGGCTGTTGCCGCGCCTGTTTCGTGAGGTGGCCGCGTCCCATTCGGCCGAGTTGTTCGTGCTGCTGGCGCTGGTGATTGTGTTGCTCACTGCCTGGTTGACGCACCTGCTGGGCCTGTCCCCTGCCCTTGGCGCGTTCCTGGCCGGTATGCTGCTGGGGGAAAGCCATTACCGCCATCAGATCGAAGCGGATATACGACCGTTCCGCGACATCCTGCTGGGGCTGTTCTTTGTCAGCATCGGCATGCTGATCGACCTGCAACTGTTCCTCAGTCACAGCCTGCTGATCCTCGGCATGACACTTGCGCTGATGCTGGTCAAAGGCTGCGTAGTCGCCGCACTGGTCAAACTGCGCGGCAGCGACAGTGAAACCGCCTGGCGCAGCGGCCTGGCCCTGGCCCAGGGCGGCGAGTTCTGTTTTGCGTTGATGGCGCAGATGCAACAGAGCCGCCTGATACCGGATGAATTCAACGGTCTGCTGCTCGCCGCCACGTTTTGCTCAATGCTGCTCACCCCGCTGCTGTTGCGCGCCGCGCCGGCCATTGCCCTGCGCTTGCACCGCAAGCCCAATCAGCAAGTGCAACTGGAAGAAATCACCGCGCTCAACGCCCAGTTGCAGGGCCATGCGGTGATCTGTGGCTATGGGCGGGTCGGACAATCCATCGGACGCTTCCTGCGCCGCGAGCAGCAAGCCTTTATTGCCCTGGATGACGACCCGGAACGGGTACAGGAAGCGGCCACCGACGACAGCAGCGTGCATTACGGCGACTGCCGTCGCGGCGCCCTGCTCACTGCGGTCGGCCTGGAGCGCGCGCGCTTGGTGGTGATTGCCGTGGACAATAGCGATGTGGCACTGGTGGTGCTCAAGGAAGCCCGCCGACTCAACCCGACGGTGCCGATCCTGGTGCGCACCCGTGATGACAGCCAACTGGCAGAGCTCAAAGCCGCGGGCGCCAGCGAAGTGGTGCCCGAGCTCTTGGAGTCGAGCCTGATGCTCGCCTCCCACGCCTTGATCATGCTGGGCCTACCGGACCAACAGGTTCAGGCGCGGATCGATGATGTGCGGCGCAACCGCTACCGCCTGCTGCACGGTTTTTACTCGCACCCTGGCAGCGAAGAAGAGGCGCCGATCAATCCTGACTGACCGCGCCGATCTTGTGGATCGACAGGTCCGCGCCGTAATACTCCTCTTCCTGGCTCAAGCGCAGCCCGTGTACGCGCTTGATCACGCCATACACCAACAGACCGCCCGCCAGCGCCACGGCGATGCCAAGGGCGGTACCGATCAGTTGACTGACCAGGCTGACGCCCCCCAGTCCGCCCAGCGCCGTCTGGCCGAAGATGCCGCAAGCGATGCCGCCCCACACGCCGCACAGGCCGTGGAGTGGCCACACACCCAACACGTCATCGATCTTCCAGCGGTCCTGGGCCGCAATGAAGAACCACACAAACAGACCGCCGGCCACCACGCCCGTCACCAGCGCACCGACCGGGTGCATCAGGTCCGAACCAGCGCAGATCGCCACCAACCCGGCCAGTGGGCCGTTATGCAGGAAGCCAGGGTCGTTTCGACCGATCACCAGGGCGGCGACGGTGCCTCCGACCATGGCCATCAACGAGTTGACCGCCACCAGGCCGCTGACGCCGTTCAGCGTTTGCGCGCTCATGACGTTAAAACCGAACCAGCCCACGATCAAAATCCACGACCCCAACGCCAGGAACGGAATGCTCGACGGCGCGAACGCCACCAGGCGCCCTTCGCGATAGCGCCCATTGCGCGGTCCCAACAGCAACACGGCCGCCAGCGCCAGCCAGCCGCCCATGGCGTGCACCACCACGGAACCGGCAAAGTCGTGGAAGCTGGCGCCAAAGGTTGCCAGCAGCCAGGCCTGCAGGCCGAAATTGCCGTTCCAGACCATGCCTTCGAAAAATGGGTAGATAAACGCGACGATCAGCGCTGTGGCACACAGTTGCGGAACAAATCGTGCACGCTCGGCAATACCCCCGGAAATGATCGCCGGGATCGCCGCCGCAAAGGTCAGCAAGAAGAAGAATTTCACCAGGCCGTAACCATGATCGACGCTGATCACCGCCGCCGGTTGCATGAAGCTCACACCATAGGAGACCCAATAGCCTATAAAGAAGTAGGCCAGGGTGGAGATGGCGAAGTCGCTGAGGATCTTCGACAGGGCATTGACCTGATTTTTCTGGCGCACAGTACCGACTTCCAGAAACGCAAAGCCGGCGTGCATGGCCAGGACCATGACCGCACCAATCAGGATGAACAGGGTATTGGAACTGTGGACAAGGGTATCCACCGCACTTTGCAAATTTTCCATGGAGGTTGGCAGGTCTACATTAAAGGCAAAAAGCACCAAAGCGGTTCAAGCCAGCGTTTCATGCACTAAATTGGCACCACCGGTTTCACCCTTCTTCAGAGGGCGTGAACCGCTTTAGCGCAGCGATTAACACAACAGACCGTTCCCGACAGGGTTTTTCCGCGAGTTTGAGTGATTTAGGGTAAGGTTTTTCAAGGCATTAGCCTCAGGCCGCCCGGATTCGGCGCAGCGCCTGAGGCATGCGCACCAAGGCAAAGCAAAAGCTGTACCACACAATTGCACTGAACCTTCACCGATACCGGTGACTCGAAACCACACGTACACACCAGCCAATCACGGAGATATCCATGGCCAGAAGAACTGCAAAGACTGCTCAAGAAATACTGATGGCGGATTTTCAAACCCTGGTCGACGACACTGAAAAGTTGCTGGACGACACCGCCCTCCTGGCCGGGGACCAGGCCGATGAGCTGCGCAGCAAGATCAATGAAAGCCTGCTCAAAGCCCGCCAAACCCTGCAACTGACCGAAGACTCCCTGCGCGAACGCGGCCAGGCAGCGGTCACAGCCACCGAAGATTATGTGCAAGCCAACCCGTGGCAGTCGGTAGGTATCGCCGCCGGCGTGGGCTTCCTGATCGGTCTGCTGGCTACAAGGCGCTAAATCATGTCTATCGGCGAATCCGGCTCGTCCACGGGCCCAAGTTCAACGTCCCGACGCCTGGGCGCAGCTGTACTGGGCTTGCTGCACAGCCACGTCGAGTTGTTCGGGATCGAGCTGCAGGAACAAAAGGCACGCACCGTCAGCCTGCTGCTGTTTGCCGGCCTGGCGCTGGTGTTTGCCCTGCTGTTACTGGTGGGGTTGTCGACATTGGTGATGATCCTGGTGTGGGACACCGGCTACCGCCTGACCGGGATCATCTGCCTCTGCGTGTTCTACACCCTGGCTGCCGCATTTTGCGGGATACGCTTGAAAGCGGCGGTGTTCGATGAGTCCACGCCGTTCCATGCCACCCTCGAAGAGCTGGCCAACGACCGGGAGCGCCTGCTGCCATGAGCCTGACTGAAATCCCGCAAACCGCCTCCCGCCGCGAAATGCGCAAGGCGCTGATTCGCCTGCGCATGGAAATGCACCGCCAGGAGATCCGTCACGAGTCCCAGCAACTGATGGCGCCCCTGAACAAAGTGCGTAACCTGGGGCACAGCTGGCAAGACGGCCTGGGCATCAAGCACGCGCCGCTGTGGGGCGTGGCCGCCGTCACGCTGATCGGTTTCTTTACCGGCAAAGGTGCCAAGGGCGGCGGCATCGCCAATCTGACGCGCCTGGTGCGCCTCGGCGCCGGCCTGATCCCATTGATCAAATTGGCGATGCAGGGCAGTTCACGCAAACAGTGAGCCTTGCTGGCTGCATTCTTGCTAACAGAATCGGCCCGGCCCTCGTTTTCGAGGGCCGGGCCTTTTTTCTCCACCGCTCTTAAGGAGGCCCCGTGATCGACGGGCAACCGTTTGCCTGCTTCCAACCGTTCATCGACACCGCCACCGGTCGTATCGCCGGCGTCGAAGCCTTGGGCCGCTTGCGCCAGGCTGACGGCCGTTTGGAGTCCGTGGGCCCGCTGTTCGCCGACCCGCGCACGCCGAGCGTCACCTTGCGCCGCCTCGACCGGCAGATCCGCGACGATGCGCTGCGCCGCTTGCATGAAGCCCCTGAAGACTGGTTTCTGAGCCTGAACATCTCACCGCGCTGGATCAACCAACTGCGCCCGGGCCAAGCCTTGCCGAGCCTGAAACAGATTCACGCCCATGGCGTCGACCCGGCGCGCATCGTGTTTGAGATCACCGAACTGGGCGGAGATATCCAGCGTCTGACCGACGTGGTCGTGCGCTATCGCGAGGCCGGTGCACGCATCGCCATCGACGATTTTGGCGCTGGCTACTCCCAGCTCGATCGAGTGCTGGCGTTGCAGCCGGATATTCTCAAGCTGGACATGCGCCTGTTCCAGGAGGCCGCCCGGGGTGGACCGAGCAGTGAGGTGGTGCGGGCATTGGCGCAAATGGCAGAAAAGACCGGGTGCTGGATCATTGCCGAAGGCGTGGAAACCGAGGCGCAATTGAGCTTCGCCCTGGAATGCGGTTCGCGGTATGTCCAGGGCTATCTGTTCGCCCAGGCACAGTTGGACTGGTTCGCCGCCGACGCCTTCGTCCCACGTTTTGCCCAACTGCGTGCGGCGTATGTCCAACAGAAACTGGCGGAACGCGGACGCGTCAGGCAACTGCGCCAGCAACTGGCCGAACTGATGAACATCCTGCAAACCTGGGCCCAGACCCAGGCGCCACTGAATCACTTGCCCCAACTGCCGGCCTTTCCCTGGCTGCTGCGCTTTTACCAGTGCGACCGGCACGGCACCCAGCTGACGCCCAACTTCGAGTGGCGCCAGGACGCCTGGCAAGCCGACAGCCGCTACCTGGGCCACAACTGGTCATGGCGACCGTACTTCTACCTCCTGCTCGCCGAAGGGTGGGAGGAGCGGCGACTGACCTTGTCCTCGACCTACCGCGACGCCACCACCAACCAGTATTGCCTCACCGCCGGACAATTCTTCGATAACGGTCAGCGCTTGCTGTTAATCGATATCGACGCAGCCGGGCTGTAGATTTTCGCTTGCTCCGCCCACCCGGAACCGGGAAGCTGGGCGGGTCATTTACTGCACGGAGAGTACCCGCCTTGGATTGGCCCACCCTGCTGACTCGCGAACGTCTTGGCAAGCCCCTGCATAGCCCCGAAGAACTGGGCCGCAGCCCGTTCCACAAAGACCATGACCGCATTATTTTCTCCGGCGCGTTCCGCCGCCTTGGCCGCAAGACCCAAGTGCACCCGGTGTCGAGCAACGACCACATCCATACCCGGCTGACCCACTCCCTGGAAGTCAGCTGCGTCGGCCGCTCCCTGGGTATGCGTGTCGGCGAAACCCTGCGCAGTGCCCTGCCCGACTGGTGCGACCCGAGCGATCTGGGCATGGTGGTGCAATCGGCCTGCCTGGCCCACGACATCGGCAACCCGCCGTTCGGGCATTCCGGCGAAGATGCCATCCGCCACTGGTTCCAGCAGGCGGCCGGACGCGGCTGGCTGGATGATATGAGCAACGCCGAGCGCAATGATTTCCTCAATTTCGAAGGCAACGCCCAGGGCTTCCGGGTCCTGACCCAGCTGGAATACCACCAGTTCGACGGCGGCACGCGCCTGACCTACGCCACATTGGGCACTTATCTGAAATACCCCTGGACCGCCCGTCACGCGGATTCGCTGGGCTACAAGAAACACAAGTTCGGCTGCTACCAGAGTGAACTGCCGATCCTTGAACAGATCGCCCACAAGCTCGGCCTGCCGCAACTCGAAGACCAGCGCTGGGCCCGGCACCCACTGGTTTATCTGATGGAGGCGGCAGACGACATCTGCTATGCCCTGATCGACCTGGAAGACGGTCTGGAAATGGACTTGCTTCAATACGCCGAAGTCGAGTCGCTGCTGCTCGACCTGGTCGGCGACGACCTGCCGCAGACCTATCGCCAGCTGGGCGCCCAGGACTCCCGCCGACGCAAGCTGGCGATCCTGCGTGGCAAGGCCATCGAGCATCTGACCAACGCTGCGGCACGGGCCTTCGTCGAACAGCAGGATGCCTTGCTCGCCGGCACCCTGCCCGGCGACTTGGTGGAGCACATGCACGGCCCCGCCAAGCGCTGCGTACTGGACGCCAAGGACATGGCACGCAAGAAAATCTTCCAGGACAAGCGCAAGACCCTGCATGAAATCGGCGCCTACACCACCCTGGAGATTCTCTTGAACGCCTTTTGCGGCGCGGCACTGGAGCAGCATGGCGGACGCACGCCCTCCTTCAAGAACCGACGCATTCTCGATCTTTTGGGCAACAACGCACCGGACCCCGCCTGGCCGTTGCACGCGTCCTTCCTACGCATGATCGACTTCATCGCCGGCATGACCGACAGCTACGCCACCGAGATGGCGCGCGAAATGACAGGGCGCTCCAGCCCTCAATGACCTCACCGATCATGCCGCCTGTTCACTGAACAGAATCTGCCTACGACGGGAACAGAGCGGCCTGATCGAATTCGCACAAACATACGAAGAATAATCTCGCACGCTCCGGGCAGATCAGGCGAACAGTTCCTACATGCCCTCCATCGACGCTTGACTCACCGTGTGCCTTCTATGCCCAGTTACTCCCTTCGCATCCTGTTGGTGGAGGACCATCCCTTTCAACTGCTCGCCACCCAGTGCCTGCTCAGGAGCTTCGGTTTCGAGCGACTGACCCCGGCCGAAAACGCCGAGCAGGCGATCCGCTTGATGACCCTGGCCGAAGCGCCTTTCGACATCATCCTGTGCGACCAGTGCCTGCCAGACCTGCCAGGGATTGAATTGATTGAAATCGCCAGCCGCCGACGCTTTATCACCGGCGCCATCCTGCTCAGCGGGCTCCCCGAAGCAGAACTGTACACACTACAAACCCAGGCACTGGAACGCGGCCTGCCCCTGCTCGGTTACTTGTCGAAACCTTTGAACAAGGATGAGCTTGCCGGCTTGACCCACTTATTCCATGCCTCATGAATGTAGGACTTCAAACATATAAACCCGTCGAAAAGTTTCCGCATAACGCCCATTGAATCCCTGATTTCACGATTCAGCGTGCACGGCAGCGAAACGCTGACCTCTCGTGTCACAAAGCCTAACCAACTGGTAGGCCTTTACCTTTTTTAATGTAGGAATTTTCCTGTTTTATATCTACTCCCCCTTGGGTTCATGCTCCCCCCTAAGCTTCTGAGCTAATGTGCCCGCTTTATTTGCACTTGCATGGAATATGATCATGAACACCGTTTTTATTATTGATGACCATCCGGTTATAAGACTTGCTATCCGAATGTTGCTGGAACACGAAGGTTATGAAGTGGTGGGCGAAACGGATAACGGCTGCGACGCCATACAAATGGTCCGCGAATGCCTGCCGGACCTCATCATTCTGGATATCAGCATTCCAAAACTCGACGGCCTCGAAGTGCTTTGCCGATTCAACGCCATGAATACCTCGATGAAAACCCTCGTCCTGACGGCCCAATCCCCCACCCTGTTCGCCACACGCTGCATGCGATCGGGTGCCGATGGCTACGTGTGCAAGGAAGGCGACCTGAGCGAGCTGCTGAGCGCCATCCGCGCCGTGCTGTCGGGCTACAACTATTTCCCCAGCCAGGCCTTGAATGCCAGCGGCGTGGACAACGTGGATTCCAAGGAGCTTGAACTGTTCAAGGCCGTCAATGATCGCGAGTTGATGGTATTGCAACTTTTTGCACAAGGTCGCACTAACAAGGAAATCGCCAAAGGCATGTTCCTGAGTAATAAAACTGTAAGCACCTATAAAAAGAGGCTGATGCAAAAACTTCAAGCCAAGTCCTTGGTAGAACTTATCGAGATGGCAAAACGAAACGCGCTAGTGTGAGAAAGCGGATGCCCAGATGTATAAAGGACTATCTGATTATATTGAGTGCCGGTTTGTGCTTCAGCACCGCAGTGCCTGCCATACCGCCGTCGGGCGCGGGACATTTCAACTTATTGAGTCGCGCAAGCTCCGTACAACTGGAAAGCCAACTGAGCAAGGTCCAGCGCCAGTGGCTGCAGAACAGACGCGAACTGGTGCTGGGCACGGCGTTCCCGGACTATCCTCCCTTCGACCTCACTTCCAGTGGCCGTGACTATGAAGGACTCACCGCCGACTACGCCGGCCTGCTGTCCAAGGCGCTGGCCTTGCCCGTCAAGGTGTTGCGCTACCCGTCGCGGGAGGCCGCGATCCGTGCCCTTGAAGCGGGGGATATCGATTTGCTCGGTTCCTCCAACGGCTTCGAAGCGGCAAACCTCAATCTCATTCTGTCGGAGCCCTACGCCGTGGACCGGCCGGTGCTGGTCACCCGCGAAGGCGAAACCCGCAGCCTGAGCGATGGCCTGGCCGGGATGCGCCTGGCACTGGTCTATCATTACCTGCCGCTGGGCGAGGTCGAGAAGCTGTACCCAGAGGCGATCATCCGCGCTTATCCCTCTTATCAAAATGCGCTGAATGCCGTGGCATTCGACCAGGCCGACGTGTTTCTCGGCGATACCATTTCCACCCATTACATGATCAACAAGGGCTACCTGAAAAACATCCGCATGGCCAACTTCGGCAAACACGAGGCCTATGGCTTCAGCTTTGCGATGCGCCAGCACGACCACACGTTGTTAAGTATCGTCGACGCCGTACTGAGAGCCGTGCCCACCAACGAGCGGGAAGCAATCGCCAAGCGCTGGAGTGCCGGCAGCGATATCCTGCTGACCGACCAGAAACTGCAACTGACCCTGCGCGAAGAGCGTTGGCTCAAAGACAATCCGGTGGTCAAGGTGATCGTGAATCCCACCTTTGCGCCGCTGACATTCTTCGACGCCGATGGCAACTTTCGGGGCGTCACCGCCGACCTGCTGGAGTTGATTCGCTTGCGCACCGGCCTGCGCTTCGAGATCCAGAGAGGGCGTGATGTGAACGCAATGATCGACCAGGTCGAAGCCGGCAAAGCGGACATCATCGGTGCCATCATCCCCAGTGCCGAGCGGGAAGCCCAACTGGACTTCAGCCGCCCCTACCTGGAGAACTCCTATGTAATGTTGACCCACAAGGAGAGTCTCGCCCCCATCGGCCTTGAGGAAATGGAGGGCAAGCGCCTGGCGGTGACCAGGGGCAGTCCGCTGCAAAAATTCCTGCGCGAAAACTTTCCGAAAATCCAACTGGTTGAAACGGGTGACACCTTCAAATCGGCCGAACTGCTGTTGCAAGGCCATGTGGAAGGTGCGGTGAATACCTTGGTGGTCGCCAACTATCTGCTGTCGTCGCAAATGTTCCAGGACAAGCTCCAGATCAGCTTCAGCATTGGCACGATACCTGCCACCTTCGGGCTTGCGACATCGCGCAGCGCCACCGAGCTCAGCTCGATTCTCGACAAGGCCTTGCTCAGCATCGCCCCGGACGAACTGGGCGTGATCAACAGTCGTTGGCGCGGCTATACCGCCGCCTCCGACAGCTACTGGCGCGACTATCACCAACTGATTGCCCGTATCGTCATCGGCACCGGGTTGCTGCTCCTGATCTCCTTGAGCTGGAACGCCTACATGCGTCGCCAGATCAAGCATCGGAAAATGGCCGAGCGCGCCCTCAATGATCAGTTCGAATTCATGCGCGCACTGGTCAATGAAACCCCGCACCCGATCTACGTCCGTGACCGCAGGGGCCTGCTGCAGACCTGCAACGACAGCTACCTGCAAGTGTTCGACGTCAAGCGCGAAGACGTGATCGGCAAGAGCGCGATGCAGATCAGTACCGCCCTCGCCGCCGAAGCGGCGCAATACCACGCCGACTATCAACGCGTGGTGGCCGAAGGCAACCCACTGATCCTGGACCGCACCCTGCATATCCGTGGGAAAAAACTGACGATCTACCACTGGATCCTGCCGTACCGCGACTCTGTCGGTGAGGTCCAGGGCATCATTGGTGGTTGGATCGATATCAGCGAGCGACGCCAGTTATTCGACGAACTTCGTGCGGCCAAGGAACGCGCCGACGAGGCCAATCGCGCCAAGAGTACGTTCCTGGCCACCATGAGCCACGAAATCCGCACGCCGATGAACGCCGTGATCGGCATGCTGGAACTGACCCTCAAGCGCGCGGACCAGGGCCACCTCGATCGCCCCGCTATCGAAGTGGCCTACAACTCGGCCAAGGACCTGCTGGAGTTGATCGGCGATATCCTCGACATCGCCCGTATCGAATCCGGGCGCCTGAGCCTGGCCCCGGAGCGCGTCAACCTGCGGGAAGTGATCGAGTCGGTGGTGCGCGTATTCGACGGCCTGGCACGCCAGAAGACCCTGAGCCTGTTGCTGGAATTCAAGCCCGACCTCGACGACACCGAAGTCCTGATCGATCCGCTGCGCTTCAAGCAGGTGCTGTCCAACCTGGTCAGCAATGCAATCAAGTTCACCGAGCATGGCCAGGTCAAAATAAAGGTCGAGGTGCTGCCCACCCCGCTGCCGCAACAGGTCGAGATGAAACTGGTGGTGGAAGACACTGGCATCGGTATCAGCCGTGACGATCAGTTGCGCCTGTTCGAACCCTTTGCCCAGGCCGACAACTCCGGTCAACTGGCGCGGAGCGGCGCTGGCCTGGGCTTGGTAATCTCCCGCAGCCTGTGCGCCATGATGGGTGGCGAGCTGAGCCTGAGCAGCGTGCCCATGGTGGGCACCCAAGTGCATGTCAACCTGAAGATGACACGCCTGCAGCAAGTGCTGGCCGTGGACGAGCTCAAACCCGAGGCCCCGGTGACCGCGCCCGTACTCAACGTGCTGGTGGTGGACGATCACCCGGCCAACCGGCTGTTGATGTGCCAGCAACTGGGCTACCTGGGGCACCAGTTCACCGCCGCCCACAATGGCTCCACCGGCTTCCAGGCATGGCGCCAGGAGCACTTCGACCTGGTCATCGCCGACTGCAACATGCCCATCATGAATGGTTATGAGTTGAGTCGTTCGATCCGCGAATACGAACAGCGCGAGCAACTGACGCCCTGTGTCGTGCTGGGGTTTACCGCCAATGCCCAACCCGAAGAGAAGCTGCGTTGCGCCCAGGCGGGCATGAACGACTGCCTGTTCAAACCCATCAGCCTCACGGCCCTGGAGCGGCAACTGGCACGGATCAGCCCTCGACCCGCCAGCCTGATTCTGGACCTCGGCAACTTCGAGGCCCTGACCGGCGGAGACCCGCAGATGAGTCGGCGCCTGCTGGAAGAGTTGTTGAGCAGCAGTCGTCGGGATCGCCAGGAGTTGCTCGCACTGATGGACGCACAAGCCTCGCGCCAGGACGTCATCGAACAGGCGCACAAGATCAAGGGCGCTGCGCGTATCGTTCAGGCGTGCGCACTGGCGTCTCAGTGCGAAGCCCTCGAACAGGCCTGTGCGCGGGGTGACGACCGGCCCCAGATCGAAGCCGGTGTAAAAGCCCTGGAAAAGCTGATGCTGGAACTGGAAAGGATGCTGCAAGTGCAGCTTCACAGGCTGGATGGCCAGTAAGAGGGCGTGACCCGCCCCCCTGTTGCGTCAGCAGTCGGTCAAACGCAGGAAAATCGCCGCAAGCTGTTCGATGCCCGCCTGGTCCTGCTGGGTAAAGCGGGCCAGCGACGGGCTGTCGAGGTCAAGAACGCCAATCAGTTGGCCGTTCTTGACCAGCGGCACCACCAACTCACTGTTGGACGCGCTGTCACAGGCGATATGCCCAGGGAACGCGTGCACATCTTCCACTCGCTGGGTCTGGCGTGTCGCCGCAGCGGCACCACATACCCCCCGGCCAAACGGAATACGCACACATGCGATCTGCCCCTGGAAAGGGCCCAGCACCAGCTCTTCATTGCGGTTGAGGTAAAAACCCGCCCAGTTCAGGTCATCGAGCTGGTTGAACAGAAAAGCGGAAAACTGGGCACTGTTAGCGATGAAATCGCGCTCGTCGGCCAGCAGCGACTCCAACTGCGCGCAGAGCATCGCATAGCCGTCGAGGCCGGTGCCGGCGTGTTGCAGATCGATCATGGTTGACGCTCCAGCAATTTGAGGCCCACCCAGTAACGGGCGAATTGATACGCGCAACGACCGTTGCGGTTGCCGCGCCCGGTGGCCCAGCGTACGGCAAGGATGTCGAGCGCTTCATCGCGCTGCCACTGCAAACCGGCCTTGTTCGCCAGCTCGCCGATCCAGTGCTCCACCACATTCAGGAAATGCTCCTGAGTGAACGGGTAGAACGACAGCCATAAGCCGAAACGGTCGGACAAGGCAATCTTGTCCTCCACGGCCTCACTGGGGTGCAGCTCCCCGTCCACGCGCTTCCAGTTGTCGTTGTCACTCTGGTTTTCCGGTACCAGATGGCGGCGGTTCGACGTGGCATACAGCAACACGTTTTCCGGGGCCTGCTCCAGGGAACCGTCCAACACACTCTTGAGCACACGGTAATCACCTTCGCCGGCCTCGAATGACAGGTCGTCGCAAAACAGGATGAAGCGTTGCGGCAACTTGAGCAGTTGTTCGACCACGCGCGGCAGGTCGGCCAGGTGATCGCGTTCGATTTCGATCAGGCGCAAGCCAGCCTTGGCATGCTGGGCGAGCAAGGCGCGCACCATGGACGACTTGCCGGTACCACGCGAACCCCACAGCAGCGCATGGTTGGCGGGCAGGCCGTCGAGGAATTGTTGGGTGTTGCGCGCCAATGTTTCACGCTGCGTGTCTACGCCGATCAGGTCAGACAAGCGCATGTCCAGGCTGACCTCCAGCGGCAACAGGAAACCACTGCGGCCTTCGCGCTGCCAACGGGCGGCCAGGCACTGGCTCCAGTCGATGGCGTGGCGTGGCGTGGGCAACAAGGGCTCAAGGCGCGCGAGGACGGCGTCGGCCCGCTCAAGAAAGGCATTCAATCGAGAATCCACGATTATTCCTCTGGCAAGTTTTTGCAAAAGATGGCGTATTGGCAACCCTGCGGCGGATCGCACGAGACCGCGTAAACAACGATACATGTCGGGCAAGCCAGAGCCGGTGGATGTTCAGCTATGCTTGCCGGGCGAAGGGAAACGTGAAGTGGTTCAACGCTCGATGGATATCAAGTTCGCCCACCGCTTGTCTTATAAACAAGCCAGATTGACTGTGCTGGTCGGTTTCGTCTTGGGAACCTTGCTCAGCCTGATCCAAATCGGCATTGATTATGCCAGCGAAGACGCATCCATCAACCGTGAAATTCGCTCGCTGATCGAAATCAGCCATAACCCCGCGTCACGTATCGCCTACAACATAGACGCCGAACTGGCCCAGGAACTGACTCTGGGCCTGCTGCACTCCCCTGCAATCATTCACGCCCAGTTGATCGACAACAACGGCCTGGTGCTGGCGGATGTCGACCGGCCACGCAAGGAAAGCACCTACAGGCCCATCAGCGACTTCCTGTTTGGCGCCAACCGCCAGTTCGAAGACCGGCTGTTTCTGGGGCACATGCCCACCGAATCCCTTGGCATGTTGCGCCTCGAGGTGGACACCTACGCCTTTGGCAGCCGCTTCCTACGCCGCGCCGAGATAACCCTGCTCAATGGGTTTGTGCGCAGCCTGCTGCTGAGCGGCATCCTGCTGGGCCTGTTCTACACCATGCTGACCCAACCGCTGGTGCGCATTATTCGTGAATTGAGCAATCGCAAGCAGGCGCGCCTGGACTGTCCGCCCGGGCACGAACATGACGAAATCGGCGTACTGGTGAATGTCGCCAACCAGCAATTTGAAAACATGGAGACCGAAATCCAGCAGCGCCGTCATGCCGAGGACCGGCTGACCGAATACCTGGGCCAACTGGAAGACATCGTTTCGGCCCGCACCCTTGAGCTCAAGGCCAGTAACCAGCAACTGAGCCAGTCCAACGAAGAACTCGAAGCCGCGAAGATGACTGCACTGGGCATGGCCCAGGCCCGGGCAGCGTTCCTGGCGAACATGAGCCATGAAATCCGCACCCCGCTCAACGGCCTGCTGGGGATGATCGCGCTGTCGCTGGACAGCCCGTTGACCGCCGAGCAACGCCAGCAACTGTCCATCGCCCATGACTCGGGCAAGGTGCTGGTGGAATTGCTCAACGATATCCTCGACCTGTCCAAGTTCGACGCCGGCCAGCTCGAGCTTGAGTCGATCCCGTTCGACCTCGGCTCGCTGGTGGAAGACACCGCCAACCTGCTGTCGCAGAACGCCGCGCCCAGCGTCGAACTGACATGCCTGATCGACCCGCAGTTTCCCGCCCAGGTACTCGGCGACCCGACCCGCGTACGGCAGATCGTCAGCAATTTGCTGTCCAACGCCTTGAAGTTCACCCGCTTCGGCAGAGTGGACGTACGCCTGAGCGCCTTGAACGGTAGAGTGCGTATCGAAGTGTGTGATACCGGCATCGGTATTGCGCAGGAAGCCCAGGTGAAAATCTTCCAGCCGTTCACCCAGGCTGGTGCGGGTATCACCCGTCAATTCGGCGGCACTGGACTGGGCCTGGCGCTGACACGCAACCTGTGCGAAGCGATGAAAGGCCGCCTGAGCATCAGTTCGGAAGTCGGCTTTGGCAGCCAATTCTGTGCCGACCTGCCGCTGCCTATGCATTTACCCGCCACACCACAGCCGCGGCTCAAAGGTGAGGTGATCGCCATCACCAGCGCCGGCAGTGGCCTGACCGAACTGCTCACCACCCTGCTGCCCCATTGGGGGCTGACACCACGTTGCTACGGACAAGACGAAGACTTGAGCGGGCAAACCCCAGACCTGGTGATCAGTGATTGCCCGGAATGCCTGTTCCGCTTGCGCCCCACCATGACCGCGCCGATCCTGCTGGTGACCGCTTACGGCAATTTCATGCCCGGCGAAGAGGTCGCTGCGCTGGCGCCGTTGCAGCAACAGGCACGCCCGTTGAGCCGTAATGCGCTGTACCAGATCCTGCAACGCAACTTGCGCAGCGGCGCCCCTCCGATCCTCGACCCTATCCAACTGGACGCCGCGCCCCTGGCTCACCGCGCGCGCATCCTGCTGGTGGAGGACAACCCGGTCAACCAACTGGTGGCCAAGGGCATGCTGACCAAACTGGGCTGTGAAGTGGTCGTGGCCGCCCATGGTGGCGAGGCGCTCAAACTCCTGGAAGAACAACGCTTCGATATGGTGTTGATGGACTGCAATATGCCCGTGATGGACGGCTATGAAGCCAGCCGGCAGATTCGTCGCAGCGGACGTTGGCCGGACCTGCCGATTGTCGCATTGACCGCCAATGCGATGTCCGAAGAGCGCGAGCGATGCCGGGCAGCGGGCATGAATGACTACCTGGCCAAACCGTTTCGCCGCGAAGAACTCAGCAGTCTGCTGGATCTGTGGGTGCCAACGACGACAAGCCTTTGATCTGCCGCAGCAACTGGTCCAGGCCGTCACGCAAGGCGTCGGCCTGGTTCAGGTCGATACCGCTGTCGCACAACAACCGGGTCTTGAGGCCATGGGCGTGCTCACGCAGATGCACACCGGCTTCGCTGAGACTCAGATGCACTTCGCGCTCGTCCCTGGCACTGCGCTGGCGCCTCACCAGCGCGAGCTGCTCAAGACGCTTGAGCAACGGCGTCAGCGTGCCCGAGTCGAGCATCAGGCGCTCGCCCAGGGCCTTGACCGTGGGTTGGGCCGGGGCAGCGGCATGCCATTCCCACAGCACCAGCATCACCACGTATTGCGGGTACGTCAGGCCCAACCGATCCAGCATCGGTTTATAGGCGCGGGTCACGGCCCGTGACGCCGCATAGAGCTTGAAACACAATTGGTCGTCGAGGGCCAGGGACACGCTGGACAGGTCGGTCATTTGAGCAGGGCTTCGATCTCTTGGGTCAGATCCTGGGGCTTGGTGGTGGGGGCAAAGCGCTTGACCACCTGGCCGTCGCGGCCGATGAGGAACTTGGTGAAATTCCACTTGATCCCCTTGGACCCCAGCAGGCCCGGCGCCTGTTTTTTCAGTTGCACGAACAGCGGGTGGGCATCGGCACCATTCACATCGATCTTCTTGAACAGCGGGAAGCTGACGCCGTAGTTCAGCTCGCAGAATTCGGAAATCGCCCCTTCATTGCCCGGTTCCTGCTTGCCGAACTGGTTGCAGGGAAAGCCCAGCACCACCAGGCCACGGTCCTTGTATTGCTGCCAGAGCTGCTCCAAGCCCTTGTACTGCGGGGTGAAGCCACATTTGCTGGCGGTGTTGACCACCAGGACGGCCTTGCCGGCGAAATCGGCCAAGGTCTTTTGCTCACCCTTGATGGTGGTGCAAGGGATGCTCAGCAGGGTAGCGCTCATGACAGTGCCTCTCGAAAGATGGGGACGAAAATAAAACATAGCGATCAATTCAATTGCACGCAATTTAATTGACCCCATTGATAACGCGCCATCAGCCGATGCCTGCCGCTGTGGCGAGGGCGCTTGCTCGCGCTCGACTACGCAACAGTCGTAGGCGCCAGTGAGCGATTCCCCCCATCACAACGGGGCGTCTTTCTAGCGTGGCACCAGATCCAGACACACCGAATTGATGCAGTAACGCAGGCCGGTCGGCGGCGGGCCGTCCGGGAATACATGCCCCAGGTGCGCATCGCACTTGGCGCAGGTGACTTCGGTGCGGATCATGCCGTGGCTGAGGTCGCGGATCTCGATCATCGCGTTTTCGGCGATCGGTGCGTAGAAGCTGGGCCAGCCGCAGCCGGAATCGAATTTGGTGGTGGAGTCGAACAGCGGCTCATTGCAGCAGATGCAGTGATACACGCCGTCAGTCTTGGTGGCATTGTACTTGCCGGAATATGCCCGCTCGGTACCCTTCAGGCGGCAAACGTTGTATTGCTCCGGGTCGAGCATCGCTTTCCATTCATCAATGGTTTTCTGCAGCTTTTCCATCAGTACACCTCGGTCACTGAAAAACCCTGATCTGTGTCTTTTCCATGGATCAGGCGGCACGTATGATTGCGCCTCTTCAATCCGCCAGTCTGGCACCCGCGTTAGCGGCATTCAAACGTATTTATGGGTGCGACCGACGCAGGCTTCTCGGCACGGTAGGCTCCGCACCGTCTGGATCGTTCATTTTCAGGATCACATCGCCATGCAGGTCAGCAAATCGAACAAGCTCGCCAACGTCTGCTATGACATTCGCGGCCCAGTGCTCAAGCACGCCAAACGCCTGGAAGAGGAAGGTCATCGCATCCTCAAGCTGAACATTGGCAACCCGGCGCCCTTTGGTTTCGAAGCGCCGGACGAAATCCTCCAGGACGTGATCCGCAACCTGCCCACCGCCCAGGGCTACAGCGACTCCAAAGGCTTGTTCAGCGCGCGCAAGGCGGTGATGCAGTACTACCAGCAGAAGCAGGTCGAAGGTGTCGGGATCGAAGACATCTACCTGGGCAATGGCGTGTCCGAGCTGATCGTGATGTCCATGCAGGCCTTGCTGAACAACGGTGACGAAGTGCTGGTGCCGGCGCCGGACTATCCCTTGTGGACCGCCGCCGTGACCCTGGCCGGCGGCCACCCGGTGCACTACCTCTGTGACGAAGGCGCCGACTGGTTCCCGGACCTCGCCGACATCAAGGCCAAGATCACCCCCCACACCAAGGCCCTGGTGATCATCAACCCAAACAACCCGACCGGCGCCGTGTACTCCAGGGAAGTGCTGCTGGGCATGCTCGAACTGGCGCGCCAGCACAACCTGGTGGTGTTCTCCGACGAGATCTACGACAAGATCCTCTACGACGATGCGGTCCACATCTGCACCGGCTCCCTGGCACCGGACCTGTTGTGCCTGACCTTCAACGGCCTGTCCAAGTCCTACCGCGTGGCGGGTTTCCGCTCCGGCTGGATCGCCATTTCCGGGCCCAAGCACAACGCCCAGAGCTACATCGAAGGCATCGACATCCTGGCCAATATGCGCTTGTGTGCCAACGTTCCGAGCCAGCACGCCATCCAGACCGCCCTGGGCGGCTACCAGAGCATCAACGACCTGGTATTGCCACCGGGCCGCCTGCTGGAGCAACGCAACCGCACCTGGGAACTGCTCAACGATATTCCCGGCGTCAGCTGCGTGAAGCCGATGGGCGCGTTGTACGCCTTCCCACGCATCGACCCGAAAGTCTGCCCGATCCTCAACGACGAGAAGTTCGTGCTCGACCTGCTGCTGGCGGAAAAGCTGCTGGTGGTCCAGGGCACCGCGTTCAACTGGCCATGGCCGGATCACTTCCGCGTCGTGACCCTGCCGCGTGTGGATGACCTGGAGATGGCCATCGGTCGTATCGGCAACTTCCTCAAATCCTATCGCCAGTCATAAATATCCCGCGGTACCACCGACATCCGGCCGTACCGCGATTATCTGGCAACACTTCTCTGCCCCTGGACCCTGGTGCCACGTGCCGACTCCCCTGCCGGTCATCTGGCCCCTATAATCAGAGGGCTGCAAGGCAATGGGCAGGGTGATCAAACCGCTTCTTGGGAGTCGGAAAATCCCTTCAAGGCGCTTCATTCTGGCTGTAGGACACAGTTTGAAATAGTCGCTCGGTTGAATCACCCCATGCCGCACCTTATATACCCCGCAGTACGCGACATATTAAGCATGAGGAGAACCCAACAACCATGATGCGCATCCTGCTGTTCTTGGCCACTAACCTGGCGGTCGTGCTGATTGCCAGCATCACCCTGAGCCTTTTCGGCTTCAACGGGTTCATGGCGGCCAACGGGGTTGACCTGAACCTCAATCAGCTGCTGATCTTCTGTGCGGTCTTTGGTTTTGCCGGCTCGCTGTTTTCGCTGTTCATCTCCAAGTGGATGGCGAAGATGAGCACCAGCACCCAGGTCATCACCCAGCCACGCACCCGACATGAGCAATGGTTGCTGCAGACCGTCGAGCAGTTGTCCCGCGAGGCAGGTATCAAGATGCCTGAGGTCGGGATTTTCCCGGCTTATGAAGCCAACGCCTTTGCCACCGGCTGGAACAAGAACGACGCGCTCGTTGCGGTGAGCCAGGGCATGCTGGAACGCTTCTCATACGATGAAGTGAAAGCGGTGCTGGCTCACGAGATCGGTCACGTGGCCAACGGTGACATGGTCACCCTGGCGCTGGTCCAGGGCGTGGTGAACACCTTCGTGATGTTCTTCGCGCGGATCATCGGTAACTTCGTCGACAAGGTGATCTTCAAGAACGACGAAGGCCGCGGCATTGCCTACTACGTGGCGACCATTTTCGCTGAACTGGTGCTGGGCTTCCTGGCCAGCGCAATCGTCATGTGGTTCTCGCGCAAACGCGAATTCCGCGCAGACGAAGCCGGTGCTCGGCTGGCCGGTACTGGAGCGATGATCGCAGCGCTGCAGCACCTGCGCTCCGAACAGGGCCTGCCGGTGCATATGCCGGACAGCCTGACCGCCTTCGGCATCAACGGCGGCATCAAGCAGGGCCTGGCACGTATGTTCATGAGCCACCCGCCGCTGGAAGAACGCATCGACGCACTGCGTCGTCGCGGCTGATACCCGGCGCAGCAAAAAGGGGGCGATCCAATCGCCCCCTTTTTTTGTGCGCGAGAGTTACACCCTGGCAAGCCGATAGGCGCGCTCTACAAGCCGCGTGACGCCGTCCTGCACGAACTTCCAGCTGTCTCCCAGGATGTCTTGCTCCTCCAACGCCTCCAGGGTCCAGTGCGAACCGAACAACACCTTCACTTCATCGTCGGTCACAGCGAACGGCGGACCGGCTTTTTGTGTCTGGTCATAATCAAGGGTGATCAGCAACCCTTGGCAGCCTGGGCGCAGGAGCGTGTGCAAATGCGCCGCGTACTGCTCACGCATCAAAGGTGGCAAGGCGATCAGTGCCGCGCGGTCATAAAACGCATGGCAATCGGCCAAGGCATCAGCGTCGAGAGCGAAGAAGTCGCCGCACCATATCTCGATCCCGTCGGCCCGATACACCTTGAACGCGCCTTGGCTGCTGATACGCGGCGTCAGGTTCTGTTCACTGAAGAAGGCCTCGACCGCCTGCTCCGACAGCTCCACGCCCATTACCTGAAAGCCATGACTGGCTAGCCACATCAGGTCCAGGCTCTTGCCACACAAAGGCACCAGCACCTTGGCACCGTCGACCAGCGACAGTTGCGGCCAGTGCCGGAGCAAGTAGGGATTGACCTCTGACAAGTGAAAGCCGATCTGATTACGCGCCCAGCGCGCCTGCCAAAACTTAGGTTCCATGGATCACCCTGAAAATTCGATAATAAGGTGCTAAAACTTATATTAGATTTAGATCAATGATCTGATTGAAGATGGGCTCATGTTAACGCCAAGGACCCTATTTATGCTCCCCAGCCTGTTTATCTCCCATGGTTCACCCATGCTCGCCCTGCAACCCGGCGCCAGTGGCCCGGCACTTGCGCGCCTTGCCGCGGAACTGCCAAGGCCGAAGGCAATCGTGGTGGTATCGGCGCACTGGGAAAGCCAGGAACTACTCGTCACCGGCAGTGCCGCCCCCGAAACCTGGCATGACTTTGGCGGCTTCCCCCGCGAATTGTTTGCCGTGCAGTACCCAGCGCCGGGCGACCCACAACTGGCGAGCGAAATCGTCGACCTGCTGCGCGCCGACGGTTTGAATGCCCGCATCGACGATAAACGTCCGTTTGACCACGGTGCCTGGGTGCCGCTGTCACTGATGTACCCGGCGGCGGACATACCGGTGGTGCAGGTTTCCTTGCCTACCCGCATGGGCCCTGCCCTGCAGACACGGGTCGGGCATGCGCTGGCCAGTTTGCGCGCGCAAGACGTGCTGTTGATCGGTTCCGGCAGCATTACCCATAACCTGGGAGAACTTGACTGGCATGCAGGCCCCGAGAGCATCGAGCCTTGGGCCAGGGACTTCCGTGACTGGATGGTGGCCAAGCTGGCGGCCAATGATGAGACCGCCTTGCATGACTATCGCCGCCAAGCGCCGAATGCTGTGCGCAGCCATCCCAGCGATGAGCATTTGCTGCCGCTGTACTTTGCACGCGGTGCCGGTGGCGAATTCAGCGTGGCGCACCAGGGCTTCACCATGGGCGCGCTGGGCATGGACATCTACCGCTTCGGCTAACGCCGTGCCTTTCCCCTGGCGACAGGCAAAAAAAATCCCCGAACCAGTCGGGGATTTTTTATGTGCGATCAATCAGCCCAGGGGCGGATCAATCTTCGCGGTAGCGACGCAGCTTCAACTGCTTACCGGCAACGCGAGTATCTTTGAGCTTGGCCAGCAGTTTCTCCAGACCGTCTTCCGGCAGCTCCACCAGGGAGAAGCTGTCACGGACCTGGATGCGACCGATGGCTTCACGTGCCAGGCCACCCTCGTTGAGGATAGCGCCCAGCAGGTTCTTGGCCGCGATACCATCACGCGCGCCCAGCGCGGTACGGCAACGAGCACGGCCTTCAGCCAATGGAACCGGAGCGCGACGCTCACGATCACCGCGCTCAGGACGGTCGCCGGAACGCTCTGGACGATCACCGCGTGGCGCGCTGTTCGGTACCAGTGGACGTTCTTTTTCGATGGCTGCCAGGGTCAGGGCCTGACCATTGGTAGCCTTGCGCAGCAGGGCGGCAGCCAGAGCGCGTGGGGTGCAGCCGATATCGGCGGTCAGGCGGTCCAGCAGGTCGCCGTGGGTCGATTCAGCGTCAGCCACCAGGGGCGACAGGCTGTTGGTCAGTTTCTTGATGCGCGCATCGAGAACGGCCTGGGCATCCGGCAGGCGGACTTCCGCGACTTTCTGACCGGTTACACGCTCGATCACTTGCAGCATGCGACGCTCACGCGGAGTCACCAGCAGCAATGCACGACCTTCGCGACCGGCACGGCCGGTACGACCGATACGGTGAACGTAGGACTCTGGATCGTAAGGCATGTCAACGTTGAACACGTGGGTGATACGTGGAACGTCGAGACCACGAGCAGCTACGTCGGTCGCCACAACGATGTCCAGGCGGCCATCCTTGAGGGAGTCGATCACGCGCTCACGCTGGTTCTGGGCGATGTCACCGTTCAGCGCAGCGGCTTTGTAGCCTTTGGCTTCCAGGGCACTGGCCAGGTCCAGGGTCGCTTGCTTGGTACGCACGAACATGATCAGGGCGTCGAAGTCTTCGACTTCCAGCAGGCTCAATACAGCCGAGGTCTTCTGGTCAGCGTGAACCAACAGGTGAGCCTGTTCGATCGCAGTAACGGTCTGAGTCTTGGTCTGGATTTTCACGTGTTGCGGATCGCGCAGGTGGCGTTCGGCAATGGCACGGATCGACTGTGGCAGAGTGGCCGAGAAAAGCACGGTCTGACGGGTCGGTGGCAGTGCCTTGAAGATGACTTCCAGGTCATCCATGAAGCCCAGCTTCAACATTTCGTCAGCTTCGTCCAGAACCAGGTGGTTCACGGTCGACAGGACTTTCTCGTCACGACGCAGGTGGTCGCACAGACGGCCTGGTGTGGCGACAACGATCTGTGCGCCATTACGGATTGCTTTCAGTTGTGGGCCCATAGGCGCGCCGCCGTAAACGGCCACAACGGTAACGCCCGGCATTTGCTTGGCATAGGTTTCGAAAGCGGTTGCTACTTGCAGCGCCAACTCACGGGTTGGCGCCAGGATCAGGGCTTGCGGTTCGCGCTTGGCAGGATCGATGCAGTGCAGGATAGGCAGGGCGAACGCGGCGGTTTTACCGGTACCGGTTTGCGCCTGGCCAATCATGTCGTGGCCGGCCATGATGATCGGGATCGATTGCTGCTGAATAGCCGAAGGCTCTTCGTAGCCGGTCGCGATGACGGCTGCAAGAATATTCGGATTGAGATTAAAAGCGGCGAAGCCGCCGGTTTCCTGGGTCATGGGTCTGCCTCTAAGTGCATCCGCAAAGACCCATGCTCCAAAGCTGCGCATGCCGTGTTGAGACTCAAGAGTCGCCCTGGCTGCTTTGTCGGCGGGGATTTGCGAAAACGAATGAATGAAAAAGATTCGTCAAGGAAGAGTCCGCTGTGCGGACGTGCAGCCGAAGCTGACTTCGGGGAATTGCGCTACCTAAACGCGGCCCGGTTAAAGGCCGGCGCGCACTATACCGGAAATAGCTGAAAAAGGGAGCTTTTTTTATCGCAAAGCGCCGATATACCGTACCGCATCACCGCCTTTGCAGATCAACGCAGCAGGGTCTATTTTTCAAAGGCCCGGCCCTGCTGGTCAAAACACTTAAACGGTTCACCCAGCGACTGAGACCTTTGGTCTGAAACCCTCCCCCGCGCCCGAGGCCACACCCGATGAATCAAGCCAGCAGCAGCCGCGTCAGTCGTGAACTTCAAGGCCACGTCCTGTTATTGGGCCTGGATCGGGTAGCCAAGCGCAACGCTTTCGACCTGGATTTGCTCAATGCACTGAGCCTGGCATATGGCGAATTTGATCGAAACGACGAAGCGCGGGTGGCGGTGGTATTCGCCCATGGCGACCACTTTACCGCCGGGCTGGACCTGGCCAATGTCAGGGAGGTGATGGCGCAAGGCTGGCAACCGCCGCCGGGGGGATGCGATCCGTGGGGTGTGTTTGCGGGTCCGAGGGTCAACAAACCGGTGATCGTCGCGGCCCAGGGCTACTGCCTGACCATCGGCATCGAATTGATGCTGGCGGCGGATATCAATCTCTGCGCGAGCAATACGCGCTTCGCGCAGATGGAAGTGCAGCGTGGGATCTTTCCGTTCGGCGGCGCGACCCTGCGCTTTCATCAGATCGCCGGCTGGGGCAACGCAATGCGCTGGTTGCTCACGGGCGATGAGTTCGACGCCCATGACGCCCTGCGCCTGGGCTTGGTGCAGGAGGTGATGGCCAGCGAAGACCTGCTGCCACGTGCCATCGAATTGGCCACCCGCATCGCGCGTCAGGCGCCGCTTGGGGTTCAAGCCACTCTGATGTCCGCCCGCCTCGCGCGCCTGGAAGGCGAAGCCGTTGCGGCCGCGGCGTTACCGCCGATGGTCGAGCGATTGCTCAACAGCGAAGACGCCAAGGAAGGCGTGTGCGCCATGCTCGAAAAGCGCCCGGGGATATTCAAGGGCCTGTAGGAGCGAGCTTGCTCGCGAAAAACCCGAGGGCCCCGCGCACCTTCTGGATGCACGCTTTATCGTTGAAGTCTTTCGCGGGCAAACTCGCGCCTACAGGCGTGTGGCATCAAGTCGCAGGACGAATGGCCTTGATCAAAGGTTGCAACGAATAACCCAAACGCGGCGCCAAGGCTTCGGCGCGAGCCGAAAGCGCCGCATGATCCAACTCCTGATCCAACTCCGAAGGCACCAGGAGGATCACGTTGCCCTCCTTCACCGGTAGCTCCCAGTAATGCCGGTGATACAACCCACGCAGCAACGCCGCGCCCAGCGGTTTGCCGTCGTCGGTAGCCCACTGGTTGATCACCAGCCAGCCGCCTGGGTTGAGTTTCTTCTGGCAGTTTTCCAGGAACGTCCACGCCAGGTGCCCGACGCCAGGGCCGACGTCGGTATAGAGATCGACGAAAATCAGATCGGCCGATTCTGCGCTGCCGAGCAGTTGCAGGGCGTCGCCGATGCGGATGTACAGGCGTGGATCGTCATCAAGCCCCAGGTATTCGATGGCTAGGCGCGGCACGTCAGGGCGCAGTTCGATGGCCTCCACGTCTTCCAGTGGCAGGAACTTGAGGCATGCCTGGGTCAGCGTGCCCGCCCCCAGGCCGAGGAACAACGCGCTCTCCGGCTGTTCATGGCACAAAGCGCCGATCAACATGGCGCGGGTGTAGTCGTACTCCAGCCAGCTCGGGTCGGCGGTGAACACGCAGCTTTGTTCGATGGCGTCGCCGAACTCGAGAAACCGATAATCGGCCACTTCGAGCACACGGATCATGCCGAATTCATCATGGACTTCGGCCAGCAGGCGCTCGACACGCTCCTCGCTCATCACTACTCCTAAACGGTTTACCGCACGGCAAAGGCGCGATTGTCGGCCAACCGACGGCAACAGGTCACGCACTAATTGCTGATAACATTGGCGCCCGACCGTCAATCACCCTATCGAGTTCACGATGAGCCAACCCTGGAGCCCCGACAGCTGGCGTGCCCTGCCAATCCAGCAACAACCCCAGTACCCGGACGCTGCGCACCTGTTGCAGGTGGAGCAGAGCCTGGCCAGCTATCCGCCACTGGTGTTTGCCGGGGAAGCCCGCGAGTTGCGCCGTCAGTTTGCCGAGGTGACTCAAGGGCGTGCCTTCCTGCTGCAAGGCGGCGACTGCGCCGAGAGCTTTGCCGAGTTCTCCGCCGCCAAAATCCGCGACACCTTCAAAGTGCTGCTGCAGATGGCAATCGTGATGACCTTCGCCGCCGGCTGCCCGGTGGTGAAAGTCGGGCGCATGGCCGGCCAGTTCGCCAAGCCGCGCTCGGCCAACGATGAAACCATCGACGGCATCACCCTGCCCGCCTACCGTGGCGATATCGTCAACGGCATTGGCTTCGACGAAAAAAACCGCGTACCGGACCCGGACCGCCTGCTGCAGTCCTATCACCAGTCCACCGCTACCCTCAATCTGCTGCGCGCCTTTGCCCAGGGCGGTTTTGCCGACCTGCACCAAGTGCACAAGTGGAACCTGGACTTTATCGCCAACTCCGCACTGGCCGAAAAGTACAGCCAACTGGCCAGCCGCATCGACGAAACCCTGGCGTTCATGCGCGCCTGCGGCATGGACAGTTCGCCGCAACTGCGCGAAACCAGCTTCTTCACCGCCCACGAAGCGCTGCTGCTCAATTACGAACAAGCCTTCGTGCGCCGCGACAGCCTGACCAACGACTACTACGACTGCTCGGCCCATATGCTGTGGATCGGCGACCGCACCCGTCAGTTGGACGGCGCCCACGTTGAATTCCTGCGCGGGGTGAACAACCCGATCGGGGTCAAGGTCGGCCCGAGCATGAACCCCGACGACCTGATCCGCCTGATCGACACCCTCAACCCGGACAACGACCCCGGTCGCCTGAACCTGATCGCCCGCATGGGCGCAGGCAATGTCGGCAACCACCTGCCAGACCTGATTCGCGCCGTGCAGCGTGAAGGCAAACAGGTGCTGTGGAGTTCCGATCCGATGCATGGCAACACCATCAAGGCCAGCAGCGGCTACAAGACCCGCGACTTTGCGCAGATCCTCGGCGAAGTGAAGGAGTTCTTCCAGGTGCACCAGGCCGAGGGCACTTATGCCGGCGGGATTCATATCGAGATGACCGGGCAGAACGTCACCGAATGCATCGGCGGCGCGCGGCCGATTACCGAAGACGGCTTGTCGGACCGTTACCACACCCATTGCGACCCACGGATGAACGCCGATCAGTCGCTGGAGCTGGCGTTCCTGATTGCCGAGACCTTGAAGCAGGTCAAGCGCTAGCGCCTATTGTGGCAAGCGCGCTTGCCACACGACCTCATGCCTTTAGCATCGCCGCCCGCAATCGGGCGGCACTCGGCCGCTGGCAATTGAGCTGAACCTGCTCCAATCCCAGCCAGTTGGCCATTTGCCACAGGTTCGACGCCAGCGCCAGCATGCCCTCGTCATCCAGTCCCGGCTCTTCTTCATGCACCGCATGCACCGCCAGGCGCCCGTTCGCGCGTTCGGCGCGCAAATCGATGCGCGCGGCAATACGCTCGTTGTGCAAAAACGGCAGCACGTAATAGCCATACACCCGCTTGTCTTGAGGGGTATAGATCTCCAACCGGTAGCGAAAATCGAACAGTCGCTCGGTACGGCTGCGCTCCCAGATCAAGGAATCGAACGGCGACAAGAGTGCACTGGCCGCCACCTTGCGCGGCACTTTCGGCGTGGGCAGGCAGTACGCCGGAGACTTCCAGCCTTGTACCTGACAGGTCAGCAATTGCCCGTCCTCCACCAGTTCAGCCAAGCGATTACGGCTATCGACCGGGTCGAGACGGAAGTAATCACGCAAGTCTTTTTCGGTACCGACACCGAGTGCGGTGGCGCTGTGCAACAACAAACCGCGCTGAGCCTCGGCTTCGCCCACGCTGGTTTGAAGGATGCCGCCGGGGATCACACGTTCCGGTAAATCGTAGAGACGCTCGAACCCGCGCCGACCGGCAACGGTGACCAGGCCCGCGGCAAACAGCCATTCCAGCGCATGCTTTTCATCACTCCAGTCCCACCAGGGGCCGGCACGTTCCTCGCGGGTCGACAAACTGCCCGCGCCCACTGCGCCTTGCTGCTCGACAGTCTTCAGTACCCGCTGGATGATCGCCTGCTGCTCGCGGCCAAAACGCGCCATCTGCGCATAAATGCCCTGCCCCTGCCGGGCCCGCGCCATGCGCCAGCGCATCAGCGGGTATAACGCCATCGGCAGCAGCGACGCTTCATGCCCCCAGTATTCGAACAACGAACGCCGCCTCCCCTGGCTCCAGGCTGCCTGTTCAAGAAGCAATGGGGCGTAGTGGCCCAGGCGGGAAAACAGCGGCAGGTAATGGGAGCGCACCACGGCATTGACCGAGTCGATCTGCAACACACCCAGGCGCTCGATCATGCGATTGAGGTGCGCAGCCTTGATCGACGCAGGCCCCTGGCGGCCGGAAAAACCCTGGGCCGCCAGGGCCATGCGTCGAGCTTGCTTGACGGAAAACGACAGGTCGGCGGGCATGAGACGCTCCTTGTGGACTCGCCGACTACCCTACTGCATCCAGGGTCATTTCTGCAGCGGGGCTTGTCAGAAATGCAGGCGGCGACCCTATTCGACGTCGCCGCGATTGAGCCAGGGGTGGATATCGACGATGACCTCACCCATGACCGAATGCCGGGGCAAATACATCCTCGAAGGCTTCAGACTTTAAAGGTCAGCATCACCGCGCACACCACCAGGAAGCCGCAGAACAGGCCGCGCAATACGCGCTCCGGCAGCGCATGGGCGATTTTCACTCCCCAGCTGATACTGAGCAGGCCACCGACGGCCAGCGGCACGCCGATCATCCAATCGACTTCGTGGTGCCAGGCGTAGGTGACCAGGGTCACACCGGTGCTGGGCAGTGCCAGGGCCAGGGACAGTCCTTGGGCAACCACCTGAGTGGTGCCGAACACGCTGGTCAGCACCGGCGTGGCGACGACCGCCCCACCGACGCCAAACAAACCGCCCATGGAACCGGAAACTGCGCCCAATACACCCAGCCACGGCCAGCCATAACGCATCTGCGCCGTCGGTGGCGCATTGCGCGTGAACATGCGCAACAGGTTGTAGGCCGACAGCGCCACCAGAAAGGCGATAAAACCGATACGCATCGCGCCAGCATCCAGGCCCACCGCCCAGATCGAGCCCAGCCAGGCGAACGTGAAGCCCATCGCCCCCAACGGCAGTGCGTGGCGCAGCTCGATGCGGTTGCGCTGGTGATAGCGCCACAAGGCCAGCATCACGTTCGGTACCACCATCACCAGCGCCGTGCCTTGGGCCAGTTGCTGGTCCAGGCCGAACACTACGCCGAGCACCGGGATCGCAATCAACCCGCCACCAATGCCAAACAGCCCACCCACCGTGCCGAGGGCTGCGCCCAATACCAGGTACATCACTAAATCCAACACTGCCCGTCACTCCACAATCCAGGGCTTGCATGCTACGCAGTCGAACCTGGCGCGGAAACGCACAGCAACGCACAATGGCTGTGCCAATCTCGCATAAGCACCCATCGATGAACCCCAATACCCTGACCGATCAACTGAGCCTGTTTCTCGATGTACTGGAAACCGGCAGTTTTTCCGCCGCCGCCCGACGCCATCCACTGACGCCCTCGGCGGTGGCGCGACGCATCGACAGCCTGGAAAGCTCGGTGGGCAGCCGTTTATTCCAGCGCAGCACCCATGCCGTGGTGCCGACCCCGGCGGGCCTGGCTTTCGCCGAGCGGGCGCGGCGGATTGTCAGCGAGTTGCAATTGGCGCGGGCCGAAGCGGTGTCCCTGAGCCATGCGCCGGAGGGGCTGATTCGCGTGGATGCACCGGCGGCGTTTGGTCGACGCCATCTGGCGCCGGTGATCGCCGACTTCCTGAATGTGTATCCGGGGCTGGATGTGCACCTGCATCTGATCGACAGCTTTGTCGATATGCAGGGCGCGCACCTGGGCAAGGTCGACCTGGTGTTGCGCGCCGGGCATATCGTCGACACCCGGCTGATTGCCACGCCACTGGCCCGTATCGTGCGCATTGCCTGCGCCAGTCCGGCGTATCTGAAAAGTCGTGGCACCCCGACGCATCCGCGTGAACTCAGCGAGCATGACGGTCTGGACTGGGATGGCCTGGCGCCCATGTTCGCCTGGCGCTTCGAGCTGGACGGGCGCCGTGCCACCTATCGTCCGCAGCGTATCCGCATGAGCGCTAACAATGCCGAAGCACTGCTGTCCGGCGCCCTTGCCGGGCTGGGTATCGCCCATCTACCCACCTGGCTGGTCAGTGAATACCTGGTGCGCGGCGAACTGTTGCCGCTGTTTTGCGAAGACGGCTTGCCCAGCCCGGAGACCGCCGGCATCTATGCCTTGCGCCTGGAACAACAGCCCAACGCCCGCAGCCGGTTGCTGCTGGAATACCTCAAATCCCGTTTCAGCCCCATACCGCCCTGGGATCTGGCGTTGCAAAGCGGGTTAGTCTGACCGCCCGGACAGAATTATCTGGCGCATTAAAGATTTGCCCGCTAGATTCCAGCCCAGACACGCTTTTTTCGAGGCACACCATGCGCAAAAATCCTGATCCTTGCGAATCCCTGATGCTGGACAACCAGCTGTGCTTCGCCCTGCACTCCACGTCACTGCTGATGACCAAGGTCTACAAGCCACTCCTGCAAGCCCTTGGCCTGACCTACCCGCAATACCTGGCCATGATGGTGTTGTGGGAAGAGGACGGTTTGACCGTCGGCGAAATCAGCAGCCGCCTGCTGACCGATCCGGGCTCCCTCACGCCATTGCTCAAGCGCCTGGAAGCCGAAGGCTTGCTCAGCCGCACCCGCAGCCGTGAAGACGAACGTGTCGTAGTGGTGGAGTTGACCGACGCCGGCCGCGCTTTGCAGGACAAGGCCATAGGTATTCCACAGTGCATCCTCGGCGCCAGCGGTCTGCAACTGGAGCAGCTGCGCAAGCTGCAGGCCGACCTGCTTGTGTTGCGGGGCAACCTGCAGAACGCAATCTAAAACACCACAAAACACTCAACATGCGGGAGGGGGCTTGCTCCCTCCCATATTGGTTTCTAGCGGTTCAAAAAATATTTGTAAATTTATCTTGCGCACTAAACATTAGCGCTATACATTCGCCTCACCAACTACTTAGCGCGCAAATGTTTAGCGCTAAAACTCAAGAGGACGACACCATGCAAACGCTCTATACCGCAGTAGCCACCGCCACCGGCGGCCGTGATGGTCGTGCTGTTTCCAGCGACAACATTCTCGATGTCAAACTTGCCACCCCTAAAGAATTGGGCGGTGCCGGCGGCCAGGCCACCAACCCTGAACAACTGTTCGCCGCCGGCTACTCGGCCTGCTTTATCGGCGCACTGAAATTCGTCGCCAGCCAGACCAAACGCAAGATCCCGGATGACGCCTCGATCACGGCCCATGTCGGCATCGGCCAGATCCCCGGCGGTTTCGGCCTGGACATCGACCTGCACATCAGCCTGCCGGGCCTGGCTCAGGACGATGCGCAAAGCCTGGTCGACGCGGCTCACCAAGTCTGCCCGTACTCCAACGCCACCCGTGGCAATGTCGATGTGCGCCTGCACGTAACCGTCTAATCACCGTCGCTGTCACTGGAGGAGAAGAACATGAACACATTGGCCAAAGCACTGACCGGTAGCCTGCTCGCCCTGTCCATCAGCCACGCCTTCGCCGCGACAGGCGATGTCGAGCACACCACCCAGACCTTCCTGGATGTGTTGAACGCCGGTACCGGCAAGCCGCTGGAGCAACTGGCGCCCAAGGACGCCCGTGCGGTACTCAGCGGCGCCCAGGCAGGTGTGAAGTTGACCTTGCCCAAGGCGGATGTCAGCCAGAAGACCATCCAGGTCGATGGCCAGCCGCTGGACCTGACCATCGTGCGGCCAGCCGGGGTCAAAGGCACATTGCCGGTGTTCATGTTCTTCCACGGCGGCGGTTGGGTGCTGGGGGATTACCCCACCCATGAACGGTTGGTGCGAGACCTGGTGGTGGGTTCGGGTGCAGTGGCGGTGTTCGTCAACTACACGCCATCACCGGAAGCGCATTATCCGGTGGCCATCAATCAGGCCTACGGTGCAACGAAGTGGGTGGCCGAGCACGGCAAAGAGATCAACGTCGACGGCAAGCGCCTGGCGGTCGCAGGCAACAGCGTCGGCGGCAATATGGCGGCGGTGGTCAGCCTGATGGCCAAGGACAAGGGCACACCGGCGATCAAGTTCCAGTTGCTGCTGTGGCCGGTGACCGACGCCAACTTCAACACCAGTTCCTACAACCAGTACGCCGAAGGACACTTCCTCACCAAGAACATGATGAAGTGGTTCTGGGACAACTACACCACCGACGCCCACCAGCGCGCCGAGATCTACGCCTCGCCGCTGCGCGCCACCACGGATCAGCTCAAGGGCTTGCCGCCCGCGCTGATTCAGACTGCCGACGCCGATGTGTTGCGCGATGAAGGCGAAGCCTATGGGCGCAAGCTGGATCAAGCCGGTGTGCCGGTAACGGCAGTACGCTACAACGGCATGATCCACGACTACGGTTTGCTCAACGTGGTCAGCCAGGTGCCGGCGGTACGTTCGGCCTTGCTGCAAGCCTCGGATGAGCTCAAGCAGCACCTCAAGTAACCCGTAGACGCCCATGAAAAAGCCCGACTCAAGGTCGGGCTTTTTTTCGTATCGGCGAGGCCAGAATTACTTCTTGGCGCGACCTTTGTACGAACCACCTTCGCGGGTGTCGATCTCGATCATGTCGTCGATTTCGATGAAATCGGCCACTTGCAGCTCGGTACCGTTAGCCAGCTTGGCAGGCTTCATGACCTTGCCCGAAGTGTCGCCGCGAGCGGAACCTTCGGTGTAGGCAACCTTACGCACGATGGTGGTCGGCAGCTCTACGGAAACCAGACGGTCTTCGAAGAAAATAGCTTCGCAGACGTCTTCCATACCTTCTTCAACGAACGGCAGAACGGCTTCGATATCTTCAGCGTTCAGCTCGTACATGGTGTAGTCGGTGGTGTCCATGAACGTGTAAGCGTCGCCGCTGATGAAGGACAGAGTCGCTTCTTTACGATCGAGGATCACGTCGTCCAGCTTGTCATCGGCGCTGTAAACAGTTTCGGTCTTGTAACCGGTCAGCAGGTTTTTCAGCTTGGTCTTCATGATCGCGCTGTTACGGCCCGACTTGGTGAACTCAGCTTTCTGAACCAACCAAGGATCGTTGTCGATACGGATCACCATACCGGGTTTCAGTTCTTTACCAGTTTTCATTGCAGATATCCGAAATTTGGATGGGGTTTACAAAAATCAAGGTCGCGTATCATATCCAACTTTCATAAAACTGTACCAGCGCCGTCGCAAGATCGGCCTGCAAGCCTTGTTCCAGACACCACCTCTCGGCGTGCGCAAGTACCTCAGGCCAGTGTTCCATGAGCATTTTCCACGGTTGGGCCATATCGCCCTCAGTGTTCCAGGCTTGCCAGAGCGAGACCAGGGCTGCCCTCGCAGCGGGCGACAAGGCCGCCGTATACAGCTCCAGGAACGCGTCGAGTTTGTCGAGGTGGATGTCTTCGTCCTGGCGATAGATGTGCCACAACAGCGGCCGCCCGGCCCACTGGGCACGCACGAACGAGTCTTCGCCGCGCACGGCGTTGAAGTCGCAGCACCACAGAAGACGGTCATATTGCTCCTGGCGCACGAACGGCAGCACCTGCACGGTCAGGGCTTGACGCTGATGCACAGCCCCCGCCGCCAGGCCTTCCACACCGAGCCAGCGCGCCACATCGCCGAGAATGCGCCCTTCCGGCACCAATAGATGAGTGGCACGCCCGTCCGTCGACAACACATCCAACCAACGGGCCAGGCCGGCATTTTCATAGGCGAACAGCGAGATCAGCCGCGCACCGGCCAGCGGAAATACGCCCAGGCCCTGCAGGAAATGTTGCTGCGCGGCGACATCCTGCTGAAACGCATGACGCTGTTCCAGTAACCCAGCTTCGCGCAGCAGGCCGCCGGTGCCAGGGCGGAACCCTGGGAAAAAGAAGTACTTCTGGACCCCCTTGAACTTCACCGAGGGCAGACGGTGACAGCCCACCACCCATTCTTCGGCACTCAGGTAATCCAAGTTCATCCACAACGGTGTGCGCTGGCGCTCGGCCATGGCCTCCATATAGTCGGGCGGCAACTGACAGGCGAACGCGGCAATCACCACATCCGCCGCTGGCGCCGCCACCCATTCGGACGGCCAATGGCGCACGTCGACACCCTCTTGCCATTGCTGGGCCAGGTGCACATCGATATCGGGGCACATGCGCTCGAAGGCCCGTAGGTCATCGACCCACAAGCGCACGTCACAGGCGTGCTCCACTACCAATTGCCGGGCCAGGCGCCAGGTCACGCCGATGTCGCCATAGTTATCAACGACGCTGCAAAAAATATCCCAGCGGGCTTTCATTCCGGGCTCCAACGCTCAAAGGCTCGATTGTCCGCATAAACGCGCCGATGCAGAAGGCTTGATCGCGATTATTCTTCACGGCGGCTGTGCGACAATCGCCACCCCGCCACAAAATGCCTGCCAGGAGGCCACCATGTCTGATCGTCCGCTGTCGCTGCCAAAGCTCACACTCGCCATCGCCTTGGGCCTGTGGCTGGGGTTCATCGCCATTGCCCTGAGCACCTGGCTGGCATCGCGCTACCTGTTCCCGCAAAGCCTGGCCCCCGTAGCCCAGGCGGTTCAGCAACTGGGCAAGCCGGCTATTGTGGCGCCCGAACCGCCGAACCGCATGTTCGAGCAGTACCAGGAAAACCTTCGCAAGCAGGAACAACAGCAAGCCCTGGACCAGGCACGCAACAACGCACGCAACCTGTCCAACCCCAAATGTCAGTTCTGGCTGCAACAGGACCAGAACGCGCCCACTGAAAAGACTCGGGCCAATGTCCTGCAATTCTGCGATTGATGACCATGAATAAACACGCCGTTCTCCAATTGATCCTGGAAAAACTCGCCGCCGACCTCGATATCGCCCAACGCGCCGCGCAGACCGCCTACGAAACCGCGACCCACGAAGAAAATATCGCCGAGAACAAATACGACACCCTGGGGCTCGAGGCCTCTTACCTGGCGGCGGGGCAGGCCAAGCGGGTCGAGGAAATCAAGCAAGCGCTGGCGCTGTGCCAGAACCTGCAACTGCGTGCCTACGATGAGCAACGGGGAATAGAAGTCGGCGCGCTACTGGGCCTGGAAGACGAGAACGGTCGCCAGCAATGGCTGTTCCTGGCACCGGATGCGGCGGGATTGAAAGTGGACGTGGTCGGCCAACCGGTCACCGTCATCACCCCGCGCTCGCCCATGGGCAAAAGCCTGCTGGGCAAGTTCGAAGGTGATGAGGTGGAGATTCTGGTGGCCGGCGCTCGGCAACTGTTTACGGTGACCGAGGCCAAATAAGGCGTGGTAGGAGTGGAGCTTACTGACGAAAAACCTGAGCGCGCGTGTTGAACCGCAAGCACGGCGTTATCGTTGAAGTTCTTCGCGAGCAAGCTCGCTCCTACAATGGATCGGGTTCATTCACTCAGTGGACGGGCAATTCAACGCCGTCGAACAACTCTTCCAGTTCCTGCTTGTTGTGGCACTGGATCGCCTTGGCCATAACTTCACGGGTCAGGTGCGGTGCGAATTTCTCGATGAAGTCGCACATGAAGCCACGCAGGAAAGTGCCGCGACGGAAGCCGATCTTGGTCACGCTGGACTCGAACAGCTCACTGGCATCGAGCACCACCAAGTCTTTATCGAGGGTCGCGTCCACCGCCATCTTGGCGACGATACCGACGCCCAGGCCCAGGCGTACATAAGTCTTGATGACGTCGGCGTCGGCGGCGGTGAATACCACTTTCGGCGTGAGGCCGCGATGGCTGAAAGCTTCGTCGAGTTTGGAACGGCCGGTGAAACCGAATACGTAGGTCACGATCGGGTATTCCGCCAGGGCCTCCAGGGTCAGCTTCGGCAACTTGGCCAACGGGTGGCCCTGGGGCACGACCACGCAACGGTTCCAGCGATAGCACGGCATCATCACCAGGTCACCGAACAGCTCCAGGGCTTCGGTGGCGATGGCGAAATCGACGGTGCCATCAGCAGCCATTTCGGCGATCTGCATCGGCGAGCCCTGGTGCATATGCAGGGCGACGTCCGGGTATTGCTTAATGAAGTCGCGGATCACTGGCGGCAATGCATAACGCGCCTGGGTATGGGTGGTGGCGATCGACAGGGTGCCTTTCTTCTCGTTGGAGAATTCCTGGGCAATCTGCTTGATGCTTTCGACTTTGCGCAGGATCTCGCCGGCAGTGGTGATGATGCGTTCACCGGCCGGGGTGACGCGGGTAAGGTGCTTGCCGCTGCGCGCGAATACTTCGACGCCCAGCTCGTCTTCGAGCAGGCGGATCTGCTTACTGATACCGGGTTGCGAGGTGTAGAGGCTTTGAGCGGTAGCGGAAACGTTGAGGTCGTGGTGCGCCACTTCCCAGATGTAGCGCAATTGTTGAAGCTTCATATGTGTCCCTCAAAGCAAATAGACGCCACGGGTATCAGCGACGGTATATAACTATATTAAAGGTTCGACGGATAAATCTAGAACTTTTTATCGTTTTCTACCCGTCACACGTCATCACTGCGTCGACGCTGTAACGAAGGCACCAGGTAAACCGGCACGGTAGACAACTGCAGCACCCGTGCAGCGGTTCGCCCAAGCGGCGTGGAGGCCCCGGTTGCATGGCTATGACTGCCGACGATCAGCAGGTCGACGGACAATCTGCGCAACTGGTCGAGTATCACTTCGCACGGGTCCCCCTGGATCACCCGTACCGAGCGAATCAACTTCAGATCCTGCTCGCCATCCCCCAATTCCTCGCGAAAACTGTCCAGCACCCGCTGCTCGATCGTCGCCATCACGGTGCTCAGTCCCTGGTTTTGCCATTCATTCAGGGCCTTTTCATCAAGGTAGCTCTGCAACACCGATTCGGCGAACAGCCCGATGGGCTCGACCACATGAATCACATACAGATCAGCCTTGAACGTTCGCGCCAGCGCCAGTGCATGTTGCATCACATAAGGCGCATACAGACCGAGGTCCGTGGCGTACAGCATCGAACGAATCATAGAACCTCCTGGATTGCCAGGATGGCGGAGATCAAATCAGCTTAGCAGCGCCCCGGGGAATTCGACTGACTTAGCTCTCGGACTTCACCCCCACTTCATTGCTGATGCCATGGGGAACATGCCCGGTGGCCACCACGTCCCTGGCTTTCTCGCAATGACCGGCCTGGTCATCGAAAAACACATCGGCAGCGAACGCCTCCAGGAACGCGGATTTTTCCAGGCCACCGAGGAACAATGACTCGTCCAGGCGAATATCCCACTCACGCAGGGTTCGAATGACCCGCTCATGGGACGGCGCCGAACGGGCAGTGACCAACGCGGTGCGGATCGGGCAGGCCTCGTCCGCAAACTCGCGCTGCAACAAGTTGAGAGCCGCCAGAAACCCCTTGAACGGTCCACCGTGCAGAGGCTGGCGCGCCGACTCGCGCTCATTGGCCTGGAACGCCTCCAATCCGCCGGCTTGATACACACGTTCCGACTCATCGGAAAACAGTACCGCGTCGCCGTCAAAGGCAATCCGCAGTTCATCGCTGGAGGCGCGACGCGGACCGCCCGACAGAATCGTCGCTGCGGCGAAACCGGCATCGAGTGCGCTGCGCACATCTTCGGCGTGGGTGGAGAGAAACAGATGACAGCCAAAAGCGGCCAAATAAGGATAAGGACTGCGCCCGCCGACAAAGGCGGCGCGGGAAATGTCCAGACCGTAATGCTGGATCGAGTTGAACACACGCAGGCCCGTGTCGGCACTGTTGCGCGATACCAGCACCACTTCGACCCGGGCACGGCCCAGGCTGGCATTGAGGCTCAACAGCTTCTTGACCAGCGGGAAGGCATCGCCGGGCTCAAGGATTTCTTCTTCATGCTCGATTTGATATTTGCGGTAGGCCTCGACCCCTTGGGCCAGGTAGACCTTGTGGCTGTCGCTCAGATCGAACAGTGCTCGCGATGAAATCGCCAGCACCAGTTTATCGCCCAATCCTTTAACCATGATGCTCCCCTCGACTCAGCGGTTATGCCGATCAATAAAACTCAAGGCCTGGTACAGCGCCTGAATCCGCGGCAACTCGCAACCGGCGGCCTTGGCGACGGCCAGTGGTCGCGCATAGATCGCCGCCAGTTCCAATGGGCGCTTGTGCACATGGTCGTGGTACATGCTCGGCAAATAGTCATCCATGGTTTCGGTGATAGTGAACATTTGCTCTGCGTAACTGGCGGGAATTTCATGCCCACATGCACGGGCGCCCTGCACGACTTCGGCCATCAGCGCCTGGATCAGTTCACGGCTGGATTCGTCCGCCATCATCGCTGTGGTACCGGCCCCCAATAGCACGGACAGGCCGTTATAGGGCACGTTCCACACCAGCTTGTGCCAGCGGGCCTGATGCACGTTGGCCATGGCCTGGGACTCGATGCCGGCCTGATGAAACAATGCGGCTCCGGCTTCGACGATGGCCTGCTGGCGAGCTGGGTCGTTGGCCGCCGTTCCGCTGTGGTAACCCAGGTTGACCCGACCTAACGCCTGATGCTCGACGACGCCAGGCGCGGCGCGGTGCACGCCGATGTAGCACAGCCCACCGAGCAGATGCAGCGACGCTGGCAAGTGTTCGCGCAAACTGTCTTCCACATCCAGGCCGTTTTGCAACAGGACGATTTTGGCATCCGGCGCCGCGACCTGGGCGAGGGTCGGAGCCAACTCGACATTGCCCGTGGACTTGGTGCCCACCAGCAGCCAGTCGCAAGGCGGTATATCGGCGGCGCGGGCGTAAGCCTGCACCGGATGCAGGTGCAAGCTGCCATGCACGCTGCTGTTGACGTGCAGACCCCGCTCGCGGACTGCCGCATATTCGCTGCGCAACAGAAAGTGCACATCGAACCCGGCGCGCGCCAGCATCAGGCCGTAGAAACCGCCGATGGCGCCGGTGCCGATGATGCCAATGCGTGGCGATTGTGCTGTCATGGCAAGTCCTCTGGAGTGCGGGCGAGCGCTTGATTGATCGCGTCGGTAAGGTCAGAAAGCGTAAGACGTGTCTGTATTTGCCCGAGGAATTGACCCTCGCACACCACGAACAGCGCCGGCAAATGAAAGATCTGGTAGCGTTCGACCGCGCCGCCATTGTGCCCGGCATCCACCCAACACAAGCGATCCACCGGCAAGCGCCAGCCCGGCAACTGCTGGCGGGCCCAACGGCAACCGGAACAACCGACGCTGGTGAACACGACCAGCGAAATGCCTGGTAAAGCCAGCAATTGCTGGTCAATATCCAGATCGGTCAATTCCAATTCCTTCACTATACTGCTGCCACCGCCGTCAACTGGACGGTGCTCGGAGTCCGTGTACATGGGTCGTTTTTTACCTCACCCTGATGATGTCGCTGTCGAGTTAATCCAACGCCCCTCTCCTGCCATACCCCGCCAACGCCTGCACACTATCGGCCTGGGCGGCATCGCCTGCAATTGGCCGCGCGCCTGGCGCCAGGGTACGGCCGTGGATCTGCACATCCCGTCCCTGGGCGCCAGCGCCCGTTACCCTGGGTATGTGGCATGGTGCCGCAAGGTGGAAAACGGCTATCGCATTGGCATCTCGTTTACCGATGAGCATGCCCTGTTCGGGGCACGTATGGGTGAGCAAGCATGCCGGATGGAGCGCTATTGCCGCCAGCACGAAGACGCCGCCCCGACTCCCGAGCAACTCGAAACCCTTGCCCGTGAGTGGGTGGCGCGCCATGCCGGTGAGTTCTCCCATGAGGCATTTGTACGGCCAGCACGGGATTAAAGCGGGCTTTGCCCATTGTCGCGGGCCCGTGTTACGCGCTAAGGTTCCTCCCCCCTGCATTCAAATCATGCTGTGCCCGCCGCACGGGGATGGCAGGCGGCCGGCACCCGTGACCCTGGCGAGTAACACGATGGCTGATTTACCGATCAATGACCTTAACGTCGAATCCAACGAGACCCTGATCACACCCGATCAGCTCAAGCGCGAAATCCCTCTGAGCGACGCTGCCCTGCAGACCGTCACCAAGGGTCGCGAAGTCATCCGTAACATTCTCGACGGCACCGACCACCGCCTCTTCGTCGTCATCGGGCCATGCTCGATCCACGACCTCAAGGCTGCCCACGAATACGCCGAGCGCCTCAAGGCGCTGGCCGAAGAAGTGTCCGACACCTTGTACCTGGTGATGCGCGTCTATTTCGAGAAACCACGCACCACCGTCGGCTGGAAAGGTTTGATCAACGACCCGTACCTGGACGACTCGTTCAAGATCCAGGATGGTTTGCACATCGGTCGCAAATTGCTGCTGGACCTGGCCGAAATGGGCCTGCCCACCGCCACCGAAGCCCTCGACCCGATCTCTCCGCAGTACCTGCAGGACCTGATCAGTTGGTCGGCCATCGGCGCACGGACCACCGAATCCCAGACTCACCGTGAGATGGCATCCGGCCTGTCTTCGGCCGTAGGCTTCAAGAACGGCACCGATGGTGGCCTGACCGTGGCGATCAACGCGCTGCAATCGGTCTCCAGCCCTCATCGCTTCCTCGGCATCAACCAGGAAGGCGGCGTCTCCATCGTCACCACCAAAGGCAACGCCTACGGTCACGTGGTATTGCGCGGCGGTAACGGCAAGCCCAACTATGACTCGGTCAGCGTTGCGCTGTGCGAGCAGGCGCTGACCAAGGCCAAGATCAAGCCGAACATCATGGTCGACTGCAGCCATGCCAACTCCAACAAGGACCCGGCCCTGCAGCCGCTGGTCATGGAGAACGTCGCCAATCAGATCCTCGAAGGCAACCAGTCGATTATCGGCCTGATGGTCGAGAGCCACCTCAACTGGGGCTGCCAGGCGATTCCAAAGGACCTGTCCGACTTGAAGTACGGCGTGTCGATCACAGACGCCTGCATCGACTGGTCCACCACCGAAAACACCCTGCGCAGCATGCACGCCAAGCTCAAGGACGTATTGCCTAAACGCAAACGCACCTGACCCTTGTCTGCGCACACAAAAACGCCGGGCTAAGCCCGGCGTTTTTCATGTTGCTGTTCATGCCCTACAGCTTTGCAGCATGGCGCTGGTGGCGCTCCATGTAGCGTTCGACGTAAGAGCACGACGGGATCACCGTGTAACCGGCCTCCTCAGCGAACTTCAAGGCTTCCTCGGTCAATGCCGCCGCAATACCACGGCCTCGCAGCGCGTTGGGCACGAAGGTCCGATAGATGTCCAAGGTCTGTTTCCCGAGGTCCATATAGGTCAGGTAGGCACGATGACCGTCCACATTGGTCTCGAACTGATGACCAGCCTGGTCATGGTGGATGGACAACGCCTCGCTCATCACTACTCCTCGCGGGTCTTGAATTACGACCCCTACCTTACCGATGTTTTTCCGGCGAAGGAACATCTACGCCACCCCGTGCCGGTTTCGACAACGAGAAAACCCTGAGCGCTCACAACCAGCACGTAGAGAATAGTAGGCAGCAATCCTGAAATTGCTCAAGACGCACTCGTCATCCCTGTGGCTGGCGGATATAGAAATGGCCTCGATCAATCGCGACCGAAAGCCTGAACATTGCCGGCAGTTGAAGCTTGAGACGAACAGGCGCTGTTAAAGTCACCTCTACATGCGCAAAAGATACAGGGTTTGGCAAAGTCAACCTGTACGAAAGTGCTAGCTTCGATATATAAATTTTCATCTATCTTCACGGCTTGACACATGCGGGCCGGCCCTCTCAGGCAGGCCCTCATGTTCAGCTGACGGAAAAAAATTGAACACTTTTTATACAATTCGGCAACGGATTAGCCAAAATAGATTCGCCACAGAATTTTTTTTTGCTTCTTGCGCTACGTCAGTTTACTTACTACAAGTAATGAGTAGTATGTACGCCGGCTATTAGCTCACTCTGAGAAAGTAGCCATTTAATAGAAAGTCCTTGAAGGGGAACACGATGAACAACGTTCTGAAATTCTCTGCTCTGGCTCTGGCCGCAGTTCTGGCTACCGGTTGCAGCAGCGTCTCCAAAGAAACCGAAGCTCGTCTGACTGCAACTGAAGACGCAGCAGCTCGCTCCCAGGCTCGTGCAGACGAAGCCTACAGCAAAGCTGATGCTGCTCTGGCTGCTGCTCAAAAAGCACAACAGACTGCTGATGAAGCTAACGAGCGTGCTCTGCGTATGCTTGAAAAAGCTAGCCGCAAGTAATAGTCCTTCGGGGTTGTTACCAAGCCGACCCATTCTTGGGTCGGCTTTTTTATTGCCCGAAATTCATGCGCTCCCACCTGCGGGAGCAAGCTTGCCCGCGAAGATCGTCAACGATGACGCGGGATTCCTGAATTGATACGGTGCCCTGACTTTCGTCTCGAGCAAGCTCGCATCTACTGAAGGTCGAGTGGCGTACTCGATACCACGGATGCCGCACCCGGCACACCAATCTCGGTCGGCAGGCCATCTTCGGCGGCAACCACGTCACGCACCTGATCCCAGTTCACTCGCAGGTTGTTAGCCAGGTCTTCGCGCTTGAGCAAAGCGTTGATCACTGCCGTGTGCTTGTCGACCACGGACGGCGTGCCATCGTCGTTCAGGGGCGTATGCGCTTCGAGGTAGACCTTGCCGCCGCTTCTGCCGAATTTGTAGGCATCGTTGATAATCCGCACCGGCGTACCCACCGGCACCATGCTGGCCATTTCCAGCACGTTGTTGTTGAACATGCGGAAGCAACCGTGACTGGTGCGGGTGCCAATGCCGAACTTCATGTTGGAACCGTGGATCAGGTAACCCGGCGTACCCAGGGTGAACTTGAACGGGCCCAGGGGATTGTCCGGACCGGCCGGCACCACGTTGGGCAACGGATCGCCATTGGCGGCGTGCTCGGCCTTGATCGAGGCTGGCGGGGTCCAGGTGGGGTTCGGCGTCTTGGCGACAATGCTGGTATGGGCAATGGGCGAACCCCAACCTTCGCGACCGATCCCCAGCGGGAAGGTGTAGACCACGTTCTGGCCCTTGGGAAAATAGTAGAGCCGGTATTCCGCCAGGTTGATTACGATGCCTTCCCGAGGACCCGGTGGCAGGATGAAACGTGTCGGCAGCACGATCTCGGTACCCGCGCCCGGCAACCAGGCATCGATGCCCGGGTTGGCCGCGACCATCTCCGAATACCCCAGGTCATAGGTGGTGCCCAGGTCGGCAAAGGTGTCTTCGTACTTGGCCTTGATCACTTGGACCTGACCGACGATGTCTTCACCAGGCGGTGGCAAGGGCAGTTGCAAGGCAGCCGCAGAACCGGCCGCACACATGGCAGCGAGAGACAGGCAGCAGGTGACGACGGAAAGGCGCGACAGCATCCGAAAAAATCCTTTGCAGAACGACGGGTAGTTAAAAAATCGATTGTATACGTGAAGTGAGCGTCTAGCTGCAAGGTTGTCGCAGCCGGCTACAGCTCAAAACGCAGCTCCGGCCAGATCGGCGGCGTACCGCGCTTCTGCGACTCGAGAATCGCCCGGCACAAGGGGCACAGGCGCTGGTCCTGGAAGATCGAACGGTCGACCAACGACCAGCGCGGTTGCGCCGGCAGCAAAGTGCCACACAGCGTGCGATCGATGGAGCCGCCCAGTTCCAATTGACGCGTTACCAGATGCACCCGCACTTCCTGGCAGGCGAACAGATCCAGCTGCTCGTCCGGCTCGATCAGTTGATAATTAAACAGGGACCAGGCAGGACGCGACATCGAGGGCTCCAAATCGGGGGGGCGCCACCTTAGCCGAAAGCCTGCCGGTAGAAAAGCGTCACAGCAGCGGTTTTAGCGTCGGCCAGACATTTTCCAGCAACTTGCCCTGGGCGCCGACCGAAGGATGCAGTTGATCGGCCTGCATCAACTCCGGATTCCCACCCACGCCTTCAAGGAAAAACGGCACCAGCGGGACATTTTTTTCCTTGGCCAGCAGGCCATACACCTCAGTGAACGCTTTGGTGTATCGCGGGCCGTAATTGGGTGGCAACTGCATGCCCAGTAACAACACCTTGGCACCGCCGGCCCTGGACTGGTCAATCATCGACGCAAGATTTTGTTGCAATTGCGCGGGTGGCTGCCCGCGCAAGCCGTCGTTACCGCCCAGTTCGATCACCACCACATCCGGCTTATGGGCCGCAAGCGCCGCCGGCAGCCGTGCCAGGCCTCCGGCACTGGTGTCGCCACTGATAGAGGCGTTAACCACGTTATCGTCGAAACCTTCCTTCTTGAGCCGTTGCGCCAGCAAGGCCACCCACCCTTTGCTGGTATCCAGGCCGAAACCGGCACTGATACTATCGCCAACGATCAGGACTGTACCCGCCGCTGCGTTCTGGGCCATGCACATCAAGGCCAGGCCAGCACTCAAAAACCACATTCGCATCGGATTCTCCATGGGCGCAAGCATTCTCACCGCGCGAAACCTTAGCAAAGTGGTTCCCAGCGCGGAAGGTGAACTGACTATCCTGCACGAACTGAACCTGGAACTGAACAAGGGCGACAGCCTGGCTATCGTCGGCAGCTCCGGCTCCGGTAAATCCACCCTCCTGGGTCTGCTGGCCGGCCTCGATCTTCCCAGCAGCGGCGAAGTCACGCTCGCCGGGCTTGCCCTGAGTACCCTTGACGAAGACCAACGGGCGCGCATCCGCGCCGAGCACGTAGGCTTCGTGTTCCAGTCCTTCCAACTACTCGACAGCCTCAACGCCCTGGAAAACGTCATGCTGCCGCTGGAGCTGGACGGTCGCAAAGACGCGCGCGAGCGTGCCAGGTACCTGCTCGAGCGTGTTGGCCTGGGCCAACGCCTGACCCACTCGCCGCGCCAACTCTCCGGGGGTGAGCAGCAACGGGTGGCGATTGCCCGCGCCTTCGCCGCCGAACCTGACGTGCTGTTTGCCGACGAGCCCACCGGCAACCTCGACAGCCATACCGGCGAGCGCATCAGCGACCTGCTGTTCGAACTCAACAAAGAGAACGGCACGACCCTGGTATTGGTCACTCACGACGAGCGCCTGGCCCACCGTTGCCGACGCCTGATCCGCCTTGAAGCCGGCCTGATGGTCGCGCCCCTGGAGCCTTGATGGCACGTTTGCCGCTGTTGCGCCTGTTCAGCCTGGCCATGCGCCAATTACTGCGCGATGCCCGTGCCGGCGAACTGCGCGTGTTGTTTTTCGCCCTGCTGGTGGCCGTGGCCGCCAGTACTGCAATCGGTTACTTCGGTGCCCGCCTTAACGGCGCCATGCTGTTGCGCGCCACCGAGTTCCTGGGGGCCGACCTGGTGCTCGAAGGCAGTTCGCCGGCGCGGCCCGAACAGATCAGGTCCGGGACTGAACTGGGCCTGGATCACGCCCGTGTCGTGGAGTTTTCCAGCGTCATTGCCACCGACAACGGTATCCAGCTCTCCAGCATCAAGGCGGTCAACGAGCAGTACCCACTGCGGGGCGAACTGAAGAGCGCCGCCGCGCCCTTTGGCGATGAAACCCCGGGCGGCGGCCCGAAACCCGGTGAAGCCTGGGTAGAAGCGCGGCTGTTGACGGCTCTGGATCTCAAGGTCGGCGACAGTATCGACGTGGGCATGAAGGCCCTGCGCCTGGCCCGCGTGCTTACCTATGAGCCAGACCGCGCGGGTAATTTCTACAGCCTCACGCCCAGGGTGATGATCAACCTGGCGGACCTGGACGCCACCGGCGTGGTCCAGCCCGGCAGCCGCGTCAGTTACCGCGAACTATGGCGCGCGCCCCCGGAGAGTACGGCACTGCAAACCTACCGTGATCTGGTCAAGCCGGGCCTTGCCGCCAACCAGCGCTTGCAGGACTCACGGGACGGCAACCAGCAGATCGGCGGTGCCCTGGGCAAAGCCGAGCGCTACCTGAACATGGCCAGCCTCGTGGCGGTGCTGCTGGCTGGCGTGGCCGTGGCCTTGTCGGCCAACCGCTTTGCCACTCGACGTTTCGACGCCAGTGCATTGTTGCGCTGCCTGGGCTTGTCGCGGCGCGAAACCATGTTGCTCTTCAGCCTGCAATTGAGCGTACTGGGCCTGTTCGCGAGCTTGACCGGCGCCGTGCTGGGCTGGCTGGCGCAATTCGGTCTGTTCTACTTTTTGCACGACCTACTGCCGGCCGACGTACCGCCTGGCGGCTTGCTGCCGGCCATTGCCGGGATCGGCACCGGGCTGATCGCCCTGGCCGGCTTCGCCTTGCCACCGCTTGCCGCACTGGGCCGCGTACCGCCGCTGCGGGTATTGCGTCGCGACATGCTACCCATCCCGTCCAGCACCTGGATGGTCTATGGCGCGGCACTGTTCGCCCTGGGCCTGATCATGTGGCGCCTGAGCCTGGATCTGGTACTGACCTTCGCCCTGCTGGGGGGTGGCGTGGTGGCGGCGCTGATCCTCGGCGGCTTGCTCTTGCTGCTGTTGCAAAGCCTGCGTCGATTGCTGGCCCGTGCGTCCCTGCCTTGGCGCCTGGGCTTGGGGCAGCTGCTGCGCCATCCATTGGCGGCGGCAGGCCAGTCCCTGGCATTTGGCCTGATCCTGCTATCCATGGGCTTGATTGCCTTGTTGCGCGGCGAGTTGCTCGACACCTGGCAAAACCAGTTGCCCAAGGACGCCCCCAACTATTTCGCCCTGAATATCCTGCCCGCCGACAAAGACGCCTTCGGCGCCCGCCTGCTGGATGTGCAGGCACAATCGGCACCATTGTATCCGGTAGTGCCAGGCCGACTGATCAGCATCAACGGCGAGCCGGTGCAGGAACTTGTCAGCAAGGACTCCAGCGGCGACCGCGCGATACAGCGTGACTTGAGCCTGACCTGGGCCGCCGACCTGCCGCCGGGCAATGCCCTGACCGCAGGTTCCTGGTGGTCGCCGCAACCGAGCGACGACATTCCCGGGGTCTCGGTGGAAGCCAAGGTGGCAGAAAGCCTCAAGCTCAAACTCAACGACCACCTGGTGTTCACGGTCGGCGGGGAAAATCGTGAAGCGCGGGTCACCAGCCTGCGCACCATCAACTGGGATAACTTCCAGCCCAACTTCTTCATGATTTTCCAGCCAGGCACCTTGAAGGATCTGCCCGCGACCTACCTGACCAGCTTTTACCTGGCCCCCGGTCACGACCAGCAGATCGTCGAGCTGTCGCGGGCATTCCCGGCGGTCACCATCCTGCAGGTCGAGGCGCTGCTGGAGCAATTGCGCAGCATCCTCGCCCAGGTGACCCTGGCGGTGGAATACGTGCTGCTGTTCGTGCTGGCAGCCGGGATGGCCGTGCTGTTCTCCGGCCTGCAAGCCACCCTCGATGAGCGTATCCGCCAAGGCGCACTGTTGCGCGCACTGGGTGCCGAACGCAAGTTACTGGTCAAGGCCAGGCGCATCGAATTCGGCCTGCTGGGGGCTGTCAGCGGCGTGCTGGCGGCGCTGGGGACAGAACTGGTGACCTGGGTGCTGTACCGCTATGCGTTTGACCTGGCCTGGCATCCGCACCTGTGGTTGCTGCTGCTGCCAGTGATCGGTGCAGTGCTGATCGGTGGGGCCGGGGTATTCGGTACGCGGCGCGCATTGAACGCCAGCCCACTGACCGTATTGCGCGAAGGCTGAGACCTCGCTGGCGCGCCTCCTGCCCAGGAGACGCGCCAGCGGCGGTCACTTCACATACTCGATACGGGTGATCCACCAGCACACTTCGCCCCCTGGCGTCTGCACAATGGCCTCATCGTCCACTTCCTTGCGCAACAGCGCCCGAGCCATGGGGGAGTCGATGGAGATGTAGTCCATCCGGTCATAAATCTCGTCATAACCGACGATGCGAAAACGCTTGGTCTCGCCCTGCTCGTTTTCGATTTCGACCCAGGCCCCGAAAAACACCTTGCCTTCCTGCTCGGGCATGTACTCCACCACCCGCATGTCTTCCAGACGCTTGCGCAGGTAGCGCACCCGACGGTCGATCTCACGCAGCAGTTTCTTGTTGTACTGGTAGTCGGCGTTTTCGCTGCGGTCCCCCAGCGAAGCGGCCCATGTCACTTTGCGCGTAGTGTCCGGGCGTTTTTCACGCCACAGGTAATCCAGCTCTTTCTTCAGCGCTTCATGACCTTCTTTGGTAATCAGCTTGGTACTCAAACGCTCGCATCCCCAGGCAATGTCCATAGGTGCCGATAGGCCAGGCATTCACAGCCTGGCGTCGGCTGACTGGAGTCGATGATAAATGAACGCGGCAAAGTAGCCAGGCCAGTCTAACGATCCAACGCCTGATCCAATTCAAGCAATACACTTCGCAAGCTCTGCCGCAGGCCGGACACCTGGGACGTCATGACCGTCAACATTTCAGTCCTGTGGCTGACCGCCTGCGACTGCTCCTGCAACTGCACAGCGCGCCGCTCCAGTTCATGGGCCTTTTCATCCAGTTGGTTCTGCTCTTGCTGCAATCGGGCCTGCCATTGCTCAAGCGCTGCTTCACGTTCGATGGCAGCGAGTTTTTGTTGCGTCAGTTCCTGAGCGACACGCGCCAGGTTGGTCAACGTACTGTCGACTTCAAATAAAGCGCTGTCGCCCCCTGACGCGGGAAGCCTCGGTTGTGCCGCAGCGTCTGGCTCGCGCGGTAAAACAGGTGCGACCTGAACAAAGCTTGAGGACGTCTGCGCGGATACCTGATGCACCTCCTCAACAGAATGCTCATGGGCAGGCACACGCTCAGGTTCCGGCAGACTCGCGACCTTTGGAACCGAGCTCATCTGCGATGAGAAGCGAATGGACGGCACAATCAAGGAAGGGCTTTCAATGGCAGGAAGCGTTGGCGCAGACACGCCAAGCGTGATCACTTTCATCACCAGCGCCTTCTTGATGATCACCGAATGATGATCCTCGGGCCTGGCAGGCGGCAGCTTGCAGCCCTTCAAGTCGACAAAATGATAAGGAACCTGGGGTTCGGTCACGCCACCCGGCTTGGCGCCCGACGCGGCCAAGGTCAGGATTTGCTTGAAAACATGCATGGCCACTTGCAAGTCATCTTTGGACTCGACGCCGCCCAAAAAATACCGTTCGAGTTTTTTGCGTAAGGCCGCAATGTAGACCCTGGAACTCCCCGGTTCCACTTCTTCGTCAAGGCTATAAACAAGAAAGTTGGAAGCAATCTGACCTACCGCAAAGCCACAAAGCAATGCACCGTTGACTGGCGCATCCTGACCGTTACGTTCAAGAACAAGTGTACGTAGAAGCATCATGATAATCAGGCCTCATCACAAGGGGCGGAAAGTTTAAATAAACAACAAATAAACATTCGACAATAGAAAAGTTATAAAACACCAAACAATTGTTTCAGCGACGCGCTGGGCACGCACGTAGGACTTGTCTTATTAATGCCCCTCGGCGTTCCCAAAAACGTCTATTGTCCGTAACCTTTTTCGATCTAGCCACTGACGTCATACCAAACTTATTCGGTAAAAATATGATCGAAATAAGCAATCTGACAAAACACCTGGACAAGAAAAAAATAATCAGCAACTTCTCTTTCAGTGCCAATCACCCAGAATGCCTAGGATTATTTGGCGAAGACCGTATCGCTAAAACGGCACTTCTCCAGTTGATATCGGGCTCAACCCAACCTTCCAGCGGCTATATAAAAATCCAAGGGTTCAACACTCAAACCCATCCGTTTAAAGCCAGAAAATTCGTCGGCTACCAGCTTGACCAAAACCTCGATCACCCCACCCTGTCGGTTAAAGCGTTTCTTGAATTCATCGCCGCCATGCGTGGGCTGCGCGGCAGCGAAAAACGCGCGCGAGTGGAAGAGGCCGCTACGCGGCTGGACTTGTTACCTGCGCTCAATGCACCACTCGACGCCCTGTCCATGGGGTTGAAGCGCAGGGTCGCGATTGCCCAGGCCATCCTGCATGCACCGGCCTTGTTACTACTGGATGAGCCAACCGAAGGGATGGCGCCGGATCAGAAACACCACTTCAAGGCCCTGATCCAGTCATTGACGCAAGAAATGACGGTGATCATCGCTTCTCGCCATTGCGAGCAATTGTCGCAAGTCTGTACCCGCGCGCTGGTTATCGCAGACGGTCGCCTGGTGGCCGATACACCGCTGTCCGAGCTGCGGCGCAACTCCCGCCATTTCCAGGCAGTCACCCTGACCGCGGACAGCCCCTTGGATCTGCTGGCCCTTGCCGTGCTGCCCGGCGTGGCAGGTATCGAAGAACATCGGCATGCCCCCGGCACCGTGACCGTCCTGGCCATGCCGGGGCATGCGATCTACCCCCACATCAATACCCTCATCGCCAATCGCCGCTGGAAAATCAATTCACTGAACCTGGAACCAGGTCGCCTGCACGACGTGGTTCACCATCTGAGCCGCGAGGCCCCTCTTTGAAACTGCTGCCTGTCATTTTCAAGCGTCAAATCGCCACGTATGCCTGCACACCTGGCACTTACCTGAGTATTGCCATTTTCCTGGTACTGTCGGTGACATTGGGGTTGTACACGAGCCCGTGGCTGGAGCGCGACACCCACCACCTAGAAGCTTTCTTCCAGTTACATCCCTGGCTTTATCTACTCTTGATCCCTGCCCTGGCGTTGCAACTCTGGTCGGATGAGTCCAATACCGGCTTTCTCGACCTGATGAAAACATTGCCCGTCACGACGGTTGAATGGGTAATCGGTAAATTTCTTGCCGCCTGGGTCGTGGCTGGCATGGCACTGCTGTTGATGTTTCCCCTTGTCATCATTGCCAACTATCTGGACACCGCGGACAACAACATCATTGCCTCGCAATTCCTGGCGAGTTGGTTGCTGGCAGGCAGTTATCTTTCGGTTGCGTGTTTTATTTTTACGTTGGTACGTCAGCGCATCGTTATTTTGCTATTGACGGTAGGCTTATTGCTCTCGGCCAGCGGACTTTCTGCTGTGGTAGATGCGCTGGAACACCAGGCGCCTGTCTGGATGATCGACAGTTATACCGCCCTCAGCCCGTTCTCCCGATTCAGCATGATCGACAATGGAAAGTTCACGCTTCGCGATACGCTTTATTTCATTAGTTTGATTCTGGCCTTTCTCACTGCGACCACAGTGACCCTCAACTATAAGCACAGCTGAGAAGGAAAGTCCTTAATGCGATCAGCGCTGCGCACCGGCATGACACTTACGGTCATCGTGTTACTTTTTATGGCCTTCAACTTGGTTTGGGTAAACAAACTCCCCGATATCCGATGGGACTTTACCCAACAAAAAATGCATACCTTATCGGTTCCCCAGCGTCAATTTCTCGGTTCGTTGCAAGCCCCGCTGGACCTGTATTACTTCAATGCAAACAGCGACCCACAGAGAAACTACGCACTAAAACGCTATGGCAAGCGTATTGAGGATCTGCTCAAGGAATACGAAAAAGCAGCCAAGGGCATGATCAACCTGCACCTTATCGACCCTGCACCTTTCTCCGAAGACGCCTACAGAGCCCGGTTATTTGGCCTCGATGACAAGTCCGGGTTTATCGGCCTTATCGGCACCCGCGCCGGTCACAGCGCACAGCGCATCGAATCATTCAGCCTCGACCGGGAGCCCTTGCTCGACTATGAAATCAGCCACCTGATCTATAAGTTGCAGCACCCGGAGCGCCCTACTGTCGGGTTGCTGTCGGGGTTGGCCATGAAGGAGTCCGCCGCACGATTACTGAAGGAACTGCAGCAGCATTTCAACCTGGCCAAGCTGGAATCAACCACCGAGCGTATCCCGGAACAGGTCAAGACCCTGATGGTCGTGCACCCGCGCGCACTACCTGAGCGAACCCTGTACGCAATTGAGCAATTTGTATTGAAAGGCGGCAAGTTGATGGTGTTCATCGACCCCATCAGCGAGCGTAGCCCGGACACCAAGGCGGCCAACGCTCGCCTGGATGAACTGCTTGCCGCCTGGGGTATCCAGATGCCGGCGAACAAATGGCTGGTCGATAGCCTCTACACACCGTTGGAGACGCCCGGCGCCGAAAAGAACGGGGCGCATCATCCCGGCCGATTGAACCTGCCCCGGCAGGCAATGAATACCCGGGATATCAGCACGTGGAGATTGAATGGGGTGACGGTATCGAGTAGCGGCGCCCTCTCCCGACGCAGTAAGAGTCGTACAACCTTCACGCCCCTCCTGCAAAGCTCCGAGCAATCCGAATTGCTCGAGGTTGAAGGCTTCGCCGGAGCTACCGCACTCGATTCATTGATCGATGACACACCCATCCAGGGAAAACGCCACGTGATTGCCGCCCGTATCGAAGGGCCAGGCTATTCGGCATTTCCCGATGGCATCAAGGGGCACCCGCCCGGTTTGCAAAAGGCGGCGCAAATCCACGTAGTCGTCGTCGCCGACACGGACTTGCTCATGGACCAGGTGAGCCGCTTGGCGCCTGATAACAACGCGCTGTTTGTCTTGAACACATTGGATAGCCTGTCCGCCCTTGATGCACTGGCCAGCATTCACCCTCGCGCGCAGATGCAAGCGTCGCCGACGGTGCTTGAAGCCATGCGCAGCGCTGCCGAACAGGTCTATCGCATGAAGGCGAGCGAGTTGGAGCGACGCCTGCAGCGCACAGAACAGGAATGGCAGCTGTTGAGCCCACAAACGACCGTCCTCGGCACCCAAACGGTGGATGCCACCACGCAACTGCAAGCGCTCAACAAGGAACGCCTGCGCTTGCCCATGGAGTTGCATGCGTTGCGGGTCGAGGCGTATGCGTCGGTGCATCGCCTGGAACTGGCGATCAAACTGGTCGTGACCTACACAATACCGCTGGCGTTATGCCTCGCAGCGTGGATGGTTTTCCTCGACCAACGCCGGCGTCGCACTGCGTTTCACTGAGCCTTCAACGCCTGGCGATCAGCCCCTGCCGAGCGATACGCGTCAGTTGGTGGATCACTTCCTTCGCATCGGCGGCACTGGGGGCCTGGATAACCGCCAGGTCGAAGCTGTCGGTGGCGAACCGGGCAAGGGATTCGCCGTCTTCGGCAAACTGGATCAGGAACGCCGATGCCCGCCCGGTACGGCGCGGCCAGCCATCCAGGTAACGCAACAGCGTCGGCTGGTGGTTGCCGCCCAGGAGGATTTTCGGATTACGTTGAGTGAGGGCTGCGGTGATCGGAGCCAGGCGTATCAGGGGGCGTAATGCATTCATCGTGTCGTGTCTCTGCCTCAAAAGTCTGCGGGCAGGTGAGAGGCAACACCGAACCAGCGCTTTAGCGGTATTTCAAAGCGGTCTCGGCAAGGGAGACCAGGCTTCTGTCGGGCTATAGGAAGTCCCGGTGGCGCCCCGCAATTAGCTGTTTAAATCGGCGCATGAGCGGCATCCTAGAGAAGCCGATGGGGCGGTGTCAAGAATCACGGGCAACGAAAAGGCCCGCACATCGGCGGGCCTGCTCTGGGTTTTATACGGGGATCAATGGGCAATGGCGCGGTCGGCAGACAGCTTGCCAGCACCTTCCAGCAGCACCGCCAGCGAACCACCCAGCAAGGCCAGTGCGAACTCGTAGCCGTTGTTGGCCATGAACAGACCGTTATGGATATGCACCGAGAAGATCGCCACCAATGACAGGATGGTCAGGCCCAGCGCCGCCGGGCGCGCCAACAAACCAATGATCAGCGCCAGGCCGGCGAAGAATTCGGTACCACCCGACAACAGTGCCATCAGCGTACCAGGGGCCAGACCGATGCTTTCCATCCACTGGGCAGTGCCCGCCAAGCCATAGCCACCGAACCAGCCAAAGAGTTTTTGCGAACCGTGGGCCGCGAAGATGATGCCGACAACGATACGCAAAATGGTCAGGCCAAAACCTGCACGGGTGGACAGAATGCTTTTGATCAGTGGGCTCATGGTGTCAATCCTTTTCAAGACGGGGTGGGTTGGCCGCCATATTAATCAGTTTAAGCAATGATAAAAGCCGAAAAAACGCACCATTAGCATCGATTAAATCGATTATTTCCGTGAGGCAACGCTCGGCGCCAGCGGCTCCAAGGACTCCCGGTCCCGATCGAACGCCAAGTAGTACTTATTGACGCTATTAACGTAGCTCACCGCTGCCATGCCCACTTGTTCCATGGCAATGCGTTCAACCTGGAAAAACCATTGGTTGGGGTTGAGCCCACGGCGTTTCGCCTCCGTGCGCATGCCCTGCACCCGCTCCGGCCCCATGTTGTAAGCCGCCAGTACAAAGGCCATGCGCTCGCGCTCGTTGAGCTTGGGACTGGCGAAGAACTTGCGACGAATCATCGCCAGGTAACGCGCACCCGCCTGCACATTACTGTCAAGGTTCTCGATATTGCTGACCCCCACCCGTTGCGCCGCCGAGGGTGTGATCTGCATCAGACCGGTGGGCCCACCGCCGTTGCGCGCCCCAGGGTCGAACGCCGACTCCTTGAAGGCCAGTGCAGCAAGGTTCAGCCAGTCCATGCCCTGTTCGCGCGCGTGTTTTTGCAGGACCGGGCGCAGTTTCTCCAAACGCTGGCGATCGACCCGGGCCAGGGGGTTGCGGACTTGATAAAGGCGACGGTAAATACGTTGGAACGCCACATCCTGGTCGGAAGGAGTTCGATAGGTCTTGATGAATCGATCGATACTGGCACGCAGCATCGACGCATCCTGGCGCACGAACCAGAACTCATCACCGGGTTCGTTGATGGCCACCTGCTTGTCGAAGCGCAACTTGGGCAGGATCTTCGACCAGCGTTCGGCAATCGGCTTCTCGACAATGGTCAGGTGAAAAATCCCGGCCTGGACCATCTCCAGCACGTCTTCAACGGCCAGGGACGGATCGACCCACTCCACTTTGATCGGCGGCTGCTTGTGCAAGGCCAGCTTCTGGTTGACCTGGCTGATGGCATCCGCTGCGGCGCTGCCAGTGGTCAATGTCAGCGTTCGCCCGGACAGTTGCTCCAACCGGGTAAATCGCCGCTCCCCCTTCACGCCCACCAACCATAAAGGCACGCCACTGGCAATCGGATCACTGCGGCTGATCTTGTGTGTGGCCTTCACATCAAGCAATTCGCCGGGAGCCACCAGGTCGCCTTCCCCACGGGCCAACGCACCGAGCAGTTGGTCCTTGGCCTTGGGAATGATCTTGAGGCTGATTTCCTGGCCATCCTGGGCATGACCGTTAAGGTATTGCTCGAAGGCGCGTAAACGATGGTATTCGACACCAATAGCCTGGCCCTGGATTTCGCCGGAACTGTTGCGGCTCTGGTTGACCAATACACGCAAGGTACGACTGGAGCGAATGTCCGCCAGATCTCGCACCTTACCGGGCTTGGCCACTTCCAGCGGCCCGTCCAGACGCGCGACCGCCGCCATGGGCAGCAGTAACGTCAGGCACAACATAAGCAACGCCGAGGGTCGGATCATCCGCTCTCCGGAAAGAATACTGGCCAACGTCCTCGCGAAAAACGAGGCGATGGGGGTCAGAAACAGAGCGCTTTATGCGCTGGCAAGTGACGCAATGACGGCATTGGAAAAGGCCAGTGGCCCATTGCAATGTCGCTTGCGACGTTCAAAGACAGCTATAACTCGTTGTAGTTCTTCAGTTTTCTTATAAATCTACAGCTCTGATATGCTTTCCGACCGCAGGCGGAGATAGCACCATGCAACTCATTGATATCGGCGTCAACCTCACAAACTCCAGTTTCGACGAGAGGCACCAAGCCGTTCTCGAGCGCGCCTATGCCGCCGGCGTACAACAATTGGTGCTCACCGGCACCAGCATCGACGGTAGCGAACAGGCCCTGGAACTCTGCCTGAAACTGGATGAAAGTGGCCAACGCCTGTTCAGCACAGCAGGAATCCACCCCCACTGCGCCAGTGACTGGAACGGCGACAGCGCCCAGCGTTTGCGCGGTTTACTCAATGAACCTCGTGTGCGTGCCGTGGGCGAATGCGGGTTGGATTTCAATCGGGATTTTTCCCCACGGCCGCAGCAGGAGAAAGTCCTGGAAGAACACCTGGCCCTGGCCGTCGAGCTCAAACTACCGGTGTTCCTGCACGAACGCGACGCCAACCAGCGCCTGCTGGAGATTCTCAAGGACTACCGCGACCATCTCACCGCCGCCGTGGTGCATTGCTTCACCGGCGAGCAGCAGGCGCTGTTCAGCTACCTCGACCTTGACCTGCACATCGGCATCACCGGCTGGATCTGCGACGAACGCCGTGGGACACACCTGCACCCGCTGGTCAGGGAAATTCCCCGGGGCCGTCTGATGCTGGAAAGCGATGCCCCCTACCTGTTACCACGCACCCTTCGACCGAAGCCGAAAAATGGCCGCAATGAACCGGCCTATCTCCCGGAAGTGCTGCGCGAAGTAGCCCGGCACCGTAACGAAAGCGTGGAAGACCTGGCCGAACACAGCACTGCCAGCGCACGCGCCTTTTTTGGATTGTCCGCCGTGAACTGAGGCAACGCATTGACCCATGTCAAAACCGATTTTCTCAGTAGCGGCACAATAATGGCACCTTGCCAATGCTGTTTCCGCTATCAGAGAAAACCTTCCATGGGTGCCTGGCTTAGCAATATCTCGCTGAAGTACAAATTCTGGGCCGTCAACGCGGTCGCTTTCATCACCACCCTGCTGCTGGTGCTCTATGCCGTGCAGCTCGAACAACAGGCTCGCAGCGATGCGTCCCAGGCCTCGGCACAGGCGCAAGGTCGATTGCTCAGCGCCTGGCCGGTCGACAAAGCCCTGCCCAAAAGTGAGCACTGGCTGACATTCGCCCGTGGCCAGACCCCACAACTGGCTGACATGGATCTGTCAGCCCTGAGCAGCGCCAACGGCTGGATCGAACTCAATCACATGCCCCTGTTCGGCGAAAATCCGCTGAGGGGTGCAGAAGTGGTCACTCGCCCTGGCGGCCAACAGGTTGCCGTGCTCGCCTATGCCCCCAGCCTGAGCCAAGTGTTCACCGAACGCTTCGCCAACTATGCCGTGGCGGTATTGATCCTGATGTTGGCAATGCTGGGTGCTTCGCAGCTGTTGATCCGCTTCCTGCTCAGCCAACTCAACACCCTCAAGGACGTCATGCTGCACGTCGAAAAAACCGGCGACCTCTCGGCCCGTGTGCCATTGGCCTGCAAGGATGAAGTCGGCCAGATGGCCACTGCCTTCAACGCCATGCAGGCTGGCTACCAGCGCGTGGTCAGTACCGTAGCGCGCACCGCCCAGCAACTGGATGAAGGGGCCGCACGACTGGCCAGCAGCATGAATGAGGTGCAGCACGGCATGCTTGGTCAGCAAAGCGAAACCGACCAAGCGGCCACCGCCATCAACGAGATGACGGCCACCGTGCACCATATCGCCCAGCACGCCGGCGCCACCCGCGACCTGTCCCAGAGCGCCGACACCCTTGCCGGCAGCGGCCAGGCCGTCGTGACCCGTGTCCGGCATTCGATCGCAGGCCTGTCCAGCGGCGTACAGCAGACCGCCGAAATGATCCAGAAACTGGCAGAAGACAGCCAGAAAATCAGCAGCGTGGTCAGTGTGATCCACAGCATCGCCGAACAGACCAACCTGCTCGCCCTGAACGCCGCCATCGAAGCCGCCCGCGCCGGGGAAATGGGCCGCGGGTTTGCCGTGGTCGCCGACGAAGTGCGCAACCTCGCCAAACGCGTACAAAGCTCCACCGACGAAATCACCCGCATGATCTCGGCGTTGCAGGCCGGCACGCGCGACGCCGTGGACTTTATGCAGGAAAGCTCGTTCAAGGCTGACGATTGCGTACAGCAAGCCCAGGAAGCCAGCTCCGCCCTCGCCGAAATCACCGGCGCCGTGGCGCAGATGCGCGAGAACAACACGCAGATCGCCGTCGCCGCCGAACAGCAAAGCCATGTGGCCGAAGAAATGAACCGTGCGGTGGTGAGTATTCGCGATGTCACCGAGAACACCGTGCAGCAGACCGTCGATTCGGCAACCACCAGCAACGAACTGGCAACCTTGGCTGGGGAGTTGAGCAAAGCGATTGGGCAGTTGAAGTTGTAGGACTGTTCAACCTGTAATCCTCCGCCTACAACAAAGCCTCGGTTTACCTGAGGTTTTGGCGAAACTTCCGAGTCATCACGGCGAATAACGCCGACTTCTTTCCCCCGCCAACCTCTCCAAAGTCTCTCGCCTGACCAACCAGCGCGAGGGACCGCTGATGCACTTCTCCACCCATGCCCCGGTCAACGGGGCTGCCTCTTGATTCCGCCCATCGCCAGCTTTGTCCTGGCCCCCATGAATGCCCAGGCGCCGGACGCCGAAAGCGTCTTTCATGATTTCAGGGCGTGCCTCAACACGTTTGACCAGTGGGCCTCGAGCTTCTGGAGCGTTTCGGCGCTGGAGGTCGAGCAGGTATTCAAGGTCGGGGATGAGGTGGCGCTGGTCGCGCCGGCTTCCTCCACGACACCCAGCAGCACCGTGGCCACGTGCAAGGCCCAGGGTTCGTTGACCCTGGTGCATCTGTTCGAAAGCTCGCAATTCGTGCCCATCGGCAATACGCCGGTGATGTTGCAAGCCATCGCCGCGGATGGCAGCCCGATGGGCGCGCCGATCCATCACACGATTGGCCCCAGCGGCATACTTGAAATCACGGACTGCGCCCGCGATCAGCGCTACCAGATCACCTTTTATCCCAACGTTTGCGAAGATCACGTCAAGGCGTTGTATGCGTCCTATCAGGCGCTGATTGCGCAGTTGGAAAATCACCTGCGTGATGAATGGACACAGACGTTCAGCGCGCAATGGGACGACTTCGCAAACGCCACGCCGTTCGAGCGCAGCGCCTTGCAGGGCGTGGCGTTTGCCCACGGGATTGCCAAGGCGCTCTACAACCTGTGGGACAACATCACCCAACTGTACGAGCTGCTGGCCGACCTCAAGGCCAACAGCGAAAAGCTGCTGCAGTACCTCTCCCAGGCCGAACTCGATGAGCTGCTCAAGCTCAGCAAAGACGCGATTGCCCAGGGCCTGCTGATACTCAGCGACGAGCCGCTGCTGTTTATCTATTTATCCGCCATGGTCGGCTGGATACGGCTGCTGCCGCCGCCGCAGATGTACGAACTGCTGGGCGAGATCACCGGCGAGGTGTTGATCAATCTGTTCTTGATCTGGGCCACGCGGGGCATGGGCGTGAAGATTCGCCTGGGCACGCAGGTGTTGAGTCATGTCAAGTCAGGCCGTGCGCGCCAATGGCTGGAACGGCTCGCCGATCAGATCGTCGGGCCCAAGCTGGATGCACATGCCGAGGCGGCCAAGCCATTGCTGCTGGGTAGCGCGCCGACGCCGATCAGGAGCGTGCCGGTTGCGCCGTTGAAGGCGGGCGATCAGTTGGTTTCCAACCCGGTGCCGGCGGTGCGCAACAAGTCCCAGCGGACGACGCTGGTCAGGCAAGAGCCCGTGGACGATGCGCCGACCTCGGCGAAAAATCCCAACGGCGATGCGGTGGCGGCGTCGGACAAGACCGTCACCCACGGCTGCCCGGTGTCGATGGTCACCGGCGAGGAACTGCTGACCCTGACCGATGGGGCGCTAGACGGGATCTTGCCGTTCGAGTGGACGCGTGTGTACCGCACCAGTGCGGTGGACGTGGATTGCGGCTTGGGCTTTGGCTGGAGTCACGCGCTGGCACAGCGGCTGTCTGTGTCGGACGATTCGGTGGTGTGGACCGACCATGAGAATCGGACTACGGCGTTTCCGTTGCCATCCGACTCTCGACCGGCGATCACCAACAGCCTGGCCGAAGCGGCGATCTATCTGGGCGCTTCGCCGGATGAACTGGTGCTGGCGCAGGCTTCACGTTTCTTCCACTTTCGCGACGGCGTGCTGACGGCGATCAGCGACGCGTATGACAACCGACTGCGGATTTTCCGGGATGCCCTGGGACGCATCGAACGGCTGGATAACGGTGTGGGGCGCTCGCTGTGCTTGCGCTACGCGGCGGGCCGTATCGTGGCCGTGGACTACCAGATTCAGCGCGCCAAGGGGCCTGAACCGTTCGAGTGGGTGACTGAACAAAACGTCGTTTCCTACACCTACGACGAAGCGGGCCGACTGATCTCGGCGACCAATGCCGTTGGTGAACGCGAGGTTTATCGGTACGACGAGCAGCACGTCATTCTCGAGCGCCGGCTGGCCGGTGGGGCGAGTTTCTTCTGGGCGTGGGAACGCGCTGGCAAGGCGGCCAGATGTGTCCGGCATTGGGCCAGTTTTTCGCAAATGGACACGCGTTATGCCTGGGACGACAACGGTCGCGTCACGCTGCACAACGCCGATGGCAGCCAGGAAGTGTATGTCCACGATCAGCGTGCGCGGCTGGTGCAGCGCATCGATCCAGATGGCGCCACGCACTTCAAATCCTACGACGATAAAGGCCGGCTGACGGTTGAGCAGGACCCGCTCGGGGCGGTGACGGCCTATCAATACGACGAAGCCGGACGCTTGGTGGCGCTGTTTCCGGGGGACGACGAGCCGACGACCTACGAGCATGACAACGGTTTCGTACGGGTTGTGCGGCGTGGTGAAGCGGTCTGGAAGTACGAGCGCAATGACCAGGGCGACGTCACGCGCAGGACCGATCCCAATGGCCACATTACCGACTACAGCTACAACAGATATGGGCAACTGGTGGGGGTGTGGTACCCGGATCACAGTTGCCATCGGCTGGTGTGGAATGAACGCGGGCAATTGCTTGAGGAGCAGTTGCCCAATGGCGGGATCAAGCGTTATCGCTATGACGAGCTTGGCCGGCAAGTGGCGCGCGAGGATGAGCATGGTGCGCTGACCGGGTATCAGTGGGACAGCGTCGGTCGGCTGATTCGCGTCGTGTTGCCAGGCGGCGCCGAGCGCGAATACAGCTACAACCCCTACGGAAAAATCACCGCCGAACGCGATGAACGCGGCCACGTCACCCGCTACGAATACGCCGACGGCCTGCACCTGATCAGCCGCCGCATCAATGCCGATGGCACCCAGGTCAAGTATCGCTATGACAACGTCCGGTTATTGCTGACCGAGATCGAAAACGAAGTCGGCGAGACCTACACACTCGACTACCACCCCAACGGCCTGATCCAGCAGGAAACCGGCTTTGACGGCCAGCGCACCGCCTATGCCTACGACCTCAATGGCAACCTGCAGGAAAAGACCGAACACGGCGACGACGGCAGTCAGCTGGTTACCCGCTACGAGCGCGATCACGCCGGCCGCCTCGTAAGAAAAACCCTGCCCGATGGCAGCACTGTGGACTATGCCTACGACCGCCAGGGCAACCTTCTCAGCGTCGACGACGGCCACTGGGCGCTGGCCTACGAATACGACCGCCAAAACCGCCTCACCGCCGAACACCAAGGCTGGGGCACCTTGCGCTATGGCTACGACGCCTGCGGCCAGCTTCAACACCTGCGCCTGCCGGACAACAACCGCCTCAGCTTCAACCACGGTAAAGGCGGCCACCTCGCCACCGTCGAACTGAATGGCGCCCTGCTGACCTCTCATCTATTCAAAGCTGGCCAGGAGCATCAACGCCAGCAGGGCCAACTGCTCAGCCATTATCACTATGACGACCAGCAACGCCTGCGCGCCCACACCGTCACCCAACAGGCCCACCCCCACTACCAACGCCAATACGACTACGACCAATCCGGCAACCTCACCCGCCTGCTCGACACCCGCAAGGGCGAACACCGCTACCACTACGACCCACTCAACCGCCTGACCCGTGCCGACCACTCCCAAGACGTCCAGGAACGTTTTGCCCACGACCCGGCCGGCAACCTGCTGATGCAAAACCGCCCCGGCCCCGACATCGTCGCCGGCAACCGCCTGACGAGCCAGGGCGATCGCTCCTACGACTACGACGCCTTCGGCAACCTGATCCGCGAGCGGCGCGGACGTGGGCATGCGTTAGTCACCGAATACCGTTATGACTGTCAGCACCGGCTGATCGGCATTACCCAGCCCAATGGCCAAACCGCCAGTTATCGCTACGACCCGTTCGGGCGGCGCATCAGCAAGACCGTTGATGAGGTAACGACGGAGTTTTTCTGGCAAGGCGACAAACTCATCGCCGAACACCATGCAGATCGCCATCGCAGCTATCTCTACGAACCGGACAGTTTCCGCCCGCTGGCACTGCTGGAAGGCTTTGGTCCAGACAAAACAACGCCCTACCACTACCAACTCGACCACCTCGGCACCCCACAGGAACTCACCGCCGCCGACGGCGACATCGTCTGGTCCGCCCACTACCGCGCCTACGGCGAAATCGCCCGCCTCGACAGCGGAAAAATCGACAACCCCCTGCGCTTCCAGGGCCAATACTTCGATCAAGAAAGCGGACTGCACTACAACCGCCATCGCTACTACAATCCGGACATCGGTCGCTACCTGACGCCGGATCCGGTGAGGTTGGCGGGTGGGATCAACGCGTACCAGTACGTGCCCAATCCTACGGGGTGGGTGGATCCGCTGGGGTTGAGTTCGTGTCCGGGGGCGGATGGGTGTAAGCCACAGTCAACAATTGAGAGTCCTACCAAACAGATAAAGGTTGATGAACGATCGCCATCAGCCCCGACGTCACATAGAAAAAGAAGCTATCTATATCGCGGCGATTTAAGAGAGCCGGATGAAATATTTGAAGATGGGTTTGAAAGTCGAGGTTCGAGTACAGATCTCTTTCTGCACTCTTTAAACAACGCCAGCCCTCCCAGCAACTTTGTCCCCACCTCAACATCAAGGAAACAAGCGTTGGTATTTGCGTCAGGTTATGGGTTTGAAGAAGGCTTCCTTTACACGCTTAAAAGAATTCCAGGAAGAGACGTAAATAAAGAACTGGGCGCGCGCTCAAAACATAAAAATGAAATGGAAATAGCTATTCCTGAGCGTATAGACACCAAAGATATCTTAGGTGCCTCGCCAGTCAATGAAGACGGCACCTTCAAGGGATACACAATATTGAACCCCAACAGGGAATACCCATGAAATCGCGTGAAATCAATATCATCAAAAACGGTATCCGTGAAAGCGCGGTGATTGAATACGAAGGTGGAAAACCAACCCTGCATTTATTACTGAACAATGGAGTAAGAAAAACCTACACAGCGCTGGACCTGTTCGATAGCTTCGGTTTAATGAGAGCAGACATGAAAGATATAAAATTCTTATGCAAGGGCGCCAAAATAAGCGTCCACACCTCTGGAATGTCTTCACACATGTCGAATGGTCTCGTCGCCTACGAGCTGACAATGGGAAACCCCGATGGCGAGCTTGTACATATTTTCGCTTATGAAGAAAGCGATCTAACCAACGACATACAGGAGCAACATGACTTTTGCCGAAGCTGGGCTGAGTCGGTTAAATCATGAGTTCAGAACGCCTGGCCCCGTAGTTGACTCCGGGTGCCTATCACCCCCATAGCCAGCCCCAATTCGCCGCCCCACCCAACCCCACCTAAACTCTGTCCATGTTGTTTCAACGGACAGAGGATTCACCATCATGGGCAAACGTCATCCCAATCTCCCCGCCTGGCAATGGCGTAACTACCCGCAAAACCATCAGCACCCGACCAACCTGGCGTTGCACCTGATTGCCGTGCCGCTGTTTATCATCGGCTTTCTGTTGATAGTGTCCGGCGTGTTCAGCCTGAGCCTGGCCAGTTTCGCCGTGGGTGTTGTCGGTATTCTCGCCGGCCTGGCATTGCAGCGTCATGGTCATAGCCTGGAAGCCCAGGCCAGTGAGCCGTTCAGTGATCGCAAAGATGCAGTGCAGCGCCTGGTGGTCGAGCAGTTCGTGACCTTTCCGCGCTTTGTGTTGAGCGGCGGCTGGTGGCGGGCCTGGCGTCAGCGCCACCGGCACTGAGGGTCAGGCGAAGACCACCACGGTCTGGCGGCTGATGGCGATCAGCTCGCCGGTCGGGCTCCACAGTGCAGCGGCGGCATGGCCGTAGCCGTCGCGGGCGTGTTCGATGGTGACGTGGTATTGGCACCAGTCGAGGGTCGTCAGGTCCTGAAGCGGTTGGATGAATTCGATGGTCCAGGTCAGGGTGCTGCCCGGTGCCGGTTTTTTCAGGTGCGGCAACAAGGCCGGCGGCCAGGCATCCACCAAGGCGAGGATATGGGCCTCGGTCAGAGGCTCTTCCTTCACATCCCCGCGCAACCGAACCCAACCGCCCATCTCGCGCGACTTATTGCCGGTAAACGGCAGGCCACCAACGCTCCAGCGCATCGCAAGATGGCGCATGAACTCCGGTGTAACACCCTTGATATAGGGCAGTTCCTGGCATTCATCCCAGTGTTTGAACACCGGTGGTGGTTCGCTCGCCACATCGATCTCAGACTCGCGGGATGCGCCGAAGCTGGCCTGGACCAGTGTCGCCACTTCACCGTCCTGCACCACGCGACCGAGCAACTGGCTGACCGCCTTGCCTTCGCGCAGCACTTCGACTTGATAATGGGCCGGGACATCGGCAGCCACCGGGCCGACAAAGGTAATCGCCAGCGAGCGTAACGGACGATCCGCTGGGACCCGGGCGCGCAACGCTTCGTACTGCAAGGCGGCGACCAGGCCACCAAATGTGGCACGACCCTGGGCCCATTCGGCGGGAATGGTGACATCCAGCGGGTTGCTACGGACAGCGTCGAGCAAATCACTAAAGCGCATGGCGACCTCACATCAAACGAAACGGATGATGGATCTTAACCATGCCGCCAGTCAGGTACAGCGCCCATTCCAGCCAAAAACCGGACCAGTTTAGAAACAATCACCGCTGAGTTTGTCCAACGCCCGATCCGCCTGCCCTTCCGCCTCAGCCATGGTGCGATGCCACACCCCGACACAGGGCTGTAGATCGGCTTGATGCTCGGCCTGGGCCAACCACTGCCAGCAGTCATGCCAATCACCCAGTGCCGCCTGGGCTTTCTTCAGGTGTAACAGGGACTTGGCGGGGAGCTTGTCCAGTTCGGGATAGGCTTCGGCGGCATAACGCACGCGCTTGATCAACAGACGCAGACGGTGACGGTCATGGCTGGGGTCCTGCAGTGCGTCATCGAGCTTCTGCCATTGCTTGCTCAGACGTTTCTTGATGCGTCGGCGCAGGCCCTTGAGCAGTTTCTGGTGTTCGCAGGCGCGGATAAAACGCGGAAACGCATCGAGGATTTGCAGCAGTTGCGCCAGCTCAGGGCTTTGTGCAACCCGGCGATAGGTCTCAGGTTGCAGGCGCAGGCGACGATCTGCGGCGTCCTGATGACCATGCTGATACAAATACGCCGCCAGGACCTCGCGGTCACGCAGCGGCGTGGTCAGCTGACCGACCGTGCTGGCGGCCGATTCAAGCTGTTCCACCCCCGGCAACCCGCGCAAGGGGCGCAACAAGCTGCGCAGGCGGCGCACGGTAGTGCGCAAATCGTGCAGGGCTTCATCGTCGGTGACGGCGGCGAGGCGAGCCTGGCAGCTCAGTAACCCTACTTCCAGTCCAATGACTTGAGCGACTAGCTGATCGACCAAAGCTGACATCCCTTCCTCCCCAGACAATGAAAAACCCTGCGGTACTCAAGATCGCTGACGCCACCTCGTTGCTCTTGGCAACGGCTACGGATCAACGACCGGCGCGCGACTCACGAATATAGAACCGCGCTTTCTCGGCCTTGTTGGAACAGCCTTCAAACGCTTCAAACTGCTGCTGGGTCTTGGCGCCAGTCAACAGGGACAACGCCTTGGAGTAACTCACGGTACCGGCAAAACCTTCGGCCTTGGCCAGGTCCAGCTCTTTCCAGGCTGCGTCCAATTGCGTGCCGCAGCTGTCGCGGTACGCCGTTTTCCCGGCGCAACCGGCCAGGGCCAACAGGATCACAGGCACACACATCCAGGCTTTCATCGATGACACCTCAAAATTAAAGAAACACAGTCGTACGGTGTAGACGTTGCCTACAAGGAAAAGTGCCTTGTCCACAGCCTGAAATCAGAAGCGCCTATTGCCAGAGCATACCCGAGCCTAGTCGCTATTCTGGAAAAATATTACACGTTTCACGAAGATTGAAGCGGCCCCCTCAATAGGTGCATTGTGGACGCCTGCTCAGTGAAGGACATCGACCATGAAGAAACGTGTTGCCTTGGTACTGGGCTCTGGCGGGGCCCGTGGCTACGCCCATATCGGGGTGATCGAGGAAATCGAACGACGCGGCTATGACATCGCCTGTGTCGCCGGCTGTTCCATGGGCGCCGTAGTGGGCGGGATTTATGCCGCCGGCAAGCTGGACGAGTATCGCAACTGGATCGAAAGCCTCGACTACCTCGACGTGCTGCGCCTGGTGGACGTGAGTTTTCGCCTTGGCGCGATTCGCGGCGAGAAGGTGTTCGGGCAGATCCGCAAGATCGTCGGCGAAATCAATATCGAAGAACTGCGCATCCCCTATACCGCCGTCGCCACCGACCTGACCAACCAACAGGAAATCTGGTTCCAGGAGGGCTGTCTGCACCAGGCCATGCGTGCCTCGGCGGCGATTCCCAGCCTGTTCACCCCGGTGATGCAAGGCAATCGCATGCTGGTGGACGGTGGCTTGCTCAACCCGTTGCCTATCGTGCCGGTGGTGTCCAGCCATTGCGACTTGATCATCGCGGTCAATCTCAATGCCACCAACCAGAAGCACTACCAATTGCCGGTGATCCAACGCCCGCCAGCCTTCAAGAGCCGTTTCAACAGCCTGGCGAAGTCATTGGGCTCGCACCTGCCGTTTCGACGCAAGCAAGCCGAGCAGCTAATAAAGCTGGAACAGGAAGCCTTGCAGGCCCAGGCGGCGGAGATCAACCCATGGCTGGAATCGGCGGAACCCGAATCCCAGCAACCCGCCGCCGCACCGGAAAAGCCCGGGGCCCCGAAGTCGGCCACCGGTTCGTTCATCATTGATAACGTCGGCCCGGCGTCATTGCTGGACCTGATCAACCAGAGCTTCGAGGTGATGCAGACGTCGCTGGCGCAGTACAAGATCGCCGGTTACCCGCCGGATATCCTGATCAACGTACCGAAGCGGGTGTGCCGGTTTTTCGAGTTCTACAAGGCGCCGGAATTGATCGCCCTGGGGCGGGAAATTGCCAGTGATACGTTGGATCGGTATGAGAGTGAGCAACGCTGAGATGGGGGGTGTGGCCAATGGTCCTATCGCGAGCAAGCCCGCTCCCACAGTTAGATTGCGTTCACAGATCAAAATGTGTGCGGGCTTGCTCGCGATAGGCCCCCCCGCCCCGATAAAGCCCCATCAGGCCTGAGCCTCCAGCAATCGATACCCTACCCCCGCCTCGGTCACGATAAAGCGTGGCTGGGTCGGATCATCCGCCAGTTTCTGGCGCAAGTGGCCCACGACGATGCGCAGGTAATGGCTGTCTTCGGTGTGGGTCGGCCCCCAGATGTCCTTGAGCAGTTGCTGCTGGGTGATCACCCGCCCAGGATGGCGCGCCAGTTGTGCCAGCACTGCGTATTCCTTGCGGGTCAGCGCCACTTCGGCACCGTCCAACAGTACGCGCCGATAGGCCAGGTCCACCGTCAACGGCCCGAACCGCAAGGCCGCTTCCTGGACCTCCCCCGCTGGCGCCTGCCGCAGCAACGCGCGCACCCTGGCCAGAAACTCCTGGATACCGAAGGGTTTGGTCACGTAGTCATTGGCACCGCCGTCGAGGGCCTCGACCTTCTGCACTTCGCTGGCGCGTACCGACAGCACCAGCACCGGCACCGTCGACCACTCACGAAATTCACGCAGCACCTGATGCCCGTCCATATCCGGCAGGCCAAGGTCGAGCACCAGCAAATCCGGCTTGCTCAACGCCGCCTGGGCCAGTCCTTCGTTGCCAGTGCTGGCTTCGATCACCTTGTAGCCCTGGGAGGCCAGGCTGATGCGCAGGAATTTGCGGATCTGCGGTTCGTCATCAATGACTAAAATCGTCGCGGTCTGGCTCATGGGGTCCCATCAAAATCCATGTAACAACTCATTGTAGAAGCGAGGGCGGACGCGTGGTTCTGGCTCGCGCGAGATACAAGGGCACCGCGTGTATTCAGAATGTCATCATTCTCGTTACAGAACTTCGCCAGCGCGCTCGCGCCTACATATCACGTTCCAAGCCAGGCTGCGTCGGCAACGGCAGGAACAAGGTGATGCAAGTACCGCGTCCTTCAATGCCATCGGCCACTTTGATATGCCCACCGTGGGCACCGACCATGCCCTGACAGATCGCCAGGCCGAGGCCCGTGCCCTGTCCGCCGCGATCGCCACGAGCTGCGGTATAGAACATATCGAAGATCTTTGCACGCTCATCCTCGGGAATCCCCGGCCCCTCATCGGCCACGGCGAAAAACAGCTGGTTGCCCGATACGCCGGCGCTCAGCTGCAATCGGCCATGGGGCGGCGAAAAGCGCGCCGCGTTTTCCAGCACATTGACCAGCGCCTGTTCGATCAACGCCGCATGCACATACAGCAACGGTAGCTCAGGTGGCACATCGGTGCTCACCTGCAACGGCGCCAGCACCGCACGTAAACGACCGAGGGCGCTGCCGACGATATCGCCAGGCGACACCCAGTCCCGTGCCAGCTTCAGCGCGCCGTGGCCCAGGCGCGTCATGTCCAGCAGGTTCTGGATATAGCGGTCCAGACGCTCGGCCTCATCGCGAGTGCCTTCGAGCAATTCGCGGCGATCTTCCAGGGGAATGGCTTCGCCGAGCGCCAGCAGGCTGTCGATGCTGCCCCGCATGGACGTCAGCGGCGTGCGCAAATCATGGGACACCGAGGCCAGCAAGGCGCTGCGCAATTGCTCGGTTTCGCCGTGCAGGCGCGCCGACTCCAAATCCTGCGCCAGCTGGGCGCGTGCCAGCGCCTGGGCCAGCGGTTGACTCAACGCGGTCAGCAGGCGACGGCGCTGGCCGCTCAGTTCCAGCCCCGGTTTCGCGCTGACGCCGAGCAGGCCCAACGGCCCGTCTTCGCCCGACAGCGGCCACCACCACCAGCGCCCAAAGGGCAAGGTGCCGGTACCCTTGCCCGCCGGCTGGTCGTGCTGCCAGGCCCAATCGGCGGCGGCGCGCTCGGCTTCGGTGAAGGTCAACGGGCCGCCGGTCTCGACTTTCCAACCGCCCTGGCCGTCGCGATTGACCAGACACAGATCCAGGTCGCTCCAGCCTTCCAGGTGGTGCGCCGCCGCACTGATCACCGCCTGGCGATCGGTGGCGGCGGTGAGTTTGCGCGACAAGTCGAGCAGTTCGCTGGTTTCTTCCTGAGTGTCGCGCAGCGCCTGCAACTGTCGGCGTTGTCGTGCGGCGAGGTTGCCGGTCAGGGCCGCCATCAGCAGGAAAAACAACAGGGTCAGCACGTCTTCTTCGCGCTGGATGGCGAAGGAAAATCTCGGTGGGATAAACAGGAAGTCGTAAGTCAGGAAAGACAACGCCGCACACACCAGCGACGGGCCCAGGCTGCTGCGCACCGCCACCAGCAGCACGGCGGCGAGAAACACCAGGGAGATGTTCGGCAGCGGCAATACGCTGGATACGGCCCAGGCCACGGCGGCGGCGACGATGGTCGCGACTACCGCCAGGGCGTAGTCGAACCAGACCAACCCACGCACATCCGGCAGGCGCGGCGCTGCGGGGATGTCATCGCTGTCGAGCACGCTGATTTCCAGGCCCCGCGCATGGCGCAGCAAGCGCATTGCCAAGCCGCCGCCAAACAGACGCCGCCGCCAGCGCATCCGCGACTGTCCCACCAGCAGCAGGCTGGCGCGGCGTTCGACGGCATGCTGGATCAATGTCTTGGCCACCTCCCCGGCACGCAACAGCACCACTTCGCCACCCAGGCGCTCGGCCAGTTGCTGGGCGTTTTGCAGACGCAGGCGCGATTGCTCGTCGACCGCGCGGCCGTTATCGATATGCACCAGGCTCCACGGCAAATGCCGGCGCTGGGCGACGCGGCTGGCATGGCGCACCAGGCGTTCGGCTTGGGCATCGCCGTCCACGCCCACCAGCAAGCGACCGCGCACCGCCGGCGCGGCTTGGCCGAGCTGGCGATAGCCTTGGGCCAAATCGTCGTCGACGTGGGCGGCGGCGGTTTGCATCGCCAGTTCGCGCAGGGCCATCAGGTTGGTCTGGGTGAAGAACGCATCGATGGCTGCCCGGGCCTGTTCAGGCACGTAGACCTTGCCATCGCGCAGGCGCTCGAGCAGTTCGCGGGACGGCAGGTCGATCAGCAGCAGTTCGTCGGCTTCTTGCAGCACCCAGTCCGGAAGGGTTTCACGCACCTGCACACCGGTAATCCCGCGCACCTGATCGTTCAGACTTTCCAGATGCTGGACGTTGACCGTGGTGAACACATTGATGCCGGCGTCGAGCAGTTCCTGAATATCCTGCCAGCGCTTTTCATGGCGGCTACCGGGGGCGTTGCTGTGGGCCAACTCGTCCACCAGCACCAGCTTGGGCTTGGCGGCGAGCAGGCCGTCGAGGTCCATCTCTTCAAGCATCACGCCGCGGTATTCGCTGCGCAGCAGCGGTTGTTGCGGCAGGCCGCTGAGCAAGGCTTCTGTCTCGGCGCGGCCATGGGTTTCGACCACGCCGGCGATCACTTTGACGCCCTGGCGCAGTTGGGTGTGGGCGGCCTGGAGCATGGCGTAGGTCTTGCCCACACCCGGCGCGGCGCCGAGGAAGACTTTGAGCCGGCCACGGCCGTTGCGGGGCAGATCGGCTAACAGGGCATCGGCGCGGCCGGAGTCGCTCATGCTTTACGGTTCCTTCAGGTGTTTAGGTATTAAGCCCACTGAAGCTCCAATGTGGGAGCGGGCTTGCTCGCGAAAGCGGTGTATCAGGCAGAAGATCTGTTACTGACAGACCGCTTTCGCGAGTAAGCCCGCTCCCACAAAGGGTTACAGTTTTTCCAGCGCCATGTTCAGCGCCAGCACATTCACCACCGGCGGGCCCACCAGCGGGCTTTCGGTGTGCTCATCCAGCAAGCGTTGCAGTGTGGACACCGGCACATTCCGTGCGGCGGCCACTCGCGCCAGTTGATAGGCAATCGCCTGGGGTGGCAAGTGTGGATCAAGACCACTGCCGGAGGTAGTGAGCGACACCAACGGCACCGGGCCCTGGCCTGGCACCTGCTGTTTATTGGCGTCATCGAACACGCGGGTAGCCAATGCCGGGTTGCTTGGGCCCAGGTTACTCGCGCTGCTGGAGACAGTCGCGAATGCGCCGGCCGAAGGGCGCGGATGGAACCAGCTGTCACCGGTAAAGTCCTGGGCGATCAGGCTGGAGCCGCGCACCTTGCCGCTGGCGTCGTGCACCAGGCTGCCATTGGCCTGCTCGGGAAAAGCGACTTGGGCGACACCGGTAACCACCAGTGGGTAGGCCACGCCGGTGATCAGGGTCATGAGCACCAGCAGGCTCAGGGCCGGGCGGATCATAGTGGACATTTCAGACTCCTCGAATCAGTTGGATTTACACCAGGTGCAGCGCGGTCAGCAGCATGTCGATCGCCTTGATACCCACGAACGGCACCAGAATCCCGCCCAACCCGTAGATCAGCAGGTTGCGCCGCAGCAGCGCCGCCGCATTCGCCGCCTGCACACGCACACCGCGCAGGGCCAGAGGGATCAGCACCACAATGATCAGCGCGTTGAACACGATGGCCGACAGAATCGCGCTCTGCGGGCTCTGCAGGTGCATCACGTTGAGCACGCCCAGTTGCGGATAGATCGAGGCGAACAACGCCGGCAGGATCGCGAAATACTTGGCCACGTCGTTGGCGATGGAAAAGGTGGTCAGCGCGCCGCGCGTCACCAGCAGTTCCTTGCCGATCTGCACCACGTCCAGCAGCTTGGTCGGGTCGCTGTCGAGATCGACCATGTTGGCCGCTTCACGGGCGGCCTGGGTGCCGTCGTTCATCGCCATGCCGACGTCCGCCTGGGCCAGCGCTGGCGCATCGTTGGCGCCGTCGCCGCACATCGCTACCAGGCGACCGTCGTTCTGTTCGTGGCGGATGCGTGCGAGTTTTTTCTCCGGAGTGGCTTCGGCCAACACGTCGTCCACGCCCGCTTCAGCGGCAATCGCGGCGGCCGTCAACGGGTTGTCGCCGGTGACCATCACGGTGCGGATGCCCAGCTTGCGCAGTTCGGCAAAACGCTCGCGAATACCGGGCTTGACAACGTCCTTCAGATGAATCGCACCGAGCAACTTGCCATCGGCGCACACCAGCAACGGCGTGCCGCCGCTCTGGGCAATCTTGTCGACTTCCCGCGACAACGCCGCTGGCAGTTCGCTGCGTGGTTGGCCGATAAAGGCCATCAGCGAGTCCACGGCGCCTTTGCGCAAAACACGGCCTTGATAGTCGACCCCGGACAAACGGGTTTCGGCACTGAACGGCACGACGGTCAATTCATCCAGGGAGGGCTCGGCCTGCGGGTGCAGGGCGCGCAGGTATTCGACGATGGACTTGCCTTCCGCAGTGTCATCGGCCAGGGACGCCAGCAGCGCCCCCTCGGCCAACTCCCTGCCGCTCACACCGGGAGCCGCGACCACCGCCGCACAGCGACGGTTACCAAAGGTGATGGTGCCGGTCTTGTCCAGCAGCAACACATGCACGTCACCCGCCGCTTCCACGGCGCGACCGGACTTGGCGATCACATTGAGGCGCACCAGGCGATCCATGCCGGCGATACCGATGGCCGATAACAAGCCGCCGATGGTGGTAGGAATCAGCGTCACCAGCAGTGCGACCAGGAACACCAACGGCAAGCTGCCATTCGCGAAGTGGGCAAACGGCTGCAAGGTCACGACCACCAGCAGGAAGATCAGGGTCAGGCCGATCAGCAGGATATCCAGCGCCACTTCGTTGGGGGTTTTCTGGCGTTTGGCGCCTTCCACCAGGGCGATCATGCGATCCAGGGTGGACTCGCCGGGGTTGGCGGTGATGCGGATCAACAGCCAGTCCGAGACCAGGCGGGTGTTGCCGGTGACAGCCGAGCGGTCGCCGCCGGATTCGCGGATTACTGGCGCGGACTCGCCGGTGATCGCCGCTTCGTTGACCGCTGCGATACCTTCGATGACCTCGCCGTCGCCCGGGATCATTTCCCCGGCGGCAACGCGCACCACATCACCTTTGCGCAGGCCGGTGGCCGGCACGACCTTGAAGCTGCCATCGGCTTCCCTGCGACGTGCACTCAGACCTTCGCTACCGGCCTTGAGGCTGTCGGCACGGGCCTTGCCACGCCCTTCGGCCAAGGCTTCGGCGAAGTTGGCGAACAGCACGGTGAACCACAACCACACGGCGATTTGCACCGCGACAAAGGTGGGCACGGCGGTATCGGGCACAAAGCACAGCACGGTAGTGAGGATGGCGGTCAGCTCGACCACCAGCATCACCGGCGAGCGTTGCAACTGGCGGGGGTCCAGCTTGACGAAAGCCTGGACCAGCGCCGGGCGCCACAGGGCGGAGATGGCGGTTTTGGCGGACTCCTGGGATTTGACCGGGGCCGCGTTTTTTGCAGGCATATTCATTTTCATATCCCTTAATCAGAAGCCCATGCTCAGGTGTTCAGCAATGGGGCCCAGTGCCAGCGTCGGCAGGAAGGTCAGGCCGCCCACCAGCAAAATGGTCACGGTCAACAGGGCCACGAACAGCGGGCCATGGGTGGGGAAGCTGTTCTGGCCAATCGGTGCGGTCTTTTTCATCGCCAGGCTGCCGGCCAGGGCCAGTACCGGGAGGATGTAACCGAAGCGGCCAATCAACATGCCCAGGCCCAACATCAGGTTGTGGAACGGGGTATTGGCACTGAAGCCGGCGAACGCCGAGCCGTTGTTGGCACTGGCCGAGGTGTACGCATACAGCAACTGACTGAACCCATGGGGACCGGGATTGCTGATGGCACCGGCCGGTCCAGGCAGGCTGGCGGCGATGGCGCCGAGCACCAGTACACCGATCGGCATCACCATCAGGGTCACGACCAGCAATTGCACTTCCTTGGCCTGGAGTTTCTTGCCCAGGTATTCCGGCGTGCGTCCGATCATCAGGCCGGCGAGGAACACCGCGATCAACACGTTGAGCAACATCCCGTACATACCGGCGCCGACGCCGCCGAAGATCACTTCGCCGACCATCATGTTGACCAGCGCCACCATCCCGCTGAGGGGGTTAAGGCTATCGTGCATGCCATTGACCGAACCGTTGGACGCTGCGGTGGTGGTCACCGACCACAGCACGGTGCCGGTTGTGCCGAAGCGCGCTTCCTTGCCTTCCAGCGGTGCGGCCTGCTCCACGACCGGGTTATTCAGCGCCGGGTTGGGCTGATACTCGGCCCACAGCGAGGTCGCGCCGCCGATCAGGAACAGTGCCAGCATGCAGCCGAGGATGGCGCGGCTCTGACGCAGATCCTTCACGTAGTGGCCAAAGGTAAATACCAGCGCCACCGGGATCAGGATGATCGAGACCAGCTCAAACAGGTTGGTCCAGGCCGTCGGATCTTCAAACGGGTGCGCCGAGTTGACACCGAAGAAGCCACCGCCATTGGTGCCCAATTGCTTGATCGCAATCTGGCTGGCCGCCGGGCCGAGGGGAATCACCTGGTCCGCGCCCTGCATCGTCACGGCATCGACGTAATGGGCGAAGGTTTGCGGCACACCCTGCCACACCAGGAACAGCGCCAGCACCAGGCACAACGGCAACAGGCCATAAAGGGTGGCACGGGTCATGTCGACCCAGAAGTTACCCAGTGTCTTAGTGGATTTGCGACCGATCCCACGGCACAAAGCGACCAGGACGGCCAACCCGGTGGCCGCGCTGACGAAGTTCTGCACAGTGAGGCCGACCATCTGGCTGAGGTAACTCAGGGACGCCTCACCGCTGTAGGACTGCCAGTTGGTGTTGGTGATGAAACTGACTGCGGTGTTGAAGGCCAGAGTCCATTCCAGGCCTGGCAACTTCTGCGGATTCAGGGGGAGGCTGCCCTGGAACAACAGGATCGCGAACAACAACAAAAAGCCCGCGAGGTTGAACGCGAGCAAGGCCAGCACGTATTTCTGCCAGCTCTGTTCCTCATGAGCGTCGACACCGGACACGCGATAACAGGCTCTTTCGACAGGCCCCAACACCGGGGTCAGCCAGGTGCGCTGGCCCTCCATCACCTTGTAATAGAACCGCCCGAGGAACGGCGCGGGCACCAGCACCATCGCGAAGAAGGCGATGATCAGCCAATAGTCATAACTGTGCATAGCCTGCTCCCTAGTTCCGATCCGCGCGTAACAGCGCAACCAGCAGATAAATGAACAGCGCCACTGCCAATAGCAGTGACACCCCGTCCAGAACGCTCATGGAAGTCTCTCCGTTTAGCGGCGAGTGCCGCGTGTGGGGCAATTGTCCGCAGGAGTGGCGTAAAGGAACGAGAGCGAGGGGGTGGGTGGGGCGTAAAGATGGCGTAAAGAATGGGTTTATGCGCAGGTTATACGGGGGTTCAAGCGTCTGGGCGGGCGCTATCGGGAGCAAGCCCCCTCCCACATCTGGACCGGATACATCCTTGGAATACGGTCAACATGTGGGAGGGGGCTTGCTCCCGATAGCGTCGGCACCGTCACCGCCGCACCTATCTGGTGCGACGCCGGGGAATTTCAAACGCCAAACCATCCCCCACACGACAGTTGCGCGGCTTTACGACAATGATTCTCAGGCTGGCATGGCCGCTGCAACACCTTGAATCATTCCAAACGGTTCAGGGAGAGCAGCACAATGAACACACAACTCAAACCCACCTTGGGCACCCTGCATTTATGGGGCATTGCGGTCGGGCTGGTGATTTCCGGGGAGTACTTCGGCTGGAGCTACGGCTGGGGCGTGGCAGGGACCTTGGGCTTTTTAGTCACCTCGCTGATGGTGGCGGCGATGTATACCTGCTTTATCTTCAGTTTCACCGAGCTCACTACTGCGATTCCTCATGCCGGTGGGCCGTTTGCCTACAGCCGTCGCGCCTTTGGTGAAAAAGGCGGCTTGATCGCCGGTCTCGCGACACTGATCGAATTTGTCTTCGCCCCGCCCGCGATTGCCTTGGCCATCGGCGCGTATCTGAACGTGCAGTTCCCCGCACTGGACCCGAAACACGCGGCCGTCGGCGCCTATATCGTCTTCATGGGCCTGAACATCCTCGGCGTGAAACTCGCTGCCACCTTCGAGCTGGTGGTGTGCGTGCTCGCCGTTGCCGAACTGCTGGTGTTTATGGGTGTGGTCGCTCCGGCATTCAGCTTCAGCAATTTCGCACTGAATGGCTGGGCCGGTTCCGACACCTTCGGCGCCCCGGCGATTGCCGGCATTTTCGCGGCGATTCCCTTTGCCATCTGGTTCTTCCTTGCCATCGAAGGCGCGGCCATGGCGGCCGAGGAAGCCAAAGATCCGAAACGCACCATTCCAAAGGCCTACATCAGCGGCATCCTGACCTTGGTGATCCTGGCCATGGGCGTGATGTTCTTCGCCGGCGGCGTAGGCGACTGGCGCGCCCTCTCGAACATCAACGACCCACTGCCCCAAGCGATGAAAACCGTGGTGGGCGAAAGCTCCGGCTGGCTGCACATGTTGGTGTGGATCGGCCTGTTCGGCCTGGTGGCGAGTTTCCACGGCATTATCCTTGGCTACTCACGCCAATTCTTCGCCCTGGCTCGCGCCGGCTACCTGCCGTCTTTCCTGGCCAAACTGTCACGCTTTCAGACACCCCACCGGGCAATCATCGCCGGTGGCGTGGTCGGCATTGCCGCGATCTACAGCGACGGCCTGATCAACCTGGGCGGCATGACGTTGACTGCGGCGATGATCACCATGGCGGTATTCGGCGCCATCGTGATGTACATCATGAGCATGCTCAGCCTGTTCAAACTGCGTAAGACCGAACCGTCGCTGGAACGCACCTTCCGCGCACCGGGCTACCCGATCGTGCCGGGCATTGCGTTGGTACTGGCCTTGGTGTGCCTGGTCGCCATGGCCTGGTTCAACGCACTGATCGGGCTGATCTTCCTGGGCTTCATGGCAGTGGGCTTCATCTACTTCCAGATGACCGCCCAAGACCGCGCCGACGCACCCGCGGATGCGATGTTGACCGGGCTCTGATCTACTGGAGGCAGAACGGGCCTACACTGAACTAGTAAGAAAGCCCGTTACTCAAAGCAGTTATTCCCGTGGGAAAATTCTCCCACGGCAATCTGCCTCAAGGAGAGCCTTATGCCGTGGTATGCATGGTTGATTTTAGTGGTCGCGATCGGGTCGATCGTCGGTGGGCTGATGATGCTGCGTGACAGCGCCAACAAAGTGGAACTCACCGACGAACAACGCAAGCGCGTGGCCGAGCGTAACGCCCAGGCGGATGCCAAGGATCGCTGAGCCTTGGGTTACTCCCAAGCCGCCTTGGCAATCTGCAACCCGTGCTGCCCCTTATAGGCAGCACGTTCCGGCTGGCTCCAGCCGTTGAGTAACGCCTCATCCACCTGGTAGATCTCAACCCCCAGCGGCCGACAGACCGTCAATGGGTCTTGCGCATCCGGCCCCCACATCGGCAGCGACAGATCGCCGCCTGGGCACGTCGACAGCGCGCACAGCAAATCAATTTCGGCAAAAAACTCCAGGTAATCGCCTTTCTCCGCCGGACAGGCCTTCATGAAATACATGTCGTCGTGATTCAGGCCGGTGCACTGGAAAATATTCAGCACGTCATGCACGTCGAACTCCGTCAGACCATGAGGTAAGACCGCACGGGTCAGGTTCGAGTGGCAATGATGATGGAAGTCCTCACCGGTAAGCATGCGGTTCACATAGGGGTCGCAACGCGTGCCAAGCAAATCGTGCAGGCGTCCACCATGCTCGTCGATGCCATAACTGGCCAAACTGTCATCGGTGATGGTGACCAAAGGCCGCAGAAAGGGCAGGTTCGACCACAGACGGTCATGAGTGCTGACATGGGCGCCCTGCAATTGGCGGGTGCGCGCCGCCCACAGGCGCTCGCGGGGGTCATTGGCGTTCCACACATTGAAGTCCCCGACCTGCGGCCCCACCGGCGTAGTGACACGAAACACATGCCCCGCCGGCACCTTCCATGCCCTACCCGTGCGGATCGGTACTTCGAACTGCTCAATCAGCGTGCGTTGCTCTTTTCGGTCACGAATCCGCTCATAAAACGCCGTATCGACCTGCAATGCCGAACCTTTGCTGACTTGGTAAGCGGCCGGATAGTCTTTGTACATGGTAGGGGCCTCGATCAGGGATGGGTAAATAGGGCCAACGACAGACGCTCCGAATCATCCAGGTACAGGCTCATCGCCTCCCCTGCCGCCGGTTTATCCTCTTGGACCAGTAGTTGGTAAATCTCTCGATCACGCTCCAGCCAGGGCGACTGGAACCGTTGCTCGTCGGGCGCAGCGCAAAACACCAGGCGCAGTTGCGCAATGACCTGGGCGAAAAACTCATCGAACAGCGGACTGCCCATCAAGCTGACGATTTGTTGGTGAAACACCAAGCTGTGAGTGGCGACCGCACGCCAGTCTTCACGCTCCCGAGCCAGGGTGGTGGCGTCGATAGCGTTTTGCATGCGTTCGGCTTGGTCTTGGCTAAGCGCACCGCTTTGGGCAATGGCCTGCAACTCAAGAGTGCGACGGACGACAAACAAATCCCGCACCTCATCCCGCTCCAAGCGGCGGACCATCACGCCCTTATTGCGCACATAGCGCGTCAGCCCTTCCTGGCCCAAACGGTGCAACGCTTCACGGATGGTATTGCGCGACGCGTTGTAGGCCTTGACCAGCTCTGCTTCGATCAACGCCATCCCCGGCAAGAGCCGTCCGGCGATGATATCGGCCCGAAGCTCAAGAGCGATTTGGTCGGCAAGAGACAAACTGAGTGTCATTGTTACCTCACGATTGTTGAACAATCTCGTAGGTAGAGTAATCACTTTTCATGCCAACGCCCCAAGCCCGAGGCATAAACGTCTGAATCCGCAGGACTCAGACGAAAAAAAGGCCGGTCAATGACCGGCCTCCTCGTCCCCCTTAATTCAGCGCCAACCTGTCGCGGTTCTTCTCCAGCAACGCCTTGCCGATACCTTTCACCTCCAACAACTCATCCACTGCCGTAAACGGACCATTACTTTCGCGATAAGCGACGATCGCCTTCGCCTTGGCCACACCAATCCCGAACAGATCGCGACGCAGGGTTTCAGCATCAGCGGCGTTCAAATTAACCTTGGCGGATTGCTCGGCCACAGGCATTTGAACCGTGATGGGGGTCGGCGCCTCGGGTTTGATGGACGGCGCTGCAGTGGTGGTGACCGAGAGCGTGGTGAGGAAGGCGAAGATTAGGGAGGTGATGTAGGTGTTTTGCATTGTGACGCTCCATGACATTGGTAAGAGAAAAAAGCAGCTTTTCCGAAGCTGCTTTTCAAACTTAGGCGATGGTGGGAATTCGTCAAAAATGCTTGAGTAACAGAGTGTTAAATCATGGTTCAAGACGGCGCTGCTGGTAGATCCAGTCGACTATTTCGCCATCGGGAGTATAGCCGCTGACTGTGTCGCGCAGGAGTTGGCGGACGCGGGTGTAATCGTCCTCATCGACCGCGGCCAACAGCTCGGCCAGCTTGCTCTTGAGCACGTCCCAGGAGAGATGGTCCTCGTTAGCACTCATGATCATGGGGTGCTGGGTGGCGACTACGTTGTCACCAATGAGTAACTCTTCGTAAAGCTTTTCGCCGGGGCGTAGGCCGGTGAATTCGATGGCGATGTCGCCGTGAGGGTTCTTGTCGGAGCGGACGCTGAGGCCGGAAAGATGGACCATTTTTTCAGCTAGCTCGACAATCTTTACTGGTTCGCCCATATCGAGTACAAACACATCACCACCCTGCCCCATTGAGCCAGCCTGGATAACCAGCTGCGCGGCTTCGGGGATGGTCATGAAGTAGCGGGTGATTTTGGGGTGGGTAACCGTCAAAGGGCCACCGGATTTAATCTGCTTATGGAATAGCGGAATAACTGAGCCCGACGAGCCCAATACATTGCCGAAGCGAACCATCGTAAAGCGGGTTTTGTTGACATGTGACACGTTGGCCCTATCACCAAACAACACGGGAGCCAATTCACGACTGAGCGCCTGTAACGTAAGCTCGGCCAAGCGCTTGGTGCTGCCCATCACATTGGTCGGGCGCACTGCCTTATCGGTGGAAATCAGGACGAAGTTGGCTACTCCCGCCTGCAACGCGGCCTGCGCGGTGCTGAGCGTACCAATAACATTATTCAACACACCTTCGGCAATGTTGTGCTCAACCATCGGTACATGCTTATAAGCAGCTGCGTGGTAGACAGTGTCCACACGCCAGGTTTTCATGACGTCCAGCAGTTTGGGCTGATTACGAACGGAGCCCAGAATCGGCAAAATATTGACCGACAACGACTCGCGCACAACTCGTTGTTCAAGTTCAGAAAGAATGCTGTAAAGGTTGAATTCACTATGTTCAAACAGCAGCAGAGTCGTCGGCCGTAGAGATAAGATCTGACGGCACAATTCGGAGCCAATAGAGCCGCCGGCCCCCGTAACCAAAACGCTTTGCCCTACGATGCAGCGCTCGAGCAAATCCCCTTGAGCCGGGACCGCGTCACGCCCTAGCAGGTCAGCAATATCGACTTCTTGGATATCATCAACCTTGACTCGGCCGCTGGCTAAATCCATGAAACCAGGGACACTTCGCACGTGAAGAGGAAACCCTTCAAGAAAACCAAGGATCTCACGGCGTCTGCCACGATTTGAGGACGGAATTGCAAGCAAGATTTCCTCGGCTCCCGTTACATCGATCATGCGTTGAATATTTTTGGGCTTATACACCTGAAGCCCCGAAATAACACGGTCAGAAATACTCACGTCATCGTCAATAAACGCAACGGGGCGCATCACGCGCCCCATGCGTAAAGCAGCAACCAACTGGTTACCCGCAGAACCAGCGCCGTAGATGGCGACTTTAGGCAGACCATTGTCGCGACTGGTGAACGGTACGTGTTGCGCGGCAGTGAACCAGTCACCCAAAAAATACTGACGCATTGCCAGACGCAGACCTCCGATGGTAATAAGACTGAGCCACCAATAATTGAAAATGATCGAGCGTGGCACCACGGTCTGGTGGTTGCTGTACCAATAAACAACCAATGCCAATATCAAAGATGACAGGCTCACGGCCTTGATAATTGCGATCAACGCGTCGTTGCCAAAATAACGCATGACGGCGCGGTACATACCAAAACGGACAAACAGGGGAATGGCGATCAGCGGCGCGGAGAGAAAGAGCCAGAGGTGCATACGGATAGGATTGATCATGTCGTCGATCCCCAGACGCACAAGAAAAGCCATCCAGAGTGCAAACCAAACGAGCACGATGTCTGTCATTACTTGGATAAATCGTTTATACCGACGAGGCAGGCCCAACAAATAGGTCCGTAACATATCCATAATTACCTCCAAACAGGTGCTGCAAAACAAAAAAGCACAATGACTAAATAGACCAGCGACTTATTGCAGTGGGTCAATTTTCTCAACGGCACCCGCACGAAACATTCTGGCTAACATGACTAGCGGAATATAAGCAATTATCACGCCCATGACGCCATCCAATCCAAGCAAGGCAACACACAATGCAATGGGCAGCAGCCAGACCACGTTCACCAAACCAACCGCCAAGGTTACCGGTAAATGACGACCGTACTTTCGAGAAGCATACTGGTAGGCATGACTGCGGTGGGCTTCATAGACTTTATCTCCGCGAACAAGGCGCCGGATCAGTGTAAAGGTGGCATCCACTATAAACACCCCCATCAGAATCACCCAAACCCAAATAAGCGAAGGAGAAGCCCAGGCCGCTTGCAAGGAAAAAATGCCCAGTGTCACGCCGAGAAAACCACTGCCGGCATCCCCCATGAAAATCTTCGCCGGCGGGAAATTCCAATACAAAAAGCCAGCGACCGCGAATGACAATAGCAAGGGCGCCCAGGCCAGAGCGCCGAGCCCCATCAACGCGTAGATCAACGCGGCACTCAAGCAAACAAAAATAGCCTCAAGACTGGCGAGTCCGTCGATTCCATCCATGAAGTTGTACAGGTTAAGCATCCAGACCAAGTAGAGCATCGCCAGCACGATGCCAACCCAGCCCATATCAAATGTGGTGCCCATGACCGAGAGAGGGGGTGCTCCTCTCATCCAGAAAAGTGCCCAAACGGCGGCACTGAAATGCCCAAGCAGCCGCCATCGTGCTGCGATATGACCGTGATCATCGAGGAACCCCAGTACTGCGATGCCCGCGCCGGCACCTAACAGCCCCCAGGTGAACGGCCAAGATAAAAGCGAAGATATCGCAAGAACAGGTAATAAGAACAAGAAGCTCACCACGATCGCCACACCGCCGCCACGAGGTGTGGGAACCGTGTGGGAACTGCGCGCGTTGGGTACATCTATCAGGCTTTTAGCAAGTGCGTATCGTCGTAGAGCACTTGTCAGCAGCAGCGAAATGCCGCCAGTCACAATAAAAAAAAGCCAAATCATCACTCGATACTCCAAACGCTTTACGAACCGACGATGCGGTTATTGAACTCTTCCCCAGCCCTGATCATTGCTGCCTCAGCTGCCATGGGCGGCGTCCAGCCAAGCAGCTGTCTGGCTTTGGAAGTGTCGATTTGCAGGGATCCGCACAATTGGGTATAGACCCCCTGCTTCCCCAATAGCTTCGCAGACATGTTCAGCAACGACATTGGAAATGGGACCAAGGCCGCTTTTCGGCCCATGCCCTGGGCCAAAAGCCTGATCATTTGCCCCGTGGAAAAATCAACACCATCTGACGTTAGAAAAATCTGATTGGCCGCAGCAGGGTGATTTATACAAAGGGAGATGAAATCAACAAGATTTTCCAAGGCAATCATGCTTCTGCTGTTATTAACGCGACCAAAAGGCAAAGGGATACCTGAATGGACTAGCTTGAGTAGCCGGCGAAAGTTTCCGGGTGCATGGGCGGCATACACCAAGGGAGGCCGAATGATCACCACGTCCATCTCAGTAGTCTGGGCGAGCTGTAATAGCCCTACTTCCGCCTCCTGTTTGGAGATCGCGTAATCTGCGTTAGGCGCAGGCTCGGAGGACTCGGAGAAAGGAAGATCGACGGTATAGGCCCCATTCACGCCAATTGAGCTGATAAAGATAAAACGCTTTACACCCTGAGCGGCGGCCTGAGTGGCCAGGTTCAGCGTCGCCCGCGCATTGGCCTCTCGGAATAGCTCGAGGGCATTCGCTTCCTGTGTCAGAACGTGAGCCCGCCCTGCCATATGAATCACACAGCCAACGCCCCCCAGCGCGGGTTGCCAGTTCGTTTGCGCGCCAAATTCGCCAAGATTGAACATCTGACAACCACGCTCAATCCTCACATGTTCAGAACGGGAGGCAATAGCCACAGTATGACTCACCTGCTTTTGCAAATGAGCCAAGAGCGCCGAACCGACAAACCCAGTCGCACCGGTGAGCAAGACCTTATTCACAGGCATCACTTAAAAAAGTAGCTGGCAACTTTGAAAGGGATCTTCAAGGCAACCATAAAAATATTGGTATAGATCCCGTTTTCTTTGCAGGCTCTGACGATTTCCATATTTTGATGAACTTTCCACCAAAATCCTGTGGTGCTGATTCCACCCTGTCGCATCTTGACCATGTTCGCGTCATGCCTTGAGAGCTTGACCCCCTGAGTAATGAAGCGCGTCATCAGCTCAAAGTCAGCCGAAACACGATAGCCCAACTTATAGTATCCAAACCGCTCGAAGAGACTGCGACGAGCATAAAAAGTCGGGTGCGGAATCATGAATCCAAAACGGATTTTCCAGGCAGAGAATCCAGACGAGGAGTACTTACGAGTCACAACATCAGTGTTATCTCGTTGGACAAACACCAAGTTTGCATAGGACGCGTCGCACGCAGGATTGGCCTGCAAGAACTTGACCAACGCCTCAATGGTGGACGTGCTGGAGAACACATCATCTGAGTTCAGAATACCTACATAGTCTCCCGTCGCAAGCTTGATCCCCTTGTTCATGGCATCATAAATGCCCTTATCAGGCTCGCTGAGGACAGTCGATATACGCCCTTCATATTCAGAAACAATGGACAGTGTCGAGTCTTTGGATGCCCCGTCGATAACGATGTACTCAATATCCTGGTAGGTCTGGGAGAGCACCGATTCCAAGGTGTCGCGAATGGTCGAAGCGCTGTTATAGCAAACGGTAACGATCGAAATTTTCAAAATATCAACCTTTTAACCGACCATAAATATCTTCAAAACGAACAATATCGTCCTCTCCCAGGTATGATCCTGATTGTACCTCGATCAATTCGAGCGGAATCATTCCAGGGTTTTCCAACGCGTGTATCTGACCAATAGGGATATAAGTCGATTGGTTTTCAGTGACCAAATAGGTTTTTTCACCGTTGGTAACGCGCGCCGTTCCGCTCACGACAATCCAGTGTTCGGCACGATGGTGATGCATCTGCACCGAAAGCTTCTCACCAGGCTTAACGGTGATTCGCTTGACCTGATATCGCTCCCCGTTATCAATGGAATCGTATACGCCCCATGGACGATACACTTCACGGTGGTTCGCATACTCTTGACGCTTACAGCCTTTGAGCTGATCGACGATTTTCTTGACGTCTTGCACCTGATCTCTATGAGCAACAAGTACAGCGTCTTTGGTCTCGACAATAATAATGTCTCTTACACCAACAGTCGTTACCAGGCGATGTGTCGCATGGACATAGCTACCGGACGTATTCTCCGAGAGCACATCGCCCTTGAACAAGTTGCCTTCCGAGTTTTTCTCACCCGCCTCCCAGAGCGCTGACCACGAGCCAATATCGCTCCATCCAGCATCCAGAGGCACCATCACGGCATCGGAAGTCTTTTCCATGACGGCATAGTCGATCGAATCATCAGGGCTGGTAACGAATATAGAACTATCAACGCGGGTGAAGTGCATATCCTGCTTGCCGCCAGCCAAAGCCTCCCGGCAAACCGAAACAATCTTCGGCTGAAACCGTTCAAGTTCTTGAAGATAGCGGCTGGCCCGGAACATAAACATCCCACTGTTCCAAAAATAACCACCGTGAGATAAATACTGCTCTGCCGTTTTAAGATCAGGCTTTTCAACGAAGCGATTGACCTTGAAGCCCCCCTCTCCTACTGGCGACCCCATCTGAAGATAACCATAGCCCGTTTCAGGATGCGTCGGAGTAATTGCGAATGTCACCAACTTACCCGCCTCAGCGAGTACCTGCGCCTTGGCAATACTCTGATGAAACGCCCCCACATCCTGAATGAGGTGATCTGCCGCCAACACCAACAGGATAGGGTCTTCCTGCTCGGTCAACGCTTGCAATGCTGCCAATGCAATCGCGGGAGCGGTATTTCGTCCGACCGGCTCAAGAATAATGTTGGCGTCTTCCAGGCCTAACTGCCGAAGCTGTTCCGCCGCAAGAAAACGGTGATTTTCATTGCAGATGAGAAGAGGAACCGCATGCTCCAGCCCGTCAAGACGTTCGATGGTGGCCTGCAACATGGTCATGTCCGCATCCACCAAAGGCAAGAACTGCTTGGGGTTCAACTGACGAGACAAAGGCCAAAGACGGGTGCCTGAGCCGCCCGCCATGATTACCGGCAGAAACATTAATTCATCCTTTGATTCTTACTTGATCAACGCAACGAAATACCCGCAGAAGGGGCCATGCACGATGCAGTGACATCTATTATTTAGCAATACGTGGCGCTCATCATACGCCTGCCGATGGGGCACTGGCATCGCTAAAATATCCCGGGGCCACGCCACATTTGGCAAGCAAGAAATGTCAGGAAACGACGCTGGCTCTGTTAGCAAGCGCCATCACAACATTATCAGCCTCGTGCATCCAGGCGGTTTGTGACAAACCACTGATAGGCGTCCCTCAGTCCATCTTCAAGACCAATACTCGCCTGCCACCCCATAGATCTGAGGCGAGACACATCCATCAGCTTGCGTGGCGTGCCGTCCGGCTTAGAGGTATCAAACGACAAGACCCCTTTAAAACCTGTAACTTTGACAATAGTTTCTGCCAATTCACGAATCGTGCAGTCAATACCGGTACCCACATTGATATGGGAAAGCATTGGCTGAGTATTGGCACGATAGGCTTCGCCCTCAAGCTCCATGACATAGACGCTGGCTGCGGCCATATCGTCAACATGCAAAAACTCTCGCATGGGCTTACCACTTCCCCAAATCGCTACTTCTTCCACTGCGTTTTCGACCGCATCATGAAAACGGCGCAACAACGCGGGAATAACATGACTGTTATCCGGATGATAGTTGTCGTGTGGACCGTACAAATTGGTTGGCATCACACTACGATAGTCGCGACCGTGCTGGCGATTGTAACTTTCACATAACTTTATCCCGGCGATCTTCGCGATCGCATAGGGTTCATTAGTCGATTCGAGCGTTCCTGTCAGCAGCGCCTGTTCAGTCATTGGCTGCTCGGCCAGCTTCGGATAAATGCAAGAAGAACCCAAGAACAACAACTTCTGCACACCAGCACGATGGGCGGTTTCGATGACGTTCGCCTGAATCATCAAGTTGTCGTAGATAAAATCTGCAGGATAGGTGTTGTTGGCATGAATGCCCCCAACACGCGCCGCAGCCAAATACACCTGATCGACCTTGTGCGTAGTGAAATACTCCCGAACCGCACTTTGGTCGAGCAGATCCACATCCTCACGACCGAGCGTCAGAATATTGTTATAGCCCAATGCGGACAGGCGTCGCACGATGGCCGAACCGACCATGCCTCGATACCCAACTACCAAAACCGCTTCGTTCAAATCACGAGCCACCGATCAGTTCTCCGTTGCAACAGGAACCTCATGCCCGTGCTGCTTGAGCAAGGCGTGACGCTGAGCTATTTTTAAGTCTTCACGCACCATCTCGGCACACATTTCCTGAACGGTAATTTCTGGCGTCCAACCCAGCTTGGTCTTGGCTTTGCTCGGATCCCCCAGCAAAGTTTCGACTTCGGCAGGGCGGAAGTAGCGAGGGTCAACACGAACCACCACATCACCAACATTCAACGCAGGCGCCTTGTCACCTTCGATCCCTGCAACGATAGCAACCTCATCAACACCTGCACCTTCAAAGCGCAACTCGATGCCCAGTTCGGCAGCCGACCAACGCACGAATTCGCGTACGGAGTATTGGACCCCCGTAGCAATCACGAAATCTTCAGGTTGATCCTGCTGCAGCATCATCCACTGCATGCGTACGTAGTCTTTGGCATGGCCCCAGTCACGCAGCGCATCCATGTTGCCCAAGAAAACGCACGTCTCAAGGCCTTGAGAGATATTTGCCAAAGCACGAGTAATCTTCCGGGTTACGAATGTTTCGCCACGACGCGGAGACTCGTGGTTGAACAGAATGCCGTTACACGCATACATGCCATAGGCTTCACGGTAGTTGACCGTGATCCAGTAGGCGTACATTTTTGCTACCGCATAAGGTGAGCGAGGATAGAAAGGCGTGGTCTCTTTTTGGGGAATTTCCTGCACCAAGCCATACAGCTCGGAGGTCGATGCTTGATAAAACTTGGTTTTCTTTTCCAGCCCCAACAGACGGATGGCTTCCAAGATACGCAAGGTGCCCATGGCATCAACATCAGCGGTGTATTCAGGCGATTCGAAGCTCACAGCAACGTGTGACTGTGCGCCAAGGTTATAAACTTCGTCCGGCTGCACTTCCTGAATGATTCGAGTGAGGTTGGAAGAGTCAGTGAGATCGCCGTAGTGCAGGACGAACTTCTGATTATCGACATGCGGGTCCTGGTAGATGTGGTCCACGCGCTGGGTGTTGAAGGACGAGGCACGGCGCTTGATACCATGGACTTCGTAGCCTTTTTCAAGCAAGAATTCAGCCAAGTAAGAGCCGTCTTGCCCAGTAATACCCGTGATTAATGCCTTCTTCATAAAAACCCTTATCTATTTTCTCAAAATGATTCTAATACATCTTTTCAGAAATGGAAGACTCTCGTAGATCAGCGCCACAGCCAAACCAAAATGCTGTCGACGAATATCAAAAATCTGACGATCCCGCTCATAAACACGTTGCGCACTGACACCTACAGCATCGAAAAAAACATACCCGCTGGACGAGAGCTTTATTATTTTATTATCATAGCCGTGCTCTAAAAAATATTTATAGTCGGCACAGATATCGTAAGAACAATCGTACTCGATAGCTTTAGCTTCAAATATAATTCCTTGATGACAGTTGGAAATTCCCGTACGTGGATTTTCTATAGGCCGATTACGAAATCTGCCTAAAATATCAATATACTTCACAGGAAGGAACGCAGGAGCTGTACGAAACGTACTCAGCACATCGCCAACAAAGTAGTCACCCGCATTCAAAAACAATAATCCTGATCCTGTAGCAGCTTGAATGCCTTTGTTCATGGCATCGTAAATCCCTTTATCTGGTTCCGAAACCCAATAGTCGATTCCGCTTGAAGCTTCAGCAATAGCGTCGGCAGTGCCATCCCTAGAGCCGCCATCGATTACAATATATTCAATATTAGGATAAAAACTTCGTTGCTCCGCAACGCTATTAGCCGTCTTGATAAAGCCCGCGCGATCATTATAAACCACTGTTATAATGCTTAACTTCACCATCATCCAACTTCCTCAAAACGAACCTGTACACGCTCATGATTATCAGCAGCAAACGCAATCACAAACAAATAGTAAGCATACTGAAAGTTCAGCAAAGAACCCATCGTAAGGAGCGCCAAAAAAATGATCAAACTTGACAAGTTCTTTTGTTCAAGCGTAAGACTATGAGCATTACAAAAAAACCAAAAGACTAACGGAAGCAATAAAAATAACGACCCCAGCACTCCATTAGCATATATGTAAGTTGAAAAAAAATCGATCCCGCGCATCGGCCCTTCAAAATCACCACTGATTAACTGAGCGCTAGAAACAAATCCGTACCCGAAAAGCAACCCGAATACACTAGAAGAAAAACCAAAAAAAAGATTATAGAAAGAACTCAGTCGCACCCACAAACTTCCAAATGAATTGGCCTCGACTATCAGATTTAACAAGACAGGCGCAAAAATCAACAACATCAAAATACCAGCCACCATAAACTTCAAAAGCTTAAACCCTAACCTAGTGACTAGATAGCTAACTACCAAAAGCAACAAAAACACATATCCGACTTTCGCACCAGCTAAAAAAACAAAACTTAAATTAATCCACCTCAACCATTTAGACACACCTAAAATAGAGAATGCCAAATGCGTTATCATCAGATAGATAACAAAAGGTGCAGACTCTATAAACAAACCTGTCACACGATACAGGAACGGAAAGAGTTCAACGACTGGAATAGTATACGAAAGGTCATGCGTGTTTTCATGCATTAAAACCCAACTTTGACTACCACCTAGCATCAAAACCAGACCTTGATATAATGCGTAAATAATATTAAACCACCAAAAACAAATTACAAAAAGGCGAAATAGATGTGGATTTTTTCTGACAACGCCTACACCTAGAAGAATATAAATAAAACTTAAGATATAGCTAAAATCTATTATTGCAAACGGCCTAATCTCCGCCACTATTAAACAGTAAAAAAAATGAACTACGGAACAACATAAAAGCAACAAATCATTTTTTTTAATTTTTGAGAAAAAAGCGAGCAAAGGAAGTGCCAAGTACCTAACAGGAACATTTCCAAGTCCAAAATTAAAGGCCAAAGCTGGAAAGCTCGACAAAAGATAAAAAATCAAATACATACCCCACCCTTAATTAACAGCACAATTTAGACAAAAAATCTCCTGAGAACCTTACGAACGAAAAGCTGAATCATATGAATTCGAGAAAAAGAAAAGTTTTTATTACTGACATAAAAATCAGATATATCGTGCACTCCATACTCCTTAGAACCAGGATATCGAAGCAAGTGCAAGTATAGGCCGGCATTAAGTTTACGTATCAAGTCCGGCCTGACAGCTTCGACAAAATACGCACGCGACAAATTGTAATGAAGTGGCAGCTTGCAGTTTTTTGAAGCGATACTTATAGAACCTTCATGAGCTCTAAAAAAAGATAAAACATCAGAAACAAAGGCAAATTTTGGGTACTTGTTTGACACTAATAAAAACAACAGAAGATCGTTACCAATCGCATGCATCGAAAAATCACTGCCGACTGAATTTTCAATTTGCAGCAATAGGTTATCTCGCAAGTCCTGGAGCCTGAACAGTGCACAGCCAGGTGATACTGGATACCCCGCCCCCCTTATATCTCCCTCTATAAAGCTTTCCGTACTATATACACCACTGGCCCCAATTGAGTGGTGCAACTTTCCCTGGTTAGGATTTGAACTGAAAACCCTGGTTGCGGTAAAGACGAAACCCACATCCTCATCTTTGAGGAAGGGCAAGGTAGCCTCTAAAAAGTTAGGTGAAATAAGATCATCAGACCACAAAATTTTACCATACTTACCCTTTGCCTCTTGCAGGCACCTCAGCCAGTTTCGAACTGGCCCAAGATTAGTCGCATTACGGAAAACTCTCAATCTGCTATCCGTTTTTGCCAGATCAGAAATCAACTCCCACGTACCATCAGCGCTACAATTATCGACAACTACAATTTCTATATTCTGATAAGTTTGAGAAAGTGCAGAACTCAATGTCTCAACAATTATATCTCTTCGATTATAGACTGGTACCAAAACACTCACCAAATCTGTAAAATCTTTCATTCCAAATCCTTAAAATTACGCAGATACAAGTCCGAATCAAAAAAAAACACAAAGTAAAACTCAAAGTGACTCTGCTTTTTTCCTAAAAGCCTAAATACCTGCAGAGGTTAATAGATTCAACGTCGCGACAAAGACCACACTGCAATATAAAAGCCGGCATCAAACCCTGACATCAACGCAAATACCTTTATAAATAACTGAGCTAGCGATATGAGTGCACTCCGTTGCACCGCCCCACCAATAAAGCTGTATTCAAGCCAATCCAAAAATCAACCAACATAAACATTATGGTAACTTGAACTGCATATCTAAGATCCTCTTCAGTGACCAGCGCTGCATTGAAGATACGTTGCTATGAAACAGAGCATAAAAATAACAACCAAATCACAACAGCGATGACAGCAATCAGACTATAGGCGAACGAAATATAGTTACGAGCTTCGCCTGAAGTATTTTTAGCCAACGGCTCCGCAGCTTTATTGCGAAGTCCGTTACCTATACCTAAATCAAAAAACCATCCAAGCATAATAGTCAGTAATGTTGACCAGATACCAAATTGAGCCCCCCCCCAAGTAAGGAATCATAAGAGGGATTGCCAAAAGTCAGGCAACTACTGCAACACTTTTATATACCCCCCCTTGATCTGTCTTAGGTAATTACGAGTTCGCTCAAAACTCATATTCTCGAGCATTACTGCTGGCTCACCCAACTCACCATACGCGTTACACCATCTCTTGCGGAGACCTGCGGCCTCCAACCCAAAAGATCGTTAGCCTTAGCAATATCAGCCACAAACACTCGCTGGTCGCTCTCACGAACGGGGAGATGGGTATAACTCAACTCGATATCGTTGATTTCATTCAGTAGCGAAAATAGTTCAAGTAGCGAAAGGCTATTGGAAAATCCTCCACCCACATTAAATGCTTGCCCTCTAGCCACTTTAATGTTACTCACTGCGCTCATATAGAGGGTTTTCATATCGTCAGCATGCAGCACGTCACGAACTTGCTTTCCATTCCCTGAAATCGTAAACGGACTGTCTAATTTTCTATTCTTCGTTTCAATGGCTTTTTGACAAAACCACCCCACCCAACCTTGATCATATGTAGCAAACTGACGACCGCCATACATAGATGAATGGCGAAAGACTACGGTATTTAAACCAAAGATACGCGCATAATCCAGCATATATTGATCGGCGGCACCTTTAGAGCAGCCATATGGAGAATGAAAGTCGAGCTGGGTAGTTTCATTGAAGCCGTTCAATCTATCGACACACTCATAACGAGTGGCCGTCTCGCGATAGCTATATTGTTCTAGATCGCCATAAACCTTGTTAGTGGAAGAATATACGACCGTGGCATCCGGGACATACAGACGTACTGCTTCCAGCAAATTGTGCGTCCCAATGACATTCACTTCAAAATCCATACGAGGGTTCGCGATGGATGTAGTCATTGCGACCTGTCCAGCAAGATGAAAAATTACATCAGGCTTATAATATTGAACAATACGAGTAATATCATTTTGATTGCGTATATCGCCATGCTCAAATATAAATCTCCCTTGGCTCTGCAGCCAAGACAGGTTTTCCCTTGAGCCACTACGATATAAGCTATCAAAAATGATAACCTCATCACCACGCTGAATGGCATCAGATGCCAAATTACTACCTAAAAAGCCACACCCCCCCGTAATGAGCAACTTCATCGCAAAAGATCCTTATTGACCGTTATTTTTATGCCCTCCACCAGCGAAGTAGCAGGTACCCAACCGAACGAACGCATACGACTAATATCCGCCTCAAACAACATCGCTTCATTAGTACGATATGGAACAGTACCGAATTCCAATAGTGTTTTAGAGGCTGTCAGCGAGTGCACCAGCTCTACAAACTCTCTGACGGGTACCGACACACCAGAGCCAACCTCAATATCTTCAAAATCAGCCATATGTTTACCATGCGAAAGAATTGCATCATAGGCACTTACGACATCTTCTATAAAAACAAAATCTCTTTTTTGAACACCCGATGTCAACTTTAAACTTTCTACATTTTTCAAGCAAGAACTTATAACATAAGCAGTAAACTTACTCTTATCATCACCCGGCCCATACATATGCTGCAAAGAAATATTTATAAATTTCAAACCCGAGTTCGCCTGCTTAACCTGCAATGCCCCCAAAGCACTAAAACTTTGTTTTGACATTGCATAAATACCGACAGCAGGATCAAGTATTGTCCCTGTATTGACAAAGACAACCTCCTTATCGAGAAGTCTAACGCCTTCCAACAGCAGTAGCCCGAGACGCACATTCACGTCAAATACTTCGACAGGTGACTCACCTGCACGACCATACGAACACGCCGTATGAACGATATAATCCGGGGCAACCCTTGCAATTGCACCAATCACATCATCATCACTACTACAATAGATTAATTGGATATCATCCAAAATATCTTGAATTCGGGCAGTATTAGTTGTCGACCGTACTAGTGCGGAAACCTGATGACCACTATTCACCCAATGACGTGCAAGTGAGCTACCCAAAAATCCGGTGGCACCTGTCAGCAATATATTTTTCATATTTAAAAGTTAATACCGAAGAACTCTTCCATCTTCTCTCCGATGTACTCAAACTGCTCCGCCCCCAAGCCAGGATAGATCCCCAACCAGAACGTCTGATTCATCGTGCGATCCGTATTTGTCAGCTCGCCAACGACGCGATACTCGAGTCCCTGGAAGTAAGGTTGACGCGTCAGGTTGCCTGCGAACAACAGCCGTGAACCGATATTGTTCTGGTCCAGAAACTTTAATAGGTCAACGCGCTGGACGCCCGAACTCTCTTTCAGTGTAATCGGGAAACCAAACCACGATGGCTCACTGTTTGGCGTTGGTTCGGCGATTTCCAAAAAGTCGGACAAGCTGCTCAATCGCTCTTTCAGCAGCACATAGTTGCGCTTGCGAGTATCAATAAACTCCTGAGCCCGATCAAGTTGCGCGAGACCGCAGGCTGCTTGCATGTCGGTAATCTTGAGGTTGTACCCCAAGTGCGCGTAGACGTATTTATGGTCGTAGCCAGCCGGCAGGCTGCCAAACTGTTGGCCAAAGCGATCGCCACAGGTGTTGTCACAACCTGGCGCGCAGTAGCAGTCACGGCCCCAGTCGCGGAAGGACTCGGCAATGACTTTCAACTGAGAGCTGTTAGTGAATACTGCGCCGCCCTCGCCCATCGTGATGTGGTGAGCCGGGTAAAAACTCAGTGTACAGATATCACCGAACGTACCAACCAACTTACCGTCGTAAGTAGCACCCAGCGCGTCACAACAGTCCTCAATTAGCCATAGATTATGCTTTTCGCAGATGGCTTTGACAGCACCCAAATCGAACGGATTGCCCAACGTATGGGCGAGCATGATGGCTTTGGTCTTAGGCGTAATTGCAGCTTCGATCAGGTTTACATCAATGTTGTGTGTCTTCATGTCAACATCGACAAACACTGGGATAGCACCGAACTGCACAATCGGATTAACCGTAGTTGGGAAACCTGCAGCCACTCCAATAACCTCGTCACCCTTCTTGATTGCTCGCTCCCCCAGCTTGGGCGATGTCAGCGTGCTAAAGGCGACCAGATTGGCAGAAGAGCCCGAGTTGACCGACAGTGCAAATTTTACCCCCAAAAACTCAGCCAGTTTGCGCTCAAACTCTGCATTGAAACGCCCTGTTGTCAACCAACCGTCCAAGGACGCCTCAACCATCAATTGCAGCTCATGGGCCCCAATAACTTTGCCCGAAGGCGGAATAACACTTTCGCCAGCAACGAAAGGTTTTGTCGCCAGGGCGACTTGAGCGTACTGCTCAACGAGCTTGCTGATTTCCTGGCGAAGCATATTGGGTGTCATAGGGTTTCCTGCTTAAAAAATATAAGTTACTTGCCGCATGAAGACATAGCGGCCATATAGGCATTGATTTCTGAGAGGCAAAGAGCGCGTACATCACTTCCATTGAGCCAAGCTTTATGCCACGTCACAATGTAGGCCAACGTTGTATCTAACGACCATGTGGGCGACCAATGGAGATATGCTCGAGCTTTTGACACATCAAGTTTTAAATAACGAGCTTCGTGAGGCTGGGGATTTTGGTCCAAAGCCCAGCTTGCTCCCTCGCCCCAGGTGTTCACCATGCGGTCTAGAATCCAGTCGACAGGACGAGCATCTTCGTCTCTGGGGCCGAAATTCCAGCCCTGCGCGACATCTTGACCACGTGCCCACAGATTCTCAGCCAATACCAAATAGCCACTTAGCGGCTCAAGCACATGCTGCCATGGCCGGGTTGCCTGCGGATTGCGAATAACCACCGGTTGCTGCTTTTCAAAGGCGGTGAGTATATCTGGAATCAAGCGATCTTCGGCCCAATCGCCGCCACCAATCACATTCCCTGCACGCGCCGATGCAAGGGCCACAGGTTGGTCTTTGCCAAAAAAGGAGTTGCGGTACGCCGAAGTCACCAACTCCATACAGCCTTTGCTGTTGCTGTACGGATCATGCCCGCCCATGGGCTCATCTTCTCGATAACCCCATTCCCACTCGCGATTTTCGTAACATTTATCCGTAGTCACGTTAACGATTGCACGCAAGCCAGCACATTGGCGTGCAGCTTCCAACACATGCACAGTACCCATCACGTTCGTTGCATAGGTTTCAACCGGCTGTTTATACGAGAGCCGGACCAATGGCTGTGCAGCCATATGGATAAGAATGTCTGGACCATAGTCGATCATGCTGCGAGTAATCGCCTGCAGGTCTCTTATGTCGCCAATCTGCGACTGCATGCCTTCACCGACACGCGCCTCGTCAAAAAGGGCAGGTGTCGTGGGCGGCATGAGGGCGTAGCCCTTCACATCGGCACCCATACTTTGCAGCCATAGCGATAGCCAACTCCCCTTGAAGCCGGTATGACCAGTTAAAAATACCTTTTTCCCGTTCCAGAAGTCAGGTGTGACAGTGGCTTTCATCTTCACTCCCAAGTTTTCCAGGGCGCCTTGCCCGCCGCCCAGAGTTCTTCAAGATGATGCTTGTCGCGCAGGGTGTCCATCGGCTGCCAGAACCCCTGATGCTCAAAAGCCATTAGCCGGTTCTCGGCAGCCAGATTCATCAAAGGCTCCTGCTCCCACACACTGCTGTCGTCACCGATGTAATCCAACACTTCTGGGTTCAAGACAAAAAAGCCGCCATTGATCATAGCGCCGTCGCCCTTCGGCTTTTCTTTAAAGTTCAGCACCTGCCCTTGGCGAATATCCAAGGCCCCAAAGCGCCCTGGTGGATACGTCGCTGTGAGTGTCGCCGCCTTGCCGTGCTGCTTATGGAACGCAATGGACGCACTGATATCGATATCGCCGACGCCATCGCCATAGGTGAAGCAGAACGACTCCTCATCCTTCACATATTCGGCAACCCGACGAAGGCGTCCGCCAGTCATTGAATCGTCGCCAGTGTCGACCAGAGTCACGCTCCAGGCTTCAGCGCGCTTGTCATGCACCTGCATTGTGTTGTCACGCATGTTGAACGTAACGTCCGACATATGAAGGAAGTAATTAGCGAAATACTCTTTGATTACATAACCTTTGTAGCCACAGCAGATAATAAAATCGTTGATACCGTGAGCAGAGTACATCTTCATGATGTGCCACAAAATTGGCTTACCACCAATCTCGACCATCGGTTTAGGCCGGGTGCTGGTTTCTTCACTCAAGCGTGTGCCCAATCCGCCAGCCAAAATCACAGCTTTCATCTTTTATCCTTAATTAATTCGAGCTCACAAAAGCATCGGAGTAGAAATTTTTGTGCGGAAGGCCAAGCGTCACAAGTTTTTCTTTGGCCGAGTGAATCATGAATTCAGAGCCGCAGGCATACACCACAGCATCAGCCAAGTCGACGCCATCCTGCCAAAGCACATCCTGCACATAACCGGTACGCCCTTTCCAGTCGCTGCCAGGACGTGACAACACTGGCACGAACGTAATTGCTAGTGAACCAAGCTCAGGGGCCCAATAGATATCTTGGGCGTGACGACCGCCCCAATAGACCCACACCTTTTTACCTGCTACCAACTCAGGAGCGGCTTTCAACTGTTCGAGAATCGCTTTGACTGGAGCGATCCCCGTGCCGGTCGCCAGGAATACGAAGTTGGTCGGCGAGGTACTGCGCAGTGCAAATGTGCCTTGAGGGCCCTCAAGTCGGAGCAGGTCGTTATTGGCAATCTCTTCGAACCAATACTCGCTCATGACCCCCCCTTCGACCTGGCGGATCTGAAGCTCCAGTCGCCCATCCTGCCGAGGTGCATTAGCAATGGAATAGCTTCTTCTCACGCCATTTTTGCCGATGACATCCACATACTGCCCTGGCAGGTAGTGCAGCGGGTCTTTGGGCGGTAATCTCAGGATCACTTCAACCACGTCATCAGCCAACATCTTGAATGAGTCCACTCGGCAAGGGAGCGTTTTACTCTTGATGTTCGCAAATTGCCCCAAATCCTCAATACTCAAGCGAACATCACTCAGGGCAGTGCGACAACATGTCAAAATGTAACCAGAGGCAACCTCTTCAGCAGACAATACTGACTCATCGTGATGAATGACCTCAGTTCGACCGACCACTTGGGCTCTACAGACCCCGCATCGACCAGAACGACAACTGTATTCGAGGACTACCCCATGCTTTTTCGCGCTATCTAGAAGCGTTACGCCCGGCTCGCAGGAAAATTTTTTTTCGTTAGATAAGGTTACGATTGACATAGCGGTCACAATTTGTTTTCTGAAAAATTCAAAAGATACTAAAAATAAAGGTTAAGCCGCCTGTCGGCGCCCGGCGTTCAACTTAAGGCCTAAGCACATCCGAAATAAGTGCCATCTTGCCCCTTTCAAACCTCACCCAACACAAAATGCTGCCATGTAAAGCTACGCTCCCAGCATAGGTGAACGGCTAAATCCCCCTACCAACAAAGCGCTCAAGACTCAGAGCTCACACACGATTTAAACGTGTGAGCCACCCTCCAGAACTAGGAGCATCTCTGATGCGAAATTCAACGCACAGGTGATACATGTGGCTATTAGTAGAAGGATTATATGGCCATTAGAAGCTTTCAGTAACCTTTGTATGCCCCCACACACCCACGACATAGTGGCCTAATGGCATACAAGCCACCCCATGGACGACCAGCGCTTTCACCTGGAGTTGAAAGCAGCACTCGATGAACTTGGCGTACGAATTAGCTCGGACGATTTCCGCAAAGCAATTGTAGTTTGCCTGAAAGATCTCCGGGCTGGCGATGTGAAGGCATTTGAAAACGAGTCAAAAAGTTCGAGCAGCGCGGCGAGGATATCACAGGCTACCTGTTCGGCCTCAAGCCTTATTGATTTGATCACCCGGTGCCAACTGGGGGCAAGCCCTTTTGAGCCCCCATGTCAAGGTTGGATATTCCCACAGTAGTCACCCTCCCCAGCTTCCTGCCGAAGAACACCACTCCGGCCCGCCGCGTATCATTTTCGATAAAATCCCCCTACACTCCAAAATCTGTGCTACGTAGCAATCAAGAAAAGCGAAAACGAATTCATGATGCAAGTCAGCGGCAAGGAACGGTCGAGCAATTACATCTCTCAGGTCAAGAAATCCGTCATATACAAAGCAGCAGCTGTAGCCGCCTCATTTATATCCGTGCCGATTATGCTGCGCTATCTCGGGAATGAAGGGTATGGCATCTGGTCGACACTGCTAACGCTGATGTCCTGGGTCGTATTCTTCGATCTGGGGATCGGTAACGGGTTGCGCAACAAGCTCGCTGAGTCAATCGCCACCAATACACCAGACAAGGCTAGAGCCTATATCTCGTCCTGCTATTCGTGGATAGGCGTCATATCCGGGACATTGTGCATAACGCTGATCATCGCTTCGGGCTTTGTCCCATGGCAAAAGGTGTTCAACACCACGCTCCTCGACGACTCGTATCTGAGTACCGTGGTGGGCACCTCTATCTTCTTCGTGCTAACCAACTTCTGGATCAGTCTGGTTAACCAGATACTTGGGTCAATTCAAAAAAGCTCACTGATAGTTCTCGGCCAGCTCATATCTAACGCCGGCGGGCTGCTGGCCGTGTACATTCTATACCTGACGACGTCGCCATCCCTGCTCTATATGACGATCAGCTATGGTCTATCGCTCTGCGCCGGGAACATCGCACTCAGCGTCTTCCATTTCAGTCAGCACAAAGAGTCACGGCCAAGCCTACTACTTAGCCTGAGCGTCATCCGCCCACTTTTAACGGTTGGCCTGCAGTTCTTCGGGATCCAGCTGGCCGCCCTCGCCTTCTTCGCCACCGATAAGATCATCATTACCCAAGTGTTTGGCCCAGAGAGCGTTGCGTCATACGACGTAGTGTTCAAGCTGTTCGCCATCATTACTCTAGCGCATGGCCTAATCCTTGCGCCGCTGTGGTCGGCCTATACGGACGCGTACCACAGATCTGACTTCGAATGGATCAAGGCTGCATTCAAGAGGCAGATCGTTATCTACGGGATAACGTCTATCCTCACGCTCGTCCTCGCAGCCATGGCACCAACGATCATAAACCTATGGACTGGGTCAGCAGTCCATGTGCCGGAATACCTAATCGGCAGCATGGCGCTCTATATCATTGTTGCGACGTGGGTAAACATGTTCGCAATTTTCCTTAATGGCGTTCAAAAAATACGGGTATCATTATTGGCGTCTATTGCGGCGATCACTATAAACATACCGCTAAGCATATACTTGGCAAGACACACAGACTTGGATGTTGCGGCAGTGTCGATAGGAACGACTATCGCACTCCTACCTGGCGTTCTGCTTGGCCCGTACCAAGTTTTAAAAATAATCAACCAAAAGGATCTAGGGATATGGAGCCGTTAGTTAGCATTCTTATACCAACAAATAATCGACCACAACTAGTAGTCAAGGCAATTACCTCGGCGCTGTGCCAGTCCTATAAAAAAATAGAAGTCGTGGTAACTGACAACTCAGAGTCAAACGAAACGCAATTGGCCGTAGGCAAAATACCTGATACGCGCCTGAAGTACATCAAGAACAATACAAACATAGGGCCTGTCATTAACTGGAGGAAGGCGCTTGTAGAGGCAAGCGGTGAGTACTGCATTCTTCTGCCTGATGACGACTACTTCATCAACCCATTCTATGTGGCAGAGGCAGTGGAAATCGCGCAGGAAAACGGCGTCGACCTGGTGATCACAAATTGTCTGCTCGGATACCCAGACCGCACCCTTGTCGCCTCGTCGCACCACGGCGGGCTGATAGATTCAAAGGAATTTATTGAAGGATTCTGGAAGCGATTCTACATCCCGACGATATCCAACCTTTTCAAAAGGTCCACTGCTCTTGAGCTGAAAGCATTTAACTCAAATGACATCTTGTATTCCGACATCGATCTTTGGCTAAAAATAATGAGCACTAGCGATAAAGTGTATTGCTACGACAAGCCATCTATCTACTACCTGTTCCACTCTGCGAATATTGTTACAACAATGTCAACGGAAAGCCTTATCAAAAATTCACGATTCTTGCGGGATGCTGTTGGCAATAGTGCATCTCAAGATACGTTAAACGCTTTGATATGCAGATATATCGCCTTTATAGACAATATCTACAATATCTCGTCGCTCAACGTTACAAAGCGAATTTTCGCAGAAAATAATATTTACACTTCCCTGCATTCGCATCACACCAAAATACTGATGGCACGATACCGGCGAAAGGCTATAGGCACTATCAGAAAATTCCTGCCCGCGTAAAAGCAAAAAAGCGCCCCCCTAATTGTAGGAATATGGCATTTTCAATCGACCCAAGGAGCCACAATACACATAGAAGCTCTATGCACGCCTTGCGGACATAGACGTTTCACGCCGCCCCCACCCAACAATGACACTTAACAGCGGCCCCAGCAGCATTCCAATTATCAAGGCCGCTACTATAAACATCGACACCGGCATCTGCCCGGTAACCCAGCCCAAAAATGAAAGAGACACACCCTGTTGGTTTTCCAGCATGAAACCCAACACCACTAGCACAATAATCAATATAGCCAGCACTACAACGACGCGCTTAACCCCACGCATAACTTTCTCCTACCCCAAAAACACTCAGACGCCTTCTTCTTCATCTTCGTTCACCCGATCCCGCAATTCCTTGCCTGGCTTGAAGTGAGGCACAAACTTGCCATCGAGGCTGACGGACTGCCCAGTTTTTGGGTTACGACCCACACGAGGCGCACGGTAGTGCAACGAAAAACTCCCAAACCCCCGGATCTCAATCCGATCCCCGGTCGCCAGGCACTGGGACATTTGCTCGAGCATGGTCTTGATAGCCAGCTCCACATCCTTGGATGAGAGCAGCCCTTGATGGGTGACAATTCGTTCGATCAACTCCGACTTCGTCATATTTTTCCCTTCTTTTTCAAGCAGCTAGGAAAAGCGCTTCGAAGGTTTTAGCATGAGTTGATGAATTTGAACAGCCCAGTCGGCAACTTATATGCGGGATGGATCGCAGGCCTTTGAAGGCTCTTTCCACGCTCAATTACAGATCACCAACATGGTACGGGTCACGGCACCGGCAGGGTTCCAACCGAACAGGTAGTCGCCCTCCTCGTCCTTGGCGTCACTGGAACGGGTGATCACCTTGTAGCCCAGCTGCTTGCACTCCCGGGTGGCGCGTTTCTCGCACTTTTCCCAGCTGTTGCCAAGGCCTGAACAATCCACCTCAATACCACTGACACCGCGCTTGGCGTGAGTCTTGGCGCTGGTGGAGGAGCAGCCCGCAAGCACTGCCACTGCGAGCACTACGATAAGCCTGTTCATTCAAATCCTTATTGAAACAACAACGCCCAACGCGCTTTTGTTAAGACTATAGTCAGTTCTGACCGTCGTCGGCGCCTCTTGGTTCTCGCTTGTTGCTTCAACAAATTTCAGGCACAAAAAAGGGCGACCGAAGTCGCCCTTTTTCTATGGTCTGACAGAACTCAGTTCTGTTTTTCCATTTGTGCACGCAGCAGGTCGCCCAGAGTGGTCGGACCCGAAGCGATGTCAGAGGTAGCTGGCTTGTCGCGCAGGCTCTGGATAGCTTCTTTCTCTTCGATCTCGTCCTTGGACTTGATGGAGAGTTGGATCACGCGGCTCTTGCGGTCAACGCTGATGATCTTGGCTTCTACTTCCTGGCCTTCTTTCAGAACGTTACGCGCGTCTTCAACGCGGTCACGGCTGATTTCGGAGGCTTTCAGAGTCGCTTCGATATCGTCGGCCAGAGTGATGATGGCGCCTTTGGCGTCAACTTCTTTCACAGTGCCCTTAACGATTGCGCCTTTGTCGTTCTCTTGAACGTACTCGGAGAACGGATCGCTTTCCAGTTGCTTGATACCCAGGGAGATGCGCTCGCGCTCTGGGTCAACCGACAGGATAACGGTGTCCAGCTCGTCGCCCTTCTTGAAGCGACGAACAGCTTCTTCGCCCACTTCGTTCCAGGAGATGTCGGACAGGTGAACCAGGCCGTCGATGCCGCCGTCCAGACCAATGAAGATACCGAAATCTGTGATCGACTTGATGGTGCCGGAGATTTTATCGCCCTTGTTGAACTGGCCAGAGAAATCTTCCCATGGGTTAGATTTGCACTGTTTGATGCCGAGGGAGATACGACGACGCTCTTCGTCGATGTCCAGAACCATAACTTCCACTTCGTCGCCGACTTGTACGACTTTCGAAGGGTGGATGTTTTTGTTGGTCCAGTCCATTTCGGAAACGTGTACCAGGCCTTCCACGCCTTCTTCCAGCTCAGCGAAGCAGCCGTAGTCGGTCAGGTTGGTCACACGCGCGGTCACGCGAGTGCTTTCTGGGTAACGGGCTTTGATAGCGACCCATGGATCTTCACCCAGTTGCTTCAGGCCCAGGGAAACACGGTTGCGTTCGCGATCGTATTTCAGAACCTTGACATCGATCTCGTCGCCAACGTTGACGATTTCGGAAGGATGCTTGATACGCTTCCAAGCCATGTCGGTAATGTGCAGCAGGCCATCGACGCCACCCAGATCGACGAATGCGCCGTAATCGGTGAGGTTCTTGACGATACCTTTGACTTGTTGGCCTTCCTGCAGGGATTCCAGCAGAGCTTCACGCTCGGCGGAGTTCTCTGCTTCCAGGACGCTGCGACGGGAAACGACAACGTTGTTGCGTTTCTGGTCGAGCTTGATGACCTTGAATTCGAGTTCTTTGCCTTCCAGGTGCGTGGTGTCGCGCACTGGACGAACGTCGACCAAAGAACCTGGCAGGAACGCACGGATGCCGTTAACGTCGACAGTGAAGCCGCCTTTAACCTTACCGTTGATAACGCCCTTGACCACTTCTTCAGCTGCGAAGGCTGCTTCGAGAACAATCCAGCATTCAGCGCGCTTGGCTTTTTCACGGGACAGCTTGGTTTCACCGAAACCGTCTTCAACCGAGTCCAGAGCAACGTGAACTTCGTCACCGACATTGATAGTCAGGTCACCAGCATCGTTGTAGAACTGTTCCAGCGGGATCAGAGCTTCAGACTTCAGACCAGCGTGAACGGTTACCCAGCGAGCTTGGTAATCGATATCAACGATAACACCGGTGATGATGGAGCCTGCCTGAAGGTTCAGGGTTTTTAGGCTTTCTTCAAAGAGTTCCGCAAAGCTTTCGCTCATTTTAATTCCTGTTGATAAGGGCGAAGAATACGCCCATCTCCACACCCCAGACGGTATGGGTCAGTTTCAATTAAAAGAAGCACCACAGGACTATGACTGGTCCCCTGTAGCCTTCTTGGTCACCCGGTGATATCGCGAAGGGCGATCTCACTCAAGATGCGTTCCAGCACCTGCTCGATGGACAACTCCGTGGAATCCAGCTGTATGGCATCAGCCGCCGGCTTGAGCGGGGCTACTGCACGCTGGGTATCACGCTCATCGCGTGCACGGATCTCATCTAGCAGACTCGACAGACTAACACCATCGACTTTGCCCTTCAACTGCAAGTAGCGGCGGCGGGCTCGCTCCTCGGCGCTGGCGGTCAGGAAAATCTTCAGCGGCGCATCCGGAAACACCACGGTGCCCATGTCACGACCATCGGCCACCAGGCCCGGCGGCTCCTGAAACGCCCGCTGGCGCTGCAGCAATGCGTCGCGCACGGCCGGCAGTGCGGCAACCTGGGACGCCCAGGAACCGACCTGTTCGTTGCGCAGGTCATCGGTCACATCGTCGCCTTCAAGGATGATGCGCTGAGGATGACCTTCCGTCGCCCCGACGAACTGCACATCGAGGTGCGCGGCCAGCAGCTTCAGGGATTCTTCATTGGTCAGGTCGACACCATGGTTGCGTGCGGCAAATGCCAGCAGGCGGTACAGCGCGCCAGAATCCAGCAGGCACCAACCCAGGCGCCTGGCCAGGATGCCGGCGATCGTGCCTTTGCCCGAGCCGCTCGGCCCGTCGATGGTAATCACCGGTGCTTTGATATTCACAATTGAGCCTCTTGGGCAACACGGATGCCGACTTGGGCACACAGTGTAAGAAAGTTCGGAAAAGACGTAGCAACATTGGCGCAGTCATGGATACGAATCGGCGCCGCCGCCCGCAGGGACGCCACGCTGAAAGCCATGGCAATCCGGTGATCGCCATGGGCATGCACTTCACCACCGCCCATCGGGCCACCGTCGATGATAATCCCATCGGGAGTCGGTTCACACTTCACCCCCAATGCCAGCAGACCGTCAGCCATGACTTGGATACGGTCGGACTCCTTCACACGCAGCTCTTGCGCGCCACGCAATACGGTTCGCCCTTCAGCGCAGGCCGCAGCGACAAACAGCACTGGGAATTCATCGATCGCCAACGGCACCAGCGCCTCGGGAATCTCGATCCCCTTGAGCACCGCCGCACGTACCCGCAGGTCGGCGACAGGTTCACCGCCCACTTCACGTGGGTTCTCCACGCTGATATCTGCGCCCATCAGCCGCAGGATGTCGATCACGCCCGTGCGCGTCGGGTTGATGCCGACATGCTCCAGTAACAGTTCGGAACCCTCGGCAATCGAAGCCGCCACCAGGAAGAATGCCGACGAGGAAATATCCCCTGGCACTTCTATATGGGTCGCGGTCAACCCATGACCCGACTCCACTGACGCCGTCGCCCCCTCCACCACCACCGGATAACCAAAACCGCGCAACATGCGCTCGGTATGGTCACGGGTTGGCGCAGGCTCGGTCACCGAGGTCTTGCCTTCGGCATACAAACCCGCCAGCAACAGGCAGGACTTGACCTGCGCACTGGCCATCGGCATGGAATAGCTCATGCCTTTCAGGGCTTGCCCGCCCCGAATGGTCAGCGGCGGACGCCCTTCGGGACCGGTCTCGATCACCGCCCCCATTTCCCGCAGCGGCTTGGCCACACGGCTCATCGGGCGCTTGGACAGGGAAGCATCGCCAGTCAACACGCTGTCGAAACGCTGCGCCGCCAGCAACCCGGCGAGCAGGCGCATGGACGTACCGGAGTTGCCCAGATAGATCGGCCCCGGCGCCGGCTTCAAGCCGTGCAAGCCCACGCCATAGATGGTCACGCGCCCGTGGTGCGGCCCTTCAATCACCACGCCCATGTCGCGAAACGCCTGCAGCGTCGCCAGGGCGTCTTCGCCCTCAAGGAACCCTTCGACCTCAGTCACGCCCTCGGCCAACGAACCAAGCATGATCGACCGATGGGAGATCGACTTGTCGCCCGGTACCCGGATACGCCCGCTCAAGCGGCCGCCCGGGTTGGCGAGGAAGATCAGGTCATCGGCGTTCACAGCGGTTTCCATATAGGCCCGGCGCGCCAGGATCTTGCTGAAATGCTCGCGCGCCACCCGTGCACGGGTGAACACACCCAATAATTGATGGCCATCCCCGGCGTCGACCGCGTCGCGCAAGGCGTCAAGGTCGCTGCGGAAGGTGTCCAGGGTGCGCAACACGGCTTCGCGATTAGCGAGGAAGATGTCGTGCCACATCACCGGGTCGCTGCCGGCAATGCGCGTGAAATCACGGAAGCCACCGGCGGCATAACGGAAAATCTCAAGGTTCTCGTTGCGCTTGGCCAGGGAGTCCACCAGGCCGAACGCCAACAGATGGGGCAAATGACTGGTCGCCGCCAGCACTTCATCGTGGCGCTCGACCTGCATGTGCTCCACATCCGCCCCCAGCTCACGCCAGAGACGGTCCACCACGGCCAGCGCAGCCGGATCGGTTTGTTCCAGTGGCGTCAGGATCACCTTATGCCGACGGAACAACTGCGCATTGGACGCTTCCACCCCGCTCTGCTCGGAACCGGCAATCGGATGCCCCGGCACAAAGCGCGGCGGCATGCTGCCAAAAGCATGCTGTGCCGCCCGCACGACATTGCCCTTGGCACTGCCGACGTCGGTCAGGATCGCTTGTCCGAGGTCCATGCCAGCCAACACCGCCAGCAACTTCTCCATGGCCAGGATCGGTACGGCAAGCTGGATCACGTCAGCGCCCTGGCAGGCGAGCGCCAGGTCCGCCTCACAGCGATCCACCACACCCAGCTCAACCGCCAACTGGCGCGATTGCGGGTCCAGGTCCACGCCAACCACTTCGCCACATAGCCCGCTTTCACGTAGGCCCTTGGCGAAGGAGCCGCCGATCAATCCCAGGCCGACCACCACCAGGCGACCGATCATAGGCACAACAGGTTGCAGAGCTGTGACATCAACCACGAGCCAGGACCTTGGCCAACGCCTCCAGGAAGCGGCTATTTTCAGCCGGCAGACCGATGGTGATACGCAGGTGGTTCGGCATGCCATAGTTGGCCACCGGACGCACGATCACGCCTTCGCGCAACAGACCCTGGAACACCGGGGCAGCTACTTGGCCGAGGTCGACGCAGATGAAGTTGCCCTTGGAGGGAATCCAGCCCAGGCCCAGTTCACGGAAGCCTTCCTGCAGTTGCAGCATGCCGCTTTCGTTGATGCGACGACCTTCTTCCAGGTACTCGACATCCTTCACCGCCGCACACGCTGCCGCGAGGGCAAGGCTGTTGACGTTGAATGGTTGGCGCACGCGGTTCAGTACATCCGCGACCACCGCGGTGGACAAGCCGTAGCCGACGCGCAGCGACGCCAGGCCGTAGGCCTTGGAGAAGGTGCGCGATACCAGCAGGTTCGGGTAGGCCGCCAGGAAGTCCAGGCCATCCGGCAAGTCAGCGCCTTCGGCGTACTCGATGTAGGCTTCGTCGAGCACCACCAGCACGTGCTCCGGCACGTCTTGCAGGAATTCGTTCAGCGCCTGCTCATCGAACCAGGTACCGGTGGGGTTATTCGGGTTAGCGATAAATACCACGCGCGTCTGTGCGTCGATCGCTGCCAGCATCGCCGGCAGGTCATGGCCCCAGTCCTTGGCAGGAATCACGCGCGCATCGGCACCGACGGCCTGGGTGACGATCGGATAGACCGCAAAGGCGTGCTCACTGAACACGGCGTTCAGGCCCGGCGCCAGGAAGGCGCGGCCGACCAGCTCAAGAATGTCGTTGGAGCCGTTACCCAGGGTCACCTGATTCAGCTCGACGCCACACTTTTGCGCCAGCAGGGACTTGAGGGCAAAACCATTGCCGTCTGGATAACGGGTCAGCTCGGCCAGCTCTTCGCGAATCGCCGCCAGTACTTTGGGGCTTGGGCCCAGCGGGTTTTCGTTACTGGCCAGCTTGACGATCTTCGCCGGGTCCAGGTTCAACTCACGCGCCAGCTCGTCCACCGGTTTACCCGGAACGTAGGGCGACAGTTGTTGCACGCCCGGCTGAGCCAGGGCGAGGAAGTTGGCACTCATGTTAACGCCTCACAAAACCGCTTTCGGGTAAGAGCCCAGCACCTTGAGTGCCACGGCCTCCTGACTGATTTTTTCCAGCACGCCTTTGACCAGCGGGTCACGGTGATGGCCGACGAAGTCGATAAAGAACACGTAGGTCCATTTACCACTGCGCGAAGGACGCGTCTCGATGCGTGTCAGGTCAATCCCGTTGTCGTGGAACGGCACCAGCAGCTCATGCAGCGCACCGGGCTTGTTGCTCATGGAGACGATGATCGAGGTCTTGTCGTCGCCGGTCGGCGGCACTTCCTGGTTGCCGATCATCAGGAAACGCGTGGAGTTGTCCGGGCGGTCCTCGATTTTCTCGGCCAGGCGCGTCAGGCCGTAGAGGCTCGCGGCCATGTCACCGGCGATCGCCGCCGAGTTCCACTCACCCTTGACCCGCTTGGCCGCTTCGGCGTTGCTCGACACCGCCACGCGCTCGACATTCGGGTAATGGGCGTCCAGCCACTTGCGGCACTGGGCCAGGGACTGGGCGTGGGAATAGATGCGGCTGATGCTGTCGGTCTTGGTGTTCTCGCCCACCAACAGGTGATGGTGGATGCGCAGCTCGACTTCGCCGCAGATCACCATGTCGTGCTCGAGAAAGCTGTCGAGGGTGTGATTGACGGCGCCTTCGGTGGAGTTTTCCACCGGCACCACGCCAAAATTCACCGCGCCGGCCGCCACTTCACGGAACACTTCGTCGATCGCCGCCATCGGCTTGCTGATCACCGCATGACCAAAGTGCTTCATGGCTGCCGCCTGGGTGAAAGTCCCTTCCGGACCGAGGTAAGCCACCTTCAGCGGCTGCTCCAGGGCCAGGCACGACGACATGATTTCACGGAACAAGCGCGCCATCTCTTCGTTACCCAACGGCCCCTTGTTGCGCTCCATCACACGCTTGAGCACCTGGGCTTCACGCTCAGGCCGGTAGAACACCGGCACTTCGCCTTCAGCCAGGGAGGCCATCTTCACCCGTGCCACTTCCTGGGCGCAGCGCGCACGCTCACTGATCAGCTCCAGGACTTTTTCGTCCAGGCTGTCAATGCGTACGCGCAAGGCCTTGAGTTCTTGCTCAGACATTAGCCGTGTTCCTTTTCGAACTCTGCCATGTAGGCCACCAGCGCGTTGATGGCGTTGATATCGACAGCGTTGTAGATGGAGGCGCGCATGCCGCCGACCGAACGGTGCCCCTTGAGGTTCAGCAGGCCACGCGCCTCGGCACCGGCCAGGAACGGCTTGTCCAGACGGTCGTCGGCCAGGCGGAACGGTACGTTCATCCACGAGCGGTCGGTCAGGTTGATCGGGTTGCTGTACAAACCGCTGGCATCGATGAAGTCGTACAGGGTGCGCTTCTTCACTTCGTTGAGCTTGCCCATGGCAGCCACACCGCCCTGCTCCTTGAGCCACTCAAACACCAGGCCCGACAGGTACCAGGCGAACGCCGGCGGCGTGTTGTACATCGAGCCGTTATCGGCCGCGACCTTGTAGTTGAGCATGGTCGGGCACAGCGAACGGGCGCGGCCCAGCAGGTCTTCGCGGACGATGTTGACCAGGATACCGCTCGGGCCGATGTTCTTCTGCGCACCGGCGTAGATCATGCCGTACTTGGACACATCGATAGGGCGCGAGAGGATATCCGAAGACATATCGCACACCAGCGGCACGTCACCCACCTGCGGCACCCAGTCGAACTCCAGGCCGCCGATGGTTTCGTTGGCCACGTAGTGCACGTAGGACGCGTCCTTCGACAGCTTCCACTCGTTCTGACCTGGAATCGCGAAGTAATCGTAAGGCTTGGCAGTACCGGCGACGTTGACGTTGCCGTAGCGCGCAGCTTCTTCGATGGCTTTCTGCGACCAGATACCGGTGTCGATGTAGTCGGCCGTGCCGTCTTCGGGCAGCAGGTTCAGCGGCACCTGGGCGAACTGCTGGCTGGCGCCGCCTTGCAGGAACAGCACTTTGTAGTCGGAGGGAATGTCCAGCAGGTCGCGCAGGTCCTGCTCGGCCTTGGTGGCAATGGACACGAACTCATCGCTGCGATGGCTCATTTCCATCACAGAGAGGCCTTTTCCATGCCAATCGAGGAGTTCACCCTGCGCACGCTGCAGGACTGCTTCAGGAAGCGCCGCGGGACCGGCACAGAAGTTATAGGCTCTCTTGCTCACATCCAATCTCACTCTGATCTGGTGGGGTGGTGCAATAAATCGGATATTAACTGCTAACGCTGCCTGTAGGAGCGAGCTTGCCCGCTCCTACAGGGGGAGCATCGATATTTCAAAGGGGACAAACAACAAGGGGGCGAATCTTCATCCGCCCCCTGTATGTCCGCTTATTCCTGCGGTTCTTCTTCGTCTGCGGCAGCGTCGAGGGTCGGTTCGTCGACGCTGTCATCGCCGGTTGCGATCACCTCGCCTTCAAACGCTTCACCTTCAAGCTCTTCGCCTTCGACTTCCGACGGCTCCTGGACACGCTCCAGGCCAACCAGTTTTTCGTCCTTGGCCAGCTTGATCAGGGTCACGCCCTGGGTGTTACGGCCCAGGCTCGACACTTCAGCCACACGGGTACGCACCAGGGTGCCCTGGTCGGAAATCAGCATGATTTCCTCGCCATCGAGCACCTGGACCGCGCCGACCAGACGGCCGTTGCGGTCGTTGCTGACCATGGCGATCACGCCCTGGCCGCCACGCTTGTACTCCGGGAATTCGCTGATGGCGGTACGCTTGCCATAACCACGCTCGGAAGCGGTAAGGATCTGGCTGCCTTCTTCCGGGATCAGCATCGAAATCAGCTTCTGCCCTTCCGGCAGGCGCATGCCGCGCACACCGCGGGCGGTACGGCCCATGGCGCGAACGTCGGATTCCTTGAAACGGGTGACCTTGCCGCCATCGGAGAACAGCATGACTTCACGCTCGCCATCGGTGATGGCTGCGGAGATCAGTACGTCGCCTTCGTCCAGCTCCAGGGCGATCAAACCCACACTGCGTTGACGGCTGAAGGATTCCAGCGGGGTCTTCTTCACGGTGCCTTTGGCAGTGGCCATGAAGATGAAGTGACCTTCGGTGTATTCCTCGACCGGCAGCATGGTGGTGATGTATTCATCACTGTCCAGCGGCAGCAGGTTGACCAGCGGACGACCACGGGCGGCACGGGAGGCCTCCGGGATTTCGTAGGTTTTGAGCCAGTACACCTTGCCCTTGCTGGAGAACAGCAGCAGCGTGGTGTGGCTGTTGGCGACCAGCAGGTGAGCGATGTAGTCCTCATCCTTCACGCCGGTAGCCGATTTACCTTTACCACCACGGCGCTGGGCCTGGTACGCAGCCAGGGGCTGGGTCTTGGCGTAGCCACCGTGGGAGATGGTCACGACACGCTCTTCTTCCGGGATCATGTCACCCAGGGTCAGGTCGAGACGGGCATCGAGGATTTCGGTGCGGCGCACGTCGCCATATTCGGCGCGGATCACTTCCAGTTCTTCGCGGATCACTTCCATCAGGCGCACGGCGCTGTTGAGGATGCGGATCAGCTCGCCGATCTGGTTGAGGATCTCCTGGTACTCGGCCAGCAGCTTCTCGTGCTCCAGGCCGGTCAGGCGGTGCAGGCGCAGTTCCAGGATGGCCTGGGCCTGTTCCGGCGACAGGAAATACTTGCCGTCGCGCAGACCGTATTGCGGGTCCAGGGTCTCGGGACGGCAGGAGTCGGCGCCGGCGCGCTCAACCATCGCCACCACGGCGCTGGATTCCCACGGCATCTTGATCAGCGCTTCCTTGGCTTCCGACGGAGTCGGCGAAGCCTTGATCAGGGCGATCACCGGGTCGATGTTCGACAGCGCAACCGCCTGGCCTTCCAGGATATGGCCGCGCTCGCGAGCCTTGCGCAGTTCGAACACGGTACGGCGAGTGACTACTTCACGACGGTGACGGACGAAGGCTTCCAGCAGATCCTTGAGGTTCAGGATGCGCGGGCGACCGTCGATCAATGCAACGACGTTGATCCCGAACACGCTTTGCAGCTGGGTCTGGGCGTAGAGGTTGTTGAGGATGACCTCGGGCACTTCGCCACGACGCAGCTCGATCACCACGCGCATACCGTCTTTGTCGGACTCGTCGCGCAGCTCGGTGATGCCTTCGAGTTTCTTCTCCTTGACCAGCTCGGCGATCTTCTCGATCAGACGCGCCTTGTTCAACTGGTACGGGAGCTCGGTGATAACGATCTGCTGACGACCACCGACCTTGTCGATGTCTTCGATGATCGAGCGGGCGCGCATGTAAATGCGGCCGCGACCGGTGCGATAGGCTTCGATGATGCCGGCGCGACCGTTGATGATCGCGGCGGTCGGGAAGTCGGGACCGGGGATGTATTGCATCAGCTCATCGACGGTCAGCTCGGGGTTGTCGATGAGGGCCAGGCAACCGTCGATGACTTCACCGAGGTTGTGCGGCGGGATGTTGGTGGCCATGCCCACGGCGATACCGCTGGAACCGTTGACCAGCAGGTTGGGAATCCGGGTAGGCATGACGGCCGGGATCATTTCGGTGCCGTCGTAGTTCGGCACCCAGTCCACGGTTTCTTTGTGCAGGTCGGCCAGCAGCTCGTGCGCCAGCTTGGTCATGCGCACTTCGGTGTATCGCATGGCCGCGGCGTTGTCGCCGTCGACCGAACCGAAGTTGCCCTGGCCGTCTACCAGCAGGTAGCGCAGGGAAAACGGCTGGGCCATCCGAACGATAGTGTCGTACACCGCAGTGTCGCCGTGAGGGTGATACTTACCGATCACGTCACCGACAACACGGGCAGATTTCTTGTACGGCTTGTTCCAGTCGTTACCCAGCTCGCTCATCGCGAACAGCACACGCCGGTGCACGGGCTTCAAGCCATCGCGCGCATCAGGCAGTGCCCGACCGACAATTACGCTCATCGCGTAGTCGAGGTAGGACTGTTTCAGCTCGTCTTCGATATTGACCGGGAGGATTTCTTTGGCCAGTTCGCCCATGAGAAGCCTGATTCCTTTTTCGGGTGAAACCTCGTCACATCCATATGGGACGAACGAAGCTCGCCGCTGCCGGCAAAGTGCCTGACAACGACTTACGACAAATCAACGAGTTATGACACGGATCTGCACGTTATGGGCCACCCCTCGGGGCGGCCCTGGAAACCGCCGGATGTTATCACAATCGCCGCCACGCACCTATCCCCCAGATGGGCAAGGAGCATAGTAAGTTGACGGACGACAGGCTTGAGGGCGACGAGAGGGGCTCAGAGCCCGGTCCACCCCCGATTTCGGTGACAAATAGGCTTAATGCAGACGTCTACGGCACATCAACTGGGCCAGCTTGGCGGTGTCCGGTCGCTCGACGATGCCTTTTTCAGTCACGATCACGTCGATCAGGTCGGCCGGGGTCACGTCGAACACCGGGTTGTAGGCCTCTACGTCAGCGGTAAAGCGCTGCCCGGCGACTTCCAGCAACTCGCCGGCATCGCGCTCTTCCAGGGCGACGTCATCGCCGGTGGCCATCATCAAATCCAGGCTGGAGCTCGGCGCCACCACCATGAAGCGCACGCCGTGGTGCATGGCGCACACCGCCAACTGGTAAGTGCCGATTTTGCTGATCACATCGCCATTGGCGGCGATGCAGTCGGCGCCGACGATCACCCAGGTAACGCCCTTGGTCTTGAGGATATGCGCGCCCGCAGAGTCGGCATTCACCGTGACCGGCACGCCTTCGCCCGCCAACTCCCAGGCGGTCAACCGTGAGCCTTGCAGCCATGGGCGGGTTTCGTTGGCGTAGACCTGCGCGACCATGCCTTCCAGGAAGGCGGCGCGGATCACGCCCAGGGCCGTGCCGACCCCGCCTGTGGCCAGGGCGCCCGCATTGCCATGGGTCAGGATGGCCTGGGCATTGCCCTGATGCTTGCGGATCAACTCCACGCCCAATTGCGCCATGGTCAGGTTGGCTTCGCGGTCGCTTTCATGGATCGCGATGGCTTCGGCTTCCAGCATCATCAACGGGTCGGCGTGTTTCTTGAGGCGGTCGAGGCGGTCACGCATGCGCTTGAGGGCCCAGAACAGGTTGGAGGCGGTCGGGCGGGTATCGGCAAGCAGTGCGTAGTCTTCTTCCCACGCGGCCTGCCAGTCACCGCCCTCGGCGATTCGCTCGCGGGCTGCGAGCACCAGGCCATAGGCGGCGCTGATACCGATGGCCGCCGCGCCGCGCACCACCATCGAGCGAATGGCCGCCGCGACCTCATCGACCGTCGAGCAGGTCACCCAGCTTTCCCGGGATGGCAATACTCGCTGATCGAGCAAATGCAGTGCGCCATCATGCCAATCGATGGCCTTCACTTTCTCCGCGGCCAACAGTCGATCGCGCATCCCTCACCCCGCTCTCATGAACAAAAGCCGCCGATTATAGCGATCCGCCAGCCAGGACGCTCGGGTATACTTCGCCCTTCTTTGATAGCTGCCCCGGAAGAAGCCCGCAATGACCTCCACTGCTGCCCCGCTCGACTTGCTGTTGCTGCCGACCTGGCTGGTACCTGTCGAGCCCGCCGGTGTAGTACTCAAGGACCATGGCCTGGGTATCCGTGATGGGCGCATCGCTTTTATCGGCCCACGGACGGCGGCGTTGAAGCTTTCGGCCCGCGAAGTGCGGGAGCTGCCGGGCATGCTGCTCAGCCCCGGCTTGATCAACGCCCACGGGCATGCGGCGATGAGCTTGTTCCGCGGCCTGGCCGATGACCTGCCGCTGATGACCTGGCTGGAAAAACACATCTGGCCCGCCGAGGCCAAACGGGTCGACGAAGCCTTCGTCCGCGACGGCACCGACCTGGCTATCGCCGAACAGCTCAAGGGTGGCATCACCTGCTTCTGCGACATGTACTTCTACCCCAAGGTCGCCAGCGACTGCGTGCATAACAGCGGGATGCGCGCACAGATAGCGATCCCGATCCTCGACTTCCCGATCCCCGGCGCCAGCAGTGCCGATGAGGCGATCCGCCAGGGCATCGAGCTGTTCGGCGACCTCAAGCACCACCCGCGCATCAAGATTACCTTCGGTCCCCACGCGCCCTACACGGTGAACGATGACAACCTGGAAAAGATCCGGGTGATCGCCGAAGAACTGGACGCAGGCATCCACATGCACCTGCACGAGACCGCCCATGAGGTACAACGGGCTGTCGAACAGACCGGCGAACGTCCATTGGCGCGCCTGGGTCGCCTCGGGCTGCTGGGCCCGCGCTTCCAGGCCGTTCACATGACCCAAATCAGCGAGGACGACCTGGCTTTGCTGGTAGAAAGCAACACCAGCGTGATCCACTGCCCGGAATCGAACCTGAAACTGGCCAGCGGCTTCTGCCCGGTGGAGCGTCTGTGGCAAGCTGGCGTCAATGTGGCCATCGGCACCGATGGCGCCGCCAGCAACAATGACCTCGACCTGCTGGGCGAAACCCGCACCGCCGCGATGCTGGCCAAGGCCGTCGCCGGTTCGGCCACCGCCCTGGATGCGCACCGCGCGCTGCGCATGGCCACCCTCAACGGTGCCCGGGCCATGGGCATGGAAAGCGAGATTGGCTCGCTGGAAGTAGGCAAGGCGGCGGATATTGTGGCTTTCGATCTTTCAGGGCTGGCGCAACAACCGATCTACGATCCGGTCTCACAGCTTATATATGCCACCGGACGCGATTGCGTGAAACACCTTTGGGTCGCCGGCAAGCAGTTGCTCGACGATCGGCAATTGACCCGCATGGATGAGCAACAGTTGACCGCCATGGCCATCGCCTGGGGCCAACGCATCAGCGGGCACCACGAATAACGCCGGTGCTGAACCCGTGCGTTCAGCACCGCCCACCGATTTATCAGATTCAGAGGATGCACCATGAGCAACGTCGACCACGCCGAAATCGCCAAATTCGAAGCCCTGGCCCATCGCTGGTGGGACCGCGAAAGCGAGTTCAAACCCCTGCACGACATCAACCCGCTGCGGGTCAACTGGATTGACGAACGCATCAGCCTGGCCGGCAAGAAAGTGCTGGACGTCGGTTGCGGCGGCGGCATCCTCAGCGAAGCCATGGCCCAGCGCGGCGCCACCGTGCTGGGGATCGACATGGGCGAAGCGCCGTTGGCCGTGGCCCAGTTGCATCAGTTGGAGTCCGGGGTGAACGTCGAATACCGCCAGATCACCGCCGAAGCCCTGGCCGAAGAAATGCCGGAACAGTTCGACGTGATCACCTGCCTGGAAATGCTCGAGCACGTGCCAGACCCCTCCTCGGTGATCCGCGCCTGCTTCCGCATGGTCAAGCCCGGCGGCCAGGTGTTCTTCTCCACCATCAACCGCAACCCCAAGGCGTATCTGTTCGCGATCATCGGCGCCGAATACATCATGAAGCTGCTGCCGCGCGGCACCCACGACTTCAAGAAATTCATCCGTCCGTCCGAGCTGGGCGCGTGGAGCCGCCAGGCCGGGTTGACCGTCAAGGACATCATCGGCCTGACCTACAATCCGCTGACCAAGCACTACAAGCTGGCCAGCGACGTCGACGTCAACTACATGATCCAGACCCTGCGCGAGGAGTAAGCCTGTGAAGTTGCGAGCGGTTCTCTTCGATATGGACGGTACCCTGCTGGACACCGCTCCGGACTTTATCGCCATCTGCCAGGCCATGCGCGCCGACCGCGGCCTGGAGCCGATTCACGACCAGCACATCCGCGATGAAATCTCCGGCGGCGCGCGGGCGATGGTCGCCGTGACCTTCTCGATGGACCCGGAGTCCCCTGGCTTTGAAGAGCTGCGTCAGGAGTTCCTGGAGCGCTACCTCGAGGGCTGCGCGATCCACAGCGCTCTGTTCGACGGCATGGCCGAACTGCTGGAGGACATCGAGAAGTCCAACTTGATCTGGGGCGTGGTCACCAACAAGCCGGTGCGCTTCGCCGAGCCGATCATGCAGCAGTTGGGCCTGGCCGAACGTTCGGCGCTGCTGATTTGCCCGGACCACGTGAAGAACAGCAAACCGGACCCGGAACCGCTGATCCTGGCGTGCAAGATGCTCGACCTGGACCCGGCCAGCGTGTTGTTCGTAGGCGATGACCTGCGTGACATCGAGTCCGGTCGCGACGCCGGCACGCGTACGGCGGCGGTCACCTATGGCTACATCCACCCGGATGACAACCCGCGCCACTGGGGCGCCGATGTGGTGGTGGACCACCCACTGGAATTGCGCAAAGTGCTGGATCACGCACTGTGCAGTTGCTGATGGCCTACCGGTCCTGCTGACCTATGAAGCTCCCTCCCACAGAGGATCTTCGCGACATGCAGGTTCGGTGTTTGCCTATGTTGAATTTTGTCGAGGCTATTTATGTTTGATTACTCTGCACGCCCGGAACTGCTCAAAGGTCGAATCATCCTGGTGACCGGCGCCGGTCGCGGGATCGGCGCGGCGGCGGCGAAAACCTATGCCGCCCATGGCGCGACCGTGCTGCTGCTGGGCAAGACCGAAGCCAATCTGGCCCAGGTGTATGACGAGATCGAAGCCGCAGGCCATCCGCAACCGGTGGTCATCCCGTTCAACCTGGAGACGGCCCTGCCCCATCAATACGATGAGCTGGCCGCAATGATCGAAAAGGAATTCGGCCACCTCGACGGTCTGTTGCACAACGCCTCGATCATCGGCCCACGCACGCCGATCGAGCAGTTGTCCGGCGAGAATTTCATGCGGGTGATGCACATCAACGTCAACGCGATGTTCATGCTGACCAGTACGCTGCTGCCGCTGCTCAAGCTGTCCCAGGACGCGTCGGTGGTGTTCACCTCCAGCAGCGTCGGCCGCAAGGGCCGGGCGTATTGGGGCGCCTATGGCGTGTCGAAATTCGCCACCGAAGGTTTGATGCAAACCCTGGCCGACGAGCTCGAAAACGTCGCCCCGGTGCGCGCCAACAGCATCAACCCCGGCGCCACGCGCACCAGCATGCGCGCCCAGGCCTACCCAGGGGAAAACCCGATGGATAACCCGACGCCGGAAGAGATCATGCCGGTGTACCTGTACCTGATGGGCCCCGACAGTACTGGCATCAACGGGCAGGCGTTCGACGCACAGTAATGCTGTGCCGGCGATGCGATTCTTGAGACACGTGCGCTACTCAAGGACACCATCGCCGGCAAGCCCCTCTCACATTCAGGCCTCGCTGGTTTCAGGCTTTGCGGTTTTCCTTGGGGCATCCGCCAACAACGGAATCTCCTTGCCCTCGGCATCGAACAGCTTGCCGCCACTGAAGTAATCGCCGTCGCGCAACGCCGCCACGTCCTGGAAGCACAAGCTGCGCTCAGTCCCCGCCACGAACACTGACTGCTGGTCCGAATTACCGGCGGTGAAGTGGTTGAACGCCAGGTTCAGCAGGATCGCCATGATCGCCGAGGAGCTGATCCCCGAGTGGAAAATGGTCGCGAACCAGCCGGGGAACTGATCGTAGAAACTGGGCGCGGCGATCGGGATCATGCCAAAGCCGATGGAGGTGGCGACGATGATCAGGTTCATGTTGTTGCGATAGTCCACTTTGGACAAGGTGCGAATGCCACTGGCCGCCACCGTACCGAACAGCACGATCCCGGCGCCGCCCAGCACTGAAGTCGGTACCGCCGCGATCACCCGGCCCATGAACGGCAGCAGGCCGAGGATCACCAGGAACACCCCACCCGTGGCCACCACAAAACGGCTCTTCACCCCAGTCACCGCCACCAGGCCGACGTTCTGGGCGAAGGCACTCTGGGTGAACGAGCCGAAGATCGGCGCAAACAGGCTCGACAGCATATCCGCGCGCAGGCCATTGCCGAGGCGCTTGGAGTCGACCTTGGTGTCGATGATCTCCCCCACCGCCAGGATGTCCGCCGAGGTCTCCACCAGGGTCACCATCACCACGATGCACATGGAAATGATCGCAGCCACATGAAAGGTGGGCATGCCGAAGTGAAACGGCGTGGGGAAGCCGAACATCGGCCCCTGGGTAACACCGGAAAAATCAGCCATGCCCAGCAGTACCGCGATCACGGTGCCGATCACCATCGCCAGCAGGATCGACAAGCGCGAAATGGTGGCACTGCCGACCTTGCTCAACAGCAGCACCAGCACCAGGGTCAGCGCCGCCAGGCCGATATTGGGCACGCTGCCGAAATCCGCCGCGCGGCTGTTACCGCCCATGGCCCAGCGCGCCGCCACGGGCATCAGGGTCAAGCCGATGGTGGTGATCACGATACCGGTGACCAGCGGCGGGAAAAACTGGGTGATCCGTGAGAACACCGGGGTGATCAGCAGTCCGATCAACGACGCGGCCATCACCGCCCCGAGAATCGCCGGCACACCACCGGCGCCGTCGCTGCCGACAATCGCCACCATGGTTGCCACCCCGGCAAACGACACACCCTGCACCAGCGGCAACTGGCAACCAAAGAACGGCAGGCCGAGGGTCTGCAACAGCGTGGCCAGGCCACCGGCGAACAGCGACGCCGCGATCAACAGGCCGATATCCGCGGGCGCCAGCCCCGCCGCCTGGCCGACGATCAACGGGACCGCAACGATGCCGCCGTACATGGTGAGCACATGTTGCAGGCCGTAAGCCATGTTGGCGGCGACGCCGAGATTCTCATCTTCGGGTCGCTGCGGTGACGCCTTCGGGATAGTCATGGTGAGGGGTTCTCTGTTTTTGTTGTGCGGCCACTGTATGCAATGTCTGGATTGGATGTCCATAGAGTTGTATACAATTAATCCGACAAAACACACCATATCCGTACTACAAAACAATCCCTCTATTGCCCCGCAAGCACACTTCAGATCAACGGTCCTGATCCAATAACCGGGTGATACCGCGCACGATCATCTCCACCTCCTTGGCGTCCAGGGTCAGCGGCGGCAGCAGGCGAATGATTTTGCCGCGCGTCACATTGATCAGCAGCGCGTGTTCTTGGGCGGCGCGCTGCGCCAGATCGCGGCAAGGGCTGGCCAGCTCGATCCCGATCATCAAGCCCTGCCCGCGAATCGCCAGTACTTGCGGGTGTTCGCTCAATTCCACCCGCAGCCGTGCCAGCAAGCGTGCGCCCTGTTGCGCGGCGTTGTGCAACAAGCCTTGCCCTTCAATGATGTCCAGCACCGTGCAGCCCACTCGGCAGGCGAGCGGGTTGCCGCCAAAGGTGCTGCCATGGCTGCCGGGTGTGAACAGTTGCGCCACGGCGGCCCGAGCCAGGCAGGCGCCGATGGGCACGCCATTGCCGAGGCCTTTGGCCAGGGTCATCACGTCCGGCACGATGCCTTCGTGCTGGAACGCAAACCAGGCGCCGGTGCGGCCGATGCCGGTCTGGATTTCGTCGAGCATCATCAGCCAGCCATGACGGGTGCAGTGATCGCGCAGGGCTTGCAGGTAACCGGCCGGCGCCGGCACTACACCACTTTCACCCTGGATCGGCTCGAGCAGGACTGCTGCGATGCGCGTGCCGAACGTCTGGGTGATCGCCTCTATTGCCGCCATGTCACCAAACCTGACCTTGAGAAAATCCCCTGGCAGGCGCTGGAAACCCAAGCGCACCGAGGGCCCGTCGCTCGCGGCCATGGTGCCGAGGGTGCGGCCATGAAAGGCGTTCTCCATCACCACCACCACTGGCTCTTCGATGCCCTTTTTCCACCCATGCAGGCGCGCCAGTTTCAGCGCTGTTTCGTTGGCTTCGGCACCGGAGTTGTTGAAAAAGGCACGGTCCAGGCCGGACAGCGACGTCAGGCGCTGGGCCAGCCGCTGCTGCCAGTCGATGCTGTACAGGTTGGACGTATGCAGCAGCAGGCCCGCCTGTTCGCTGATGGCCGCCACTAACCTGGGGTGGGAATGGCCGACATTGGTCACTGCCACGCCCGCCACCGCATCCAGGTATTCGCGACCCTGTTGATCCCACAGGCGCGTGCCCAGGCCACGGATGAAACTCAAGGCGAGGGGTTGATAGGTGGTCATCAGACAGGCGGCAGTCATGGGGGGTAGCTCCAGTGCATCGTTGTGATGGCAACAGTATCGTTAGCCACTTCAGCTGGATAAACTGCGCATTCCTGCAATGACTTTGAATCAGGGATTGATAATGGATCTGTTCCAGGCGATGTCGGTGTACGTAAAGGTGGTTGAATCGGGCAGTATGACCGCCGCCGCCCAGGCCTGCGGCCTGTCGACCACCATGGTCGGCAACCACCTGCGCGCCCTGGAACAGCGGCTGGGCGTCAGTCTGCTCAAGCGCACCACCCGCAAACAAAGCCTCACGGAATTCGGCGGGCAGTATTACCAACGGTGCCTGGAAGTGCTGGGGCTGGTGGCCGACTCCGAGCAATTGGCCGAACAGGCCCGCAGCGATATTCCCAAAGGCACCTTGCGTATCACCGCCCCACCCGCGTTCGGCACCGAACGCCTGGCGCCGGCACTGAGCGAATTTTCCCAGCGCTACCCGCAGATCAAGCTGTACGTGGTGCTCAGCAACCAGCGTATGGACATGATCGACAGCGGCTTCGACGTGGCCATCCGCCTGGGCGAACTGGAACCCTCGAGCCTGATCGCACGCCCTCTGCAGGACTACACCATTACCCTCTGCGCCTCGCCGGATTACCTGGCGCGACGCGGCACTCCAATGAAGCCCGAAGACCTGCAGCAGCATGACTGCCTGGCGTTCGCCTACCCCTCCACCGATGACTGGCGCGATGCCGACAAGCTGTGGCGCATGAGCGGCGCCGAGGGTGAAGTGGAAATCCCGGTGTCCGGCTCACTGACCGTCAACAGCTCCCAAGCCTTGCGTCAGGCGGCGCTGCAAGGCATGGGCATCGTCATGCTGCCCGATGCCCTGGTGCAGCCGGATGTGCAGAGCGGCAAGCTGGTGGCCTTGCTGAACACCTATCAATTGCCCAGCCGCCCCATGCACGTGCTGTACGGTCAGGACCGCTATCGCCTGCCGAAACTACGGGCGTTCGTCGACTTCGTGATGGAAAAGTGGGCGCGCTAGAAACCCACGCCCAACGCTCGCAACTGCGCAGCGGTGCGCTCGGCCGACACATGATGAATGCCTTGCCAGCCGAGGGCGACGGCGGCCTCGATATTGCCGGTGACATCATCGATGAACACCACTTCCCGGGCCTCAATATCCGGCAGGTGCGCACGCACCTGGTCAAGGCTGGCGTGATAGATCGCCGCGTCGGGCTTGATCAGCTTCACTTCGCCGGACACCACGATGTCGCGGAAAATCTGAAGGAAGGGGTAATGGGCGCGCGCATAAGGAAAGGTCTCGGCCGACCAATTGGTGAGCCCGAACAGCGGCATATTGGCCTGGTGCAGCGCCGTGAGAATGGCCACGCCTTCGGGCAACGGGCCAAGCAGCATTTCATGCCAGCGGTCGTAATAGGCCTGGATCAAGGCGTGGTGGTGAGGGTATTCGTCGATCAGGCTGCGCGTGGCATCGGCCAGGCTGCGGCCGGCATCCTGCTCGGTGTTCCAGGCCTGGGTGCAGATCGTGTCGAGGAACCATTGCCGTTCGTGATCGTCGGCAATCAGCTTGCGATACAGGTGATGCGGGTTCCAGTCGAACAGGACACCGCCGAAATCAAAAACCACTGCACGAATCGTCATCAGATCCTCCGTTAGCCTGAGTGTGATAGCTGAGGGAGTCTGGCAGATTTGCAAAGCGGGAAGTACGCGCTGGAGCGTAAGACGGATCTGAAAAGCACACAAACAAAGGTGGGAGGGGGCTTGCTCCCGATAGTGGAATGTCAGTACCGAATGGACTGGCTGACCCACCACTATCGGGAGCAAGCCCCCTCCCACATGTTTTCGACCGCGCTTAAGCCTGGATCAGGCCCTTGATCTTCACGGTCGGATTCACATCCGCCTCGTAGTCCACGCCGTCGATCTCGAAGCCGAACAAGCGCAGGAACTCAGCCTTGTAGCCGGCAAAGTCGCTGATCTCGTTGACGTTCTCATCGGTGACCTGGTTCCACAGCGCCGCCACGGCGTCCTGGACCTTCGGCTCCAGTTCGGCCAGGTCGGCGCGCAGGCGGCCGTCGGCGTCGAGTTTCGGCTGGCTGCCGTACAGGCTGTCCTTGAACAGGCCGTAGACCTGCTCGATGCAGCCTTCATGGGTGCCCTGCTCTTTCATCACCTTGAACAGCAGCGACAGGTACAGCGGCATGATCGGGATCGCCGAACTGGCCTGGGTGACCACGGCCTTGAGCACCGACACACGGGCGTCGCCCTTCAGCGCGGCGAGGTTGTCGCGCAGGGTCAGGACTTTCTTGTCCAGGTCCTTCTTGGCTTCGCCGATGGAGCCGTTCCAGTAGATGTCCTGGGTCAGCTTCTCGCCCAGGTAGGTGAACGCGGTGGTCTTGGCGCCTTCGGCCAGGACGTCGGCGTCACGCAGCGCGTCGATCCACAGCTGCCAGTCTTCGCCGCCCATGACTTTCACGGTGCCGTCGATTTCTTCCTGGGTGGCCGGTTCAAGGGTGGTGTCGACCACAACGCCTTTGTCGGTGTTGATCCCACGCAGGGTTACGGCCTTGCCGATCGGCTTGAGGGTGGAGTTGTGCACCACGCCTTGCGGGTCGGTGCGGCGTGGCGCGGCCAGGCTGTAGACGACCAGGTCGATCTTGCCCAGGTCTTTCTTGATGGTCTCGATGGTCAGGCGCTTGATGTCGTCGGAGAACGCATCGCCATTGATGCTCTTGGCGTACAGGCCTTTTTCGACAGCAAACTTCTCGAATGCAGCGCTGTTGTACCAGCCGGCGGAGCTGAGCTTGCCTTCTTCGCCTTCTTTCTCAAAAAACACGCCCAGGGTGTCGGCGCCGCAACCGAACGCGGCACTGATGCGCGCAGCCAGGCCGTAACCGGTGGAAGCGCCGAGGACCAGCACCTTCTTCGGGCCGCCTTCAATGGCGCCGTGCTTGGTTACGTAGTCGATCTGTTGCTTGACGTTCGCTTCACAGCCAACAGGGTGAGCGGTCACACAGATAAAGCCACGAACCCGCGGTTTGATGATCATAAAATTTCTGCCTCTTCCAAGGTGCCGAAGGCCAATGGTGGCCATTCAACTTCAATCGTACCGGTCTATGACGTCCGAAAAACCGAAGCGTCACGATAGACGTAAATCTTCTGTTTACAAAATCCGATCCATAAAACGCGAATCGAGGCTGGCAAGGGTTAAAAACTCTGGCGGGCCTTCACAATTTTGCAATATTTAAACCGCCTTTCCAGCACCGAACGCCTTATCATGGCGCAGTTGTTTCAATACATGTCCAAACCACCACTCGCGGCCACAGAACCTGACCTGTCGAATGGCGTCCTGCTGGAGCTGAGTGTCATGAACAAGCCTGCTTTACGTAAAAAAGCGATATCGGTCGCCTGGGTTCTCGGCGTGCTGCTGATTATCGGTGTCTTCCCCAAAACCATGCTGGTGTTTCTCGCCCTGGTGCTGGTCTGCGGTATTTACGACTATCTGCGTAATGGCTTGTATGACATCCCCACCTTCAAGAAATACTTTGTCGGCAACGGTCGCAACACCTGGCTGCTCGCGCCGTTCAACACGCTGTTCGACCTGCTGAGCTCACGCAACCGTCATATTTATACGATGCGCGACCTGCCGCCGGCCTGGCAGGAAGACCTGCAACAGGTGATCAACGACGCCATGGCCCACAAGGACGAAATCATCGGTTACCTCGACGCGCGCATGGCCGAGAAGAAACGCGGCATGTTGTTTTTCCAATGGTACGGACGGCCGATCGAAACCTCGCTGGATATTCCCGAACTGCGCAAAAAACTGCCGTTCGTGAAAACCATCGGCGTGTCGGTGTTCAATGAAAACCGTTCGACCTCTTTTCACTTCGGCCCCCTGCGCATGATGTTCCGCGTGCTCTACAACATGGCTCCGGCGCCCCACCACGATGGTGTCTATATCCAGGTGGGCAAGCACAAGCATTACTGGCACGACGACCCGCTATTTATCTTCGACGACACGCTGATGCATGCGTCCTTCAACAAGAACGATGCGAAGCGCTACTGCCTGTTTATCGATATCGTGCGCCCGACCTCGCTGCCTTCGATACTCAACGCCGTGATCGCTGGGTTTGCCGGGATGGTCTTTACCCTGCGTCGGGTTTTCTACAAAAACTGGAAGCTGATTCAGTAAGTTCTGCGGCATGATGGTGCTGCACGGTGTTTGCACTCGGCCTTGTGCCTTTGGTAAATAACCGTCTTGCGCGACCGAATTCGGCACCCATCATTCTCAAGCCATCGCCCTCCTGCGGATGCGGTGGCTGCGCTTTCAAGGACTCAGAATGCCCCAACGTCAAGTCATCAACGCTTCCGTCAGCCCCAAGGGCAGCCTCGAAACCCTGTCACAACGTGAAGTCCAGCAACTGAGCGAAGCCGGTTCCGGCAGTATCTATACCCTGTTCCGCCAATGCGCCCTGGCGATCCTCAACACCGGCGCGCATATCGACAACGCCAAGACCATCCTCGACGCCTACAAAGACTTTGAAGTGCGCATCCACCAGCAGGATCGCGGTGTGCGCCTGGAATTGCTGAACGCGCCGGCCGATGCCTTCGTTGACGGCGAAATGATTGCCAGCACCCGTGAGATGCTGTTCAGCGCCCTGCGCGATATCGTCTACACCGAGAACGAACTGGACAGCCAGCGCATCGACCTGAGCAATTCCCAGGGCATCACCGACTACGTGTTCCACCTGCTGCGCAACGCCCGTACCCTGCGTCCCGGTGTCGAGCCGAAAATCGTCGTGTGCTGGGGCGGACACTCGATCAATACCGACGAATACAAATACACCAAGAAAGTCGGCCACGAACTGGGCCTGCGCAGCCTCGACGTGTGCACCGGTTGCGGCCCCGGCGTGATGAAAGGCCCGATGAAAGGCGCAACCATTTCCCACGCCAAGCAACGGATTACGGGCGGCCGCTACCTGGGCCTGACCGAACCGGGCATCATCGCCGCCGAAGCGCCGAACCCGATCGTCAATGAGCTGGTGATCCTGCCGGATATCGAGAAGCGCCTGGAAGCCTTCGTGCGCGTCGGCCACGGCATCATCATCTTCCCTGGCGGCGCCGGCACGGCTGAAGAGTTCCTGTACCTGCTGGGCATCCTGATGCACCCGGACAACCGCGACGTGCCCTTCCCGGTCATCCTCACCGGGCCGAAACACGCCGCGCCGTACCTGCAACAACTGCATGCCTTCGTGGGCGCAACCCTGGGCGAAGCGGCACAGGCGCACTACCAGATCATCATCGACGACCCGGCCGAAGTGGCGCGCAAGATGACCGCCGGCCTCAAGGCGGTGAAACAGTTCCGCCGCGAGCGCAACGACGCGTTCCACTTCAACTGGCTGCTCAAGATCGACGAAGGCTTCCAGCGCCCGTTCGACCCGACCCACGAAAACATGGCCAGCCTGCAACTGAGCCATGCGCTGGCGCCCCACGAACTGGCGGCCAACTTGCGTCGCGCGTTCTCCGGCATCGTGGCGGGCAACGTCAAGGACAAGGGCATCCGCCTGATCGAACAGCACGGCCCGTACGAAATCCACGGCGACGCGACCATCATGAAACCGCTGGACGAACTGCTGCAGGCCTTCGTCGCCCAGCACCGCATGAAGTTGCCGGGCGGCGCGGCGTATGTGCCGTGCTACCGCGTCGTGCAATAAGCGAACGCTGCCCCGCCCGGCAAACCGGGTGGCGGCCGGTCATATGTTGTAGCGCTTTACGGGCGCTTTCAGGCGTGTGGACGGGCGGAATCGGGCTATCGAGAGCTATGCCGCGACCAATTGGGCGCGGCACTGCTGCGAGAGGTTCGGCTCCTGGGTACGAAGAAGCCGACCTGGCCGAGATTCAGCGAACCCAACCCCCTCCCTGCCAGTGATAACCGTCATTGCGCTGCACCCAATGCGGGTGCATATAGCGATAGCCCTCACGCACCGCCTCCCAATGACCGTGCACGGCGACGTAACGCCCACCTTCCCAGCGCCAGTAACCCCGTGACCACACATAGCCGTAGCGCGGAGCGGGCTCGACTTCGATCACCTGAACCGGCGGCGGTTGTGGCGCGATTACTTCGACATACTCTCGTTGCACCGGCCGGCGCTCATGCACGACACGCTCTTGCACACACCCGGATGCCGCGACGACCATCGCCGCCAATGCTGCATAACGTAGCCACATACCAACCCCTCGGGCGCTGACGCCCAACAACCTGCTCGTAAAAAAGTGCCCCCTTGTTGCAGCCTCGCTCCTGCAAGGCCTGGGTACTTTTTAACAGGTGGCGTCTGTCAGGTTGCTGAACTCACACGCCGGGCCGAAACGCTCCTGCACCGCCTCGACAAAACGCCGCAACTTGGCAGTACGTTGCCGGTTGGCGGTATAGACCAAATGCATGGGCCGGCTCGGCGCATCAAAGTCCGGGAGCACCCGCACCAACTCACCCCGGTCCAGGGCCGGACGCAGAAAATCTTCCGGGCCGAGCACAATGCCAAACCCATCCAGTGCAGCCGACATCAAGGCCCTGCTTTCGTTGATCTGCAAACGGCTGGCAACCTGCACCTTGTGCGATACCGCCCCCTGGTAGAACACCCATTCGCGATCAGCAGGACGTGACCAGAAGACATAGCCCAAGCATTCATGGTGTTGAAGGTCCGCCGGTCGCAGCGGTATACCCCGTGTCGCCAAGTAGACAGGCGCCGCGCAGACCACCAGACGATAGGGCGCCAGGGGTCTGGCGGTTAATCCAGTGGTCGCCAGGGGACCAATCCGAAAAGCGGCTTCGTAGCCTTCTTCCACCAAATCGACGAAACGATCGGTGAGGTGCAGGTCAATGTTCACATCGGGGTTGTCGCGCAGAAACGCAGTCACCAGGGGCATGAGGCTGTAGGAGCCGAAGGTCACCGGCGCGGTGATTTTCAGCTTGCCACGCGGGGTGTCATTCATGATCTGCGCCAGAGAATCGGCGGCCTCGGCTTCTGTCAGGATATGTTTGCAACGCTCGTAGTACGCACTACCCAGCTCAGTGAGGCTTTGCCGGCGCGTGGTGCGATTGAGCAAGCGCGCCCCCAGGCGCTGTTCCAGCGCGGCAACATGTTTGGCCACCATCTGCGCCGACATGTTCAAACGCTCGGCGGCGCGGGCGTATGAGCCCAACTCGGCAGCGATCACAAAGGCATTCATGCTGGAAAGACGATCCATCATTCCCCACTCTCAGTAATAACATCAACGACAGATCGCTTATTTATCGCCTATTGGTTGCCAATCATCATAACCCCCTCCCCCCTTCTCTCTGGAGCAAAGATATGAAGATTGGCGTTATTGGAGCAGGTTTCATCGGGCGCGCCGTGGCACAACTGGCACTGGCGGCCGGCCATGAGGTGATGTTGAGCAACTCCCGCGGCCCACAGACCATGAGCAGCGTGCTCAGCGGCATTTGGGGCGTTCAAGTGGGCAGCGCAGAAGACGCGGCACAATTTGGCGATGTGGTGCTCGTGGCTATTCCCCTGGCGCATTATCGCAGCGTACCCGTACAGGGGTTGGAAGGCAAAACGGTCATGGACGCAAACAATTACTACCCGGAGCGTGATGGGCATATCCCCGAGTTGGACCGCTTTGAAACCACCACCAGCCGGCTGCTCGCCGATCACTTGCCCCGGTCCCACGTGGTGAAGGTGTTCAATGCGATCTTTGCGCCGGACTTGACGCAGGACGCCCGCCCCCACGGCGCCCCCGAGCGCCGCGCATTGCCGGTGGCCGCCGATGACGTAGCGGCGAAAGCCCAAGTGATCCAGTTGCTCGACGAGCTGGGGTTCGACGCCGTGGATGCCGGCGGACTGGATGAAAGCTGGCGCTTCGAACGGGCCAAACCGGCGTATTGCGTTGCGCTGGACCAGGCAGGCTTGAAAGCAGCGCTGGCAGCGGCCCAACGGACCGTCGAAGTGCCTCCGGTCGATCGTTCCCGCTTTCGGCCATAGACACGCACCTGCAAAAAAACCCGCTGACCGTTACCGGTTCAGCGGGCTTTTGCACATCGGCTCAGCCCTGTTACCAAGACCTCACCAACGACTTACAACGCCAGGTCCGACGCCGGCTTGCTCGGCTCGGCCGCAGGCTTGGCAGCCTCGATGGCTTTTGGCGCAGCCAACTGCGGAATCGCAGGCGGTGGGGTCAGTTGCAGGATGTTGGCGGTGTAGGCCCATTCCTTGGCAACCGCCTCAGGACTGTCATTCAGCTTAGTGCCGTAGCTTGGCACGATCTGGTGCAGTTTTTCCTGCCAGGCCGGGGTAGCGACCTTATCCTTAAAGACTTTCTGCAGCACGGTCAGCATGATCGGAGCCGCGGTGGACGCGCCTGGCGACGCACCCAACAGGCCTGCAATGGTGTTGTCGGCAGAGCTGACCACTTCAGTACCAAGTTTCAGCACACCGCCCTGCTCTTCGTCACGCTTGATGATCTGTACGCGCTGACCGGCTTGCCACAGGCGCCAGTCCTCTTTCTTGGCGTTCGGGAAATATTCTTGCAGCGCCTTGAAGCGGTCGTCGTCCGACAGCATCAGTTGGCCGGCAAGGTACTCGACCAGCGGGTATTCACGAATACCGACTTTGGTCATTGGCCAGATGTTGTGGGTGGTGGTGCTGGTCAGCAGATCCAGGTACGAGCCTTCCTTCAGGAACTTGGTGGAGAAGGTCGCGAACGGGCCAAACAGGATCACGCGCTTGCCATCCAGCACACGGGTGTCCAAGTGCGGAACCGACATCGGTGGCGCGCCTACCGAGGCTTTACCGTAGGCCTTGGCCAAGTGCTGTTCGGCAACGGCCGTGTTATCGGTCACCAGGAACGAACCGCCAACCGGGAAGCCGGCATATTCCTTGGCTTCAGGAATGCCAGACTTCTGCAGCAGGTGCAGTGCACCGCCGCCAGCGCCGATGAACACGAACTTGGCGTCGGTTTCAGTCTTGGTGCCGTCTTTCAGGTTTTTGTAGCTGACACGCCACGAACCGTCGGCGTTCTTGGTAATGTCCTGCACTTCACTCGACAGTTTCAGGTCGAACTTAGGGGTGGTTTGCAGGTGAGCGACGAATTGGCGAGTGATCTCGCCGAAGTTCATGTCTGTTCCCAGCGGGCTCCAGGTGGCCGCGATTTTCTGGCTCGGGTCGCGCCCTTGCATCATCAGCGGAACCCATTTGGCAATCTGCGCCGGGTCTTCGGAGTACTGCATGCCGGCGAACAGTGGGCTGGCTTGCAGGGCTTCATAGCGTTTCTTGAGGAACTTGATGTTGTCATCGCCCCACACGAAGCTCATGTGCGGTGTGGAATTGATGAACGAACGCGGGTTCTTCAGCACGCCCTGCCGGACCTGCCAGGACCAGAACTGACGGGAGATCTGGAACGCTTCGTTGATCTCGACCGCTTTGGGGATCTCAACGTTGCCGTTCTTGTCTTCCGGGGTGTAGTTGAGCTCAGCCAGGGCCGAGTGGCCGGTACCGGCGTTGTTCCAGCCGTTGGAGCTTTCTTCGGCGACGCCGTCGAGGCGCTCGACCATTTCCATCGACCAATCCGGTTCCAGCTCATTGAGCCACACACCCAGGGTCGCACTCATGATGCCGCCGCCGATCAGCAGCACATCGACTTTCTTTGCCTCTTGCGCATGAGCAGACGCGATCCCCATCGACAAAGCCAGCCCCAGCAGGGCCGTGTTCACTTTTTTTAACATCCGTAGCACCTATGATAAAACGCCATCCGCCCCACCGCCCCCGACTCACTTCAGGACCGCAGGGTGGGCACACAAGGCCGACGTATCGACCTCACTTTTATGTCCGTTCAGCGCTGACTTCTTATCATTATTGGCTTCAGCTACCCCAGAAATAGCCAAGAACCGCTACGTATGCGTGTTTACGTACCGGAGAAAGGCCAAACCAAGATGGCGCGCAGAATATCACGCCAAACAGCCAATATGCGCCGTTTGGCCAATTGACAACTCTCATAGAGTGGTTTTAACGAGACTGATCGGGGCGAGTGTCAAGCCGGACAGGCGCGACGCAGGGTCACAGGGTCGTCAGTGACAGGACACTCACGAACCAGTGGCTTTTCTTGATACCTTCATCGCCGCTTGCGCCGCCACGACGGATCCAAGGCGGGGATTGAACAACAACGGGTAGGAAAACCTGCGCCATTGCAACACAAACCCTGTGAACGATTGCCGCACGAGCGTGCTCATATGGGTGAACGAAAGGTGCGGCGCCCGACCCAACAAACAGGAACCGCTCGCATTTAAATCAATAGTAAATAATACATGCCGTATTGCGGCGCTTTCTCTACAATTCGAGAATGCAAAGAAAGGAACTTGTCGTGAGCATTTCAACGAACTCGAAACCCCGCCCCACTGATGATGAAATAGATTTAATCCCGCTTCTCCAGGCTTTATGGTCGAGTAAGAAAACCATCATTGCCACGACAGTCGCAGGCGCCATTGTTTCATTTACGATCAGCGCAATGTCTCCCGAACAATGGACAGCCAGTAATTACATCACCAAATCATCGCTATATAGCTTATATAAAGAAGTCAAGGAAAAAGGCGCGAGCCCGTCATTGAATATGCCGCCACTGGAGGCTGAACTGTACAGTTCGATCCAAAACGACGTGTTCTATACCGCGATGGGCGTGATGGCAGCGAATGCTATTACCTTGAGAGAGACCGTGCCCAAGACAGGCAAAAACGAATCCGTTCTCTATATTGCCTCGGCCACAGCTGCAACTGAGGCGCTGGCAAGAGCGCAATTGAAAGCCGCATTGGACACCGCAAACGCCCAAGCCATTGCGCTTAACTTGCCATCCTTGTCGACCAGTAATAGCGTACGAGCGTTTAACCTCCTCGACGAAGCAAAAATCACCAGCAGTAAAAACACGAAAAAAATGGCGCTACTGGGTGGCTTCCTAGGTCTTATCCTCGGCAGCTTTTTTGTGATCGGCAAGTTTCTTATTCGCCAGTACAAACATACTCATCGCTCTTAAAACGCACTACAAAAACTCGTCCGTTAAAAATAAGCAATACAGACCAGTGTCGAAGCAACAACAGTAATAAACAACTTCGCGAAAAATGTCGTTTTCATTAAGAGCACTTATGAAAGAGCACGGTAATGGCCCAAGGCCATTGTTGCACCGCGGCTCTTTTTTTCACGACGATTTTTTGACTAAGAAAAAACTCAAAAAATATTCAATCTGTCAATCAATACAAACCTTATTTTCATTATTTTTAGCTTGTGGACAGGCAACGTTCAGGTTGGATATCACAACGCCATCATGTAACATTTCTGTCATATATTTCCAAACGACAAGGACGTGTTTTGAGCTTTCCTGACAGTAGCGTGCTCCAAAATTTCCCAGCGACACTCCACCACCGCAACGCTAAGATTTTCACCGCCCACCCGTTTGACCAGAGCGCCCAACTGGCAATCCAGAAGCTGATCGATACCCGCCAACCACTCCAAGACCGCGTCAGCGCACCGCTCAAAGGAATGGAGAACAACTTGTTCGCCAAATCCCAGCCACTCGACAGCCTCAGGCCCAAACTGCGAGTCACCCTCGGCCGTGCAAAAAGCGACGGCACCTTCGACTGGCCGGTCGAGGAAGTCATCAACACCCTGGGCGCCCAACAACGCGATGCACCGGTCGCCGGCTTGTATGGTTTCGGCTACAGAAAGTCTGCGCTGGGCCTGATCCAGGAGTTTTTCATCTTTACCAAACTACTGGACGGCTACCTCAACGGCCTGGAATGGCTCAAACAGGAGCGCGACATCCAGAGCCTGATCACGGTGTCGTTCAAATTGCTGCACGCCTTGCACTGCAAGGGCATCGTGCACATGGATTTCTGGGCTAACAACGTGATGATCAACCTTGACCAACCAACGCAGGCCAAGGCCATCGACCTGGAAAACTGCTTCCTCACCGCCTCGGATTACTTGACCGAGGTGCTGGCGTTTCAATTCGGTTTTTACTACCGGAGGGAGATTTTCCGCTTCGTGATCGAAGAAGAATACGACCGGAGGGTGTCGGAAGAAGTAGCCAAGTATGAAGGCATTGATCGCCACCGTTTTAATGAGATGTACGCGCTGAGCAAGCATGAAAATATAAGTCGCCGGGCGCGGCGCGAGATTTTTCATAAGGGAACGGTTGTTACGGGTTAATTCACTCCAATGCCTTGCCAGCTTGCAGCATTGGATTAAAGCAGCAGTGCGTGGGCTTTAAAGCTACGCACCGCTTGCAGGTGTAACTTGCTCATCTGACCGCCGGAGACTCCCGAACAGTCGAGCCAAGAGAGGGGCACAGCCGCCAGCACAATAGGGGCGCCTTCAGCGCCCCTCCAGCAATGCCCCGGCCTGATCCAGCAATGCCAACGGATCGGTCGCCTTGTGGATATCCACCGACAACAGCTGCCGAAACTTGCGCGCCCCCGGGAACCCCGTCCCCAACCCCAGCACATGCCGAGTGATGTGATGCATCGAACCGCCCGTCGCCAAGTGTTCGGCAATATAAGGCCGCAACTGCGCCAATGCCTCGGCGCGGCTTACCACCGGCTGCGTACTGCCAAACAGTTGCCGGTCCACCTGCGCCAGCAGATATGGATTGTGATAAGCCTCGCGACCCAGCATCACCCCATCAAACGTCTGCAAGTGTTCCTGGCACTGTTCCAGGGTCTTGATCCCGCCGTTGAGGATAATCTCCAACTCCGGGAAATCCCGTTTCAACTGCGCCGCCACGTCATATCGCAATGGCGGAATGTCGCGGTTCTCCTTCGGCGACAGCCCCTCCAGAATCGCAATCCGCGCATGCACGGTAAAACTGATGCAGCCTGCGTCTTTCACCTGCTCGACAAAATCACATAACTGCGCATAACTGTCCCGGCCATTGATCCCGATGCGGTGCTTCACCGTCACCGGAATCGACACCGCATCACGCATCGCCTTCACACACTCCGCCACCAGCGCCGGGTGGCCCATCAGACACGCGCCGATCATGTTGTTCTGCACCCGATCACTGGGGCAACCGACGTTCAGGTTCACCTCGTCATACCCCGCCGCCTCAGCCATACGCGCACACGCGGCCAAATCGGCCGGAACGCTACCGCCCAATTGCAGCGCAAGCGGGTGCTCGGCGTCGTTGTGGCGCAGGAAGCGCTCGTGATCGCCGTGGAGGATCGCGCCGGTAGTGACCATTTCGGTGTACAGCAGGGCGTGCTTGGAGAGCAGACGCAGGAAGAACCGGCAGTGGCGGTCGGTCCAATCCATCATCGGAGCAACGGAAAAACGGCGGGAAAACGGAGCTGTTTGTAGGGACATTGGAAATCTGAGTCAACGAGGCGAATGGCGCAGTTTATCAGGGATGTATCTCAGGTGTCGGAGCGGCGTGTTCCGCACACTGCACCACTTCGTGTGTGAAATACACCGCGATGCTGCTCTGCACCCCCGATATTCCAAAGCCGCAACCTGAACCCATCCAGTCATTTGGCAAAGTTTCATAATTCCCTGCGCCTTTGAGGTCTACGATCACTGTAAAGCGGTGACTTCCGCGCCTCCAACCCACAGGAAACCGAAACAATGATCTCGAACCTGATCAAAGTCGTGATGATCGCTGGCACGTTGCTATTGGGCGCTTGCTCGTCAGGTGTGAGCAGCGACCCTTGTTTTACCGGCGGGTGCCAGGCCTTTGGTGACCGCAGTCCCAGCAAAGCCGCGAAGATGAGTTTCGGGGGGAGTGGGCTGGGTAGTAGTTATGGTGAGTATGGTTCGGGGTTGCTGCATGATGACTGATGGGGTGATTGCCCCGTCGCTATCGTGAGCCGCCCCCGCGTAGACCGACTAGCGCAGTTGCCGCGCGAAACCATGGCCCCAGAGATGAATGTCGGTGTGGCCTGGCGTGCGTGGTCCCGCGCCTGCCGGATGGGTGCAAGATTACTCGCCGCCCGTGCTATCGATCGGGATATGATCGCGCTCTATGAATCAGATTTCCCCATGACTTATGGCCGTTGATCTACATGCGCTCTACCCCAAACTCATCCATCTGATGCTGGATACGGTGTTTGTGGTTGATATAAACGACCACATTGTTTTTGTGAGTGATGCCTGTGAGGCCCTCCTGGGTTATCGCCCTGACGAACTGAACGGCACGGCAATCACGCGCTATATGCATCCTGAAGACCTGGCTGCCACGCGGGCCTCGATTGGTCGTGTGATGAGTGGTCAATCCCACTTCGATTTCCGCAACCGTTACCTCCGCAAGGATGGAGGCGTGGTGTATATCCTGTGGGCGGCATTCTGGTCGGAGGAGGTCGGCGCAAGGATTGGTGTGGCACGCAACGTAACGGCTCTAGCTCAGGCCGAGGAGGAGTTACGCTTCCTCGCTCATCATGATCCACTGACAAAATTAACCAACCGGTCGCTGTTCAATGATCGACTGGAGTCCGCCCTGCGCGCGGCGCACCGCCACGATAGTCAGCTGGCGTTGCTGTTTCTGGACGTGAATGACTTCAAGCGTATCAATGATGTCCATGGCCACGCGGTGGGGGATCGTGTTCTGTGCGTGATTGCCCATCGCCTGGAAAGCTGCATGCGTGAGACGGACACCGTGGCTCGGATGGGCGGCGATGAGTTTACGGTGCTGTTGACAGATGTCCACTCGAGGGCGGCCATCTCCAATAAGTTAGAACAGATTCACACCATTATGGCCGCGCCACTGGGGCCTGAGTTCGGTGCACTCAAAATGCCGCTGTGCAGTATCGGCGTTGCCTATTATCCGGAGGATGGGAAGGATGCCGACACACTGCTCACCTATGCGGATGGTGAAATGTACCGGATGAAAAAGCATCGCTCTGTAGACAGTGAAGCGCCCGGGACATAAGTGAAATTCAATAAGGGGCATTCGTGATAGGCATGCGACTTAGCTCCCCTCGATTGAACCTGTCGCGCATTTTGCCCTCCTATTTACCAGCAAGCTCAATCATTCAAACGGCTGTTTTCAGGTTGTTGCCCTCGCAAACGATCGAACGCATTTGCGCCCTTGAGCGCCTGCCAGCGCTCGGGTAATGTCACCAGACCCATAGGACAGAGCACGCCCATGACTTCCAAGCTGGAACAACTCAAGCAGTTCACCACCGTCGTAGCCGATACCGGCGATTTTTCAGCCCTCGCCAAGCTCAAGCCGCAAGACGCTACCACCAACCCTTCCCTGCTGCTCAAGGCCGCGTCGATTCCGGCGTACGCCAAGCTACTGGACGAGTGTGTGCAGGACTGCAACGGTGATGTCGGCCTGGCCAGCGACCGTTTTGCGGTAGCCGTCGGTCAGGAGATCCTGAAAGTGGTGCCGGGACGCATCTCCACCGAAGTGGATGCGCGCCTGTCGTTCGATACCGATGCAGTGCTCAAGCGTGCGCATCGCCTGATCGACCTGTACGAAAAAGCCGGCGTTGGCCGTGACCGCGTACTGATCAAGATCGCCTCCACCTGGGAAGGCATCCGCGCGGCGGAGAAACTGGAAAAAGAAGGCATCCAGACCAACCTGACCCTGCTGTTCTCCTTTGCCCAGGCCGTGGCGTGCGCAGAAGCCGGCGTGTTCCTGATTTCGCCGTTCGTGGGGCGGATCTACGACTGGTACAAGAAGGCCAATGGCAACGACTACACCGGTGCCGAAGATCCGGGCGTGCAGTCGGTGACACGCATCTACAACTACTACAAGGCCAATGGCTACAAGACGGTGGTGATGGGGGCTAGCTTCCGCAACCTGAGCCAGATCGAGGAGCTGGCCGGTTGCGATCGCCTGACCATCAGCCCGGACCTGCTGGAAAAACTGGCGGCCGATACCGGCAAGCTGGAGCGCAAGCTGTCGCCTGGCCATGCCGGTGAAGCGCGGGTGCATCTGACTGAAGCGCAGTTCCGTTGGGAGTCCAACGAGGATGCGATGGCAACCGAGAAGCTGGCGGAGGGGATTCGTCAGTTTGCTCGCGACCAGGAGAAGCTGGAAGCGTTGCTGGCTGCCAAGCTGTAAAAGCAGGCGGCGGCAAAAAAGGGCGGGACCTGTGAGGGTGCCGCCCTTTTTTTGTGTCAATCGGTTAGGAATGTATGGACCGGTCTGATGCAATCGGGAGCAAGCCCCCTCCGACACTTGGAGTGCATTTGAACAGGGCGATCAGTGGCGTTCGAGGGCGTTGACGAGGTCGTGGAACGCTTCGCGATTGGATTCGTTCAGGCCCATCAGAATCTTGTGCGCTTCCAGCACCTTGATCCGCACCACCTCCTCGGACTGATCCTGGGACGGCAGGTCGGTCAGGCATTCAGGGCACGGGATCGGGCGATCCACGATGTTGAAGACCTGGTCGAAGCCCATGGACTGCAACAAACGGGTGATGTCTTCGTGGGTGGTGACGACCGTCGGCAACAGGCCCACTTTCTGCCGAGACAGAATGGACAACTTGGCCAACAACCCAAGGGTGGTGCTATCGATGCTGCGGGTTTCGGTCAGATCGATCACGATCGCCGAGAAATTCAAGGCAGTGAAAATCCGCTCAATCGTTGCATCCAGCGCCGAACACAAGGTCAGGCGCACTTCACCGACAAACTTCAAGACGAAGGTCCCGTCCTGCTCGGCGAATTGGATTCTTCCGGTACTCATCAAAGATTCCTGCTCAACACCAATAGGGCGATATCATCCGGCATCTCCCCCAGCGTGGCCAATCCAAAAACCTGCCGCAGGCCATCCAGGCTGCCGCCCGCCGACTTGACCCGTTGGGGCAAGGCGGCTTCTTTCTCTTTGAGTGTAGGCTCTGGAAGAAGGTCCAGGATGCCGTCGGACATCAGCGTCAGGCTGAACGTCGGCGGCAACTCCAGGATGTGGTCTTCATAGGTCGCTTCGTTGAACAGGCCGACCGGCAGACCACGCCCTTCCAGGTAACGCACACTGTCGGGAGTGTACAGAACAGGCATCGGCAAGTGGCCGCCGATGCTGTAGGTCAAAAGACCGGTTTCTTCGTCAATCACGCCGCCGACCATCGTCACGTGCTTGCCCAGCTTGCAGCTGATCAGGCCTCGGTTGATGTGGCCCAGCACCTCGGAGGGCGTGAACTCCGGCAAGGTGCCGTTGCGCTTGGATTCAAACAACAGCCGCGTGGTCATGAACTTCAACAACACGGTCACAAAAGCAGAGGAAGCCCCGTGGCCGGATACGTCGGCCAGGTAGAACGCAACCCGTCGCTCATCAACACGGAAATAGTCGACGAAATCACCCGACAGGTACAAAGACGGGATGATCTGGTGAGCAAACTGAAACTCGTCGATGGTCCAGGGGCTGACAGGCAGCATGTTCATCTGCACCTGGCGACCGGCGTTCTGGTCTTCCTGAAGCAGATTCAGGCTGGCTTCGAGTTCGCGGTTGGCGGTTTCGAGCTTTTCGCGATAGCGCTGGTTTTCCAGGAGCAGGTGCGCACGATCCAGCGCACGGCGTACCGAGTGCTCCAGCACCGCGAGGTCTTCCAGGGGCTTGATCAAGTAATCGGCGGCGCCCAGGCGCAGGGCCTCGACGGCATCGTTCATCACCCCGGCCCCGGACACGACTATCACCGGCGTCTGCGGAGCCAGCTCGGTGACCTGACGAATCAGTTCGAGGCCGCCCATCTGGGGCATGCGCAGATCGCAGATCACGAGGTCGGGCTTGTCATGCTCGAACACCTGGAGACCCTGTTGACCATTGCTGGCCTGCAGGACGCTGAAGCCACTGTCTTCCAAATAGGCCGCAAGGCTTGCGCGCACTACTTCGTCGTCATCGATTATCAGCAGCGTGGCACTGGTTTTTGGCATGTGGGCAAACGGCGCCAGAATTAGGTTGGCGTAGGTGGCTCGGCAATGGCCGGGCTCACATACTGGATTCGCTTTCTAGCCTCTCTGCCCTACAAACTATGGGGGTTTTTCCCACGCACAATGGTAAAGCAGAGGTGCCCTTCTAAGGCGCAGACGGTACTCCCATCCGCCAGGGGTTTCAAGCTCATGCCGATGGTCGCCGAGCGTCTTTACATCGCAAATCACCGGGAGTTATAAGAACAGCCATCACCACAACACAAAGTAAGGATGGAAGCTGTGAGCGAACACGAGCGCGACTATGCTGAAAAACGCGATTTCATCCGCATGCGAGTGGATGCCGATGTGTCTTTGATCCACGCCGGGCAGGAAATTGACGGGGTTTGCGTGGACCTCTCCAGCTCCGGCATGCAGGTGCAAGCACCTCGCCAGTTCGCGGTGGGCGATCAGCTGACCGTGCGCATCGAGTCCGAGCATGCTGCCCTCGCCGGCCTGGAAGCTGACACCCAGGTAGTGTGGGCGAAGAACGAGGGCGACGGTCAGCATCTGGGGCTGAAGATCCTGAAAATGCGCTGATACCCGCGCACAAAAAAGGCGACCACAGGGTCGCCTCTTTTTCGTTTCAAGACATCGTAGTCTAGAAGTCGTCGACGACCTTGCCATCCTTGACCTTGAACTCGCGGTTCTGCAGGTAGGCGTTGCGGATAAAGGTGTACTTGTCGCCGGTGATCAGCTTCTCGCTGTCGAGCAGACTGGCGCGCGTATCGACGATATTCAGGCCGAAGGTGCTGTTGCGCCAGCCGATATCGTTCATGTAGCGGTAAGGCTGGGTGTAGCTGTCCACGTATTTGGACGGCGCATCACGCAAAGTGCTTGGGCCCAGCAGAGGAAGCATCACGTAGGGACCACTGCCCACGCCCCAATAGCCCAGGGTCTGGCCGAAGTCTTCATCGCTGCGCTGCAGCCCCATTTTGGTGCCGACATCGATAAAGCCCAGCACGCCAAACGTGGTGTTCATCAACAGCCGGGCCGTGTCCACGCCCGCCGCATGCGGCTTGAGTTGCAGCACGTTGTTGGCCAGGTTGCCGACATCACCGATATTGCGGAAAAAGTTGTGCACGCCATCCTGCACGAATTGCGGCGTCACAAATTGATAGCCTTGAGCCAACGGCTTGAGGGCATAAGTATCAACGGTATCGTTGAAGGTGAAGATGGGACGGTTGATGCTTTCCCATGGATCATCTTCCGATGCAGCTTGTGCGGCGAACGGTGCCAGCAGGACAGTGGCACACACTGATAGCTGAGCGAAGTAGTGGCTCCAGCGCATAGCTTTTGCTCCTTGAATGGTCTGTCATGGGCGCTATGCCCTGAATAAGGTGGCCAGTATATGACGGAAATATGCAATTAGGCAGCAGCCTGGAAACGACAGACAGGAAATGTTCAAGATTCCTACAATTCATCGTGCTGTCATAGCGTTGTCATCTTACCCCGATAGCGTCACAGCTATTTCAGGGATGTCGAGATGCGTCACGCCGAGATTGCCACCGCTACCACGCCTGCCTTGACGGCTGTCTTGTTTGGCCTGAGTGGATGCTTGGTGGACTTCGGTTCCCGGGCACGCACCGATTCTCTCCCTCCGGATTCCCAAGCGACGCCGGGCGCCCTGAAAATCCTGCGCAGCCTGAAGGAACAGGGCATCCCCTGCGCCTGGCTGGATGAACTGCCACCCTCGGTGACGACCCCGCTGGCCGCTGCATTGCCGGACTGGCTCAAGGCCGCATCGCCCTCCCCTGTCCGCTGGCCTGCCCCCCATGCCTGCTGGCAAGCCTTGATGGAGCTGAATATCGAGCGCCTGGAAGGCTGTGTCCTGGTCAGCGGCGAGCCGCGCTTACTGCAATCGGCGCTGAACGCAGGGCTGTGGACCATCGGCCTGGCCTCCTGCGGCTCGCTGTGCGGCATGGCCCCTGAACAGTGGCAGGCCCTGAGCGATCAGGAACGCGAGCGCAAACGCGGCAAGGCCACGGTGGCACTGTACGGGTTGGGCGTGCATTCGGTGATCGATCATCTGGGCGAACTCGGCAGTTGCCTGGCCGACATCAGCCTGCGCCAGCTCAAAGGCGAAAAGCCCTGATCAAGATCATGCACAGACGGCGCCGGTAGATTAATCTACAGCTCCTCTCATAGACCTTTCCCGGCGTGCCGTGGTCTATGCCAGTGCCTATCGATAAAAGGAAAACCGCCATGCCTGCCCGCGAAAAACTGCAAGAACAGGTCAACATCCTGCGCGAGCAACTGGAACAAGACCCACCGCTGTCAGCCGAAAAGCGTGAAGCGCTGGAAGCCTTGCTTGCCAAGTTCGAAGTGCAACTTGAACTGGAACCGGCTACCCAGCCACCCAGCATCGCTGACGATGTGAACCGGGCGGTGGAAGGTTTCGAATTGGACCATCCGGGCATTGCCGGGACATTGCGAAATATCGTGATAACCCTGGGCAATATCGGAATCTGACCCCCTTTGTAGGCGCCCGGCTTGCCAGGCGCCTACAAAATCAGGAGCGAGCTTGCTCGCGAAAAACCCGAGAGCACCGCGCAGCTTCAGGTTCCCCGCGTTAATCGTTGACGACTTTCGCGAGCAAGCTCGCTGCTACAGATACGGTGTGTTTATTGGCGGACCAGGCGCACGTTCTGGAACGCCACATCTTCCGTACTGCGATACGGGTTGATATCCAGCCCACCCCGCCGCACATACCGCGCATACACCGTCAACTTCTCAGGTTTCAGCAAACGCTGAAGGTCGAGAAAGATGCGCTCCACGCATTGCTCATGGAAATCCGAGTGCTGGCGAAAGCTCACCAGGTACTCCAGCAGGCTGGCGTGATCCAGTGCCGAACCCCGATAGTCCACCGCCACACTGCCCCAATCGGGCTGGCTGGTGACCGGGCAGTTGGACTTGAGCAGATGGCTGTGCACGCGCTCCTCGACGATGCGCGAATCATCGCAACGCAGCAATTCCGGGCGCGGGTGCTCGTAGTTGCTGACGCTGATATCCAGGTCGTCAATGCAGATACCCGGCAGGGCCTGCACACCTTCGGCCTCGACATCGGCCAGGCTGCGGATGCGCACGTTCACAGGCTTGCCGGCAGCGGCACTGAGATCGGTGCGCAAGATCGCTTCCAGGCTCGGCACATCAGCAAACACGGTCTGGTTGAGGGAGTTGAGGTACAGCTTGAACGACTTGGACTCGATGATGTTCGGCGAATCGGCCGGGATGCTGAACTCGCCAATGGCCACCACTGGCTTGCCCGACGGCAGCAGCCAGGACAACTCGAAGCAGTTCCAGAAATCCACGCCCTTGTACGGCAGGGTTTCGGCGCTCAGGCCCAGCTCAGCCCATTTGGCAGCGCGCGGAATCGGGAACAGCAACGAAGGAGTGTAGGTGCAAATGTATTCACTGGACTTGCCCAGCGGCGAATGTTCGGCTGCGGGATGCATGGCGGAAACCTGGCTAAATAAACCCCGCCAGTCTACCAGCCTTTGCCCCCGCCCTTAACACGCACTCATTTGACGTTGATCTTGCCCACCATGCCCGCCTGGTAGTGCCCAGGAATATTGCAAGCAAACTCCAGGCCCGTGGCCTTGCTGAACGTCCAGGTCAACTCGGCGGTTTTGCCCGGCTCGACCAGTACGCTATTGGGGTCATCGTGCTTCATCCCGCCCATTTCGCCGTGGCCCATGGCGCTATGGTCCATCTTGCCCATGCCGGTGGCGTTCATCATACCGCCGGACTGCATCTGCATCATTTGCTTCTGGTGCTCAGCATGCATGGCCGCGTCGCCCAGGTTGAACTCATGGAGCAACTGGCCTTTGTTGACCAACACAAAGTGCACGGTTTCACCGGCCTTGACATCCAGGGACTTGGGCGAAAAAGACATATCCTGCATCACCACTTCCACGGTGCGCGTGGCCTTGTCGGCAGACGCCGGCTGGCCGAATGCATAAGTATGAGCCGTGTCAGCCATCGCCCCGACACTCAACGCCAACAGGCAGCTCGCCAACAACAGGGGGGTACGCAACGCCATCTCAATTCTCCAAAGGTGTGGGATCAGTCTGTGGACCACTTTAAGATTGCAGCGCTGCCAGCCAGCTGACTGCTAGATTACAACTTTGTCAGGTTGCGCCCCTCCTCTGGCCACCACGGTATAAAGCCCGACGTGACCCGCTGCCAAGAGCTGCCCATGAAACTGCTGATCGTCGAAGACCAACCCAAAACCGGCCATTACCTGCGCCAAGGCTTGGCCGAGGCCGGCTTTACCACCGAGCTGGTGGCCGACGGTACCAGTGGCCAGCACCTGGCACTGACCGGCGACTATGACCTATTGATCCTCGATGTGATGCTGCCCGGTCGCGATGGCTGGCAAATCCTGCAAGCCGTGCGCAACGCGGGCCTGGATACGCCCGTGCTGTTCCTGACCGCCCGTGATGCCGTGGAAGATCGCGTGCATGGCCTGGAGCTGGGCGCCGACGATTACCTGGTCAAGCCTTTCGCGTTTTCCGAGCTGCTGGCGCGCGTGCGCAGCCTGTTGCGGCGTGGCAGCAGCGCACCACAGGAAACCGCCCTGCAACTGGCCGACCTGCGCCTGGACCTGATTCGCCGCCGTGTCGAACGGGCCGGCCAACGTATCGACCTCACTGCCAAGGAATTTTCCCTGCTCGAACTGCTGCTGCGTCGCCAGGGCGAAGTGCTGCCCAAGTCGCTGATCGCCTCCCAGGTGTGGGACATGAACTTCGACAGTGACACCAACATCATCGAAGTGGCGATCCGCCGTCTGCGCTTGAAAGTCGACGACAATTTCCCCGACAAACTGATCCACACCGTGCGCGGCATGGGCTATGTGCTGGAGGAACGGTGCAATTGATCAAGCGCCTGTCCCTGACCAGCCGCCTGGCCCTGCTGTTTGCCGGCTGCACCGCGGTTGTGTCGTTGCTGGCCGGCGTGCTGTTCAACCACGCCAGCGAAGCGCACTTTATCGAGCTGGACCAGCAATTGCTCGACAGCAAGCTGGTCGTGCTGCGCAACACCTTGCAGGGGGTCGACTCGGCGCAATCATTGGCCCGACGAGAAGCGCAACTGCGCGCCGAACTCAATCGCCAGCCCGATCTTGCCTTGCGCGTCACAGCAGGCGAACAGCGCTGGTTCGATGGGGCAGCGGGCGTCACCCTGCCCGAAACCCCTGGCCTGCACAGCCTGCAAAACGCTGGCACCGATTATCGGGTGTACAACGCGTCGTTGCGGCCAGAGCAGCCGGATTCGCCGCAGTTGAGCCTGATACTCGACATCACCCATCACCAGCACTTCCTACAGCGCATGCAGCACCTGATCTGGCTCACCGTCGGCCTGTCGGCGCTGGCCACTGCCTTGCTCGGCGCCTGGGCGGCGCGCAGTGGTCTGCGGCCTTTGCGCCGCATGGGCGAAGTGGCCGCCAGCGTGTCCGCCCACTCCCTGACCCAGCGCCTGCCCCAGCAGCACATGCCGGCGGAACTGGCGGAACTGGCCCAGGCTTTCAACGCGATGCTCGGTCGCCTCGACGACGCGTTCCAGCGCCTCTCGGCTTTCTCGGCCGATATCGCCCACGAACTGCGCACGCCCCTGTCGAATCTGCTGACCCACACCCAGGTGATCCTCACCCAGCCGCGCGCGCTGGAGGATTATCGCGAGGCGCTGCACAGCAATCTGGAAGAGCTGCAATGGATGGCGCAGTTGGTCAACGACATGCTCTACCTGGCCAAAGCCGACCACGGCCTGCTGATACCCAAGCGTGAACCGTTGGCACTGGCGGATGAAGTGGAAGCGTTGCTGGAGTTCTTTGCCCTGCTCGCCGAGGACGCACAGGTCAGCCTGATACGCGAAGGTACGGCTCACGCGGTCGGCGATCGCGGCATGTTGCGCCGAGCCTTATCGAATCTGCTGGATAACGCGCTACGGTTTACGCCGGCGGGTGGCGAAGTGCGAGTAACCATGGCGGAAACGGCACCGGGCGTGACGGTGACGGTGGAGAACAGCGGGGAAGGCATTCCGGCGGCGTTGCTGCCAAGGTTGTTCGACCGCTTCTACCGGGCCGACCCGGCCCGCCATGAAGGCAGCAGCGAACACGCGGGGCTGGGGCTGGCAATTACCCAGTCGATTGTGCGGGCCCATGGGGGGCGAATTTATTGCGAGTCCGAGGCGGGGTGGACGCGGTTTGTGATCGAGTTGCCAAGGATAGTTTGATGCAAGCGGTTCCGGCGCTATCGGGAGCAAGTCCCCCCACATTTTTGATCGGTGAATGCATTCAAATGTGGGGCTTGCTCCCGATAGCAGTCTTGAATCCTACGAATATCTCAAGGCATGTGCCGGCTCAATCTTCGCCGCCCGATACGCCGGGTAAATCGTCGCCAAGAAACTCAACACAAACCCGGCTGTGCAAATCAGCAATACATCCCCACCTTGCAGTTCCGAAGGCAGGTTGCTGACGAAATACACATCCGAACTGAAGATATGCTGCCCGGTCACCCGCTCCAGCCAGCCCACCAGCTCACTCACATTCAGCGCCGCAATCACCCCAAGCACGCCGCCGATCAAGGTACCGACGATGCCGATCACCGTGCCCTGCACCATGAAGATCGCCATGATCTGCCGCGGCGTGGCGCCGATGGTACGCAGGATCGCGATGTCCGCGCCCTTGTCGTTCACCACCATGATCAACGTGGCGATGATGTTGAACGCCGCCACGGCAACGATCATCAACAACAGCAGGCCGATCATGGTCTTTTCCATTTTCATCGCACTGAACAGGCTGCCCTGGGTGTGAGTCCAGTCGTCCGCCTTGTAGGCCGCACCGAGGCTGGCGGCAATGTCCGCCGAGACCTTGGGCGCCGCGTACAAGTCTTTTACCGCCAGGCGCACACTCTGCACCTGGTTCGGCTGCCAATGCTGGATTTGCGCGGCGTCGGCCATATGGATCAACGCCATGGAACCGTCCAGCTCGGCGCCGACCTTGAAGATGCCGACTACGTTCAATCGCTGCATGCGCGGGGTGATACCGCCCGGTGCGCTGCTGATTTCCGGGACGATCAGGGTCAGCTTGTCGCCCACGTTCAGGCGAAAGCGCCGTGCGGTGATTTCGCCGACCACCACGCCGAACTCGCCGGGTTTCAGGTCTTCAAGTTTGCCCCGCACAATATGCTGGGCCACGATCGACACCTTGCCTTCCTGGGCCGGATCAACGCCGCTGATCTCGATCGGTTGCATGGCGCCCTTGTAGGAGAACATGCCGTCCATCTGTGTGAACGGTACCGCAGCGGTGACTTGCGGATTCTTCATCGCGGCGGCAGCCACCGGCTGCCAATCGTCGATCGGGTTCACGCCGACGATGGTGGCATGGGGCACCATGCCGAGGATGCGCGAGCTCATTTCGCGCTGGAAGCCGTTCATCACCGACAGCACCACGATCATCGCCAGCACACCCAGGGCGAGGCCGATCATCGAGGTCATCGAGATGAACGAAACAAAACGGTTGCGGCGCTTGGCGCGGGTATAGCGCGTGCCGATGAAAATCGATAACGGTCTGAACATGGGCTTGCACCGCCTGAAAAAATGAAAAAGCCCGACGCCAGGCGCCAGGCTGAAACGGGTCAGATGGCGACCAGATGACCTTCCTGCAGGTGCAACACGCGGTCCATCTGCCGAGCCATGCTCATGTCATGGGTCACCACCAGGAACGCGGTGCGCATCTGGGTGCTCAGTTCCAGCATCAAGTCCTTGATGCCCTGGGCGGTGTGGGAGTCGAGGTTGCCGGTCGGCTCGTCGAGCATCACCAGGCCCGGGTTGTTCACCAGGGCGCGGGCAATCGCCACGCGCTGGCGTTCGCCGCCGGACAATTCCGCCGGCTTGTGCTCCAGGCGATGGCCGAGGCCGACACGCTCCAGCAATGCGGTGGCACGCTGGCGCGCCTCCGGGATCGCGGTCTTGCCGATCAGCAGCGGCATGCACACGTTTTCCAGGGCGGTGAACTCCGGCAACAGGTGGTGGAACTGGTACACGAAGCCCAGCGAACGGTTGCGCAATTGGCCACGGGCTTTCTCGCCAAGGGCCGACAACTCCTCGCCGGCCAGCCACACGCTGCCCTGGGACGGCGTGTCGAGGCCGCCCAACAGGTTAAGCAAGGTACTTTTGCCGGAACCGGAACTGCCGACGATCGCCACGCGCTCGCCTGGGTGAAGTTCCAGTTGCAGGTTGGACAGCACCACAACCGATTCAGGGCCTTCCTCGTAGGATTTGCCCAGGTTGCGGCAGCTCAGGATTGCTTTTTCACTCATGCCCGATTCACTCATAACGTAAGGCCTGTGCTGGCTGGGTACGTGCCGCGCGCCAGGCTGGATACAGGGTGGCAAGGAAACTCAGGACCAACGCAGCGCCGCCCACCATCAACACGTCCTGGGACTGAACCTGGGACGGCAAGTAGTCGATGAAGTACACGTCGGCGTTGAGAAACTTGTGGCCGATCAGGGTTTCGAGGCCGGCGATGGCGGCGCTGACGTTCAGCGCAGCCAGAATGCCCACCGCCGTGCCGATCAAGGTGCCGACCACACCGATCACCGTGCCCTGCACCATGAAGATCGCCATGATCTGCCCCGGCGTGGCGCCAAGGGTACGCAGGATGGCGATGTCGCCCTTCTTGTCGTTTACCACCATCACCAGGGTGGAAATGATGTTGAAGGCAGCGACAGCGACGATCAGCAGTAACAGCAGGCCGATCATGGCTTTTTCCATACGGATCGCCTGGTACAGATTGCCGTGGGTACGGGTCCAGTCGCGGGCGTAATACTCGGTTTCCCCTAGGTGCTGGGCGATTTCCCAGGCGCCGCGCGGGGCGTCGAACAGGTCGTTGAATTTCAGGCGCAGGCCCTGCACCTGGTCCGGCTGCCAGCGGTGCAGGCGAGCCAGGTCGGTAAGGTTGGTCAGGCCGAGGTAACCGTCGATCTCGCCGGCACCCACGTGGAAGGTGCCGACCACGGTAAAGCGCTTCATGCGTGGAAACATGCCGGCCGGGGTCACGGTGACTTCCGGGGCGACGAAGGTCAGCTTGTCGCCGATGCCCACGCCGAGCTTGGCGGCGGCCTTGTCACCGATGACGATGCCAAAGCTGCCGGGCGACAGGTCGTCCAGTTTGCCCTGCAACATGAACTTGTCGATGATCGAGACCTTGCGTTCCTGGACCGGATCGATGGCATTGAGCAGGATCTTCTGCACCTTGCCGTCGTTGGTCAGCAATCCCTGCATCTGGGTGAACGGCGCAACGGCCACCACCTTGGGGTTCTGCTTGACCTTGTCGGCCAGGCTTTGCCAGTCGCTGATCGGCTCACTCGACTCGATGGTCGCGTGGGGCACCATGCCCAGCACGCGGGTACGCATCTCATGATCGAAGCCGTTCATCACCGACAGCACCACGATCATCACGACCACGCCCAAGGCGAGCCCGATCATCGAGGTCAGGGAAATGAACGACACAAAATGATTGCGACGTTTTGCACGGGTATAACGCGTGCCAATAAATACGAAGAGAGGTCTGAACATGTCGGGGCTTGTTCGGAGGAAAAGAAGACGTCCCGGTGGCGGGGTCTGGTAAGCAGCTTTACACTCAGACCATTACCGTTACCTGGGGTTCGCCATGTCGACATTAGATGAAGAAGAGCGCCGCGAATACTACCGTATCGACGACATGATCGCACTCCAAATCAAAAGCCTGTCGGCCCCGGAAGCAGCGAGCAAGGAAGTATTACTGGATGATTCGCCACTGTTCAATCTGCTCAGTGAACTGCACCTGAGCGAATTCGAAGCCCAACACCTGTTACGCCAGCTCAGCGAGAAGGATCGTACCCTGGCGGCCTTCCTCAAAGTCCAGAACAAACGCCTGGATCTGCTCAGCCAGATCATGGCGCAAAGCCTGCGCGATGAACTCGGCGCCCCGCAACCGGTGATCATTTCCGAAGGCGGCATCGACTTTCAGCACCCGGTCCCCCTCGCCATCGGTGCGCACCTGGCCGTCAAACTGGTATTGATGCCCCAGGCGCTCGGCCTGCTGCTGCGTGCACGGGTCACCCGTTGCGCCCCCAAGGGCGCCGGCTTTGAAGTGGGCACCGAGTTCGAATCCATCCCCGACATCCAACGCCAATTGCTGGCGCGCTATATCCTGCAGAAACAAGCGCAGCAGCGGCGCTTGGCGCGGGAACAAAGCGACGCCCAAAACACCTGAATTCGTTCACCCCGCCAGGACACCTGGCGTAAAGGAGCAACTGTGACCCTGATTTACGGCCACCGCGGTGCCAAAGGCGAAGCACCGGAAAACACCCTGACCAGCTTCCAGGAGTGCCTCAAGCACGGGGTACGTCGCTGCGAGCTGGATTTGCACCTGTCCATGGACGGCGAACTGATGGTCATCCACGACCCGACCCTCAAGCGCACCGCCGACCGGCGCGGCAAGGTCGTCGAGTATTCGGCGGCGGACCTGGTGAAGATGGACGCACGCAAAGGCGGCCCTGGCTGGATCAAGCCATGCCCGATCCCACGCCTGGAAGAACTGTTCGAAAAGTGCGACTTCGACCACTGGCAACTGGAAGTCAAAAGTGCCTCGCGTACCCGGGCCGCCACCACCGTACTGGCCATCCGTGAAATGGCCGTACGCTTTGGCCTGATGGACAAAGTCACCGTGACCTCAAGCTCGCGGGAAGTGTTGAAAGCAGCGGTTGAACTCACCCCGGACCTGTCACGCGGCCTGGTAGCCGAATACGCCTGGCTCGACCCGCTGAAGGTCGCGCAGAACTATGGCTGTGAGATTCTGGCGTTGAACTGGACGTTGTGCACCCCCGAGCGTCTGGAAAAAGCCCAGCGCCAGGGTTTGCACGTGTCCGTGTGGACGGTCAACGAACCTGCGCTGATGCGCAGGCTCGCAGACTTCGGCGTAGATAGCCTGATTACAGACTTTCCCGGTTTGGCCACTGCCACCCTCGAGAATTACTGAAATCGGTCTCCCCGGCCGGCTCAGGCCACCGGCCGGAGCCGCTCAAAAAAGCCGGTTGAGGCCATCATAGGCCGCTACCCGATAGGCTTCGGCCATGGTCGGGTAGTTGAACGTGGTGTTGACGAAATACTTGAGGGTATTTTGCTCACCCGGCTGGTTCATGATGGCCTGGCCGATGTGCACGATCTCCGAGGCCTGGTAGCCGAAGCAATGCACACCGAGGACTTGCAGGGTCTCGCGGTGGAACAGGATCTTCAGCATGCCTTGCGGCTCACCGGCGATCTGCGCACGCGCCATGCTCTTGAAGAACGCCTTGCCCACTTCGTAAGGCACCTTGGCCTTGGTCAGTTCGTGCTCGTTCTTGCCGATCGAGCTGATCTCGGGAATCGTGTAGATCCCGGTCGGCACGTCGTTCACATAGCGCCAGCTGCCATTATCGACAATGCTGCCGGCAGCCGAACGGCCCTGGTCATGGGCGGCACTGGCCAGGCTCGGCCAACCGATCACGTCACCGGCACCGTAGATATTGGTCACACAGGTGCGATAGTTCTCGTCCACCTCGATCTGGCCACGGTTGTTGACCTTGACCCCAATGTTTTCCATGCCCAGCTTGTCGGTGTTGCCGGTACGGCCGTTGCACCACAGCAAGGCATCGGCCTTGATCTTCTTGCCGGACTTGAGGTGCAGGATTACCCCGTTGTCCAGGCCTTCGACCCGCTCATACTCTTCGTTATGGCGCACGGTGATGTTGTTGTTGCTGAAGTGGTAGCTCAACGCCTGGGAAATTTCCGAGTCCAGGAAGCTGAGCAACTGGTCGCGGTTGTCCACCAGTTCCACCAGCACCCCGAGGCCACTGAAGATCGAGGCGTATTCACAGCCGATCACGCCGGCGCCGTAGATGATCAGTTTGCGCGGGGTGTGGCCCAGGCTCAGGATGGTGTCGCTATCGTAGATACGCGGGTGGAGGAAATCGATATCCACCGGGCGGTACGGGCGCGAACCCGTGGCGATAATGATGTGCTTGGCCACCAGCTTCTCGACCACGCCGTTGGGGCACACCACCTCAATGGTTTGCTCGTCGGCGAAACTGCCGGTGCCAAAGAACAGGTCGACACGGTTACGGGCGTAGTAGCCGGTACGCGACGCGACCTGTTTGGCGATGACTTTTTCTGCGCTTTTCAACACATCCGGGAACGAGAACCAGCGCGGCTCGCCAATGGCCCGGAACATCGGGTTGGTGTTGAACTGCATGATCTGGCGGACCGAGTGACGCAAGGCCTTGGACGGGATGGTACCCAGGTGGGTGCAGTTACCGCCGACCTGGCGGCGGCTATCGACCATCGCCACCTTGCGCCCTGCCTTCGCGGCGTTCATCGCCGCACCTTCTCCAGCCGGGCCGGAACCCAGTACTACTACATCGTAGTTGTAGACAGCCATGCGTACTCCTCAGAACAGGCCAGGCCCACGGTTGGACGCCTGGCTAAATCATGCCGCGGCCAGCGGTCATGAAGGACAATGTGGCTCAAGTGTGTGAACCGGGGCACAGTCTATATAAGGCTCAACGCCGCGCACATTAACCCTTGGTCGCGTCGTAGGCCAGTTTTGCCTTTACTACACGGCGGGAATTACGGTTTCAGCGCGGTCATTTGCTCGAACGCCTGATTACTGCGCGTGACGAAAGCATCCCCCTCGCGCAATACAAAGAACGCGGCGATCTGGTGCTGCTCAGCGTAATTCCAGCCTTGCTCCGGCCCAAGGATCAACAGCAACGTCGACAGGCCATCGGCCATCAGCGCCGACGGGTGCAACACCGTCACCGATGCCAGTTGATGGGTAATCGGCGCGCCGGTCCGCGCATCCAGGGTGTGGGAGTAACGTCGGCCATCCTGCTGGAAATAATTACGATAGTCACCTGATGTGGACACACCAAAGCCGTCTACGCGGATGATTTTTTCAGCCACCTGCCGGTCATCGCGGGGTTCTTCCAGCGCGATGCGCCAGGCTGAGCCATCCGGTTTGTGGCCGACAGCCTTGAGTTCACCAGTGGCTTCGGCGAGGTAATCGTGGATACCCAGGCCGCTCAATAGTTCGGCGATGCGATCCACCGCGTAACCGGCGGCAATGCTGTTGAAGTCGACTTCGACGGCGGCATCCTTGCACAGTTGCTCGCCATCGATACGCAGATGCTGGTGGCCGACCCGTTGACGCACCTGCGCCAGCGTCGCGGCGTCCGGCACGCTCAGTTGCCGGGCCTGGGGGCCGAACCCCCACAGGTTCAGCAACGGTTCCACCGTCAGGTCAAACGCCCCCGCACTGGCCTGGGACAGTTGCTCGCCGGTGCGCACCAGTTGCAGAACCGGCGCGGGCATCGGCTGGCAACTGTCGGCTGGCAGGTTGTTGAAACGCTCGATATCGGAGTCGCTGCGGTAGGTCGACATCTGTCGATCAACGGCTCCCAGGATGCTTTCCACTTGGCGCTGGAGCTCTTTCGGCGTGGGTGCCGTCGAGCTTCTGACATACTGGATCGAATAAGTGCTGCCCATGGTCGGACCGCCAAACTGCTCCAGCGTATCGCCGCCACAGCCGGCCAACACCGCAAAACTGCACATCGCCGCTATCTGTCGCAGGCTGCCCATAAACCTAATCGCCGTCGAAAATTGAATTAACCTGTAAGCACACACCTTTCCAGGGCTCACCATTATGCGGCATGCGCTTATCTGTTTATGGCTGATGTTCGCACTCCCAGCGCTCGCCAATGAGGCAGATCGTCTCACCCAGGCGAATTTTCCGGCGCAAGCCCAGCAATTGGAGCTGAAAAACCAGGCCGTGCTGACATACCTCTGGGCGGATGTGTACGCCGCAGCGTTGTATGCGCCAGCCGACATGCGGGCAAAGCCGTCATGGGATCAACAGAAGGCTCTGCGCCTTGTGCTGTATTACTTTCGCGACATTGACCGCAACGATGTCATCAAGGCCGCCACAGCCACCCTGGAACGCCAGCAGGCCAACGCCCGCTTGAAGCCAGAGCTTGAGCGACTGCATGCCAGCTTTCGCAATATCCGCAGTGGTGATCGCTACGCTCTGGATGTACGCCCAGGCCGAGGCTTGAACCTGGAGATCAATGGACAAGTCGTGTTCAGCAGTCGTGACGATGAACTGGCAAGGGCCTACCTGGGCATCTGGCTGGCGCCCAATGGACTGTCAGAGAGCCTGCGCGACAAACTGCTCCTGTAGGAACGAGCTGGCTCGCGAAAAAACCACAAGGGCTGCGTTCTTCCTGAAAGCCCGCGTTATCGTTGACGTTCTTCGCGAGCAAGCTCGCTCCTACAAAAAAAGGCCCCATCAGGCAGCCAGCCCCAACGCCCCCCCCCGTAATTGAATGGACTCGCCCAAGCCGAGGCGTCTGTGCGCCACGGTGGCATTCTTATAGAAAGCCAACGACAGCAAGGGCGAGACCATGAAAAAGCATACGACGATCAACCAGTCTTTGTCAGCCGATGTATCTACCTGCATGAACGTTGCGGTAGATCTTGCCAAAAAGGTCTTTCAGGTGGCCGGTGAGGATGCGCTCGGACAGGTGATATTCGAAGATCGGATCAAGTCACGTGAAGCCTTCCAGGCCTTTCTTCAGAAGCTTCCAGCAAGCGTGACGGTGCTGGTGGAAACCGGGCCAGGCGCTCAAGCATGGGCGCGGTTGCTGCAAGCGCAGGGCAATCCCGTGCGCATCCTGCCCGCTCAGCATGTTGCCAATCATCGCAGCGGCCCGAAAAACGATCGCAATGATGCATTGGCGATCCTGCGTGCAGGCCGCGATTGCACGATATCAGCGGTACCGGTCAAGAGCGCAGCGGCGATGGCGATGCAAGCACTGCACCGAGCCCGGCAGGGATACATTCGGCGACGTACGGCGGTCGGTAATCAGATGCGTGGCTTGTTGCTGGAGCAAGGGGTCTCTATGGCGCAGGGCGAAACAGCCATCAGCCAACGTGTCCCTCGAATACTGGAAGATGCTACTCAGCCATTACCCGATTTGCTGCGTGAACTGATCGCCGAGCTGCTAGGAGAATGGGATCAATTGGGCGAACGCGTGAACGTGTTGACTGGTCGGCTCGAAACAGCGGCCAAGCAGAACGAGACCGCCAAGCGGCTGATGACGGTACGCGGAGTGGGGCCGATCATTGCCACAGCGCTACTGGCCAAGCAAACCGAGCCTGAACGCTTCGCCAATGCTCGACAGTTCGCCGCCTACTTCGGGTTGGTACCCAGCCAACACAGTAGTGGCGAGAAGATCCGGTTGGGCAAGATGAGCAAACAGGGTGATGCTTACTTGCGCAGCTTGGCGATCCAAGGTGCCCACGCAGTTCTAAGACAGGTACGACCGGATTCAGAGCAGCCGGACGACCAGCGTCTACAGCGCTGGATATCCCGCCTGGGACGCAAGGAGGCGGCGGTGCGTTTGGCCAACCGCAACCTGCGCATCCTCTGGCGGCTCCTTCAAAATGACCAGACTTATCGTCGCCAACCAGGCAATAGCCAGGAGGCTACGATGAGTCACTGATCTACAGCGTTCTGCCACCGGGGCGTTAAGCCGCTCCAACCCATGCTAAAGAACATTGACCCCTGGTCAGACCGTCGCGAACTGATGCCTGCGCTCCTACCGGCCCTTGAGGCCTAACTGTAATGGGCATATCGCGAGCTGATCCAATGTTGGCCAGAAGCTGTTTGGGCTTCCTCGAATAGGCCTGATACATAGATGCAACCGGGTAACAATGTTTGAAAAGCGGGTTGAATGTGGGGGCGAGTCCATACATAGGAGCGAGCTTGCTCGCGAAAATCCCACAGGCAGCGCGATCCCGCAGAATGCCAGCGCTATCAGGCGATGCCAGATACAAAAACGCCCCGACAAGTCGGGGCGTTTTCATTTACCGCTAGTGCTTAGCGCGGGAATGCAGGTGGGTTGACCCCAGCCATGTCTTCCATCACACGAACCACCTGGCAGCTGTAGCCGAACTCGTTGTCATACCACACGTACAACACAACACGGTTGTCCTGGGTAATGGTCGCTTCTGCGTCCACTACACCGGCGTGGCGCGAGCCAACGAAGTCGGTGGAGACCACTTCCTGGGAATTGACGAAGTCGATTTGCTTGTGCAGATCGGAGTGCAGCGCCATGTAGCGCAGGTACTCGTTCATCTCGTCGCGGGTAGCGGCTTTCTCAAGGTTCAGGTTGAGAATGGCCATCGACACGTTTGGCGTCGGCACACGGATCGCGTTACCGGTCAGCTTGCCGGCCAGCTCAGGCAAGGCCTTGGCAGCAGCGGTGGCAGCACCGGTCTCGGTGATCACCATGTTCAACGCAGCGCTGCGACCACGGCGATTGCCCTTGTGGAAGTTGTCGATCAGGTTCTGGTCGTTGGTGTACGAGTGAACGGTTTCGACGTGGCCGTTGACGATGCCGAACTTGTCATTGACAGCCTTCAGCACCGGCACGATGGCGTTGGTGGTGCAGGAAGCGGCGGACACGATCTTGTCTTCAGCGGTGATTTCGGCATGGTTGATGCCGTGAACGATGTTCTTCAGCTTGCCCTTGCCAGGTGCGGTCAGGACAACGCGGGCAACCCCTGGACAAGTCAGGTGCTGACCCAGACCTTCGGCGTCGCGCCATACGCCGGTGTTGTCCACCAGCAGAGCGTCCTTGATGCCGTACTGGGTGTAATCCACCTCGGTCGGATTCTTCGCGTAGATCACCTGGATCAGGTTACCGTTGGCGGTGATGGTGTTGTTTTCTTCGTCGATGACGATGGTGCCGTTGAACGGACCGTGTACCGAGTCGCGACGCAACAGGCTCGCGCGCTTGGCCAGGTCGTTCTCGGCGCCTTTGCGCACCACGATGGCGCGCAGGCGCAGGCCGTCGCCGCCACCGGTCTTGCCGATCAGGATGCGGGCCAGCAGGCGGCCGATACGACCGAAGCCGTAGAGCACAACATCGGTGCCTTTGCGGGCCGAGGCGTTCTGCTTGCCAACCACGTCGGCCATTTCTTCACGCACGAACTGCTCGACGGAACGGCCATTGGCCTGGGCGCGGAATTTGGCAGCCAACTTGCCCAGGTCTACCGAAGCCGCGCCGAGCTTGAGCTCGCTCATGGCCTTAAGCAGAGGGAATGTTTCGTGGACGGAGAGTTCGCTGTCATTGGCAGAACGGTGGCGAGCAAAGCGATGCGCCTTGAGAATCGCAATGACTGACTGGTTGATCAGGCTGCGGCCATAGATCGAGCTCACCACATTGTTATTGCGGTACAGCTGACCGATAAGCGGGATCATCGCTTCAGCGAGTGCTTCACGGTCGATCCATTCACCAAGACACTGGTCGGGCTTCTGAGTCACGGGAACCTTCCACATGTAGGGGCTGAAAAAAGGGGCTACATTATGCCGCCCGGCCGCCTCCGGAGCAATGCGCGTCCCACAACAAAAAGCGCTCACCCAAAAAAGCCACCCCGCTACAGCCCAGCAAATACGCGGGCTTCAGAAGGCCATCAGTGGAACGAGCCAAGGGACTTATCCGTAACCCTCCGAAAACCATATGCCTTTTGGCACTACATATTGAGTCAAACCACGCCATTGTTTGTCTTAGCCACCACATTTCTCACAAACCGTAATAGGCTCAGTCAGCAACTGACAGGCGGCACCTGGGGCCGTTACAATTACCGACTTTGTCGCAACGCTTGGAGCTCAACCTTCCGTGCCCGTTCTGCGTCTACCGCAACTCCCTGCCGCGGCAGGTAAACAGCACTGGGGCAATTTGCCCGGTGCCGCCCTGAGCCTGGCCATCGCCGAGGCTGCCAGCGCAGCCAAGCGCTTTACCCTGCTGCTCACCGCCGACAGCCAAAGCGCCGAACGGCTGGAGCAGGAGCTGAGCTTCTTCGCCCCCGATTTGCCGGTGCTGCACTTTCCCGACTGGGAAACCCTGCCCTACGACCTGTTTTCGCCGCACCAGGACATCATCTCCCAGCGCATCGCCAGCCTTTACCGCCTGCCGGAACTGGCCCATGGCGTGCTGGTGGTGCCGATCACCACGGCGCTGCACCGCCTGGCGCCGACCAAGTTCCTGCTGGGCAGCAGCCTGGTGCTGGATATCGGCCAGAAGCTCGACGTGGAGCAGATGCGCACGCGACTGGAGGCCAGTGGCTACCGCTGCGTCGACACGGTCTATGAACACGGCGAATTCGCGGTGCGCGGCGCGCTGATCGACCTGTTCCCGATGGGCAGCAAGTTGCCATACCGCATCGACCTGTTCGATGACGAAATCGAGACCCTGCGCACCTTCGATCCGGAAAACCAGCGTTCCATCGACAAAGTAGAGTCGATCAAGCTGCTGCCGGCGCGGGAATTCCCCTTGCAGAAAGACGCGGTGACGCGCTTCAAGGCGCGCTTTCGCGAGCGCTTCGACGTCGACTTCCGCCGCTGCCCGATCTTTCAGGACCTGAGCAGCGGGATTACCCCGGCCGGTATCGAGTACTACCTGCCGCTGTTCTTCGACGAAACCTCCACCCTCTTCGACTATCTGCCCCAGGACACCCAGGTGTTCTCGCTGCCGGGTATCGAACAGGCGGCGGAAAACTTCTGGAACGATGTACGCAACCGCTACGAAGAGCGCCGCGTCGATCCATCCCGTCCTTTATTGCCGCCCGCCGAATTGTTCCTGCCGGTCGAAGACTGCTTCGCCCGCCTGAAAAACTGGCCGCGCGTGGTCGCCAGCCAAGAGGACGTGGACGCCGGCAGCGGCCGCACGCGCTTCCCCGCGCAAACCCTGCCGAACCTGGCGATTGAAGCCAAGGCCAGCCAGCCGCTCGAAGCGCTGTCCAACTTCTTGGGTGACTTCCCTGGCCGCGTGCTGTTCACCGCCGAATCGGCCGGGCGCCGCGAAGTGCTGCTGGAACTGCTGGAACGCCTGAAGCTGCGCCCGAAAACCGTCGACAGCTGGCCGGACTTTGTCGCGAGCAAGGATCGCCTGGCAATCACCATCGCGCCGCTGGACGAAGGCCTGCTGCTGGACGACCCGGCCCTGGCCCTGATCGCCGAAAGCCCGCTGTTCGGCCAGCGCGTGATGCAGCGTCGCCGCCGCGAAAAACGCGCCGACGCCAACAACGACGCGGTGATCAAAAACCTCACCGAACTGCGCGAAGGCGCGCCGGTGGTGCACATCGACCACGGTGTCGGCCGCTACCTGGGCCTGCAGACCCTGGAAATCGACAACCAGGCCGCCGAATTCCTCACCATGGAATACGCCGAAGGCGCCAAGCTGTATGTGCCGGTGGCCAACCTGCACCTGATCGCCCGCTACACCGGCAGCGACGACGCCCTCGCGCCGTTGCACCGCCTGGGCTCAGAGACCTGGCAGAAAGCCAAGCGCAAGGCCGCCGAACAGGTGCGCGACGTCGCCGCCGAGTTGCTCGACATCTATGCCCGCCGCGCCGCGCGCGAAGGTTATGCGTTCGCCGACCCGAAGGCCGACTACGCCACCTTCAGCGCCGGTTTCGCCTTCGAAGAAACCCCGGACCAGCAAACCACCATCGAAGCGGTGCGCGCCGACATGCTCGCACCCAAGCCGATGGACCGCCTGGTCTGCGGCGACGTGGGCTTCGGCAAGACTGAAGTCGCGATGCGCGCCGCCTTCATCGCGGTGCATGGCGGCAAGCAAGTGGCGATCCTGGTGCCGACCACCCTGCTCGCCCAGCAGCACTACAACAGTTTCCGCGACCGTTTTGCCGACTGGCCCGTCACCGTCGAAGTCATGAGCCGCTTCAAGTCCGCCAAGGAAGTGAATGCCGCCGTCGCCGATTTGGCGGAAGGCAAGATCGACATCGTGATCGGGACGCACAAGCTGCTGTCGGACGATGTGAAGATCAAGAACCTGGGCCTGGTGATCATCGACGAAGAACACCGCTTCGGCGTGCGCCAGAAAGAACAGCTCAAGGCCCTGCGCAGTGAAGTCGACATCCTGACCCTCACCGCAACGCCGATTCCGCGCACGCTGAACATGGCGGTGTCGGGCATGCGTGACCTGTCGATCATCGCCACCCCACCGGCGCGACGCCTGTCGGTGCGCACCTTCGTGATGGAACAGAACAACAGCACCGTCAAGGAAGCGCTGCTGCGTGAATTGCTGCGCGGCGGGCAGGTGTACTACCTGCACAACGACGTAAAAACCATCGAGAAATGCGCCGCCGACCTCGCCGAACTGGTGCCGGAAGCCCGCATCGCCATCGGCCACGGGCAGATGCGCGAGCGCGACCTCGAACAGGTGATGAGCGACTTCTACCACAAGCGCTTCAACGTGCTGATCGCCTCGACCATCATCGAGACCGGCATCGACGTACCGAGCGCCAACACCATCATCATCGAGCGCGCCGACAAGTTCGGCCTGGCACAACTGCACCAGTTGCGCGGCCGCGTCGGACGCAGTCACCACCAGGCCTACGCCTACCTGTTGACGCCACCGCGCCAGCAAATCACCGGCGACGCGGAAAAACGCTTGGAAGCCATCGCCAACACCCAGGACCTGGGCGCCGGCTTCGTGTTGGCCACCAACGACCTGGAAATCCGTGGCGCCGGCGAACTGCTGGGCGACGGCCAGAGCGGGCAGATCCAAGCCGTGGGTTTCACCCTGTATATGGAGATGCTCGAACGTGCGGTGAAAGCCATCCGCAAAGGCGAGCAACCGAACCTGGATCAACCCCTGGGCGGCGGTCCGGAGATCAACCTGCGCTTGCCGGCATTGATTCCCGAAGACTACCTGCCGGATGTGCACGCGCGGCTGATCCTGTACAAGCGCATTGCCTCGGCCACCGACGAAGAAGGCCTCAAGGACCTGCAGGTCGAGATGATCGACCGCTTCGGCCTGCTGCCCGAACCGACCAAGAACCTGGTGCGCCTGACCCTGCTCAAATTGCAGGCCGAGCAACTGGGGATCAAGAAGGTCGACGCCGGGCCGCAGGGTGGGCGCATTGAGTTCGAAGCGCAGACGCCGGTGGACCCATTGGTGCTGATCAAGCTGATCCAAGGCCAGCCCAACCGCTACAAGTTCGAAGGGGCTACGCTGTTCAAGTTCATGGTGCCGATGGAACGTGCAGAAGAACGCTTCAATACCCTGGAGGCGCTGTTCGAGCGCCTCATCCCGAAATCTGTTTGAAGGACGCCCCAATGCGCGTGTTCCGCATTCTGAGCCTGATGTTGGTGGTACTCGCACCCTCGGCCTACGCCGACAGCCCGTACCAAGTGGAAATGATCCTGGTGCGCCAGAACGCGGAACCGGAGCTAAGCAGCCGCGCCGCGCCGGAGGACTGGGACGCCGGGGCCGTGCACCTGGGCGATAAAATGAGCCCGCCGCGCCTGAGTACGATCGTCGACAAACTGCGTGCAGATACCAACTACACCGTGCTCGCCCACAAGGCCTGGGAGCAGAATCTCGGTGAACAGCCGGTAAAAATCGCGATCACCGAGGGCCCGGAACAGTTCGGTCAGTTTCCCATTGAGGGCGTGCTGAGCCTGCAACTGGGTCGTTTCACCGATATCGATGCGGACTTCTGGATCAACCGCTTCGACAGCAACGGCAGCGTGATCGCCAGCGAGCACATGGCCCAAAAGGACGTGCGCACCAAAAACAACCAGCTCAACTATCTGGACGGCGGCCACCTGGCGCTGCTGATCAAGATCACTTCGCTGACCGCCAAACCACCCAGCGCACCACCGCCCGACATTCAGGACTGATCCCGCGCCATGTCCCTGACGTCGTCGCTGACCAAACCCCTGGCCCCCTCGTGGGCCAATCGCTTCAAAGAGCAAAGCCTGGAGCGTGGGCGGCGTTATGCGCTGGAGAACCGCGTGCGCATCGTCGAGTGCGGCGACAGCACCATCGTCGCCAGTTGCGAGGGGTCGGGCAGCAACGTCTACCGGCAGACCATTACCCTGCGCGAATCAGCCAAGGGCACCTTGATCCTGGTGGACAGTCGCTGTACGTGCCCAGTGCACACCAACTGCAAACATATTGCCGCCGTGCTGCTCAAGGTTCAGGAAACCCTGGCCTACCCGGCCGCTGCCCAGGACGCTGAACTGCTGGAAAAACTCCAGGCCGTGCTGGACAACCGTGTGGCGCTGCCACAGGTGGTGATGGAGGATGTACTGCCCGTTCCGCGCTTGTGGCTGGCCAGCGCCGAATTCAGTGCGTTCGAGCCGCGCAACGGCAAGATGCAACGTTACATCCAGCACCGCGCAGCGTTGTCGTTCAACTATCTGGGCAACTATGTCAGCGGGCAAAAGAACGCTGACATCATCGTGCGCCAGGAAACCCAGAGCCTGCGCATCAAGCGCCATCCCGAGCTGGAGCAACCGTATCGCGAGCAACTGCGCCTGCTTGGCTTCAAGATCGCCACACGCCAGAGCAAGGCCTTGCCGGAAAGCGCCGGCGAGCTGTTCGAGATGGTCAATGACAGCGCGTGGCTGAACTTCACCCTCAACGCATCGCCGACACTGCGGGCCGAAGGCTGGGAAATGCAGATCGACGACGACTTCGGTTTCGACCTGAGCCCGGTGGAGGACTGGTATGCCACCGTCGACGAAGGGCCGGAGCGTGACTGGTTCGACCTGGAGCTGGGGATCATCGTCAACGGCGAACGCCTGAGCCTGCTGCCAATCCTGCTCAACCTGATGCGCTCCCACACCGAAATCCTCTTCCCGGAAAAAATCGCCCGGCGGCGTGATGATGAGCTGATCCTGGTGAATATCCCCGCCCTACCCAATGGCGGCCATGGCCCGCTGCAAGTGGCGTTGCCCTATGGCCGACTGAAACCGGTACTGGCAACCCTCGGTGAGTTTTACCTGCAGGAACCCGGCGCCACCACGCTGCGCCTGGCAAAAGCCGATGCGATCCGCCTGAACCCGCTGGAAGACCTGCCCTTGCAATGGGAGGGTGGCGAAAAGATTCGCAACTTTGCCCAGCGCCTGCGGGACATCAAGAACTTCACCTGCGCGCCCCCCGAAGGCTTGAACGCAACGCTGCGGCCTTACCAGCTCGAAGGCTTGAGCTGGATGCAGTCGCTGCGTCAGCTGGAGGTAGGCGGGATTCTTGCGGATGACATGGGCCTGGGCAAAACCCTGCAGACCCTGGCGCACATCCTTACTGAAAAAGCCGCCGGACGCCTGGACCGGCCCTGCATGGTGGTGATGCCCACCAGTCTGATCCCCAACTGGCTCGACGAGGCGGCGCACTTCACCCCGCAACTCAAGGTGCTGGCGCTGTACGGCGCCGGGCGCAAAAAACACTTCGCGAGCCTGCAAGACTACGACCTGCTGCTGACCACCTACGCGCTACTGCCCAAGGACATCGAACAGCTCGCGCCCCTGCCCTTGCACGTTTTGATCCTCGACGAAGCCCAGTACATCAAGAACCCATCCAGCAAAGCGGCCCAAGCGGCGCGCGAGCTGAACGCACGGCAGCGCCTGTGCCTGAGCGGCACACCGCTGGAAAACCACTTGGGTGAGTTGTGGTCACTGTTCCACTTCCTGCTGCCGGGCTGGCTTGGCGACCTCAAGAGCTTCAACCGCGATTACCGCGCGCCGATCGAAAAGCGCGGCAGCGATGTACGATTGCAGCACCTCAACGGTCGGATCAAACCCTTCCTGCTGCGCCGGACCAAGGAACAGGTGGCGACGGAATTACCGCCCAAGACCGAGATCATCCATTGGGTCGACCTCAATGAAGCCCAGCGCGACGTGTACGAAACCATGCGCCTGGCCATGGATAAAAAAGTCCGCGACGAAATCACCCGCAAAGGCGTGGCGCGCAGCCAGATCATCATTCTTGAAGCGCTGCTCAAGTTGCGCCAGGTGTGCTGCGACCTGCGCCTGGTCAACGACGCCAGCCTGCCCTCCCGTGGCAGCAGCTCGGGCAAACTCGACAGCCTGATGGAAATGCTCGAGGAACTGTTCGCCGAAGGGCGTCGGATCCTGTTGTTCTCCCAGTTCACCTCGATGCTGAGCCTGATTGAACTCGAGCTGAAAAAACGCGGCGTCGCCTACGCGCTGCTGACCGGCCAGACCCGCGATCGGCGCACACCGGTGAAGGATTTCCAGAGCGGCAAGCTGCAGATCTTTCTGATCAGCCTGAAGGCGGGCGGTGTAGGCCTGAACCTGACCGAAGCCGACACCGTGATCCACTACGACCCCTGGTGGAACCCGGCCACGGAAAACCAGGCCACCGACCGTGCGTATCGCATTGGCCAGGAGAAACCGGTGTTCGTGTACAAGATGATTGCCCGAGGCACAGTGGAAGAGAAAATTCAGCACCTGCAGAAAGAAAAGTCCGACCTTGCAGCGGGCGTGCTGGATGGGCGGACCACGGGGGATTGGCAGTTGGGCAATGAGGATATCGAGGCGCTGTTTGCGCCGTTGCCCAATAAGCAGGAAAAACGTTGACGGCTAGACCGTCTTCGCGAGCAAGCCAGCTTGCTCACGAAGGACATGCCTGGGCTGTCAGTCGATCAACTGCGCATCCCGCAACGCAGTCAGCGCCGTCAGCCACCGCGGGTCTTGTTTGTAGTCCGTCGAGGCAATCGCCTGGCCCCGCATCCGCGCAATCCGCGCCGACGGCGTGACCTTCATCCGCTGGGCCGCACTGAGCGCCAGCTCGGCCGCCGCACGATCATTGCACACCAGACCCATGTCGCAACCGGCAGTCAGCGCCGCTTCAATCCGACTGGCCGCGTCACCGACCACATGGGCACCGGCCATGGACAGATCGTCACTGAAAATCACCCCGTCAAACTGCAACTCACCGCGCAGGATGTCCTGTAACCAGCGACGCGAGAAACCCGCGGGCTGAGCATCGACTTGCGGGTAAATCACGTGGGCCGGCATCACCGCTGCCAATTGCCGGCTCAGGCGTGCGAAAGGCACCAGATCATTGGCGCGAATATCCTCCAGACTGCGCTCATCATTGGGAATCGCAACGTGGGAATCGGCCTCAGCCCACCCGTGACCCGGAAAGTGTTTGCCGGTGGCGGCCATGCCGGCGCTGTTCATGCCACGGATAAAGGCACCGGCAAGCACGGCGGCGCGCTCGGGGTTACCTTCGAAGGCACGGGTGCCGACCACGGCGCTGCGTTGATAGTCCAGGTCCAGCACCGGGGCGAAGCTCAGGTCCAGGCCAACGGCCAGGACTTCAGTAGCCATGATCCAGCCACACTGCTCGGCCAGGTATTCGGCGTTGGGGTTGTCCGCCAGCGCGCGCATGGCCGGCAGGCGCACAAACCCCTGGCGCAAACGCTGCACGCGACCGCCCTCCTGGTCGACCGCCAGCAGCAAGTCCGGGCGCACGGCACGAATCGCCGCGCTCAACTCCCGCACCTGGCGCGGGTGCTCGATATTGCGCGCAAAAATGATCAGACCGCCCACCTCAGGCTGGCGCAACAGGTGGCGATCTTCGGCCGTCAGCCATGTGCCGGCAATGTCGACCATCAAAGAACCTTGCAGGGCAGCAGTCATAAACCTTCCTTAAATAACGCACACAATCCATCGCCCTCGCGGCGCGACAAGCGCGGCGAGAACGACGGATTGCGAGTAAATAGCTGAATTCGGCATGGGCGGCTAGCTTAGCGGATGCCAGCGGCCACGCCCACCCGGGACGGTCAAACCTTCGCGGGGATTGAAGTGGATTTGCTACGCGGACGCAATTGAGCGGCGACCATGGCCTGGTCGGTCACGCCGGTTTCGGCGCGCATGCCGGCCGCGAGGAACGGTACCATCAGGCGCATCACCTGCTCGATGGAAGTGTTGACGCCGAAATCGGTCTCGGCAATCGCCCGCAACGCTTTGATCCCGGACATGCTGAAGGCTGCGGCGCCAAGCATGAAGTGCACGCGCCAGAACAATTCGATCGGAGGAATACGCGGTGCGGCTTCGTTGACCAGCAACATATAGCGGCGGAACACCTTGCCGTACATGTCTTCCAGGTAACGGCGCAGGTGGCCCTGGCTCTGACTGAAGGCCAAGCCCAACAGGCGCATGAAGATCGACAGGTCGTTACCGCTGCGCGGTTGCACCACCAGCGCTTGCTCAACGAGGATTTCCAACAGTTCTTCCAGGCTTGGCTTATGGTCGGCCTTGGCCTGGCGGCGCTCGAGCTCACGGTCGAGACTCGCACAGAATGGCCCCAGGAAACGTGAGAACACCGCTTGGATCAGGGCTTTTTTCGAGCCGAAATGATAGTTCACGGCGGCAAGATTGACCCCTGCCTTGCTGGTGATCAGCCGCAATGAAGTTTCAGCAAATCCTTTTTCCGCGAACAATTGCTCAGCAGCATCGAGAATGCGTTCAACGGTTTCCGACTGGGCCATGGCTACTCCGCCTGACAAACACTTGTTTGAAACATACGTTTCAGCCTGTGTCTTGTCAAGCCTGTGGGTTCGCTTTCCGGCCGGGCAGTCACCTATTTGAGCGCTATTTAATCACATCCTTTCGACTCTGTAGGCAGCGCTATCTCTGCCGTGTAGGAGAGATAACCGATGACCGTCCAGCGGACGCGCAAAAAAGGATGATTGCCAAGCACAGTCCACTGTATATAATCCCAGTCACTGTATAAAAAGACAGAGCGATCAACATGCTAAAACTGACGCCACGCCAAGCTGAGATTCTGGCTTTTATCAAGCGCTGCCTCGATGACAACGGCTACCCGCCGACACGAGCGGAAATTGCGCTGGAACTGGGGTTCAAATCCCCCAATGCCGCCGAGGAACACCTCAAGGCCCTCGCTCGCAAAGGCGCGATCGAGATGACCCCAGGTGCCTCGCGGGGTATTCGCATCCCGGGCTTCGAAGCCAAGGCTGACGAATCGACCCTGCCGATCATCGGTCGCGTCGCTGCCGGTGCGCCGATCCTGGCGCAGCAGCACGTCGAGGAATCCTGCAACATCAACCCGACCTTCTTCCATCCCCGCGCCGACTACCTGCTGCGGGTCCATGGCATGAGCATGAAGGACGTGGGCATTTTCGATGGCGACCTGCTGGCCGTCCACACCACCCGCGAAGCCCGTAACGGCCAGATCGTCGTCGCCCGTATCGGCGATGAAGTCACCGTCAAACGCTTCAAGCGCGAAGGCAGCAAGGTCTGGCTCCTGGCCGAGAACCCTGAGTTCGCCCCGATTGAAGTCAACCTGAAAGACCAGGACCTGGTGATCGAAGGCCTGAGCGTCGGCGTCATTCGCCGCTAAAGGAGGCATCATGCAGCTCGTTCACACCCCACAACACACACAACTGTCGCTTTTCGAGGCCTTTATGGCCCAACCCCTTGCGCCGATCCTCAAGGAAACGGTCGAGGCGCCCTGGAGCGCCGAACCCGAGGTGTTCAGTGAGCTGTCGTTGCGCGGTGCGGCCGGGAGCTGCCTGAGCCTGCTGGCACCGATTCTTCGCGAGTTGAGCGAGGAGCAGGATGCCCGCTGGCTGACGCTGATCGCACCGCCCGCCAGCCTGACCCAGGCCTGGCTGCGGGACGCAGGTCTCAACCGCGAGCGCATCCTGTTGCTGCAACCCCGCGGCACCCAAAGCGCCCAGCAATTAACCTGCGAAGCCTTGCGCCTGGGCCGCAGCCATACGGTGGTGAGCTGGCTGAACCCGCTGAACGCGACTGCCAAGCAACAACTGATCAGCGCCGCACGTACAGGCGATGCACAGAGCTTGAATATCCGATTGGGGTAATCTGGTGAGCAGGCTTGCTCACCCTGAAACTCAGTGAAGAACCCGCGGCCCATCCTCTTTTTCCGGCTCGCCTTCCGCCAGGCGACCGGCCATCTGCACACCAACACTCAACATGGCTTTTGCCACTTCAACGTGTTGGCCTTGCAGGAACACTTTTGCATCTTCGGAAAAATCCAGAATAACCAGAGAACCTTCGTCCTCAGCACGGCGCAGCTCGATTCGGCCGTCAGGCAACTCAACAATTTCCAGAAAGGACGTCGGCATAAAAGTCTGTTCTCCACGAAAGGCAGGGATTATATCAGTCATCCGCCCGGCCTCGCTGAGGATCTGAGGGGGTTTCTTTACGGCTTGATGAACGGTGCACACGAAATCGAACCCGTCTTCAGCACTCGTTCAGGCCCTCACGAAAGCGCAGCGCCATCTTTTTCAGTTCCTGGCGCCAACCCTCCAGCTCTTCCCGACTCAGTGGCTTGGGCTCATCCTCTTCCAGCGTAACCGCCACGATCAGCGGCTGTGTCACGTCGCCCTTGGGCACGCGGGGAATTCGCGGTGGCTGGAACATGTCGGCATGGGCTTTGAGTAAACGTGCGACCCAACTGTCCGGGTTTTGGGCCATTTCCACCAACTCGGCGAGCTCTGGGATGGCCATGGTCTCCAGCACTTCGCGGCTGATGATCATTTCCGCGCGGGGCGAACCGGCCTGGGGCAAGCGGTAGAACCCGGCAATCTCATGGCACAACCCCAGCAAGGCACCATACAGGTGGAACAAGGCGGCTTCACGCCCCGCCAGAAGCAGCGCGATGGCGTTCATCTCTTTCCCTTCCTCGGCGCGGCCAAGGGCTTCCAGGGACAAACCCGCGAAATAAATTTTCTGGTTGGTACGGGTATAGAGTTCGTTGGCCATGACGGCAATCTCCACAACGAATAGGCGTGATGCTGATATGTAGGAGCAAACTTGCTCGCGAAAAACCTGGGGCCGCCGTTGGGCATCAAGTTTTTCGCGTAATCGTTAACGACCTTCGCGAACAAGCTCGCGGCTACAGCAAGCAAAAGCCGTCTATGCAGACGGCTTTTAGCGTTAACAGACTAGCCGATCAAGCGCCCTGGCGCTTGTCCTCGACCTTCCACTTGCCGCCGTCGTAGAACGCCTTCCAACCGGTAGGCTTACCGTCCACTTCGGTCTGCACGTACTGCTCCTTGGTCTTGCGGCTGTAGCGGATCACGGCCGGGCGACCGTCCGGGTCCTTCTTCGGCGCTTCACACAGGAAGTGGTACTTCGGATCGATCTCATCCTTGTGCGGCACGATCTCCAGCACCAACGGTGCACGGGTCTCGCGGTTTTTCGGGAACTGGCTGGCAGCCAGGAACAGCCCCGAGGCACCATCACGCAGGATGTAGGTGTCGTTGACCTTCTCGCACTTGAGTTCAGGCATTTTCACCGGGTCCATCTTCGGCGGCGCCGCATCACCGCTTTTCAGCAGTTTGCGGGTGTTCTTGCAGGTCGGATTGGTGCAACCGAAGAACTTGCCGAAACGGCCGGTCTTGAGTTGCATCTCGCTGCCGCACTTGTCGCATTCCAGGCTCGGGCCTTCGTAGCCCTTGATGCGGTAGCTGCCCTCTTCGATCTCGTAACCGTCGCAATCCGGGTTGTTACCGCAGATGTGCAACTTGTGTTTCTCGTCCAGCAGGTAAGCATCCATCGCCGTGCTGCAGATCGGGCAACGGTGCTTGCCACGCAGCACCAGCGACTCGGACTCACCCTCGTCATCGGCAGCGATCTCATCGCCCGGCACCAGGTTGACGGTGGCCTTGCAGCGCTCTTTCGGCGGCAGGCTGTAGCCCGAGCAACCGAGGAACACGCCGGTGGACGCGGTACGAATCTGCATCGGCCGGCCACAGGTCAGGCACGGGATGTCGGTCATGACCGGCTGGTTGGCGCGCATGCCGCTCTCAGGGCTTTCGGCCACTTCGAGCTTCTTCTTGAAGTCGCCGTAGAACTCGTCCAGCACGTTTTTCCAGTCGCGCTCGCCTTGGGCCACGTCGTCGAGGTTCTCTTCCATACCGGCGGTGAAACCGTAGTCCATCAGGTTGGAGAAGCTCTCGGACAGACGCTCGGTGACGATGTCGCCCATTTTTTCCGAATAGAAGCGACGGTTGTGCAGCGCCACGTAGCCACGGTCCTGGATGGTGGAGATGATCGCCGCATAGGTCGACGGACGACCGATACCGCGCTTCTCCATCTCTTTCACCAAGCTGGCTTCCGAATAACGCGCCGGCGGCTTGGTGAAGTGCTGGGATGGGTCGAGCTTGATCAGCTTCAGCGTGTCGCCCTGGGCCATGTCCGGCAGTACATCGTCATCGCCGGGCTTGGCGATCTGCGGCATGACGCGGGTGTAGCCGTCGAACTTGAGGATACGGCCCTTGGCACGCAGCTCGAAGTCGCCGGCGCCCACGCTGACGGTAGTGGACAGGTATTGCGCCGGCAGCATCTGGCAGGCCAGGAACTGGCGCCAGATCAGTTCGTAGAGGCGCTCAGCGTCACGCTCCATGCCACTGAGCTTGCTTGGCTCGGTATTGGCATCGGAAGGCCGGATCGCTTCGTGAGCCTCCTGGGCGCCTTCTTTGCTGCTGTAGACGTTCGGCTTCTCCGGCAGGTACTTCTTGCCGAATTCGCTTTCAATATAAGTACGCGCCATCGCCACCGCGTCTTGCGACAGGTTGGTGGAGTCGGTACGCATATAAGTGATGTAGCCGGCTTCGTACAAACGCTGGGCCATCATCATGGTTTTCTTCACACCGAAGCCCAGGCGGTTGCTCGCGGCCTGTTGCAGGGTGGAGGTGATGAACGGCGCCGACGGCTTGCTGCTGGTCGGTTTGTCTTCGCGCTTGACGATGCTGTAGCTGGAGGATTTGAGTTTCTCCAACGCTGCCATGGCCTGGGCTTCGTTCAGCGGCTTGAAGGCCTCGCCTTTTTCGCGGGCCACTTCAAAGCGCACGTTGGCACCCTTGGCGGTGCCCAGGTCAGCGTGGACTTCCCAATATTCTTCGGGGTTGAACGCACGGATCTCGCGCTCACGCTCCACCACCAGCTTTACCGCGACCGATTGCACACGACCGGCGGACAGGCCACGGGCGATCTTGGCCCACAGCAGCGGCGAGACCATGTAACCCACGACGCGGTCGAGGAAACGACGGGCCTGCTGGGCGTTGACACGATCGATATCCAGCTCGCCCGGCTTGGAGAAGGCTTCCTGGATGGCTTTCTTGGTGATCTCGTTGAACACCACGCGCTTGTAGCGGCTGTCATCACCGCCGATGGCTTCCCGCAGGTGCCAGGCAATGGCTTCCCCTTCGCGGTCCAAGTCCGTCGCGAGATAGATGGTGTCGGCATCTTTGGCGAGCCGGCGCAGCTCTTCGATGACCTTTTCCTTGCCCGGAAGGATTTCATACTTGGCCTTCCAGCCATGTTCCGGGTCCACACCCATACGCGAGACCAGCTGCTTGCGCGCTTTCTCTTTAGGCGTGAGCACCGGACCTTCGCCCGCGGCCGCCTTGCCGCGCTTGGCGGCAGGCTCCTTGCTGGCGCTAGCCGAACCGCTGGTGGGCAGGTCTCGGATATGGCCGATACTCGACTTCACCACGTACTCGTTACCCAAGTACTTGTTGATGGTCTTGGCCTTAGCCGGGGATTCCACAATGACCAGCGATTTGCCCATGGATCGGAAAATTCCTGAATTCGAGAAGTGAAAGGCAGTTGGCGCCTGACGCGGCAACGCTATATATAGTGGCAACAAGGTGAGGTCAAGCGCAGCAGTCTGCGCGACCTGCCGTTATTGCCCTGAAAAAAGACTGGGTTCGGCCTGGACCAAAGCAAAGCGCGGGACCTGTTCGCCGTCAACTTCGACGGACTCGAGGAACATGCTCAAAGGGCGCACCCAAAAGCCGTAATCGCCATACAGTGCTTGGTAGAACACCACTTCTTCTTCGGTCTCGGAGTGCCGCGCCACATTAAAAACGCGGTACTGCGGACCTTTATAATGTTGATAGAGCCCCGGTTCGACTTTCATGTTTTGGCCCCCTTACAAAATTTGTTAAAAAAAATAATAAAAATACCGAAAAACAAAAACCGGGGCACTGGGCCCCGGCTTCCGTCAACCCGACGCTTAGATGCGTTCGAAGACGGTGGAAATGCCTTGGCCGAGACCAATGCACATGGTTGCAACCCCGAGGTTGCCGCCATTTTGCTTCATCACATTGAGCAAAGTGCCGGAAATACGTGCACCGGAGCAACCGAATGGGTGGCCCAGGGCAATCGCACCGCCGTGCAGGTTAACCTTCTCATTCATCTTGTCGAGTACTTTCAGATCTTTCAGCACGGGCAAGGCCTGTGCGGCGAAAGCTTCGTTGAGCTCGAAGAAGTCGATATCGGCGATGGTCAGGCCTGCGCGCTTCAAGGCTTTTTGCGTGGCCGGTACTGGACCATAGCCCATGATTGCCGGGTCCACACCCGCCACCGCCATCGAACGAATCACCGCCATCGGCTGGATGCCCAGGTCCTGGGCACGCTGCGCCGACATCACGATCATGCACGAGGCACCATCAGTGATTTGCGACGAAGTACCCGCGGTCACGGTGCCGCCCTTCGGATTGAACGCTGGCTTCAAGGCCGCCAGGCTTTCCAGGGTGGTGTCCGGACGAATGGTCTCGTCGTAGTCGAACAGTTTCAGGAAACCGTTCTCGTCGTAGCCGTTCATCGGGATGATTTCATCCTTGAACTTGCCTTCCACGGTTGCCTTGTGGGCGAGCTGGTGGGAACGCAGGCCGAATGCATCCTGGGCTTCGCGGGTGATGCCGTGCATCTTGCCGAGCATTTCCGCGGTCAGGCCCATCATGCCCGAGGCTTTGGCCGCATACAGCGACATGTGCGGGTTAGGATCGACGCCGTGCATCATGCTGACGTGGCCCATGTGCTCCACGCCACCGACCACGAATACATCGCCGTTGCCGGTCATGATCGCCTGGGCGGCAGTGTGCAGTGCGCTCATCGACGAACCACACAGGCGGCTGACCGTCTGGGCAGCCGAAGTGTGCGGAATCTGGGTCAGCAAGGAGGCCATGCGGGCGATGTTCCAGCCCTGCTCCAGGGTCTGGTTGACGCAGCCCCAGATCACGTCTTCGACTTCGTTCGGGTCGACCTTGACGTTACGCTCCAGCAATTTGCTGATCAGGTGCGCCGACATGTCTTCGGCGCGGGTGTTGCGGTGCATGCCGCCCTTGGAGCGGCCCATCGGCGTGCGACCGAAGTCGACAATCACAACGTCTCTTGGATTCAAGCTCATAAATATTCTCGCTCAAGTGTATGGGACGCTTAACCGAAGAAGCTCTGGCCATTCTTGGCCATCTCACGCAGCTTCGCGGTCGGGTGGTACAGCGGGCCCAAATCAGCGTATTGATCAGCCAGGGCAACGAACTCAGCCACACCGATCGAATCGATGTAACGCAGCGCACCACCACGGAATGGAGGGAAACCAATACCGTACACCAGGCCCATATCGGCTTCGGCGGCGGTCTCGACGATGCCGTCTTCCAGGCAACGCACGGTTTCCAGGCACAGGGCGATCATCATCCAGTTGATGATGTCCTCGTCGGACACCTCACGCTGTTCGTAGATGATCGGAGCAAGCACTTCGTGTACCGACGGATCGGCGACCTTCTTCTGCTTGCCCTTCTTGTCGGTCTCGTAGGCGTAGAAGCCCTTGCCGTTCTTCTGGCCCAGGCGCTTGGCCTCGTAGAGCGCGTCGATCGCCGAGCGGCGCTCGTCTTTCATGCGGTCCGGGAAGCCTTCAGCCATCACGTCGCGACCGTGGTGGCCGGTGTCGATGCCGACCACGTCCATCAGGTACGCCGGGCCCATGGGCCAGCCGAATTTTTCCATGACCTTGTCGATACGCACGAAGTCCACACCGGCGCTGACCAGCTTGGCGAAACCGCCGAAGTACGGGAACAGCACGCGGTTGACCAAAAAGCCCGGGCAGTCGTTGACCACGATCGGGTTCTTGCCCATTTTCTTGGCGTAGGCAACGGTGGTGGCGATCGCCAGCTCACTGGACTTCTCGCCACGGATCACTTCCACCAGCGGCATCATGTGCACCGGGTTGAAGAAGTGCATGCCGACGAAGTTTTCCGGACGCTTGAGGGCCTTGGCCAACAGTGAGATAGAAATGGTCGAGGTGTTGGACGCCAGGATGGTGTCGTCTTTGACCTGGGCTTCCACTTCTGCCAGCACGGCTTGCTTGACCTTCGGATTTTCCACAACCGCTTCGACCACTAGGTCGACATGGCCGAAATCGCCGTAGGACAAGGTAGGACGAATGCCGTTGAGCACTTCAGCCATTTTCGCCGCAGTCATGCGACCTTTATCAACACGACCCACCAGCAGCTTGGCGGCTTCTGCCAGGCCCTGCTCGATGCCGTGTTCGTTGATGTCTTTCATCAGGATCGGCGTGCCTTTGGACGCCGACTGATAAGCGATACCGCCACCCATGATGCCGGCGCCGAGCACGGCGGCCTGCTTCACATCCTTGGCGACTTCATCGTAGGCCTTGGCCTTTTTCTTCAGTTCCTGATCGTTCAGGAACAGGCCGATCAGGCTCTGGGCCGCAGAGGTCTTGGCCAGTTTGACGAAACCTGCCGCTTCCACTTCCAGGGCTTTGTCGCGACCGAAGTTCGCGGCTTTCTGGATAGTCTTGATCGCCTCGAGCGGCGCAGGGTAATTCGGGCCCGCCTGGCCAGCCACGAAACCTTTGGCGGTTTCGAACGACATCATTTGTTCGATGGCGTTGAGCTTGAGTTTTTCCAGCTTCGGCTGACGCTTGGCCTTGTAGTCGAATTCGCCGCTGATGGCGCCCTTGATCAGGTTCAGCGCGGCTTCGGCCAGTTTTTCCGGGGCAACCACAGCATCGACGGCACCGACTTTCAGCGCGTCCTCAGCCTTGTTTTCCTTACCGGCGGCGATCCACTCGATGGCGTTGTCGGCCCCAATGATGCGCGGCAGGCGCACGGTGCCGCCGAAACCTGGGTAGATGCCCAGCTTGACTTCAGGCAGGCCGATTTTGGCCGTGGCCGACATGACACGGAAGTCTGCCGCCAGGCACATTTCCAGGCCGCCGCCCAACGCGATGCCATTGATCGCGGCAACGGTCGGGACGTTGAGGTCTTCGAAATCGCTGAAAATCTTGTTGGCTTCGAGGTTGCCAGCCACCAGCTCGGCATCGGGCAGCTTGAAGTTGTCGACGAATTCGGTGATGTCAGCGCCGACGATAAACACGTCCTTGCCGCTGGAGACGATCACGCCCTTGACCGAAGCATCTGCTTTGATGGTGTCTACGGCCTGACGCAGTTCGTTCAGGGTTAGACGGTTGAACTTGTTGACGGACTCACCCTTGAGGTCGAATTTCAATTCGACGATGCCACTTTCAAGAGCCTTAACCGTGATGGCTTTACCTTCGTAAATCATCAACTGATCTCCACGATATGGAAGCTGAACAGTACACATCGGACGCTGGCCTCTGGTTGGACATTGATAGTTGCGTCAATGCTCACCCCAATGCGCCAGGCACACCCGCCAATGCGATAGTCGGGATTCTGTATGAGCGGTCTGACAGACAAACGCTCAATTCATACGCCCGTTTGATTTGGGTACGCCACCTTCATCCAATTCCGGACAATTGTCAATCGCTCGAAAGGCTGGGGAAAACGCGACTTTCCAGTCATTTTCCGAACCTCGACCCGAAGGCCGCGCGTCGTCAATATCCGACTATTCACGAAATCAATAATAAAAAATGTGTGGGAAAAAACTGTACAGAACCGGATATGCCGCTAGGCTAGCGACAACCGTAACGCGCCTGGATGAATATCCGACGCAGGAAACACAGATTTACCGGCCTGCCTGGCCAACCCCAGCCCGATGATGATGTCGGGCTTTTTATTACCTGCGATTCAAGGCTCCCGTAGGAGCGAGCTTGCTCGCGAAGATCGTCAACGATAACGCGCGCATCCAGAATGTATGCGTCGCTCTTGCGTTTTTCGCGAGCGAGCTCCTACAAGGGATGTGTCAGGCCAGGGCCTTGAGCAGCGCGTCGATGTCCTTCAATACGCTCGCCTCGCCTTTCTCGCCCCAGTACAGGGCGATCATTTGCTCGTCGGCCTCGACCTTGTAGACGTTGGCCGGCAGCGTCGCAAAATACGGCAACAACTTCTCGTCCACACATTCTTCACGCCACCGATTGACCCACACCCCCGGCTCCGACTGCCAATAACTCCATGTCGCCGGCGCACTGCCGCGCCGCGGTCGACAGTACTGCGCACACGGGCTCGGCGGTTCCTGCTTGAGCCAGTGCGGCCACTCCTGAGGGGCCAATTGCATGGCCAGGCCGATGCGGCGCGCTTCCATGCGCAGGGCCATGCGCCCGCTCTGATGGCGCGACGGGCGCAGCCATGCCAGGGGGCTCAGAACCACCACAAGGATTGACACCACTATCCAGACCGTCATATGTGTACTCCCGATTTTCTAGATGAGCGGATTTGACTTGATGCAAAACCTTCCGCTTGGAAAGCAGCCATACTGAATCTATTGCAGTCCCCTGGAGGTACGCCCCATGTCATACGAACATATTCTGGTCGCCGTAGACCTGACCGAAGAGTGCGATCCAGTGATCAAACGCGCCCGCGCCGTCGCCATCGCTTGCGGGGCAAAACTGTCACTGGTGCATATCGTAGAGCCGATGGCCATGGCCTTTGGCGGCGACGTGCCTATGGACCTTTCCCAATTGCAGCAACAACAGTTCGACCAGGCCAAGGAACGGGTTGAACGCTTGACGCTTAAATACCCCGAAGTGACCAAGGAAAACGCCCACCTCACCTACGGCCAACCGCGCCAGGAAATCCATCAAATCGCCAAGGAACACCACTGCGACCTGATCGTGGTCGGCAGCCATGGTCGCCACGGCCTCGCGCTGCTGCTCGGTTCTACCGCCAATGATGTACTGCACGGTGCGCCATGCGATGTGCTGGCCGTAAAACTGATCAAAGACACCAGCAAGTAATACCGATACGAAAAGCCCGGCGCTCACTTACGTGAACGCCGGGCTTTTTATTGCATGGGGATCAATCAGGCATCCAGCTCGGCCCAACGCTCCACCAACGCTTCCAGCTCCTGGTTCAGCGTTTCCAGGGAAGCGATGACGGCGGCGGTTTCCGCCGCCGGGCGCAGATAGAACCCCGCGTCAGCCATTTGCGCTTCGACCGCAGCGATCTGCTGCTCCTTGGCGTCGATCTCACCCGGCAAGGCTTCCAGCTCACGCTGCAGCTTGTAGCTGAGCTTCTTCTTGGCAGCCGGGGCCGCTTCAGGGGCCGGTGCAGGGGCGGCGGCAGGCGTCACCACTGCCGACGTGAGGTCGGCCTTGCCGGACTTGCTCTCGGTCACGCCCAGCAGACGCGGCGAACCGCCCTGGCGCAGCCAGTCCTGGTAACCGCCGACGTATTCACGCACCTTGCCTTCACCTTCGAAGACCAGGGTGCTGGTGACCACGTTGTCGAGGAATGCCCGGTCGTGGCTGACCATCAGCACAGTGCCGTTGAAGGTCAGCAGGACCTCTTCCAGCAGCTCGAGGGTTTCCACGTCGAGGTCGTTGGTCGGTTCGTCGAGTACCAGCAGGTTCGCGGGTTTGCTGAACAGTTTGGCCAGCAGCAGCCGCGCGCGCTCGCCGCCGGACAAGGCTTTCACCGGCGTACGTGCACGCTGCGGGCTGAACAGGAAATCGCCCAGGTAGCTGAGTACGTGGCGGCTCTGGCCGTCGATGTCGATAAAGTCGCGACCTTCGGCGACGTTGTCGATCACGGTTTTTTCCAGGTCCAACTGGTGGCGCAACTGGTCGAAGTAGGCCACGTCGATGCGCGTGCCCTCTTCCACCGTGCCGCTGGTCGGCTTCAGGCCGCTGAGCATCAACTTGAGCAAGGTGGTCTTGCCGGTGCCGTTGGCGCCCAGCAGGCCGATACGGTCGCCGCGCTGCAGGACCATCGAGAAGTCCTTGATCAGGAACGGGCCGTCTGGGTGATGGAAGCTGACGTTTTCCAGCACCATCACTTGCTTGCCGGACTTGTCGGCGGTATCCAGCTGGATATTGGCCTTGCCGGTCCGCTCACGACGCTCGCTGCGCTCGACGCGCAGGGCCTTGAGGGCGCGCACGCGGCCTTCGTTACGGGTGCGGCGGGCCTTGATGCCCTGGCGGATCCAGACTTCTTCCTGGGCCAGTTTCTTGTCGAACAGCGCGTTGGCGGTCTCTTCGGCGGCCAGTGCGGCCTCTTTGTGCACCAGGAAGCTGGCGTAGTCGCCGTTCCAGTCGATCAGGCCGCCACGGTCCAGTTCGAGAATGCGCGTGGCCAGGTTCTGCAGGAAAGACCGGTCGTGGGTGATGAACAGCACGGCGCCCTGGAAATCCTTGAGGGCTTCTTCGAGCCAGGCGATGGCACCGATGTCCAGGTGGTTGGTCGGTTCGTCGAGCAGCAGCAGATCCGGCTCGGACACCAGTGCCTGGGCCAGCAGCACGCGACGACGCCAGCCGCCGGACAATTCGGCGAGGGTTTTATCGGCCGGCAACTGCAGGCGGCTCAAGGTGCTGTCCACCAGTTGCTGCAAGCGCCAGCCGTCACGGGCTTCGAGGTCTTGCTGGACGTGCATCAGCTTGTCCAGGTCTTCCTCGGTGACGCAGTTCTGCGCCAGGTGATGGTATTGCGCCAGCAACTCACCGACACCGTCCAGGCCTTCCGCGACCACGTCGAACACTGTCCGTCCGTCGGCCACCGGCAATTCCTGCGGCAATTCGCCGATCTTGAGGCCCGGAGCGCGCCAGACAGAGCCGTCATCGGGCTTCTGGTCGCCTTTCACCAGCTTCATCATGCTGGATTTACCGGTGCCGTTGCGGCCGATGATGCACACCCGCTCACCACGGGCGATCTGCCAGGACACCTTGTCCAACAACGGCATAGCGCCGAAAGCAAGGGACACATCGCTGAATTTGAGCAGGGTCATACGCTTCTCCAAAAACTGGGCGCGCATTCTACCTGACTTGAGGGTGGGATGCGGCCAGCATTTTCGCTGTCGAGACGTTCTGTAGGACATTTCCGGCGAACTTCAATGAACCGCCCAGCAAAGCTTTCGCGGGCCGCTGGCAAAAGGCTAAGCTAGTGGTAATCAGTGTCGGCGGTGCCGGTGCTAGTCGTGATTTCTTTGCACGGACGTCTCATGCGCAGTCGCCTTTTCAACTTTTTATCTTGTCTGCTTCTTTCTGCCACCGCCGCTCAATCGGCCCTGGCCGTGGACATCACTACTCAACGTCAATATTACGATGAAGCCAAACGCGCCCTGGCCAGGGGCGATACCGGCCCTTACATGCAATACAGCCAGGCCCTGGCCGATTACCCGCTGACGCCTTATCTGGCTTACGACGAACTGACCGCCCGCCTGAAGAGCGCCAGCAACGAGGAAATCGAACAGTTCCTCGCCAAAAACGGCGACCTGCCCCAAGCCAACTGGATGAAGCTGCGTTGGTTGCGCTGGCTGGCCGACCGTGGCGACTGGCAGACCTTTGAAAAGTATTACGACCCCAAGCTCAATTTCGTCGAACTCGATTGCCTGCATAGCCAATTCCAGCTGACCCACAACCTCAAGGCCGAAGGCTACAAGACCACCGAAAAACTCTGGCTGACCGGTAAATCCCAACCGGCGGCCTGTGATGCCACGTTCGCGCAGTGGGCCGCGGATGGCCAACTCACCGAACAGAGAATCTGGGACCGCGCCAAGCTCGCCGCCGAAGCCCGCAACTACGCGCTGGCCAACAGCCTGGTGAAAACCCTGCCGACCCTCGGCGCCCAAGGCCGCCTGATGGTGGACGTAGCGCAAAAGCCCGAGATGCTCAGCGACCCGTCGCGCTTCCTGCCGGCCACCGAGGCGATGTCTGACGCCGTGGGCCTGGGCCTTCGCCGCCTGGCACGCCAGGACCCCGACAAGGCAATGGCCATGCTCGACGGCTATGCCAGCAGCATGCACTTCTCCCGTGACGAAAAAGTCGCGATTGCCCGTGAGATCGGTCTGACCCTGGCCAAGCGCTTCGACCCACGCGCCCTTGAGGTGATGACCAAGTACGACCCCGAGTTGCGCGACAACACCGTTTCCGAATGGCGCCTGCGCCTGCTGTTGCGCCTGGCTCGCTGGGAAGATGCCTACCAACTTACGCGCAAACTCCCGCAGGACCTGGCCACTACCAACCGCTGGCGTTACTGGCAGGCCCGTAGCCTGGAACTGGCCGAGCCGGCAAATCCGCAAGCCCTGGTGCTGTACAAGAACCTGTCGCGGGAGCGGGATTTCTATGGATTCCTCGCCGCTGACCGTTCCAAAGCGCCATACCAGTTGGTGAACAAACCGCTGTTGATGAGCCAGGCGCTGATCAACAAAGTGCGCAATACCCCTGGCGTGCGCCGTGCCCTGGAGTTTTATGCACGGGGCCAGGTGGTGGATGGCCGCCGCGAGTGGTACCACGTGAGCCGTCACTTCAACCGCGACGAAATGGTCGCCCAGGCCCGGTTGGCCTATGACATGAAGTGGTACTTCCCGGCGATCCGCACCATCAGCCAGGCCCAGTACTGGGATGACCTGGACATCCGCTTCCCGATGGCCCATCGCGACACCCTGGTGCGCGAAGCCAAGGTCCGCGGCCTGCATTCGAGCTGGGTGTTCGCCATCACCCGCCAGGAAAGCGCATTCATGGACGACGCGCGCTCCGGCGTCGGCGCCAGCGGCCTGATGCAACTGATGCCCGGCACCGCCAAGGACACCGCGCGCAAATTCAGCATCCCCCTGGCTTCCCCGACCCAGGTGCTCGACCCGGACAAAAACATCCAGCTCGGCGCCGCCTATCTGAGTCAAGTGCATAGCCAGTTCAACGGCAACCGCGTGCTCGCTTCCGCCGCCTACAACGCCGGCCCCGGCCGCGTACGCCAATGGTTGCGCGGTGCCGACCACCTGAGTTTCGACGTATGGGTGGAGAGCATCCCGTTCGACGAAACCCGCCAATACGTGCAGAACGTGCTGTCTTATTCGGTGATCTACGGGCAGAAGCTCAATTCGCCGCAGCCGTTGGTGGATTGGCATGAGCGGTATTTCGATGATCAATAAAGCCTGACGCACACACGAAAATGCCCGCATCGAAGGATGCGGGCATTTTTTATACGCGGCGATTTCAGTGCCCTACCTGTTCCTCCACGCCATCACTGAACTGCAACGCCGCCAACCGCGCGTACAGCGGGTTGCTGGCGATCAACTGCTGATGCGTGCCCACCGCCACCAGCTTGCCCTGGTCCATCACCGCAATGCGGTCGGCGTTCTTCACCGTTGCCAGGCGATGGGCGATGACCAGCGTGGTGCGGCCGTGCATCAACTGCGGCAGCGCCTGTTGGATCAGGTGTTCACTCTGGGCATCGAGGGCGCTGGTGGCCTCGTCCAGCAGTAGGATCGGTGCGTCCACCAGGAGCGCACGAGCGATGGCCAGGCGCTGTCGTTGGCCACCGGAGAGGCCCATGCCAGCGTCGCCGAGATGGGTCTGGTAGCCGTTGGGCATTTGCAGGATGAAGTCGTGAGCATGGGCGATGCGGGCGGCGGCTTCGACCTGTTCGTGGGTGGCGCTCGGGTTGCCGTAGCGAATGTTCTCTTCGACACTGCCGAAGAACAGCGCCGGGCTCTGGGACACCAGGGCGAAATGCCGGCGCAGATCGAGGGGATCGAGTTCGGTCAGCGGGTGTCCTTCAAGCAGGATGCGGCCTTGCTGGGGGTCGTAGAAGCGCAGCAACAGGTCGAAAATCGTCGACTTGCCCGCCCCGGACGGCCCCACCAACGCCAGGGTTTCGCCAGGGTTGATGGTCAGGCTCAAACCGTCGATGGCGTAACTGTCTGGCCGTGAGGGGTAGGAAAAGCGCAAGTCTTGCAGCTCCATGCGGCCGCTGACGCGCTCGGGCAACGTCACGGCGCCCGTGGTCGGTGCATGGATTTCGTTGCTCGACTGCAACAATTCGCCGATCCGTTCCGCCGCGCCGGCAGCGCGTTGCAGTTCGCCGAGCACTTCGCTCAGGGTGCCGACGGCGCTGCCGACGATCAGGCTGTAGAACACGAACGCGGCCAGTTCGCCGCCGGAGATGCGCCCACTGATCACGTCCATGCCGCCGACCCACAGCATCACTGCCACAGCGCCGAGCACCAGCATGATCACCAAGGTAATCAGCCAGGCGCGCTGGGCGATACGTTTGCGTGCGGTGCTAAACGCTTCCTCCACGGTCACGGCGAAGCGTTGTTCGTCCTGCACCTGATGGTTGTAGGCCTGCACGGTCTTGATCTGGCCGAGGGTCTCGGACACGTAGCTGCCGACATCGGCGATACGGTCCTGGCTCAGTCGCGACAGGCTGCGTACACGCCGGCCGAAGATCAGGATCGGCGCCAGCACCAGCGGCAGCGCGATCACCACGATGCTGGTGAGCTTGGGGTTGGTGATGAACAGCAGCACGATACCGCCAATGACCATCAGCGCATTGCGCAGGAATAGCGACAGCGACGAGCCGATCACCGATTGCAACAAGGTGGTGTCGGTGGTCAACCGTGACTGGATTTCCGAGCTGCGATTATTTTCATAGAAGCCGGGATGCAGGTAGATCAGGTGATTGAACACCTGCCGACGGATATCGGCCACCACCCGCTCGCCGATCCACGACACCAGGTAAAAGCGCGCAAACGTGCCCACCGCCAGGCCCAGCACCAGCACCATGAACAGGCCGATGGACTGGTTGAGCAGATGGGGTGACTGGGTCATGAAGCCCTGGTCCACCAGCAGGCGAATGCCCTGCCCCATGGACAAGGTGATGCCGGCGGTAACGATCAGCGCCAACAGGGCGCCCAGCGCCTGCCAGCGGTAGGGCGCGATAAAGCGGCTGGCCAGGCGAATGGCGCGGCGTTGTCGGACTGAGAACATGGAGGGCATCACCAGAAAGAAGAGAGAGGTACCGGTCTTCTTACATTGGGGGAACTTGGGCAAATAACAATGAGTCAGGTTAATTATGCCCGCCGATGCCGGCCCCTAGAGGCTATCGTTCTAACGCCCGACTGGAAATTGCTGTGGGTTTCTGGTGGACTGAGGGCTCGAACCATTGATCGTGCAAGGAGTTGTAACAGCGCGGTCACGCGGGGGTTCTAGAGTAGGTACACACCCTGATGAGGAGACAGGCCATGACCTTGCAAAATAGCAGCAATGCCAAGATTGAAGTGATTCGCCAACCGCAGCCGTTGCCTTGCTCATACATCGATGCAAACGGCTGCGAAGTGCAGATTACCGAAGAGATGATCCAGCAGGCGTGCAGCGAGCTGGAACAGCGACTGGTCAAGCCTGCGCAGCAAGGCTGAAGCGCCCAAGCTCTTTCAGAACCGGCCCCGATGGCCGGTTTTTTTCTGTAGAAGCTGACTGCCAGCGATGACGCGGTTCACCAGAATGAACGCGGCGACTGAAGTTTTTTCACCGGCCAGCCGGCGCCTACAGTAATTCGGCGCCCAGGGCTGAGACGAGTGCCGATATCGCCGCGGACTCTCCATTGACGCGCACTTTCAAGCCATCGATCTCACGGCGCTCCGGGTAATGCTTGCGCAGCAGGTCGAACGCCTTGCGTTGCTCTTGCACGGTTCCCACGAGGCTGCGGCGGAAATCCGCATCATCCCGGCGCGGGTCGTATACGCTGCGGCATAACGTCGCCAGCGCCCAGGCGGGGTCGGTCGAGGCATTCAAGTGCACTTCGGCGAGCCACGGCGGCGGCAGCAAGTCGCTCAGTCGAATGCTCGGCTCCTGCCCCAGATATGCACAGAACGCCTGGTAGATCTGCGCCGTGCCGCGCTGTTTGCCGTCCAGGCTGTAACCGGCGATATGCGGCGTGGCCAGCACGCACAGGTCGGCCAGGTCGACATCCACTTCCGGCTCGCCTTCCCACACGTCCAGCACGGCTTGCAGGTCTTCGCGCGCCAGCAACACGTCGCGCAGGGCCGCATTATCGACCACCGGGCCGCGACTGGCGTTGATCAGCCAGGTGCCGGGCTTGAGGCGGTTGAGGCGCTCGCGGTCGAACAGGTGCCAGGTCGAACCGTTGCCGGACTTGGTCAACGGCGTATGCAAGCTGATCACATCGCATTGCTCGATGATCTGCGCCAGGCTGACGTAATCGCCGCCTTCGGCGCTCTGCCGCGGCGGGTCGCACACCAGCACGTTCCAGCCCAGGCCCTTGAGCACCTTGACCAGCCGGCCGCCCACTTCACCGGCGCCGACCACGCCGTAGGTGCGCGCACCGAGGTCGGCGCCTTCGATTTCGGCCAGGGTCTGCAGGCTGCCCAGTACGTAGTCCACCACGCCCCGTGCATTGCAGCCGGGGGCGCTGGACCACTGGATGCCGGCCTGTTTGAAGTAGTCCAGGTCCAGGTGATCGGTGCCGATGGTGCAGGTACCGACAAAGCGCACCTTCGTCCCTGTGAGCAGCGCACGGTTGACGTTGGTGACTGAGCGCACCAGCAGCACATCGGCCTGCTCGACCGTAGCGCGGTCGATGGAACGGCCGGGCACCCGGCGAATTTCGCCAAATCCTTGGAAGAATGCATCGAGCAGCGGGATATTTTCGTCGGCAACAATCAGCATGGCAGGCTCCTTTGGCGGACCCGCAGTGTACAGGGATCGTGGTGCACGCTTACAAATCGCTAACACAGGTTTTTTCCTGACCGTTATGTCAAGGCGTAGAATCCGTCGTCCTTGCGTTTCGCTCTACTGGATATCTGTACGTGATCACTGCCACCGCCGCCCTCACCCGCCCCGCACGCGTCCGCCGTGAAGTGCGCAACCTGATGACCCTCGCCCTGCCGATCATGATCGGCCAACTGGCAACCACGGCGATGAGCTTCGTCGATGCGGTGATGGCCGGGCGTGTCAGCCCTCAGGACCTGGCGGCGGTGGGCCTGGGCAATTCGATCTGGATTCCGGTGTACCTGCTGATGACCGGCACCTTGCTGGCCACCACGCCGAAAGTCGCCCAGCGCTACGGTGCAGGCGACTACCGCGAGATCGGCCCGTTGGTGCGCCAGTCCTTGTGGCTGGCAGTGGTGGTCGGCATCGCCGGGGCATTGCTGCTGCTTTGCGCCGAACCGATCCTGCATGCCATGAACGTCGAGCCCGCCCTGATCGAACCGTCCATGGGCTACCTGCATGGCATTGCCGCCGGCATGCCGGCCGTCGCGCTGTATTACGTGCTGCGCTGTTTCAGCGATGGCCTGGGCCGCACGCGGCCGAGCATGGTGATGGGCCTGTGCGGGCTGGCGCTGAATATTCCATTGAACTACATCTTCATCTACGGCCACCTGGGCGTGCCGGCCATGGGCGGCGTGGGCTGCGGCTGGGCCACGGCCATCGCGATGTGGGTGATGATGCTCGGCCTGGTCGGCTGGACCCGCTGGGGCCCGGCGTATCAGAGCAGCGAACTGTTCAAGCGTTTCGACTGGCCGCAGTGGTCGGTGATCAAGCGCATATTGGGGATTGGCCTGCCGATCGGCATCGCGATCTTTGCCGAGTCGAGCATCTTTGCCGTGATCGCGCTGCTGCTCGGCGGTTTGGGCGCCATGGTGGTGTCCGGCCATCAGATCGCGCTGAACGTCAGTTCCCTGGTGTTCATGATCCCCTACTCCCTGAGCACAGCCGTCACCGTGCGCGTCGGCCAGGCCCTGGGCCGTGGCGAGCCGCGTGAGGCACGCTTCGCCGCCGGGGTCGGCATGGGCACGGCGCTGGCGTATGCCTGCCTGTCCTGCAGCCTGATGCTGGTGTTTCGCGAGCAGATTGCGGCGATCTACACCTCGGACCCGATCGTTATCCACCTGGCGTCGACGTTGATTGTGTTCTCCGCGCTGTTCCAGTTTTCCGATTCGATCCAAGTCACCGCCGCCGGTGCGTTGCGCGGCTATCAGGACACCCGGGTCACCATGGTGCTGACACTGTTCGCCTATTGGGGCGTGGGGTTGCCGGTGGGTTATGCCCTGGGGTTGACCGACTGGCTCGGCGAACCCAGCGGCCCGAGCGGGTTGTGGCAAGGGCTGATCGTGGGCCTGAGCTGTGCGGCGGGGATGTTGCTGGTGCGCCTGGCGCGCAGTGCACGCCGACGCATTCGCCAACGGTAGGAGCGTCAGTCGGCTTTTTTGCGGATCCAGTACAGATAAGTGCCGGCCTGCTCCTGCTGCCCCACCAGTTCGTGGTCCAGGAAAACGCAGAACTTGGGGATATCGCGGCGCGTCGACGGGTCGGTCGCGATGACCTTGAGCAAGCCGCCAGGCGGCAGGTCGCGGATGTGCTGGTGCAGCATCATTACCGGCTCCGGGCAGTTGAGGCCCGTGGCGTCAAGGGTGCCGTCGACGGCGGTGTCGGTCATATCGCTCATTGATTACTCCTGAAGCAGACGCGCAGTTTAACGGGCCTTGGTTTTCTTCACATCCACCAGCCGACGCAGGTGGCAGGTCACTTCTTCACGGTCGTGGTACAGCTGCTTGCAACCGATTTCCACCCGGATCCCACGTGCCTTGAAGCCTTCCTCGATACGCTCGAGTAAGCGCTTGACCTCGGCGTAACGCTGTTTCATCGGCAACTTCAGGTTCACCACCGCTTCACGGCAATAGCCCTCGCCGATCCAGGTTTCCAACAGCGCGGCATTGCGCGCCGGTTTCTCGACGATGTCGCACACCATCCAGTCCACCGGCTGCTTGGGCACGAAGGTGAAGCCGTCGGCCATCAGGTGTTGCACCAGGCCGGTGTCCATCAGGCTTTCGGCCATGGGGCCGTTGTCGATGGCGGTCACCAGCATGCCCCGGTTGACCAGTTGCCAGGTCCAGCCGCCGGGAGCGGCGCCCAGGTCGACGCCGGTCATGTCGCCGTGCAGGCGCTCGTCCCACTGGTCGCGGGGGATGAAGTGGTGCCAGGCCTCTTCCAGCTTCAGGGTCGAGCGGCTGGGCGCGTCGCGGGGGAATTTCAGGCGCGGGATGCCCATCGGCCACATCGCCGAGTTATTCGACTCGGCCAGGCCCATGAACACTTCACGACCGCTCTTGAAGGTCAGCAGAAGGCGTGGCTTGCTCGGGTCATCCACCAGCTTGCCGGCGTTGATCAGGGCTTTGCGCAGGTGCACTTCGAATTTCTTGCAGAAGTTCGACAGTTCCTTGCCGTCGTTGGTGTCGACCATTTCCAGCCACAGGCTGCCGCACACCGGGAAGCCTTGCAGGTGATTGAGGATCACGCTGATGCGGTCGGTTTCCGGCAGGTCGATGAACACCCCGCGCGCCCACTGCCTTGGGAAGATCAGCTCGGCAAAACGCTGGCCGTGCATCAGGCGCTGGGCGCCGTCTTCCTCGGTGCAGACAAATTCGGCGCAGGCGCTGCCGGTCTTGGCCTTGGCGTAGCCGGAAACGTTCAGGCGCGCGGCGTGTTCCGCGATCTCGGAACAGACTTCGCCTTCAAAACCCGGGCGGCAGTGCATAAAAAGGGTGTTCATCGATTCTCCTGGCGACGCAACGGACTTGCGGTATCGCAATGTCTGTCATGAAAACGCGCGCATGATAGCTGACTTCGGAACCTTGGATCTGTCCATAGAGTCCAGTAATTAGCCAGCTACTGAAAACAGCGCTAGTTTGTTAGTTCTGTTCGTCCCGTCAGGTCCGTAGCCGTGCGGACCATAAGGAGTCATGTCAATGTCATCCCTCGATAGCCTGAGAACCCTTAAAACGTTAGAAATCGACGACAAGACCTACCACTATTTCAGCCTGCCCGAAGCCGCCAAAAGCCTGGGCGACCTGGACAAGCTGCCAATGTCCCTCAAGGTGCTGCTGGAAAACCTGCTGCGCTGGGAAGACGACAAGACCGTCACCGGCGCCGACCTCAAGGCCATCGCCGCCTGGCTCAAAGAGCGCCGCTCCGACCGCGAGATCCAGTACCGCCCCGCCCGCGTGCTGATGCAGGACTTTACCGGTGTGCCGGCGGTGGTCGACCTCGCCGCCATGCGCGCCGCCGTGGCCAAGGCTGGGGGCGATCCGCAGCGCATCAACCCGCTGTCGCCGGTGGATCTGGTCATCGACCACTCGGTGATGGTCGACAAGTTCGGCACCACCAGTGCCTTCGAGCAAAACGTCGACATCGAAATGCAGCGCAACGGCGAACGCTACGCCTTCCTGCGCTGGGGCCAGAGCGCCTTCGACAACTTCAGCGTAGTGCCGCCGGGCACCGGCATCTGTCACCAGGTCAACCTCGAATACCTGGGCCGCACGGTCTGGACCAAAGACGAAGATGGCCGCACCTATGCGTTCCCCGACACCCTGGTGGGCACCGACTCCCATACCACCATGATCAACGGCCTGGGCGTGCTCGGCTGGGGCGTGGGCGGGATCGAGGCGGAAGCAGCGATGCTCGGCCAGCCGGTGTCGATGCTGATTCCAGAAGTGATCGGCTTCAAGCTGACTGGCAAATTGAAAGAAGGCATTACCGCCACCGACCTGGTGCTGACCGTCACCCAAATGCTGCGCAAGAAAGGCGTGGTCGGCAAATTCGTCGAGTTCTACGGCGACGGCCTGGCCGACCTGCCCCTGGCGGACCGCGCCACCATTGCCAACATGGCCCCGGAATACGGCGCCACCTGCGGCTTTTTCCCGGTGGATGAGGTGACGCTGGACTACCTGCGCCTGTCAGGCCGGCCCGCCGCGACCGTGAAACTGGTCGAGGCCTACACCAAGGCCCAGGGCCTGTGGCGCAATGCCGGTCAGGAGCCGGTGTTCACCGACAGCCTGGCCCTGGACATGGGCAGCGTCGAAGCCAGCCTCGCCGGCCCCAAACGTCCCCAGGACCGTGTATCGCTGCCGAACGTCAGCCAGGCCTTCAGTGACTTCCTCGACCTGCAATTCAAACCGACCAACAAGGAAGAAGGCCGCCTGGAAAGTGAAGGCGGCGGCGGTGTGGCCGTGGGCAATGCCGATCTGGTGGGCGAAACCGACTACGAGTACGACGGCCAGACCTATCGCCTGAAAAACGGCGCCGTGGTGATCGCCGCGATCACCTCCTGCACCAACACCTCCAACCCCAGCGTGATGATGGCCGCCGGGCTGGTGGCGAAAAAAGCCGTGGAAAAAGGCCTGACCCGCAAACCCTGGGTCAAGACCTCCCTGGCGCCCGGCTCCAAAGTGGTCACCGACTACTACAAAGCCGCCGGCCTGACTCAGTACCTGGACAAACTCGGCTTCGACCTGGTGGGCTATGGCTGCACCACCTGCATCGGCAACTCCGGCCCGTTGCCCGAACCGATCGAGAAAGCCATCCAGAAGGCCGACCTTGCGGTGGCCTCGGTGCTGTCCGGCAACCGTAACTTCGAAGGCCGCGTGCATCCACTGGTGAAAACCAACTGGCTGGCCTCGCCGCCGCTGGTGGTGGCGTATGCATTGGCCGGCACGGTGCGCATCGACATCAGCCGCGAACCGCTGGGCAACGATCAACACGGTAATCCGGTCTACCTCAAGGACATCTGGCCGAGCAGCCAAGAGATTGCCGACGCGGTCGCCCAGGTCAGCACCGGCATGTTCCACAAGGAATACGCCGAGGTGTTTGCCGGCGATGCACAGTGGCAAGCCATCGAAGTGCCGCAAGCCGCAACCTACGTGTGGCAGAAGGATTCCACCTACATCCAGCACCCGCCGTTCTTCGACGACATCGCCGGCCCGTTGCCGGTGATCCAGGACATCGATGGCGCCAACGTCCTGGCCCTGCTGGGCGACTCGGTGACCACCGACCATATCTCCCCCGCCGGCAACATCAAGGCCGACAGCCCCGCCGGTCGCTACCTGCGCGAACAAGGCGTGGAACCGCGCGACTTCAACTCTTATGGCTCGCGTAGGGGCAACCATGAAGTGATGATGCGCGGCACTTTCGCCAACATCCGTATCCGCAACGAAATGCTCGGTGGCGAAGAAGGCGGCAATACGCTGTATATCCCCACCGGCGAGAAAATGCCGATCTACGACGCCGCGATGCAATACCAGGCCTCGGGCACACCGCTGGTGGTGATCGCCGGCCAGGAATACGGCACCGGGTCGAGCCGCGACTGGGCTGCAAAAGGCACCAACCTGCTGGGCGTCAAGGCAGTGATCGCCGAAAGCTTCGAGCGGATTCACCGCTCCAACCTGGTGGGCATGGGCGTACTGCCGTTGCAGTTCAAGCTGGATCAGAACCGCAAGGCGCTCAAGCTCACCGGCAAGGAGAAGATCGACATCCTCGGTCTGACCGCTGTGGAGATCGTGCCGCGCATGAACCTGACCCTGGTGATCACCCGCGAGGATGGCAGCCGCGAGAAGGTCGAGGTGCTGTGCCGGATCGATACCCTCAATGAAGTCGAATACTTCAAGTCCGGGGGCATCCTGCACTATGTGCTGCGCCAGTTGATCGCCTCTTAGGCGACGCTGTAAATCAAATGTGGGAGGGGGCTTGCTCCCGATGGCGGTGGATCAGGTACAAACATTCAACCTGACCCATCGCCATCGGGAGCAAGCCCCCTCCCACATTTTTGACCGAAGATCAGCCGAAGAGCCACTTCCACAACAGCACCAGCACCACCACTGCCAGCACCGGCCGTGCAACGCGGTAGGCCTTGGGATGCTTGCGCTTCCACTGTTTGACCACACTGCTGATCTTGTCGCTGAACGACTTGCTCCAGGCGTAGGCCTGGTTGATGCCGCCGACGCGTTCGTCATCCAGGTTCTGCGGCGCGGTGGCGCGACCCAGTTGCGCGCTGACCCAACGGTTGATGCGGGTCATCAGCGGACTGCTCAGCGGACGCTCGATGTCGCAGAACAGGATCACCCGGGTCGTGTCTGTCTCGTTCTTCACCCAGTGCACGTAGGTTTCGTCGAACATCACGTCTTCACCGTCGTGCCAGGCGTATTCCTGGCCATCGACGAAGATGCGGCAGGCGTCGGAGTTCGGCGTGGACAGGCCCAAGTGATAACGCAGGGAGCCGGCAAACGGGTCACGGTGCGGGTTGAGGTGGCTGCCGCCCGGCAACAGCGCGAACATCGCGCCCTTGACGTTGGGAATGCTGCTCACCAGCTCTACGGTCCTGGGGCACAGCGCCGCGGCCGACGGCAGCGGTTTGTCGTACCACTTGAGGTAGAAACGCTTCCAGCCCTTCTTGAAGAACGAACCGAAGCCGGCGTCGTTGTTCTTCTCGGCGGCGCGGATGTAACCCTCGTCGAACAGGTGCATGGCCTCTTCGCGGATCACTTCCCAGTTGTCCTTGAGCACATCCAGTTCCGGGAACTTGCTGCGGTCCAGGTACGGCTTGGAAGGCACGGCGGAAAACAGGTACATCAAGGCGTTATACGGGGCGAACAACGCCGAATGGTTGACGAACTGGCGCAACATCGGCAAACGGGCCTTGCCGCGCAGATGCACGTACAGCGTGCTGCCGATAAACACCAGCAACACCGACAGCTTGGCGGCCAAAGAAAAGGTCATGCAGCAACTCCTGGAAATAAGCGCCCGGCCAACAGACTCCCTGCAACGGGAGACCGGACGTAGCAGCCGGGCATGATAAACAGTTGGGCCATTATGCAGAAGGCCCCGGCTGACCGGCTGACACAAATCAACCCCTGTGGCGCTCAGGCCTGGTTTTCCTGATCGGTAAACAGATCGCTGAACAGCATGCTAGACAGGTAGCGTTCACCGGAGTCCGGTAGGATCACGACGATGGTCTTGCCCTGCATTTCCGGCTTCTCGGCCAGGCGTACGGCGACTGCCATCGCTGCCCCGCAGGAAATCCCGCACAAAATCCCCTCTTCCTGCATCAAGCGCCGGGCCATGGCCTTGGATTCCTCGTCGGTCACCAGTTCCACGCGGTCGACCATCGACAGGTCGAGGTTCTTCGGCACGAAACCGGCACCGATGCCCTGGATCTTGTGCGGGCTGGGCTTGATCTCTTCACCGGCCAGGGCCTGGGTAATCACCGGCGACGCCATTGGCTCGACGGCCACCGACAGAATCGGTTTGCCCGCGGTGTTCTTGATATAGCGCGACACCCCGGTAATGGTGCCGCCGGTGCCGACGCCCGCCACCAGCACGTCCACGGCGCCATCGGTGTCGTTCCAGATTTCCGGACCGGTGGTTTTTTCGTGGATCGCCGGGTTGGCCGGGTTTTCGAACTGCGCGGGCATGAAATAGCTGGCCGGGTCGCTGGCGAGGATTTCAGCGGCCTTGTCGATTGCGCCTTTCATGCCTTTGGCCGGTTCGGTCAGCACCAGCTCGGCACCGAGGGCCTTGAGCACCTTGCGCCGTTCGATACTCATGGACGCCGGCATCGTCAGCAGCAGTTTGTAGCCACGGGCAGCGGCGACAAACGCCAGGCCGATACCGGTATTGCCCGACGTCGGTTCGACAATGGTCATGCCAGGCTTTAGTTTGCCGGTGCTTTCCGCGTCCCAGATCATGTTTGCGCCGATGCGGCACTTCACCGAATAGCCGGGGTTACGCCCCTCGATCTTGGCCAGAATGGTCACGCCACGCGGGGCAACGCGGTTGATCTGAACCAGTGGCGTGTTTCCGATGGAGTGCGCGTTGTCTGCAAAGATGCGGCTCATGGCGGGTCCTATTGGTCAATTTTCAGGAAGGCCCCAAGGGTATGCCTCGTGTTGCAACGCGTCCAGTCAGAGGAACGTTGCATGCCTCAGCGCAGTCCACCGCCTACCTGCATGGAGAACTGCCCGATGAAACGTCGCTACAGCTGGCCGCTATGGACCGTCGCCGGACTGGTGGTGGTGCTGGTCGCCCTCGACCTCGCCCTGCCCTACCTGGTGCGCAACTACCTGAATGACAAGCTCGCCGACATGGGCGACTACCGTGGCCAGGTCACCGACGTGGACCTGGCCCTGTGGCGCGGCGCCTACCGGATCAATGGCCTGCAGATCGTCAAGGTCGATGGCAAGGTGCCCGTACCGTTCGTCAAGGCGCCGCTGATAGACCTGGCGGTGAGCTGGCATTCATTGTGGTACGACCATGGGGTGGTAGCCCGGGTGCGCTTTATCAACCCCGAGGTCAACTTCGTCGACGGCGGCGCCGACCAGCAGGCGTCCCAGACCGGTAAGGGCACCGACTGGCGCGCGCAACTGGGAAAACTTTTGCCGATCACCCTGGATGAAGTGCGCATCGAAGACGGCAAGGTCGCCTTTCATAACTTCAGCTCCAAACCGCCGGTGAACATCACGGCCACCTCGGTCAACGCCAGCTTCTATAACCTGACCAACGTGGAGGACGTCAAAGGCAAGCGCGACGCCCGCTTCGACGGCAAAGCCCTGCTGCAAGGCCAGGCACCGCTGGAAGCCAGCGCCACCTTTGACCCGTTGAGCGATTTCGAAAACTTCGAGTTCCGCTTCCGCGCCAAGGATTTGCAACTCAAGCGCATGAATGACTTCGCGTCGGCCTACGGCAAATTCGATTTCAAGGCCGGCACCGGCGATGTGGTGATCGAAGCCCGGGCGGAAAACGGCCAATTGCACGGCTACATCAAGCCACTGCTGCGGGATGTGGAAGTCTTCGACTGGCAGCAGGACGTGGAAAACAAGGACAAGAACATCTTTCGCTCGATCTGGGAGGCCGTGGTCGGTGCCAGCGAGACCGTGCTGAAAAACCAGTCCAAGAACCAGTTCGCCACCCGCGTCGAACTCAGCGGCAGCGTGCATCAGCAAAATGTCAGCGCGTTCTCCGCCTTTTTGGCGATTTTGCGCAACGGTTTCATCCAGGCCTTCAACGCCCGCTACGAACAACCCAAGCCCAGCGCCGGCTGATCCCACCCAGCAACAATGTAGGAGCGAGCTTGCTCGCGAAAGACGTCAACGATAACGCGCACATCCAGACTCTACGCGGCGTCCTCACGTTTTTCGCGAGCAAGCTCGCTCCTACGCTGACTGGCCATTCAGAGACTGAATAGCCCGTCTGCGTTCACAGTCGCCGGGGCTGCGCGGTATAGTCCCGGCATTGATGAATTCGAGGAATGACCGATGAAGTTCGAAGGCACCCAGGCCTACGTTGCCACCGATGACCTGAAACTGGCCGTCAACGCCGCCATCACGTTGGAGCGTCCGCTGCTGGTCAAGGGTGAACCCGGCACCGGCAAGACCATGCTCGCCGAGCAACTGGCCGAATCCTTTGGCGCCAAGCTGATCACCTGGCACATCAAGTCCACCACCAAGGCGCATCAGGGCCTGTATGAGTACGACGCGGTCAGCCGCCTGCGTGACTCGCAACTGGGCGTCGACAAAGTGCACGACGTGCGCAACTACCTGAAGAAAGGCAAGCTCTGGGAAGCATTCGAGTCCGAGGAGCGGGTGATCCTGCTGATCGATGAAATCGACAAGGCCGACATCGAGTTCCCCAACGACTTGCTGCAAGAACTCGACAAGATGGAGTTCTACGTCTACGAAATCGACGAGACCATCAAGGCCAAGAAACGCCCGATCATCATCATCACCTCCAACAACGAAAAAGAGCTGCCGGACGCGTTCCTGCGCCGCTGCTTCTTCCACTACATAGCCTTCCCCGACCGCACCACCCTGCAAAAAATCGTCGACGTGCACTACCCCGACATCAAGAAAGACCTGGTCAGCGAAGCGCTGGACGTGTTTTTCGACGTGCGCAAAGTGCCGGGCCTGAAGAAAAAACCTTCCACCTCCGAACTGGTGGACTGGCTCAAGCTGCTGATGGCCGACAACATCGGCGAAGCGGTGCTGCGCGAACGCGATCCCACCAAGGCCATCCCGCCCCTGGCCGGTGCCTTGGTCAAGAACGAGCAAGACGTGCAGCTACTGGAACGTCTGGCATTCATGAGCCGTCGCGGTAATCGATAATGTTGCTCAACCTGTTCAATGAAATGCGCGCCGCCAAGGTGCCGGTGTCGGTGCGCGAGCTGCTTGACCTGATCAACGCCCTGAAACAGCGCGTGACCTTCGCCGACATGGACGAGTTCTACTACTTGGCCCGGGCGATCCTGGTCAAGGACGAGCGGCATTTCGACAAGTTCGACCGTGCCTTCAGCGCCTATTTCAACGGCCTGGAAAAGCTCGACGACCACTTGCAGGCGCTGATCCCCGAAGACTGGCTGCGCAAGGAGTTCGAGCGTTCGCTGACGGATGAAGAGCGCGCGCAGATCCAGTCCCTCGGCGGCCTCGACAAACTCATCGAGGAGTTCAAGAAACGCCTGGAAGAACAAAAGGAACGCCACGCCGGCGGCAATAAGTGGATCGGCACCGGCGGCACCAGCCCGTTCGGTTCCGGCGGCTACAACCCGGAAGGCATTCGCGTCGGCGATGCCGGCAAGCGCCAGGGCAAGGCGGTCAAGGTCTGGGACCAGCGCGAGTACAAGAACCTCGACGACCAGGTGGAGCTGGGCACGCGCAACATCAAGGTGGCCCTGCGTCGCCTGCGCAAGTTCGCGCGCCAGGGCGCGGCCGAAGAGCTGGACATTGACGGCACCATCGACCACACCGCCCGCGATGCCGGGCTGCTGAACATCCAGATGCGCCCGGAGCGGCGCAACACCATCAAGCTGCTGTTGCTGTTCGACATCGGCGGCTCGATGGACGCCCATGTGAAGATCTGCGAAGAACTGTTCTCGGCGTGCAAGACCGAGTTCAAGCACCTGGAGTACTTCTACTTCCACAACTTCGTGTACGAGTCGGTGTGGAAGAACAACCAGCGCCGCACGTCGGAGCGCACCGCCACCCAGGACCTGCTGCACAAGTACGGAGCCGACTACAAAGTGATCTTTATCGGTGATGCGTCGATGGCGCCGTATGAGATCACCCAGGCCGGCGGCAGCGTCGAGCACTGGAACGAGGAGCCGGGGTATGTGTGGATGCAGCGCTTCATGGCCAAGTACAAGAAGCTGATCTGGATAAACCCGTATCCCAAGGACACCTGGGGCTATACCGCCTCGACCGGGATCGTGCGGGAGTTGGTCGAGGACCAGATGTATCCGCTGACCTTGCGCGGGCTGGAAGAAGGCATGCGCTTTCTCTCCAAATAACCCGCCCTCTCCTACTCAACACAACCTCCACATGTGGGAGCAAGCCCCCTCCCACAGTTCTGGTCCACAGTGTTCTTTAGCCTGTGGTAAACCGCTGCAAAAACGCCACATGCTGGCGATGCGCCGTTTCCTGCACCATCGGCGCCAGGCGCACCGTTTCCCCCGGCAAACACTGCGCCAGCCGCGCCAGCGCCAAGGGCGTGAGCGCACCCAGACGCGGGTAGCCGCCAATGGTCTGCCGGTCATTGAGCAACACAATCGGCTGCCCATCCGGCGGCACCTGGATCGCCCCCAGGGGGATGCCTTCGGAAATCAGCGATGGCCCCTGGTACTCGAGCGGCGTGCCCAGCAAACGCATGCCCATGCGGTCGGCGCGGCTGTCGAGGGTCCATTCGGTGTTGAAGGCATCGAACAGGCTCTGGCCGCTGAACCGGCCGATCTGCGCACCGACGATCACATCCAGTGGCGCTTTGGCCGGTAGCGCGGTGGTGCTCAACACCTTCATCGCCCCGCCGGTACCGGAATAGCCCAACCACCCGCCTTCAGCCAAGGGCTTGCCGAAGCCATCCAGCCCGCCCAGTTCCTCACGCACCACCGTCGCACAACTGCCCAGCACGTCTGGCGCATCGAATCCGCCCGGCGCCGCCAGGTAAGCGCGCGCGCCGCTGAACGGTTGGGTAAAGCGCAAACGCTGGCCCTTTTGCAGGATAAAACCGCGACCGGGGCGGATGGCGCGCTCATCGATATACGCGCCCAGGTCCGCGCCCGCCAACGCCAGCAGGCAATACTCCTCGGCGCGCAGGGTAAACCCGCCCAGGGTGATTTCCACCACCGGCGCGTCCAGCGCATTACCCAGCAGCCAGTTGGCCCAGGACATCGACACCCAATCCAACGCCCCGCCCTGGGTCACGCCCAGGTGGCGCACGCCAAAGCGGCCGGCGTCCTGCAACAGGCACAGCGGGGTGCTGGCCTCGATCGTCAAACGGCTCATGCCTGCGCCTCCAACGGCGTGTCATCGCCTCCCAGGCGGATGAATTCGGCGTGACCCACGGGGTCGAAGCGCACCGTATCGCCCGGTTGCATCAGGCTGTAACCGTCGCGGTCGCGGTCGAACAGTTTGGCCGGGGTGCGGCCGATCAGGTTCCAGCCACCCGGCGACACCGTCGGGTACGCCGCGGTTTGCCGTTCGGCAATGCCGACGCTGCCGGCGGCCACGCGTTTGCGCGGGGTGTTGAGGCGCGGCGTGGCGAGGCGTTCATCCACCAGCCCCATAAAGGCAAAACCGGGAGCGAAACCGAGGGCGAACACCTGGTATTCGTGGGCGCTGTGGCGGCGGATCACCTCGTCGACGGACAAGCCGCTGCGCTGGCTGAGCACGGCCAATTCAGGGCCGACGCTCAGGTCGTACCACACCGGCAGCACATGGCACTGGCCGCTGCCCTGGGCCTGGGGTTGCAGATCGGTCAGGGCCTGGCCGATCAATTCCCGCGCTTGCGCCGGGTTCAACACGGTGAGGTCGTAATGCACCATCAGCGTGGTATAGGACGGCACCAGGTCCACCAGCGCCGGACCGAACCCACTGCGCAGACGTTGGGTGGCGGCCAGCATCCACGGCATATTGGCTTCGGCGATCACCTCGAACAGACGCACCATCAGGCAGTCGATGGCTACCACTTCGATGCGTGGTTTCATGCGGGCTTCAAGGCCTCGCGGATGCGTTGCACCGCCGCCACCGAGCTGGCGTTGTCGCCGTGCACGCACAGGGTTTTAGCCTGCAAGACCAGCGGGCTGCCATCGCTGGCGGTCAGGGGTTCGCCACGGTAAATCGTCAGCGCTTGCTGGATGATGGTCTCGGCATCGTGATGTACGGCGCCGGGCAACTGGCGCGACATCAGGTGCCCCTTGTTGTCGTAGCCACGGTCGGCGAAGGCCTCGAACCACAGGATCACGCCATACTCATCGCCCAGGGCCTTGGCCGCGCTGTTGTCACGGGTGGCCATCAGCATCAACGGCAGGTCGCCATACGCCGCGACGGCCTGGATCACGGCGCGCAGTTGCGCGGGGTTGGCCATCATGTCGTTGTACATCGCACCGTGGGGCTTGACGTAACTGACCCGCCCGCCTTGCGCACGGCAGATCCCGTCGAGGGCACCGATCTGGTAGTGCAACAGGTCCTGGATTTCCTCGGGCGTGTAGGCCATGGAGCGGCGACCGAAGCCTTGCAGGTCCTGGTACGCCGGGTGCGCGCCCACTTGCACACCGTGCTTGAGCGCCAGGCCGACGGTCTTGCGCATGGTGCTCGGGTCGCCGGCATGGAAACCGCAGGCCACATTGGCGCAATCGATGAACGGCATGACCTCGGCGTCCAGACCCATGGTCCAGTTGCCAAAGCCCTCGCCAATGTCACAGTTCAGTAGCAGGCGGCTCACGGTGGTTGCTCCTGTAGGCTCTGTTTTTTTGTAGTGTGGGATTTTTTACGCAGCACGCGCAACTTGTCCTGACACTTGGGGCCGGAGAACGAAGCATTGGCGCAAGCCCGCGCCTACAGGGGAGCGATGGGTCTTCAGAGGCCCTTGAGGTCACGCTCTTCGATCGGCCGGCTCTGGCGCAGGCGCTTGCCGCCGAGCACCACCCAGTCGATCAGCCGGAACAGGCACTCCAGGCCGAACGACAGCAGCATCGCCCCGCCCAGGCCCCAGCCCATGGCTTCGGGGGTCAGCAGGATCTGGTAGCTATAGCCGTTCCAGGTCTCCAGGCGGATATCCGGGTCGGCTGCCACCGCCACTTGCAGGGCGCGGATGTACCAGGGGCCTTGCATCGCCTGGAATTGCTTGTCCAGCGCCAGTTGGCGATCGAGCATCGCCCCCAGGCTCTTGGCATCGCTCTGGAACACCGGGTCGTCGCTGGCGCGGTAGTGGGCCACCAAGGCCTGCAAGTCGCCGTTGAAAAACTGCTGGGCAGTGGATTCGAACCCGCGCAGGCCGGTCTGGGCCTCGATCAGGTGAGCTTCGACGCGCTTGGCGTAATCGTTGATGAACCCCGGTACTTGCACACCGACCAACAGGCCAATGGCAAACAGCACCAACCGCAGATAACTGAGCAACATGGTCGATATCCTTACTCGGTAACGCCCTGGCTGACGCATTCTCCGCGTCGCCACAGGCTCCATTGGCCCGGTTCGTAGCGGGTCCAGTTTTCGTTGTCGGTCAACGGTTCGGTGGCAATCACCGTCACCACATCGTTGGGGGTGGTTTCGGCCTGGAAATCGACGATCACGTCGACATCTTTCAGCCGCGCCGGGCCAAACGGTGCGCGACGGGTGATCTGCGCCAATTTGGTCGAGCAGTAGCAGAACAGCCAGTCACCATCGCTGAGCAGGCAGTTGAACACACCTTTGCTGCGGTATTCGGCGCAAGCGGCGATCAGGTCCGGCAGCATCCGTTCGATCTCCACCGGCTCGGGGAAGGCTTCGCGCACACGGTTGAGCAGGTCGCAGAACGCCGCCTCGCTGTCGGTATCGCCGACCGGGCGGTAGAAGGTGGCGCGGGGAGCGAAGTCGGCCAACTGGCCATTGTGGGCGAAACACCAGTTGCGCCCCCACAGTTCACGCACGAACGGGTGGGTATTGGACAGGCACACCTTGCCGACGTTGGCCTGGCGGATATGACCGATCACCACTTCACTTTTGATGGGATAACGCTGCACCAGCAGCGCGACTTCCGATTCGCTGCTGGCGGCCGGGTCCTGGAACAGACGCAGGCCACGGCCTTCGTAGAAGGCGATGCCCCAACCGTCGCGGTGGGGGCCGGTACGCCCACCGCGCTGCATCAGCCCGGTAAAGCTGAACACGATATCGGTGGGGACGTTGGCACTCATGCCCAATAATTCACACATGCCAGGGCTCTCGATGCAGGGCAGTCAACGTTAAAGGCGCGGTTCGACCCGCATACCGCTGACCGGTGCCGGACGACGAAACGGCTCGTCGTCATCTTCCGGCTCGGCGGCCAAGGCCGCATCGGCCGCGGCCTTACGCTCGCGGCGGGCGTTGGCGGCGCGCTCGATGGGCCAGCGGATCAGCACAAACACCAGGTACACGCCAAACGCGATCATGGTGTACATGAACAAATCGGAAATCGCCCGCCAGGCGTTATTGCCGACCTTGAGCACCAGGTCCAGCGCCGTGATGGCCACGGCCGGCGCGAACTGGGTCTTGACCGGGTCGACAATGGTCGGGCTCAACAGCAGCACCGCCATCAACAATTGCAGCGGCTCGCGCAGCCAGCGCCAGATCCAGCGGGTCATGCGCCACCACACCAACAGGCAGCCCAAAGCGGCGAAGGCGTAAAGGCCCCAAGCGGTCAGATAGTCGTTCTCGGTCATGGTGTCCATGGCAAGGTAGGCAAACAGGCCGCTATGATAACGGCTTTTACGTGTCGCGGCTGCAATGCCTGCCACCATCCGCCAGACAGAGAGTGATCCATGCCGCCATCGACCCCCATCACTGCCGCTCCGATCGCCCGCCAGGCCCCAGGCCCAGACCCTTATGCCTGGCTGCAAGAGCGTGACAGCGCCGAAGTGCTCGATTACCTCAAGGCCGAAAACGCCTGGCAGGAAGCCCAGCTCGCCGACCAGGCCGCACTGCGCGAAACCCTGTTCGAGGAGATCAAAGGCCGCATCCTCGAGACTGACCTGTCGCTGCCCTACCCTTGGGGCCCCTATCTGTATTACACGCGCACCACCGCCGGCGACGAGTACGCCCGCCACTACCGCTGCCGCCGCCCGGCCGATGACAGCCACCAGGTGGATGAAAGCAGTGAAGAACTGTTGCTCGACCCGAACGAGCTGGCCAACGGCGGCTTCTTTTCCCTCGGCACGTTCAGCATCAGCCCCGACCACCAGCGCCTGGCCTACAGCCTGGACACCAGTGGCGAAGAGATCTACACCCTGTACGTGAAGGAATTGGCCACCGACAAGGTCAGCGAACTGGCGTTCGACAACTGCGACGGCAGCATGACCTGGGCCAATGACAGCCTGACCCTGTTCTTCGGCGAACTGGACGACACCCACCGTCCGCACAAGCTGTATCGCTATCGCCTGGACGGCACTGCCGCGCAGGAAGTGTTCCATGAGACCGACGGACGTTTCTTCCTGCATTGCTACCGTTCAAGCTCCGAGCATCAGTTGCTGCTGGCCCTGGGCAGCAAGACCACCAGCGAAATCTGGGCGCTGGACGCCAACCAGCCGCACCTGGATTTCACCTGCCTGGCGCCACGGGTCGAAGACCATGAATACGATGTCGACCACGGCAAGCTTAACGACGAGTGGACCTGGTTCATCCGCAGCAACCGCGACGGCATCAACTACGCGCTGTTCGTCGCCGCAGACACCGGCCATGTGCCGACCGAAGCCGACTGGCAGAACCTGATCCCCCACAGCGATACGGTGATGCTCGACGGCGTCAGCCTGAATGCCAGCGCCATGACCTTGAGCCTGCGCATCGGCGGCCTGCCGGTGATCGAAGTGCACCCCCAAGGCGTGCCGGCCTATCGCGTGGAATTGCCTGACGCCGCCTACAGCCTCTATGTACAGAACAGCCTGGAATTCTCCAGCGACAAGATCCGCCTGCGCTACGAAGCGCTGAACCGTCCGGCCCAGGTCCGCCAATTGGAACTGGCCAGCGGCGCACAGCAGGTGCTCAAGGAAACCCCGGTACTCGGTGTATTCAACGCCGACGACTACATCAGCCAACGCCTGTGGGCCACTTCCGTCGACGGCACCCAAGTGCCGATCAGCCTGGTGGTCAAACGCGACCAGCTCGGCAAACCGACGCCGCTGTACCTGTATGGCTACGGCGCCTATGGCCAGAGCCTCGACCCGTGGTTCTCCCACGCGCGCCTGAGCCTGCTGGACCGGGGCGTGGCCTTCGCCATTGCCCACGTGCGCGGCGGCGGCGAACTGGGCGAGGCCTGGTACCGCAACGGCAAGCAGGCACACAAGCAAAACACCTTCAGCGACTTTATCGCCTGTGCCGAACACCTGATCGCCCAGGGCCTGACCACCGCCAAGCAACTGGCCATCAGCGGCGGCAGCGCCGGCGGCCTGCTGATCGGCGCGGTGCTCAACCAGCGCCCGGAACTGTTCCAGGCGGCGATTGCCGAAGTGCCGTTCGTCGATGTGCTCAACACCATGCTCGATCCCGACCTGCCGCTGACCGTCACCGAGTACGACGAATGGGGCAACCCTGAAGAACCCGAGGTGTATGAACGCATCAAGGCCTATGCGCCGTACGAAAACGTCAGCGCCCAGGCCTACCCGGCCACGCTGGTGATCGCCGGCTACAACGACAGCCGTGTGCAGTACTGGGAAGCGGCCAAGTGGGTGGCCAAGTTGCGAGCGACCAAGACGGACGACAACCTGCTGCTGCTCAAGACCGAACTGGGTGCCGGCCACGGCGGGATGAGCGGTCGTTACCAGGGCATTCGTGACGTAGCGCTCGAATATGCCTTTGTGTTCAAGGTGCTGGGGCTAGCCCCACAATCGCTCTAACCGCCGGGGGTTTTCGGCTTGCTGTCGCTCGGCAGCAGGCCGGGCACGTTCTGGTCCTTCGGTGGCGTCGGCAACACGATGGGCACCAGGGGCGGCGAGCCGTTTGTCTTGGGCACGGCCGGTGGGCTGACTTGCGGGTAGAGCGTCGGGGTGGGCGTCCCCGGCGCACCGGGGGTGGGCGCGGGGGCGACGGGGACGGTTTGCAACTCCTGAGCCTGCGCCGCACCCAATGCGAGCGCGCCGAGCACAATGACCGTTAGAATGCTGCACTTCATCGATGGCTCCATGGCCTGACCGGAATGTCGTAAGGCTACTCCCAACCGCGCAAGAATGCCCTTCCCAATGAGATCTCCATGAAACGTTTCGTTCTGCTGGACACCACCCCGATCCCCGACAACGGCGGTGCCTTGTGCCTGTTCGAATACGGTGAAGATTTTGTCATCAAGATCCAGGGCGGTGACGGCGGCCAGTTGATGAACACGCGCATGCACGGCTCCGAAGACGCGCTGGCGGAAATTCCCTGCCGCAAAGTCGCCGGTCGTCCGGGTTCGCGGGTGTTGATCGGCGGCCTGGGCATGGGCTTCACCCTGGCCTCGGCGCTCAAGCATTTGGGCAAGACCGCCGAAGTGGTGGTGGCCGAACTGGTGCCCGGCGTCGTGGACTGGAACCGCGGGCCGCTCGGCGAAAAATCCGGCCGTCCGCTGTTGGACCCGCGCACGGTGATCCGCATGGAAGACGTGGCCAAGGTGCTGCAAGCCGAGCCCCAGGGCTTTGACGCGATCATGCTCGACGTCGACAACGGCCCCGAAGGCCTCACGCAAAAGGCCAACAGTTGGCTGTACTCCGCCGGCGGCCTGGCCGCCTGCGCCAAGGCCCTGCGGCCCAAGGGCGTGCTGGCGGTGTGGTCGGCCAGCGCCGACAAGCTGTTCAGCGACAAGCTGCGCAAGGCCGGTTTCAAGGCCGAAGAAGTGCAGGTGTTCGCCCATGGCAACAAGGGCACGCGGCACACCATCTGGATTGCAGAAAAGCTCAAGGGCTAATTGCGCCATGATTGGCTAGAATCAACCTACCCGTGACCACCCAAAGACAGGAGCCATGATGAGCTCGACCAACCCGCCCTCCCACACCGCCAAGCTCGACCGCATCCTCGCCGATGCCCAGCGCGACCGGGAAATGGGCTACCGCGACAAAGCCCTGAAAATGTACCCCCACGTGTGCGGCCGCTGCGCCCGTGAATTCGCCGGCAAGCGCCTGAGCGAACTGACCGTGCACCACCGCAACCACAACCATGACGACAACCCCCAGGACGGCTCCAACTGGGAGCTCTTGTGCCTGTACTGCCACGACAACGAACACTCGCGCTACACCGACCAGCAGTACTTCGGCGAAGGCTCCACCAGCAGCCCGACCATCGCCAAGGCCACGCACAATCCGTTTGCGGCGTTGGCGGGGCTGATGAAGAAAGACGACTGACACCGGGTCGTGAGGGGGCCTGCGGTGAAGAAGCGGCTTGTTGTGGCAGGCCGCTCCTCCACAGGCACATTGTTTCGGCCATTGCCCGTATAATCGCGGTTTTTCGCCAAGGCACCCTTCCCCGTGGGCAATAAACGCTACAGCTGCATCGGTCTGTATAACCCCAAATCCCCCGAAAACGTCGGTTCGGTCATGCGCGCCGCCGGTTGCTACGGCGTGGCCTCGGTGTTCTACACCGGCGTGCGTTACGAGCGCGCCCGGGATTTCATCACCGACACCAAGAAGGTCCATCACGACATTCCGCTGATCGGTATCGACGACCTGAAGAAAATCCTGCCCCTGGGCTGCATCCCGGTCGCCGTGGAGTTGGTCGAAGGCGCCCGCCCGCTGCCCGAATACACTCACCCCGATCGCGCGCTGTACATCTTCGGCCCTGAAGACGGCTCGCTGGATAAAGACATCCGCGACTGGTGCGAAGACGTGGTGTACATCCCGACGACCGGCTGCATGAACCTCGCCGCCACCGTCAACGTGGTGCTCTACGACCGCATGGCCAAAGGCAACAACACCCGTTCGGGCCCCAAATACTGATTGTTCGGGAACATCCCGCGCCCGCGAGCAGTCAGCTGCATACATTTGCCCTTGTTGGAGACGGATCATGAGCGACAGCAAAACCTTGCGACCTATCATCGAACACGCGCCCTTTCACCCCCAGCCCACGCAGAACGTGCATGGCTGGGAACGCATCGCCTCGGTAGCCGGCGGTGCGATGATGGTGGGCAAAGGCTTGCGCCGTGGCGGGATTTTCGGGCTGATCCAGGTGGCGATCGGCGGGGTGGCCCTGACGCGCGGTTTCACCGGGCACAGCAGGCTCAAGGACGCGCTGGAACAGGGTCGCCAGGACCTGAACAACGTGCGGACCCGGATCGAGCGCGCCGGTGCCGAGTTGAAGAACCTGAAGACGAAAGCGCAAGTGACGGCCGACGAGACCACGAAAACCACTGGATGAACCAAGTCTTCTGTCTGTTCTCGATACCAATGTGGGAGGGGGCTTGCTCCCGATAGCAGGGTGTCAGTCACTGGATTGGTGACTGGCCCACCGCTATCGGGAGCAAGCCCCCTCCCACATTCTGTCCTGCCTCAGTGCAACAGCTTGGAGTCCAGCACCACCGACGACTCGCCGATGATGCTTTCGGCCAGTTGCACGAACTCCGCGGTGGTGATGCTGTTGGCGCGCATCACCGCTTGCGCGAGGTCATCCAGGGAGCGCTTGTTGTGGGTCTTCACGCGGATCTCGCGGTCCAGCTCCTGCAACACCACCACCGCCCGTGACACCGTCGCACCGCTGACGTGCTCGCCGCGCAGGCTGGTCACGTCCTTGCCTTCACGGGTCAATCGCGCCTGGATCGCCTGATACCGCTCATCGGTAATGCCGCCGGCACGGCGCAGCAGTTCGATGGCGTAATACTCCCCCAGCCCCTCGCTGATCCAGTCACTGGTGTCGTGGTCGTTGAAACGACCGATCGCCTGCACCACTTCACGGAGCAGCGGGCTGCTGCCGTTTTCGCCGACCAGCGGCGTGCGGCTGTTGAGGTAGATCGAGTCGCGCGCCGAAAACGCGCCACGGCGCATCGGGTCGCTGGCACCAACCACCAGCAGTTTGGCCGGATGACGCGGGAACGCGGCCTCCACTTGAGGCCAGACGAAAGTCAGCAAGGTCAGCACATCCATGCGCCGCATGGCCTGGCCCTTGGGCGACGCGACGGTCACTTCGGTCTCGCCCAGGCGTACACGGCGGCTGCCGAGGTTGCCGGCGAGCATCCAGCCGGTGGGCCGGTCGAACAGGCGCGAGACGTTGTCGATGCGAAAGCTGTGCTTGCCGATGCGCGGCCAGGCGGTTTCGACGCTTTTCCAGCCCGCCGGCAGCTCGAACACCAGGCGCGAGACCAATTCGGTGCCGTCCTGCTGGTCGAGCCGTGCGGTCGGTACCAGGTCTTCACCGCGAAACAGCGCCCAGCTCGGCGTCATCCGCGTTTCATAAATGCCCGGTTTGCGCGCATGGGTAAGGCGTACCCGGTAGGTCAGGCTGGCCTTGCTGGCCCCCGGCTGCCACAAACCCCGGTGGTCGGTGACGTGCCATTGGCCATCGGCCTTGAAATCGCTGTAGTCGCCGTTATGACCCAGGTCGAAGTTCAGGCTGCGTACCGCCGAGCCCTGGGACAGGCTCACACGCACCTCGGCCTGATCGCTCTGGGGTAACAGCTTGACGTGATAATCCAGGTCGACCTTCTTCGCGCACCACGCAGGCATGCTCAACGCCAGCAACGCGAAGGCTGCCGCCAGCTTGGGTTCCAGCCTCATACACACTCCTTGTTCAGCCTGCGCGGAAGATCAGGTAATCCTCCCAGTCTTCTTCGGGCACGCTGCCTTCGCTGAGCATGCGCCCGGACTGGGAAATACGTTCGTGGTGCACGGCGTCGCGGTCGCCGCAGACCAGATGGTGCCACAGCGGCAAATCCTTGCGTTCACTGACCAAGCGGTAGCCGCAGGTGGGTGGCAGCCATTTGAACTGGTCGGCATGCCCCGGGGTGAGCTGGATGCAGTCGGGGACCGAGGCGCGGCGGTTGGGGTAGTCGGTGCACTGGCAGGTTTTCAGGTCGAGCAGTTTGCAGGCGATGCGCGTGTAATAGACGCTGTTGTCGTCCTCGTCCTCGAGTTTTTGCAGGCAGCACAGGCCGCAGCCGTCGCACAACGACTCCCACTCCTCCTGGTCGAGCTGTTCAAGGGTTTTGCGTATCCAGAAAGGTTCGACTTTGGCGGCCATGGCTCTACATCGGTATCGGTGGGTGAAAAGGCCGCCAGTCTAGTGCCCAAGGCCACTGCGGCCAAGCGCTTACGACTGGCGGTGTTACAAGACTTGTCAGTCTAGCGGGGGCGCAGTAGCTTTGAGCGCCGAATTGACGATCAGGAACTGCCCATGAGCACCTCCCCCCGCGTTGCCGATTACCCGATCAACCCCCAGTTCACCGCACGCTGGTCGCCTCGCGCCTTCACCGGCGAGAGCATCCCGCAGGAAACCCTGCTGAGCTTTTTCGAAGCCGCGCGCTGGGCGCCATCAGCCTACAACTCGCAACCCTGGCGTTTTCTCTACGCGCGCCGCGATACGCCGGACTGGGAACGTTTCCTGGGGCTGTTGAACGAATTCAACCGCGGTTGGGCGCAGCACGCATCGGCCCTGGTGATCGTTGCCTCGAAAACCGACTTCACCGCGCCTGGCGCCACCGAGGAAACCCCGGCACTGTGGCACACCTTCGACACCGGTTCGGCCTGGGGCCACCTGGCGTTGCAGGCCAGCCTCAGCGGTTGGTACACCCATGGCATGGCCGGTTTCGATCAGGAACTGACCCGCAAGGAGCTGAAAATTCCGGACGGCTATGCCCTGCACGCGGCCATCGCGGTGGGCAAGCTGGGGGATAAATCGAGCTTGCCGGAATACCTGCAAGCCCGTGAAACACCGAGCCCGCGCAAACCGTTGAGCGAGCTGGTGTCCGAAGGCGACTTCAGCCTCTGAGCCTAAGGCTCCGTAGGAGCGCGCTTGCCCGCGATGGCGGTGTATCAGTCGATGCAGCCGGCACCGCTAGAACGCCATCGCAGGCAAGCGCGCGCCGGCTGTTTTCGTCTCAGTAACCGCGCTCGAAATCCACTTCGCCACGCAACGCTTGCTTGGCCTGATACGCCCGCACGTTCTGCACGAACAGCTCCACCATCATCGATGGCGAAGTCGGCGCGGAGCTGTGCCCGGTCAACAACAGGCCCCAGGCGGTCCAGAACGGATGACGCTGCGGCAGCGGCTCCTGGCGGCACACGTCGATCACCGCACCGGCCAGGTGCCCTTCTTTCAAGGCTTCGACCAGGTCGGCATCGACCACGGCCACGCCGCGTCCGACGTTGATAAACAACCCGGTCGGCTTGAATTGCTTGAACAGCGCCGCATCGTACAGGTCATGGGTATTGGGCGTGTTGGGCAGCAGGTTGATCACGTAGTCCGCTTCGCCCACCAACCGGCCCAATTGGTCGATACCGGCCACTTCGATGAACGGCGCCTGTTCCCGCGCGGTGCTGGCGATGCCGTAGAGCTTGACGCCAAAGGGCACGAGGAACTCCGCCACACGCTGGCCGATATCGCCGCAGCCGACGATTAACGCGGTGCGCCCCGCCAGGCTCTGGCCCATGCGGTTGTCCCACTTGCGCTCGACCTGGCTGACCAGCCGCGCCAGCACTTCGCGCTCATGGCCCAGCATGTAGGTGAGGACGAACTCGGCCATGACCTGGCCAAAGATGCCGACCGCGCGGGTCAGGCGATAGTTGCGCGGCAGGCCTTCGGCCAGCAGCGGCGTGATGCCGGCCCAGGTCGATTGCAGCCATTGCGGACGATGGCCCTGGCGCAGCAGGGTCGCCAGCAGGTCCGGTTGGCCCAGCCACACCGGGCAATCGGCGGCCAGGCGCGACAGCTCGGCCGAGTCGCCGCTGGTCAGCACCTCAAGGTCCGGGGCCGCTTCACCCAACAGTCGGGCGTAGAGAGGATGATCCTGTTCAGCAATCAGAACACGCATGCTTCAAACCTTTCAAAAACAGTGCAGACGGCCGCCCACATCCTTGCGGCCAGCGCCCGATAATACGATTCCATGGATGAATGTGCCCTGAACAGGGCATCGACCGATCACATCGGGTCGTTGCGGCGCAGCAGCTCTTCGGGCAAGTGTTCGATGTACTCGTCCTCGGCCGGTGGCATTTGCAGGTGGTAGCCCTGCTTTTCGAGGTTTTCCAGCACCACCGCGATGTCTTCGCGCGACAGCTTGCGCTCCGGCGTGAGCACCATGTCAAACGCGTGATGGGCCTTGCCGAAGGCTTGCATCAAGGGTTCCGGCACACGCTCCAGGGCATCGCTTTTCAGCACATACAGGTACATTTCGTTGCGTTTCGAACTGCGATAGATGGAGCAGATACGTTTCAAGGCTGTTCTCCGGCAGTGGCCAGGCTGTCGAGCAGCGCCTGGCCCATCAACTCGCGGCGCCAGCCACGCAGCGAGTCTGGCAATTGGTAAGGCCCATCGGGGTAGCCACTTTTGACCAGGGCTTCGAGGGTTTTCTTGCGCAGCATCAGTTCGGGCGCCATGTCGAGGCGCTCGGCGAACGTCTGGCCAAGGGTGCGCAGTTGCTTGATCAGCGCGGCGGCATCCACCGGCAGCGGTTCAGCCACGGCGGGCGGCCATTGGTCCATGGGCAGGCTGGCGGCACGCTTGATCAGGTCCAGCAGGAACTGGCCATCCTGACGCACGGTGCGCGGGTGCATGTCTTCGATCTTGCCCAGGGCGGCGAGGTTATCCGGCTGGGATTTGGCCAGGGGCCACAGCGAGTGTTCGCGCACAATGCGGTTGCGCGGCAGGTCGCGGGCGCGGGCTTGTTGCTCGCGCCAGGCGCACAGCTCACGCAGCACGGCGAGCTGGGCACGGGACAGTTTCCACGCCAGCTTGGCGTCGCGGTACACCTCGTACGGGTCGACTTCACGGCGCAGGTTGGCCACCAGTTCCGCACCGTCTTCCAGGACCCAGGCGTATTTATCCTCCGACAGCCGCGGGCGCAGGCGGATGTAGACCTCGGCCAAATGCACGGCATCTTCGGCGGCGTAGCTGATTTGCGTCTCGGACAAGGGCCGCTGCAGCCAGTCGGAGCGGGTCTCGCCCTTGGGCAACTCGATATCCAGCACGGCTTGCACCAGCCGCGAGTAGCCCATGGAGAACCCGAGGTTCAGGTAGGCGGCCGCCAGTTGGGTGTCGAACAACGGCACTGGCAGGCTACCGGTCAGGCGCAGCAACACCTCAAGGTCTTCGCTGCAAGCGTGCACCACCTTGATCACCGCCGGGTTTTCCAACAAGGCGGCCAGGGGTTGCCAGTTGTCGATGGTCAGGGGGTCGATCAGGTAAGCGCGAACGCCATCACCGATCTGGATCAGCCCGGCGATGGGATAAAAGGTGTCGACCCGCATGAATTCGGTGTCGAGGGCGACGAATGGCAACTGCTGCCATTCGGCGCAATGCTGGCCGAGGCTATCGTTGTCGCAGATCCAGTGAATATCGATGGCCACACGGCTCTCCCTTGAAGAATGGCGCGCAGTATATATCGCGAAAGGGACTTGCGAGCATCCGCAGTGCACAGGCAGTCATGAAAACTCAGACAGAAGATGAAGAATAGTCCGACAAGCGGGAGTCATCCTCTCTTACATAGAACGTAGACCCGCCACTGGCTGGAACCCGGCATGAACTCCTGATAGCTCAGGACCTTGAAACCGGCCTGGCGAAACTCCGCTTCCACAGGGGTACGCGACGGCACCGACACGATCACCGTGTCGCGGCTGACGCGGTGAAACTCGCGCAGCAACGCCAGGCGCCCTTCGCTGCTGGGCACATGACGAAACAATTCCAGGCAGAAAATGCAATCCACCGCATTGGCCGACAAGCCAATGGAAAACGCCGAACCCTGAAACGTCTTGACCCGTTTGAGCAAGGACGCCGGGTGGTGGGTCAGTGCGTGGTCGAGCATGGCCTGGGAATTGTCCGAGGCCAGGATCACCCGATTGACGTGCTCGGCCAGCACCGGCCAGAAACGCCCCGAGCCGCAGGCCAGATCCAGCACGAGCCCCGGTTCGCCGGCGACTTTGAGCGCCTGGCGCACCAACCACTCGTCGCGCCACGAGGCCAGTCGCCGGCGCAGGCCGGGCGGACGCGTGTCACCGCAGACCCTGGCGTGTTCCCGGCCACACTGCTCGGCGTATTCAATCTCGATGGAAGAAAGGGGTGGTGACGACATCACGGGCTCATGTGAGTTAAACGGTAATGAACGACTTCGATTCGCAGCTTAACCAGCGCTACGTGAAAAAAAGGTCGAAGCCGCCACTGCCGTCAATCGGCTCACGCCTGATGCAAATACCAGCGCCAATCCTGCTCTCCCACCTCGCCCATGAACTGCCGGTATTCCGCCCGTTTCACCGCCAGGTAGACGCCAAGGAACTCACTGCCAAAGGCTTCCCGCGCCCAGCTTGAGGTTTCCAGCGCACGCAGGGTGGTGAGCCAATCGGTGGGCAACAGCGCATTGGCCTGGGCGTAGCCGTTGCCTTCCACCGGGGCGCCGGGGTCGCGTTGTTCGCGGATGCCACGGTGGATGCCGGCGAGGATCGCCGCAGCGGCCAGGTAAGGGTTGGCGTCGGCGCCGCAAATGCGGTGTTCGATATGCCGGGAATGGGCCGGACCACCAGGCACGCGCAGGCTGACGGTGCGGTTGTCGACGCCCCAGGTGGCGGCCAGCGGCGCGTAGCTGTTGGTCTGGAACCGTCGGTAGGAGTTGGCGTTGGGGCAGAACATCAGCAGCGAATCGAGCAAGGTGTCGAGCATGCCGCCCACCGCCTGGCGCAGCAGCGGCGTGCCGTCGGCGGCGTCGCTGGCGAACAGGTTGTGGCCCTCGGCATCCGCCAGGCTCACGTGCATGTGCATGCCGGTGCCTGCCAGGTCGTCGAACGGTTTGGCCATGAAGCAGGCGGTCATCCCGTGTTTGTGCGCCACGCCTTTGACCAGGCGTTTGTAGCGCACCGCTTCGTCCATCGCCTGTAGGGCGTCGGTGCGATGTTCCAGGGTGATCTCCACCTGGCCCGGAGCGTATTCGGAAATCGCCGTGCGCGCCGGGATGCCTTGCAGTGTGCAGGCGCTGTACAAATCTGCCAGGAACGGTTCGATCTGCTCCAGTTCGCGCAGGCCATAGACCTGGGTCGAACGCGGGCGACCACCGTCCACATCCCGCGCCGGTTGCGGGCGGCCATTGGCGTCGGGTTTCTGGTCGAGCAGGTAGAACTCCAGTTCCGCCGCCATCACCGGGTAATAACCGTCGGCCTTGAGCCCCTCGATCACCTTGGCCAGCACATGCCGGGGGTCGGCTACCGTGGCGGGCAGGCCTTCGGTGGGGTGCATGCTGACTTGCACTGCGGCAGTCGGGATCAGGCGCCAGGGCATGGGTTGCAGGCTGCCGCTGATGGGGTAGGCGCGGCAGTCGATATCGCCCACCTCCCACACCAAGCCGGAATTTTCCACGTCGTCGCCATCGATGGTCAGGCCGAGGATGGTGCTGGGCAACGGCCGCCCGCTTTCATACACCGCCAACAGTTCGTCGCGGTGCAGCAACTTGCCGCGCGGCACGCCGTTGTTGTCGAGGATAAACAGCTCGAACATTTCGATGTGCGGGTGCTGTTCAAGAAAGGTGTGGGCTTCGTGCAGGCTGGCAAAAACACTCATGGGCGTTCTCATACGTTTGCGTCAGGCAGGCGCGCAGGCGCCGCCGGGCAGATGCGCGCAGGTGCGCGTCATCCATGGGATAGATCAACGTAGGAGAGAGGAATCTGGCGGGCGCGCGTGTCGGCAGTGGAACAAGGCCCAGAAGGCCAGCGCGGACGGCAGTGTCGCGGCGTGAGTGTCGGGAAGGCCGTCCATACGCAAATCACAATGAGGAAGATGGGTGCAGCGTCACACGCCTGGACAGGCGGTTCAATTCACCGATGACGGAGTAGGGTTGCAGCGCGACTAAACATTCCTCGCACCAGGCCACAGCCGTCTACGCTGTTGTCACACCAATAAGATAGAGGGACAGGACATGAAGGGACTGCTGCGCATCACCTGGCTGTTGCTGTTGGGTTTGAGCCAGGTTCACGCCGCGACGGCTCAGGAGGAGGATGCCCAGGCCGCCAAGGCGCTGCTGGAAAAAGCCCTGGCCTACTACCAGAGCAACGGCGATAAAGCGTTGGCCGCATTCAGCCGCCAGGGCGAGTTTGTCGACAAGGACCGCTATGTGTTCGTGATGGATACCCAGGGCGTACTGCTGGCCAGCGGCGGGCCCTCCTCCGCGTTGATCGGTCGCGACGTGTCCGAAGTGCTGGGGCCGGATTTGCGCCAGTCATTCAAGAACGCGCTCCAGGTGCCGGAAGGCCAGGGCATCCAGCAGGCCGATTACCGTTGGCAGAACTGGAACGACGGCAAGGTCGAACGCAAGCATGTGTTTTATCAGCGCGTGGGCGAGCGCATCCTGGCGGTCGGTTATTACCTGCCACGGGCGTCCCCGGAACAGGCGCGCGCCCTGCGCGACAAGGCCGCGAAGGTCCTGCTCGCGGATGAAGCCGGCACACTCAAGGCAATCAATTCATTGCAGGGCGGCTTCCTGCAGGATGATCTCTATGTGTTTGTGGTGGACCTCAATACCGGGCGCTATGTGGCCCATGGCACCAACCTGCGTTTGATCAACACCGACTTCAGCAAGGTCAAGGACCCCGACGGCAAGCCGGTGGGGGCGCCGATCCTCAAGTTGATGGCCGAGCAGGACCAGGGCGAATACCAGTACCGCTGGAAAAACCCGGTGACAGGCAAGGTCGAGAACAAGCACGCCTACTTGCGCAAAACCGGGCATTTCATGGTGGCGGTGGGTTACTACAGCCCTTGAGGCTACCCGGCCTTGTCTTCGCGACCGCGCAGCATCCGGTTGGGCATCGCGAGCGCCGCCGCCAGCCCCAATAGCGACACGGCGGCGCTGACCATCAGCAAATGCCGGAACGTCAGCGCCAGCTCCCCGCGCAGCGCCTCCTGCGCCGGGCCTGGAGCGGCGTTGAGGCCATCGAGCAAGACGTTGCCGGAACTGCCCTCCGCCACCAACGCACCGCTGGCCAAGTGGGCGAAGCTGGAATCCTGCAACAGCGCCAGCAACAACGCCGACATGCACGCCACGCCCACCGCGCCGCCGAGGGAACGGAACAGGTTGGTGGTGCTGGTGGCGACGCCGATGTCCCGTTGCTCCACCGAGTTCTGCGCGCCCACCAGGGACGTGGGGAACTGCATGCCGCCAGCGATCCCGCACAGCAGCATGAACACCGCGGTCAGCCCCAACGCCTGGGGTGCGCTGAAGGCCATGCCGAGAATCGCCAAGGGACTCAGCAGCGCGCCACCGAGAATCATCGGTTTATAACGCCCGGTCACCGAGGTCAGGCGCCCGGCGCAATAGGCGCCCATCGGCAACCCCATCGCCAAGGGCAACAGGTGCAAGGCGGCGCTATCGGCACCGGCGCCGGTCACCGTCTGAAAGCGCAGGGGCATGAGCACCGTCAGGGAAATCGCCTGGAAGCTGGTGAAAAAAATCGTGCACCAGCACAGCACTGCGTTGCGGTTGGCGAACAGGTGCATCGGCAGCAAGGGCTCGCGCGCGCGGCGTTCGTGCCAGACAAACAGGCTCAAGGCCACCAGCGCACAGGCCAACAACCCCAGTACGCGATCCTCATGCCAAGAGTGGCCCTGGCCGATTTCGGTGATGCTCAACAGCAAGGCGGTCAGCCCGATGATCATCAGCACGGTGCCGAGGTAATCGATGATCGGCTTGCGCTGCGGCAACGGCAGCCCCACCAGCGAGCGATGGGCCACGTACCAGGCGCCGGCGCCCAACGGCAGGTTGATCAAAAACACCCAGCGCCACGACAGGTACTCGGTCATGTAGCCACCCAGCACCGGCCCGGCCACGCTGGCCACCGCGTACATGCTGCTGAAATAACCCTGGTAGCGCCCGCGCTCACGGGGCGGGATGATGTCGCCGATGATCGCCTGGCTCACCGAAATCATGCCGCCGGCGCCGATGCCCTGCAGCACCCGCGCCAGCACCAGTTGCTCCATGCTTTGCGCCATGCCGCAGAACAGCGAGGCCAGGGTGAACAGGCCCATGCCGATCAACATCATCGGCCGCCGCCCGTACAGGTCGCCGAGCTTGCCGTAGATCGGCACGGCCACGGTCATGGCCACCATGTAGCCGGAGATCACCCAGGCCAACAGGTTGACGTCGTGGAAGCGCGCGGAAATGGCCGGCATGGACACGGCGACAATGGTCTGGTCCAGGGCCCCGAGGAAAATCGCCATCATCAATGAGACAAGGACGCTGCGCACGGCGGGAATGGGCAGTGCGGGCTGATTGAGCTGAGTCACGGCAGAACCTTCAAGCAAGGCCCGTGGGACGAGGTGGCCCACGGGAATGCTGGCTACGATAGCAGGCTACTCAATAGCTTCGTAAGGAAGTCCGACGTAATTCTCGGCAATGGTTGTGCGCCCCGCCTGCGAACCGATGAAATACGCCAGCTCGCTCTCGGCAATGCGCTGGCTGAAGCCATCGGCCTCGGGGAACCGATGCAACATCGAGGTCATCCACCAGGAAAACCGCTCGGCCTTCCACACCCGCCGCAGGCAAATCGCCGAGTATTTTTCCAGCAAGTCCACGCGCCCCTCGCGGTACACCTTGAGCAAGATCCGAAACAGCGTGCTCACGTCGCTGGCCGCCAGGTTCAAACCCTTGGCCCCGGTGGGCGGCACGATGTGCGCGGCGTCCCCAAGCAGAAACAGGCGCCCGTACTGCATGGGTTCGACCACAAAACTGCGCAGCGGCGCGATGCTTTTTTCGATCGATGGGCCGGTCACCAACTGCTCGGCCAGGTGGCTGGGCAGACGGGTTTTCAGTTCGTCCCAGAAGCGCGCGTCCGACCATTCGTCCAGCGGTTCGTCGAGCGGCACTTGCAGGTAATAGCGGCTACGGGTCGGCGAACGCATGCTGCACAGGGCGAAGCCGCGCGGGTGCGTGGCGTACACCAGTTCATCGTGCACCGGCGGGGTGTCGGCCAGGATGCCCAGCCAACCGAAGGGATAGACCCGCTCGAACACCTTCAGCGACTCTGCTGGGATCGATTGGCGTGCGATGCCGTGGAAACCGTCGCACCCGGCGATGTAGTCGCATTCCAGGCGAAACGCTTCGCCCTCATGCTCGAAGGTCAGCCAGGGTCGATCACTTTTAAGATCGTGAGGCTGGACATCCCGTGCTTCGTACAGCGTAGTGGCACCGACCGCGGCGCGGGCGGCCATCAGGTCGCGGGTGACTTCGGTCTGGCCGTAGACCATCACCGACTGGCCGCCGGTCAGACCCTTGAGGTCGATGTGGGTGAGTTGGCCATTGAGTGCCAGTTCGAAGCCATCGTGCACCAGGCCTTCGCTGTCCATGCGCTGGCTGACGCCCGCCTGCCTCAGCAGGTCGACCATGCCCTGTTCCAGCACGCCGGCACGGATGCGGCCGAGAACGTAATCGGCGCTCTGGCGCTCAACAATCAGGGTTTGGATACCGGCGTTGTGCAACAACTGGCCGAGCAACAGTCCGGAAGGGCCGGCGCCGATAATGGCGACTTGAGTTTTCAGCGTTTTCATTATTTTTATGTCCGCAAGCTTCGCCCGAACGGATCGGGTGAAAGAGTTGTCATTGGTCTTGTTGCTGACATTTTTCACTTGAGTGGCCGGCATAAGAAGGTGAAAACTGAGCCAAAACCTGCGCTTTTTGCCAATCGGGGCGATTACCGCACCACTCTGCCGAGTATCGGATTGAAACCATGACCAAAACCGCGATTCCGGTCTTCAAGCTTTACGGAGAAAGCCTGCAATGGCCGACCCCTGATTTGTTGCACTGCGAAACCATTTCCCGGCGCAGTCGGGAATACCAGTGGGAAATCCAGCCCCACCGGCACGCGGACCTGTGCCAGTTGCTGTACGTGCACAAAGGCCAGGCACAGTTGGAAATCGAGGGCCGGCGCACCACGTTCAACGAAGCCACCCTCCAGGTGCTGCCGCCGCTGTGTGTGCATGGGTTTCGTTTCGATGAAGAGGTCGAAGGCTACGTGTTGACCCTGGCGGCGCCGCTGGTCAGCCATTTGCAGGCACAGTTGGGCACGACGGTCGACGGACTACAGGTGCTGGGCAGCTATCCGGCGGGCAAGGACAGCGAATACCTCAACGGTCTGTTCGCGCGCCTGCAGGACGAATACGCCGATGAACTGCCGGCCCGGGACATGCTGATGCACGCCCTGGTCAGTGAGGTGCTGGTCTGGATCAGTCGCCAGGCGATCCAGCGCCGTCACCTACGGGCACCGCGAGGGCGTGAATATTTCCGGCGCTTTACCCAACTGGTCGAACAGCATTACCGCGAACACCCGAAGATCGAGGATCTGGCCCACAAGCTGGGGATCTCGGTCTCACACCTGAATGGGACGTGTCGGGAATTGGGCGGGCAACCGGCGCTACAGATCATGCATGACCGCCAATTGCTGGAAGCCAAGCGCCTGCTGACCTACACCAGCATGACCATCAATGAAATGTCGGAAGTATTGGGCTTTTCCGACCCGACCAACTTCTCGCGGCTGTTCCGCCGACGGGTCGGGTTCTCACCCAAGGCATTTCGCGAGCACCTGAAGGCAGAGCCGCCGACTACCTGAGCGCACTGAAACGACCGGTATGGGGAACTGGCACAGACCTCTGAGCGGATCTACAGGGTGCTGTTGAAAGCATAGGTGAGCCAGGGCAAGTTGCCATTATCGGGCGACATTCAACCCGTTGATACAGGGTCAGAGACCGATGTCCCACACCGGTTCTTCCGGGAACCTCTGCACCAGGAAATCCAACAGGCTGCGCAACGCCGAGGGCATGTGCTTGCGCGAGGCGTAGACCGCGTAGATGTTCATGTGCCGGGGCTCGGCGTCGGGCAACAGGCGCACCAGTTCACCCCGGCGGATGTAGTCCCCGGCCTGGTAACTGGGCAGCATCGCCACGCCGGCGCCGGCCAGTGTCACGCGCAACAACGTGCTGGCCTCATTGGCGGTGATGTTGCCGTGCACCGGCACCGAGATGTGCTCGCCGCCTTCTTCGAAATGCCACAGGCTTTTGCCGAAATAGGCGTGGGTCAGGCAGTTGTGCCGGGCCAGGTCTTCGACTTTGCGCGGGGCCGGATGGGCCAGCAGGTAAGCCGGCGTGGCACACACCACCGAACGACAGACGGTCAGGCGCCTTGCGATCAGGTTAGGGTCCAGGTCGTTGCTGGTGCGGATCGCCAGGTCGATGCGCTCGTCCACCAGGTTCACCGTGCGGTCGAGCACCTGCAGGTCAACCGTGACCAGCGGGTAGCGCGTGACGTACTCGGCGATGGCCTGGGCCAATTGCGCCTGGGCGAACGAGGTGCTCACACTCAAGCGCAGCAGCCCGCGGGGCGCGTCATCCGGCTCGCTGACGGCGGCCTGCATGTCGCCGCACAATTCGAGCAATTGTCGGCAACGCGGCAGGGTTTCCGCACCGGCCGCCGTGAGACTGAGTTTGCGCGTGGTGCGATGCAGCAGGCGCGCGCCGATCCAGTCCTCCAGCTCAGCCAGGTAGCGCGACACCACCGGGCGCGACAGGTCCAGATGGTCGGCCGCCGCAGACTGGCTACCCAGGTCCACCACGGTGACAAACACGCGCATTGCTTGAAGACGATCCATGATTTGCCCGATTTCAGAAACAAACTATGTCCCAGCATCGCATTTTTAGTTGCGTTTGGTGCAACTAAGCTCTGTTCGCCAACGCCGCCAAGGGCGAAATGAAATGGTGAAGCGTTTCAAACCCCAACCGTACCGGAGAACGTCATGAGCAAGATCGCAATCATTGGAGCCACCGGCCGTGCCGGCAGCCAATTGCTGGAAGAAGCACTGCGTCGTGGGCATAGCGTCATTGCCATCGCACGCCATACCGACACGCTGGCCGCGCGTCCTGGCGTGACCGTGAAACAAGTCGATGCGCTGGACGCCGCGGCCCTGCAGCAAGCCGTCAGCGGCAGCGACGTGGTGATCAGCGCGGCGCACTTCGCCACCCTGCCCGCCGCGTCGGTGATCGACCCAGTGAAAAAGGCCGGGGTGAAACGCCTGCTGGTGGTGGGCGGCGCCGGTTCGCTGCTGCTGCCGGGCGGCGGGCGGGTGATCGACAGCGAGGGCTTCCCGGCGGAGTACAAAGCCGAAGCCAGCGCAGGGGCGGCGTTTCTCGACGTGCTGCGTGAGGAGAAGACCCTGGATTGGAGCTTCCTGTCGCCGTCGGCGGAGTTCGTGGAAGACAAGCGCACCGGCACCTTCCGTCTGGGCCAGGATGACTTGCTGGTGAGCAGCGAAGGCCGCAGTTGGATCAGCTTTGCCGACTTCGCCATCGCCCTGATCGATGAAGTGGAAACGCCGAAGCATTCGCGCCAACGCTTCACCGTCGGCTACTGACACAACGCCCTGTGCAGGAGCGAGCTTGCTCGCGAAAAACGTCAACGATCACTCGGGGTATCTGATACCCCGCAGCGTTCTCGGGTTTTTCCCGAGCGAGTTCGCTCCTATAAGGGCTGTGCGGCCTGATCGACCAGCCAGTTCATCAACGCTTCCAGCCCCGCTGACGGCTGCGTCCCCGGCGGATACACCAGAAAATAGCCCATCCCCGTCGGCACCCGCAGTTCGAACGGCGTCGCCAGGCGCCCGGCCTTCAAATCCTCGCCAATCAACGCGCTGTCGCCAATCGCCACTCCGGAACCCTGGGACGCCACGGTCATGGCCAAATCCAGCGTTTCAAAATGATGCCCCTGGCTCAAATTGTTCACGCGGGTATTCGCCGCCGTCAGCCACAACGCCCAATCCCGCTCGTCCCGCGTGGGGTGCAGCAGCACCTGTCGCTGCAGATCCGCTGGCGTATGCAGGCCGTCGAGCAGTGCCGGGGCGCAGACCGGAGTGAGTTGTTCGTCAAACAAGTGCCGTGCCTCGGCCGATTGCTCGGCGATGGGCGCATAGATCACCGCCGCATCGAATTGCTCGCGGCGAAAGTCCACGGTGTAGGCCACGGTGGTGGTGAGCTCCACCGGCACGTCCGGGCGTTCCCGTTGCCACTGCATCAGGCGCGGCAGCAGCCAGCGCATCACGCAGGTGGAGGCCTTGAGTTGCAAGGTCGCGCGGCGGCTGCCGATGTGCTCCACCGCTTCGCCGATCAAGCCGAAGACCTGTTGCACCCGCAGCGACCATTCACGCCCCTCTTCGGTCAGGCTCAAGCCCCGCGCCTGACGCTGGAACAGGGCATAACCGAGGTGGCTTTCCAGCCCGGCGATCTGGCGACTCACCGCGCCCTGGGTGATGTGCAGCTGCTCGGCGGCGCGGGTGAAGTTGCAGCATTGGGCCGTGACCCAGAAGGTGTGCAGCGCAGGCAACGGCGGGAGGCGTTTCATAGGGGCTGAGCCATGACGTGGAGACATGGCTAGTATGACTTTTTATCGTTTGTTGCCGCTACGGGCCTGCCGTTCCAATACCGCTCCGAATCCATAACAAGAGCGACCCCTATGGCGACCTGCGGCGAAGTGTTGGTCAACCTCCTGGAAGGCTACGGCGTGGACCAGGTGTTCGGCATCCCCGGCGTGCACACCGTGGAGCTGTACCGTGGCCTGGCCCGTTCCAGCATCCGTCACGTCACCCCGCGCCACGAACAGGGCGCCGGTTTCATGGCCGACGGTTACGCGCGCACCAGCGGCAAGCCCGGCGTATGTTTCATCATCACCGGCCCCGGCATGACCAATATCACCACGGCCATGGGCCAGGCCTACGCCGACTCGATCCCGATGCTGGTGATTTCCAGCGTGCAATCGCGCAGCCAATTGGGCGGCGGGCGCGGCAAGTTGCACGAGTTGCCGAACCAGAGCGCGCTGATCGCCGGAGTGGCGGCGTTTTCCCACACCCTGATGTCGGCGGCGGAACTGCCTGGCGTGCTGGCGCGGGCCTTTGCGTTGTTCCACGCCGGTCGACCGCGCCCGGTGCACATCGAGATCCCGCTGGATGTGCTGGTGGAAAACGCCGATGCGTTGCTGGGCAGTGCACCGGTCAGCGTGGCCCGTGCCGGAGCAGCACCGTCGGCGGTCAAGCAGATGAGCCAGTTGCTTGCCGCGGCCAAGCGCCCGTTGATCCTGGCCGGTGGCGGCGCGATTGACGCTGCGCCCGAACTGACGCACCTGGCCGAAACCCTTGGCGCACCGGTGGCCCTGACCATCAACGCCAAGGGCATGCTGCCCGCCGCGCATCCATTGTTGATCGGCTCGACCCAAACCCTGGTCGCCACCCGCGCGCTGGTGGCCGAAGCCGATGTGGTGCTGGCCATCGGCACCGAGCTGGCGGAGACCGACTACGACGTGACCTTCGCCGGCGGCTTCGAGATCCCCGGCGCGCTGCTGCGCATCGACATCGACCCGGACCAGACCGTGCGCAACTACCCGCCGCGCGTGGCGCTGGTGGCCGACGCGCAGATCGCCGCTGCCGCCCTGTTGGACGCGCTGAACGGCCAGCCATTGCCAGCTCGCAGCAGCACCTGGGGCGCTGGACGCGTGGCCCGTCTGTGGGCCGAACTGACTCCCACCTGGGACACCGCGACCCGCGCGCAAACCCTGCTGCTCCACGCCGTGCTGGAGGCCCTGCCCGACGCCGTAATGGTGGGAGATTCGACCCAGCCGGTGTACAGCGGCAACCTGACCCTGAACCTCGACCACCCGCGCCGCTGGTTCAACGCCTCCACCGGCTACGGCACCTTGGGCTACGCCCTGCCCGCGGCCATCGGCGCCTGGCTGGGGCGTGGCGATGGGCAACCGGTGGTGTGCCTGATCGGCGACGGCGGGCTGCAATTCACCCTGCCAGAACTGGCCAGCGCGGTGGAAGCACGCACGCCGATCATCGTGCTGCTGTGGAATAACCAGGGCTATGAAGAGATCAAGAAATACATGCTCAACCGCGCCATCGAACCGGTTGGCGTGGACATCTATACGCCGGACTTTATCGCGGTGGCCAAGGCCCTCGGCGCGGCGGCAGAAAGCGTCCACAACGTCGAACATTTACGCACCGCATTGCGCGTCGCCGCTGATCGCCAGGGGCCGACGCTGATTGAAATCGACCAGGGGCTTTGGATGAAGGAGGTAGCGCGATGAGTGCAGTATTGAACGGTGTGTATATCAACGGTACATGGCGTGCCGGCCACGACGTGTTGGAAGTGATCAACCCGGCGACCGAGGCGAGCCTGGCCCACGTCAGCGTCGGCGATGGGAACGCCGTGAGCGACGCGGTCGATGCGGCCAGCGTGGCGTTTGTCGACTGGTCCAAAAGCACCGGCCATGAGCGTGCCGCGCTGCTGCGCAAGGTCGCGCAAGGTGTGGGGGCGCAACGCGAGCAGTTGATGCAGTTGCAGTCCCGCAACAACGGTAAGCCGCTGTTCGAAGCGGGCATCGATGTGGACGACGTGATCGCCACCTTCGACTACTACGCCGGCCTCGCCGAGCAGTTGGACGCCGACCAGGACCGCGCGGTGGCGCTGCCCAGCGACGACTTCAGCGCACGCCTGCGCCGCGAGCCGTGCGGTGTGGTGGGGTTGATCGTGCCGTGGAATTTCCCCATGGTGACCACGGCCTGGAAACTCGCCCCGGCCCTCGCCGCCGGTTGCTGCGTGGTGCTCAAACCCTCGGAAGTCACGCCGCTGGCGGAGTTGCAACTGGCCCGAATCATCGCCGACGCCGGCTTTCCCGCTGGCGTATTCAACCTGGTCTGCGGCACGGGCCTGGCTGTCGGTGCGCCGTTGGCCGCCGACCGCAGAGTGGCGAAGATTTCCTTCACCGGCAGCAACGCCGTCGGTGTGCAGGTGATGCAGCGCGCCGCCGAAACCATCAAAGGCGTGAGCCTGGAATTGGGCGGCAAATCCTCGCTGTTGGTGCTGGCCGATGCCGACCTCGACCTCGCCGTGGAACTGGCGTGCGGCGGCGGTTTTTTCAATGCCGGGCAGATGTGTTCCGCCACCAGTCGGGTGCTGGTGGCCGACAGCCTGGCGGATGATTTCCTGCAGCGTTTGCAAGCGCGAGCTGAAGGGATTCGCGTCGCGGACCCGTTTGCCGAGGACGTGGAAATGGGCGCGCTGATCAACCGCACGCAGTATCAGCGGGTGCTGGGGCATATCCAACGCGGCATCGAAGCTGGCGCGCGATTGTTGTGTGGCGGTGAACGTCCGGCGGATCTGGCGAAGGGCTATTTCATTCGCCCGACCGTATTCACCGACGTGCCGTTGGACAGCGCATTGTGGAATGAAGAAATCTTCGGCCCGGTGCTGTGTGTACGACGCTTCGCCACCGAAGACGAAGCTATCGCCCTGGCCAACGACAGCGATTTCGGCCTGGTGGCCAGTGTGGTCAGCACCAACACCGCCAGCGCCGAACGGGTAGCCAATGGGTTGCAGGCAGGCATGGTGTGGATCAACGCGCCGCAGGTGATCTTCCCGCAGACGGCATGGGGCGGTTACAAGCAGAGCAGCATCGGCCGCGAGTTGGGACCGTGGGGGTTAGCGGCGTTTCAGGAGCTCAAGCATGTGATCCGGGCTAACTGATCACTGTGCCCAGGGGGCTGCAGGCTAATGGTGAACAGCGCGCGCCACAGAGCGCCTGTATGCCACAGCCCCCACCTTCGACATCCGCAATTTTTCAATAGCCCCTGCGACTTTCTCATTTGCCCCCCTCCCCCGTGCATGGCCTGATTCGCCCTTGACTATTCAAGGCCCGTCCCATGGAAAACATTCGCGCAAAACCCACCACCGCCCTCTGGCTGATGATCAGTGTCGTGCTGGTCGCCCTTAACCTGCGTCCATCGATGGCCGCCGTAGGCCCGCTGTTGTCATCGATTCGCGCCGATGTACCGCTGAGTTTCAGCAGCGCCGCATTGCTGACCATGTTGCCGGTCATGGCCATGGGCCTGGCGATGTTCTTCGGCATGGGCCTGGCCAAGCGCATTGGCGAGCATCGCAGCATTGTGCTGTCGCTGCTGGTGATTGGCCTGGCGACACTGTCGCGGTTGGTGCTCGACTCGGCGCTGGAACTGATCGTCAGCGCCATCGCGGCGGGCATGGGGATTGCGATGATCCAGGCGCTGATGCCGGCGCTGATCAAATCGCGGTTCAGCGACAACGTTTCGCTGTTCATGGGCCTGTACGTCACCGCCATCATGGGCGGGGCAGCGTTAGCGGCGTCGTTCGCGCCGTTCGTGCAACTGCACACCGGCAGTTGGCGCATCGGGCTGGCAATCTGGACGGCGCTGGCATTGCTGGCCCTGGTGTTCTGGTGGGCCCAACGCTCGGCATTGCCGCCATTGCCCCAGGCCGACCCCGGCCCTCAGGAGGCGTTTTTCGGCAACCGTCGTGCCTGGTTGCTGGCGGTCTTTTTCGGCCTCGGTACCGCGTCCTACACCTGTGTGCTGGCGTGGCTGGCGCCGTACTACGTGGAGCAAGGCTGGAGTGAACAGAATGCCGGTCTGCTGCTGGGTTTCCTCACGGCGATGGAAGTGGTGTCCGGCCTGATCACCCCCGCCATCGCCAACCGCCGCCGGGATAAACGCGGCGTGGTCGCGGTGTTGCTGGTGCTGATCATCCTCGGGTTCTGCGGCCTGATCCTCAGCCCCCAACACCTGAGTTTGCTGTGGCCATGCCTGCTCGGCCTGGGCATCGGCGGCCTGTTTCCCATGAGCTTGATCCTGTCCCTCGACCATCTGGACAACCCGCGTCGCGCCGGTGGCCTCACGGCGTTCGTGCAGGGCATCGGTTACCTGATCGCCGGCCTGTCGCCGCTGATCGCCGGGATGATCCGCGACCGGCTGGGCAGCTTTGAATGGGCCTGGTGGTCGTTGACTGCCGTGATCGTGGTGATGCTACTGATCGTCACGCGCTTCGACCCACGGCATTACGCGCGGCATATCCGCTGACGTCGTGTTGCAAACAGTATTTGTCCCATGCAAAAAAATAGAAACGCCCTACAGAGCTTTCTATTGGCACGTACGTTCCGTTAAGCTTTTGCGCTGCCTTGTGCTGAGTTCGGTGCAACGGGTTTACGGACGGAACCGATGTTAAACAGCAACTTGCTCAGAAAACTCGATATGCAGGACTTGATGGTGTTTATCGCCGTCTACGACCAGAGCAGCGTGACCGAGGTGTCAGAAACGCTGTTCGTCAGCCAGTCCACCGTGAGCTACAGCCTGAAGAAACTGCGCACCAGTTTCGAGGATGAGCTGTTTATCAACACGCGGGCCGGTATGCGTCCTACGTACAAGGCCAGCACCATGTACGGCCATGTTCAGAAGATTCTGGAAAGCATCAACCTGTGCCACGCCGGTGGCCAGGTTTTTGACCCGACGCAAAAGGCCGTGACCTTCAATGTCTGCGCGCCGGAATACTTCGAACAGTTGATCCTGCCGCGCCTGTTGAAGAACTTCGACCGCGCCGACCTGCCGGTGATCGTCAATGTGCAGAAGCTGGAAACCGACATCCCCGCCGATGACCTGCGCGAAGGCCGCCTCGACTTGGTGATCTGCTTCGGTCCGAACTTCCACCGCGCCCATAAAGACTTCAAGACCCAGATGCTGCTGGAGGACGACCTGGTGTGCGTCTTCGATAAACGCTCGGCCCCCGGGAGCCGGCGTTCAGCCTGCAAGCCTTCGCCGAACGGCGCCATGTGTTTCCCACGCCGTGGACGTCCGACACCAACATGATCGACGGCTGGCTCGCGCGCCAGGCCCACAAGCGCCAAGTGGTCGCCCGGGCCAATAGCTACAGCGCGGCCTTGAAGATGATCACCGGCACCGACTTCATCATCACCCTGCCGCGTCGCGTGCAAAAACTGCTGGCGCCGGCAGCGCTGTTCGGCTGCTGCGAGGCGCCCAACGGGTTGCCGGGGTTCACTCTGGATATGCAGTGGAATGAAACCAGTGAACAGGACAGCGCCAATATCTGGTTTCGCGAGCAGGTGGTGAAGGTGTGTGCGGATCAGGGTCTGTTGTAAGCGTCAGCCAATGACGACTTTGCTGTAGGAATCACGGTCCATGTCTACCACCTGGACACTCAGTTGAACCTGCAGGTCCGCCGGCCAGTCCCCCAGGTCCTGCAACGCGGCCAACAGGCTGTCCGACAACTGCTTCTTGACCTGCGCGGAGCGCCCACTGAGCAGCGACAACTTCACCGCGATAAAGCCGCGCGGGCTCAGAGAAGTGCCCACCTGAAAACGCTCGAGCTTGATTGCCCGGCTTTTGATATCGAGCTCGGAGCCGAACTGCCCGGACACCATCAGCACGTTGTTGAGCCGCAACAGGATTTTCTCGACGGCCAGGCCAGTCAGGTTGGCGGTGTATTCCAGGTGCAGGTGCGGCATGGAGGGCTCCGAGTCATTCGTAGGAAGGTTCGTAGATATAACACGGTTAAAGGCATCAGGCCTTTTTCGCCAGGCCGCGGTCACTCATGAAGGCTTCCAGCCGCGAACGCACCCAGCGCTCAGCCGGATCGGTGTCCACATGGCTGAGCCAGACCATGGACAAATCCAGGGTCGGCGTCTCGAACGGAAACGGCTCGCAGAACAGATTGCCCGACTGCGCCATGGCCTCGGCGGCGTAGTCCGGCACGCTGGCGATCAAATCCGTGCCCGCCAGCAGGGCCGGCAACGCGCTGTATTGCGGCACCGATAGCACCACGTGGCGCTTGCGACCGACTTCCGCCAGCCATTCATCGGCGAACCCGGACACGTTGGCGGTGTGGGACACCAGCACATGGGGGCGTGCGCAAAACTCATCGAGGGTCAACGGCCGGTCCGAAGCATCGGCGCGCACCAGGAGCGGGCGGATATGGCGCAGCAGCTTGCGCTTGGCATTCGCCGGCAGGCCGCGGGTCTGGGTGATGCCGACGGTGATATCGCCGGAAGCCAGCAAGTCGGGAATGCGCCAGTAATCCACATGCTGCACCACGAACACCACCATCGGCGCTTCCTGGCGCAAGGCGCGCAGCAGCGGCGGCAGCAGGCCGAACTCGACGTCATCGGACAGGCCGATGCGAAAAGTCATGGTGCTGACGGAGGGGTCGAAATCATGGGTCAGGCTCAAGGCCGACGACAGCGAATCCAGCGCCGGCGACAAATGCTGGATGATCTCCTCGGCTCGCGCAGTGGGCTCCATGCGGTGGCCGACGCGAATGAACAGAGGGTCGTTGAACAGGGTACGCAGTCGGTTGAGCGCCGAACTGATGGTCGGTTGGCCGAGAAACAGTTTCTCCGCTACCCGCGTCACATTGCGCTCCAGCATCAGCGCCTCGAACACCACCATCAGATTGATGTCGGCCTTGCGTAACTCATTGCGATTCATCGGCGCCTCCCCCTTTCCCACAACAGGCCGCAGTGTAGAAAGCCCGGAGGGCCGCGTCTATGCGCACACTGTTCATCTGGCGGGTTTGGGACTATAAACAGCGCTCAAAGGTCACAGGAACACCACCGTGCTGGTCATTCTCGTCCTGGTCATCCTCCTGGCCGGGTTTTGTCTATGGGTCATCCGCTTCATCGCCCACCCCACCGTCCGCACCTTGTTGCGGGTGTTCGTCGGCCTGTGCCTGGCGGCGGTGGTGGCCTATCTGATGCTGGCGGCGGGGTTTCCAACGTCATTACTGGTGTAGCCCCGCTCGCACAATGGGCCTGGCCGGCCCTGATCGTCACGGTTTGAGCGGACGTTCCTGATCCCGCTCGGAAAGCTCCGTACCGTCGTCCGGGTGCTTCCAGGTCTGGGGTTTTTCTTCCTCATGGGGTTGCCGGGGTTGTTCTCGCTCCGGTGCTTCGTGCTGCTTGTGTTCGTTACCCATAGCCACCTCCCATCCGTAAGTGTTGGTTACACCTGAGAGCATAGAACAGGACACGTCATGTGGACGTGCCCTGTCGATTAATAACCTGAACGCATCAATAAATCTGAATTATTCACTTATCATTTCTAAATGTGTCAGCCACTATCTAAAGTCTTAAGCGAAACAAGCATTTTAAAAAGAACGCTGGAGACACAAAACCATGACTAACCCTTCCCGGCCCGACTCTGCCCGTTCGAAAGTGGGTGCGGTTTTCCGCGTTACTTCGGGCAACTTCCTTGAGCAGTTCGACTTCTTCCTGTTCGGTTTCTACGCCACCTATATCGCTGCCGCGTTCTTCCCCGCCGCTAATGAGTTTGCGTCATTAATGATGACCTTCGCCGTGTTCGGCGCAGGCTTCCTGATGCGGCCATTGGGGGCGGTGATTCTGGGCGCCTACATCGATGACGTCGGTCGACGCAAAGGGTTGATCGTGACCCTGTCGATCATGGCCAGCGGCACGCTGCTGATCGTGCTTGTGCCGGGTTATCACACCATTGGCCTGTGGGCACCGTTGCTGGTGTTGCTGGGCCGCCTGCTGCAAGGCTTCTCGGCCGGCGCCGAGCTGGGCGGGGTGTCGGTATACCTGTCGGAAATGGCCACCCCCGGCCGCAAGGGTTTCTACACCAGCTGGCAATCGGGTAGCCAACAGATCTCCATCGTGGTCGCCGCCGCACTGGGTTATGGCCTGAACGTGTGGATGGAACCGGCGGTGGTTGCCGATTGGGGCTGGCGTATTCCGTTCGCCATCGGTTGCGTCATCATTCCGTTTATCTTTCTGCTGCGGCGCAACCTGCAGGAAACCGAAGAGTTCGCCAACCGCACACACCGCCCGACCATGCGTGAAGTGCTGGCAACCCTGGCGAAGAACTGGACCGTGGTGATCGGCGGCATGCTGATGGTGGCCATGACCACCACGGCGTTCTACCTGATCACCGTGTATGCACCGACCTTCGGCAAGACCGTGCTGCAACTGAGCACCTCCGATGCGCTGCTGGTGACCTTGCTGGTGGCCGTGTCGAACTTTGTCTGGCTGCCGATCGGCGGCAGCCTGAGCGACCGCTTCGGTCGCAAACGGGTGCTGGTCGCCATGACCGTGCTGACCATTCTCACGGCGTACCCAGCGCTGTCCTACGTGGTAAATGCCCCCAGCTTTGCCCGTATGCTGGAAACCCTGCTGTGGTTCTCCTTCCTCTACGGTATGTACAACGGCGCCATGATCCCGGCCCTCACCGAAATCATGCCGATGGAAGTGCGCGTGGCAGGTTTCTCCCTGGCCTACAGCCTGGCGACCGCGATCTTCGGTGGATTTACTCCGGCGATCTCCACTTGGTTCATTCACATCACCGACGACAAGGCCTCGCCGGCCTACTGGATGATGTTCGCCGCGACGTGCGCCTTGTGCTCGACCCTGGCGCTCTATCACCGGGTCAACACCCGTGGTCAGGTGATGCAGGGCGCGTCGTCATGAAAGCACTGTTGAACACCCTGACGGCCCTGACCCTCGGCGCTCTAGCGCTGACGGCCCAGGCCGAAGCGCTCAAGGTGATGACCTCCGGCGGTTTCACCGCTGCCTATAAGTTGCTGGGCCCGCAATACGCCCGGCAAAGCGGAGACACCCTCGAGACGCTTCTCGGTCCGTCCATGGGCAAGGCGCCGGAAGCGATTCCCAACCGCCTGGCCCGTGGCGAACAGGCCGATGTGGTGATCATGGTCGGTTACGCCCTGGACGAACTGATTAAGCAGGGCAAGGTCGACCCCGCTTCCCGGGTGGAACTGGCCGACTCGCGCATCGGCCTGGTGGTCAGGCAAGGCGCGCCAAAACCCGCGATCGGAACCGATGCCGAACTCAAGGCCGTGCTGAGCCAGGCCAAGTCGATCGCGTATTCGGACAGCGCCAGCGGCGTGTATGTCGAAAAAGAGTTGTTCAAGAAACTCGGCATGCCGGCCAAAGGCAGCATGATCGAACGCCTGCCGGTGGCCGAACAGGTTGCCAAGGGCGACTACGAGGTAGGTTTGCAGCAGGTCGCGGAGTTGTTGCCGGTGCCGGGTGTGACGTATGTCGGCAAGCTCCCGGAAGATGTGCAATCAGTGACGCGCTTTGCCGCGGGTATTCCGGTCAATGCCGAACACCCGACCCAGGCCAGGGCGTTGCTGCACTACCTGGCGTCGCCCGAAGCCCAGCCGGTGGTGCAATCCACCGGCCTGGACTCGGTGTCACGCTGACCGAAACGGCGTCTCCCGCACCAACCGCTCCAACTCCAGCGCCGCCGGCGGCAATGTCCGCCCGCGGCGCTTGATCAAGCCCACGTTGCGCATCACCTGCGGTTCTACCAACGGCACACTCACCAGAATCGGGTGATCGTCCGCCGGCATCGCAATCGACGGCACCATCGCCACGCCCAGCCCCGCCTCCACCAGCCCGATCATCGTGGTCACGTGATGGGTCTCGCAGATACTCGGCTTTTTCACCCGCACTCCGCGCAGGGCCTGGTCCAGCAGGAAGCGGTTGCCGGAGGTCTTGTCCACCGAGATGTAGTCATGCTCATAGGCTTCGGCCCAGGGCACGCTGACGCGCCCGGCCAACGGGTGGTCACGCCGACAAGCCAGCACATAGCGCTCCTGCAACAGCAGCTCGAACTCCACCTCATCGGCCAGGCTGCCGCTGAAACTCACGCCGAAATCCGCCTCGCCACTCTCCACCGCGTTGCACACCTCGCCGGCGCTGGCGTCCAGCACCCGAATGCGAATCTTCGGATACAGCTTGTGGAATTCGGAAATCACGTGGGGCATGAAGTAGTACGCAGTGGAGGGCACGCAGGCGATGGTCACATTGCCCATGCGCGTGGAGGCGACGTTGCTGATACCCATCAGGGCGATATCAAGGTCGTCGAGAATACGCTCGACCTGCGGAAGAAAAGCACGGCCGACCATGGTCAGGCTGACGCGCCGCGTGGTGCGCTCGAAGAGTTTGACGTCGAGGGCGGACTCCAGTTTTTCGATGCGACGACTAAGGGCCGGTTGCGAGATGCGGATGGCTTCGGCCGCGCCGCTGAAACTGCCCTTGTCTACCACCGCGCGGAAGGCTTGAAGGTCGTTGAGGTCAAAGTTGATGATCACGGAGGTGGCCAGTGTGGTCGAGGTGGAGAGCATTATCGTCGGGGAGAGAACAGGGCGCCATGCGCGCTGCAACGGCGGTTCGACTCTCGCAGAAACGTGGCGCAAAACTTCGCAGTATCCCTCAACGGCACGCGCGGCGAACCTGTCATGAATGACAGTACCGTCGGTCATCCACTGCATTGACGGGGTGCGCCTTCGCGACTTTCATTATGGATACCACCACCGACGACGCATCGGCGGCGGCGACACATAAGGGTTTCGAGGATACGAGCGATGAGCGACAGACAAAACGGCACAGTCAAATGGTTTAACGGTGAAAAAGGCTACGGCTTCATTACCCCGGAGAACGGGCCCGACCTGTTCGTGCACTTCAGGGCCATCGAAGGCAGTGGGTACAAGACTTTGGAGGAGGGACAGAAAGTCTCTTTTGAAGCCGTACAAGGGCAAAAAGGTATGCAGGCAGACAAAGTCCGACTGATAGGCTGAAAAACCTTCGAATGACCGGTTCCCCCCTGGTCACGACGCCACTTATTGCACTGAAAAAGGAGAACGGCCATGCCCAGTAAAACTCCACAGACTGCAATCTCCACCCGCAGCGGAACCGCCACCTACGACGCGCAAGATATTTTCTTTCGCAGCACCACCGCCCTCGGCGGTCAGGCCCTGCGTGAGGGTCAAACGGTCACCTACGAACTGGTCAGGGGCCCGGGAGGCGAGTGGCAAGCAATCAACATTGAAATCGTGGAGGCCTCGACACTGAATTAGCCTCCGTCCGCGTGCCGCAACCCCATCGTTGGCGGCACGCCTTTCACTACAGTTGAAAACGCGCCACCGCGTCATTGAGCGCGACCGCCAACTGCGCCAGTTCATGGCTCGAACCATTGATCTGCCCGGCGCCGGAAGACGATTGCGCCGACAGGTCGCGAATATTGACGATATTGCGATCGACTTCCTTGGCCACCTGGGCCTGCTCCTCTGCCGCGCTGGCGATGACCAGGTTTCGCTGGTGAATCTGGTCGATGGAGTCGGTGATCTGGCTCAACGCCCCGCCCGCGCCTTCAGCCAACGCCAACGTATCGGTGGCGCGCTGGGTACTGGACTGCATCGAAGTCAGCGCCTGGTCGGACCCCGAGCGCATCGCCGTCACCATCTGGTCGATTTCCAGGGTCGATTGCTGGGTGCGATGGGCCAGTGCGCGCACTTCGTCGGCCACCACCGCAAAACCACGCCCGGACTCCCCGGCTCGCGCAGCTTCGATGGCGGCATTGAGGGCCAACAGGTTGGTCTGCTCGGCGATGGAGCGAATCACGTCGAGAACCTTGCCGATATCCCGCGATTGCTCGGCGAGATGCTGTACCAGGGTCGCGGTTTCACCGATGTTGGAACTCAAGGCTTGAATGGCACTGACCGTTTCGCCCACGCGATGCTGGCCTTCGCGCGCAGTCTCATTGGACAGCCGCGTGGACTCGGAAGTCGACACCGCATTGCGCGCCACTTCATCCGCCGCCGAAGTCATCTCATTGACCGCCGTGGCGGCCTGCTCGATTTCAGCGGTCTGTTTTTGCAGGCTGCGGCTGCTTTGATCGGTAATGCCGTTCAGGTCGGTGGCGGACGACGCCATCTGCCCCGCCGACTGGCGAATCAACTGCAAGGTACTGCGCAGGTTGCCTTGCATGGTCTGGAGGGCGACGAACAGGCGAGTCACTTCGTCGTCGCCGGTGATCTCTACCGTTTGGGTCAAGTCACCTTGAGCGACGTTCTCTGCGGCCCTTACCGCATGACTCAGCGGCCCGACGATACTGCGCGTCAACAACCACGCCAGCACCACGGTACTCAAGCCCGCCACGATCACAAAGCCAAACACCATGGTGCGCGAGCGGCTGTACTGCGACTCGGCCGTCTGGCCCTGCTGGTTGATCTGGGCGTTGTAGTAGTCGGCCAACGCATTGAGCTGAGCACCGGAGCCATCGACCACGGTTTTCATGTCCACCAGCAACAACTTGTTAAGCTCAGCGCCCTGCTGCTTGTCGGCAAGGATGAACGACTGAGCCAACCCCTGCTGGTACTGGCGCAGCGAAACCTGGAACTGGTCGTAGAGCGTGCGCACCTCAGGGGTATCGATCACCGCATCGAGGTCGGCCAACCTTTTCGTCAGGTCCTGGCTGCGGGTGTCCATCTGGCTGCGGTATTGCGGGATGCTTGCGGGGTTCGGGTCCAGCGCCATACGCAAAGAGATCGTACGAATGCGCAGCATAATCTCGCGAATATCCGCCACCAGCCGCATCTTCGGCACCAACCCACTTTCAACCTGCACCGCACTGGCGCGGATACTGGCCATGTTCGACAGCGCGAAAAAACCCAACAGGGCCACGAGCAAAGCAATCAAGGCAAAACCCAGACCCGCACGGCGGGCGATGGACAGGCTGCGAAGGGACATGTTTGGGGCGCTCTCCAATAAGGGATACGACATCGTATGAGAGCATTTCGGCTTGTGGAGGCAGGACTTTAGCGACGTTCAGGAAAGTGCTGTGGGAGATTTCCACCGAACTGGAAACAAGTGGAATCTTCGCCCCTTCTTTTTTGCGCTTCATGACGAAACGGAGTGCGCATGAGCGTCCAAGGCACACAAGGACGCAGGCTTATGAAGCAAAGCGCTTCCCGACAGACTCAGACAGAAACGAAAAAGCCCCGTAGCTTATTCAGCTACGGGGCTTTTTCTATGTAATGGCGGAGAGATAGGGATTCGAACCCTAGGTACCGGTGAAGGTACAACGGATTTCGAATCCGTCCCATTCGGCCACTCTGGCATCTCTCCAACGGCGCGCATCATAACAGCCTGTTTCGCGGATGCAAAGCACCGAAGCGATTTTTTTCCGTGCTATCAGATGCTTGCGTCGATTACAGCGGTACGCCGAGGCGCTTGGCGACTTCTTCGTAGGCTTCGATCACGTCACCGAGGCCTTGGCGGAAGCGGTCTTTGTCCATCTTCTTCTTGGTGTCTTTGTCCCACAGGCGGCAGCCGTCGGGGCTGAACTCATCGCCCAGGACGATGGTGCCGTCGTGGAACACGCCGAATTCCAGCTTGAAGTCCACCAGCAGCAGGCCTGCGTCGTCGAACAGCTTGCTCAGCACGTCGTTGACCTTGAGGGACAATTCCTTCATGCGCGCCAGTTGCTCAGCGGTGCCCCAGCCGAATGCCACCACGTGGGATTCGTTGATGAACGGGTCGCCCTTGGCGTCGTCCTTCAGGAACAGCTCGAACGTGTAAGGGTTGAGCTTGAGGCCCTCTTCCACGCCCAGGCGTTTGACCAGGCTGCCGGCGGCGTAGTTACGCACCACGCACTCGACCGGGATCATGTCCAGTTTCTTGACCAGGCACTCGTTGTCGCTCAGCAGTTTGTCGAATTGGGTCGGAATGCCGGACGCTTCGAGTTTCTGCATGATGAAGGCGTTGAACTTGTTGTTCACCATGCCCTTGCGATCAAGTTGTTCGATGCGCTTGCCGTCGAACGCCGAAGTGTCGTTGCGAAACAGCAGGATCAGGCGGTTGGCGTCGTCGGTCTTGTACACCGACTTGGCTTTGCCGCGGTAGAGTTCTTCACGTTTTTCCATGATGGGCTCCGCTTTGAGTGAGGTGGGCTAGGCGATGTGTCGCCAGTCGAGCCCTGAATCTTGATCGGCCAGTTGCAGCCAGTCCGGGTCGCACCCAAGGGTATCGACAAAACATTGCCGGGCCAGCTGCGGCAGGTTGTTCTTGCTGCTCAGATGGGCCAGGACCAGATGTTGCAGGTCTTGCCAGCCCAACTCATACACCAGGTACGCCGCCTGGTGGTTGTTCAAATGTCCCAGTTCGCCACCTACCCGCTGCTTGAGAAAGTAGGGGTAATGACCGCGAGCCAGCATGTCTCGGCAGTGGTTGGACTCGATCATCAAGGCATCGAGGTCCCGGTAACCGTCCAGCACCTTGGCGCAATAGGAGCCCAGGTCGGTAAGTACGCCGAAGCGGCGCTCTCCGTCACTGAATACATATTGCGTGGGTTCCTGAGCGTCATGCGCTACCGCGATCACATCGATGCTCAACGCACCGATCTGCAGTTGCTCACCACCGGCCAGGAAACCTGCGGGTTCAATGGGTTTGCGCATCCCGCGCAAGGTGCCGCGACTGAGGTACACCGGGAGATTGTAGCGCCGAGACAGCAAACCCACGCCATGCACATGGTCGGCATGTTCGTGGGTCACCAGAATCGCGCTCAGCTGCGAAGGGTGAACCCCCAGACGCAGCAGGCGTCGCTCGGTTTCCCGTAACGAGAAACCACAATCCACCAGCACATACGTGTCGTCATGGGCGACCAGCGTACCGTTCCCTTGGCTACCGCTGCCGAGAACGGCAAAACGCACCGGATCAGCCCAGGTTGTCTTGAATCACGCCCAACACTTTGCGCGCTGTTTCAGCCGGCGCAACGGTATTGATGTTCTTCTCGACGGTGACTTGCACGCTTTCGCCAACCTTGCTCAAACGAACCTGATAACGCTCGGCGCGAGTCTCGATTTCTTCCTTGGTCGGCTTGCTGCCGAACAATTTGCCGAAGAAACCTGGCTCTTCATCTTTACGTTCGGCCTTTTCCGCCACGTTGATGTAGTAGAGGCCCAGGCTGCGGTTGATGTCTTCAACACGCCAAGGGCCCTGCTCCAACGCGCGACCTACGCTGGCCCAGGCACGGTCCAGGTCTTCGCCAAGGTTCAGCACCACGTTGCCGCTGCCATCTTCGGTGAGGCTGACGCGGCTCGGGGTGTCGTAATCACGCGCGGCGAGCAGGGAAACGGAACCGCCCTTCTCGGAAATACGGCTCATGCTGGCCAGCATCTCGTCGACCAGTGCCGAGTCGACGCCGGTGTTGACCGAGCGATTGGTGAAGTCGACGTTGGCGGTACTGCCGGCAGGACGCTCGGCGCTGACGACGTAGACTTCACTGGTGTTGCGTTGCACGCCAGGCTCGATGCGCACACGCACGCGGGCCTCGCTGTCGGCGGCGACACCGCCGGCCTGCAGGCGCTTGGCCATGGTTGCGGACAGTTCACTGCCCTGCTGCCATGCCGTGGTGAACTCACCCGTCTGTGGACGCTGTTCGTCGATACGGAAACCGTTGTCCTGGAAGAACTGCACAGCTACCGGCCAGACTTCGGCAGGAGGACGCTGAGCCACGATCCAGCGTGAGTCACCGCTCTTCTGCAGACTGTAGTCGCTGGCCTCCGCCACGGCCGAGATCGGCTGAGGACGTGGCACTACGTACTCACCCCTGGTGGTGTCGTCGGCAACGTTACGTGGAATCGGCAGCAATGGGTCAAGGCGCTTGGCGACGTTGACGTCCGGCGGCAGTTGCATCGGTTTGGTTGCTTGTGCTTCCAGGTAATCGCTGCCGCGGTCACGGAAGTAGCCTTCCGGGCCCCAGATCCAACCGCAGCCACTGGTGCTGGAGATAATCAAGGCAAGTGCGGAAAGTCCGGCCAATCGCTTCATGCGTAGTGCTTCCTCAATTAAACCAGGACGCCGGACTGGCGCAGGGCCTGTCGCAGCGGTTCGTGACAGGCTTCGCTGAGACGGGTGAGCGGCAGACGGATACCGTCCGGAATCATGCCCATCTCGAACAGCGCCCATTTCACGGGAATAGGGTTGGATTCGATAAACAGTGTCTTGTTGAGCGGCATCAGCTTCTCGTGGATCGCACGGGCGGTCACGGCATCGCCGGCAAGGGCGGCGGCGCACATGTCGCTCATGGCACGCGGGGCCACGTTGGCGGTCACGGAAATATTGCCCTTGCCGCCCAACAGGATCAGCTCGACAGCGGTGGCGTCGTCACCGGAATACACCAGGAAGTCGCTGCTCACGCCGGCCAGGATGTCCTTGGCGCGCTGCAGGTCGCCAGTGGCCTCCTTGATACCGATGATGTTCGGTACGGTGGACAGGCGAATTACGGTCTCGGCCTTCATGTCGCACGCGGTGCGACCCGGAACGTTGTAGAGGATCTGCGGGATATCGACGGCTTCGGCAATGGTGCGGAAGTGCTGGTACAGACCTTCCTGCGTCGGCTTGTTGTAGTACGGGGTCACCAGCAGGCACGCGTCGGCGCCGGCTTTCTTGGCGTTCTTGGTCAATTCGATCGCTTCACGCGTCGAGTTGGCGCCCGTACCGGCGATCACGGCGATACGACCGGCGACACGCTTGACCACGAATTCGATCACCTGGATGTGTTCTTCCACATCGAGGGTGGCCGATTCACCTGTGGTGCCGACCGCCACAATGGCGTTGGTGCCTTCTTGCAGGTGGAAGTCCACCAGTTTGCCAAGGCTGTCCCAGTCGAGATGACCTTGTGCATCCATGGGTGTGACCAGTGCCACCATACTGCCCGCAATCATGCAACCGCTCCTGCCGGAAAAAGAGAGCCGTAATGGTACTGGCGCCAAGATGCTTGCACAAGCGAAGTACCGCCTGAGGATGCGTTCTGGAGCAACTAAACGACGGGCAATGCCATCATTGGGCCAAAGCGCCGTGGAGAGCACGCTAAAATCCGGCCGTTCGCGCAATGAAACCGCCACCTCCTATCCCTTGGCGACGCTTTTCGCTACCCTTCAACCTTTGATCGATACAGCCCTGAGCGTATCGACCGCTCATCGTTTTAGGAAGGCTGCATGTCCACCCCCACAGTTCGCGAACAATTCCTTGTTATCAGTGCCCTCGGCGCCAACCCCATGGAGCTGACCAACGTCCTGTGCCGCGCCAGCCATGAAAACCGCTGCGCCGTCGTGACCTCGCGCCTGACCCGCCATGGCGAGTGCAGTGCGCTGGTGCTGCAGATTTCCGGCACCTGGGATGCCCTGGCGCGCCTGGAGACCGGCCTGCCAGGCCTGGCCAAGAAGCACGATTTCACCGTCAATGTGGTACGCAGCGCTGCGTTGGAGAATCGTCCCCAGGCCCTGCCTTACGTAGCGTATGTCAGCTCGGCGTATCGCTCGGACATCGTCAATGAGCTGTGCCAGTTCTTCATCGACCACAACGTCGAGCTGGAGAACCTGACCTGCGACACCTACCAGGCACCGCAAACCGGCGGCACCATGCTCAATGCCACGTTCACCGTAACCTTGCCGGCCGGCGTGCAGATCAGTTGGTTGCGCGACCAGTTCCTGGACTTTGCCGATGCCCTGAACCTCGACGCACTGATCGAGCCATGGCGCCCACAGAACCCAATGTAAGGAAGCCCCCATGGCAGTTGTCATCGACAAACCCGTAGCTGATTTCGAAGCCCAGGCCACCAGCGGCCAGACCTTCAACCTCGCCGCGCTCAAGGGCAAGCAAGTGGTGATCTACTTCTACCCGAAGGACAGCACCCCAGGTTGCACCACCGAAGGCCAGGGCTTCCGTGACCAGTACGCGGCGTTCAAGACGGCCAATACCGAAGTGTTCGGCGTGTCGCGCGACAGCGTGAAGTCCCACGAGAACTTCAAGGGCAAGCAGGAGTTCCCGTTCGAGCTGATCAGCGACAAGGATGAAGCGGTTTGCCAGCTGTTTGACGTGATCAAGCTGAAGAAACTGTACGGCAAGGAATACCTGGGTGTGGATCGCAGCACGTTCCTGATCGACAAGGATGGCGTGCTGCGCCAGGAATGGCGCGGTGTGAAAGTACCAGGGCATGTGGATGCCGTGCTGGCGGCGGCGCAGGCGTTGAACCAGGCCTGAAACCCATCAATTTGTCGAAAAAGCTTTTGTGGCGAGCGAGCTTGCCGGCGCTGGAGGGCGAAGCACTCCTGGATTTAAAGGACTGCTTCACAGCCCGGCGGCGGCAAGCACCCTCGCCACAGTTCACCTGGACCGCTACAACAAAGGCGCCACCACCGGCTCTTTTCGCGGCCACGCATCCAGCACCGCCTTGAACAGCGTCGCCAGGGGAATCGCAAAGAACACGCCCCAGAACCCCCACAACCCACCAAACAACAACACGGCGCAGATGATCGCCACCGGGTGCAGGTTGACCGCCTCCGAGAACAACAAGGGCACCAACACGTTGCCATCCAGGGTCTGGATGATGCCGTACACCGCCATCAGGTAGATGAACTGGTCACTCCATCCCCACTGGAACAAGGCGATCAAGGTCACCGGCACGGTGACCACCACAGCGCCGACATATGGCACCACCACGGAAATACCTACCAGCAATGCCAACAGAGCCGCGTAGTTCAGGTCCAGGGCTATAAAAGCAATGTAGGTCACGCCGCCGCAGATAATGATCTCGATAACCTTGCCGCGGATGTAGTTGGCGATCTGCCGATTCATCTCCTCAGCCACCCGCGTGATCAGCGCCCGCTCGCGCGGCAGATAGCCACGCACCCAGCGTCCGATCATCGCGCTGTCCTTGAGGAAGAAAAACACCAGGATCGGCACCAGTACCAGGTAGATCATGATGTTGACCAACAGCGGCAGGCTGGACAGGGAAAAGGTCAACGCCCATTGCCCGAACTTTCCGATTTCACCGCGAGCTACTTCAATGGCTTGCAGCACCTGCTCGTCCGACACCAGATGCGGATAGCGCTCCGGCAACAGCAGCAACAGCGATTGCCACTTGGCGAGCATGCCCGGCAACTCGTTGAACAGGGTGATCAGTTGATGCCACAACAGTGGCAATACCACCACGATAAACACCACCAGCAGCCCCATGAACAAGGCGAATACCAGCCCCACCGCGACCGCACCCGGCAAGCGCAAACGTTCCAGGGTAGTGACCAGGCCTTGCATCAGGTAAGCCAGTACCATCCCCGTCAAGACCGGTGCCAGCATCCCGCCCAAGGTGAGCACAGCCGTAAAGGCCAGAAACAGCAGGACCGCCAGCACTACCGCTTCTTCATCGGAAAAGTAGCGCTGAATCCAGTCTCGTAACACTTTGAACATCAATCAACCTCGGAAGGGTAGGGCGAACGGTTCAGGCCTTGCGCAACCAGTAACGATAAACACCGGCGACGTCTTCTTCATGCAACAGGGTATGACCGGCCAGCTTGGCGAACGTGCGGAAATCACGCTGGGAACCTGCGTCGGTGGCAATCACCTTGAGCACGGCGCCGCTGGCCAATCGATTGAGTTCCAGCTTGGCCTTGAGCAAGGGCAACGGGCAATTGAGGCCGCTGGCATCGAGTTCGGCATCAAAGGCTACAGCGTCGGTCATGGTTTTACTCCGCAAACGCGTTCGGGCTGCTTAGAATATCTGGTCCGAAGCTCAGTGTCCGGCTACAGTAAGCTCTTTGTCGAAAGGCTCTGTGCATGACTTTTTTGCGCCCTACCCTGCTGACGCTGGCTTGCCTGCTGGCCTCCCCAGGCTTCGCCGACGACCTGCCGTCACTAGGTGACGCCAGTTCTGCCATTGTCTCGCCCCAACAGGAATACCAATTGGGCCGGGCATGGCTGGCCTACCTGCGAGGCCAGGTCTCGCAGCTCAACGATCCGCAACTCAAGGATTATGTCGAAACCAGCGTGTACAAACTGGTCGAGACCAGCCAGGTCAATGACCGGCGCCTGGAGTTTATCCTGATCGATAGCCCGCAACTGAACGCATTTGCCGCCCCGGCGGTATTGTCGGCGTCAATGGCGGCCTGTTCCTCAATGCCCAGACCGAAGGGGAATACGCCTCGGTACTGGCTCACGAATTAGCGCACTTGTCCCAACGTCACTTCGCCCGTGGCGTTGAAGCACAACAGCGCATGCAGCTCCCGATGATGGCCGCCATGTTGGGCGGTATTATTGCAGCCGCCGCCGGTGCTGGCGATGCGGGGATTGCCGCGATTGCAGGCACCCAGGCCGCGGCGATCCAGGAGCAACGGCGGTTCTCGCGCCAGAATGAACAAGAAGCGGACCGCATCGGCATCCTCAACCTGGAAAAAGCCGGTTATGACCCGCGCTCCATGCCGACCATGTTCGAGCGTCTGATGCGCCAATACCGCTTCGATGCGAAGCCGCCGGAGTTCCTGCTGACTCACCCGGTGACCGAATCGCGGATCGCTGACACGCGCAACCGCGCTGAGCAGTCCAAGCCAGGCGGCAAAGAAGACAGCCTGCGCTACCAGCTGATTCGCACACGGGTGCAGTTGCAATATGAGGACACCTCAGGACTCGCCGCCAAGCGCTTCCAGGCGCAACTGGACGAGAATCCGAAGAATGACGTGGCACGCTATGGCTTGGCCATCGCGCAGATCAAAGCCTCACAGTTCAAGCAAGCGCGGGAAAACCTGCAGTCCTTGCTGGCCAAGGCGCCGAATGACATCACCTACAACCTGGCGCAAATCCAGCTGGATATCGACAACAACCACCTGCCGGATGCCCAGCAGCGCACGGACAAGATGCTGGTGCAATATCCGGGCAACTATCCCCTGAACCAGATACGCGTAGACCTGTTGCTCAAACAGAACCGCACTGCCGATGCGGAAAAGGCCTTGGATGGGCTGCTCAAGTCACGCCCGGACGATCCGGATGTGTGGTATCAAGTGGCCGAAACCCGCGGCCTATCCGGCAACATCATTGGCTTGCATCAAGCACGCGCCGAATACTTCGCCTTGGTGGGCGATTTCCAGCAGGCCATCCAGCAGTTGGATTTTGCCAAACGTCGCGCCGGCAACAATTTTCCATTGTCGTCACGCATCGATGCACGCCAGCGTGAGCTGATCGAGCAGGAACGCCTGGTGAAAGGAATGATGGGCTAAACCCGCCGGCCACAAAAAAAAGCCCCGCCTTCGTAAACCGAAGGCGGGCTTTTTATTGAGTGCCGGCTAGCGGATTACTCGGCCAGCTTAAAGGTAATGAAGCTTGCACGACCTTGACGCAATACGCGCATCGATACCGAGCGATTCTTCGGCAATGCCTTGGCGATGTCGGTGAACTGCTTGGTGGTCTCGATCGCCTGATTGTTCAGATGGGTAATTACGTCACCTGGCTGCAGGCCAATCAAAGCTGCCGGACCGTCCTGCACTTCCTTGATCACTACGCCGCTCTTGAGATCGAAGGCTTTCTTCTGCTCCTCGGTCAACTCGGCCACGGCAATGCCCAGGCGGTTGCTGCTGCGCTCGACACCCGGCTTGGCATTACCCAGGGCATCCAGGGTCGCGCCCTCTTCAGGGATGGCCCCCACGGTCAGCTCTACGTTCTGGCGCTTGCCGCCACGGATCACTTCCAGCTTGGCTTTGCTGCCAGCCTTGAGCGCGCCAACCAAGTGCGGAAGGTCCGCCGACATAATGATCGGCTGGCCGTTCATGCTCAGGATCACGTCGCCGACCTGTAGGCCGCCTTTGGCAGCCGGGCCGCCATCCTGGATTTGCGCGACCAGGGCCCCAGCCGGTTTTTCAAGGCCGAAGGATTCAGCCAGGTCCTTGTTCACTTCCTGGATCACTACGCCCAACCAGCCGCGACTGACCTTGCCACCGCTTTTGAGTTGGTTGGAAACGTCCATGGCCACATCGATCGGGATTGCGAACGACACACCCATAAAGCCACCGGAGCGGGTGTAGATCTGCGAGTTGATCCCCACCACTTCACCAGCCAAGTTGAACAGCGGACCACCGGAGTTGCCCGGGTTGATCGGCACGTCGGTCTGGATGAACGGCACGTAGTTTTCGTTGGGCAGGCTACGGCCAATGGCACTGACGATACCTTGGGTCACGGTGTGGTCAAAACCAAACGGCGAACCGATGGCCACGACCCACTGCCCAGCCTTCAGATCCTGGGATTTGCCCAATTTCAGTACGGGCAGATCCTTACCGTCGATCTTCAGCAACGCCACGTCGGAACGTGGATCGGTACCGACCAGCTTGGCTTTCAACTCACTGCGATCAGCCAGGCGGACGAGGATCTCGTCAGCATCGGCAATCACGTGGTTGTTGGTCAGAATGTAGCCATCGGGCGAGATGATGAAGCCAGAGCCCAGGGACTGAGCTTCACGCTGGCCACCGCCACCACGAGGTGCCCGTTGTTGCGGCATGCCACGTTCAAAGAACTCGCGCAACATCGGCGGCAGGCCTTCCAGGTCCGGCATCTGCTGGTTGGAGACTTTGCGCTCCGGCAGTTTTTGCGTGGTACTGATGTTGACCACGGCTGGCGAGGCCTGCTCGACCAATTGGGTGAAATCAGGCAACTCGACCGCTTGCGCGGGCACGGCCTGAGCCAGCACCAACACCGTGGCGACTATGGATAAGTAAGACTTCAAGCGTGGTATCGACATACAGCTCCCGTTACGACGAGCAGGGTTGAGCGACAGGGTTCAGGAAACGCCGGAAACCAGGACCGACATCTCTGTTCCGCGAACAAAACAAGGTCAGCGCCGACAAGCGCTGACCTATAAAAAACATGAGAGTTTTTTGCAAGTGAAAATACTGGTCCAGACATTTCATGTCACTCGGCAGACAACCTCGCATGGACATAGAGTGAAAGGCCAGAATGAACATAAGATTAACGACTCACGGCTGGGCGGCAGGCTTTTTTTCACCGCGCACCGACAGCGCAATGCGCTCGGCAGTGCCGATGGGAATTTCGCCAACCACCGTGACCATCATTTCACCCTCCACCGTATTCAGCCGGCGCGACACTGCTACCGTCGGACCCAACTGGGTACGCGTTTCCATGACGCCTGATTCGCTGATCGGTTCAAGGAACACCGAAAACCGTGCCAGCCCATCTTCATACATCCGGCTGTCGACTGTGGTTTTACTCTGGATGTCTTTGCGCGCACTGCTGCTGGTGAGTTGAAAGCCCGGAGGCAACCACTCCAGGCGCCAGTCTTCGGCAGGTTTCACCTCTGGTGCCTTGGCCGTAGCGGCTGCAATAGGCGTGCAATCGCCAGTGGGTTGCAAGTCGCGATCATCAGGCATGACCGAGGTGTCCAATCGCGTGAACTGGAAACGCTCCAGCAACTGCCCCTGATCGTTCAACAGCAGGGATTTAAGAGGCAATGCGGTTTCACGGTCCAGATGCAACTCAAAGCCATAGCGGTATTGGTCACGCGGGGTGATAGACACAATCACCGCTTTTCGACCGGCCACGCGGGAATTCCCGATGACGGCCAGTTCATAGAATTGCGTGAGTTTTTGCGGATCAAGCGCGCGTGAAGGTGCATCACGCGAATTGCCGAGGTCGGCGACAAGAGTGCCGCTGACGCATTGCGTCCGACCGTCTACCCGCACGACTTCCTGGGCCGAACCATCGAGCTGCAACAGCCGCTCGCGGACCTGACCGTCCTGGACACGATGCCAGATGTCATGGGTAGAGAAACTGCCGTTACGCTCGTAGACGAACGTACCTTGAAAGCTTTGCTGTTGCTCTGCACGCCCAAGTCGAGTCAGCCAGTCTTGGGCTTCATCGGCGTGGGCAGGAAGTGCAAACCAACCACTGAGCAAAAGCGTAAGGAGCGGTATGGCGCGCATAGGGCTCCCTAACGGTTCAACGGTTTTCCAAGCTTGCTGCGCGAGCGTATGGCAGAGCGCTTTCAGTGCCTTTCAAGGCTGATTCCTGTGCGTGTTGGCGCAGGTAGCCTGGAAGACGCTGGTCCTGCCAGCCGGATTGCCCTTGCAACACACCGTTAGCCATGGGGCCGGTGGTGTCAGAGCTTTCCTTGTAGCCGGCCAGTACAGCCGGGCCTTTGACTTGCGGACCGGCCATGACCGGTTGCTGAGTCTGCTGAGCCAGTTCGGCACCGGCGATTTCGTCCTGGTTGTACAGGCGAACACCAGCCAACACCGCAACAGTCACCGAGGCAGCTACTGCCAGGCGCCCCAGGCTACGCCAAGGACCACGAGCAACTTTTGCCGGAACGGCTTCATCAGCCAGCGCAGCAGAAACAGCCGCAGCAATATCCAGACGAGGGATTAGAAGATCCTTGTGCATCACCGCCCGAGCGACTTGGTAACGAGACCAGGTATCACGGGTTTCGGCATCATCGAATGCGTTGAGCACTCGACGAAGTTCCAGTTCATCCGCTTCGTTATCCATCACTGCGGACAGCGATTCCTGCAGGGCATCACGACTCATGGCGGTTCCTCTCTTGGCTGTCGCCGCTGTCTTTAGTTTTCCTGCAACAACGGTTGCAAGGCTTTGTCGATGGCTTCCCGGGCCCGGAAAATCCGTGACCTTACAGTCCCCACCGGACATTGCATGACGCTGGCAATGTCTTCGTAACTCAGACCATCGAATTCACGTAAAGTTAACGCTGTACGCAAATCTTCTGGCAGTTGCTGAATTGTGCGATGAACGGTGCCTTCGATCTCGTCGCGCAGCAATGCACGCTCCGGCGACTCGAGATCTTTGAGGCCGTGATCACCATCGTAAAATTCTGCATCTTCGGAACTTACATCACTATCCGGTGGGCGACGTCCGCGGGACACCAGGTAGTTCTTCGCCGTGTTGATGGCGATGCGGTATAGCCATGTGTAAAACGCACTATCACCGCGAAAATTGCCAAGTGCACGGTACGCCTTGATAAAAGCTTCCTGTGCAACGTCCTGCGCTTCATGGGTGTCGTGCACAAACCGCACGATCAACCCGAGAATTTTGTGCTGGTATTTCAGCACTAACAGATCAAAGGCTCGCTTGTCGCCACGTTGTACGCGCTCGACCAGCTGCTGATCCTCTTCCTGGGTTAGCATGAACACTCCTCGTTGTACTTGAAGGAGGCTTGCATAACTAAACGATCAGGCTTGCAAACATAGACTCGGACTTTTCGCAAAAGTTCTCCCCCTCCAAGCAAGTTTCCGGCACGCACTGATTTGGCACACACGAAAAACGCAGTACGGGCAAGGCCGACTGCGCGAATAATCTTGTCGCCGGTGTCCTGACGCGTCCGATGCTCCCGACGGGCCTATAAACTCGACGCTTTCCCAGCTTTCGGGCAACCTGCTATTGAGTCGGGGCTTATGCAAAAAGTTCCCGCTTCAACAACCGGCCGATTTTACCCAAGCCGTGCACCGTAATCTCACATTGCCACGAATGCCCGGCTATTGTGCCGCTCCCCCCTCTATATACTAGTAGCCCGTGTGACCCTTTGATTCGCCGATCCAGGCGTCCTGTTCGCGCCTCCCCCTGTGGATCGCTTTTTGCGGAATCCTTCAAATGAGCCAACAGTTTCAACACGATGTTTTGGTGATCGGTAGCGGCGCAGCAGGCTTGAGCCTTGCGCTCACCCTCCCCAGCCACCTGCGCATTGCAGTCCTGAGCAAGGGCGACCTGGCCAATGGTTCGACGTTCTGGGCCCAGGGCGGTGTCGCTGCGGTGCTGGATGACGCCGACACAGTGCAATCCCACGTCGAAGACACCCTCAACGCCGGCGGCGGCCTGTGCGACGAAGGCGCGGTGCGCTTTACCGTCGAGCACAGCCGCGAGGCGATCCAATGGCTGATCGACCAGGGCGTGCCCTTCACCCGCGATGAGCACGCGGGCAGTGACGATGGTGGCTTCGAGTTCCATCTGACCCGTGAGGGCGGCCACAGCCACCGCCGCATCATCCATGCGGCCGATGCGACCGGCGCAGCGATCTTCAAGACCCTGCTCCACCAGGCGCGCCAACGCCCCAATATCGAATTACTCGAACAACACGTCGCCGTCGACCTGATCACCGAGAAGCGCCTCGGCCTGCCAGGCGAGCGCTGCCTCGGTGCCTACGTGCTCAACCGTACCAGCGGCGAAGTCGACACCTACGGCGCACGCTTCACCATCCTGGCTTCCGGCGGCGCCGCCAAGGTCTACCTCTATACCAGCAACCCCGACGGTGCTTGCGGCGATGGCATTGCCATGGCCTGGCGCTCGGGTTGCCGGGTGGCGAACCTGGAATTCAACCAGTTCCACCCCACCTGCCTGTACCATCCCCAGGCCAAGAGTTTCCTGATCACCGAGGCCCTGCGTGGTGAAGGCGCGCACCTGAAACTGCCGAACGGCGAACGCTTCATGCAACGCTTTGACCCGCGCGCCGAACTGGCCCCGCGCGATATCGTCGCCCGCGCCATCGACCATGAAATGAAGCGCCTGGGCATCGACTGCGTCTATCTGGACATCAGCCACAAACCCGAAGCGTTCATCAAGACCCACTTCCCGACGGTGTACGAGCGCTGCCTGACCTTCAACATCGACATCACCAAAGGCCCGATCCCGGTGGTGCCCGCCGCGCACTATACCTGCGGAGGCGTGATGGTCGACCAACATGGGCGCACCGATGTGCCCGGTCTGTACGCGATTGGCGAAACCAGTTTCACCGGCCTGCACGGCGCCAACCGCATGGCCAGCAACTCGCTGCTCGAATGTTTCGTGTATGCACGTTCGGCGGCGGCGGACATTCTCGAACAACTGCCGCACGTCCCCGTACCCACCGCCCTGCCCCGCTGGGATGCCAGCCAGGTGACCGATTCGGACGAAGACGTGATCATCGCCCACAACTGGGACGAGCTGCGGCGCTTCATGTGGGACTACGTGGGAATCGTGCGCACCAACAAGCGCCTGCAACGCGCGCAACACCGGGTGCGCCTGCTGCTGGATGAGATCGATGAGTTCTACAGCAACTATAAGGTCAGCCGTGACCTGATCGAACTGCGCAACCTGGCCCAAGTGGCGGAACTGATGATCCGCTCGGCCATGGAACGCAAGGAAAGCCGGGGCCTGCATTACACCCTCGACTACCCGCAGATGCTGCCCGAAGCCCGCGACACTATTCTGGTGCCAACCACCTACGGCGGCTGAATTTAAGACGAACCCGCAGCCGCCGGTGCACATCGGCGGCCTGCGAATCCTTCGGTACGCAGATAGAACGCACCCGCCACTCGCCCGGCACCCGGTAGCGCAATACCACGATCAGGGGCAATGCCAGGCTGTCGGGGCGCAATTGCACGGCATGCCAACCCCGTGCGGCGCTCCACAATTGCCAACCGTCCTCATCGCGGCGCAGGCCACGAATCGACGAACGGTGAGTCAGCAGGATATGGCGCGGCACGACCCAGACGGCGTGAGCCAGGCATAACAAGATGCCAAGGCTGGAATAAGGTAAATCGAGCGATAACAGCGCACCCAGCGCGAACAGCTGGGCAAGAAGATAGGCCGCCAGCAACAGCCGTGAGGCCTGCCAGCGGCATTCGAAGCGATTACTTGGGCTGAACACGGTCCAGGATCATCCGTACCATGCGTTGCAGCTCCGGGTCTTCGGACTCGGCGCGCTCCATGAACCAGCCGAACATGTCCTGGTCTTCACACTCCAGCAGCCGCACGTAAACGTTGCGATCCACCTCGTTAAGGGTTGAATAAACCTCCCTGACGAATGGCACCAGCAACACATCCAGCTCAAGCATGCCGCGACGGCTGTGCCAGTAAAGACGATTGAGTTCTACATCTTCGACCATGGAGCGCTCCTTAAATAGGGTGCAAGTATACAGGCCCCACGGCACGGGAATAGTCGGCTTTGGTCGCCCCATACGGAAACTATCCATTTGCCGGGCGCCCCTCTATGATGCACCCATGACCTTTTGACCTGCGATGACCCATGGCTGACTCTGCTTTCTTCTGCTCCCTGTCCCACGAAGGCGTTCTCGCCGTCCGCGGCTCCGACGCTGCCAAGTTCCTGCAGGGCCAATTGACCTGCAACCTCAATTACCTGAGCGACACGCAAGCCAGCCTCGGCGCGCGCTGCACGCAAAAGGGGCGCATGCAATCGAGCTTCCGCATCCTGTTGCAGGGCGACGGCGTATTGATGGCCATGGCCACCGAGCTGCTGGAACCGCAACTGGCGGACTTGAAGAAATACGCGGTGTTTTCCAAATCCAAACTCACCGATGAAAGTGCCGGCTGGGCGCGCTTCGGTTTGTCGGATGCGGACTCGGTCCTCGCAGGTCTCGGCCTGGAACTGCCGGCCGAGGCCGATAGCGTGGCGCGTTCCGAGCAATTGATCGCCATTCGTGTGTCCCCCGGTCGCACGGAACTGTGGGTGCCTGCCGAGGCAGCCGAGGCCATACGCAGCCAATTGGCCGCTCAATTGAAAGAAGCCGATCTGAACGAATGGCTGCTGGGCCAGATCCGCGCCGGTATCGGCCAGGTCATGCCGCAGACCCGCGAACTGTTCATCCCGCAGATGCTCAACCTGCAGGCCGTGGGTGGCGTAAGCTTCAAGAAAGGCTGCTACACCGGCCAGGAGATCGTCGCGCGCATGCAGTACCTGGGCAAACTCAAGCGTCGTTTGTATCGGCTGAGCCTCAGCACGACGCAAATGCCCGAGCCAGGCACCCCGCTGTTTTCGCCCAGCCATAACAGCTCGATCGGCGAAGTGGTGATCGCGGCAAAAGCTGACCAAACGATTGAACTTTTGGCCGTATTGCAAGCCGAAGCTGCCGATAGTGGCGATGTGCATCTAGGCACACTGGAAGGCCCCGGTTTGCAGCTGCTCGACCTTCCGTACCAACTCGACCGTGACCGAGAGATCCAGCGCTAGTCGCCGTACTTTGTGCAACACCTTAGAGATCATGAATGAACAAGCTGGCTGAAGAAGTCCAACAGGCTTTGGTGACGGCCATCGACAACGATGAGCTGGTTTTACCGACATTGCCGGAAGTGGCCCTGAAGATTCGTCAGGCTGCGGAAGACCCGGAAATCAGCATCAGCCATTTGAGCAAAGTGATCGGTCGCGACACCGCACTGTCGGCGCGCCTGATCAAAGTGGTGAACAGCCCCCTGTTGCGCGCGACCCAGGAAGTGACGGACCTGCACACCGCCATCACGCGCCTGGGCACCAATTACAGCAGCAACCTGGCCATCGGGCTGGTGATGGAACAGATCTTCCACGCCCGCTCCGAAGTGGTCGAACAGAAAATGCGCGATGTCTGGCGCCGCAGCCTGGAGGTCGCAGGTGTCAGCTACGCCCTGTGCCGCAGTCACAGCCTGCTCAAGCCGGACCAGGCGGCGCTCGGCGGCCTGGTGCATCAGATCGGTGTGCTGCCGATCCCGACCTACGCCGAAGACCATTACGAGTTGCTCTCTGACCCGGTCAGCCTCAACCACATGATCGAGAGCATCCACCCGATGCTGGGCGATAAACTGCTGCATGGCTGGGACTTCCCGGAGATGCTGGTCAACCTGCCGGGCCAATACCTGAACCTTGAACGCGACTCCGCCAGTCTCGATTACATCGATCTGGTACAGATCGCCGTGCTGTATTGCCACCGTGGCACCGATCATCCGCTGGCGGACGTGCAGCTATCCAATGTGCCAGCGATGAAAAAGCTGCGGGTCGATCCCTACAGCGACAGTTTGCGTGCAGAGCTGGATGAAGCACGCTCGATGTTCTACTGATCAACCGGCGATAAAACTCACCCGCACCTTCAAGCCCGCGTGCTCGCCATCGTGCAGACTGATCTGCGCCAGGTGCGCCCGGCAGATTTCACCGACGATCGCCAGCCCGAGGCCTGAGCCCACGCCCTGCTGGCTGCGTCGGTAGAAGCGCTCGAATACCCGGTCGCGCTCATCCAGTGGGATGCCTGGCCCGTCATCTTCCACTTCCAGCACCGCCGGCGTCGTCACCCGCAAGATCACATTGCCACCTGACGGCGTGTGCGCCAGGGCGTTGTCCACCAGATTGCTCAGCAGTTCGTTCAGCAATGTCGGTTCGCCGCGCAGCCACACCGGCTGATCGGCTTCCAACGCCAGCGCCACGCCACGAGCATGGGCCAAGGGCGCCATGGCCATTCCCAACTCACGGGCCAATTGGCTGAGGTCGAGGCGTTGCGCGCCGCCTTCGGCAATCGCGCGAGCGCCGTTTTCGATACGGGCCAGGGACAGCAATTGATTGGCCAGATGGGTCAGGCGGTCGGTGCCCTGGGCCGCGGCTTCCAGGGTGCTGCGCCAGGTGGCCGGGTCTTCGGCGCGCAAGCCCAGTTCCAGGCGCGCCTTGAGCGCCGCCAGCGGAGTACGCAGTTCGTGAGCCGCATCGGCAATAAACTGCGCCTGACGCTCGAACTGGCCGCGCAGGCGTTCGGTGAAGTGGTTGAGGGCACGCACCAGCGGGCCGAGTTCATGCTGCACTTGCACCAACGGCAAGGGCCGCAAATCGTCGGGTTGGCGCTCTTCCACCGCCGTGCGCAGGCGCTCCAGTGGACGCAGCGCCGCGCTGACGGCAAACCACACCAGCAGCAACGCGCCGATGGCGAGCAAACCCAGGCGCAGCAAGGTGTCGGCGGCCAGGCTGCGGGCCATGCTGACGCGAGCTTCATCGGTTTCGGCCACGCGGATTTCCGCCATGCCGTTCATGTTCGGTTCGGAGACCGCCTTGAGCAGGCTCACCACCCGCACCGGCTGGCCCAGGTACGTGGCGTCATAGAAACGCGCAAGCGCCGGGTAATCATCGGTGCGCGGCGTGCCGGGCGGCGGGCCGGGGAGGTTTTCGTAACCGGAGATCAGCTTCTGATTGATGTCGTTGACCTGGTAATAAATCCGACCGGCGCTGTCGTAGGCAAAGGTGTCCAGGGCCACGTAAGGCACATTGGCGCTCAGGGTGCCGTCCACTTGGGTCAGGCCGGCGGCGATGGTGCGCGCCGAGGCCAGCAGGGTGCGGTCATAGGCGGTGTCGGCCGCTTCGCGACCGTTCCAGTACGCACTCATGCCACTGGCCAGCATCAACAACACCAGCAACAACGCCAGGTTCCATAGCAGGCGCCAGCGCAGGCTGCTGGGCTTATGCATCGCGGGCTTCCAGCAGATAGCCCAGGCCACGGAACGTCACGATGGCGATGGGTTGGCCGTCGAGTTTCTTGCGCAGGCGATGTATGTAGATTTCGATCGCATCCGGGCTGGCTTCTTCGTCGAGACCGAACACCTGGGAGGCCAACTGCTCCTTGCTCATCACCCGCCCCGGACGTGCGATCAGCGCTTCAAGCACCGCCTGCTCGCGGGACGTGAGGGTCATCAACTCGCCACTGACCGTGAAGCGACGGGTGTCCAGGTCGTAGACCAGCACACCACAGGCCTGCTGGCGCTCGCCCCCCAATACGCTGCGCCGCAGCAGGGCCTTGACCCGCGCCTCCAGTTCCGTCAGTTCAAAGGGCTTGGCCAGGTAGTCGTCGGCACCGAGGTTCAGGCCATGCACCCGGTCTTTCACGTCACTGCGCGCGGTCAGCATCAGCACCGGCAGATTTTTCCCACGCGAGCGCAAACGTGCGAGCACCTCGAAACCGTCCATGCGCGGCAGCCCCACATCGAGGATCGCGGCCGCGTATTCCTCGCTGCTCAAGGCCAGGTCCGCCGCCACGCCGTCGTGCAACACGTCGACGGTCAACCCCGTGCTCTTGAGCGCCTGAGCGACACTTTCGGCCAGTTGCAGATGGTCTTCGACCAGGAGGACACGCATGGATTTCTACCTCGTTCGGGGGTGGTCGATGCCACGCTTTGCCGGGCAGTTTACAGCCGCGGCCTGGCCTGTGAAGCCCGAAAACATTGAAAGGCGACTGAAAGGTTAGTGAAAGCTTCGCCCTTTAGCATCCGGCAACGGTGGCTGATACCCACCCAGCTACCTGACCCGTAGCGACCGAAAAACGCCTCGAAGCGTTTTCGTCAAAATAAGAACAATAACGGAGTGCACAACGATGCTGTCGACACAGCCCCAGGCTTGCATGCCTGTACGTTTTTCCCGCCTGACCCACACCGCCCTCGCCAGCGCCGCAGCCCTTGCCGGTTTTTCGCCGCTTGGCCAGGCTGCCTTCTTCGAAGACAGCAGCGCGACCCTGGAAACCCGCAACATGTACTTCAACCGCGACTTTCGCGACGGCACCAGCGCCCAGCAATCCAAGCGCGACGAATGGGCCCAGGGCTTCATGCTCAACCTGCAATCGGGCTACACCGACGGTACCGTCGGCTTTGGCGTGGATGCATTGGGCATGCTCGGGGTCAAGCTCGACTCCAGCCCCGACCGTACCGGTACCGGCCTGCTGCCGACCCACGACGATGGTCGCGCCGCCAACGAGTATTCCAAGCTGGGCCTGACCGGCAAGGTGAAGATCTCCGCCACCGAACTGAAAATCGGCGCGCTGATCCCCGAGTTGCCGATCCTCAAGCCCAACGACGGCCGCATCCTGCCGCAAACCTTCAACGGCGGCCTGGTCACCTCGAAAGAATTCAAGAACCTGGTGTTCACCGGCGGCCGCCTGGATAAAGCCAAAGACCGCGACGACACCAACTACGAGGACATCGCCCTCAACAACAAGAACAGCCGCTTCGTCAGTGGTGCCACCGGCAAGCATTTCAACTTCGGCGGCGTGGACTACAAATTCGCCGACAAGATCACCGGCAGCTACCACTTCGCCGAGCTCGACGACGTGTACCGCCAGCACTTCCTCGGCCTGGTGGCCGCGCGTCCGATGGGCCCCGGCACCTTCGCCACCGACCTGCGCCTGGCGATCAGCGATGACACCGGCGCGGCCCGTGGCGGCAAGATCGACAACACCTCCCTCAACGGCCTCTTCAGCTATGCCCTCAACGGCCATAAGCTCAGCGCCAGCTACCAGCATATGTCCGGCGACAGTGCGTTTCCGTATGTGGATGGCAGCGACCCGTACCTGGTCAACTTCGTGCAGATCAACGACTTTGCCGGCGCCGAAGAGCGCTCCTGGCAAGCGCGCTACGACTACGACTTCGCCAAGCTGGGCATTCCCGGCCTGACGTTCATGAGCCGTTACCTCTCGGGTGACAACATCAAGCTCAAGAACGGCGAAACCGGCAAGGAGTGGGAACGCAACAGCGAGATCAAGTATGTGGTGCAAAGCGGCACGTTCAAGGATGTGGCGGTGCGCCTGCGCAACGCGACGTATCGCTCCAACTATTCAGCCCGTGACGCGGATGAAATGCGCCTGCTGGTCAGTTACAGCGTCGCGCTTTGGTAATAGCCACTCATAACAATAAAGACGGAGATAACCATGACCCTTTCACTGCGTAAATTCGCCCTCGCCGCCGGCTGCATGGTGTTTGCCGGCCACCTGCTGGCCGCCGACGAGCCCAAGCGCCCGGAATGCATCGCCCCGGCCTCCCCCGGCGGTGGTTTTGACCTGACCTGCAAACTGGCGCAAAGCGCGCTGGTCAACGAGAAACTGCTGAGCAAACCGATGCGCGTCACCTACATGCCCGGCGGCGTGGGCGCGGTGGCCTACAACGCGGTGGTCGCCCAGCGCCCGGCGGACGGCGGCACCCTGGTGGCCTGGTCCAGCGGTTCGCTGCTGAACCTGGCCCAGGGCAAGTTCGGGCGTTTCGATGAAAGCGCCGTGCGCTGGCTGGCGGCGGTCGGCACCAGCTACGGGGCCATCGCGGTGAAAGCCGATTCGCCCTACAAGACCCTCGACGATCTCGTCAAAGCCCTGAAGAAAGATCCGGGCAGCGTCGTGATCGGTTCCGGCGGCACCGTCGGCAGCCAGGATTGGATGCAAACCGCGCTGATCGCCAAGGCCGCCGGGATCAACCCGCGCGAGCTGCGTTATGTTGCCCTCGAAGGCGGCGGCGAAATCGCCACCGCCCTGCTCGGCGGGCATATCCAGGTGGGCAGCACCGACATCTCCGACTCCATGCCGCACATCCTCAGCGGTGACATGCGCCTGTTGGCGGTGTTCTCCGAAGCGCGTCTGGATGAGCCGGAAATGAAGGACATCCCGACCGCCAAAGAGCAAGGCTACGACATCGTCTGGCCGGTGGTACGTGGCTTCTACCTCGGGCCAAAAGTCAGCGATGCCGACTACGCCTGGTGGAAAGACACCTTCGACAAACTGCTGGCCTCCGAAGACTTCGCCAAGCTGCGTGACCAGCGCGAGCTGTTCCCGTTCGCCATGACCGGTCCGGAACTGGACACCTATGTGAAAAAACAGGTGGCGGACTACAAAGTGCTGGCCAAAGAGTTCGGCCTGATCCAGTAATCGCCCTTCTGTCGCGCGGCCACGTCCTTTTAAATCAGGGGCGTGGCCCAGGAGTTCCACATGCTCTCACAACGCATATTCGCCGCCGTGCTGTTGCTCGCCTGCGCAGCCCTGGCCTTGATGGCCTGGCCATACCAGGCGTCGTTTTCCTACGAACCCGTGGGGCCGCGCGCCTACCCGCTGCTGATGCTCGGGCTGATGAGCCTGGCGCTGGTCTACATGCTGTTCCGCCCGCAGCCGACCCGGCACACCGAAGAAGAACCCGCGCTGGACCGCGCCACCCTGGTCAAGATCGGCATCTGCGTAACGCTGTTGATCGTGTTCGCCGCGACCTTTGAATCGCTGGGTTTCATCCTCAGCAGCATGCTGATCGGCATCCCCATGGCGCGCCTGTATGGCGGTCGCTGGTTGCCCAGTGTGGTGATCGTCAGCCTGATGGCCATCGGTCTTTATCTGCTGTTCGATAAAGCCATGGATGTTCCGCTGCCCCTCGGCCTGCTCGACGTTCTGGAGAACTGATATGGATACTTTCGGCTATTTGGGCCAGGGCTTCGGCGTTGCACTGTCCCCCTACAACCTGGTGACCGCGTTGTGCGGCACCCTGATCGGCACGGTGGTCGGCCTGTTGCCGGGCCTGGGTCCGATCAACGGCGTGGCCTTGTTGATCCCCATCGCGTTCGCCCTCGGCCTGCCGCCGGAGTCGGCGCTGATCCTGCTGGCCGCCGTATACCTGGGTTGCGAATACGGTGGGCGCATCAGCTCGATCCTGCTCAACATTCCGGGCGAAGCGTCCACCGTGATGACCACCCTCGACGGCTACCCGATGGCCCGCAAAGGCCTGGCCGGCGTGGCCTTGTCGCTGTCGGCGTGGAGTTCGTTCATCGGTGCGTTTATCGCCACCTGCGGCATGGTGCTGTTTGCGCCGCTGCTGGCCAAATGGGCGATTGCCTTCGGACCGGCGGAGTATTTCGTCCTGATGGTGTTCGCGATTGTCTGCCTCGGCGGCATGGCCGGCGACAAACCGCTGAAGACCTTTGTCGCGGCGCTGATCGGTCTGTTCCTCTCGGCGGTGGGCATCGACGCCAACAGCGGCGTTTATCGCTTTACCGGCGATAACATCCACCTCACCGATGGCATCCAGTTCGTGGTACTGGTGTTGGGCCTGTTCTCCATCAGCGAGATCCTGTTGCTGCTGGAAAAAACCCACCGTGGCCAGGAAGCGGTCAAAGCCACCGGACGAATGATGTTCAACCTGAAGGAAGCGTCTTCGGTGTTTGTCGTGAACATCCGTTGCGGGCTGTTGGGTTTCATCATGGGCGTATTGCCCGGTGCCGGCGCGACCCTGGCTTCGGCCGTGGCCTACATGACAGAGAAACGCCTGGCCGGGGCCAGCGGTAAATTCGGACAAGGCGACATGCGCGGTCTGGCGGCACCGGAAACCGCCATCGGCGCGTCAGCCTGCGGTGCCCTGGTGCCGATGCTGACCCTGGGCGTGCCGGGTTCGGGCACCACGGCGGTGATGATCGGCGCCCTGTCGCTGTACAACATCACGCCAGGCCCGCTGTTGTTCCAACAGCAACCGGACCTCGTCTGGGGCCTGATCGCCTCGTTGTTCATCGCCAACATCATGCTGGTGATCCTCAACATCCCGATGATCCGCATCTTCACGCGCATCCTCGCCGTGCCGAACTGGGCGCTGGTGCCGGTGATCGCGATCATCACTGCGATCGGGGTGTACGCGGTGCACGCCACCACCTTCGACCTGTTCCTGATGGTGGGTATCGGCATCTTCGGCTACATCCTGCGCAAACTGGACTTCCCGCTGTCTCCGGTGCTGCTGGGCTTCATCCTCGGTGGCCTGATGGAGCAGAACCTGCGCCGTGCGCTGTCGATTTCCAACGGTGCGCTGGAGATCCTGTGGTCGAGCCCGATCACCTTTGGCGTCTGGGTGCTGACGGCGATCATGCTGTTTGTACCGCTGCTGCGTATCTGGCGCAAACGCGCTCAACAGCGTCGTGCCGTGGCCGATGTCTGAAATCACTTTCAGACAGTGGTGGGGAACACCGCTGGTCGGTCTGGCCGGCGGTTACCTGGCCAGCCTCGTCGGCTGGCCGTTGCCGTACATGGTCGGCGCGTTGCTGGCGATCATCCTTGTGCGTTGCCTGACGCCCTGGCAGTTGGCCGAGATTCCCGGCGGGCGCAAATGCGGCCAATGGGTGGTGGGCATCGGCATCGGCCTGCACTTCACGCCGGTGGTGATCGAGCAAGTGATGAGCCATTTCGGCTTGATCTTCATCGGCGCGCTGGTGACCAGTCTGTCGAGTGTGGTCGGCGTGTGGTTGATGCGGCGCAGCGGTGAAGACCGCGCCACTGCGTTTTTCTCCAGCATGCCGGGCGGTTCCGGCGAGATGGTCAACCTCGGCGCGCGCAATGGCGCGGTGCTCAGTCGGGTGGCGGCGGGCCAGAGTTTGCGGGTGCTGATGGTGGTGCTGTGTGTGCCGGCGATCTTCAAGTATCTGCTGGAGGGCGGCGCGCCGCAGTTTCATCCGGCGCCCGTGAGCTGGGCGTGGCTGGCCGTACTGTTTCCGCTTGGGGCGTTGGTGGCCTGGGGCTGGCAGCGTTTGCGTCAACCCAACCCGTGGTTGTTCGGCCCGTTGCTGGTGAGTGCCACCGCCAGCGTGGTGTGGGACCTGCATATCGGCCTGCCCGACGGCGGCAGCCAGATCGGCCAATGGCTGATCGGCAGCGGGTTGGGGTGTCACTTCAATCGAGAGTTTTTCCGTCGCGCGCCTTCGTTCATGGGCCGTACCCTGATCGGCACGGCCCTGACCATGGCGCTGGCGACGTTGGCGGCGGTGGGTTTGAGCGCCCTGACCCACCTGGACCTGCGCTCACTGACGTTGGGCATGATGCCCGGCGGCATTGCCGAGATGAGCCTCACCGCCGAGACCCTGCAACTGTCGGTGCCGCTGGTGACCGCAATGCAGGTGATGCGTTTGTTGTTTGTGCTGTTTTTGGCGGAGCCGCTGTTCCGGCACTGGAACCATCAACCAGAAAAAATCTGAATCTTCGGCACCGTTCAAAATGTGCCGGGCCTTAGAGCGGCGGTAGACGCCATTCAATCGGCGTCTCGCCATTCTGCTCCAGGAACTTGTTGGTCCTACTGAAATGCCCACAGCCCAGAAACCCGCGATACGCCGACAACGGCGACGGATGCACCGAGGTCAACACCAGGTGTTTGGTGGCGTCGATCAGTTTCTGCTTGCTCTGGGCATGGGCGCCCCACAGCAGGAACACCAGGTGCGGCTGATGTTCGCTGACCACTTCGATGATCCGATCGGTAAAGAACTGCCAGCCCTTGCCCGCATGGGCGTTAGCGTTGGCGCGCTCCACGGTCATGGTGGTGTTGAGCATCAGCACGCCCTGGTCGGCCCAGCTTTGCAGGTAACCGTGGTTGGGGATGTCGATGTTCAGGTCGCGCTTGAGTTCTTTATAGATGTTGACCAGGGACGGCGGCGCCGGCACGCCGGGTTGCACCGAGAAGCACAGGCCGTGGGCCTGGCCGGGACCGTGGTAGGGGTCCTGGCCGAGAATCACCACTTTGACCTTGTCCAGCGGCGTGGAGTTGAGGGCATTGAAAATCAGCGGGCCGGGCGGGTAGATCTCTTTGCCGGCGGCGTGTTCCTGGCGCAGGAACTCGCGCAATTGGGCCATGTAGGGCTTGTCGAACTCGTCGCGCAGGGCGTGTTTCCAGCTGGGTTCGAGTTTGATACGGTCGCCGTCGGTCATAGTTGAATTGTCTTGTAAAAAAGAATGAGGCGAACCCTAGGAAAGCCGACCCCGCTTGTCAATTGATCTGACACACCACCGGCACTTTCCCAGCAAACGATCATACTGATCCTTCCCTTTCTCGATTGAGGTCACGATGAACCTGCACTTCGAAGAGCTGACCGGCAGCGACGGTGCCCGCATCGGCATCGCCAGCCTGGACGCCGAACAGTCCCTCAACGCCCTTTCGTTGCCGATGATTCTGGCCCTGGGCGACCGCCTGGACGCCTGGGCCAAGGACCCGAACATCGTCTGCGTGTTGCTGCGCGGCAAGGGGCCAAAGGCGTTTTGTGCCGGTGGCGAAGTGCGCAGCCTGGCCCTGGCCTGCCGTGAACAGCCGGGTGTCGTGCCGGCCCTGGCCGCGCAATTCTTTGCTGCGGAATATCGCCTCGACTACCGCCTGCACACGTATCCCAAGCCGCTGATCTGCTGGGGCCACGGTTATGTGCTGGGCGGAGGCATGGGCCTGTTGCAAAGTGCGTCGGTGCGCATCGTCACGCCGAGCAGCCGCCTGGCCATGCCCGAAATCAGCATCGGCCTGTACCCGGATGTGGGCGCCAGTTGGTTCTTGTCGCGCCTGCCGGGCAAGCTCGGCCTGTTCCTGGGCCTGACCGGTGCGCACATCAACGGTCGGGATGCCCTGGACCTGGGCCTGGCCGACCGTTTTCTGCGTGACGATCAGCAGGACGAACTCCTCGGCGGCCTGCTGCAACTGAATTGGCAAGAACAGACCGCGATGCAGCTCAACAGCTTGCTCAAGGCTCTGGCCCAGGAAGCTGTCGACCAGCAACCCGAAGCCCAATGGCTGCCGCGCCGGGCGCAGATCGACGCGTGGCTGGATGTGGGCGATGTGCAGGGTGCCTGGCGTGCCTTGAGCCCGTTGCGTGAGCACGCCGACCCGCTGTTCAGCCGCGCCGGCAAGACCTTGAGCGAAGGCTGCCCGCTGACCGCGCACCTGGTGTGGGAACAAATCCGACGCGCCCGCCACCTGTCTCTGGCCGAAGTGTTCCAGATGGAATACGCCTTGAGCCTGAACTGCTGCCGTCACCCTGAATTCAGCGAAGGAGTACGCGCGCGGTTGATCGACAAGGACCAGACACCCCACTGGCATTGGCCGGATATCAACACGATTCCCGAGGCGGTGGTGCTCGCGCACTTCAATAAGGCGTGGGAAGGTCGGCATCCGCTGGCGGATTTATCCGACTACTGAGGATTTACGCGCACAAAAAAGCGGCGCTTCGTGCGCCGCTTGTCTTCAGACCGATCAGCGATGACCGCCTCGGCCATCGCCACGGTCGCCATGGTCGCCGCCATGACCGCGTCCGCCATTACCCCAACGATCGCCCCAACCCTGATTCGGATACGGCCGATAATCGGCACGCGGGCCAGCCGGGTAATAACGCGGTGCGGGCTGGTAGTAACGGGGTGCCGGTGCGTAATAACGCGGCGCGGGGTAGTAGTCGCGGCGATATTGATACGCCGGGCCACCGCCGTAGTAATACACCGGCGCCGGTGAGGTGTAGACCTCGGAACGGTAGTAGCTCCCACCTCCATCGTAATAAGGCACACATGCGCAAAGGGTCAGACCGAGTAAAGCGATGATCAGCAGTCGTCGATACATGGCGGCCTCCTGGACCGCGAAAGAGCACCTCCAGCGACGCTGGGGGGCGGCATTCAGCATTTACTGAATGACGAAAAATCTGACAACAAAAAGCGAAACTGGTGCGATTTCGACACAGGCTGAAACATCTGTTTCGGACGAACCGAGCGCTTCATTGCAGTGCGACGGCGCACCAGCACGACGCACCCGCCAGCGCCTGCGCGTGGGACCCTTGGCGCAAACCCGCGTGCTACAAGCCCGCGCCCCACTTGGCACGACTCTCGCTTTGCCTCTTGCGTGCAGGATTCATCACTGGTTCGCGGCACCACAATTTGCAATGGCCGACTAGGGTTCCGGCTCGCGAAACGCGAGTGGCTGGTCCGAGAGTTGGCGACCTCCAGTTGAGGTTACACGGCGGGAAAAAAGCCCGGGAGACAAGCCACCGTTCACGGTGCCGCGTTGCTCCTGCTCGCCCTTGATCAACTGGAGAAGCCCTATGCCCTCAATCCGTTTACCCGCCCTGCTCGCCGCCGCCTTCGCCGCCCTGCTGAGCTTCCAGGCCCAGGCCGCCAGCAAAAACCACTTCAGCGTGTGCTGGACGATCTACGCCGGCTGGATGCCCTGGGAGTACGCCGGCAGCCAAGGCATCCTCGACAAGTGGGCCAAGAAGTACGGCATCACCATCGACATGGTCCAGCTCAACGACTACGTCGAATCGATCAACCAATACACCGCCGGCCAGTTCGACGGCTGCACCATGACCAACATGGACGCCCTGACCATCCCCGCCGCCGGCGGCGTGGACAGCACCGCGCTGGTGGTCAGCGACTTCTCCAACGGCAACGACGGAGTGGTCATCAAGGGCACCGGCAAGACCGTGGCCGACCTCAAGGGCATGAACGTCAACCTAGTGGAACTGTCGGTGTCCCACTACCTGCTGGCCCGCGCGCTGGAATCGGCGGACCTGACGGAAAAAGACCTGAAAGTGGTCAACACCTCCGACGCCGACATTGCCGCTGCCTTCAACACCGACCAGGTGCAGGCCGTGACCACCTGGAACCCGATGCTCTCCGAGATCAAGGCCAAGCCCGGCGTCACCGAAGTGTTCGACTCCAGCAAAGTGCCCGGCGAAATCATGGACATGATGGTGGTCAACACCCAGACCCTCAAAGACAACCCCAAGCTGGGCAAAGCCCTGACCGGCGCCTGGTTTGAAGTGGTCGCACTGATGAACGCCAAAGGCGCCGCCAGCACCGAAGCCCTCGAGCACATGGCCAAGGCTTCCGGCACCGACCTCAAAGGCTTCCAATCGCAACTGGACACCACCAAGTTGTTCGCCACGCCCCAGCAAGCCCTGGCCTTCGCCACCAGCGCGCAATTGCCGGCCACCATGCGCAAGGTCGCCGAGTTCTCCTTCCAACATGGCCTGTTGGGTGAAGGCGCCAAGGACACCAGCGCCGTGGGCATGAGTTTCGCCAACGGCGTGACCAGCGGCGACAAGGCCAACCTCAAGCTGCAGTTCGACCCCAGCTACGTGCAGATGGCCGCCGACGGCAAGCTGTAAGAGGACCCGGCCATGCGCCTGATCAACCGTCACCCGGAGCGCTCCAGCCGCCTGTTGCTGGTGTTGCTGCCGTTCGCCCTGCTGCTGTTCGCCTACTTCGTGGGCTCGGCCGAGCGCCTGGCGGACAACCCCAACGACAAGCTGCTGCCCAGCGCCGGGCAAATGATTGACGCGGTAAAGCGCCTGGCATTGCATGCCGACACCCGCACCGGCGAATACGTGCTGTGGCAGGACAGCGCCTCGAGCCTGCGCCGTCTCGCCATCGGCCTCGGTATCAGCGCCCTCGCAGGCCTGTGCCTGGGCATCGCCGCCGGTACGCTGCCGCTGTTCGGCGCGCCGTTGTCGCCATTGCTGACGGTGCTGTCGATGGTGCCGCCGCTGGCGATCCTGCCGATTCTGTTCATCGTGTTCGGGCTAGGGGAATTGTCCAAGGTGATGCTGATCGTGATCGGCATCACCCCGGCCCTGGCCCGTGACCTGGAACAGCGCGCGCGGGAAATCCCCGTCGAGCTGCTGGTGAAGGCGCAGACCCTCGGCGCGTCCACCTGGACCCTGATGCTGCGCGTGGTGCTTCCGCAATTGCTGCCGCGCCTGCTGATCTCGCTGCGGCTGATGCTCGGCTCGGCGTGGTTGTTTCTGATCGCCGCCGAAGCCATCGCCTCGACCGACGGTTTGGGCTACCGGATCTTCCTGGTGCGCCGCTACCTGGCGATGGACGTGATCCTGCCCTACGTGGTGTGGATCACCCTGCTCGCCTGGCTGATGGACTGGGGCCTCAAGGCCCTGACCCGGCGCGCGTTCCCCTGGTACGAAGGAGCGCGGGCATGAGCTTTATCAGCGTCAACAATGTGTGGCAGCGCTATGGCGACCAAGTGGTACTGGAAGGCCTGAACCTGCACGTGGCCGAGGGGGAATTCTGCACGCTGGTGGGCACGTCCGGTTGCGGCAAGTCGACGTTCCTGCGCCTGCTGCTGGGCCAGGAAACCGCCAGCAAAGGCACGATCCTGCTGGACGGCCAACCCTTGGCCGGCGAACCGGACGCCAGCCGTGGCGTGGTGTTCCAGCGCTACTCGGTGTTCCCGCATTTGACCGTGCTGGATAACGTCGCCCTCGGCCTTGAACTGCCGCGCTCGCCGTGGCTGGGACGGCTGTTCGGCAAGGCCAAAAAGGCCGCCCGCGAACAGGCTGCCGTGCTGCTGCACAAGGTCGGCCTCGGCCACGCGCTGGACAAATACCCGGCGCAGCTCTCCGGCGGCATGCAACAACGCCTGGCCATCGCCCAGGCCCTGATCATGAAACCGCGCGTATTGCTGCTGGACGAACCCTTCGGCGCCCTCGACCCGGGCATTCGCAAAGACATGCACCAGTTGCTGCTGGAACTGTGGCGCGAAACCCGGTTGACGGTGTTCATGGTCACCCATGACTTGAGCGAAGGCTTCAGCCTCGGCACGCGCCTGCTGGTGTTCGACAAGGTCCGCGTCGACCCCCACGCCCCCGGCGCCTATGGCGCCCGTATCACCTACGACATCCCTTTGAACAGCGAGCGTCGCAAGGCGCTCGCCGCCGAACTTGGAGCGACTTCCAAATGACCGATTCGACTCAACTGTTCCCGCCGTTCGCCGAAGAAACCCTGCCCGGCGGCGGCCACCGTTCCTTCGTGCTCAAGCGCGGCCAACTGCTGCGCCTCACCGATATCCGCGGTGGCGCCAACGTCAGCCTGACCCTGCTCAACGCCCACGAAAAAACCGAACGCCTGAACCTGCCCGACAGCCTCAAATGCCAACACACCGCCAAGCTCACCCGCGGCCATTGCCTGTACTCGGACATGGGCCGCGTGCTGGCCGCCATCACCGCCGACACCTGTGGCTGGAGTGACAGCATCGGTGGCGTGCTGTGCGCCACCGAGGTGGCCGAGAAGTACGGCCAGGGTCGCTATCAGGAACTGCGCAACGGTTTCTATCGCAACGGCACCGACAACCTGCTGGTGGAATTGGGCAAGTGGGGCCTGGGCCTGTCCGACCTGCTGATGACCCTCAATCTGTTCAGCAAAGTCAGCGTCGACGACAACGGCGGCCTGCACTTCGTGCCGGGCAATTCCAAGGCCGGCGACTACATCGAACTCTATGCGCCGATGGACACCCTGGTGGTGCTCACCGCGCTGCAGCATCCGATGGACCCCAACCCCGAATACGCCCCGCAACCGCTGAAACTGAGCTGGATGAACGCCGACCCGAGCGTCGCCGAACATTGCCGCACTTCGCGCCCGGAAAACGAGCGCGGCTTTATCAACACCGACCGCCTGTTCGCCTGAGGAGCTGCCATGTCTATCGCACTGAAACAACCCGACACGGCGGTGTACCGCGCCACCATTCCCGCCGGCGAGCCGTGGCTGATGGAGGTCAAGGCCGGCCAGACCCTGCGCATCCTCGACCTGGAGGGCAACCAGGCGGTGGACACGCTGTTCTACAGCGTGAAAAACCCGCGTGAGCGCTACGACGTACAACGCACGTTGCGCCGCCAGAACAACGTGTACCTGGGCACCGGCAGCGTGCTGTATTCCAACCTCGGCCAGCCAATGCTGACCATCGTCGCAGACACCTGCGGGCGCCACGACACCCTCGGCGGCGCCTGCGCCCAGGAGAGCAACACCGTGCGCTACGCCCTGGAAAAACGCTACATGCACAGCTGTCGCGACAACTACCTGCGCGCCTGCGCCCATGACGGTCGCCTGGGCAAAGGCGACATCGGCCCGAATATCAATTTCTTCATGAATGTGCCGGTCACGGCCGACGGCGGGCTGACTTTCGAAGACGGCATTTCCGCCCCCGGCAAGTACGTCGACCTGCGGGCGGAGATGGACGTGATCGTACTGATCTCCAACTGCCCGCAACTGAACAACCCATGCAACGCCTATAACCCGACGCCTGCGGAGTTACTCGTATGGAACTGAAAATTAAGCGGTTGCGCCGTTGGTTATTTGCACTCTGCCAGGCCCGAGCCGGGCAGTGCCTGCAAAACCGCTGAACCATGTGGGAGGGGTCTTGCGTCCTCCCACACTCATGACATGCACTGCGGACGACCGTAGTGCTCCCTCACTTTGCGGGACGGCCCGCAGGGTTTTGCCATGTTCGAAAAACTGTTGATCGCCAACCGTGGCGCCATCGCCTGCCGCATCCTGCGCACCTTGCGCGAGCTGCACGTCAAGGGCATCGCCGTATACGCCGAAGCCGATGCGGCCAGCCTGCATATCCAGCAAGCCGACGAGGCCTACAGCCTGGGTGAAGGCGCGGCGGCCGGCACTTACCTGGCGGTGGAAAAAATCCTCGCCACTGCCAAGGCCTGTGGTGCCAAGGCGATTCATCCGGGCTACGGGTTTCTGTCGGAAAACGCTGCCTTCGCCGAAGCCTGTGAGAACGCGGGCATTGCCTTTGTCGGGCCGACGCCGGAACAACTGCGGGTATTCGGCCTCAAGCACACCGCCCGTGCCCTGGCCAAGCAACATCGGATTCCCTTGCTGGAAGGCACCGAACTGCTCGACAGCCTTGACGCGGCATTGCTGGCGGCGGACCAGGTGGGCTACCCGGTGATGCTCAAGAGCACCGCCGGCGGCGGCGGTATCGGCATGCGCGTGTGCCGCAGTGCCGCGCAGTTGAGCGAGTCCTTCGAGGCAGTCAAGCGCCTGGGGCAGAACAACTTCAGCGATGCCGGCGTGTTTATCGAGAAGTACATCGAGCACGCGCGTCACTTGGAAGTGCAGGTGTTCGGTGACGGTGACGGTGAAGTCATCGCCCTCGGCGTGCGCGACTGCTCGGTGCAGCGGCGCAACCAGAAAGTCCTCGAAGAAACCCCGGCACCGAACCTGCCCGAAAGCATGGCCGATGCGTTGTGTGCGGCGGCCATTACCCTGGCCAAAGCGGTCAATTACCGCAGCGCCGGCACTGTGGAATTCATCTTCGACAGCGCCGACAGTCGCTTCTATTTCCTCGAAGTGAACACGCGCTTGCAGGTGGAACACGGCGTTACCGAACAAGTGTGGGGCGTGGACCTGGTGCGCTGGATGGTGCAACTGGCGGCCGGGGAAATGCCGCCGTTGAGCGAGTTGGATATAAAGCCCCAGGGCCACGCGATCCAGGCACGCCTGTATGCGGAAGACCCGGGCCGTGATTTCCAGCCGAGCCCGGGACTGTTGACCTGCGTGGAGTTTCCGCTGGCCGAGGGCCTGCGGATCGACACGTGGGTGGAAGCCGGGTGCGAAATCCCGCCGTACTTCGACCCGATGATCGCCAAGCTGATCACCTGGGCGCCCACCCGCGAACAGGCACGCCTGGACCTGCATCGGGCGTTGAGCGACAGCCAACTCTACGGTGTGGAAACCAACCGCGACTACCTGCGCCAGATCCTGCTCGCCGCGCCCTTCGCCAGTGGCCGGCCCTGGACGCGCTGCCTGGAAGACCTGGTCTACGTCGCCGACACATTCGAGGTGCTCAGCGCAGGCACGCAAACCAGTGTGCAGGACTATCCCGGCCGCCTGGGTTACTGGGCCGTGGGCGTACCGCCGTCGGGGCCGATGGACAGTCGCGCGCTGCGCCTGGGCAATCGTCTGCTGGGCAACGACGACGGCGCCGCCGCGTTGGAAATCACCATGAGCGGGCCACTGCTGCGCTTCAATTGCGCCGCGGTCGTGGCCGTGACGGGCGCCGAAATTGCGTTGCGCTTGAACGATCAAGCGGTGCCGATGAACACCGCGCTGCTGATCCCGGCGGGCGCCACCTTGAGCCTGGGCACTATCGCAGGCGCCGGTGCACGCAGTTACTTGTGCCTGCGCGGCGGACTGCAAGTGCCGGATTACCTGGGCAGCAAAAGCACCTTCACCCTCGGCCAGTTCGGCGGGCACGCCGGTCGCGCCTTGCGGGCGGGTGATGTGTTGCATCTGGCGCCGCTGACGGACGTCAGCGTCGGGCAGCAGTGCATCGCGCAACCGCTGGCGGCGCTGCGTACTCTGCGGGTGATCTACGGTCCCCATGGCGCGCCGGAATACTTCAAGCCCGAATACATCGACACCTTCTTCGCCACCCAGTGGGAAGTGCATTTCAACTCCAGCCGCACCGGTGTTCGCTTGATCGGGCCCAAGCCTGTGTGGGCGCGCACGGACGGCGGCGAAGCGGGGCTGCACCCGTCGAATATCCACGACAATCCCTACGCCATCGGTGCGGTGGATTTCACCGGGGACATGCCGGTGATCCTCGGACCGGACGGGCCGAGCCTGGGCGGGTTCGTGTGTCCGGTGACGGTGATCGAGGCGGATCTCTGGCAACTTGGGCAACTCAAGGCCGGCGATAAGCTGCGCTTTGAACCGGTAGACCTCAGGACTGCCCGCGAACTTGCGTTGAAATGGGACCACCCGGGGACCGAGGTGATGCTATCGCGAGCAAGCCCGCTCCCACATTGGCCCGCGTCGCCGGTGGTGTTGGATATCGGCCAGGACGATACCCGCCTGGTTGCCCGATTGGCCGGCGATACGCACCTGCTGCTGGAAATCGGCGCCCCCGAACTGGACCTGGTGCTGCGCTTTCGCGGCCATGCCCTGATGCAATCCCTCCAAGCCCGCGCGCTGCATGGCGTGATCGACCTGACGCCCGGCATCCGCTCGCTGCAGATCCACTATCAACCCGAACAACTGCCCCTGGCCGATCTGCTGGCGCTGATCACCGCCGAGTGGAGCGCTGTGTGCGCCACGCCCAATCTGCAAGTGCCGTCGCGCATTGTGCACTTGCCGCTGTCCTGGGACGATCCGGCGTGCCAGTTGGCCATCGACAAATACATGACCACCGTGCGCAAAGACGCGCCCTGGTGCCCGAGCAACCTGGAGTTCATCCGCCGCATCAACGACCTGGCCAACCTGGATGAAGTGCGCCACACCGTGTTCGACGCCAGCTACCTGGTGATGGGCCTGGGCGACGTCTACCTCGGTGCGCCGGTGGCCACGCCGCTGGACCCGCGCCATCGCCTGGTGACCACCAAATACAACCCGGCCCGCACCTGGACCGCCGAAAACTCGGTGGGTATCGGCGGCGCGTACCTGTGCGTGTATGGCATGGAAGGCCCCGGCGGCTATCAGTTCGTGGGGCGCACGTTGCAGATGTGGAACCGCTATCGGGCCGTCGAAGCGTTCGATGGCAAGCCTTGGCTGTTGCGGTTTTTCGACCAGATCCGCTTCTACCCGGTGAGCAGCGAAGAGCTGGTGCGCATTCGCCGGGATTTCCCCCTGGGCCGCTTTGCGTTGAGCATCGAGGACAGCGTGTTGAACCTGGCGGATTACCAGGCCTTCCTGGCGCGGGAAGCTGCGGGTATCGATGCGTTTCGGGCGCAGCAGCAGCATGCCTTCAACGCCGAACGCGAGCGCTGGATCGCCAGTGGCCAGGCGCATTTCGATAGTGAGGAAGCGGCCCCGCTGCTGGGCGATGACACGCCATTGCAGGCCAATGAATACAGCATCGACAGCCATATCGCGGGCAATCTGTGGCAGGTCCAGGTGACTACAGGCCAGCGTGTCGCGGCCGGCGATGTGCTGGTGATTCTGGAGTCGATGAAAATGGAGATTCCGGTGCTGGCGCCGTTCGCCGGCGTGGTGCGGGAGATTCCCGTGCAGCCGGGCAGCGGTATCGGCGCCGGGCAACGGGTCGCGGTGCTGGAACGGGACTGAGCGGCGCTGTATCGTGCAGGGACTTCCGAGGCCCTGCCCGACCGCCCATGACCACACCGACCCTTTGCCCCGCCTGCGGTGCCCGCAACGACTGCACCCTGGCAGATCCTCGTACCGCCGATCAGGCCTGCTGGTGCTACAGCGTCACCATCGACCCGGCGGTGCTCGAAGCCCTGCCCGACGAACTGCGCAACAAAGCCTGCCTGTGTCCGCGCTGCGCTCAGGTTGACGAGCAGCTTCGTCATGCGCGTTGATCGCTTCCTCAGCAACCTGCCGCGTTTCAATCGCCAGCAAGTGCGCCTGCTGCTAGTGGAGCGGCGGGTGAGCGTCGATGGCCTGGCGGTCAGCGATCCGCGCCATGAGGTGCGCGAGTTCAGCCGCGTGTGCGTCGACGATGAAGTGCTGCAGGCGGGCAAGCCGGCGCGGTATTTCATGCTGCACAAACCCCAGGGCTGCGTGAGCGCCACGTCCGACCCGCAACACCCCACGGTGCTGGACTTGCTGGATGAACCGCACATCGACGAACTGCATATCGCCGGGCGGCTGGACTTCAACACCACCGGCCTGATGCTGATCACTAACGACGGCCAGTGGTCGCGCCGCCTGACACAACCGCAGACCAAGTTGCCCAAGGTGTATCTCGTCGACACGGAGCAGGATATCGGCCCCGAATACGCACCGACCTTTGCCGCCGGCCTGTACTTCGCCTTCGAGGACCTCACCACCCAACCCGCCGACCTGGAGCTGCTGGCGCCGCGCCGAGCGCGGTTGAGCATCGTCGAAGGGCGCTATCACCAGGTCAAACGCATGTTCGGGCACTTCAACAACAAGGTGATCGGCCTGCACCGCGAACGAATGGGGCCGCTGGCGCTGGATGCGTCCCTTGCGCCCGGCCAGTACCGGGCGTTGACCGACGACGAGATCCGACAGGTCTGACGACCGTTCGGCCGGTGAAGGCCAAAACCCATTTCGGTGACTTGCGACATCCCCGGTCTGCTGCTTGAATCAAACCGTCAGCCACAGAGTGACTGGCGAGTCGCCTACAACCTCCAAGAAACACTTTGCCCCGCCCGCGCTTGATCCACGGGCCTCTCCAGGCAAACAGCCCGCCATAACAACACCCGTCGGCCAGCCGTCATCGGATCGACATGGGCCCTCCTCTTCCAGGCGTATGCCTACCTGTCACAAAGCTCGTGCAGAGTGATCTGCGCGCCCTACCCGCTTGCCAGGAGTCTTACGACATGAGGCCAGAAATCGCTGTGTTGGATATACAGGGTCAGTATCGGGTTTACACGGAGTTCTATCGCGCGGACGCTGCGGAAAAGACCATCATCCTGGTCAACGGCTCCATGGCCACCACGGCGTCCTTCGCCCAAACCGTGAAAAGCCTGTACCCGCAATTCAATGTGGTGTTGTACGACCAGCCCTACGCTGGTCGTTCCAAAATCCATAACCGCCATGAGCAGATGCTGACGAAGGAAGTCGAAGGCCAGATCCTGCTGGAACTCATCGACCACTTCGCCGCCGAACACGTGCTGTCCTTCTCCTGGGGCGGCGCCGCGGCCCTGATCGCCCTTGCCCACCGTCCCCGCCGCGTGGAAAAGGCAGTCATCAGCTCGTTCTCCCCGGTGATCAACGCCCCCATGCGCGACTACCTCGAACGTGGCGTCGACTATCTGGGCAATCTCGACCGTCACGGCGTCGGCCACTTGGTCAACAGCACCATCGGCAAACACTTGCCGTCACTGTTCAAGCGCTTCAACTACAAGCACGTGAGCAGCCTGGCCGAGCACGAATACGGGCAGATGCACTTTCACATCAGCCAAGTGCTGCACAGCGACCGGCTGTGCTACCTCAAGGCGGCGCGGCAGATCGACGTGCCGGTGTTGTTCCTGAACGGTGAATGGGACGAATACACCAGCGCCGAGGATGCCCAGTTGTTCGGCCAATACGTGGCGAACAGCAGCTTCAGCACCCTCCAGGCCACCGGGCATTTTCTGGACATGGAGCACAAGGCCGCCTGCCGGGACAGTCGCGAAGCGGTGGTGAGCTTTCTGAAACCGGCGCGCCAGGCCAGTCGATTGCGTTATCACCAGGGCCAAACCCAACATGCCTTCGCAATCTGAAATCCAACCCTCTGTAGGAGCGAGCTTGCTCGCGAAGATCGCCAACGATAACGCGCATTCATGGGTTGAACGCGGTGTCCTGGAATTTTTCGCAAACAAGCCCACCCCTACAGAGGGTCCGTCCGCCGCCTGGGCAAACACCTGCAACCCGCACAATTTTCAAAGAAAAACTTCAAATCCCGGCGCACATCTGGTACAAAGTCAGCCGCTCTGAGCGGGTGTCGTATAATGGCATTACTCCAGCTTCCCAAGCTGATAACGAGGGTTCGATTCCCTTCACCCGCTCCACTTCCGACCGTTGGTGCGTATGGGCCTCGCCGAATGGCTTCGAAGCCAGTCCATCATTGACGGTGGCCATTTTTGTACCAACAGAAGAAGAAACCGAAGCTGATCGCCAAGCAACAATTGACGGCAATGCATCCAAGCTGGGTGTCACCCTGGCTATCGTTGGAACCCTTGTTTGGGTAGACGGAGACCTCATTGGCGGCCTTCCGCAAAGTGTCGTCATACGTCTTTGAACTCTTCTTTTAGCAGCTCTGCAAACTTATCTTTTGCACGATGAAACTCAACATGCTTATTCCATATAAAATAATTTTGCACGGGGAGCAAGTCGCTAAGTACGTGCCCACAGATACCTCCGATCAGTCTAAACTGCTCAAAGACCCCCCTAGGAACTAACGACACTCCCGCCCCCGAACTCACGCAACCGAGAATAGTGCCATAACTTGCGATACTAGTTATGAAACTCGACACATTATGAAGATCCAACCAATTTACCAATGATTTCCTGTAAGGGCATCCTTCAGGCCACATGAAAATATCTACGCCCCTAAGATCTTCTGGCTCACGTATAGTTCCCGCAGCTGGAGAGGCTATCAGTACTAATTCCTCCTTGTAAATCTCAGCACTTTCAATATCTGCATGTTCAATTCCGACAGCAACAACTGCCCCATCTAGATTATGATCAACGACATCGCTTAATAACTGTGACCAATCTCCAGTACTAAACTGCATTTGCACAGATGGATAAAGACAATGATACTTTGACAGCAGCCTGGGCAACCTACCTATAGCCGAAGACTCTATGGCGCCGATTTTTAAGTTCCCCGATGGTGCCGCTGTAGGATCGAGAGCTCTTTGGGACTCCTGACATAAAGACAAGATCTTGTTAGCGTAACTGAGAAACAACCTCCCAGAAGGACTGATGATTAGCCCCCTCCCCTTTCTTATAAATAACGAGACGCCTAACTCATTTTCTAATATTTTGATTCTGTTCGTTATATTTGACGGAACACAATGCAACAGTTCAGAAGCGCGGACAATACTACCTTGATCAGCAACTGCTTTGAACATAGCCAGCTGAGAGAGCTCCATGTCATTGCTCACTAAAAATGAATAATGAACTCACTATAAGTCACTTGTCACAAGCGATCAAGTCGTTTACTTTTCAGATTCTGATTTCATACAGAAGTTAAATCATAAATAACTCGATCGGCCTGCAAGGAGAGAGACACTTCATGAGTTCAGCATCGCCACAAATTCGTTTTGGAACCGGTATCAGCGCAAGTCCTGAAAACAGCAGAGACCCAAGATGCTTTGCTTGAAGTACTTCGCCATCCAATCACGCAAGACGCTCAGTTTTATACTGAAAGTGCTTTCAGGGCCTTCCTTAAAAAACAAACTGTAGGCTCTGCTGTTCTAAAATTTTTCAATGGATGGAATGAAACGCATAAAACAACCAGCTTGGTCTCAGCCAAAATTATTATGTGCCTCTCAGCGGACACTATATCGGTACCGGCTGAACAACGTATGGCGCATATGCACGAGGTGGCTAAAGATGATTTTGGGCTTGAGCACCCAGGGCATGATGGTATGTATAGTTATATGACCACAGCCTTTGCCGCGACTGATTGGCTTGGGGGCCAATACAAAGTGCAAGAATGCAATGAGTTTTCTGATTATTTATACAATACCGGCGTAGTACAAACTTCAATCCGGGACGATCGAAGGGCATTATGCTTAATTACAATGAACGAGTAGGAATGGCTTTTGCAGCGATGCACCGAGTGCTGAGCTCATAAAAGAAAAGTTCAACGCCACTTAGAGTATTTGATACGAAAACCATACAGGCTTTACCTGCACAGGATTTCGCTCTACTCACTTTAAAATATGCCGACTAGCTTACGTAGCCGCGTTGTAAGCTAATCGGCATATCGAGTAGAGCGTAGAATTCAAGCTAAAAGGAGATCATGGTTTTTCGCCGGGCATTCAAGTTACGAAAGGATCCTCTATATGAGTTTTGACCAAGCTTTAATGGTTCTGGGCTTTTTCGCCTTTTGCGGCGGTTTGATAGACGCTGCGGTAGGAGGTGGCGGGCTTGTACAAATCCCAGCACTTTTACATGCCCTACCTCAGCAATCCCTTGCCACCGTTTTTGGCACTAACAAATTAGCTGTTCTGGCTGGAAACCTATCCTCAATATTTAGATATTTAAAAAGAATAAAAATCGTATGGAGGCTGATGCTCCCCACCATGCTTTCCGCATTTTTATTTGCATTTCTTGGCGCCGCCTCAGTCTCTATTGTGCCAAAAAAACTGATGGAACTTGTTGTCTTTTTTATCCTTGTAGCAATGGCTATTTATACTTTTACAGAAAAAAATCTGGGCCTGTTCAGCCACAACATACACTACGGAAAAAAGGAAATTATATTAGGCGTTTTTTTTGGCGGTCTCATTGGTTTTTATGATGGTGTTTTTGGACCAGGTAGTGGAAGCCTTCTGCTTTTTGTTTTTGTTAAATTTTTTGGCTTCGATTTTTTAAACGCATCAGCATCTGCAAAGCTGGTCAACTTGGGAACATTTAGTGCAGCCCTTATATTTTTTGTTCCATCTGGTAATGTCTTATGGACAGTAGGTGGCGTGGTGGCAATTTGTAATATCGCAGGCTCGCTCACTGGAGTTTTTTTAGCACTACGTTATGGAAGCGGATTCATTAGGATATTTTTCTTAGTTCTGCTTTTATTCTTAATAGGGAGAATGGGGCTAACCATATTTAACAACCACCTTATTAATTAAAAAAACCATAGTTCTTACTAACGAAAATTAAAGTTGACGTCAATCACATACGCACATTAGGCAATCGTTGAGTTTTTTATCACACTCACAGAACGGCTCAAGCTATGGGGTACCGGTTGTACTGGATTTACCCGATGCTGATCAGAACAGCCCTCCCCGCGTCGCCGGCACCCAATTCATGATCACCAACTCTCCGCTGACCTCAGCCTTGCCGCTGGTTCGCCGTGCTGTAACGGATATCGACAGTCTCAAAATGGAATCCCTGAAAGACGTGTCGAATGTCCGGGTGATCGTTGATGCTAACCATGACCTTCCCTTTGCAGCGTCGCATGAAGTGAGCCATGAGCTCAGAATTTTCAAAGGGAAAATCCACGCCATCGCCCGCCGTCTCCCAGTAAGGCGGATCCATCTGCAGGTCAGATCGCCCTCACCCTCTGAGATCTCCCTAAGCCTGGCGGCAACGGCATTGATGGGGCGGGTGATGCGGGCCACATCAACGCCAGGCCGACTGAATCGCGATGGCTGCACCCGCTAGCGTGACGGCAACGCTCTGCTTTTCGGAACGGATCATGATTGCTCGAAGTCGATCAGCACCAGTAAGCAAAGGCCGGACAAAAGCACAATTTTCAGGCGAATAGAAACACTTCTGAACATGGCAGGCACTCTTAGTACCAAGGAAACGATTGTCATGAGAGATGACCCACCGCGGGAGGCCTTGCTGCATCTGAATGTACGGTGCGGCTCCCTAAGAGGGAGCCGCCGGCTCAATCTCAATCAGATACCTACGACTGCGTACGCGAGCGTCTACAGCTTGATCCAGGTAGCTTTCAGCTCGGTGTACTTATCGAACGCATGGAGCGATTTGTCGCGACCGTTGCCCGACTGCTTGAATCCGCCAAAGGGGGCCGTCATGTCACCGCCATCGTATTGATTGATCCACACACTGCCCGCCCGCAGGGCTTTGGCGGTGAGGTGTGCCTTGGAGATGTCCGCCGTCCACACCGCCGCGGCCAGGCCATATTGGGAGTCGTTGGCGATCGAGATGGCTTCTTCAACCGAGTCGAACGTGATGACCGACAGAACCGGCCCGAAAATCTCTTCCTGAGCGATTCTCATCGCATTGCTGACGCCATCGAAAATGGTCGGCTGCACATACGTCCCGCCGGTTTCCTGAAGAACGCGTTCGCCACCGATGACCAACTGCGCACCATCCTTGTGGCCCGCCTCGATGTAGGCCAGCACGTTGTTCATCTGCTGAGTGTCGACCAGGGCGCCCACGTTGGTTTCCGGATCAAGGGGGTTGCCGGGGGTCCAGCCTTTCAGTGCTTCGATGACCATCGCAAGGAATGTGTCTTTGATCGAGCGCTCGACGAGCAGACGGGAACCTGCGGTACACACCTCGCCCTGATTGAAGGCGATCGCGGCGGCAGCGGACTCTGCGGCGGCGTGCAGATCGGCAGCGTCGGCAAACACGATGTTGGGGCTCTTGCCACCTGCCTCCAGCCATACGCGCTTCATGTTGGATTCGCCGGAGTAGATCAGGAGTTGCTTGGCGATCCTGGTCGAGCCCGTGAAGACGATGGTATCGACGTCCATATGCACGGCGAGCGCCTTACCTACGGTGTGCCCGTAGCCCGGCAGTACGTTCAAGACGCCCGCAGGAATGCCGGCATCAACGGCCAATTGGGCGATACGAAGGGCGGTCAGCGGCGACTTTTCCGAGGGTTTGAGAATCACCGAGTTACCCGAAGCCAATGCGGGGCCCAACTTCCAGCAAGCCATCATCAACGGGAAGTTCCACGGCACGATCGCCGCGACAACGCCGATCGGCTCACGGGTGACCAGGCCTAACTGGTCGTGAGGTGTCGCTGCCACTTCGTCGTAAATCTTGTCGATTGCCTCGCCACTCCAACGGATGGCGTCAGAGGCGCAAGGCACATCGACATTCAGCGCATCCGAAATCGGCTTACCCATGTCGAGTGTTTCCAGAAGCGCTAGCTCCTCGGCGTTCTGATCCAACAGATCGGCAAAACGCAGCATCGCCTGCTTGCGTGAAACCGGCGATGAACGGGACCACACACCCGCGTCAAAGGTGGCGCGAGCGACCTTGACGGCGTGATCCGCATCGGCAGCATCGCAGCTGGCAACGTTGGCAAGAAAGCGCCCGTCGACCGGGCTGATGCACTCAAAAACGGTGTCTGCCGCAGCACTCACATACGCGCCATTGACGAACGCGCGTCCTTCAATCTTCAGCTGTGCAGCTTTGCTTTCCCAATCGCTCAAAGTTAACGGTTGCATGGTTGTCCTCACGGTTCACGATGGATGGCCCAGGTCGAGCTGGCGCAATTCGCATGCTGGGTCACGGTTGAATGGGGGTTCAGATAGCGCCTAAAAAATCCTCAAGCAGCAGGCGACAGTTGGCGCGATTACCGGCCTCTTTGGCCTGAATCTCTGCGCGCATTCGTTCTGGCAGATCGCCGGCGCTGGCTAGAAACCGCTGCCCTTCTTCGGTATGGCGCCAGTAGTCAGTCCATGTATCGAACATCTGGGCATCGATTTCCGGATGGAACTGCACCCCCATGGACTTGCCTTTGCGGTAGGCCTGGGGCGCCAGGTCGGTCTTCGCCAACAAGGTCGAGCCGGGAGGCGGGGTAAAGGCGTCAAAATGGAAATTGAGCCACGGGCCCTTGTGGGCCCATTCGTCCTGAAGCGTTTGAACTTCAGTCCAACCGATCTCCGCCGTGGAATTTCGATAGACCTGCCCCCCGAGTGCACGGGCGAGCAACTGGCTGCCAAAGCAGATCCCCAGGGTCGGCACGCCTCGCGCTTGAACTGCCTTCAGCCAACTGAGCTCGGCGTCCAACCACGACAATCGATGGTCGTAGGCCGATTCCGGGCTGCCCATCACCACAACGATGTCGAGCGCTTCCGGGGCTGGCAGGGCCTGGCTGATGGAAACGATGTCCAAATCGAGACCTTGCTCACCAAAGAGCTCGGGCAGGCTGCCGGGGACATCCGTATCGGCGTGAATAATTGCAATGGCGCGCGGCGACTTCATAAGCAAACCCTGATCGGAACTCAATACTTATGAAACCATATCTTAAAGATAATTAGATGCCAAGCGGCTTTTTAAGCGCTGTTTGTTGGGATTTTTCGCGCTGAACGGGCATTTTCTCATGCAAGCGATGCCCTGAGAGTGCAAAAACAAGCTCGATTACGCGGTGACCATCGAAAATTATCCTTGAAAGATATGGAACCATATTTTAAATTGAATTCGTACCGCGACCCAGCGTCAGGCCAGGCCCAAAGCGGTCTCGGCCAGCACCACCCACCAACCTTCGCCGGTTGTTCTGTGCGAATCGTGGGCAGTTCGCTTCTTCTAACAATGATCGAAGGTGTCCAAATGTCTTCCAGTCTCCCCACTACGCTCGAAGCTGCGCCCTACCTGGACGTGGCCAACCCTTCCTTTTCCATGCGCTCGAAGGAAGTGCTCGATGCGCGAGAAAAAAGCTGGTTCGCACGCACACCCTATGGCATCGCCGTTCTTCGTTACGACGAAGTCAACGCACTGATTCGGGATCAACGACTGCGTCAAGGAAGCTACGCATGGCCTGCTCACAACAAGGCGACAGGCAGCTTTGCCGACTGGTGGATTCGGATGCTGCTCAGTCGCGAAGGCGCCGATCACTCGCGCCTTCGCCGCCTTGCGAACCCGGCTTTTGCGCCAAAGCTCGTGAGAAAACTCACCCCTGTCTTTCAGGAAATGGCTAACGAAATCATTGATGGTTTCTCGAAGAAAGGTACCTGCGAATTCGTCGCGGACTTTTCCGAGCCCTATGCCACTCAAGTCATCTGCGTCCTGCTCGGCTTACCCCGCAGTGAGTGGCGAGGCTTGGCTCAGTTGGCGGTGGACATGGGCCTGGCACTGGGCGTGACGTTCAAGCAGGACGAAGAAAAGATCAACGCAGCGACCGACAAACTGTTCGGTTATGCCGCCATGGCGGTCGAAGCCCTGAAAAAGAACGGCCTGGGTGATGACTTCCTCAGCCTGCTGGTTAAAGCCAACGCAGAAGACAAAGCCGCGCTTAGCGATCAAGAACTGTACGACATGATCGTTCTCGCCATTTTCGGCGGCATCGACACCACCCGTAACCAGATCGCCTTGGCCATGGACATGTTCGTCCAGCACCCCGATCAGTGGAAATTGCTGGGCGACGATCCCGAACTGGCACGAGCGGCGGTGGAAGAAGTCATGCGTGTGCGCCCGACCGTCACCTGGGTGACCCGCGAAGCGCTGGAAGACTTCAACTATCAAGGACTGGATATCAAAAAGGGAACGACGGTCCACCTGTTCAGCCAAGCGGCGGGTACCGATCCGAGCGTATTCGAAAATCCCGGATTCGATATCACGGCCAAACGCCAGGCGCACTTCGGTTTTGGCGCAGGCGCTCACCATTGCATCGGACACTTCATTGCCCGCGGCGACATGACCGAAGCCTTGGCGCTTCTGGCACAACGCATCAAAAACCCGCGTTTCAACGGCGAGGTGCAATGGCTGCCGGACAGCGGCAACACGGGCCCTATTGCGATGCCCATGGCGTTCGACCCAGAGGTGTAATCATGCGTGCACCCACCATCGCGATAATCGGCTCGGGCCCATCGGGCTGCTACATCGCTCAAGCGCTTCGACGTGAATGGCAGGACGCCGAGATCACGCTGATTGAAAGACTGCCCGTTCCATACGGCCTGGTCCGATACGGCGTTGCGCCTGACCATCCAGGCACGAAGGCCGTGACCCGGCAATTTGAACGAATGTTCGAACGCGAGAACATCCAGTTCCTGGGTAACGTTCATGTCGGCAGCGAACTGCCACTCGCCGATCTGCGTGCGGCCTACGACATCGTGGTGGTTGCAACGGGCCTGTATGGGGATCGCAAACTTGGCGTGCCGGGGGATGGGCTCAATCACATCTACGGCGCCGGGCAGATAACCCGTTTCCTCAACGATCACCCGGACGAAGAAGGGTTTTCTCCAAGCTTTGGCACGCGTCCGATCATCGTGGGCAATGGCAACGTCGCCATCGATGTGTTGCGACTGCTGGTCAAAAAGGGCCAAGAGTTTCATGGCTCGGACTTATCCCACGAAGCACTGGCTCATCTGGCAAGCAGCCCGATAGAACACATCGACGTCGTCGGTCGATCTGCGGCCGCATTCGCCAAATTCGACACGGTGATGATCAAGGAACTCGCCAAACTTGCCCATGTGCAATTCGAGTTCAACGACGAACTCGGTCTCGAATCGATCGATGACCCGCTGGCCAGAGCAAAGGTGGAAGCGCTGCTCGCACTGACTCAATCGGGTGGCGAGTCTGGCGCAATCAAACGTTCGGTCACCTTCCACTTTGGATGGACGCCCGTTCGCGTCGCCGGGGTCGACCACGTTGCAGGCCTGGTGCTTCAAGACACGCAAAACCCCGGGCGCCAGCACAGTATTCCTGCGACGAGCATTATCACGGCGATTGGATTCGAAGAGCGCCCAGGACTCGATCTGTGCCGCGCCGACCTGTCACGCGCAGGCGCCGATTTATCCAACGGTTTTCTGGACGACGGACTGTATTGCACGGGCTGGTTCCGTCGAGGGCCCACCGGCACGATCCCGGACAATCGAGCGGATGCCAGGCATGTGGCCGAGCACATCGTGAAGGCCGTGACGACAGGCGCCCTGGCGCTGGGGAAACCCGGTTATGGCGCGATCGCAAACGCCATCAACCGCCCGACCGTTTGCTACGAAGACTGGACGCGCATCGATATGGCCGAACTCAAAAATGCCCCCGTTGACCGTGCACGCCGAAAATTCCGCAACAAAGTGGCCATGTTGGGCGCCGCCCAGTCCCATCCAGCAGGAGAACACAACAAATGAACATTCATGTCCTCTACGGCACAGAAACCGGCAACGCTGAAATGGTCGCCGACGATATCGTCGATGCACTCAGCGCAGATGTGAGTATCGAAAGCTTCGACATGTCTAAATGCTCAGTCGCCGATCTGTCGGCGGACGTGTTCTATTTCATTGTGTGCTCGACCTATGGTGACGGCGAACTACCGCAATCAGCCCAACCCTTCTTCGACGCGCTGAACAGTCAACGACCCGACCTGTCCGGACTTCGGTTCGCGGTCTTTGGCCTGGGCGACAGCTTCTATGAAACCTTCAATCGGGGCAGCGAGATCATTGCGCAGACACTGACTGAGCTGGGCGCCGAGCAAGTAGGCGAACGAGGGATGCATGACGCCAGCGCAGGGCAACTGCCAGGTGACATCGCAATGCCCTGGGCCAAGGCCGTTTTGTCAGGACTGTGAACGAGACCATCAGCCCGATGACGATCATCTGAACCAGCGCCTTCGGGTGCTGCTTGAATGACCGTTGTGAGAGGCTGCACTACGACTTATGAGGGCAAAGATGTCTCAGCGGCCAATGCGGATTTGTATCCTGGAAAACGGACTTACGCCGGACGATTTGATCGATGAATTTGGGTCGTACCCAAGCATGATCGAGAAGTGGCTATCCCCTTTTCTTCCCGAAGCCACGTTCACCTATCTATCCGTCGTGCGCGGAGAAACACTCCCAGCCCCGGATGACTTTGAAGGTTTTATCCTGACGGGATCGAAACACAGCACCTATGAGCGCAGCCCATGGATGCTGGAACTGATCGCCCTGCTGCAGCGGCTCAGGCAGAAACGCATTCCCGTCTTCGGTATTTGCTTTGGTCATCAGATCATGGCGGATGCGTATGGAGGGCTGAATGCGAAATCTGACAAAGGTTGGGGTGTCGGCGCCCAGCAATACACCTACGACATACCCGACCTTCCAGCCTGCAGCGCGTCCTTTGTGTTCCATCAAGACCAGGTTCAAAGCATTCCGCCGCAAGCGACACGTATAGGCGGATCAACCCATTGCGAAAACGGAGTGTTCAGCTACTCGTTTCCGGCTATCTCCGTGCAGTACCACCCCGAATTCTCGTCCGAATATACCCAGGCGCTGGCGAAAAAATTTCGAGCCGACCTGCTTGGCGACTATGTCTCAGCCAACGCGCTGGACGCCATCGCTCATCTACCGGTGGATGCGTCTCCTGTCGCGAAATGGGTCGCGGATTTCTTCCGTACCTATCGCGCGAAGTAGGCATCACCCAATCGCTTAACCTCTGGGCCTGTATGTATAGGCCCTTTTTTTGCCTTTCACATTTCAAAAAGCCTCTCAAAACGCCATGAAGGCAATCATAAAGGCGCTTTTTGCTTAAAAAAAATCAAATAGCCTGCACAAAATAACCTTACCGACCGGCATTTTTCACATTTAAAGCTTGAAAGATATAAAACCATATCTTAAATTCAATGCGTCCCTGCCAGGTGCCATGAGCCAGCCGTCAGAGCAGGAATACAAAAAAATGGGCCGCTGCCATGCCTTGTCCATGCAGCGCCAGGAGAACTCGAATGACTGCGTTAGACCTGCACAGAGAATTCAACACCAGCGCCCAAGCCTCTCAGGAACTGGTTAAACGCATCAAAGATGCCGGCGTCGAATACCTCTACTACCAAGTTGTCACCCTCTCCGGTCGTGTCATTGCCAAGGTAGTGCCGGCCAAGCATTTGTTGCGCAACCTTGAAAAAGGCGTGCAGTTCCACCGTACCGCCGTGTCCGACCTGCAAACATCCCGGTCTGGAGAACTGCTGGGCGGGGGCGCGCAAGCAGCCGAATTCACCGCGATTCCCGACATCGACAGCTTCAACGTGCTTCCCTGGGATAAATCCATCGGGTCGTTCTTCTGCCGCATGTACGAGCCGGACCACCGTCTCGAAAACGGTGGTGCGCCGCTGGGTACCGACGCCCGTGGGCATCTGATCCGTTCACACCAAGCCTTCATCAAGGAAACTGGCTTACGGATGAAGTCGGGCTGCGAGCCGGAAATGACCTGGTTCGGTGACAAGCTGGAAGTACAAGTCCGCCCGGGAGCAAGCCCGGCCTATCACATGGGCAACCTTGAACTCATGCGGCCGATCTACAAACGCGTCATGGAATATGCGATTTCCATGGGCCTGGACATGATCGAAGGCGATTACGAAGATCCGGGTCAGCTCGAACTGAACTGGATGTTCGACTCGTGCGAGCTGACTGCCGATCGCCTGATGACTTATCGCTTGATCTGCCGCCAGGTGGCGAGCGAGTTTGGCGTCAAGGCGAGCTTCATGCCAAAGCCGAGCACCGGCAGCATGGGGAACGGTTGCCACCACAACGTCAGCCTGTGGAAAGACGACCGCAATGTTTTGGCCGAGCCTGGTCGCCGTGAATTGCACCTGACAGATGTCGGCCTGCACGCCCTGGGTGGCATGCTCGCTCACGCGCCTGGCTCCATGATGATCATGGCGTCGACCGTAAACTCCTACAAACGCTTCTGGGACACCGGCCAGTTCGCACCGACTCGAATCAACTGGGGCATGGACAACAAAACCTGCACTGTTCGCCTGTCGGCCAACGGTCGCCTGGAGTACAAGCTCCCCGACGCCAGTGTGAACCCGTACCTTTCCCACACCGCGCTTCTCGCCGGAATGCTGGACGGCATCCGCAATAAAACCAGCCCAGGCCAGCCCGAGAGCAAAGACAGCTATGTCGACGGTGGCGAGTCGGTCGGCATCCCTCTCACCCTCGGCGATGCGCTTGCAGCGTTTGACCGGGACGACGTCGTTCGCAGCGCATTCCCTGCCGAGTTGACCCAGCTCTACCGTGAATTGAAGGCTGACGAGTGGGCGCGCTCTTGCGGCGTAGTGACCGATTGGGAACGCAAAATGTACCTGGACTACCTGCCATGATCGACAACGCTCATCCAACAGCCGAATTCCGGGTTATTTGTGCCAACCTCCCTGCTCCACCGCTGTTCTGGAGAGATGACACAGGGTTCCGCCATGGCTACGAGTCCGACCTGGGCAGGCTACTGGCGCGCACACTTGGCCTGCCGTTTCAGTTCGCTTATCAAAACTGGGCGGATTTTTATCCCGCGCTGCAGGCCGGGAAAGGCGACGTCATTTTGTGCGGCCAGGGTATTTCTGACCATCGCAAAACCCTGGCTGACTTCACTGAGCCCTACGCAGTGTTCGATGAAGCGGTGATGATTCGACGTGGTGCCAATCTGCGATCTGCATCCGACCTCGTCGGCAAGAAAGTCGGTGCCATCGCGCAAAGCTTGAACATGGCACTGGCAGAAACGTTCACCGGGTGTATTTGCGTGCCTTTCGGTGGCGACAGTGACGATGTTTTGGGTGACATGGTGACGGCACTGCGCGACGGAAAAATCGATGCCTTCGTAGATGACGACGTTGCCTTGGTACCCCTGGCCGAAGAAGCAGATCTCGAAATCGGCTTCAGTGTTCCCACTCAAAACAAGTGGGGCATTGCGATCAAAAAGGGCGATGACGTCTGGCTCGCGCAAGTCAATGAAGCCCTCGCGATAGTCAAATCGAACGGTCAACTGGAGCGGCTTTGGCGGAAGTGGATGCCTTCGCTGAGCTACCCTTTCCCGACCAGTTGAGAAACGGCATCCCCCTGTATCTCAACATGTCTGCTCGGCCTTACCACCCGAGCCGTTGGCCGCACCTGTCGAGGGGCGGCCTTTTTTTTAAAATTTTATTTGAGAGGTTTAAGCGCGAAGTGCGGACTGAGTCTGGTAAATTGCGGCGATGAAACACAATCATTTGGGAGGATTGGCGAGTCGATTAAGCTCGTTCGAGCGAAATTGACTACCGATGGATTATGAACAACAACGCCAGTGCAAGAACCGCCTCGTTCATGAGGTTGCGACAGGAAGGCCGGACCGAAGAAGTCGTCCGCAGGCTGATTGAAGTGATTGACCTGGGGCTCATCGCAGAAGGCGAGCAATTGCCAAGCGAAAACGAGCTGGCGATGCAATTCGGGGTGGCAACCGTCACCCTGCGCGAAGCGTTGGCTTACTTGCGAGAACGCCGCGTCATTGAAACCAGGAGGGGCCGCAATGGCGGCAGTTTCGTTTGCCCGGCGGTAGAACTTCCAGAAGTCCATTTGCGTGCCCGCCTCACGGACATGAGCGCCCTGGAACTGCGGGATCTGTGCGACGAACATGTCGCCATTTCAGGGGCAGCCGCTCGACTCGCGGCCAAGCGCTCCTCCTCGGAGCATCACGCCAAGCTCCAGCACTACATTGATGCGCTAGGCGAAGCGGCCACCCGAACAGAACGTCGTCGTGCGGATGCGCGCTTCCACATCGAGATTGCCGTTGCCGCGCAGTCAGTCAGGCTTACCCACGCAGAAATGAGCCTGCAAGCGGAAATCGGTGAGCTGATGTGGATTCCAGGGGAAGGCTCCATCACACCCGAAGCCGTCCAGTCAGAACATCGAGCCATTGCAGATGCGATCATGGCGAATGACCCCAATCTTGCTGGCGCATTGGCAGAAGCCCACGTCACGCGCGGCATCAAAAGGCTTATAGATCTGAGATTAGATCTCTTATCCGAAGTCGCCTGAAAGTGGCATGCGCCTTGCTCTTTTTCCTGCAAGCGGCTTTTTGATGCGCAGTGAGTGGAAGCTACTCACCGCATCGATCTCAAACTGCGTTACGAGAATGCAACCGGGGCCATACATCATGCCAGTACCACTTTTTCGCACTGACGCAGACGTCTGCGCGGACAGTATCAATGCTTCGATCGGTAACGTTTTCGATCAGTTGACGATCTTGGCAAACGAAGTCGTGGAGATTTGGCGACGTGAGGCTGCATTGGGCAAGAAGCCCTCGTCCAAAGACCTGGCGGTGCTGAAACCGAAAATTGACGCACAGCTCCAAGGCTCGAAATCCTGCATGCATGGAACAGGCGTCGTTCTGGAGCCGGGAGAGTTGGACGACTGCGAGATGTACCTTGAGTGGTGGAGAATGGGCTCTGCGGGCAAGGCTGTCCCCATGACGCTCAACTTCAATCGACGCAGCGAAAGCTTCTACAACTATCAGAGCATGCCGTGGTTCGCGCGCCCCAAAAATACAGGGAGCAACGTTGTCGTAGGCCCTTACGTCGATCTTTATGGGGCCGACATGTACATCATGACGTTCTCTCTTCCGATCCACGTTGATGGTCGTTTCGTGGGTATCGCCGGCGCGGACATCGCATTGCACCGCTTTGAACGAATCCTGCTTTCAAGCCTGATCAAGATGGAAAACGAAGCCCTGATCGTGTCCGAGGAGGGCCGTATCATCGCCGCCAACACCGCCAATTGGACTGTCGGCGATATGGCTCACCAGGCAATGAATCGCCAGGAAACAGGCTGTCGCGTCATTGAACTCGGCGAAGCCGCCGCGCACTGGTCTCTTGTTCAGCGCCCCTGCAAGCGTAAACACCGGGGCGCGGCGTAAGCCGACAGCCTGCCAGCGTAGGGACGCTCAAGCCTCCCTACGCTGCATGGACCAAACTACCGACTCACACCGACTCCCCCACCGAAACATTCGAAAGCATTGAGTGGATCTGCTGAGTGGCCTCTTGCGTTCTTGAAGCGAGCTTTTTTACTTCATCGGCCACAACAGAAAAACCACGCCCCAAATCCCCTGCCCTCGCGGCTTCAATTGCAGCATTCAGTGCAAGCATGGTCGTTTGATCTGCGATTGCCTTTATCACCCCAAGCGCAGTGGAAATCTGAGCATAGGTCGCCTGCATGGCCGCCTGCTCACGCTGACGCAACTCGATGGCATGTCGCTCAGAAGAGATATCTCGAACAGCCCCTATCAGCCTGCATACCTTGCCGTCAGGCCCTGTCATGGCCCGCCCCCGCTCTCGATACCAAACCATGCCGCGCTGCTTATGCCTCATTTGATACTCAACGACGTAATGTTCAGCGCTATGGGGCGCTCGTACATACGCTTCGATAATCTTCAATATCCTGGGGAGATCGTGGGGATCAACGATTTGGTTATACGTTTCCCAGCCATCAAGAAACTCCAAATCCGAATATCCAACCAACTCCTTGAACTGACGAGACCATCGCAGCTCATTGGAAGGATGCTCCAGGTCTCCATCCACGATCTTCAGATCCCAACAGCCTTCGGTGAGGGTCTGCTTGGTAAGTTCCCACACTTGCGCCTCTGCACTAAGTGCTGTCAGTTGTTTATTGATCGATTCAAAGGCCAGGCGCTCCTCAGTTGAGCATCGATTCAGATCAGCCACCTCGTTTGCCAGGGCACTGATTTTATCCGTACTGACAATTGCGTCTTGCGCCCAGTTTTCCTGCGCCCGCGTCAGGTTCTCAACCTGGCCCTCCAGTGCTTTTATCCGCTCGGCCAAAGCCAGCACATTTGAATACGCCGGCACATGAGCCTTGCTCAATAACTGCAGACTTTCCGGAACCAGAGGCTCTTGCCCCAGCAATGCACGCAGGGCGCGATTCAACTCATCAAATTCCGCACTCAACGAACCCTTGAACCACATCACGTTGCTCCTCTACTGCGCAACTCAGCCATAGCGCTCTGAAAACTGCGGCCTTCAAGCCACGATCAGCACGGAATACAGCCCATAATTGAAATGCCCACAGAAATGAAAAACGCCCTTATTGAAGGGCGTTTTTTATTACGTCAGAAACTATGCGGTGGTTCCGCGAGCCCCGCCGATGACAACGGCATCCCTCGATGGAATGGCATCTCCGTAGATGGCCGCGCTGCGCAAATGAGGGCGGGCAATCCACATGTAGAGAAAGCCGACCGCGACGACGGCGAAAGAAGACAGCACAACAATCCAGTTGTCATACCAAGGTGCACCAGGGGTGCGTGGCCAACTGATGTTCACCATCGCGGCCACGCCATAGATCAGCGCCCCAACGTTGGTAATCAAACCGAGCGAACCAAGTTGGTACTCACCGCTTGGCTTCCAGCCTTTCAAGCGAGCCCGCAATGCCGCAAGAACGACCATCTGGAACGCGATGTAGATGCCTACCGCAGAGAAGGAAATAATCTTCAAAAGCGCATCAGCGGAAATCATCGAACCGACGACAATCACACCCGGCAACAGCGCCGAGAGCAACAAGGCATAGGGCGGTACATGACGCTCATGGGAGAACTGGGAAAGCAGGCCGCTGGCAAAAATCATCTTGTCGCGAGCGTATGCATAGATCAGTCGACTCGCCGCAGCTTGCAAGCTCATCACGCAAGAAAGGAAGGAGATCAGCACGACGCACAACACAGCAGTGGAGCCCACCGGGCCAAACGCATTTGCCAGAATGGCCGACACTGGATCAGCAAGCGTACCGTTGATAACCGCGCCGATATCGACCACGGACATAATCAACGCAAAGCAGACGAAAGTTGCGGCTACACCACCAATGTAAATCGTGCGGCGCATCGACTTAGGAATACGCAGACCGGGCTCTGGAACTTCCTCGGCAACGTCGCCGCACGCCTCGAATCCGTAGTATTGGAAGACACCGATAAGACTCGCGGCCAAGAATGCTGCGGTATAGGAGCCCGTACTCTCCGAACCGAACGTATTGAAGAAGATGCTCATGTCGTGGTGACGCTCAAACACCAGCAGGTACACGCCGACAACCAACGCCCCCATTATTTCGGCGAAAAACCCGATCAGCGCTGCCTGCGCCAAGACCTTGGTGCCCATCATGTTGATGACGGTCGCAATGGCCAGAATCACCAACGCACAGATTACGTTCGCACCTGTTGTCGGCTCGAATCCTACAACTGAAGCGGTGTATGGAGCTGCGCCATAGGCAACCCCTGCGATCGTCGAGAACATCGCCATCACGTAGACCCAACCGGTCATCCACGCCCACTTGCGCCCCCAAAGACGCCGGGCCCATGGATAGACACCGCCTGCGAGCGGGAATTGAGAGACGATCTCACCAAACACGAGCGCCACCAGAAGCTGACCAACACCCGCGATGAGCAGCGCCCAAATCATCGGCGGGCCGCCCAGCATGAGAGAGGATGCAAACAAGGTGTAAATGCCGACAACCGGCGAAAGGTAAGTAAAACCCAAGGCAAAATTCGCCCAAAGGCTCATATCGCGTTTGAATTCTGATTTGTATCCCAGGGACGCAAGACGCTGGGCGTCGACGTCAACCGGGGAATTCACGGGATGATTCGTCATGGTGCAACCTCGTATTTTTGTGTTCTCGGCAGCGACGTAGAAAGGAGGGCCATCTAGCATTTTTTTGCTTTTGGAAACGCGAACGCTCATCGCAGGTCTAGAAATACCTTCAAATACATTTGAAGTCAAAGGAAAATGTTTTGCACCCCGCCAACCGGTATAAAACCCAGCAAACACTGACAAAAAACCGAATAAACGCTGAAAAAACGCCAAACACAACAGCCTGACCGGCCAAAAAGCGCTCAAAAAAGCGCTCAATATCGTTGACAATACATATGGATTAGAATCTTAATGTCCGCAAAGAGCCAGGCACGCAGCCGGCCCCATGCGTTAAGAAGGCTTCTCATGCGAGAAATAATCGGTGCGTTCGAGATTGGCGTCATGCAGGTGTCAGAAACACAAGAGCCTTCTTCCCGGGAGGAAGCTTATGACGCGGGCACCTGGATACCGTTCGCAGCATTGCTCGTTCAGGTGTTTGCCTGTTTCAGCCTGGCTCACTGATTCCCCTGAATTCATCCACGCCCGCAATCGACTTGAGTTATCCAGACGGAAGATGACCAGGGATCATTTTTTAGCTTAAAAAAAGCCGCTATCACTAGCGACTTTCTTATTACGCCGACGCCCGAACGTCATTCGGATCGAGCTTGGGCGCGGCAAAAAATGCGCGCTCGCCTATTTGCTCCTTTACCTTGCTGACGATGTACGCACCAATAGGGATTGCCGACGTTGCCGCAGGTGAAGGTGCGTTGCACACGTTCACGCTTCTGTTGGTATTAACGAACAGGAAGTCGTCAATAAGCTTACCGCTGTTCGACACCGCCTGAGCGCGAACACCGGCGGGGTAAGGTGTGAGGTCATCTTTGTTGATTGACGGACAGTATTTCTGCACTTGCTGGAGATAGCCGCCCTTGAACAGCGAGTTTCTCATCTCTATCAGACCAGGTTTCAAATTGGCCTTCAGCACCTTCAAGACCCCGAGCGAAGTGAACATTTCAAACATATCCGCCAGGGAGAAATCGGTTTTCTTGTAACCCTCACGCTTGAGCGCCAAAACAGCGTTTGGTCCAACGGTGACCGTGCCATCAATCATGCGAGTCAGATGCACGCCCAAAAATGGCATGGACGGATCGGGGATAGGATAAATCAAGTGATTTACGATCTGATTGTGTTGCTTGGGCAGCAGGTAGTATTCGCCCCTGAACGGACAAATCTGGAATTCAGGCTCGAGCCCCAGCATCCTGACGATCCGATCGGCCATCAGGCCTGAGCACGAAATCAGAAAACGCGCTTGGTAGACCCCCGTCGATGTCGTGACCACGACTTCGTCCGCACGCTCGTCGAGCGCAGTCACTTCCGAATTGTAGTGAATGACGCCCCCCGCCTTTGTGAACGCTGCCGCCATGTTCCGAGTGACTTCAGCGTAATTCACAATGCCACTGGAAGGGACAAAGATCCCGCCCAGCCCGACAATATTCGGTTCTCTTTCACGAAGCTCAGCGGCCGACAGCCATTCACGCTCAAGGCCATTCGCCTCGGTGCGCTCCCAGAGGGCCTTCATTCGCTCCATTTCTACATTGTTCGTCGCCACCAGCATTTTGCCGCAGGCGTCATAACGAATTCCGTGCTGATCACAGAAATCCTTGGTTGCCCGATTTCCTTCCAGGCAGAACTTGGCTTTAAGACTGCCCGGCGTGTAATAGACACCCGCATGGATCACACCACTGTTGTGACCGGTTTGATGTTGAGCAGGGCTCGATTCTTTTTCCAACAATAGAATCTTTGCATCCGGGTATTCAGCGGCCATTTGCATGGCTGTAGACATCCCCACAATGCCGCCACCAATGATTACAAAGTCGAACATAGCTATCACCTCACAAGGATGGCGGACAGGAAGCGGGCCGCAGTCGCCTGTGGCCCGCCCATCGATCAGTTGGATGTCTGGCCGTGGTGGTGACCCACCTTCGGATAGCTGAAGTAGCCGCGCTGGCGCATCAGCTCGCGGCGAAGGCCTGGATGCGCGGTGAAGCGGTCACGCCCGTGAAGCCAGAACAGGTTGTTGATCAGCACGAACGAACCGACTGGAACGGGAATAGACAGCTTCGCCTTACTGGTTTCCAACGACTCGCCGAGTTCGTAAAGCCAAGTACCCTCTTCGTAGTTTTCAGGCTGAACAAATTGATCGATATAGCGCATGGTCGGGCGCCCCTCACCATCGGTATCAAAGACCGCATGGAATACGTCCTCGTTGACGTTTTTGCTGGGTGGCGCGGTCCAGCGCAGGGAGCGGCGAGCCAGGGGATGCCTGTAGAACTTATTCAAGTCAGCCCAATCATCGAGGTGCAGCAGCAGGGAGTTGCCACCTTGCATATTTTGCTCGTCGATTTTCATCATCAGGACGTAGTCAGTGATCTGATTCACGAACGTTCCGTCGTTATGCAACTCCATCACACGGTGGGGGGCACGCAAGTAACTGTCCGACTTATCGGTGTTTTCCACGACGAAGCGAGCATAAAACTGTCCGCTCATCGCATCGAAATTGGAACGCCCAAGCAGGTGCGCGACGGCGGTGGAAAATTTAACCATGTCTTCTGCCTGGGAAACATCGTTCAGCCCTTCAGGCTTCACCAGCAGGCCACCGGTTTCACGATCCATCAGCGTATTGACCAATACCGGGCGTAGCGTCTCACCACAAATTTCGTTGAGGATCTTGCCAAACTGAAACCGCAAAAACGACTTGTACTCAAGGGCCTGGACCGGCCATTCGGCGACGGCGGCGAAAAACGCGTCGACGGTGACTTTAGGAAAGGTGAGCTCCAAGAAGCGCTTGGACTGAGCGGAAGGCTTGAGCGAGAAGCCCACATACTCAGTGGGCTGTTGCATGACCGGAGCGTTTATCTGAGAGAAGGCGTTCATTGCTATGTCCTGGCGTAGTGAGGGTGAGCGCTTTGCGGAGCATCGGGTGAATCGACCGGCGAAAAATATCGCCACAAATAAAAAATGTCTACATTTTTAAAATATATAGATAGAAAATGTTTCCGTAGCCATTCGGCCCCATTCTTAAAAATGGGTATCATTAGGAGAATTTGACGATGAGTGGTCGCTATGGAAGAGCTTGAGCCAACGCTGAAATCTACTTTCGAGGGTTACGGAAGGCTCAAGAAGGACATCATTCGTGGCGTATTTCCGGCTGGGCAGAAGCTATTGATGAGTGCCCTGAAAGATCGATATGGGCTTGGGGTCGGCCCGCTGAGGGAGGCCCTGTCCCAGCTCGTCGCCGAGCACTTGGTGATTGCGATAAACCAAAAAGGCTATCGGGTCGCGCCCATGTCCATGGAGGAAATGCGCGATATCTACGACGCGCGCGCCAATCTGGAAGCCATGATTCTCACGCTTGCGATCGAACGAGGGGATGATTCCTGGGAAGCCTCGATTCTTGCGCGAACTCACACGCTATCGAAAGTGATGGAGCTCAGAACGCAAGAGCAGATGCTTGAGATATGGGATGCCCGACATAAAGCGTTTCACAGTGCGATAGCCGCAGGATGTGGATCCAAGCACCTGCTGCAACTGAGGTCGCAACTGTTGGACCAAGCGGAGCGGTATCGCCACCTGTGGCTGAAAAGCACGGTGTTCTCCGAAGAGGCGCTACGTCAAAAAAGGGCCGAGCATGCAACCCTGGTGGAAGCCATCCTTGCTCGCGATGCGGTAAAGGCGAGCGCCCTGATGCGGGAGCATCTGTTGACACCCGTTCCAATCATTTCAGACATCATCAGGAACTCGGTGCCGGCATAGCCACCAATAAAATGTTGATGGGAAAACACAAAGGAACCGGTCCTCGATGACCGGTTTTTATGGGCGGCATTTGGAACCGACCTTCTGAAACACTCCCCCGTCAGAAAATAAAGCGCCTCAAAACATGTACAAATAAAAATTTATGTACAAGTATCATGGCTTGAGCGGTGGCGCTTCGCCTCGCAGCCTCTAACGAGCCAGGCCATGACACGTCTACTGGTTTCACTGTTGCTGGTCTTGAGCCTGACCAGTTGCAGCAATGTGGAGGTCGGCCACTACGCCGACCAGCAACCGAAGCTGGACCTGGAACGCTTCTTCAGTAAACCGGTGAAAGCCTGGGGCATTTTCCAGAAGCGTTCGGGGGAAGTGGCCAAGCGCTTTGAGGTGGATATCGCCAGCCGGCGTGAGGGCAACGCGTTGATTCTCGACGAGCGCTTCCTCTACAGCGATGGCACGCGCCAGCAACGCGTGTGGACGCTGACCCCGGACGGCCCTGGACGCTGGCGCGGGCGCGCCGGCGACGTGGTCGGTGAGGCGATCGGCGAAGTGGCCGGCAACGCGCTGCGTTGGCGCTACCGCCTCAATCTGCCGGTGGATGGTTCGGTGTACGAAGTCAGCTTTGACGATTGGATGTACTTGATGGACGAAGACACCATGATCAACCGCTCGAGCATGTCCAAGTTCGGCGTCGAATGGGGCCAGGTCACGTTGTTCTTCCGTCGCCAATGAGGTGAATCATGAATATGCACATGCTGACTGAACTCGCCGAGAAGGGCGAAATACGTGAGTTGGAGTTGCTGTCGCTGGAAGGCGGGTTCTACATCGCCCGCGTCCGGCTGGAACATACCGAGCTGACATTGCTCGACGATCACGCCAAGCCGATGCGCATAGGCTCCACCACACATTTACGCGACCTGTTGCAGCGGGTTCCACCGTTTCCCTGTGTGCTGGTGCAGCACTGCGTGCATGACGAAATGTGTGGCACGCGCGAAGGCCCCATTGGCGCGTTGCGGATTCCGTTTTCCCTGGAGGCGTCTTTTTAGGTCGACGCGCAAACGCGGTGATCAACCTGGCATTTCCACGCCCCGCTGCACCACCCACGCCAACGGCAGCGTCACCAGCAGCATCACCGCCAATACCATCACCGCCACCGGTACGCCAAGCACGTCCCCGACACCCCCGAACACCACCGGGGCCAGTGCCCCGCCACCAATGGTGCCGGTGTAGAACACCGCAAACGCCTGTTCTCGCTTGCCCGCGCCAGCAAGATCCGGCACGGCGCCGTATAGCACCGAAGATGTGCCGTTGAGCGCCAACCCCAACACCGGCAGCATCACCATCAACCCGGTCAACGGCAGGTACACCGCCGCGACGATCAGCAGTGCGGTGCTGGTTTCGGTGAGCCACACCGTCTTCATCATGCCAATGCGCACGCCGAGGTAGCCGCAGAACAATTTGCCGAAGGCGCCGCCGATGAACAGTAGCGTCAGGGCCAGACCAATGCCGGCCGTACCCGCGCCTTTGCCTTGCAACAGGAATGGCAGGAAAGTGAGAAAGCCCATGCGCACAGCGCTGTCCAGGGTGCCGGTGAGGATCAGGGCGCGCAGGCCGCTGGCTGAGCCGCTTCCAGTGAGGGTCTTGGATTTTTTTGCGCAGGTCGGTTCGGATGTTTGCGTAGGAACCAACCACCACAACAACCCCGCCGCCGCCAGGCCCAGCAACCCCAGAAGCGTGGCGCTGGCACGCCAGCTGATCACCGTGAGCAGCAGGCCAATCAGGCCGGGGACCAGGGTTTTGCCGATGTCCCCGGAGAAGTTGTACTGGGACAACGCCTGCTTGACCCCGCCACCGTCCTCATAGGCATCGGTGATCATCGAAGACGCCAGCGGATGTTGGGTACTGGCGCCCAAGCCACCCAGCAGCAGCGCTACCAGCAACAGGGTCAGCCCTGTGGCTTGGCCCGCCAACAGATAGCCAGCCCCCGCAAGCGCAGTGCCACCCACCAGCATCGGTACGCGGCCCCAACGTTTGGCGGCGCGGCTGGCCATCAGTTGGAACACCGCCATCATCCCGGAATATGCGCCACGTAAAAGACCGATCTGAGCGTAGGACAAGGCAAACTGAGCCTGCCAGATCGGTAGCAGAACGTAGATCGCGTCAGTAAGACCATCGTGCACGGCATGAGCGCTGCAGCCAGCAAACAGGGCGCGACGACGGGTGGACAATTCGTGCAGCTTCATGAAACCGCTCGTTTAATGTTGAGCGGTCTTTATAGAATGGCCGGCGGCTCTGAAACCAATACCGAATTCCGACCGATTGATACCCAAGGATCAGGATGCTCGACCTACGCAAGCTGCGTTACTTTCTGACAGTCGCCGAAGAATTGCACTTCGGCCGCGCCGCCCTTCGCCTGCATCTGGCCCAGCCGCCGTTGACCCGGCAGATCTCGGCACTGGAAGCGGAACTGGGCTTCAAGCTGTTCGATCGCACCAGCCGCACGGTGTCCCTCACCGCCCAGGGCCGTTCGTTTCTGCCTTACGCCCGTGGCGTGTTGGAACAGGTCGAATTGGCCCAGGTGATCGCCGGTAAATTGGCCGCAGGCACAGCCGGGCAACTGGCGTTGGGCTATGTCAGTTCGATCGCCCTGTCGGACCTTTTCAGCCAGACAATCCAGACCTTCGCCCAACGCTTTCCCGATGTGCAGTTGACCCTGGTGGAATGCGCCTCCGGCAACCTCGGCGCGCAGGTGGCGGATGGGCGGCTGGATATCGGTTTGAGTCGGTTGCTGCCGCAAAGTAACGCAGTGCAGGCGTTGTCATTGGGTGAGGAGCGATTGGTGGCGGCGGTGTCCAGTGACAGCCCTTTGGCCCGCGAGTCGGTTGTCAGCTTGGCGCAGCTCAGTGCATATCCGTTGATTCTGTTTCCAGCCGACTATGTGTCGGGACTGAACCAATCCATCGAGCAGCTTTACCGTCACCACGCCGTGCCCCTGCGTGCGGGCCCGATCGGGCGGCAGATCACCTCGATCATCGCGCTGGTGGCGGCTGGACAAGGAGTCGCGCTGGTACCGCAATGCACGCAGAGCTTGATGAACAAGGGGGTGACGTATCGACCACTGGTGGAGGCGGACGCGTGTGCAAAATTGCTGGTGCTGACCGCAGCTGAAAGAAAAGGTGTATTGGTTGACGCGTTCCTCACCGTTATCGCCGAGACGCTGCAGCAGGATCGGTAGCCCTACCGTGCGCAAAGTCTGACAGCGACGGTAGCGTCCGTTCGTGATGATGTGGCCCAGCCAGCCCGAGAAACAGGATGACCGTCATGCCAGACCCCATACGACACACACCAAAACCCATATTGCGCCAAGTGGTCGGCTGGGTGCTGGTAGTCCCCTTGCTGGTCTCGCTGGTGCGCCTGCCGTTTCCACTGGGCCTGGCCCTCGCGCTGGGAACGATCGTCGCGTCAACGTATGGCGTAAGGTTCGCCAGGCGCCACGCCAGCCGCCGGGTAACGGTGCTGGCGTTGATCGGCACCTTGCTCAATGCCATCTCATTGGTTGTGCTGGGGGCCGCCTCGTGGCTGACGGCGCTCTATTACCTTTCAAGGGTTTACTGGAACTTCTAGGCTGGCGGAAAATTCGACCGCAAGAAACGAAGTTTCCGGTGCAATGGGTGGGTCTAGATTGAGCCATCCCCAACCCGTTCAGGAGCCCTCTTATGCGCTATGAATACACGCTCATGCCCTCCCCCGTCGGCGAACTCACTCTGGTGGCGCGCGCGGGGAAACTCAGCGCCATCCTGTGGGAACAAGAGCGCGCCAACCGCGTCCGCCTGGGGCCGTTGCACGAGGCCAACGACAATCCGGTGCTATTGGAAACCCAGCGCCAGCTACGGGAATATTTCGCCGGTAGCCGCAACCGGTTCGAGCTGGAATTGGACTTCACCGGCACCGCGTTTCAGCAGCAGGTCTGGCAAGCCCTGCTGACCATTCCATTTGGCGAAACCCGCAGCTACAGCCAGATCGCCCAGCAGATCGGCAACCCGAAAGCCGTGCGTGCCGTGGGCGCGGCCAATGGGCGTAATCCGATCTCGATCATTGCTCCGTGCCATCGTGTGATAGGCGCATCAGGCGGGTTGACCGGGTTTGCCGGGGGGCTTGCGGCCAAGCAGTATCTGCTGGCGCTGGAAGGCACCGACCGAGGCTGACGTGCCCCCAGCACAAAAAAACGGCGGTTGGATTTGATCCAACCGCCGTTTTTCGTAGTCGCTGAAGGGCTCAACCGTCGCCTTGATGACCCTTCCCGTAGGTGGACGCCAGGGCGCGGGCCTTTTGCAGACGCTCTTGCAACTTGGGCAGCGTCTCATCCACCAAGGCTTTTATTTCCGGCACATCGGACGCCGCGCCTTCCTGTTTGAACAGAGCGATGGCGTCTTCGTTTTCCTTGACCTGCTGCGCGGTGTAGGCAGCGTCGAAGGAGTCGCCGTCCTTGAGTTCGGGCATCAGGGTTTCGGCCTTGTCGACGATCTTCTCGCGCGGGGCCACGGGCAGGTCGAGCTTCTTGGCGATCGCCGCCAGGTGCTGATTGGCCAGGGTGCGCTCGTTGATCACCTCGATGGTGTAGTCCTTGATTTCCTGGGACGAGGTTTTGGCGTGGGCCATGCGACTGGTTTCGATATCGGCCATGCCTTTGGCCGAAGCCTGCTCGATGAATTCAGCAGGCGACTGGGCGAAAGCATTGCTGGCGCCGAGGCCCAGCAGCATCGCGAAACTGGCGGTGCGTAACCGGATAGCCATGCGGCTCATGATGGGTTCCTCCAGGGCAAAAATAGGTGCGAGGGAATACACCTCGCCTTGAATTCGAATTTTCAGGGCGGCAAAGGTTTAGAAAAAACCTGTCAGTGCGACGAACGGTCCTCGTCGTGTCAGGCCGGTTTACTGCCGAACAAGCCCGGCAATGCATGGGCCAGGGCATTGATGGCGAAGCCGATAAACATCACGCCACAGAGTCTGGTGATCAGGATTTCATGGCGCTGATACACCGTGCGCACGCGCTGGGCGCCCACCACGCCGATCAGGATCGCGTAGGCCAGCAGCCCGCCGACGAAGCTGAGAATGATCAACGACGGCAGCATCGACCAGGTCAGCAATTCGGCTCGACTGGACAGCAACGCAGTGAACGTCGCCACGGCGACCGGGTATGCCTTGGGGTTGGTCAGGCCGAACACAATGCCGTGCCAGAACGGATGCCGCGCCGCACCCTGAGGGGCATCACCGCCGCGACGCTGGGTGCGGATCGCGCGCCAGCCCAGCCAGAACAGGTACAGGCCGCTGAGTACCCCCAGCACATCGAATGCCGTGCTGCCGACTTCCCGCGCGCCCACAATCGCGATCAGCGCCGTGCTGCACCACACCACATCGCCAAGCAAGTGCCCACACAAAAATCCCGCCCCGGCACGACGGCCACGGGCGGCGCCGATGCCGAATACGGCCAGTACCCCTGGACCCGGCGTGATGCCGTAGATAAAACCCGAAGCGAGGACGGCAAGCAGCAAGGATGGGCTCATGGGCGCGACTCCGGTAGAGGGTTGAACGATGGAGGGATTCTGCCTGTTCCGAGGCTACGGGTAAAACTTCATTACGGCATAGGGCTTGTGGCGACAGGCCTAGGCCACCGTAGCTGGAACACGGGAGTGGGAATTTTCCATACTCGATGCCAGCCGCCAGCATCCTGGCAGTGAACGTTCAAGCGTGTAATACACCCAGCACACGCGCCATCAACCACTGCAACCCCGAATCCCCGCCCCGCCGCGCATGCCACGCCAGCTCAAAGGCAAACGAGGGGATATGAAACGGCGGCGGTACGGTCAGCAGCTGTTGATGATCGATATCGAGCAAGCCACGGGATGACACCGTCAGGATCAAGTCCGTGCCCTGGATCAACTGCGGCGCCACGCCCCAATGCGGCAGGCTGATCGCCACATGCCGCCGCTCACGAATGGCCGTCAATGCGCGCTCGATTTCTGGCGTGCCGCTGCCACGCATTTCCAGCAGCACATGGGGACGCGACAGGTAGGTCGACAAGTCAAGGATACCGCTCGCCGGCAGGCTGTCGCGGTCCACCAGGCAGGTGTAATGCTCTTCGAACAACGGCGTACTGTGCAGTTCGGCAGGCCGATCGGGAAACACACCAGCGGCCAGGTCGAGGTCACCATTGAGGATGCCGTCCACCATACCCTCGCGGCTGGCCTGGATGATTTGCAGGTCGATGCCTGGCGCTTCGCGACGCAAGGTTCTCACCAGACCGGGTAGGAAGATCGCCGCGCTGTAGTCCGACATTGCCACACGAAAGCGACGCTTGGCCGACGCCGGGTCGAACCGGTTCGACGCCAGCAGTGCCTGCACCTGGGCGAGGGCCTCGGCCAGCGGCGCGACGAGTTCCAGCGCGCGGGCGGTCGGCACCAGCGCACCGCCCTGGCGCACCAACAGCGGATCCCCCAGCAGATCGCGCAAGCGCGCCAGCGCATGGCTGACTGCCGGTTGGCTCAAGTGCAGACGCTCGGCGGCACGGGTGACATGTTGCTCACTGAGCAAGGCGTCGAGGATCACCAACAAGTTCAGGTCGACGCGGCGCAGATCATTCATCAGCTGCATGCTCAGCATAAGAATTTGGAATTTAAATTTGCGTGACGAATACCCTAGAGTCCAGTAAAACCTCTGGGAGATTCAAGATGACGACGTTGCATTGGGCCGGTGTGTTGCTATTGGCCGTGATCGCCGGCGCGGTGGTGCCATTTCAAAGTGCGATCAACGCCAACCTGGGGCGCGGGCTCGGCCATCCGTTGTGGGCCACGCTCGCGTCGTTGCTGGTGAGCATTGTCGTGTTGCTGCCGGTCATCATTGCACTGCGCGTGCCGCTGCCGAGCCTGGCGTTTATCACCAAGGCACCGCTGTGGATGTGGGCCGGCGGTGCGTTCGGGGTGTGCTTTATCTCGTTGGCGCTGATGCTACTGCCCAAGCTGGGGGCGTCGGGGTTCATCGCGCTGGCCATGGCCGGGCAGATCCTGGCCTCGCTGTTGCTCGACCATTTCGGTTTGTTCGGACTCGTGGAACGCCAGCTGACAACGCCCCGAATCCTTGGCGCGTTGCTGTTGATCGTCGGCGTGGCGTTGATTCAGTTCAGCTCCACGCCGGCCCGCGCAGTGGTGACACTGGGCTGATCAGCCTTTGTCCTGCGTGCGCAACTTCTGCGGCAACGAACAGCTGCAGCGTGATCAGGTCCAGGCGACGTACCAGGCTCTTGTGCAGCATCAGGGACGCTCGGATGCCAGGCGATTGATCTCGGCCTGTTCCACCACCGGTTGCGGCGCACCATGGCGCACCGCCGCCAGCATCGCCCGGCCGACGGTTTCGGTGCTGACCACCCAGCCCGGCTTGAGTCGACGCAGCAGCGAAAGCAACGGCCCGAACGCGCAATAGAAGGCCTGATACACGCGCGTCTTGGAGCGCACGCCATGCAATGGCTGGATCAGCCCCGGCCGAAACAGATAGACCGCCTTGAACGGCAGGCGCAGCAAGGCATTCTCGGTCTTGCCCTTGACCCGCGCCCACATCGATTTGCCCGCCTCGGAACTGTCGGTACCGGCGCCGGACACATAGATAAAAGTCATCTGCGGATTAAGCCGCGCCAGGGTGCTGGCGGCGACCAGAGTGAGGTCGTAGGTGAGGTGGGTGTAGCGGGTTTCAGTCATGCCTGCCGAGGAAACGCCGAGGCAGAAGAAGCACGCATCAAAACCTTGCAGTAGGTTTTCCAGGGGTTGCAAATCCAGCATGTCGCTGTGCAGCACCTGATGCAGCTTGTCGTGCTCCAGGGCCAACGGTGTGCGGCCAACCGCGACGACTTCCTGCACATCGGCGGCCAGCAGGCACTCGCGCAGCACGCCCTGACCGACCATGCCGGTGGCACCGAATAACAGAATTCTCATAGGGGAACCTCAGCGGCAAGCCGCAAGCATCAAGCTCAAGTTGCAGGCAGCTTAACAGCTTGCGGCTTACGGCAGCCCTATCAGAACGCGCTGCGGAAGATCTCCTCGATCTGGCGTTGATCCGCTCGCCGCGGATTGGTCAGCCCGCACGCATCCTTGAGCGCATTGGTGGCCAGCAGGGGAATGTCCTGCAACTTGGCGCCCAGCTCGCGCAGGCCGGCGGGGATTTCCACGTCCTGGGACAACGCACGGATCGCCGCGATGGCCGCCTGGGCGCCCTCTTCGTCGGTCGTGCCTTTGATATCCGCACCCAACGCGCGGCCGACGTCGCTCAAGCGCTTGGCACTCACACTGGCATTGAAGCTTTGCACATGGGGCAGCAGCACCGCGTTGCACACGCCGTGGGGCAAGTCGTACAGGCCGCCCAACTGGTGGGCCATGGCGTGCACAAAACCCAGGGAGGCATTGTTGAAGGCCATGCCGGCGAGGAACTGGGCATACGCCATGTTTTCCCGCGCGGCCTTGTCGCTGCCGTCACGAACCGCCAGGCGCAGATTGGCACTGATCAGTTCGATGGCCTTGATCGCGCAGGCATCGGTGATCGGCGTGGCGGCGGTGGATACGTAGGCTTCGATGGCGTGCGTCAGGGCATCCATGCCGGTAGCCGCGGTGAGGCCTTTGGGCATGCCGACCATCAGCGTCGGGTCATTGACCGACAGCAGCGGCGTGACGTTGCGGTCGACGATGGCCATTTTCACGTGGCGGGTTTCGTCGGTGATGATGCAGAAGCGGGTCATCTCGCTGGCGGTGCCGGCGGTGGTGTTGATAGCCACCAGGGGCAGTTGCGGCTTGCTCGATTGGTCGACGCCTTCATAGTCGCCGATGTGCCCGCCGTTGGTGGCGCACAGCGCGATACCCTTGGCACAGTCATGAGGCGAACCGCCGCCCAGGGACACGACAAAATCACAGGCGCTCTGCTTGAGCAGTGCCAGGCCTTTCTCGACGTTTTCCACATTCGGGTTGGGCTTGGCGCCGTCGTAGATCACCGAGTCGATGTCCTGCATCGCCAGTTTCTCGGCGATCATACTGGCCACGCCCGCCTTGGCCATGCCGGCGTCGGTGACGATCAGGGCCTTGCGAAAACCGTAGTTGCGAATGGCGACCATCGCTTCGTCGAGGCAGTCGGTGCCCATGATGTTAACGGCGGGAATGAAGAAGGTACTGCTCATGAAAAATCCTCGGAGGCGTTATGTCGACAGCATCCACCTGCATCGCTTGATCCGTCTTGATCAGGATCAAGCCACGCCCGTGATAAAGTCATCCCCCAGCCGATTTCGAGTAGACCCGCCGCAATGAAGGATTTCCAGGATATTGACGCCCACCTTGAAGACTGGAGCGCACTGCGCAGCGGCATCGCCTTCAGCGCGATTCTGATCGGCAACGGCGCCAGCCGGGCGATTTGGGAAGACTTTGCCTACGACTCGCTGTTCGAAAACGCACGCACCGTCGAAGAAAAACCCCTCAGCCAATCTGAACTCAGCGTGTTCGACGCCCTACAGACCCGCAGCTTCGAGCAGGCCCTCGGTGCGCTGAAGACCACCAGCCGGGTCAACAAGGCCCTGGCCGTCAGCTCGGCGGCGCCGCGCAATCGCTACTACGCGATCAAGGAAGCGCTGATCAATACCATCCACACCGTGCACATCCCCTGGCGCCTGGTGCAGCCGTCGACGCTGGCGACGATCAATGCCGAGCTGGCCCGGTACGCCACGGTATTCACCACCAATTACGACCTGCTCAACTACTGGGCGATCCTGCACACGCCCGGCATCGACGACCTGTTCCGCAGCGCCGACGCCAGCTTCGACCTGCGCAACACACGCACCGAGGCCACGCGCATCCTCTACCTGCACGGCGGCCTGCACCTGGTGCGCAACCTGGACGGCACCGCGCGTAAATTGCCGAGCACCGACAGCACCCTGCTCAGCAGTTTCGCGATCAACAACACGATCAAGACCCTGGACGATGTGCCGCTGTTCGTCAGCGAAGGCAAGGTGGAGGAAAAGCTCAAGACCATCCGCAGCTCGGATTACCTGTCGTTCTGCTATGAGCAGTTGCTGACCCATCAAGGCGCGCTGTGCCTCTTCGGCCATGACCTGGGCACGCAGGACAGGCACTTGGTGGACGCGATTCGCCAGGCCAGGCCGTCAACCCTGGCGATCTCGGTATCGGGCCGCAGCGACGGTTTCATTCGCCAGCAGAAACGCCGCTATTCAGAGCTGTTCGATGGCAGCGGCGTGGTGCTGAAGTTTTTTGCGGCGCGCACCCATCCCCTGGGTAATCCGGCGCTGTCGGTGCCGGTCGAACATTGACGGCATTCGCGGTCATTCTTCCGAGCTGTGTACCACCACTAACAGCTGCGCCTGCACCGACCCTACCGAACGCAACCGATGGGGCTTCTGCGCATTGAAGTACAGCGCATCTCCGCGTTCCAGAGTCACCCGCTCAGTCATGAAATCCACTTCCACCTGGCCTTCATGCACGAACAGGAATTCCTCCCCCACGTGTTCCTTGAAGGTCTTGTCGGTGAACTCCGTCGGCGGGTAGATGATGAACGGCAGCAGGCTGCGCTCGCTGACTTGATGGGCGAGCACCGCATAGCCGGATGGGGTACCGGGCCGCTCGTGGCTGCGCACCAGGCTGTAGCTGTCCAGGCTGACGCGCTCTTCGCTGAACAGTTCCTCGACCTTCACGTTCAACGCCTTGGCCAGTTTCAGCGCGGCGGCGATCGACGGCGTGTTGAGCCCGCGCTCGACCTTGGACAGATAACTCTTGGTCATCCCGGACTTTTCCGCCAGGGCCTCCAATGTCACGCCAAGTTTTTTTCTCAATAATTTCAAACGGATAGACATGTTCCGCGGTTAATCCAGACAGGAAGCGATGAGTTGTGCTTGCTAATGACACAAAGTGTCATATAGCATAATTAGTGTCATTTGCGTTCACCCAACGACCTTGCGAGCAGCGGGAGATCAGCAAATCCGACGTCCATTGAATCACCCAAAGGACACCGATATGGCCAAGACATTAGCACTCCCCAAAGACCAACTGGTCAAGCAAGCGCTGATCCAGATGCAAAACACCCTGGCGGATAATACGTGGACCGTGCGGCAAAAGCTGGCGCTGACCTGCCGCATCCTGTTCGAGAACGGCCATGACTCCGGACTCGCCGGGCAAATCACCGCGCGCGGGGCTCAACCCGGCACGTATTACACCCAGCAACTGGGCCTGGGTTTCGATGAGATCACCGCCAGCAACCTGCTGCTGGTCAACGAGGATCTGGAGGTACTGGAAGGCCATGGCATCCCCAACCCGGCCAACCGTTTTCACAGCTGGGTGTACCGGGGGCGGCCGGATGTGAACTGCATCATTCATACGCACCCCACGCATGTCGCTGCGCTGTCGATGCTGGAAGTGCCGCTGCAGGTGTCCCACATGGACCTCTGCCCGCTGTACGAAGACTGCGCGTTCCTGGAAGCCTGGCCGGGGGTGCCGGTGGGCAATGAAGAAGGCGAAATCATCACCACGGCCCTGGGCGACAAGCGCGCGATCCTGCTCTCGCACCACGGCCAGTTGTCGACCGGTGCCAGTGTCGAGGAAGCCTGCGTGATCGCACAGTTGATCGAACGTGCGGCCAAGTTGCAGTTGCTGGCCATGGCGGCCGGGACGATCAAGCCGATCCTGCCGCAACTGGGCCGCGAAGCCCATGACTGGATTTCCCGACCCAAGCGCCATGGCGCCGCGTTCGATTACTACGTCCGCCAGAACCTGCGCCAACACGCCGATTGCCTGAGCTGATCCACCCTTTTCCGACAGGAGACTTTCCATGCCAACCCCCAACATTCACGGCATCATCGGCTACACCATCACGCCATTCAGCGCCGACGGCCAGCGCGTGGACCTCGACGCCCTGGGCCGCTCCATCGACCGTTTGATCGACAGCGGTGTGCACGCCATCGCACCACTGGGCAGTACCGGCGAAGGTGCTTACTTGAGCGATGCCGAGTGGGATGACGTCAGCGCCTACAGCCTGGAGAAAGTCGGCAAACGGGTGCCGACCATTGTCAGCGTGTCCGACCTGACCACCGCCAAAGCCGTGCGCCGCGCACGTTACGCCGAAGCCCATGGCGCCGACGCGGTGATGGTGCTGCCGGCGTCTTACTGGAAGCTCAGCGAGGCCGAGATACTCGCCCACTACGCAGCCATCGGCGACAGCATCGGTGTGCCGATCATGCTCTACAACAACCCGGCTACCAGCGGCACGGACATGTCGGTGGACCTGATCCTACGCATCGTCAAGCACGTGGAAAACGTGACGATGGTCAAAGAAAGCACTGGGGATATTCAACGCATGCACCAATTACGGCGCCACAGCGATGTGCCGTTCTACAACGGCTGCAACCCGCTGGCACTGGAAGCATTCGCGGCCGGGGCGAAGGGGTGGTGCACGGCGGCGCCGAACCTGATCCCGCAGCTCAACCTGGATTTGTACGAGGCGGCGCTGGCCAATGATCTGACCCTGGCGCGCGAACTGTTCTATCGCCAGTTGCCGTTGCTGGAATTCATCCTCAAGGGCGGGTTGCCGGCGACGATCAAGGCCGGGTTGCGTCTGACCGGGTTGGAGGTGGGCGATCCAAGGTTGCCGGTTTTTCCGTTGGGTGACGCCGGGATCGAGCAACTGAAGACACTGCTGCAGTAGCACGATGATCGAATGTGGGAGGGGGCTTGCGCCCTCCCACAATTGACTGCATTCCATTGTTGGATCGGTGAGGTTAGTGGCATTTGCTGGAGATTGCCAAACCCACAAACGCCTGCCTGAGCACGCTCAAAAAATGTGGGAGGGGGCTTGCTCCCGATGGCAACGCCCCTCACCTTCCTGACACCCCGCTCGACATCATTTGCACCTTGCTACAGCGTGCTTGATCAACAAGGCGTTGAAAGAAGTCCTCGCCGAACGCTCGCTCCGCTGGCAAGAAGCCCCTATGCTGCACCGCTATGAAGGCCCGAGCCAGACGCACATCGCCAGCGACGCCTTCAACCCGAACCCGGCATGGAGCAGCCAGAATGAACCGCCTGAGCGACATCGACGCCCTGGAGATCGAGGAGAGCGACGCCATCGATGCCCAAGCCGCCAGTTGGTTTGCCCGCAACCGCAGCGACACGGCCCGCGCCGACCGCAAGGCCTTTGCCGAGTGGCAAGCGGTGCCGGCCCACGCCCGCGCCTATGCCGAGTTCGAACAACTGTGGGCCGACCTGGCCCAATTGCAGCAACTGAATAAACCCGTGGCGCTGCCCAAGCGCAAACCGTCGGTGTGGCGCCCAGCCCTGGCCGTGGCCGCCGCGTTGCTGTGTGCGGTGCTGACCACGCCCGTGGGTGCGCCCCGCGAGCTGTATCACACCCAGGTGGCCGCCCACGTCAAGGGCATGCGCACGCTGCACCTGCCCGACGGCAGCACGCTGTATGTGAACGCCCATTCCCGCCTGCGCGTGGATTTCACCGCGTACCAGCGCATCGTGCATCTGGACAAGGGCCAGGTGTATATCGAAGTGGCCGCCGACAAGGAACGACCACTGTTCGTGCAGGCGGGCGAAGCCAATGTGCGGGTGGTCGGCACCGGCTTCGATGTGCGGCGCAGCCAGCAGCAACTGGTGGTCAGCGTCGCCCATGGCCAAGTGGCGTTCGAGCCGGGCCCAAGAAGCCCGGTGGCCCTGCTCGGCGCCCAGCAACGCGCCAGCTACAACTACGCCAAGGGCACCTTGCAGCAGCAAACCCTCATCGACGAAGAAGTGGCCGACTGGCGCAGCGGAAACCTGGCATTTCGCAACCGCGACCTGGCCAGCCTGATCGACGAACTGAGCCTGTACCGGCCCCAGGCCCCGTTGCAGGTGAGCAGCGCGGTGGCGCAACTGAAAGTCTCGGGCAATCTGGATGTGAACGACCCCGACGCCCTGCTCAACGCCCTGCCCGCCCTGCTGCCGGTGAAAACCGTGGCCTCGGCCGACGGCATCATCAGGATCGAACCTCGCGAATGATCTGCGAGGCCCAGACGCGAGTGTCCTGATCCCCTCATTCCCTGAGCGATTTTTCGCCAGTCAGCTCGCGCCTGCAAACTGTACGGATAAATCCGCACCCAGCTGTAGGCCCGCGTTTGGCGGGGGTTGTGGCTAGATGGGTTTCCCTTGAAACCTTCTAGTTGTCGGTCCCCATCATGAGTTCGCGCGAAAACACCGGCATGGCCCTCGGCCTGCTGGGCGTCATCATCTTCAGCCTGACCCTGCCCTTCACCCGCATCGTGGTGCAGGAAATCCATCCGTTACTCAACGGCCTGGGTCGCGCGTTGTTCGCGGCGATCCCGGCGGCGGCGCTGTTGCTGTGGCGCCGCGAGCGCTGGCCCAGCTGGCGCCAGGTGCGCGGGCTGGGCCTGGTGATCGCCGGGGTGATCCTCGGTTTTCCGGTGCTGTCGGCCTGGGCCATGCAGACCCTGCCGGCGTCCCATGGCGCGCTGGTCAACGGCCTGCAACCGCTGTGTGTGGCGCTGTATGCGGCGTGGCTGTCCCATGAACGGCCATCCAAAGCCTTCTGGGCCTGCGCCGCGTTGGGCAGTGGGTTGGTGCTCGGATATGCGCTGATCACCGGCGCCGGCAGTATCCAGGCGGGCGATCTGTTGATGCTCGGTGCGATTGCCGTCGGTGGCCTGGGGTATGCCGAAGGCGGGCGACTGGCCAAGGAGATGGGCGGCTGGCAAGTGATCTGCTGGGCGCTGGTGCTGTCCACGCCGGTGTTGATCGGCCCGGTGTGGTACCTGGCGGCGCAGCATCAAGGCGCGATCTCCATGCGCACCTGGTGGGCGTTCGGCTATGTGTCGCTGTTCTCGCAGTTCCTCGGATTCTTTGCCTGGTATGCCGGCCTGGCCATGGGCGGCATCGCGCGGGTCAGCCAGATTCAACTGCTGCAGATCTTCTTCACCATCGCGTTTTCGGCGTTGTTCTTTGGCGAACACATCGAGCCGATCACCTGGCTGTTTGCATGCGGGGTAATCATCACGGTGATGCTGGGGCGCAAGACTGCGGTGCAGGCTGCGCCCATCTCGAAGGCCAATGCGATTTAACGGTGGGAGGGGGCTTGCTCCCGATAGGGGCTTATCAGTCGATGCATATGTGACTGAACCGCCGCAATCGGGAGCAAGCCCCCTCCCCCATTGGCTTCGTGTTCAGCCGAGGTAGTCATCCTCGCGCAGCAAGGTTTCCAGGCAGTGCTCGGTGATGTGATAGAAGTCCTTGAGTTGCTGGATCTTGTCCAGTAACGGCGCGTTGTCCAGCGGCTCCGCACGCTTGACCGCGAGGATCATCTTGTTCTTGTTGGTGTGTTCCAGGGAGATGAACTCGAACACCTTGGTCTCATAGCCGCAGGCCTCGAGGAACAAGGCGCGCAGGCTGTCGGTGACCATTTCCGCCTGCTGGCCCAGGTGCAGGCCGTATTGCAGCATCGGTTTCAACAGCAGCGGGCTCTGGATCTGCAGGCGAATCTGTTTGTGGCAGCACGGCGAGCACATGATGATCGCCGCGCCGGAGCGGATACCGGTGTGGATCGCATAATCGGTGGCCACATCGCAGGCATGCAGCGCGATCATCACGTCCAGTTCGCTCGGCGCCACGCTGCGCACGTCGCCGCATTTGAACGTCAGCCCCGGGTGTTCCAGGCGCGCGGCGGCGGCGTTGCACAAGGTCACCATGTCTTCACGCAGTTCGACGCCGGTGACTTCGGCTTCGACATTGAGGGTGTTGCGCAGGTAGTCGTGGATGGCGAAGGTCAAGTAGCCCTTGCCCGAGCCGAAGTCGGCGACGCGCATCGGCAGGTCCAGCCTCAGGGGCGATGCGATCAGCGCATGGCTGAACACTTCGATGAACTTGTTGATCTGCTTCCATTTGCGCGACATCGACGGGATCAGCGCATGCTTGGCATCGGTCACGCCCAGGTCGACAAGGAACGGTCGGTTGAGGTCGAGGAAGCGATGCTTCTCGCGGTTATGCTCGGCCGAGGGCGCCTCGCGCAGTTGCTGCGGCTTGCTTTTGAACAGCGAGCTTTTGTTCTTCTTGCTGTATTCCAACTGGGCTTCGTCGGTCAGCGCCAGCAAGTGTGCGTTCTTGAACGAAGCCGGCAGCAGCTCGGCAATCGCCGCCACGCCATCGGCCACGGGCAGGTTCTTGGTGATATCGCGGGTCTTGTAGCGGTAGACGAAGGACAGGCACGCCTGCTCCTTGACCGTCACCGGCTTGATGATCAGCCGTTGCAGCTCGACGTCCTCACCCACGTACTTGGCCAGCACCAACTTGATGAAGGCGCTGTGTGCGAGGCTGGTGTTCAGGAGTTCGATGAACTGGGCGTGATGATCCGGCGCAAGGCTGGCAGGTTGAGCGGTGACGGACATGAACAAAACGCCTCGGGCTGGGAATGCCGGGCATTTTAGGGGGGATAGCCCACCAGGGCACGGAGTTATTTGACCAGTGGTCGGCGCCGATTCAAATGTGGGAGCAAATCCCCTCCCACATTTTTTGCTCGGGGGAGCCTGGACTATTCGAGTACCACCAGGCGATTGGGCAGTTCGTTACGCGCCTGCGTCACCGGCACATGCGCCTTGAGCAACTCACCGCAGGCCTCGATGCAGGCAATGAACCCGGCCAGCGTTTGCCCCTGCTTCACTTGCTGGGTGAACGCCTTGACGATGCCATCCCAATGGCTGTCGTCCAGGCGCTTGGAAATCCCGTCATCCACCAGAATCTCCACATAGCGTTCCGCCTCGCTGACGAAAATCAGCACCCCGGTGCTGCCTATGGTGCGGTGCAGGTTCTGCTCCAGGAACTGTCGGCGCGCCAGGTTCGACGCGCGCCAATGGCGCACCGAACGGGGGATCAACCGCGTGGTGACCCTGGGCAAGCGAAACACCAGGCACAGCAAGATGAACGTCACCCATTGCGCCAGCAGCAAGGTGTACATGGTCAGGTAGCCCGACAGGTAATGCACCACACCGGGCACCACCAGAGCGATGAGGCTGGCCCACAGCAACGGGATATAGGCGTAGTCATCCGCACGGGCAGCCAGCACCGTCACCAGTTCGGCGTCGGTCTGTTGCTCGACCCGGGCAATCGCCTCGGCGACCTGGCGCTGCTCGTGTTCACTCAGTAATGCCATGGTTGTAGATGCTCTTTTCTCGTTATTGTCATTACCAGCCGCCCGACGCCCCGCCGCCACCAAAGCCGCCACCGCCGCCCCGGAAACCACCGCCGCCACCGCCTCCGTCATTGCCGCCACGGCCACTGCTGCTGAGGATCGCCAACAGGATCGCCCACACCGGCAGGCCCAGGCGATTGCACAGCCACAACACGCCGATCAACAGGATGAACAAGCCGATGGAAAACCCCGGATTATCCTTGGCGAAGTTGGCATCCGCCACATGGGCCGGCACCGCCAGGGGCTCGCCGCCCACCACCTGGATCATCGCCGCCACGCCATCGCTGATGCCCTGGCTGAAATTACCCGCCTTGAACTTGGGCGTGATTACCTGGTTGATGATCACCCACGACTGCGCATCGGTGAGCACACCTTCCAGGCCATAGCCGACTTCGATGCGCAACCTGCGCTCATCGCGGGCGACGATCAACAGCGCGCCGTTGTCCTTGCCCTTCTGGCCGATGCCCCAGTGGCGGCCCAGTTGATAACCGTAGTCTTCAATGGGCACGCCCTGCAGGTCGGGCACGGTGACCACCACGATCTGGTCGCCACTGCTTTGCTCCAGCGCCTGCAACTGCTGGGTGATGTGCTCGCGTACCTCCGGGTCGATCATCTGGGCGGTGTCCACCACCCGTCCGGTCAACGCCGGGAACGTCAACGCCGCCTGGGCCAGACCCACGCAAGCCAACAGCCACAGCGCCAGGCTTATCCTTAATAAACGCATCGACACCTCAATGAAGCCTTATTTGAACTTCACTTGCGGCGCTTTATCAGCATCGGCGCTGGTGGCTTCGAACGTGGCGCGGATCGGCAGATCGCTGTACATCACGCTGTGCCACAGGCGGCCGGGGAACGTGCGGATCTCGGTGTTATAGGCCTGTACGGCCTGGATGAAATCGCGGCGAGCCACGGCGATGCGGTTTTCCGTGCCTTCAAGCTGCGACTGCAGGGCCAGAAAATTCTGATTGGCCTTCAGGTCCGGATAGCGCTCGGACACCACCATCAAACGGCTCAGGGCACCGCTCAAGCCATCCTGGGCTTGCTGGTACTGCTTGAGTTTTTCCGGGTTGTCGAGAGTGCTGGCATCGACCTGGATCGACGTCGCCTTGGCCCGCGCCTCGATCACGGCGGTGAGGGTGTCCTGCTCATGGGCCGCGTAGCCCTTGACCACTTCCACCAGGTTGGGAATCAGGTCGGCCCGGCGTTGATACTGGTTCTGCACCTGGCCCCAGGCCGCCTTGGCCTGTTCATCCAGGGTCGGAATAGTGTTGATGCCACAACCGCTCAGGACTGTGCTGATCAATAGCAAAGCCGCGGCTTTCAAGCCCCAGCGGTAACCTTGTGCTGCTTGCATGGTGTTTCTCCTGCCCAACCTTTAAGGAATTTGACGACTCGCCCTATAAACCACGCGCATGGGGCATAATCCGCCCCCATCACTGGAATGCATCGAGCCAATCAGCTAAAAAGATGCCCAGCGCGATAAAGAGTTCAGAGTGTGCGGCATTTATCTGAACGACACCCGAATAACAATAGACGCTCCCCACATTTTGGCCGACCAGCCTAACCGCTGTGCAGTGCGCCGAAAAAGGATATTCATGAAGAAGCTGTGTTTGCTCGGCCTTGTTGCCACTTTGGCTACCCAACCCGTCTGGGCAGAAACAAAGCCTGCTGCGCTTAAAGACAAGGACGCCTTCGTCAGCGACCTGCTCGGACAGATGACCCTCGATGAAAAGATCGGCCAATTGCGCCTGATCAGCATCGGCCCGGAAATGCCCCGCGAGCTGATCCGCAAGGAAATCGCCGCCGGCCGCATCGGTGGCACGTTCAACTCCATCACCCGCCCGGAAAACCGTCCGATGCAGGACGCGGCCATGCGCAGCCGCTTGAAGATCCCGATGTTCTTCGCCTATGACGTGATCCACGGCCACCGCACGATCTTTCCGATCAGCCTGGCCCTGGCCTCCAGCTGGGACCTGGACGCCATCGGCCGCTCCGGGCGCATCGCCGCCCAGGAAGCCGCCGCCGACAGCCTCGATCTCACCTTCGCGCCGATGGTCGACATCTCCCGCGATCCGCGCTGGGGCCGGACGTCCGAAGGCTTCGGCGAAGACACCTACCTGGTGTCGCGCATCGCCGAAGTGATGGTCAAGGCCTTCCAGGGCACCAGCCCCGCGAATGCCGACAGCATCATGGCCAGCGTCAAGCACTTTGCCCTGTACGGCGCGGTGGAAGGCGGTCGCGACTACAACGTGGTCGACATGAGCCCGGTCAAGATGTACCAGGACTACCTGCCGCCCTACCACGCGGCGATCAAGGCCGGTTCCGGCGGTGTGATGGTGGCGCTCAACTCGATCAACGGCGTGCCCGCCACCGCCAACACCTGGCTGATGAACGACCTGCTGCGCAAGGACTGGGGCTTCAAGGGCCTGGCTGTCAGCGACCACGGCGCGATCTTCGAGCTGATCAAGCACGGCGTGGCCAAGGACGGGCGTGAAGCCGCCAAGCTGGCGATCAAGGCCGGCATCGACATGAGCATGAACGACTCGCTGTATGGCAAGGAATTGCCAGGGCTGCTCAAATCCGGCGAGATCGAGCAGAGCGATATCGACAACGCCGTGCGCGAAGTGCTCGGCGCCAAATACGACATGGGCCTGTTCAAAGACCCGTACCTGCGCATCGGCAAGGCCGAGGACGACCCCGCCGACACCTACGCCGAAAACCGCCTGCACCGTGCCGAAGCCCGTGATGTCGCACGCCGCAGCCTGGTGCTGCTGAAGAACCAGAACGACACCCTGCCGCTGAAAAAATCCGCGACCATCGCGCTCGTGGGCCCGCTGGCCAAGGCGCCAATCGACATGATGGGCAGTTGGGCCGCCGCCGGTAAGCCTGCGCAATCGGTCACGCTGCTCGACGGCCTCAACGCGGCCATCGGCGGGAAAGGCAAGATCATCTACGCCCGTGGCGCCAATATCACCAACGACAAGGCCGTGGTCGATTACCTCAACTTCCTCAACTTCGATGCCCCGGAAGTGGTGGATGACACCCGCCCGGCCCAGGAAATGATCGACGAGGCCGTCAAGGCCGCCAAGGATGCCGACGTGGTGGTCGCCGCCGTGGGCGAGTCCCGTGGCATGTCCCATGAATCGTCCAGCCGCACCGACCTGAACATTCCGCAAAGCCAGCGCGACCTGATCAAAGCCCTCAAAGCCACGGGCAAACCGCTGGTGCTGGTGCTGATGAACGGCCGTCCGCTGTCGATCCTGGACGAGAAGCAACAGGCCGATGCGATCCTGGAAACCTGGTTCGCCGGCACCGAAGGCGGCAACGCCATCGCCGACGTGCTGTTCGGTGACTACAACCCGTCGGGCAAGCTGCCGATCACCTTCCCACGCTCGGTGGGGCAGATTCCGACCTATTACAACCACCTGACCATCGGCCGGCCGTTCACCCCAGGCAAGCCGGGCAACTACACCTCACAATACTTCGATGACATCACCGGGCCGCTGTTCCCGTTTGGTTATGGCCTGAGCTACACCACGTTCAGCCTCTCGGACATGGCGCTGTCGTCCACCACCCTGAACAAGACCGGCAAGCTCGACGCCAGCGTCACCGTGAAAAACACCGGCAAGGTGGACGGCGAAACCGTGGTGCAGCTGTATATCCAGGACGTGGCGGGTTCGATGATCCGGCCGATCAAGGAGCTGAAGAACTTCCAGAAGGTCATGCTCAAGGCTGGCGAAGAACGCACCTTGCACTTCACCATCACCGAGGACGACTTGAAGTTCTATAACACCCAACTCAAGTACGCAGCCGAACCGGGCCAGTTCAATGTGCAGATCGGGCTGGATTCCCAGGATGTGCAGCAGCAAACCTTCGAGCTGCTCTGACACCCGCCCCCATCCTCTATAGGAGCGAGCTTGCTCGCGAAGACCGTTAACGATGACGCGCTCATGCTGAATGAACGCGTCGTTCTCAGGTTTTTCGCGAGCAAGCTCGCTCCTACAATTGAGCGCGTTAAGCGAGTTGGGCGGGTCAGCCGCGTCGGTTGAGCAGGTTCACCACCAACCGATCGATCCACCCCCACACCCGCTGCTTCACCCGCCGCCACAATGGCCGCGACTTCCACGCCTCCAGGCTCACCGCCTGGCTCTGGGCGAAATCCCGCTCGAAACTGCCCGCCACGGCCAGCGTCAGCTCAGGGTCCAACGCTTCCAGGTTGGCTTCCAGGTTGAAGCGCAGGTTCCAGTGGTCGAAGTTGCATGAGCCGATGCTGACCCAATCGTCCACCAACACCATCTTCAGGTGCAGGAAGCACGGCTGGTACTCGAAAATCTGCACGCCCGAGCGCAGCAAGCGCGGGTAATAACGGTGCCCGGCGTAGCGCACGGACGGGTGATCGGTGCGCGGGCCGGTCAGCAGCAAACGCACGTCCACGCCGCGCCCCGCTGCCCGGCGCAAGGCCCGGCGCACGCCCCAGGTGGGCAGGAAATATGGGGTCGCCAACCAGATGCGCTGGCGGCTGCTGCTCAGCGCGCGGATCAACGAGTGCAGAATGTCGCGGTGCTGGCGCGCATCGGCATAGGCGACGCGGCCAAGCCCAGGCCCGGTCGCCGGCACTTTGGGCAAGCGCGGCAGGCCGAAATGGGTGGCCGGTTTCCAGGCGCGCCGGTCGTCGTTGGCCAGCCATTGGCGGTCGAACAGCGCTTGCCAATCCAGCACCAGCGGGCCGTCGATCTGCACCATCACTTCATGCCAGTCGGCGGTGTCCTGTCCCGGCGTCCAGAATTCATCGGTGACGCCAGTCCCCCCGACCACGGCGACATCCTGGTCGATCAGCAACAGCTTGCGGTGATCGCGGTACAGGTTGCGCATCCAACGACGCCAGTTCAGGCGGTTGTAAAACCGCAGTTGCACACCGGCGTCGGTCAAGCGCTTGCGCAGCCCGAGGGTAAACGCCAGGCTGCCGTAATCATCGAACAGACAACGCACCCGCGCGCCCCGCTCGGCCGCCAGCACCAGCGCCTGCACCATGGCTTCGGCACAGGCTCCGGCTTCCACCAGGTACAACTCCAGATCCACCTGTCGCTGTGCACGGGTAATGCCTGCCAGCATCCGCGGGAAAAAATCCGGGCCGTCGATCAGCAACTCGAACCGGTTGGCGCTGCGCCACGGGAACACCGCGCCGCTCACGTCAGCGCGCCGTAAAGATCAGTACCGCACCCACCGGCACCGACAAACTGATCGACTTGAGCCCCGCCGCTTCGCGCAACGCCGCCACACCCGGCGCCAGGTCGAAATCCTCGGCATGCAGCACCAACGGTTCGAGGGTCACCACCTGGAAACGCCGGTCATCCAGGCGCGTGGCCAACAGCTCGGCGTTGTAGGTCTGGGTCTTGCCGTGCAAGGTGACGCTCAGCGGCAGGCGCAATTCCAGCTGCGCGCCGGGGGCCAGGTCGTTGATGGGCTGCAGGTTGATCTGCGCGTTGATCAACGCTTCGGGGAATGTCTTTATCTCGAACAGCGCATTGCGCATGCGTTGATCGCGCAACGGGATGCCACTGTTGACCGACTCCAGCTCCACTTCCACGGTTGCCGCGCCCTGGCTGTCGACCTTGCCGTGCAACACCAGGAAGCGCTGCACCTCGGCGATCTCGGTGTTTTTGGTGGTGACGAAGGACAAGCGCGAGGATTCGTTATCCAGGTACCAGTCGGCGTGGGCGGGCAAGGCGGCACAGGTCAGCAGCGTGAAGACCAGCGGTTTGACATTGAACATAAAGACTCATGGGGCAAAAAACCTGCACGAACCTTAAGCGCAATGTCACAAACCGCGCAAATCCAATGTGGCAGGTCAGGGATTGAGGCGACAGCCCTGACGATCACCCAGCCACCGCGCCGTGTGCGTACGCCCCAACCCGCTGGCCGTCACTTCACTGCGCTGCGGGTCATCGGCAAGCGCACTGGTGGGCACGTACTGCTTCACATATCCCCGGCAATACTCCGCCGGGTTATTCGCCACATACCGACACGAGCAATATTCCTTGGCCGTATACGCCGCGATGATGTCCGGGAAGGCTTGCAGGTTGACGCGCTCATGCCAGACCCAGCCAATCAGGGCGAGCAACAGTAAGAGGAACAGGCTGGTCAACGGCCGACGACGGATCATGGCTGCACCGCCGCGAGCACACGCTTGAGCAGTTCGTTATGGCGGTAACTGCCGTCGCGATCGTCGCCATAGCGCACGATCACCAGGTGTTCGTCGGGCAGCACATACAGCGCCTGTCCCCAGTGACCAAGGGCGGCGAAGGTGTCGGCGGGGGCGTCCGGCCAAGGTCGCGCAGCGCCCTGCACTTCGCGGTTGAGCCACCAGTGGCCGCCGGGCACGGCTTCGTCCTGGCCGGCTTTATATGCATCGAAGGGTTGGCGATTGAAGTCGACCCAGGCCTTGGGCAGCAACTGCTGCGCGCCCCAGCGTCCATCGCGCGCCATCAACAGGCCGACCCGCGCCAAATCGCGGGCGGTGAGGTAGGCGTAGGACGAAGCGACGAAGGTTTCGTCGGCGTCGGTTTCCCAGGTGGCGTGGTGAATACCCAGCGGCTTGAACAGCGCGTCCCACGGGTAACTCATGTAGGCCTTGTGGCCGAGCATGCCTTTAAGGGCGGCGGACAATAGATTGCTGTCGCCACTGGAATAGCGAAAGGCCTTGCCCGGTGCACTGAAGCTGTCGGTGTCCGCCGCGAACTCGGCCATATCGTGACGGCCACGGGTGTACAGCATCGCGACGACCGAGGATTTCAACGGCGCGACTTCGTAACTTTCCTGCCAATCCAATCCCGACGCCCAATGCAACAGGTCAGCCATGGTCACCGCGGGGTGTTGCTTCATGGGCGGGTAGAAGCATGCCACCGGGTCCGTCAATTTGAAGCGATTGTCGCCGTAGGCCACGCCGAGCACGCTGGCCATCAGGCTTTTGCTGATGGACCAGGTCAGGTGCGGCGTGCGGGCAGTGGTCGGTGCAGCGTAGCGTTCATAGATGATCTCGCCGTCACGAATCACCAGTAGCGCATCGGTGCGGATGCCCTGGCGGGTAGCGTCGTCACGCGTTGGGAAAGCGTAGGTGTTGAGGGCGTCGACAGCGGGGCCTTCGATCGGTGTGCCCTTGGCCCAGTCCTTGTCGGGCCAGGTTTCGGCGCGGGAGGTGAAGGTGACGAACAGCAGCGCAGCACACAACAGGCCTCTGACCATGGACACAGACTCAAGGGGGCATTCAAGCCCGCGAGCCTAGCCGAGACCGATGACAGATTGGCGACATCGGCGCCTGTCATCCAAGCGTCACCGTAACTTCATGGAGATGACACCGGGGCTACATAGCCTGACTTTGGACAAACAAGTCGACCGGCCGAACGATGGCCGGCACTCGGAGATTCGCCATGACTCAGATCGCCCGCATCAGCGACACCGGCAATGAACGCCGTCTGCAAGCCGAACGCCTGATCGGCGCCCAGGCTTTGCAGGAAGCCCAGGCCCTGCGATTCAACGTCTTCAGCGGCGAGTTCAACGCCAAGCTCAAAGGCGCGGAACTGGGCCTGGACATGGATGACTATGATGTTCACTGCAGCCACATCGGTGTGCGGGACTTGAACAGCGGTCGACTGGTGGCCACCACCCGCTTGCTCGATCACCAGGCCGCCAACACCCTGGGTCGGTTCTACAGCGAAGAAGAATTCAGCCTGCATGGGTTGCTGCACTTGCAGGGCCCGATCCTGGAAATCGGCCGCACCTGCGTCGACCCGGCCTACCGCAACGGCGGCACCATCGCGGTGCTGTGGGGCGAGTTGGCCGAAGTGCTCAACCAGGGCAGCTACAGCTACCTGATGGGCTGCGCGAGCATCCCGATGCATGACGGCGGCATCCAGGCCCACGCGATCATGCAGCGCCTGCGCGAACGCTATCTGTGCAACGAACACCTGCGCGCCGAACCGAAAAAGCCGCTGCCGGCACTGGACCTGCCGTCCAACGTGATCGCGGAAATGCCGCCACTGCTCAAGGCCTATATGCGCCTGGGCGCGAAGATCTGCGGCGAACCGTGCTGGGATGAAGATTTCCAGGTGGCCGACGTGTTCATCCTGCTCAAGCGCGATGAACTGTGCCCGCGTTACGCCCGCCACTTCAAGGCGGCCATGTGATGGGCCGCCTGCGCGTATACGGGCGCATCGCCCGCGTGTTGCTGGTGGTGGCGCTGGGCCTGAGCATGGCCAGTGTGTTTGGCGTGTTCGAGCGGATGGGCGTGGCCAACTCCATGGTGCGCCGTCAACGCTGGTCGCGGTTCTTTATGGCACGGCTGACCAATGCCCTGCCCTTCCGGGTGACGGTGCACGGTGAGGTGCCGACGCAGCCGATGCTGTGGGTGAGCAATCACGTGTCCTGGACCGATATTCCGCTGCTGGGCGCGGTGGCACCGATGTCGTTTCTGTCCAAGGCCGAAGTGCGCACCTGGCCGGTGGCCGGCTGGTTGGCGGCCAAGGCTGGCAGTCTGTTCATTCGTCGCGGTGCTGGCGACAGCCAGTTGATCCGCAAACAGATGACCCGCCATCTGGAGCAACAACACCCGCTGCTGATGTTCCCCGAAGGCACCACCACCGACGGGCGCAGCCTGCGCACCTTTCACGGGCGCTTGTTGGCCAGCGCGATCGATGCGGATGTGTCGCTGCAACCGGTGGCGATCCGTTATCTGCGCAATGGTGAGGTGGACCCGTTGGCACCATTCATTGGCGATGACGATTTGCTCTCGCACCTGATGCGCCTGTTTGCCCATGACCAGGGCGATGTGGAAGTCCACGTGCTCACGCCGATTGCCTGCGCCGGGCAGGAACGCGCGGCGCTGGCGTTCCAGGCGCAGCAGGCGGTGCAGAAGGCGTTGTTCGGTGACGTGGTGCAAGCGGCTGAACCGCGTGGCGCATTGATTGCGGCTTGATCGCTGAACCCGGCAGGAGCGAACTTGTTCGCGAAAAACGAATGGGCGACTCGGGCTAGCAGATAGCCCGGCGTAATCGTTAACGACCTTCGCGAGCAAGTTCGCGCCTACAGAAGTCTTGCAACAGCGGGTAGAAAACGCTGAAGTCTTCACTTAGCGGCTCGTATAGCATCCGCAACTCCTGCATGGCATGGCCCAATTCCCCAGGCTGTGTCAGGCGCCGCGAGATCCCCCGCAACACCGGCTCCATCACCGCGAACTCACGGTATGAACCCAGCCAATCATCCGCCGCCATGTACGGCGCAATCTGCGCCAGCCGCCCCGGCAATTGCGGTTCGGCCGCCAGCACGCGGTACACCTGCGAGGTGAAATGCTCCAGGGGCTGCTCGGCATACAGCGCCCAATCCCGTGCCAGACAGTGATCGAAGAACACATCGAGGACGATCCCGGCATAGCGCCTGCGGGTCAGGCTGAAGCGCGACAACGCCTGCCCTACCAGCGGGTGGCTGTCGGTGAAACGGTCGATGGAACGATGCAGCTGGATCGCCGCTTCGATAGACGGACTGAACTGGCCCTGCAGGCGGCCTTTGACGAAGTCGCCATACAGGCTGCCCAGCAGTTGCGCAGGAAGTTGGCCGCCCAGGTGCAGATGTGCGAGATAATTCATGCCGCGCAGTTTATCACTGCCGCCAACGTATCGTTATAACCCGATATACCGATTTAGCCTGTGCTCAGAGCGAAATCATATTGGTATATCGGGATATACCGATTTAAAGTTCGCCTCATCGCGATATAACGCTTTACGACACCGAGCACCTGCCATGTCCATCGACCTCGACGAGATAATAAAAGCCCTGGCGCACCCAGTACGGCGAGACATCCTCAACTGGCTGAAAGACCCGAAAGTGCAATTCCCCGAGCAACTGCACAACCACGAATACGGCATCTGCGCCGGGCAGATCGACCAGCGCTGCGGCTTGTCCCAGTCGACCGTGTCGGCCCACCTGGCCACCTTGCAACGGGCGGGATTGATCAGCAGCCAGAAGGCCGGGCAGTGGCACTTTTTCAAACGCAACGAGGAAACGATCCAAGCCTTCCTCGCTGCGCTCATCACTGAACTCAGCACACCGCTGTAACAAGGACACCCACATGCCCCTCTCGCTACTCATCCTGGCCCTGAGCGCCTTCGCCATCGGCACCACCGAGTTCGTCATCATGGGCCTGTTGCCTGATGTGGCGGCGGACCTGGGCGTGTCGATTCCCGGCGCCGGCTGGCTGGTGACTGGCTACGCATTGGGCGTGGCCATCGGCGCGCCCTTCATGGCACTGGCCACCTCCAGGCTGCCGCGCAAGGCCGCTCTGGTCGCGCTGATGGGCATTTTCATTATCGGCAACCTGCTTTGTGCCCTGGCCAGCGACTACAACGTGCTGATGTTTGCCCGCGTGGTCACTGCGCTGTGCCACGGCGCCTTCTTCGGGATCGGTTCGGTGGTCGCCGCCAACCTGGTACCGGCCAACAAACGCGCATCGGCCGTGGCCTTGATGTTCACCGGCTTGACCCTGGCCAATGTGCTCGGCGTACCGCTGGGAACCGCGTTGGGCCAGGAAGCCGGCTGGCGCTCGACCTTCTGGGCGGTGACCGTGATCGGCGTGATCGCGTTGATCGGCCTGATTCGCTTCCTGCCGGCCAAGCGCGACGAAGAAAAACTCGACATGCGCGCCGAACTGGCCGCCCTCAAGGGCGCCGGCATCTGGTTGTCGCTGACCATGACCGCACTGTTCGCGGCCTCCATGTTCACCCTCTTCACTTATGTCGCCCCCCTGCTCGGCGACGTCACCGGCGTGTCGCCCAAAGGCGTGACCTGGACCTTGCTGCTGATCGGCCTGGGCCTCACCGTCGGCAACATCATTGGCGGCAAGCTGGCGGACAAACGCCTGGCTGCCACCCTGGTCGGCGTGTTCATCAGTATGGCGGTGGTCTCCACGGCGCTGACCTGGACCAGCATCGCGGTGATTCCGACCGAAATCACCCTGTTCCTGTGGGCCACCGCGTCGTTCGCCGCTGTGCCCGCGCTGCAGATCAACGTAGTGACCTTCGGCAAGGCCGCGCCAAACCTGGTGTCGACCCTGAACATCGGCGCCTTCAACATCGGCAACGCCCTCGGTGCCTGGGTCGGCGGCAGTGTGATAGCCCACGGTTTCGGCCTGACCAGCGTGCCTTTGGCGGCGGCAGCCCTGGCGATCCTCGCGCTGCTGGTGACCTTGATTACTTTCCGCCAGAGCGGCGATGCCGACCTGGCCCCTGCGACCAACTGATCAACTTAAAGAGAAAGGTGTTATCCCATGACGACTATTTTCGATCCGATCACACTGGGCGACCTGGAACTGTCGAACCGCATCATCATGGCGCCGCTGACCCGCTGCCGTGCCGACGCCGGCCGCGTCCCCAACGCGCTGATGGCCGAGTACTACGTGCAACGCGCCTCTGCCGGGCTGATCCTCAGCGAAGCCACCTCGGTGACGCCTATGGGCGTGGGCTACCCGGACACGCCGGGGATCTGGTCCAACGACCAGGTGCGCGGCTGGGCCAATGTCACCAAGGCTGTGCATGGCGCAGGCGGCAAGATCTTCCTGCAACTGTGGCATGTGGGCCGGATTTCCCATCCGTCGTACCTGAACGGCGAAATGCCGGTGGCACCCAGCGCGATCCAGGCTAAAGGCCACGTCAGCCTGGTCCGCCCACTCGCCGAGTACCCTACCCCACGCGCCCTGGAAACCGCTGAAATCGCCGACATCGTCGACGCTTACCGCACCGGCGCCGAGAACGCCAAGGCTGCCGGCTTCGACGGCGTGGAAATCCACGGGGCCAACGGCTACCTACTCGACCAGTTCCTGCAAAGCAGCACCAACAAGCGCACCGACCAGTACGGCGGTTCCCTGGAAAACCGTGCGCGCCTGCTGCTGGAAGTGACCGACGCCGCTATCGAAGTCTGGGGCGCCGGCCGCGTAGGCGTGCACCTGGCACCCCGGGCCGACGCCCACGACATGGGCGACGACAACCTGGCGGAAACCTTCACCTACGTCGCCAGCGAGTTGGGCAAGCGCGGCATCGCGTTCATCTGCGCCCGTGAAAAGGAAGGCGCGGACAGCCTCGGCCCACAACTGAAAAAAGCCTTCGGCGGCCCATACATCGCCAACGAGCGCTTCACCAAGGACAGCGCCAATGCCTGGCTCGCAGCGGGCAAGGCGGATGCGGTGGCGTTTGGCATTCCGTTCATTGCCAACCCGGACCTGCCAGCGCGCCTGAAGGCCGATGCACCGCTCAATGAAGCGCACCCGGAAACGTTCTACGGTAAAGGTCCGGTCGGTTACATCGATTACCCAACGCTGGCGCTGTGATGTAAGGCGCTGAAACGAAAAAGCCCCGACTCACAGGAGTCGGGGCTTTTTCGTCAACGCAAGGACACATTCCTTCACAGCCTTGCAACAAAATCCCTACAAAATACTTAGGCGGCTACCTATCAACTCCCCACCCGCCCGTATATAAAGTCATCCCACGAACAAGTCAGAAGGACGATTGCGCATCCTTGGGCTTTACTGTTGACATAATTTGAAGCAATTACACATTTTGACTTAATTGCGCAGACTAGGGCTCAAGCGCAGCATGTCCAGCCCCGCATCAACCCAGCGCTCGGCTTCCTGATGCAGCTCGAAACTGTCAGGTACGAGCAGCCACTGGCCCAGCAAGCCGTTGATGTAGGCATGAATGCAGACCGCTGCACGCGTGGTATCGAGGTTTTCCGGAAGTTGCCCGCGATGGACGGCGTTACGCAAGGTCAGGCTGATACGCAGGTTGCACTCCAGGCTATGGGTCTGGCGCTGGCGGCGCATGTCACACATTTCATCGGTGAACTCGCACTTATGGAACAGGATTTCGTTGATGCGCCGGGTTTTCGGGTCAAGGACGACTTGATGAAAAAGATGAATCAACAGCTTGCGCATACACCCCAGCGGGTCGACTTCGTCCTCGCTTTCACTGGCCCTGGCCAGTTCGTCCAGGGGTTCGTGCAGGGTGTCGAGCAATGCCTGCAACAGGTCGGACTTATTGCTGAAGTGCCAGTAGATGGCGCCGCGGGTTACGCCCGCCAGCGCGGCGATGTCCGCCAGCGTGGTCCGCGCGACGCCGCGCTCATAAAAGGCTTGCTCGGCGGCTTCGAGAATTTGGCTTCGCGTTTCCTGAGCTTCCTCTTTGGTGCGACGAACCATGGCAGTAAAACCTCAATCAGAACACGTGGGACTATCGGTAACGCGGCTTTAATAGGCGGTAACGATGATTTGCATCATTGTGGGACGACACCGTCATGGGCGCCGAACGTACTAAAATCGAGGCTTGGCGCGTTGCTTTGTAAGCAATCCGCCAAGCCTGTCAAGAGTTTACAAACAGCCATGAACGTAAGTATATTGCGTAGCAAGCTACTTATCTACTCACAGCTTGTTTTTTACCCTTCCACCCTTCTTGTGCGCACTCTGCGTGCCTGACCCGAGGATCTTCATGCAACTTAAGCCAGCTGTTACCGCTCTGGTCACTGCCGTCGCCCTGGCATCGCTGCTCAGCGGATGCAAAAAGGAAGAGGCGGCTCCGCCCGCTCAAGCTCCTCTGGTCGGCGTGGTAACCCTTCAACCGCAAGCCTTTACCCTGACGTCCGACCTGCCAGGCCGCACCACCGCCTACCGCATCGCGGAAGTCCGTCCTCAGGTCAATGGCATCATCCTCAAGCGCCTGTTCAAGGAAGGCGCGGATGTAAAAGAAGGCCAGCAGCTCTATCAGATCGATCCGTCGGTCTATGACGCCACCCTGAAAAGCGCCCAGGCCAGCCTGTCCCAGACCAAGTCGATCTCCGACCGCTACAAGCAGTTGGTCGATGAGCAGGCCGTCAGTCGCCAGGAATACGACACCGCCGTCGCCAATCGCATGACGGCAGAAGCAAACGTTCAAACCGCCCAGATCAACGTGCGCTACACCAAAGTATTCGCGCCAATCTCCGGGCGTATCGGGCGTTCCTCGGTCACTGAAGGCGCGCTGGTCAGCAACGGCCAGGCCGATGCCCTGGCCGTGATCCAGCAACTGGACCCGATCTACGTCGACGTCACGCAGTCTTCGGCTGAAATGCTCAAACTGCGCCGCGACCTGGAAAGCGGCCAACTGGAGAAAGCCGGCGCCAATGCCGCCAAAGTCAAGCTGACCCTGGAAGACGGAAGCAGCTATGGCCTGGACGGCAAGCTGGAGTTCTCCGAAGTGTCGGTCGACCAGACCACCGGTTCGGTCACCCTGCGCGCCGTGTTCCCCAACCCTGACCACACCCTGCTGCCCGGCATGTTCGTACACGCCCAGTTGCAAGCCGGTGTGAACAGCAAGGCGATCCTGGCCCCGCAGCAAGGCGTGACCCGAGACCTCAAGGGCATCCCGACGGCACTGGTGGTCAACGCAGACAACAAAGTTGAACAGCGTGTCCTGGTCGCCAACCGCACCGCCGGCGCTTACTGGCTGGTGGAAAAAGGCTTGAACGCCGGTGACCGCGTGATCACCGAAGGCTTGCAGTACGTCAAGCCAGGCGTCGAGGTCAAGGTCAAGGACGCCGACAACGCCAAGCCCGCCGGTACCGCCGCTCCTGCTGCCGCTGCAGCTGGCAAAGGGGAGTAACACATGTCGAAATTTTTTATCGACCGTCCCATTTTCGCCTGGGTAATTGCCCTGGTGATCATGCTGGTCGGGGCTCTATCGATCCTGAAATTGCCCATCAACCAATACCCGGCGATTGCGCCGACCGCCATTGATATCCAGGTGACCTACCCAGGCGCATCCGCACAGACCGTGCAGGACACCGTGGTGCAGGTGATCGAGCAACAGCTCAACGGTATCGACAACCTGCGTTATGTGTCATCGGACAGTAACTCCGACGGCAGCATGACCATCACCGTGACGTTCAACCAGGGTACCAACCCAGACATCGCCCAGGTCCAGGTTCAGAACAAGCTGAACCTGGCGACCCCGCTGCTGCCGCAAGAAGTGCAGCAGCAGGGGATCCGCGTGACCAAGTCGGTGAAGAACTTCCTGATGGTGATCGGTCTGGTGTCCCAAGACGGCAGCATGACCAAGGACGACCTGTCCAACTACATCGTGTCCAACATCCAGGACCCGATTTCGCGGACGGCCGGTGTCGGTGACTTCCAGGTGTTCGGTTCGCAGTACGCCATGCGTATCTGGCTCGATCCGGCCAAGCTGAACAACTACCAGTTGACCCCGGTAGACGTCAGCACCGCGATCTCGGCACAGAACGTACAAGTGGCCACCGGCCAATTGGGCGGCCTGCCTGCCCTGCCCGGCACCCAATTGAACGCGACCATCATCGGCAAGACCCGCCTGCAGACTACTGAGCAGTTCGGCAACATTCTGATGAAGGTCAACACCGACGGCTCGCAGGTTCGCTTGAAAGACGTCGCGCGTATCGAGCTGGGCGGCCAGACCTACAGCATCAGCGCGCAGTTCAACGGCGACCCGGCGTCCGGTATGGCAATCAAGTTGGCCGCCGGTGCCAACGCCCTGGACACCGCCAAGGCCATCCGTGCCACGATCGCGTCCCTGGAACCGTTCTTCCCGCCAGGCATGAAGGCGGTGGTGCCGTATGACACCACCCCGGTTGTGACCGAATCGATCTCCGGCGTGGTACACACCCTGGTCGAAGCGATCGTGCTGGTGTTCCTGGTAATGTTCCTGTTCCTGCAGAACTTCCGCGCCACCATCATCACCACCATGACCGTACCGGTGGTATTGCTGGGTACCTTCGGGATCCTGGCCGCGTTTGGCTTCACCATCAACACCCTGACCATGTTCGGCATGATCCTGGCCATCGGCTTGCTGGTGGACGACGCCATCGTCGTGGTGGAAAACGTCGAGCGGGTCATGGCCGAGGAGCACCTGTCGCCCAAAGAAGCGACGGTCAAGTCCATGGGCCAGATCCAGGGCGCCCTGGTGGGTATTGCGCTGGTACTGTCGGCGGTACTGTTGCCGATGGCATTCTTCGGCGGCTCCACCGGCGTGATCTACAAACAGTTCTCCATCACCATCGTTTCGGCCATGGCGTTGTCGGTACTGGTTGCGTTGATTTTCACCCCGGCCTTGTGCGCCACCATGCTCAAGCCGATCGATCCCGAGAAGCACGGCCAACCCAAGCGTGGTTTCTTCGGCTGGTTCAACCGCACCTTCGACCGCAGCGTACTGAGCTACGAACGCGGCGTGGGTAACATGCTCAGGCACAAGATTCCGGCGTTCCTCGTTTACGCATTGATCTTTGCCGGCATGATCTGGCTGTTCATGCGCATCCCTGCCGCATTCCTGCCCGACGAAGACCAAGGCGTGATCTTTGCCCAGGTACAGACGCCAGTAGGCTCGACGGCCGAGCGCACGCAGAAAGTCATCGACGACATGCGTATCTTCCTGCTCAACGACAAGGAAGGCGAACCGGGCGAAGGCAAGGGCGTGAAATCGGTCTTTACCGTGAACGGCTTCAACTTCGCCGGTCGTGGTCAAAGCTCGGGCCTGGCATTCGTGATGCTCAAACCGTGGGATGAGCGTGACGCGTCCACATCGGTGTTCGAAATCGCCAAGCGCGCCCAAGGTTACTTCATGCAGACGTTCCAGGACGCCATGGTGTTCGCCATCGTGCCACCGTCTGTACTGGAGCTGGGTAACGCGACCGGTTTCGACGTGTTCCTGCAGGACCAGGGCGGCGTTGGCCACGATAAGTTGATGGCCGCGCGCAACCAGTTCCTGGGCATGGCTGCCCAGAGCAAGATCCTGGCGGGTGTACGCCCCAACGGCGTGAACGATGAGCCGCAGTACGAGCTCACCGTCGACGACGAAAAAGCCAGCGCCCAAGGCATCACGCTGTCGAACATCAACCAGACCCTGGCCATTGCCCTGGGTGGCAGCTACGTCAACGACTTCATCGACCGTGGTCGTGTGAAGAAGGTCTATGTGCAAGGTGAAGCCGCCAGCCGGATGTCCCCTGAAGACCTGAACAAATGGTACGTGCGCAGCGACTCCGGGAAGATGGTGCCGTTGTCGGCCATCGCCTCGGGCAAGTGGATTTACGGTTCGCCGAAACTCTCGCGCTATAACGGTGTGGCGGCGATGGAAATCCTCGGTACCCCGGCACCGGGCTACAGTACCGGTGAAGCCATGGCCGAAGTCGAACGCATCGCCAAGCAATTGCCGGCGGGTGTCGGTTACGCCTGGACGGGCCTGTCGTATGAAGAACGTCTGTCCGGCTCCCAGGCGCCTGCGCTGTACGCCTTGTCGCTGCTGGTGGTGTTCCTCTGCCTCGCGGCGCTGTACGAAAGCTGGTCGATTCCGATCGCGGTGGTACTCGTTGTGCCGCTGGGTGTGGTGGGTGCGTTGATCGCCACCAGCCTGCGCGGCCTGTCCAACGACGTGTTCTTCCAGGTGGGCTTGCTGGTGACGGTGGGCCTGGCGGCGAAGAACGCCATCCTGATCGTGGAGTTCGCCAAAGAGCTTCACGAACAAGGCAAAGGCATCGTCGAATCGGCCATCGAAGCGTCGCGCATGCGTCTGCGACCGATCATCATGACGTCCATGGCGTTCATCCTCGGCGTACTGCCGTTGGCGATCTCCTCGGGCGCCGGCTCAGGCAGCCAGCATGCGATCGGTACCGGCGTGATTGGCGGTATGATCACCGCCACTGTGCTGGCGATCTTCTGGGTGCCACTGTTCTTTGCAACCGTGTCCGCCATGGGCGAGCGCAAAACGACTGAACCCAAGCAAACTCCTAAAGAGGCTGGCCAATGAGCAAGTCGCTACTTTCCTTAGCCGTCACGGCATTCGTGCTCAGTGGCTGCTCGCTGATACCTGACTATCAGCGCCCCGAAGCGCCAGTGGCTGCGCAGTTCCCGCAGGGGCCGGCGTATTCGTCGGCCCAGGCGCCGAACCAGGCCGCCGCCGAGCAGGGCTGGAAGCAGTTTTTCCATGACCCTGCCCTGCAACAGCTGATCCAGACCGCACTGGTGAACAACCGTGACCTGCGCGTGGCGGCCTTGAACATCGACGCCTACGCCGCGCAGTACCAGATCCAGCGCGCCGACCTGTTCCCCGCCGTGTCGGCCACCGGCAGCGGTAGCCGCCAGCGCGTACCGGCACGCTCGTCGCAAACCGGTAAAGAGGGCATCAGCAGCTCGTACTCGGCCACCCTGGGTATCAGCTCCTATGAGCTGGACCTGTTCGGTCGCGTACGCAGCTTGAGTGAAGAAGCGCTGCAAAAGTACTTCGCCACCGAAGAAGCCCGTCGCAGCACCCAGATCAGCCTGGTGGCCAGTGTGGCCAACGCCTACCTGACCTGGCAGGCCGACAAGGAACTGCTCAAGCTGACCCAGGAAACCCTGAACGCCTACGAGCAGAGCTTCAAGCTCACCTCGCGCAGCAACGAAGTCGGCGTGGCCTCGGCCCTCGACTTGAGCCAGGCACGCACCTCGGTGGAAAACGCCCGGGTGGCACTGGCGCGCTACACCCGCCAGGTGGCCCAGGACGAAAACAGCCTGACCCTGCTGCTGGGCACCGGCCTGCCGGCCAATCTCGCCAGCAAGCCGCTGTCGGATGACGTGCTCAGCGAAGTGCCGGCCGGTTTGCCATCCGACCTGCTGCAACGGCGTCCCGACATCCAGCAGGCCGAGTACAACCTCAAGGCGGCCAACGCCAACATCGGCGCAGCCCGCGCGGCGTTCTTCCCGAGCATCAGCCTGACGGCCAACGCCGGTACCCTGAGCCCGGACCTGGGCGGCCTGTTCAAAGGCGGCTCGGGCACCTGGTCGTTCGCCCCGCAGATCAACATCCCGATCTTCAACGCCGGCAGCCTGCGTGCGAGCCTGGACTACTCGAAGATCCAGAAAGAGATCAACGTGGCGAACTACGAGAAGGCGATCCAGACCGGCTTCCAGGAAGTTTCCGACGGCCTCGCCGCGCGTGAGACCTACAAACAGCAACTGGAGGCCCAACGCGGTTTCGTCGCCGCCAACCAGGATTACTACCGCCTGGCCGAGCGTCGCTACCGCATTGGTGTCGACAGCAACCTGACCTTCCTCGACGCCCAGCGCCAACTGTTCAGTGCCCAGCAATCGCTGATCACCGACCGCCTGGCGCAGCTGACCAGCGAGGTCAACCTGTACAAGGCCCTTGGCGGCGGCTGGAATGAGCAGACCGGGAAGAACGAGCCGTTGAAAGAAGAAGCACCGGCGTTGAAGTTGTTCTGATACCTGCGCTGTAGACAAAAACGCCTCCCTTACAGGAGGCGTTTTTTTATGTGCTTTTTGGGCCAATGAATGCCAAATCATTCACTGATCTGAAAATGGGTACACCTGAGTTCCATCTCCTCCTGATTCGGTGCAGTGAAATAAATCGAGAAGCTGCCACTCAAAACAGTCTTGTCATCGGTCTTGGACATTTGCTTGATGGTCACGCTCCCTGAGTAATCCGGCGGGAGAAACTCGAGGTAGCCCTCCCATCCAAAAGTCGCCTGTACAGCGCATGGTTTCGGGCCCAACGGGTACGTCATACCCGGCCTTAGCTGAAGCTGTCCCGCTTCAAGGGTCAATTCATTTTTGGAGCCTGGCCTGTGCTCCAGACCCAGGCGAATAAAACAGTAACTGCCTTCGATATAGATCAACTCAAAGGCATCGAAATCCACAGAGTCCTTCTCGTCGCGCTCATTGACCAAGTACCCGCTAAATTCATTGTCGGACGGTAAAAAGTTACCCATATCTGATCCAAAGCCCATGAGATCGTCTCCCCTGAACACCTAAAAAAGATACTGCCATCACGGCGAAAATAGGCGCTTGAAACCCGTGAATCTACTGTCAACCCTGACAGTAGACAGCGCCCCCCGCCCGCCGGAAGCTGACGAATTAGCCCCGCACAATTACGTTCGATCATCGCCCACAACCCGCCCTCCCCCGATTGAAGCCCCCCCGCACCACCACGCACCATGGCCGCCACCTGCATAAACCCAATAACAACAGGTCCGACACCATGAGCACTTTTCACCCGCGCCGGCTCTTGCTGGCATCCGCTATCGCCAGTCTTGCCCTGCCTGTCGTCGCCGAAGAACACGGTTTTCTCGAAGACGCCAGTGCCAACCTCAACCTGCGAAATTTTTTCATCAACCGTAACTTCACCAACCCGACCAAAACCCAGGGCGGTGCGCAGGAGTGGACGCAAAGCTTCATCCTCGATGCCAAGTCCGGCTTCACCCAGGGCACCGTGGGCTTCGGTGTGGATGTGCTGGGCTTGTACTCGCTCAAACTCGATGGCGGGCGCGGTACCGGCGGTACGCAGTTACTGCCGCTGGACCACGATGGCCGCCCGGCGGATAACTTCGGGCGGCTCGGTGTGGCATTCAAGACGCGGATTTCAAAGACCGAATTGAAAGTCGGCGAATGGATGCCGGTGCTGCCGATCCTGCGTTCGGACGATGGCCGCTCGCTGCCGCAAACCTTGCGCGGCGGGCAGATCACCTCGAAGGAAATCGACGGCCTGACCCTTTACGGCGGCCAGTTCCGTGCCAACAGCCCACGGGACGACGGCAGCATGAACGACATGTCGATGACCGGTAAAGCCGCGTTCACCTCCGACCGTTTCAACTTCCAGGGCGGCGAATACACGTTCAACGACAAGCGCACCCAGGTCGGCCTGTGGAACGCCCAGCTCAAGGACATCTACCGCCAGCAGTTCGTCAACCTGATCCACACCCAGCCCCTGGGCGACTGGACCCTGGGCGCCAATCTCGGCTTCTTCTATGGCAAGGACGACGGCAGCGCTCGCGCAGGCAGCCTGGACAACAGGACCTGGTCCGGCCTGTTCTCGGCCAAATACGGCGGCAACACCTTCTACGTCGGCTTGCAAAAACTCACCGGCGACAGTGCGTGGATGCGTGTCAACGGCACCAGCGGCGGCACGCTGGCCAACGACAGCTACAACTCGAGCTACGACAATGCACAGGAAAAGTCCTGGCAAGTGCGCCACGACTACAACTTCGCCGCCCTCGGCGTACCGGGCCTGACCGTGATGAACCGCTATATCAGCGGCAGCAACGTGCACACCGGTACCGTGACCGACGGCAAGGAATGGGGCCGCGAGAGTGAACTGGGCTACACCGTGCAAAGCGGCAGCCTGAAAAACCTCAGCGTGCGCTGGCGTAATTCGAGCATGCGTCGCGACTACAGCAACAATGAGTTCGACGAAAACCGGTTGATCGTCAGCTACCCGATAAGTCTGCTGTAAACCGGCGCCGCACTTACGGTATGGTGCGCGCCTGCCGCCATTGAGCTGACTCAGTGGCGGCCTCCAGACGAGCCCGGCCCATACCATGAAGTCCTTTGCCCTTGCCTCCCTTTTGCTGAGCTTGACCTTGAGCCTCGGCGGCTGCATCGGCGCGCCTATCGCCCTGACACCGCAGACCGAGCAACGCCTGCACACCCAGGCACCGATCCGCTTTCTGCTGACCTTCGACGATGGCCCGAGCGCGTCGGGCTATAACAACCCAACCCGCTCGGTCCTCGCCGACCTGGCGCACAACCCGGTGCTGCCGGGGATCAAGGCGGTGTTTTTCCTGCAGACCGAAGCGGCGCGTTCCGGCGGCAGTTCCCGCGGGCACAAGACCATGGAGCGTGAATTTGCCGGCGGCCATGTCCTGGCCTTCCACACCGCCACGGCCTTTCATACCAACCATCGCTGGCTCAATGACGCCGAACTGGAAAGCACCCTCACCCAAGGCGCGGCCGATATCGCCGCCATCACCGGCGCACCGCCGGCACTGGTACGCCCACCGTTCTGGAACTACGACCGTCGCACCTTCGCCGCCTACCAGCGCCATGGCATGCAGGTCTTACTGACCGACCTGAGCGCCAATGACGGCAAGATCTGGGGATTCAACGCCAGCCCACGGCGTCGCGCCAACCTGTATCGACAACTGTCGGTGGTCCGCGAGCGCATTGCACTGGGAGAGTTGCCTACGGTGGACGGCGTGATCCCGGTGGTGGTGACCTTCCACGACATCAACCGCTACACCGCACGGCACCTGCAGGAGTACTTGCAGATCCTGATGGACAGCGCCCGGATCAACGGCGTGAAGACCGCTGCCGAACCGTTCTATACCGACCATGCCACCCTGGAGCGCGCAGCGCTGGCACGCACGGTGAAGGATGTGAACGAACCGGTGCATCTGCCGGGGGTGTGGAACTGGGTGTGGGATGCTGATGCCCACTAAGCTCACCTTGGCGTAGCGACACCTCTTCCCACTTCTTGCACATTTCCCCACAGCGCACGATCACACTTTCCTCAAGCCGCAGCGATGCATTCGTGGCCATCGTGGAACTCTTTCGCTCGAATGTTCAACTCACACCCTGCGCCTACAATCCTGTCAGCGCAGGGTGCAGAACCCCGGTTCTGCTGAAACAGCATTCGAATAGAACGTTCGCCTATGAATACCATCGCCCCACGCGCCCTTACGCCGGTCCCGTCCTCCCATACCGCCTCGCCGCCCGCAGCGCCCAGCCCATCGACCGAACATCCACCCGCCCCTACGCAGGCCCAGCCTCGAGGACTCCCAGCCTCATATGAGGTGCATGATCTGGTGCCAACAATCAAAGAGACGAGACTGGTCGATGACGGCAATCTCACTGCGCACAATACCGCGCTGACCTTTCAGTTCACGCCCCAGAAAAAGGCCGTGATGGAAGATAGCCTGACGCTTGAAACGGGCGACCGCTCAGACACGATTCATGTCAGTAACGGCGCCGACGGGCGACTGAATGTCGAGGTCAATGGCAAGGCTTATGCCTTCAACGTCAGAAGCGAGAAGGAAGGCAACCCCACGCAGCTCTATATCAAAAGCAAGGCCGGTGACGACCGGATAAAAATCGATGCCGACGTCATGCTTCCCGTCAGCGTTGAAGCCGGTGACGGCAACGATTCCGTCACGGCGGGAGGCGGACCGAGCCGCCTGTTCGGTGGCAATGGCAATGACCGTCTTCAGCTCGGCAGCGGCCCAGGGTATGCCGAGGGCAATGAGGGTGACGACACAATAATGGGGGGCACTGGCAATGCCATCCTGTATGGCAACAACGGAAACGACCGCCTGTATGCGGGGCATGGTCCCGCCAACAAAAAAAGCCATTTGGACGGCGGCAGTGGGGCAGATCACCTGTATGCCGGCAATGGGCACACCGTGATGAATGGTGGCAAGGGTGACGACCTGATGGTGGGCCATGACCGCACCACTTTTTATAGCGCAAAGGGCAAGGACACCATCCGATCCAATAACCGCACTGATCGTATCTATGGGAAAACCAGCGACAGGGTCATCGCGCCTGCGGGAGCAACCTTCGTCCCGATCACACCCGATGAGTCCGGTAAAAAAGGAATCAATGTCCAAGGCACACCTGACTTCAAACAGCGTGTGGAAGACGACTTGGACCTTCTGCGCAGCTCACCCGTCGGGCAAAAAATGCTCGCGGCCTTGGACGACGCAGCAATAAAAAACGGGGCACCGATCAACATCAAATCAGGAGCGAAAGAGCAGTTTGATCTGGACGAACTCCAGAGAGAGAAAACGCAGTACGTGGTCGAAGGCGAGCAGGTGGACGACAGCAGCGCGCCACTGGCTCAAGAGGATCCAGAGTCGCCAAAGAATGGCTTTATTCGCAACGGAGTCCGGGGTACCGCCAACAGGGGTGGCGCTATCTTCTATGACCCCTCGAGCCTGTACGACAACCCCGTACTCAAATCCTCTCCGGTGACAAATTTCTACCATGAGATGTCACACGCCTATAACGGCGCAACCGGCTCTTTTCTCCCCGGCAGCACCCCGGAGCAAGTGGGTGACAAACCGGCGGCGGATACGCCGAATGCCGAACGGCAGGCTGTCGGCCTACCGACGAGCGCCGAACCGTTCGACTTCGACAACGACCCACTGACCCCGCCGACCTCAACCAATCCCACGGCACTCACGGAAAACGCGATTCGTGAAGAAATGGGCCATGATCGGCGCGATAACTACAGGGTGCAGGCTCGCTCACGGCACTGATCGTTCCCACCCGGAGCGCCGATCATTCGCGGGACTCGACCCCCAACTCATCCCACACCGACTCGGCCAGGTGAAACGTCGCGTTGGCCGCCGGAATCCCGCAGTAGATCGCGCTCTGCATCAACACTTCCTTGATCTCGGCGCGGGTCACGCCGTTGCTGGCGGCCGCGCGCAGATGCAGCTTGAGTTCGTCGTTGCGGTTCATGCCGATCAGCATGGCGATGGTGATCAGGCTGCGGGTATGCCGCGGCAGGCCGGGGCGGGTCCAGATGTCACCCCAGGCGTGGCGGGTGATCATTTCCTGGAACTCGCTGTTGAACTCGGTCAGGGCATTGAGGCTGCGGTCGACGTGGGCATCGCCCAGCACTGCGCGGCGCACTTTCAGGCCATCGGCGTAACGTTGTTTCTCGTCCACAAAAGACTCCTCAGCGGGCCAGCAGAAATTGAATCACCCGGTCGCTGAACGCAGCACCGGCCTGGACATTGGACAGGTGCGCGGCATAGAACTCAGCATACTCGGCGCCCTGCACATGCTCCTGGATAAAGTGGCTGCCGGCCGGCGGAGTGACGGCATCTTCAGTGCCGGCAATTACCAGGGTCGGCACCTGGATCGCGGCCAATTGCTCACGGAAATCGGCATCGCGCACCGCCGCGCAGTTGGCCGCATACCCTTGGGGCGACGTGGCCGCGAGCATGTCGGTGATCTGCTTGGCCTGGTGCGGGTTGGCCTGCGCGAAATCGGCGGTGAACCAGCGTGCAATCGAGGCATCGCGCAACGCGACCATCGCTGCCGCACCGTCGCGCAGGACCATTTCGATACGCGGGTTCCAGATCTCCGGCGTGCCGATTTTGGCAGCGGTGTTGCACACCACCAGGCGTTGCAGGCGCTCCCCGGCGTTGATGCCGAGCCACTGGCCGATCAGGCCGCCCATGGACAACCCGCAGAAATGCGCGCGCGGAATATCCAGCGCATCGAGCAGCGCGATCACGTCGCGGCCCAGTTGCTCGATGCTGTAGGGGCCCTCGGTCACCAGGGATTCACCGTGGCCACGGGTGTCGAACCGCAACACACGAAAATGCTCGGTGAAGGCGGGGATCTGGAGGTCCCACATATGCAGGTCGGTGCCCAGGGAGTTGGACAGCACCAGCACGGGCGCGCCCACAGGCCCATCCAGTTGGTAATGCAGTTCGCCCTCGGCGAGTTGTACAAAAGCCACAGCAATCTCCTCAAGCGTTCAATGCAAAGTGTTCGGTCACGGCGCGGGTGACCCAGGTCCGGGCCTGGCCCAGGTAGTGGGCCGGGTCGAGCAGGCGGTCCAGTTCAGTCGCCGAGAGCTCGGCGGTGATCTGCGGCTCGTCCGCCAGCACCGCCCGCAAATGGCGCCCTTCGGCAACCGCGCGTTTGCAGCAGTGCTCCAACAGGTGGTGCGCGGTTTCCCGGCCCAGGCGTTGGGCGAGCACGATGCTGACGGCTTCGGCCAGCACCAGGCCCTGGGTCAGGTCGAGGTTGTAGGCCATGCGCCCAGGATCGACTTCCAACCCTTCGCTCACCAGCAACGCCTGTTGCAACGCCCCGGACACCAAACGACAAATCTCGGGCAAGGTGTCCCATTCGGCATGCCACAGGCCCAGGCTGCGCTCGTGCTCCTGGGGCATGGCGCTGAACATCGTCGCCACCAACCCTGGCACGCGGGTCGCCGCGCTGATCAACACGGCGGCGCCCACTGGGTTGCGCTTGTGGGGCATGGTGGATGAACCGCCCTTGCCCGGCGCCGACGGTTCGAACACTTCCGCCGCTTCGGTCTGCATCAGCAGGCTGATGTCGCGGCCCAATTTGCCGAGGCTGCCGGCGATCAGGCCGAGCACGCTGGCGAACTCCACCAGGCGATCACGCTGGGTGTGCCAGGGTTGTTCGGGCAGGCTCAGTTGCAGCTCAGCCGCCAGGGCTTCGGCCACCGGTATGGCGTGTTCGCCGAGTGCCGCCAACGTGCCGGACGCACCGCCGAATTGCAGCACCAGAAGGCGCGGCTTGAGCTCGACCAGACGCTGGCGACTGCGCGTTACCGCGCCCAGCCAACCGGCGATTTTCATGCCCAGGGTGACCGGTGTCGCATGCTGCAACCAGGTGCGCCCCGCCATCGGCACCTCGGCATACCGCTGCGCCTGGGCGGCCAGGATGTTCCCCAAACGCGCCAGGTCGGTTTCGATCAACGTCACGGCCCGACGCAGTTGCAGGACCAGGCCGGTGTCCATCACATCCTGACTGGTTGCGCCCAGATGCACGTATCGCTCGGCCCCGGCATCGTCGGCGGCAATCAACTTGCCCAGCGCCTTCACCAGCGGAATCGCCGAATTGCCCGCAGTGGCAATCGCCACACCGAGGGCATCCACGTCGTACAGCGACGCCAGGCATGCCTGGGCAATCGGTGCGACGGCGGTCAGGGGGATCAACCCCACCTGAGCCTCGGCGCGGGCCAACCCGGCTTCGAAATCCAGCATGCCCTGCAGGCGTCCCTGGTCGCAGAACACCTCGGCCATGCTGTCAGCGGTGAAGTAAGCGTCGAACAGCTGATTGCTCGTGCGCAGTGTCATGACTCACCCCTTATAGATCGTGATGCAAGTACGCCGCCTGCTTGGGCAGGCGCAGGCTGAACAGGAAAGCCACCGCCATCATGCCGGTGACGTACCAGTAAAAAGTGTTTTCCATGCCCAGGGACTTGAGGCCCAACGCCACATATTCGGCCGAGCCGCCAAAGATCGCGTTGGCCACCGCATAGGCCAGGCCTACGCCCAGGGCGCGTACTTGCGGCGGGAACATTTCGGCTTTCACCAGGCCGCTGATCGAGGTGTAGAAACTCACGATGGCCAGGGCCAGGGTGATCAGCACAAAGGCCAGGAACGGATTGCTGACGGTCTTCAGGCTGAGCAGGATCGGCACTGTGCACAGGGTCCCCAACGCGCCGAACCAGAGCATCGAGTTACGGCGGCCGATCTTGTCCGCGAGCATGCCGAACAGCGGCTGCATGCACATGTACAGGAACAGGGCGCCGGTCATGATGTAGCTGGCGGTCTTGGCGTGCATCCCGGCGGTGTTCACCAGGTACTTCTGCATGTAGGTGGTAAAGGTATAGAAAATCAACGAGCCGCCAGCGGTGTAGCCGAGCACGGTGATAAACGCGGCCTTGTGGTCGCGGAACAGCGCGGCGATGCTGCCGGCGTCCTTGTCTTCGCGCATTTCCTTGCTGGTGGTTTCCTTGAGGGTACGACGCAGCAGCAGGGAGATCAGCGCCGCGATGGCGCCGATCACGAACGGAATCCGCCAGCCCCAGGCGCGCAGTTCGTCTTCGCTGAGGATCTGTTGCAGGATCACCACCACCAGCACCGCCAGCAATTGCCCGCCGATCAGGGTCACGTACTGGAACGACGCGAAAAAGCCGCGCTGGCCCTTGAGTGCCACTTCACTCATGTAGGTCGCAGTGGTGCCATATTCGCCGCCCACCGACAGGCCCTGGAACAGCCGCGCCACGAGCAGCAACGCCGGGGCCCAGGCGCCGATGTCTTTGTAGGTGGGCAGGAAGGCGATGACCAGGGAACCGGCGCACATCATCAGCACCGAGATCATCATGGAATTCTTGCGCCCGTGCTTGTCGGCCACCCGGCCAAACAGCCAGCCACCGATGGGCCGCATCAGAAACCCGGCGGCGAACACACCGGCGGTGTTGAGCAGTTGGACCGTGGGGTCGTCCGACGGAAAAAACGCCGGGGCAAAGTAAATGGCGCAGAAGGCATAAACGTAGAAGTCGAACCATTCGACGAGGTTGCCGGAGGAGGCACCGACAATCGCAAAAATCCGTTTGCTGCGTTCTTCTCCGGTGTAGTGACTGGTCGTTGTTGTCATGTTTTTTTTCACTCAGTGGGAACGGTTATTAGCCTAGACATACTTTGCAATAACCATGTTCCGCAAGCAGACATTTACAGAGATATCGCCTGCCCCCCATTCCTTGTAGGAGCGAGCTTGCTCGCGAAGTCGTCCAACACACCACGCTCCATCAGGAAACCTGCGTTATCGTTGACGATTTTCGCGAGCAAGCGCGCTCCTACATAGGGGCGCGTCAGTCGTTGAAGAACACCGCTTTCTTATCTGTGCCCTGCAAAATCACATTCCACTGATGCACAAGCGGTCTTCTCTTACTCCATGCGTTCAATCGCCAGGGCCAAGCCTTGACCGACGCCCACACACATGGTCGCCAGGCCTTTGCGGCCGCCGGTTTTTTCCAATTGATGCAGTGCCGTCAGCACCAGCCGCGCACCGCTCATGCCCAGGGGATGGCCGAGGGCGATGGCGCCGCCGTTCGGGTTGACCTGGGGCGCATCGTCAGCGATGCCCAGTTCACGCAGCACCGCCAGGCCTTGGCTGGCGAAAGCTTCATTGAGTTCGATCACGTCGAAATCGGTGACGGCCAGGCCCAGGCGCTCCACCAGTTTGCGCACCGCCGGCACCGGGCCGATGCCCATCACCCGTGGCGCGACACCGGCACTGGCCATGCCCAACACGCGGGCGCGGGCGGTCAGGCCGTGTTTTTTCACCGCGTCGGCAGAAGCAAGAATCAGCGCCGCCGCCCCATCGTTCACGCCCGAGGCATTGCCGGCGGTAACGGTCTTGTCCGGGCCATTGACCGGCTTGAGTCTGGCCAGGGTTTCCAGAGTGGTGTCGGCCCGTGGGTGCTCATCCTGATCCACCACGGTTTCGCCTTTTTTATGGGCGATGCGCACCGGCACGATCTCTTCGGCGAAGAAACCGGCGGCTTGCGCGGCAGCGGTGCGTTGCTGGCTACGCAGGGCAAAGGCGTCCTGGTCGGCGCGGGAGACGTTGTAGTCATCGGCGACGTTATCGGCAGTCTGCGGCATCGCGTCCACGCCGTATTGGGCCTTCATCAACGGGTTGATAAAGCGCCAGCCGATGGTGGTGTCTTCGAGCTTCATATTGCGTGAAAACGCCGCGTCGGCCTTGCCCATCACGAACGGCGCGCGGGACATCGACTCGACACCGCCGGCAATCGCCAGCTCCATTTCGCCACTGGCGATCGCACGAAACGCCGTGCCGATCGCGTCCATGCCCGAGGCGCACAGGCGGTTGAGGGTCACGCCGGGAATACTCTCCGGCAGGCCCGCCAGCAACAGCGCCATACGCGCCACGTTACGGTTGTCTTCACCGGCCTGGTTGGCACAGCCGAAGAACACTTCGTCGACCGCTGTCCAGTCCACCGACGGGTTGCGTTCGATCAGCGTCTTGATCGGCAGCGCCGCCAGGTCATCGGCGCGCACGCTGGACAGGCCACCGCCAAAACGGCCGATGGGGGTGCGGATGGCATCACAGATAAATACTTCGCGCATCAGGCTTCTCCCGGTGCTTGGCCATGGGCGGCGGCGGTGCGTGCTTCCAGATCACGCAAGGCCGTCAGCTCGACCTCGGTCGGCGCCTCGGTGGTGCTCACCTGGTCGGCGAAGCGAACCGCCCAACCGGTGGCGGCCACCACTTGCTCGCGGGTCACGCCGGGGTGCAGCGCGGTGACCACGAACTCATGGGTACCCTCCTCCGGCTCCATGATGCACAGGTCGGTAATAATTCCGACAGGACCGGCACCCGGCAGGCCCAGGCGCTTGCGCGAATCGCCGCCTTCGCCGTGGCCGACCGAGGTGATGAAGTCCAGCTTGTCGACGAACGAGCGCGACGACTGCTTGAGGATGATCAGTACGCTCTTGGCGGAACCGGCGATTTCCGGCGCACCACCGGCCCCCGGCAGGCGCACTTTGGGCCGGTGATAATCGCCGACCACCGTGGTGTTGATGTTGCCGAAACGGTCGACCTGGGCCGCGCCGAGAAAACCGACGTCTATGCGTCCGCCCTGCAACCAGTAGCGAAAAATCTCACCGGTCGGCACCACGGTGTCAGCGGTTTCCGCCAGCTCACCGTCACCGATGGACAGCGGCAGTACGCTGGGCTTGGCGCCAATCGGGCCGGATTCGTAGATCAGCACCACGTCCGGCGACGAGGTCAGGCGCGCCAGGTTGGCGGCCTTGGACGGCAGGCCGATGCCCACAAAACACACCGAGCCGTTCTTGAGGCGGCGCGCGGCGGCGACGGTCATCATTTCATTGGTCGAGTAGGTCATTACTTGGCCCCCTGCGCGGCGGCCAGCTTGGCCTGGAATTCACTGAAATCGGCGGTGCCGTGGATGTACTCGTCAATCCAGGCGGTAAACGTCCCACGGTCGCGGGCGATTGGGTCCCAGGCCTGGTAGAAGCGGTTATCCCGCTCGTTGTAGCCGTGGGCGTAGGACGGATGTGCGCCACCGGGTACATGACACACCGCCGTCAGCGCCCAGGTCGGCAGCACGCAGCTGTTCATCGGTGCATTGAGGTCATCGACGATTTCCTCGACGGTGACGATGCAGCGCTTGGCCGCCAGGGCCGCTTCCTTCTGCACCCCGAGAATGCCCCAGAGCAGCACGTTGCCCTTGCGGTCGGCCTTTTGCGCGTGGATCACGCTGACGTCCGGACGCACCGACGGCACCGCCGCCAGCACTTCACCCGTAAACGGGCAGGTGACGGTCTTGATCAGCGGGTTGACCTTGGGCAAGTCGGAACCGGCGTAGGCCCGCAGCACCGCGAAGGGCAGGCCCGAGGCACCGGCGACGTAGGCATTGGCCAGGTCGGCGTGGCTGTGTTCTTCGATCTCCAGCGGTTGCGGCCATTGCTTCTCGACCGCGTCGCGCAGGCGGTGCAAGGAACCCACGCCGGGGTTGCCGCCCCAGGAGAAAATCAATTTGCGCGCGCAGCCGGCACCGATCAACTGGTCGTAGATCAGGTCAGGCGTCATACGCACCAGCGTCAGGTCTTTCTTGCCCTGACGAATGATTTCATGACCCGCAGCTGTAGGGATCAGATGGGTGAAACCTTCCAGTGCGACGGTATCGCCGTCGTTCACGAATTGCTTCACCGCGTCACGCAACGCAAGAATTTCAGCCATGGGGTTGGGCTCCCGGTGTCGATCGAAAAAGGCGCTGAGATGGCGCCGAAGTGCTTGAAGGTTAAGCTGGGGACATGGGCCAAACAATCCGATAATCGACTCAGTGTTCGATTATCGAACGAATTGTTGTCTAGCTAATCTTCCTGTAAGCGGGGTCGCCTTCAGGTGGCGTCGGCGTGGCTGACCATGCCTTTGATCACCACGGCAGCCGTGGCCAAGGCGGCCGGAATCACCAGCGCCGTGAGCACCTGCTCGAAGTTCCAGCCCAGGCCCAGCAATGTGGCGCCCATCCAGGCGCCGAGGATCGCACCGAAGCGGCCGATGCCGAGCATCCACGACACACCGGTGGCGCGGCCTTGGGTCGGGTAGAAACGGGCAGCCAGGGACGGCATGGCCGATTGCGCGCCGTTGACGCACATCCCGGCGATCAGCACCAGGGTTGCCAACAGGGTAATGTTGCCCAGGCTCTGCCCCACCGCGTAGGCAAACACCCCGGCCAGCAGGTAAAAGGTGCCGATGACCTTGTGGGGATTGAACCGGTCCATCGCCCACCCCACAGCGACCGCGCTTAACACCCCACCAAATTGGAACAACGCGCCGATGAATGCAGCCTGTTCCATGCTCGCGCCGCTGTCGCGCATCAACGTCGGTAGCCAGCTGGTGAGCAGATACACAATCACCAGGCCCATGAAGTACGTGAGCCACAGCAGCAAGGTGCCGGCGCTGTAGGTACCGGAGAAGATCACCGCCAATACGTTGCGCGCCTTGACGGTTTTTTGCTCGGGCACACTGAAACCCGTGGCCTGGGCGACGATGCCGGGGTCGATGGGCGACAAGGTTTTGCGCACCTTGTCGGTCCCGCGGTTGCGCACCACCAGAAAGCGCGCCGACTCCGGCAGCCACGCCAGCAGCACCACCGCCAGAATCAACGGCAGGATGCCGCCGATCATCAACAAGGCATGCCAGCCGAACGCCGGGATCAGCTTGGCTGAGATAAACCCGCCGCCCGCCATCCCCAGGTTGAAGCCGCAGAACATGCTGGTCACCAACAGCGACTTGTGGCGTTCGGGGGTGTATTCGGAGAGCAAGGTGGTGGCGTTGGGCATGCCGGCGCCCAGGCCCAGGCCGGTGAGAAAGCGCAGCACCAGCAATTGGTCGACGTTGCTGCTGTAGGCCGAAGCCAGGCTGAAGGCACCAAACACCAGCACCGCACCAACCAGCACGACCTTGCGCCCGAAGCGGTCAGCCAGCGGGCCGGAACCCAGGGCGCCAAACACCATGCCGATCAGCGCGGCGCTCATCACCGGACCGAGGCTGGCGCGGTCGATGCCCCAGTCCTGGGACAGCGCCGGCGCGATAAAGCCCATGGCGGCGGTGTCGAGGCCGTCGAGGAAGACAATCAGGAAACACAAGATCACGACACGCCACTGGTAGCGTGACAGCGGTTGGGCATTGATGAAGGACTGCACGTCCAGAGTGGTACCGACAGAAGGCTGATTCATTATTCTTATTTCCACACCGATGGCGGGCCAACGACCTGGGGTCGTCATTATGGTTGGAGCGCCAGAGCGCTGCCGCACCTTAATGAGCCAGGGGAAACAGCGTCAATTCATCCGACCCGTATCTGTGCGATCACCGAACAGCTTAGGCGAACAGCTGCGCGCTCAGCTCACGGCTGGCACTGAGCATGCTCGGCAGGAAGCGCTGTTCCAGCTCGCTGCGGCTGACCCGCCCGGCATGGGTGCTGACGTTGAACGCGGCCAGCACCTGGCCCGAGGCGTCATACACCGGCACGGCGATGGAGCGCAGGCCCTGTTCCAGTTCCTGGTCGACGATGCACCAGCCCTGTTGCCGCACTTGTTGCAGGCATTCGAACAAGGCTTCGGGGGTGGTCAGCGTACGGCTGGTCTTGGTTTGCAGGTCGGCGTGGTCGAGGTAATCCTGCAACGAAGCGTCGTCCAACGCCGCGAGCAGGATGCGGCCCATGGAGGTGCAATACGCCGGCAAGCGTCCGCCCACCGACAAGTCTACGGAAATCAGGCGCTGGGTGGTGGCCGAACGGGCGATATAGAGGATGTCGTCGCCTTCGAGGGTGGCCATGTTGCAGGCTTCGTGCAGTTGCTCGCTCATGCGGTCCAGGTACGGCTGCGCCGAGACCGCCAGCGGCGTGGACGACAAATAGGCATGACCCAGGGTCAAGACTTTGGGCAACAGCGAATAAGTGCGCCCATCGGTGGTGGCGTAGCCGAGTTTGATCAGGGTGTGCAGGCAACGGCGCACGGCAGCGCGGGGGATTTCCGTGCGGTGGCTGATCTGGGCGATGGTGAGGTGGCGCTTGCGTTCCTGGAACGCCTGCACCACGGCGAGGCCACGGGCCAGGGAAGTCATGAAGTCCGGATCACCGGTAAATGCCTGGATACGCTTGGCCGGTGAGGCAACGATCGGCGGCGCCGCTGACGCAAAAGAGTTGCGCAATTGATCGTTCATGTCGGGTTCCTTTCTCTTATTGTCAACCGCAAGGGAGGTTTGGCCGTCATTACAAGCCGCGTCGACCGGGATGCACAAGGCAAGGCCGGCAACATTGTGCGATTATCGGACGATCATTCGATAATCGCAATTTGGCAATCTCACCGCCCGGTGCACCCTATCAGCGCGCGCCTGCAAAGTTTCAGCGCGGTTTTATAACGCCGATAGTTAGGTGGAACTTATGACGTCAAATTTTCCACCCATACCGACGACCTCGCGTAACAAAACCCTCACACAACGTTGACGCTTTTTAACTTTATGCCGATAGTGTTATTCAAATGCGCCGTTATAATGCACCCTGTGTGTGGGTCCGCCCGGTTTCATCACCGGGACCGAAGCCCACCAGGTGATGCACAGGCTGTGCATGCCGATAAAAATAACCGGCTTCGAATGACAGCACTTAACACGTGTTCGCTCGCGCCTAGTTCAAACTTGAACACCGCAAGGGTTCAACTTTGAATAGCCCGAGGGCGGCATTCGGGCATAACACTGCAATGTAATTACTCAACTCAATTAGGTAGCAATGTGACGAAAGATGAACTGCGCGCGGAACTTGAGCGCCAGGAGCAACGTTACAAGGAAGTTTACGGCGGGGAAGTCACCACCTACGCCGCCCAGCCTGAACCTGAGCGCAAACCATGGCGCAAACGAGCTAGCCTGCTCGACCAGGCATTCGCCCAGGAAATCCAAAAGATTGAACAGGAACTCAAAACCGAAGAGTCATAAGCGACTCGGTTGGAGCCCCAAGGTTCGGCCTCGGTTGCTGGCATGTAGCTAGCGACCGGCTACCTTGCATTTCACTGCCGTCAGTGAAATTTCATACAAATGTTTCAGAGATGACGTTTGGGTGACAAATTCCTGTCCCTCGCGCCCTCCGCTTTATAAATCAAAGACTTGCCAAAGCCCCAAAAACCCTGGGATGCACGCCTTTCCTGGCTGTTTTTTCATTGAAGAATGTTACCGATGAGCAGCTAGTGCATCGATTACCAAGGTTTTCTGGCATAATCGCGCCCCCTTACGACCGGGTCAGAAAACCTTCATGATCGATTTATTCAGCGGACTGGATGCTTGGGTTCTAGTGAGCCTGTTGCTCGCCCTGGCCTTTGTCCTCGCCTTCGAGTTCATCAATGGCTTTCATGACACCGCTAACGCGGTGGCCACAGTCATCTATACCAAAGCCATGCCGCCGCACCTGGCCGTGTTCTTCTCCGGGGTATTCAACTTCCTCGGCGTATTGCTCGGTGGTGTCGGTGTCGCCTATGCCATCGTGCACTTGCTGCCGGTGGAGTTGCTGATCAATGTGAACACCGGCCATGGCCTGGCGATGGTCTTCTCTTTATTGGCCGCGGCGATCACCTGGAACCTGGGCACCTGGTACTTCGGTATCCCCGCCTCCAGCTCCCACACCCTGATCGGTTCGATCCTCGGTGTCGGCCTGGCCAATGCACTGATCAACGACATCCCCCTGGCTGACGGTGTGAACTGGCAGAAAGCGGTCGATATCGGCGCATCCCTGGTCTTCTCACCGATGGCCGGCTTCCTGGTCGCAGCCCTGGTACTGATGGGCCTCAAGTGGTGGCGTCCGCTGTCGAAGATGCACAAGACCCCGGACCAACGCCGCAAGGTCGACGACAAGAAACACCCGCCGTTCTGGAACCGTCTGGTGCTGGTGATTTCCGCCATGGCCGTGAGTTTCGTACACGGCTCCAACGATGGTCAGAAAGGTATCGGCCTGATCATGCTGGTGCTGATCGGTATCGTGCCGGCCCAGTTCGTCCTCGACCTGGGCAGCACCACTTACCAGATCGAACGCACCCGCGACGCCACGGTGCACTTGAACCAGTTCTACCAGCGCAATCACGAAACCCTGGGCGAGTTCCTGGCCCTGGGCAAAAGCGTAAAGGATGATCTGCCGGGCAAGTTCCGCTGCAACCCGCAGCAGACCGAGCCCACTATCAATGCGCTGGTTGACACCCTGAAAGGCGTTTCCGACTACCACTCGCTGAATGCCGACCAACGCATTGAGGTACGCCGCTACCTGCTCTGCCTGGACGACACCGCGAAAAAAGTCGGCAAATTGCCAGGTCTGGATCCGCGCGAGAAGTCCGACCTCGACAAATTGCGCAAAGACCTGACCGCCACCACCGAATACGCCCCGTTCTGGGTGATTCTCGCAGTCGCCATGGCCCTGGGCATGGGCACCATGGTGGGCTGGAAGCGTGTGGTACTGACCATCGGTGAGAAAATCGGCAAGCAGGGCATGACCTATGCCCAAGGCATGTCGGCCCAGATCACCACGGCCAGCATGATCGGCCTGGCCAATATCTTCAGCCTGCCGGTATCGACCACCCACGTACTCTCGTCGGGTGTGGCCGGCACCATGGTCGCGAACAAAAGCGGCCTGCAAAGCGGCACCGTCAAGACCATCCTGATGGCCTGGGTATTGACCCTGCCGGCGACCGTGGGCCTGTCGGCCGGGTTGTTCTGGTTGGCATCCACGGCGTTGGGCAACTGACAACCGCGGTTGAATAACAAAAAAGGTGCGGCTTCGATGAAGACCGCACCTTTTTTTATGCGCCTGTATTAATGAGCGTCGTTAAATAGCAGGCAAAAAAAAGGGCGACCGAAGTCGCCCAAAATGCCTTGCGTGCTCATGTAATCTGGAAAAACCTATGGTTTTTTACGCTTGTTCGCGTCTTTCCAGATAAAAAATCCAAACCCTACAAAAAACAACACCATGAGGCCTACAGTCAGCACTCCGGCGAACACCACATTGTCGATAAACATGACCGGCCTCCTGGACTTGCCTTGTTGCGATAGGGCTAAGTTAATGGAGAAGGCGGAATGGAAAATTGACGCGGATCAATGTCGCCAGCAACGTGGCGTAAAGAAGGGCAATAACTGACCTGCATCAATAGATACAGGCTGTTTCAACGCTTTTTGGGTTTGTTTTTCGACTTTTTCTTAACTTTGCCCAGTGGCATCGCTTGCTCAAATGCCTGGCGCACTTCATTCAGGCGCTTGTCATTGAGGTCATGCACACGCTTGGCACGTTCGGCATTCAGGTCGATCAGCTTGTCGTCGTCGCTCATGGCTTGGCTTACTACGTCGTGGCGGGAATGGCTCAATAATGCAACGTCCCCCACTCCACGGCAAATCAGCCGCGGCGACACTGCTGCCGAAGCGTTGAACCCAGGAAGTGTCGTTTGCTTTGCTGGCAAGGTCGGGTGAACGTGTCACGGAAACGCTATTGGGCGGGGGATTGCGCGATTAAACCTCGACATCCACCCACAGGCCCTGGCGCGGCGCGTCTTCGATCAACGGCACCACCGGCACGGTATTGTCGGCGTTGAGCACATCGCCAGGAATCGCCAAGTGCTCCTCCGGGTCTTCATCGGCTTCGCGTCGACGTTTCTGTTGTTCCTGCTGACGGCGTTGTTCTTCACGCAGCAGAAAGGTCGACTGCTCGGCATCACCCTTTTTCAGATCGATCGTGCTTTCGTTGGAACCCGCCTGAACGGGCACCACGGGCGGGATATCCGGTTTCGGGCGCACCGGATCGAGCTGTGAGGTGACCGGCACGACGCTCACGGGCAGCATGGGTGGAAACATAATAATTATTCTCCTGATCAACAGGCTGTCGGCGGGTTGCAGGGCGACTTGAGCGCTGGCTCGCAAACCTGTGACCCAGTCGACACTGACAAGTGCCCGCCACCCGTCGATTCAGCTGTCGAGCGCCCCTGCAAGGCAGTAGTTTTTGTCAGAGTCCTTGGGCGTGGGGCCTTGTTCCGTTAACATAGTCGGCTTTTTCACGGCGGGAGTCAGGCAGCATGGCGCAGCAGTATCAACCGGGGCAACGCTGGATTAGTGACAGCGAAGCAGAGCTGGGGTTAGGCACCGTTCTGGCACAGGACGGTCGCTTGTTGACCGTGCTCTATCCGGCCACTGGCGACACGCGCCAGTATGCGCTACGGAATGCGCCCCTCACCCGCGTGAGGTTCTCGCCGGGTGACACCATCACCCATTTCGAAGGTTGGAAAATGACCGTGCAGGAAGTCGACGACGTCGATGGCTTGCTGGTGTATCACGGCCTCAATGGACAGAACGAGCAGGTCACCCTGCCGGAAACCCAACTCTCCAACTTCATCCAGTTCCGCCTGGCCAGCGACCGCCTGTTCGCCGGGCAGATCGACCCGTTGGCCTGGTTTTCGCTGCGTTACCACACCCTGGAACACACCAGCCGTCAGTTGCAGTCCTCGCTGTGGGGCCTGGGTGGCGTGCGTGCGCAACCGATCGCGCACCAACTGCACATCGCCCGGGAAGTCGCCGACCGTATCGCGCCTCGGGTATTGCTGGCCGACGAAGTGGGCCTGGGCAAGACCATCGAAGCCGGCCTGGTAATCCATCGCCAACTGCTGTCGGGCCGCGCCAACCGTGTGCTGATCCTGGTGCCGGAAAACCTGCAACACCAATGGCTGGTGGAAATGCGCCGCCGCTTCAACCTGCAGGTCGCGCTGTTCGACGAAGAACGTTTCATCGAAAGCGATGCCGCCAACCCGTTCGAAGACACCCAGTTGGCCCTGGTCGCCCTGGAATGGCTGGTGGACGACGAGAAGGCTCAGGACGCGCTGTTCGCCGCCGGCTGGGACCTGCTGGTGGTCGACGAAGCTCACCACCTGGTCTGGCATGAAGACAACGTCAGCCCCGAGTATTCGCTGGTCGAGCAACTCGCCGAAGTGATTCCGGGCGTACTGCTGCTCACCGCCACCCCGGAACAACTCGGCCAGGACAGCCACTTCGCACGCCTGCGCCTGCTGGACCCGAACCGTTTCCACGACCTGCAAGCCTTCCGCGCCGAAAGCGAGAACTATCGCCCGGTGGCCGAAGCCGTGCAGGAGCTGCTGGACAAGGGCCGACTGTCGCCTGAAGCGCACAAAACCATTCAGGGCTTCCTCGGCAACGAAGGTGAAGCGCTGCTGACCGCCGTCAACGATGGCGACACCGAAGCCAGCGCGCGCCTGGTGCGTGAGCTGCTCGATCGCCATGGCACCGGCCGCGTGCTGTTCCGCAACACCCGCGCCGCCGTGCAAGGCTTCCCGGAGCGCAAGCTGCACGCCTACCCGCTGCCGAACCCGGACGAATACCTTGAGCTGCCGCTGGGCGAACACGCCGAGTTATACCCGGAAGTCAGCTTCCAATCGCAGCCGGACATCGAAGAAGACAACCGCTGGTGGCGCTTCGACCCACGGGTCGAGTGGCTGATCGACCAGCTGAAAATGCTCAAGCGCACCAAGGTTCTGGTGATCTGCGCCCACGCCGAAACCGCCATGGACCTGGAAGACGCCCTGCGCGTGCGCTCCGGCATCCCGGCCACGGTGTTCCATGAAGGCATGAACATCCTTGAGCGTGACCGCGCCGCCGCCTACTTCGCGGACGAAGAATTCGGCGCCCAAGTGCTGATCTGCTCGGAAATCGGCAGTGAAGGCCGCAACTTCCAGTTCTCCCATCACCTGGTGCTGTTCGACCTGCCGGCCCACCCCGACCTGCTGGAACAGCGGATCGGCCGTCTGGACCGGATCGGCCAGAAACATGTGATCGAACTGCACGTGCCCTACCTGGAAACCAGCCCGCAAGAGCGCCTGTTCCAGTGGTACCACGAAGCGCTGAACGCATTTCTCAACACCTGCCCGACCGGCAACGCCTTGCAGCACCAGTTCGGCCCACGCCTGCTGCCATTGCTGGAAAACGCCGACGACGACGATTGGCAAGCCCTGATCGACGAAGCCCGTGCCGAGCGCGAGCGTCTGGAGCAGGAACTGCATACCGGTCGCGACCGCCTGCTGGAGCTCAACTCCGGCGGCGCGGGTGAAGGCGATGCATTGGTTGAAGCGATCCTCGAACAAGACGATCAGTTCGCCCTGCCGATCTACATGGAAACCCTGTTCGACGCCTTTGGCATCGACAGCGAAGACCATTCGGAAAACGCCCTGATCCTCAAGCCCAGCGAAAAAATGCTCGACGCCAGCTTCCCCCTGGGCGACGACGAAGGCGTGACCATCACCTACGACCGTCACCAGGCGCTGTCACGGGAAGACATGCAGTTCATCACCTGGGAACACCCGATGGTGCAGGGCGGCATGGACCTGGTGCTGTCCGGTTCCATGGGCAACACCGCCGTGGCGCTGATCAAGAACAAAGCGCTCAAGCCGGGCACCGTGTTGCTGGAACTGCTGTACGTCAGCGAAGTGGTCGCCCCGCGCTCGCTGCAACTGGGCCGCTACCTGCCACCGGCCGCCCTGCGCTGCCTGCTGGATGCCAATGGCAACGACCTGTCCAGCCGCGTGTCGTTCGAAACCCTCAACGACCAACTGGAAAGCGTACCGCGGGCCAGCGCCAACAAGTTCGTGCAAGCCCAGCGCGATCAACTCACCCCGCGGATCAACGCCGGCGAAGAGAAGATCACCCCGCGCCACGCCGAGCGCGTGGCCGAGGCGAAACGCCGCCTGGCGGCCGACACCGACGAAGAACTGGCACGCTTGACCGCACTGCAAGCGGTCAACCCGACCGTGCGCGACAGCGAACTGGTCGCCCTGCGCCAACAACGTGAGCAAGGCCTGGCCATGCTCGACAAGGCCGCGCTGCGACTGGAAGCGATCCGGGTGCTGGTGGCGGGCTGATTACTGCTCTGCCCTGCTAAAAAGAAGGCCCGCGCAATGCGGGCCTTCTTTATTCATGGTTTCAAGCCGTCGCAGCAGCAGCCGGCACCTCCACCGCCCCCAACCCGTCCTTCATCCGCTTGGCATCGCGCACAAAACTGCGCGACGCCTGGAACAGAAACAGCAGGGTCAAGAACAGCGCCACCGGAATCAGGTACATGGCGTCATGCAGGCCCACCGCTTTATAAGCCTCGGTCATCTGCTCCGCCCCGGCGGCATACATCGCCGAATGGGCGAAGTGATCGGACAAGCCCCCCACCACAATCGGCCCCATGCCGCCGCCCAGTAAATACAACCCGGCAAAGAACAGCGCCATGGCCGTGGCCCGCAGGCGCGGTTCCACCACGTCCTGGATCGCCGTGTACACGCAGGTATAAAAGTTGTACGCAAACAACCAGCCCACGCTGAACAGCGCCACAAACACACCAATCTCGATACGCCCGGCATGTAAAGCCCAGGCCGTGGTGACGGTGGAGATAATCAGACTGAACGCAGCGAACAACAGGCGACCGTTGGCCACCCGTTGATGGATCTTGTCGGCCACCCAACCGCCCAAGGTCAGGCCCACCAGACCGGTCACGCCTACAATCACGCCGGTCGCGACCGCAGCCTCCTGCAACGGCATCAGAAAGTAGCGCTGCAGCATCGGCACCAGAAACGAGTTGCACGCGTAGGTCGCGAAGTTGAAGCACAGCCCGGCCAGCACCAGCCAGAGGAAGGTCGGCACCGCCAGCACACGACGGATCGGGCGGTCGACGCGCGCCTGGGCGACCTGCACGGTTTCGGCCGCACCGCGCTTGGGCTCCTTGATATAGAACATGAAGATCGCGAGGATCAGCCCCGGTATGGCGGCAATAAAGAACGGCGCGCGCCAACTGTCGAACGCCTTGACCATCGCGCCAATGGTGAAGAACGCAAGCAACAGCCCCAACGGCAGGCCCAGCATGAAAATCCCCATGGCCCGCGCGCGACGGTGCGCCGGGAACAGGTCGCCGATCAGCGAGTTGGCCGCCGGCGCATAGCTGGCCTCTCCAATGCCGATACCCATGCGCACCAGCAGAAAGCTCCAGAAACTGCCGACCAGGCCGTTGATCGCCGTCAGCCCACTCCAGGCGAACAGGCCCCAGCCCATCAGTTTGCTGCGGGAGCCGGTGTCGGCCAGACGCCCGAGCGGTAAGCCGGCAATGGCATAGACGATGGTGAACGCGGTGCCGATGATGCCGAGCTGGAAGTCGCTCAGGTGCCATTCCATGCGGATTGGCTCGATGATGATCGCCGGGATCGTGCGGTCGAAAAAGTTGAACAGGTTGGCGAGGAACAGCAGGAACAGAATGCGCCAGGCATTCGCCGCTTGGGTCGAGTTCTGCATGGGTCCGTCTCTTTTATTGTTATGAGAGCTGCGATGCCCGATGCATCCTGCTCAGGTCCCTGCAACATAGTCAGGCCGGCGGCGGTTGTCTGTAATGATTCGTAAAGCTGATAGGGCATGATTTCACCCAGAACTACGGGGTTTTTCCTACGAAAAATATAAGTGCGCGCCCCTCTTCCCAACGACCACGGCGCGATTAGAATGGCGGGCCTTCCTGTAACAACCCCTCTTACCTTTCTTAATCGATGACGCCCATGTCCGAAGCCAGTCCGTGTCTGAATTGCGGTGCCTGCTGTTCACACTTTCGTGTGTCTTTCTTCTGGGGTGAGTGCGCCTCCTCGGGTGGCACAGTGCCCGACGACCTGGTGGTGCAGATCAGCCCCTCTCGTGTGGCGATGATCGGCACCGACCAGAAACCCGCACGCTGCTGCAGCCTGGAGGGCACAGTCGGCCAGGCCACCAGCTGCTCGATCTATGCACAGCGTTCCAGTGTCTGCCGCGAGTTCGAGTCATCATGGAGCCAGGGCGTGCAGAACATCGATTGCGACACCGCTCGCGCCGCGTTCGGCCTGGCGCCGCTGGAAGCAGCGCCCTACGAGCTGGAGTTGCCCATCAGCGCCTAGCATCGATTAGTGACGCGGCTGCACAGGGAGCGCGACCGGCACCCGATCATCGCCCGGCTCAGCGAAGTGGATCAGGCCCGCGTCGAAACAGCCATTCCATGGTCACGCCCGCACCATCTCGGTCATCAGGCCAATTCGCTGACGCCCAATCTTTGGCATTTCGCCACTATTTTGCCTAAAGAACGCCGAGAAACGGCCGATTCATCAGAGTCCGGCCAGGTTTTCTCTGGGCATACCAGGGTCAAGCCCGATAGCCCCGGACAAGGACGCACTGTAAAGTCGCGAACTCTCATTCCGTGATGGCCACTTGATATCTTTCAGCCATCCGCTCAGGCACTTGGCGCACAATGACTCCTAAAAATAATGCTTCCACCGTGGTATCCGACGTGTTGCTCCCAGCTCCTGCGGAAAAGCCCTCAGGTTCGAAGTCATTGAGCACCGCCCGCCCGTTGGCCACTCAGCAGTACCTTTACTTCACCGAAACCAATACCGATCGCATCCTGGATAACCTGGACGGCTTGCGCGACATGGTGTTCCCGCGCCCGCCCCACACGGAAGGCGACGGCGAACTGCGCAGCGAGCAGGAGTTTCCTTCGGTATGCCTGATCGGCCTGGGCCGCTGCGGCTCGAACATCGCGCTGGACGTGGCCGAATTGGTCTACAACGCACGCAAGTTCTACCTGAACGAATTCAGTACCGAAGACAAGTCGCTGGACAAGGGCTACAGCCCCGCCCAGTGGATTCGCAACAACCTGCGCCTGGGCAGCGGCAAGGCCAGCAAACCGGTGTTCCTGGTAGAGCCGCTGGTGATGCTGGGCGACTTGGACAAGGACATCGCCGGGCGCATCCGTTTCTCGCGCAAGGGCGAAAAAAGCGGTTTCCTGCGCGACTACAGCAAGATGAAAATCATGGACCTGTCGGAAGTCCATGCCGGCGGCGCCGGTAACGCGCCGATCCTGGGCCAGTACCTGGCCAAGATCATCCTCAACAAAGACACCCAGCGCTTTTCCAGCCCCGACTGGAAGATGATCCACTCGTACCTGATCGACTCCTGCGGCATCAAGGCCAACCAGTCGCGCCTGTACTTCTCGATCTTCAGCGCCGGCGGCGGCACCGGTTCAGGCATGGCCTCGGAGTTCGGCCTGGCGCAACAGCACTCGTACATGAACAAGACGTTCGACACCAAGCCTGCCGACGAGCACGACAGCAAGAGCGGCCACGCCTTTGTCTTCGAGCCGATCTTCACCAGCGGCATCTGCGTGCTGCCGAATATTTCCGATCACCGCAGCGAAATGTCCGAGGCGCTGCACATCAACGCCGGTCGGCTGCTGTGCAAATACCTGTCGGAAGAGTGGGATTTCTCATACAACTTCGCCAATGAAGACAGCAGCGAAGCCAGCGTGAAAGGTCGCATCCGACCGTGGAACGCGATGATGCTGATTTCCAATGACATCATGCGCTATGCCGAAGAGAGCGATGACGGCAACATCCAGAACATTGACGTCAATGCCATGGAAAAACACGCCAACCAGTACATCTCTCAACAGATCTTCAACATCCTGACGGCCCAGGCCGTAACCACCGACTACGACCAGAACTATTTCCGTCGTGCCGGTATCGACATCGGCGAAACCATTCGCCTGGATGCCAATGACCTGTTCATGAGCCTGGCCGGCCCGGTGGCGATTGCCTACGCCGAATCCGTGGTCCCGGAAACCCCGGCGCCGTCGAACGACAAGTTCAAGGTGTTCGACAAAGAACCCCAGCGCCTGAACATCGACGACCTGTTCTTCCGTTCCATCGACCTGCCGCACTTCAACAAGGTCACCCAGGCCATCGAAGGCATCAGCCTGCTGCCGATCGAATCCAAGCGCTACAAGGCCTCCCTGGAACAGTACAAGAACTCCGGCTACGACGCCGCGGCGCTGCATGACCTGCACTTTTTCAAGAACTGCTCGTCGGTGGTGTCGATCGTGTCCTTGCCCAAGGACTACAAGCTGTCCTACATGGACCTGAACCGGCTCAAGACCCACCTCAACAGCCTGTTCCCCAACACCACCCTCAAGCGCTATGCCCTGGTGATCGGCGCTTCGGCGAACCTGTCGCTGACCACCTTGATCGCGAAAAGCCCATGCCTTTCGGATGATTTTCTCACCCTGATCGTGGCCTTTATCAAGCGCTGCTTCGCGCGCAACCCGTACCGCTTCGACGACACGCTGGACAACTCGATCCTGGATTTCATCATCCACGAGGAATTCGACGAAGGCCGTATCGATGAGTTGCTCAACGAGTTCGAAAACCCGGCGAAGATCCTCGATACCAACTGGTACGCGATCAAACCAATGTATGAGAAGAAGTACCGCGAATTGATCAACGACAAAGAGAAGTTCGTGTCGATCAATGACATTCGCCTGTCACGGGATTGCGTGAAGAAGGCGATCAAGTACCTGCGTGAGATCTACCGTCACCGCATCGGCAAGACCAAGGTCATTTCGTTGAATAACCATACCGGCAAGACGGCCTAAGCGTTTGTGGCGAGGAAGCACGCTCCCTCGCCACGACAACCTGCTTACACCGAGAAACAATTGCTCGCACATTCCCCGTCGCGCAAAACTGTTGCCATGACGCACACGTCACCCTCGCATGTGACCTTTCTCCACGGCAACGTGCCATCAGGATCCTAGCGGTTACTCCGCTACCCACTTCGTCCCGGACACAACACGCACCATATTGGCGCGTCGCGTTCCTACGATGCCCTTTCCTGGATCAAAATCCACGGTGAAACCACCACCGCCCACAGGCCAGGGTCGCGCTCCACCAGGTCCAATGCCCGCGTCGCAGACACTTCGCCCAGGCTGCCCGCGGCCAGCCAGGCAGCGACTTTGTCACGGTTATCGTCGGCCATTGCCTCGGCGGCCTCGATCAAATCCAAGCCGGCGTCGACCCACAATAGGGCACCCTTGGCAAAGAACGGTTCAAGCTCCTTCCAGGAAATTTCGGCGGTTTCACCGAGCAGCTTGGCATAGAGGGTGCTAGGTTCTTGCGTCATGGGCGTCTACCTGAAGAAAAAATCGGCGCAATCATAACGTCGTGCGTCAGGTAGAAAAACCCGGTTGCAAATGAGTCATCGATAGAAAGTGTCAGGAAAGCCAAGGATTGCCTGAAACGCTGGCATCACCCGCCGCAATTCTGTCTTTTTCTTTCATTAAAGCGACACACCCCGGTTTTGCCCCCAGCAGCCAGCTTTTCAAGCGATCGACCGGCGCTCTACACTGTACCGGTACAGTTGCCAGGGCACTGCCGGGGGATATCCGAGATATCCGATCCGGTTCTACAGCTCACAAGGCCGCTAGAACTATAAAAAAGACAACAGTAAGAGTGGAGCACTATGAATAAGGCTACTAAGCAGATTTCCAAACTGTTTGCCGCTATGGTCCTGGCTGGGGTTGCCGGCCATTCGTTCGCAGCCGACACCATCAAGATCGGCATCGCCGGCCCCAAGACCGGCCCGGTGACCCAATATGGCGACATGCAATTCATGGGTGCCAAGCAGGCCATCGCCGATATCAACGCCAAGGGCGGCGTCGACGGCAAGATGCTCGAAGCCAAGGAATACGATGACGCTTGCGATCCGAAACAAGCCGTTGCCGTGGCCAACAAAGTGGTCAACGACGGCGTCAAGTTCGTGGTCGGCCACCTCTGCTCCAGCTCCACCCAGCCAGCGTCCGACATTTATGAAGACGAAGGCGTGATCATGATTACCCCGGCCGCCACCAGCCCGGAAATCACCGCGCGTGGCTACAAGCTGGTGTTCCGCACCATCGGTCTGGACAGCGCCCAGGGTCCTGCGGCTGGCAACTACATTGCCAACCACGTGAAGCCGAAAGTCGTTGCCGTCATCCACGACAAACAGCAGTACGGTGAAGGTATCGCCACCGCCGTCAAGCAGACCCTTGAAAGCAAAGGCGTGAAAGTCGCCCTCTTTGAAGGCATCAACGCTGGCGACAAGGACTTCGGCTCGCTGATCCAGAAACTCAAGCAAGCCAACGTCGACTTCGTCTACTACGGCGGCTATCACCCTGAGCTGGGTCTGATCCTGCGCCAAGCCAAGGAAAAAGGCGTGAACGCCAAATTCATGGGCCCAGAAGGCGTCGGCAACGACTCCATCTCGCAGATCGCACAGAATGCTTCCGAAGGTCTGCTGGTCACCCTGCCGAAGTCGTTCGACACCGATCCGGCCAACAAAGCCATCGTTGAAGAGTTCACCAAGAACAAGCAGGACCCTACCGGCCCGTTCGTGTTCCCGGCCTACTCGGCGGTTGAAGTGATTGCCGGCGGTATTGCTGCCGCGAAAAGCGAAGACACCGCCAAAGTGGCGGCAGCTATCCACGCGGGTACCTTCAAGACCCCAACCGGCGACCTGAGCTTCGATGCCAAGGGCGACCTGAAGGACTTCAAGTTCGTGGTCTACGAATGGCACTTCGGCAAGCCGAAAACCGAAGTTTCCCCTCAGTAAGCCAGGCGTTACTGGTCAACAAGCCCACTGTGAGAGCAGTGGGCTTTGTTTTACGAGGTTTATGGGCCTGTCACCCGCGATCCGGGCGCTGGCTCACCTGAAAATCTTAAAACCGTCACCAGCGGTTCGCTGGCAAACGCTTCGTGCAACCTGGCCACAGAACAGGGCACCGAGCCGGAAATGACTCCACCAGTGAAATGCGTATCGGGTTTTTAGGAGCGCTGTAATGCCTGAGATCTATCATTTTTTCCAAACGCTGGTTAACGGGATGACCGTTGGCAGCACCTATGCCTTGATAGCCATTGGCTACACAATGGTTTACGGCATCATTGGAATGATCAACTTCGCCCATGGCGAGGTATACATGATTGGTTCCTACGTGGCCTTTATCGCCCTTGCCGGGCTGGCCATGATGGGTATCCACTCCCTGCCGCTGCTGATGACCGCCGCGTTCCTTGCGTCGATCGTCGTAACCAGTGCCTATGGCTACAGCATCGAACGGGTTGCCTATCGCCCCCTGCGTGGCAGCAACCGTTTGATCCCGCTGATTTCCGCCATCGGCATGTCGATTTTCCTGCAGAACACCGTATTGCTGTCCCAGGACTCCAAGGACAAGTCCATTCCCAACCTGATCCCGGGGAGCTTCTCCTTCGGTCCAGGCGGCGCACAAGAAGTGCTGATTTCGTACATGCAGATCCTAGTCTTCGTCGTCACCCTGGTGGCGATGCTCGGCCTGACCCTGTTCATCTCCCGCTCTCGTCTGGGCCGCGCCTGCCGGGCCTGCGCCGAAGACATCAAGATGGCCAACCTGTTGGGCATCAATACCAACAACATCATTGCCCTGACCTTCGTCATCGGTGCCGCGCTGGCGGCCGTCGCGGCCGTCCTGCTGAGCATGCAGTACGGCGTGATCAACCCCAACGCCGGTTTCCTGGTGGGCCTGAAGGCCTTTACCGCGGCGGTACTGGGCGGCATCGGCAGCATTCCGGGCGCGATGCTCGGTGGCCTGGTGCTGGGTGTGGCAGAAGCCTTTGGCGCCGATATCTTCGGCGACCAGTACAAGGACGTCGTGGCGTTCGGCCTGTTGGTTCTGGTGCTGTTGTTCCGTCCGACCGGCATTTTGGGCCGTCCGGAGGTTGAGAAAGTATGAGCAGATATCTTAAATCGGCGTTTTTCAACGCCCTGTTGGTGTGGGCCGTGGCGTTCCCGGTACTCGGTCTCAAACTGAGCATCGTCGGCATCAACCTGGAAGTGCATGGTACCGGCCCCGTGACCCTGAGCATCATCGCCCTGTGCTCGGTGCTGATGTTCCTGCGCGTGCTGTTCACCCAGCAGGTCGGCGCCTTGTTCAAGCGCAACCGTGGCCCTCTGGTCTCGCCCAAGGTCAGCCAGTTCCTGACCCTGCCGCGCACCCAGCGCTACATCATCATCGGGCTGATCATCGCCGCGCTGATCTGGCCGTTCTTCGGCTCGCGCGGTGCGGTCGACATCGCCACCCTGATCCTGATCTACGTGCTGCTGGGCCTGGGCCTGAACATCGTGGTGGGCCTCGCCGGCCTGCTCGACCTGGGTTATGTGGGTTTCTACGCGGTAGGTGCCTACACCTATGCCCTGCTCTCGCACTACCTGGGCTGGAGCTTCTGGATCTGCCTGCCGCTGGCCGGTATGGCGGCAGCCACGTTCGGCTTCCTGCTGGGCTTCCCGGTGCTGCGCTTGCGCGGTGACTACCTGGCGATCGTAACCCTGGGCTTCGGTGAAATCATCCGCCTGTTCCTGCGTAACCTGACCGACATCACCGGTGGTCCCAACGGCATCAGCAACATCCCCAAGCCAACGTTCTTCGGGCTGTCGTTCGACCGCACCGCTGCCGAGGGCCTGCAGACCTTCCACGAATACTTCGGGATCGACTACAACCCGGTGAGCAAAGTGGTGTTTCTGTACCTGGTGGCGCTGTTGCTGGCCTTGGCGGCACTGTTCGTGATCAACCGCCTGCTGCGCATGCCGATCGGCCGCGCCTGGGAAGCGTTGCGCGAAGATGAAATCGCCTGCCGTGCCCTGGGCCTGAACCCGACCATCATCAAGCTGTCCGCCTTCACCCTCGGTGCTGCATTCGCCGGGTTCGCCGGCAGCTTCTTCGCTGCCCGCCAAGGCCTGGTGACCCCGGAGTCGTTCACCTTTATCGAATCGGCGATCATCCTCGCCATCGTGGTACTGGGTGGCATGGGCTCGCAACTGGGTGTGATCCTCGCGGCGATCGTGATGATCCTGCTGCCGGAAATGATGCGTGAGTTCAGCGAATACCGCATGTTGATGTTCGGCGCCATGATGGTGCTGATGATGATCTGGCGACCTCAAGGCCTGCTGCCCCTGCAACGTCCACACATGGAGCTGCGCAAATGAGCCGCGAGATCCTGAAAGTCGAAAACTTGAGCATGCGCTTCGGCGGCTTGCTGGCGGTCAATGGCGTGGCCCTGACCGTTAAAGAGAAACAGGTCGTGGCATTGATCGGCCCGAACGGCGCCGGCAAGACCACGGTGTTCAACTGCCTCACCGGCTTCTACAAGCCGACCGGCGGTACCATCCTCCTGGATGGCCAACCGATCCAGGGCCTGGCCGGTCACGAAATCGCCCGCAAGGGCGTGGTGCGGACCTTCCAGAACGTGCGGTTGTTCAAGGACATGACAGCGGTCGAAAACCTGCTGATCGCCCAGCATCGTCACCTGAACACCAACTTCTTCGCGGGTCTGTTCAAGACCCCGGCGTTCCGCAAGAGTGAGCGCGAGGCCATGGAATACGCGGCCTACTGGCTGGACAAGGTCAACCTCACCGAGTTCGCCAACCGCCCTGCCGGCACCCTGGCCTATGGGCAGCAACGTCGCCTGGAAATCGCCCGCTGCATGATGACCCGCCCGCGGATCCTCATGCTCGACGAACCGGCGGCCGGCCTGAACCCCAAGGAAACCGAAGACCTCAAGGCCCTGATCAGCGTATTGCGTGAAGAAAACAACGCCACTGTGCTGTTGATCGAACACGACATGAAACTGGTCATGAGCATTTCCGACCACATCGTGGTGATCAACCAGGGCACGCCATTGGCGGACGGGACGCCGGAGCAGATCCGCGACAATCCTGAAGTGATCAAAGCCTATCTGGGGGAAGCGTAAAATGCTGCAATTCGAAAACGTTTCCACTTTCTACGGCAAGATCCAGGCTCTGCACAGCGTCAACGTGGAAGTGCGCCAAGGCGAGATCGTCACGCTGATCGGTGCCAACGGCGCCGGCAAGTCGACGTTGCTGATGACCCTGTGCGGTTCGCCGCAGGCCCACAGCGGCAGCATCCGCTACATGGGTGAAGAGCTCGTTGGCCAGCAGTCCTCGCACATCATGCGTAAAAGCATCGCCGTGGTCCCGGAAGGCCGCCGGGTGTTTTCGCGCCTGACCGTGGAAGAGAACCTGGCCATGGGCGGGTTCTTCACCGACAAGGGCGACTACCAGGAGCAGATGGACAAGGTGCTGCACCTGTTCCCCCGACTCAAGGAACGCTTCAGCCAGCGCGGCGGCACCATGTCCGGCGGCGAGCAGCAAATGCTCGCCATCGGTCGTGCGCTGATGAGCAAGCCCAAGCTGTTGTTGCTGGACGAACCATCCCTGGGCCTAGCACCGATCATCATCCAGCAGATCTTCGACATCATCGAACAGCTGCGCAAGGACGGTGTGACGGTGTTCCTGGTGGAGCAAAACGCCAACCAGGCGCTGAAGATCGCCGACCGTGCCTACGTGCTGGAAAACGGCCGGGTGGTGATGCAAGGCTCGGGCGAGCAGTTGCTGACCGATCCTAAGGTGCGCGAGGCCTACCTGGGCGGTTAAAAAAACCGCTGGTTGGATGAACCGGACCTGAATGTGGGAGGGGGCTTGCTCCCGATGGCAAAGTGTCAGTCACCATCATTGTTGACTGATTCAGCGCCATCGGGAGCAAGCCCCCTTCCACATTTTTTTGCGTGGCGCCTGAAGAATTATTTTCGGGCGGCCTGTAACGAAATTCGCCATACCGCCTCTAGTGGTGTAAGCAGGCACTCAAGCCCGCTCCCTCAACCCACTGCTGGAGATACACCATGACCACCAAAACCCGTTCACTGTCCGCCGCCGCCCTTGTCCTCTCCCTGGGTTCGGCCCTGAGCCTGTCCGCCCTGAGCACCACCGCCCACGCTGCCGACGACATGCAGAAATGCTTTGGCGTCGCTGAAGCCGGCAAGAACGATTGCGCCGCCGGCGCCGGTACTTCCTGCGCCGGCACCTCGAAAACCAAAGACCAGGCCGACGCCTGGAAACTGGTCCCGGCCGGCACCTGCACCCAGACCCCAAGCTCCACCTCGCCGACCGGTTTCGGCCAGGAAGCTGCATTCTCCGCCAAGTCCTGAAACCCGGCGCTGCCTGAGTACTGATGATGACGCTTTCATCCCTGCAAACGCTCGCACCGGCTCAGGTGCCCGGCCTCCCTTGTCGGGCCGGGCTGGGGCTGAAAAACGAGCACTTCGCCGAAGTGCTCGAGACTTCTCCCGACATCGGTTTTTTTGAAGTGCACGCCGAAAACTACATGGTGGCCGGCGGGCCGTTTCATCACTACCTGGGTTTGATCCGCGAGCAGTACCCGCTGTCGCTGCACGGCGTGGGCCTGTCCATCGGCGGTGAAGGCGAACTCGACCGTCAGCACCTGGCACGGCTGGCGGCACTGCTGGAACGCTATCAACCCCAATCCTTTTCCGAACACCTGGCCTGGTCGAGCCACGGCCCGGTGTTTCTCAATGACTTGCTGCCCCTGGCCTACGATTCAGCCACCCTGAAACGGGTATGCGAACACGTCGACCAGGTACAAAGCACGCTCAAGCGCACGATGCTGCTGGAAAATCCGTCGACATACCTGCAGTTCCAACGCTCCACCCTGGACGAGACTGACTTCATCGGCGAAGTCATCCGTCGCACCGGTTGCGGCCTGCTACTGGACGTCAACAACGTCTATGTGTCGTGCATCAACCACCAGCGCGACCCGCTCGCCTATATCGACGCATTGCCGTTACACGCGGTGGGTGAGATTCACCTCGCGGGCTTTGCCGAAGACACCGACAGCCTCGGCGACCGCTTGCTGATCGATGACCATGGCGCGCCGATCGATAACGCCGTTTGGCAGTTGTACGAACAGGTCCTGTCGCGCATCGGTCCGGTGGCGACGCTGATCGAACGGGATAACCAGGTGCCGGCTTTCAGCGTGCTGCTGGCCGAAGCCGATCATGCCGAATGGCACTTGTCACAGGCACGCCCATGAGCCTTCAAGAAGCATTTGCCAGTGCCCTGCTGGCACCTGACCGGGCCTGCCCCGATGGGCTGTTCAGCAGCAACGGTGCCGACCCCGCCAGCCGTTTTGCGGTGTACCGCAACAATGTGCACAGCTCGTTGATCAATGCATTGGCGACGGCTTATCCGGTGACGGCGCAATTGGTGGGCGACAAGTTCTTTCGCGCCATGGCGGGGCTGTTCGTGCAGACGAATCCTCCCGGCAACCCGCTGATCAGCGAATATGGCAGCGCTTTCGCCGATTTCATCCAGGGTTTCGAACCGGCGGCCAGCGTGCCCTACCTCGCCGATGTCGCACGGCTTGAACGCTTGCGAGTGCGCGCCTATCACGCTGCCGATGCCCAGCCGCTGGACCCGCCAACCGTTGTGCATGCCCTGCAAAACCAAGAGAGCCTGGGTCAGTTGTGCCTGCAACTGCATCCCTCCCTTGCCACCTTGAATTCCCGCTATGGGGTGGTGGCGGTGTGGGCAGCACATCAGACCGAGGGCGCCATGGCCACGTTGAATCCCTGGCACGCCCAAGGCGCACTGGTGCTGCGCCAAGGCCTGGGGGTCAAGGTGTTTGCCATCGACAGCGGCTCGGTCGCGTTCATCGACAGCCTCAAGCGAGGGGCGGCGCTGGAAACCGCAGTGACTCACGCCCTCGAAGCCTCCACCGAATTCGACCTGCACCAGTGCCTGAACCTACTGATCAGCCATGATGCCATTACGCATTTACACCCAGAACAAAAGGTATCGCCATGAACACATCCCCATCGTGCTCGGTTAAACGGGCCATCGTACTTTTCGAGCGTATCCCCTACAGCGTGATCGCCTTCCTCGCCCGGTTTTCCATTGCCGCGGTGTTCTGGAAGTCCGGACAAACCAAGGTCCAAGGCTTTGCCATTGACCTGATCGGCGGCACCTTCCAGTTCGGCGAACCGAAGCTGGCAGCCTCCACATTGTTTCTGTTTCGCAACGAATATCGCGTGCCCTTGCTGCCACCGGATGTGGCGGCGTATATGGCAACGTTTGCCGAACACTTTTTCCCGGTGCTGATCCTGCTGGGCATCGCCACGCGCTTTTCGGCCCTGGCCCTGATCGGCATGACCCTGGTTATCCAGTTGTTCATCTACCCCGAAGCCTACCCGACACACGCCACCTGGCTGGCGTTGCTATTGCTGTTGGTCGCCAAGGGCCCCGGACGCCTGTCCATCGATCACTTGATCGCCCGTCGCTACCGCTAGAGTCGATCCAGGGCTTCGCCGCTGCGCTTGAACCAATCCACCAGGTAGTCGGCCAGTACCTGGGTGCGACGCGGCAGGCCGCCCTGATAGGGATGGACCAGGTACATCGGCATGCTCCGTGTCTGATAATCGCGCAGGAGCCAGCGCAATCGGCCGTCAGCCAGTTCCGCCGGTAACACGTAGGACGGCAGACGGGCGATACCAGCGCCCACCAAGGCCGCCTTCTTCAATAAGTTGTAGTGGTTGGAGGCGAACGTACCGCTGACCCGTACCCGCAACAATTCATGTTGCTGGTGATACAGCCATTCCTCGCGACCGCTGTAATGGCTGTTGAGCAGACAGCGGTGGGCGACCAGGTCCGCAGGGGTCTGGGGTTCACCGTATTGCTCGAGATAAGCCGGGCTGGCGCAAGTCATCTCGTGCCAGGCCAGCAACGGCTTGGCCACCAGGCGCTCGTTTTCAATGGCGCCGGAGCGCACCCCCAGGTCAAAACCATCCCGCGCCAAGTCCCGGTAGCGGTTGTTGAGCTCCAGCTCGATCTGCACTTGCGGGTACTGCTTGGAAAACTCCAGCAACAAACCGTCAAAGAAGGTTTCGCCCAGGGACACCGGAACCGTCATACGCACCGGACCGGCCAGATCATCCTTGAGCCGGGCCAATGCCTGATGGGCGCGATCCACTTGCACCACCAGCGCCTGGGCCTGGGGCAACAACGCCGCACCGGCGGCGGTCAGGCTGAGCCTGCGCGTGGTGCGATGCAGCAGCACCACCGAATACCGTGCCTCCAATTGGCTGATGCGCTTGGACAACTGGCCCTTGCTGCAGCCCAGTTGCTCGGCCGCCACGGTAAAACTGCCGGCTTCGATCAGTACGGCAAAGGCCGCCAGGTCATCCATCTCGCTCATGGATTGTTTCCAATTGAAAACCAAAGGTTGCCTATTAGCGCGTTTATCCCATCAAAAAGCCACTCTAGACTGGCTACCAACCCCTGTAGGAGCGAGCTTGCTCGCGAAAATCGCCAACGCTGACGCGGTCAACCGGGTACACCACAGCGCTCTCGAGTTTTTCGCGGGCGAGCCCGCTCCCACAGCGCCTAACCCCTCTAGAGGAACATCACTATGAAAATCTTATTGATTGGCGCCAATGGCACCGTCGGCTCAGCGGTCAAGGCAGAACTGGCTCCACGTCACGAGGTGATCAGCATCGGTCGCACCCGCGGCGACTTCCAGGTGGATATCAGCGACAGCGCCTCGATCCGCTCGCTGTTCGAACAGACCGGTCAGTTCGACGCATTGATCTGTGCCGCCGGCAGCGTGAACTTCGTGCCGCTGGGCGACATGAGCGCCAGCGATTTTGAATTGGGCTTGCGCGACAAGCTGATGGGCCAGGTCAACCTGCTGCTGATCGGCCGCGAGTACGCCAACGATGGTGCCTCGTTCACCTTCACCAGCGGCATTCTCAACCGTGATCCGATCCGCACCGGCGCTTCGGCCGCACTGGTCAATGGCGCGCTGGATGCCTTCGTCAAAGCCGCTGCAATCGAATTGCCACGCGGCCTGCGCATCAACGCCGTGAGTCCGACCGTCCTGCTGGAAGCCATGGACAGCTACGCGCCGTACTTCCGCGGCTACAAGCCGGCTCCGGGCGCCGAAGTGGCATTGGCCTACGCCAAAAGTGTGGAAGGCTTGCAGACAGGTCAGACCTTTATCGTCGGTTGAATCGGGCGTCTGTCAGAATTGCCTGAAGCTGGCACGCGGGGTTGTGATGCGACGCCAGCCTGCGTAACGTGGCGGCACTTGTCTGGAGACCCGATAATGCGCGCCGCCCGTACCCTCGTTCTGTTTGCCTTGCTTCCCCTGTTCGCTGCCTGCCAGATGTTCGAAAGCGAGCCGGCCAAACCGTCCCTCGCCGGCCTGACCCGCATGCAAGGCGAACTCACGGCAGTCGGCGGCAAGCTGCTGTTCCAGCCGTGCAACGACACACGCAACTACGTGGTCAATGACACCGGCGGCACCAGCGTCCTGCAGGAAGCCGCGTCCCTGGCCGGCCAGCAAGGCGCATTGTTCGTCGACTTGCGGGGCAAATTCTCCGGTGTCGCCAGCGGCAGCCAGGGCAGCGTCGACCTGCAACAGCTCTACCGTGTCGAGCGTTCGACCTCCGCCTGCAACGACCCGGACTTCAAACGCATGACCCTGCGGGCCAATGGCCACAAGCCGGCCTGGGCAATGAACGTGACAGCCAAGGGCATGGTGCTGGAACGCGAAGGCCAGCCACCATTGGCGGTGCCTTATGTGGAAGAGCAACTGGGCGACGGCCGTTTCAACCTGATGACCGAAGCCAATAACCAGCACATCGAGCTGTGGGTGGCCCCGCAACGTTGCATCGACAGCGTCAGCGGCAGCTTGCAGCACATGACCGCCGAGTTGCGGATCAACGGTCAAGTCCAGCGTGGCTGCGCGGCATTCGGCGGTTCGCGGGACGATTGATGGGCGCCAGCGCTGTTTTAGCATGACGGGAAACCACGGTTGGGGCTTATAATCGCCGGTTTGCAAAACTGCCGGCCTTACCAGGCGCCGCACACCGGATCCCGTCATGTTACGAATCACCGAACTCAAGCTGCCCATCGACCATCCCGAAGAAGACCTGCGGCCCGCCATCGTGCAGCGCCTGGGCATCGCCAGTGATGACCTGCTCGATTTCACCCTGTTCAAGCGCAGCTACGACGCCCGCAAAAAATCGTCGGAGCTGTGCTTCATCTACACCATCGACCTGAACGTCAAGGGCGAAGCCGCCCTGCTGCTCAAGTTCGCCGATGACCGCAACGTCAACCCGGCGCCGGACATCAGCTACAAAGTGGTCGGCCAGGCACCCGAAGGCCTGGTCGAACGGCCGATCGTGGTGGGTTTCGGCCCTTGCGGCATCTTTGCCGGGCTGTTGCTGGCACAGATGGGCTTCAAGCCGATCATTCTTGAACGCGGCAAGGAAGTACGCCAACGCACCAAGGACACCTGGGGCCTGTGGCGCAAAAGCGTGCTCAACCCCGAGTCCAACGTGCAGTTCGGCGAAGGCGGCGCCGGGACCTTTTCCGACGGCAAGCTCTATAGCCAGATCAAGGACCCGAAATTCCATGGTCGCAAGGTGCTCCACGAGTTCGTAAAAGCCGGCGCCCCGGAAGAAATCCTCTACGTCAGCAAACCGCACATCGGTACCTTCCGCCTGACCGGCGTGGTGGAAAACATGCGCGAGCAGATCATCGCCCTGGGCGGTGAAGTGCGCTTCGAACAACGGGTCACCGACGTGTTGATCGAAGACGGCCAGTTGAACGGCGTGGTCATCGATGGCGGCGAGCAGATCCTGTCCAAGCACGTGATCCTCGCCCTCGGCCACAGTGCCCGCGATACTTTCCGCATGCTGCACAGCCGTGGCGTGTACATGGAAGCCAAGCCATTCTCGGTGGGTTTCCGTATCGAACACCCGCAATCGCTGATCGACGCCGCGCGCCTGGGCAAATACGCCGGGCACCCGAAACTCGGCGCCGCCGACTACAAACTGGTGCATCACGCCAAGAACGGTCGCTCGGTCTATAGCTTCTGCATGTGCCCAGGCGGCACCGTGGTAGCGGCGACTTCCGAGCTGCACCGCGTGGTGACCAACGGCATGAGCCAATACTCGCGCAACGAGCGCAATGCCAACTCCGGCATCGTGGTCGGTATCACCCCCGAGGTGGACTACCCGGGCGGCCCGCTGGCCGGTATCGAGTTGCAGGAACGCCTGGAATCCCACGCCTACATCCTCGGCGGCAGCAACTACGAAGCGCCGGCACAGTTGGTGGGCGATTTCATCGCCGGCAGACCGTCCACGGCGCTTGGCAGTGTGGAACCGTCCTACAAACCGGGGGTGGCCCTGGGCGACTTGGCCCTGGCCTTGCCGGACTTCGCCATCGAAGCGATCCGCGAAGCCCTGCCGGCATTCGAGAAGCAGATCAAGGGTTACTCGCTGCATGATGCGGTGTTGACCGGTATCGAAACGCGCACCTCGTCGCCGCTGCGGATCACCCGTAACGAATCGATGCAGAGCTTGAACGTGAAAGGCCTGTTCCCGGCCGGTGAAGGCGCCGGCTATGCAGGCGGGATTCTCTCGGCGGGGGTTGACGGGATTCGAATCGCCGAAGCGCTGGCAAGGGACATGCTCGGCATCGACGCCTGAATACAGCGCAGTCTCCAGGAGGGAGGGGGCCCCCTCCCTCATTGGGCATTGCCGCGTGTCAGATATTGGCGCGCAGGACGCTGTCAGGCAGAGGCTCACCGCGCTCCACACTGGCTGCAACGGCCGCGATCAACGTTTCCAGCAAATACCCCTGCCCCGCCAGCCACGCCTGATCGTAATAGGTGGTGGCATACCGCTCGCCGCCATCACACAAAATCGCCACGATCGAGCCCGACTCCCCGGCGGCTTTCATCTGCTGCGCCGCTATCAGCGCACCGATGAGGTTGGTGCCGCTGGACCCGCCGACCCGCCGACCAAGGCGCTCGGCCAGGTAATGCATGGCCGCCAGTGACAGCGCATCCGGCACCTTGACCATCGCGTCGATAACCTTGGGCAGAAACGACGCCTCGACACGCGGGCGGCCAATGCCTTCGATCCGCGAACCGCAGTCCAGGCGCAGGCTGGCGTCGCCACTCTGATAAAAATCGAAAAACACCGAGCGCTCGGCGTCGGCACACAACACGCGAGTACAGTGCTGGCGATAACGCACATAGCGACCAAGGGTGGCGGTGGTGCCGCCGGTGCCAGGGCTGGAAATCAACCAGCTCGGCTCGGGATATTGCTCGAAGCGCATCTGTTGGAAGATCGATTCGGCAATGTTGTTGTTCGCCCGCCAGTCGGTGGCGCGCTCGGCGTAGGTGAACTGGTCCATGAAGTGACCGCCGCTCTCCCGGGCCAGGCGTTCGGATTCGGCGTAGATCTGCGTCGGGTCCTGCACCAGATGGCTCTTGCCGCCATAAAAAGCGATCTGGGCGATCTTTTCCTGGGACGTGGTGGCCGGCATCACCGCGATAAACGGCAAGCCAAGCAAACGGGCAAAGTACGCTTCGGAAATCGCCGTCGACCCGCTGGATGCTTCGATCACTGGAGCGCCCGGCTTGAGCCAGCCATTGCACAGCGCATACAGAAACAAAGAACGGGCCAGTCGATGTTTCAGGCTGCCGGTGGGGTGGCTGGACTCATCTTTAAAGTACAACTCGATACCGGGCAGACCCGGCAGTGGCAAGGGAATCAGATGCGTGTCGGCGCTGCGCTGGAAGTCGGCTTCAATGATGCGAATGGCTTCGCGGGCCCAGGGCCGGTGGTCGTTCATGACGGGTGCTCTCCAAGAGTTTTCATCGCCAATCTTAAGAGTTTTCCTACACTGCACACAGGTACAGTAACGACTCAATTGGACACACAATTACCCGCCATGACAGCAATATCGACGGGGTGCATCACTTATAACAAATAAGAATATAACTTTTGTTTTAACAACTAACGGTACGGGTTAGGGTACCCACCTATTGAACCTTGATTGGAGAGCATCCCTTGCCTCTGCGTAGCACTTTCACCCGTTTCTTCCAGCTGGAAGCCGCCAGCGGTCTGTTATTGATCGCCGCTGCGGCCCTGGCCCTGATCATCAACAACTCACCTTTGTCGCACCTGTACAACGCGTTTCTCGACGTACCGGTGGTGGCACAAATCGGCGCGCTGAAAATCGCCAAGCCAGCCCTGCTGTGGATCAACGATGGCCTGATGGCGTTGTTCTTCCTGCTGATCGGCCTGGAGGTCAAGCGCGAGTTGCTCGATGGCCACCTGTCCAAGCCCTCCCAAGTGGTCCTGCCCGGCGCGGCAGCCATCGGCGGTATGGTCGTGCCGGCGTTGATCTACTGGGCGATCAACAAGGACTATCCTGCGGCACTTTCCGGCTGGGCCATTCCCATGGCCACCGACATTGCCTTTGCGCTGGGCGTACTGGCGCTGCTGGGCAAGCGGGTTCCGGTGTCGCTGAAGCTGTTCCTGATGACCCTGGCAATCATTGACGACCTGGGCGCCATCATCGTCATCGCGGTGTTCTATTCCTCCGACCTGTCCGGTGCCGCCCTTGCTGGCGCGGGTGCCTGTCTGATTGCCTTGATTGCCATGAACCGCCTGGGCGTGATCAAGCTGGCGCCTTACCTGATCGTGGGCTTGATCCTGTGGGTCTGCGTGCTCAAGAGCGGTGTGCATGCGACCCTGGCCGGCGTGACCCTGGCGTTCTGCATTCCGATGCGTACCAAGAACGCCGAACCCTCGCCGCTGCTGACCCTGGAACACGCCCTGCATCCGTGGGTGGCCTATGGCATCCTGCCGCTGTTCGCCTTCGCCAATGCCGGTGTTTCGCTCACCGGGGTCAGCCTGGAAAGCTTCACCCATCATGTGCCACTGGGCATCGCGACAGGGCTGTTGATCGGCAAGACCATCGGCGTGTTCGGCCTCACCTGGCTGGCGATCAAGACCGGCTTGGCCGCCCTGCCCAACGGCGCCAACTGGGGCCAGGTCTTCGGTGTGGCGATCCTGTGCGGCATCGGTTTCACCATGAGCCTGTTTGTCGGCTCGCTCGCGTTCGTACCGGGGGCCAGCGAATTTGCCGGGGAGGATCGAATGGGGATTCTGACCGGGTCGATATTGGCTGCGTGTATCGGTTACGCGATCACAGCGATGGCCAGTCGCAAGAAAGCCTGAACGGACTGGACCGTCGCCCAAAGAAAAACCCCAACCGGTTACCCGGTTGGGGTTTTCTTTGCCTGCTGCTTACCGTTAGCGGGTCACGCGGCTGGTGCCATCTACCGTCATGATGCGCACGCGATCGCCGATGCGGAAGATTTCATTTTCCTGCACGGCCTGCACGTAGGCGCGGATGCTGCCATCGTCTTCGCGGACGGTGATCTCGACACCCTGGGTACGGGTCAGGCCTTCTTCGGTGGCCGAGCCCAGCAGGCCGCCGGCGACGGCGCCGATCACAGCGGTGACGATGCTGCCACGCCCGCCGCCGATGGCGCTGCCGCCAACGCCGCCGATGACAGCACCCGCAGCGCCGCCGATTGGGGTCTTGGTACCTTCGATTTTCACCGGACGCAGGGATTCGATAGTCCCCATGCGCACGGTCTGCACACGACGCGCTTCATCACGGGAGTACGAGTCGCCGGTCAGACTCGAAGCACAGCCACCCAGCAGAAGTGAAAGGGTGGTAACGCAGGCAACCAGTAAAACGGACTTACGCATAGCATCAACTCCAAAGGACAGGTATTCATTAAACGCTGAGGCTTGACGCCTGTCACGGCAAGCCCCGCAGAAAATTGCTTTCATTCAGCCTTAGTACAGACAGCCCGCACCAAAAAAACAGACGAACGGTAGCAGTCTTCTCATTATCAGGACGCTTATGGATTATTTCATTATCGCAGTCACTACCCTCGCCGGCCTGTACTTCCATGGCTGGCTGTACCTGCGCATCAAGCGCTGGATGAACCGCGATCTCGCACTCTCCCTGGCGGGTGGTGACCTGCACAAACGGGCCTATATGCTGCAACAGTTGCAGAGGGCCCATGAGCTGAAGATCAAACGCAGTGACTTGCCGGACTGGCTCAAGAGCGCTGCTCAGCAGTATAAGCCTGAAGCCTCTTCAACAGAGACTTCGGCATGATGGGCATCACTCAAGCAAAGCGATAATAGACACAACTCAGGGCGCGAGGCGCTCGCGAATCCAATCAGCCCCTTGCAGGCGATAGTTCAGGCGATCATGCAGGCGGCTGGCGCGGCCCTGCCAGAACTCGATGCGCTCGGGCAACAGGCGGTAACCGCCCCAATGCTCGGGGCAGTGAGGCTGGCTGTCACTGAAACGCTGCTCGGTGGCCTTGAGCAGTTCATGCAGTTCTTCGCGGTCACGCAGGACCTTGCTCTGCGGGGATGCCCAGGCACCGAGGCGGCTGCCCAGCGGGCGGACCTGGAAATAAGCATCCGATTCCTCCGGCGTGACCTTGACCACCCGCCCTTCGATGCGCACCTGGCGCTCCAGGGTCGGCCAGAAGAACGTCATGGCCCCAAACGGCCGCGCCGCAAGCTGCTCGCCCTTGGCGCTGTCGTAGTTGGTAAAGAAGGTAAAGCCCTGCGCATCCAGGCCCTTGAGCAACAGGATGCGGCAGTGCGGGCGACCGTCCTGATCGACCGTGGCGAGGGTCATGGCATTGGCTTCCACCGGCGGCTGCTCGGTTTTCACCGCATCGCCAAACCATTGGTGGAACAACGTGAACGGTTCGCTCGGAGCCTGGGCCTCGTTCAAACCGTCCCGCGTGTAGTCACGGCGCATATCGGCCAGTGCCTGGGTCATGCAGCGTTATCCTTCTGGTTCAACGGATCAGTTTTTCGCCTGGTCGTTAGCCGGATCAGCAGCCTTGGCTTTTGCCGGAGCAGCCTTCTTCGCAGCGGGCTTGGCCGGGGCCTTTTTGGTCGCAGGCTTGGCCGCGGCTTTCTTGGCTGTGGCCTTCTTGGCGGCAGGCGCCTTTTTCGCCGTGGCTTTGGCGGCCGGTGCCGGAACATCCTGCACGGCAACCATTTCAGCCACTGGCGGTGTCTTGCCCGACTGGTATTTGCTCAGCAAGGCCAACATAGTTGTACGCTGAGTGAACATGATTTCCATGCGACGATTCAGCGCACGGCCCTGGGAGCTGTCGTTGGCGGCGCGCGGCATAAGGTCGCCCATGCCGCGCAGCATCAAGCGGTCCTGCTTCAGGCCGCTGAGGCTGAAGATCGAAGCGATGGACTGTGCACGCTGCTTGGTCAATGCCTGGCTCGCAGGGGCGCTGCCGGTGGCATCAACGTGGCCCAGCACCAGTACGGCAGTCTTGGGATCGGCTTCAACGGCCTTGGCCACGCGAGTGAACGGGCCCAGGGTAACCGGCAGCAACATCTCCGGGCGCTTAGGGTTGTAGGAGCCGTCTACCGGAGCGATCACGACCAGTACGTTGTCGCGACGCTCCAGTTGCAGGTTGCTGTCCTTGATGGCGGCGCGCAGGCGCGGCTCATAGTCGTCCAGCCAGGCCTGGGTGATTTTCGGATCGGGCATCGGCACGTTGGTCACGTCGACCTTGGCCAATGGCTTGGGCTTGCTTTCGAACGGCCACCACCAGTGGGTTTCAGTATCGTTCTTGGCTACCGCAGGGGCCGGTTCCGCAGCCTTGACGTCGGCTTTCAGATCGGCCTTGGCAACAGCAGCTTTATCGTCGGCATTCTTGGAAGAGAACGGCCACCAGCTGGAGCCGGTGTCAGCCTTGGCGACCGGTGCAGGCGCAGGTGTCGGTGCAGCAGCGGCGGCTACAGGTGCGGCAGGCTTGGCCCCGGCGGCAGGTTTGGCATCCGGCTTGGCGTCGGTTTGAGTGACTACGTCCTTGGTAGTGGCTTTATCCGATCCAAATGACCACCAATGCCCGCCCTCGGCATCATTTTGTGGAGTTTGTGCGCAACCGGTAATAGTGAGGCAAAGCGCCAGTGCCAAGGACTTGTTCGATAACATGAGATATCCACAAAATGAGAAAAGAAACGGGGGTCTGATTGACCCGTTAAACAGACGCTTACAGGACATTAAAGTTACATCATTTCCTTCAGCGTCTTCTTATAGTTGCCTTTGTAACAAAAAAACGTGAAACAGCAAGGGGTTTACAGACAACCGGCCAATATTCCGACCAACTTCTGTGCCCGCGGGTCCATAAGTACATAAGGCCCCAGTGTATTAGTCACGAAACCAAACGCTACATCATGTTCAGGGTCGGCAAACCCCACCGAACCGCCGGCACCGGGATGCCCGAAAGCACGTGGGCCAAGGCCGAAGGTGGCATTGGGCAACTGCGGTTGATCCAACATGCAGCCCAGGCCGAAACGGGTTTGTGTCAATAATGTTTTATCCGGCCCGATACTGTGTTCACGGGTCAATTGTTCGAGCATGTCGGCTTCGAGCAAACTACCGTCCAACAAACCGCTATAAAAACCCGCCAGGCTGCGCGCATTACCATGGCCATTTGCCGCCGGCTGCTGCATGCGTCGCCATTCGGGTTTATTAGTGCTGGTCAGAATAGACGGCGGATTGGCAAATGCCCGTGTAGTCATGGCCGTCGGTTCACGCATCATTACTTGCAGTAACCGTTGAGCGGCTTCATCGCCCATGTTGCCTTTGCTGCGCGCTATATGTGCCACGCGATAAAACTCTTCGTCGGCCAGGCCCACATGGAAGTCCAGCCCCAGCGGGCGCGCAACCCGTGCCACGATGGACTCCCCCGGCCCACGCCCGTCGGCACGCCGCAGCAGTTCACCAACCAGCCAGCCGTAGGTGATGGCCTCGTAGCCATGGCCCTGGCCCGGCGTCCACCACGGCGCTTCGGCCGCCAGGGTATCGACCATCAGTTGCCAGTCGTACAGCGCTTCGGTGGGCAACATCTCGCGGATCGCCGGCAACCCGGCCTGGTGGCAGAGCAACTGGCGCAGGGTGATGTTCTGCTTGCCGGCGGCGGCGAACTCCGGCCAGTAGTTGGCAACCGGCGCATCCAGCTGCAGCTTGCCTTCGGCCACCAATTGCAGGGCGGTGACAGCGGTGAAGGTCTTGGTGCAGGAGAACAGGTTGACGATGGTGTCGCTGTGCCAGGCCTCGGTGCCGTCCTTGTCGGCGGTACCGGCCCACAGGTCGACGACGGTTTCACCGCCGATCTGGATGCACAGCCCGGCACCACGTTCCTGCGGGTCATCGAATAACGCGGCGAACGCTTCACGCACCGCTTCGAACTGGAGCTCGTAATGACCCTGAATCTGCACCGGTGCACCCTCGAAAGACAGCGTAAAAAGTGGCCGGCATTGTTCCAGCCCTCAGCGTTTTTGTGAACCCATCAGCACTCAATCAATGACCATTTCCAGCGTGTCCGCCCGCATGCCCGGCGCCTTGCGCCGCGCCTTTGCCGTCACTCGATGCCCTGCCACCTTCGCTTTCACGCACAGCGTTGGCCGCCTTGGCCTTTTGCGCCTCCTTGCCCAGTTGGTCGATCGCCGCCAGGTTGCTTTTGCGCACACTGTCGACAAAGCCCTGGAACGGCACATCGGTAATACCGACCAGGCCGAAATGGCCGTTTTCACCGTCCAGCAAGCGGCCGGTAACCGGTTGGTCCAGATACTGGAACCAATGCACGCCGACAATCGACGGCTCGGCCATGGCCTGCTTGAGGAAGGCACCATACGCCGCACCGCGATCTTCTTCCCTGGCCAACTGCGTCACGCCTCCCCAGAACGGGCCACGGTCGCTGGAGCCAAAGTTGAATTCGGTGATCAGCACCGGTTTGTCCAGTGCGCGCAGGGCGGCAAAGTCATAGCCGTCCTGGGGTTTGAGGGTGTACATATTGAAGCTCAGCACATCGCAATACTGCGCGCAGGCCGCCACCGCTTCCGGCGTGCTCACCGAATAGCGGCCGCCCAGCAGCAGTTGGTTGGGCGCGTGCCATTTCAGCGAATCGGAAAGCGTCTTGAAGTAGGCGTCGGCGAAGGTCTTCTGGAAATATTTGAAGTCGGCTTCGATTTCCGGGTGTTCGGAACTCGGCATCGGCGCTTCGAACCCCGGATCTTCCATCAGTTCCCAGCCGGCCAAGTGGATACCCCAGGCCCGCGACAGGCCTTCTTCGTTGCGATACTTGTCGCGCAATTGCTTGAGAAACGCGCGCTTGGCCGGTACGTCGGTGGTCATGCGCAAGGTCCCGTAGGCCAGGGCATAACGGGATTTCGGATCGTCTCCGGGGCCTGCCCACGCCAGTTCGTTATCGGCGAAGAAGCCGATCAGCCATGGATCATCGCGGTGATCGCGGGCGGCAATGGCCACGGCGCGCTCGGTGGCCATGGCGAAACGCGGGTCGAACGGATCGGGCATGCCGCCCCACCAGTCGGTGCCGGTGCTGATGCTGGCGTAATCGCCGACGATCGACAGCGGCAAGGTGTACGGCACCCGGTCAGCGGTGGCCAGGCCCGGCTCGCTCCAGTTGCCCACGGTGTTGAAACCCCAGGCTTGCAGGCGGTCGAGGGTGTGGGTGACCCAGCGTTTCTGGTCGAAGCCTTTGGTGTCATAGGTGCGCTGCAGGTTGGCGCCATAGAAGTCGTACCAGCGCCCCACATTGAAGCCACGGCCCTGATCGGCACCGTTGCCACTGCGGTTGTCGCCGCTGCCGTAATACTTGTCGAAAGGTTCACCCGCCTTGGGCAATGCCGCGAACATCCACTCGCGGCCGGCTACGTAGGTCTGGTTATTGGTCGCAGCCACGGTGTTGACCCCCAGGGAGTAAAACGGGTGGCCTTCCGGCGTTACGAGGTACCAGCGACCGTCGCGCTTCTCGGTGCGGAAAAAGCCGCTGGCGTCGAACACCGGGCCCTTGTTCCATCCGCCGTATTGGTCCAGGGAGGCGTTGTCCCGCTCGGTAAGCCAAGCCTTGAGCTGTTGCTGCTCCTTGGCGGCGGCAGCCTTGAGTTGCTCGTCGCTGCTGACTTTTTCCGGCCAGCGCGCGCGGTTCGACTGCCCATACGCATCCACCAACTCGCTATAGGCGGCCTTCACCACCGGTTCGCTGTCCTGCACGCCGAAACGTTCCAGCAGGATGCTTTGGGCGGCGACGGGCTTGATCATCGACAGGGTCACCGAGACCACCTGGCTGCGGTCCACCTCCCCGGTGCTGCTGGCCAGCAACACGCGCTGGCCGTCAACGGTGATCGGCATCGGTGGGCCGGCCTTCATGCCTTGGCTCAACGGCGAGTTGGCTTGCAGCGGCACCAGCAAGGTCTGGGCCGGGCCGGCCGGCAGGTCGATGCGGCTGAGCAGGGTCTTGCCGTCGTTGCTCTGCACCTTGACGTACAGGGTCAGCGCCCAGTCCATGGCGCTCTGGATACGCAGGCTCATGGCGCTGGATTGCGACCAGTCCCACACGCCGGTCTGAGGGCTGAGCACCAGGCTCGGCTCGGCCGCCGGGTTGAAGGTGATGCGGCGCAGCACCTCGCCTTCGGCGGTCTGTTCGGCGTTGTATTGCGGCAGGCTGGCGTCCTGGGTCGCCACGTTGACCACATCGGCGGGCCGGACGAAGTTGAACAATGTCTGTTGCCCGGCGGGCGCGGCCATCAGCGGCGCGGCGAGCAGCAGGGCAAAAAGAGCGGGCAGCGTGCGAATCATACGAACAAGGTTCTCCCAAACGACCGGTGAATGGCCTGATGACATAACTGAGATAGACCACAAAGTGGGCGAATTCGCCCACGGTGGCTTAAGAAATTTCGCGCCGGAACGGCGGCAAGGCATTCAGGATCGCCTTGCCATAGCGCTGGGTGACCAGGCGGCGATCGAGCAAGGTGATGGTGCCCCGGTCTTCTTCGGTACGCAGCAGGCGGCCGCAGGCCTGGACCAGCTTCAGGGAAGCATCCGGCACCGAGATTTCCATGAATGGGTTGCCGCCCCGCGCCTCGATCCACTCGGCCAGTGCGGCCTCGACCGGATCATCCGGCACCGAGAACGGGATCTTGGCGATCACCACGTGTTCACAGTAGGCACCGGGCAAGTCCACACCCTCGGCGAAGCTCGCCAGGCCGAACAACACGCTGGAATCCCCGCCATCGACCCGCGCCTTGTGCTTGTTCAGGGTTTCCTGCTTGGACAGGTTGCCCTGGATAAACACCTGCTTGCGCCAGTCACGGTCGAGGCCGTCGAACACGTCCTGCATCTGCTTGCGTGACGAGAACAGCACCAGGGTGCCGCGCGACCCTTCCACCAGCCCCGGCAGGTCACGGATGATTGCAGCGGTGTGAGCCGGCGCATCCCGTGGGTCGGCCTTGAGGTCGGGCACGCGCAGCACACCGGCGTCGGCGTGATGGAACGGGCTCGGCACCACGGCGGTGACGGCTTTTTTCGGCAGCCCGGCGCGCATGCGGAAGCGGTCGAAGGTGCCCAGGGCGGTCAGCGTCGCCGAGGTCACCAGGCAGCCATAGGCCACGTTCCACAGGTTGCGTCGCAGCATTTCGGCGGCAAGGATCGGGCTGGCGTTGACCTCGATATCGAACAACGCACCACTTTCCGACAGGGTCAACCAACGGGCCATGGGCGGGCTGTCCTCCGGGTCTTCGACGGTAAAGGCAGTCCACAACTCCCAGTTGCCCTGGGACCGGGACAACAGGCTGCCGAACAGCGGGTACCACTCCTCGGCCTGGTTGCTGGCGATGCCGATATTGACCTCGCCATCCATGCCTTCCTTGAGCAGATCGGTCAGGCGAGTGAACAGGTCGGTCAGGCGCGAGAAGCCCTTTTTCAGCTCGATGCCCATTTCGCGCATGTGCTCGGGGATCAGCCCGCCCACAAACCGATGACGCGGGCGCTCGCGGCCCTCGACGTCTTCGCCGGGCTTGAAGTCGGCGACCTGCTCGCAGGCACTGAACATGAACTGCTGCTGGGTCTTGATCTCCCGCGCCAGCTCCGGCACCTGTTCGATCAGTTTGCCCAGGTCGCCGGGCAGCGGATGCTGGGCCAGCAGCTTGGTGAGGTTCTTGGCGGTGGTCTCCAGCCAGTCGGCGGTGGAGCGCAGCCGCGTGTAGTGGGCGAAGTGGCCGATGGCCTTGTCGGGCAGGTGGTGGCCTTCGTCGAAAACGTAAAGGGTGTCGCGCGGGTCCGGCAGCACGGCACCGCCGCCCAGGGCCAGGTCGGCCAGCACCATGTCGTGGTTGGTGACGATCACGTCGACCTTGCCCATGCCTTCGCGGGCCTTGTAGAAGGCGCACTGGCCGAAGTTGGGGCAATGGCGGTTGGTGCACTGGCTGTGATCGGTGGTCAGGCGCGCCCAGTCGGCGTCTTCCAGGGCGGTGGGCCAGCTGTCGCGGTCGCCGTCCCATTTGTTGCCGGCCAGTTTCTCGATCATGCTGGTGAACAGCTTCTGGCTGACTTCATCGACTTCGATCTTGAAGCCTTCTTCTTCGAACAAGGAAGCTGTGGCGGTTTGCGCGTGGCCTTCCTGCAACAGCACGTCGAGCTTGGACAGGCACATATAGCGGCCACGGCCCTTGGCCAGGGCGAAGGTGAAGTTCAGGCCGCTGTTGCGCATCAGGTCGGGCAGGTCTTTGTAGACGATCTGTTCCTGCAGGGCGACGGTGGCGGTGGCGATCACCAGGCGCTTGCCGGCGGCCTTGGCAGTAGGGATCGCGGCCAGGCTGTAGGCCACGGTCTTGCCGGTACCGGTGCCGGCCTCGACGGCCACGACCGCAGGCTCACCCTCGCGGCGACCTTCGTCGTCGGTGTCGATATCCCCGAGGACCTTGGCCACTTCGGCGATCATCAGGCGTTGGCCGTAGCGCGGTTTCAAGCTCTTGGCTTCGAGAAAACGCGAATAGGCGCCCTGGATCGTGGTTTTGAGTTCAGTGCTGATCATGGATAGTCGGGCGCAAAAAACGCTGGATAAATTTTCAGTGGTTCGGATCGGTCGCTATCATACCCCGCTAATTAATCCCGCGCAGAACGGAGTACCACCATGACCGCGTTTAGCCTCGCTTACACCCTGCATGTATTGGCCGCCCTGATTTGGGTAGGCGGTATGTTTTTCGCCTGGATGATCCTGCGCCCCGCCGCTGTGGCGGCCCTTGAAGGCCCTGCCCGGCTAAAGCTGTGGGCAAATGTGTTTCAACGTTTTTTCGTGTGGGTTTGGGTGGCCGTGCTGGTTTTGCCGATCAGCGGTGTCGGCCTGCTGCAACTGCGCTTCAACGGCTTTGAAACCGCGCCGCGTTATGTGCAGGTGATGATGGGCTTATATCTGGTGATGACGGCGCTGTTTATCCGTATCCAGGCGCTGAAATTCCCCGAATTGCGCGCGGCGGTAGCGGCTGAGGATTGGCCGGCGGGTGCGGCTGCACTGGGGCAGATTCGCAAACTGGTGGGGATCAATCTGATCGTGGGCCTGGTAGTGGTGGCGATTGCTTCGGCTCGGCCGATGTTCTGACCAGACACTGTAGGAGCGAGCTTGCTCGCGAAGGTCGTCAACGATAACGCAGCGCTTCTGGAAGCCCGTGTCGCCGATGGTTTTTTCGCGAGCAAGCTCGCTCCTACAAGTGGGTGTGTCAGAGGCGCTGGATCGTTACGGCGCCCGCAGGCCCAGCCGGCCCCGGCTGTCCTTCAAGTCCTGGCCGGCCCTTCTCGCCGCCATCGGCGCGGTACACCAGGCAGCCTTTGGATTGGCCACCGTTGCCCGGTTTACCCGCCGTGCCAGCCAAACCACCGGCACCGCCATCGACCCACACCTTGATCTTGTCGCCTGGGAAGTCCTGCGGCAGTTCGACCCGCACCTGCGCACCTGCCGCGCCAGGCAACCCGTCACCACCGTTATCGCCGTTGGCGCCGCGCCCAGCCGAGCCCCACGTGCACCCTGGGTCTTCACCGTTGGCACCATCCAGCCCGGCATACCCCTGGGCACCAGCGCCACCGCGGGCATCCACCGACAGTTCTTCAGCCGTCAGGGCTTTGATATGCAAGGTCAGGTCACGCCCGGCCTTGGCTGGTTTTTCATGGGTGCCCGGTGCGCCACGGGAAGTGAACTGGCTGCCGTGGTCCAATTGGGCATGCTGCACCTGCAGTTGTAATGCGTTAATACCGGGGGCAATCGCAATACGGGCGTCGCGGCCCAAGTGCAGTTGATCCACCGTGACCTGGCTGATCGTGGCCGGGATCAGCAAGGTGCCGTAGTCCGCCACATCCAGGCGTTCCAGCTGCAATACGCTGGTGCTGCTGGGCAGGCGCATCAATGAGTTGGTTTCGACACTGACGCTCTGGGCCAGGGCTATGGGGCTGACCAACAGGGCCAACAGAAAAACCTTACGCATCATGGGGCTCCTGAGTGTTTTCAAATTTTTCTTTGAACGCACAGTAACGACTTCTACAGGCGATTTGCCAGTGAAGGTTCAAAAAAGTTAATAAAGGGGGAGGTTTCGCTGCAAATCGCCGGCAATGCCCCTGCTGTCAGCAGTTGATCTGGATTTCGGTCCGGCGGTTGAGCGCGCGACCTTCAGCGGCTCCGTTGTCAGGCACCGGATGGCTTTCGCCCGCACCGGCGGGGGCCGATGGGTGGACTAAAGACCGCTCTTTTCAACTGCGCTACTACGCCACACCCCGTATTCATTGAGGTTTGCCGTCCACATCGGACTTTTCGCAGCCGTATGCTCTAGGCCCGCACGCTCAGCCGCGCTAGTCTCTGAGGTCTTGATGTGAGGATCTCTGATGACCGCTGGTATTTCTTCCCGTACACCCCAGCAAGCCTTGGCTGCCCTGCTGGATCTGCACCAGCCCAAACGCCTGCTGCTATTGGGCGCCAGCCAGTTCCCGGCACTGGATGCCTTCCAGGCGGCCCACCCGGATACCCACGTTAGCGTGGCAGTGCCCGGGGCCTTGCCGGCGGAGCTTGCAGCGCAGCGTTTTGACCTGGCGCTGGTGGTGGACTGCCTGGAACACCTGTCAAAACCCCAAGGCCTGACCCTGCTCGGCGGCATTCGCAACCTTAATGCCAGCCGTATTGCCGTGCTGGTGGACCTGGGCGCCTGCGACTGGAAAGACACCGACTTTTTCTCCCTGGCCCTGCAGGCCGGCGAGCGCTTCCAGCGTGATGAGCAGGTTCTGACCCTGTTCACCTACGATCTGCTTGACTATAAACAGGTACCGGACTGGCTCAACGCCCGGTTCTGGGCCAACCCGGAAAACTTCGGAAAGTATTGGTGGTAAGCCGATGAGTACATCCATTTGTCCCTGCGGCAGCGGCAACCTGCTGGATGCCTGCTGTGGCCATTATCACGCCGGGCATCCGGCGCCTTGCGCCACCGCACTCATGCGCTCACGCTATAGCGCCTATGTGCTGGGCTTGGTGGACTACCTGGTCGCTACCACGTTACCCGCGCAACAGGCCGGCCTGGACCGTGACGCGATCGCCGCCTGGAGCGCCCAGAGCACCTGGCTCGGCCTGGAGGTGGAAAGCTCGGAGGTGTTCGGCGGCCAGCCGGAACATGCCTTCGTGACCTTCACCGCACGCTGGCATGACAGCACCGGCGAACATAGCCACCGCGAGCAGTCCTCTTTCGTACAGAATGACGGGCGCTGGTACTTCATCGACCCAACGGTGGAGGTCAAGGCAGGACGCAACGATGCGTGCCTGTGTGGCAGTGGGCAGAAATTCAAGAAGTGTTGTTCCAGCTACCTCTAAATCCATTCAAAGGACAACGCCATGCTTCGGATGTACAGCTTGATGCTGGCGCTGACCCTCATGTTGACGGGCTGCGCTTCATGGTTCGAAGACGACTCGCCGCCGCCCCACGTCTCGCTGGTCAAGGTCGAAGTGGTGCGCGCCAAGCTGCTGGAGCAGAAATTCAAGCTGTACTTTCGCGTGGACAACCGCGACGACTCGGACCTGACCGTGCGCGGTCTGATCTACAAAGTCACCCTCGGCAACTTTGTGCTGACCGAGGGCGAGTCCAACGAATGGCTCACCGTACCGCCACGGGGCCACGCCTTCTTCAAGGTCTCGGTGCGCACCAACCTCTGGCCGCAAATCCGCGATGTGGTGCAGATGCTGAAAAACCCCGACAAACCCGTGCCCTATCGCCTGGAAGGTGAACTGAAAACCGGATTATTCATCGGTTATGACGTGCAGGTGAACCACAATGGCGAGATAATCCCCGGCGATTTTATTCCGGAGCGACATCAATGACTCAACAACCCCATGTCCATGGTCCTGACTGCAACCACGATCACGATCACCATGATCACGACCACGGCCATGTCCACGGCCCGAATTGCGGCCACGCTCACCAGGAACCGGTACGCAACGCCTTGAAGGACGTTGGCCGCAACGATCCGTGCCCATGCGGCAGCGAGAAGAAATTCAAGAAGTGCCACGGCGCCTGATACCAGGCTCCTGAAAATAAGCCTTAGCTCCTGCTTGCGTCGTTTCGCCGCGCTCACTAACGTAGCGCCTTTACTGACGCTACCCCCCGCAGGAGCTTTGCCATGGCCTCGCCAGCCCTCTCACATTTTCTTCCCCGGTTCGGCGTTGCCGCGGCAGTGGCCAGTGCATTAAGCCTGGCCGGTTGCCAGCTCCAGAGCACCCAGGACACCCTGCTTCCCGTTGCCGGCGTCCAGCCGATCAAGGGCCTCGCACAGAATGTTTCGATACGCCGCAACGCCCAAGGCATGCCGCTGATCGAAAGCAACACCTTTCACGACGCACTGTTCAGCCTCGGCTACGTGCATGCCAGCGACCGCATCACACAGATGGTCACGTTGCGCCTGCTGGCCCAGGGCCGTCTGGCGGAAATGTCCGGCCCCGACGTACTGGATGTCGACCGCTTCATGCGCGCCGTCAACCTGAAGAAAAGCGCCGGCGAGCTGTACAACGCCTCGTCGCCGCGTCTCAAGCGTTTCTTTGAAGTGTATGCCCGGGGCGTCAACGCCTACTTGTTCCGCTACCGCGACAAGCTGCCGCCGGACCTCGCCCGGACTGGCTACAAGCCCGAATACTGGAAGCCGGAAGATTCGGCACTGTTGTTCTGCCTGCTGAATTTCAGCGAGTCGGCCAACCTGCAGGAAGAACTGGCGTCCCTGGTACTGGCGCAAAAAGTCGGCGTCGACAAACTCGCCTGGCTCACTCCGAGCGCGCCGGACGAACCGATTCCCCAGGCCGAAGCCGACAAACTCAAGGGCGTGAACCTGGGCCAGATCACCGGCCTTGCCGGGCTGGATGCGGCCAGTCAGCAACTGAGCAGCCTCAACTCCCTGGCGGTGACGACGTCGAGCAACTGGGCCATCGGCCCACAACGCAGCCGCAGCGGCAAAAGCCTGCTGGCCAACGACCTGGCCGCCCAACCGCAAGCACCGTCGCCGTGGAGCTACGTGCAGATTCGCGCACCGAAGTACCAGGCGGTCGGTGCCTCGATTGCCGGCCTGCCCACCCTGCTGTCCGGCTTCAACGGCAAAGTGGCGTGGAGCATGAGCGCGGTCAAGGGCGATACCCAGGACCTGTTCCTGGAGAAAGTCAAACGCCAGGGCAACGCGTTGTACTACGAAAACAACGGAAAATGGCTACCGGCGGGGGTACGTAACGAAACGTTCTTCGTCAAAGGCCAACGCTCGATCCGTGAAGTGGTGTACGAAACCCGTCACGGCGCCCTGCTCAACAGCAGCCAGGCGCTGACCACGGGCCTGGGCCTGGCCCTGCAAACCGCCGACTTCAAAGACGACAAGAGCCTCGATGCGTTCTTCGACCTGTCCCGTGCGCAAAGTGTCGCCAAGGCCTCGGACGCGACCCGTGAAATCCGCGCTATCGCCTTGAACATGGTCTTCGCCGACGCCACCAATATCGGCTGGCAAGTCACCGGCCGCTTCCCCAACCGCCGCGAAGGCGAAGGCCTGCTGCCCTCGCCGGGCTGGGACACACGCTTTGACTGGGACGGTTACGCCGACGCGATGCTGCACCCGTACGACCAGGACCCGGCCCAAGGCTGGATCGGCACCGCCAACCAGCGCACCGCGCCGCGTGGCTATGGCATGCAGTTGTCCAACTCCTGGGATGCGCCGGAGCGCAGCGAACGCCTGGCGCAATTGGCCAATGCTGGCAAGCATGACAGTCGCAGCGTGATTGCCATGCAGTACGACCAGACCACCACCTTCGCCGCCAAACTCAAGACCATGTTCAAGGCGCCGGGCATGGCCCAGCCGCTGAAACAGGCGATTGACGCTTTACCGACCGCGGAACAGGCCAAGGCACGGGAAGCCCTCAATCGCCTGATGGCCTTCGACGGTCGTCTGGTGGCCACGTCCGCCGACGCCGCGCTCTATGAGCTGTTCCTGCAGGAAAGCACCAGGCAGATCTTCCTCGACGAACTCGGCCCGGAAAACAGCGCCAGCTGGAAAGCCTTTGTCAGCAATGCAGGCTTGTCCTACGCCGCCCAGGCCGACCACCTGCTGGGGCGCGAAGACAGCCCGTTCTGGGACGATGTGCGCACTGCGCAAAAAGAAGACAAGCCCGCCATCCTCGCCCGCAGCCTGGCCGCCGCGATCAGCGCCGGCGACAGCCAACTGGGCGCCGACCACAAGGCCTGGCAGTGGGGCAAACTGCACAGCACCACCTGGAAAAACACTCAGGGCCAGGCGATTCGCGGCCCGCTGGCGTCCGGCGGCGACCACAACACCTTGAACCCGGCGCCGTACAGCTGGGGCCGGGACTTCAATACCACCCAAGTGCCGGCGCTGCGCATGATCATCGACTTCGGCCAACCGGAACCGATGATGGGCCAAGGCGGCATCGGCCAATCCGGCAACCCGGCCAGCCCGAACTATGCCAATGGCATTGACCCGTCGCTCAAGGCGCAATACCTGAGCTTCCCGATGCAGCCGCAGAACTTCGACAAGGTGTATGGAAAAGCCAGGCTGACCCTGACACCCGGCAAATAACCGGTTCCCCTGAAGACGCCGGACCAACATCTGCGAGGGGGCTTGCTCGCGATAGCAGTGGATCAGTCGATACACGTGTGACTGACCCACTGCTATCGGGAGCAAGCCCCCACATTTTCAATCTCCAAATGATCTGAAATGGTGCGCTGTTTTTTTCATGCCCATTTTCGGGCATCTCCTACACTAATAACGCCTTTGTCCTACCTTTTAAAACGCTCATTCGGAACTATGGTGCAGAAATTGCTACTTGTGATCCGTCTGACACCGTTCAGTAACAGTCCTAAACGCGCCACAAGCGCCTATCTTGGTTTCTAGGGATTACATAATGAAAAAAGCATTGCTGACCCTTTCCGCACTGGCTCTGTGCATGGCCGCAGGTTCCGCCTTGGCCAAGGAATACAAGGAACTGCGTTTTGGTGTCGATCCGTCCTACGCTCCGTTCGAATCCAAAGCGGCTGACGGTAGCCTGGTGGGCTTTGATATCGATCTGGGCAATGCGATCTGCGCCGAACTGAAAGTGAAGTGCAAGTGGGTCGAAAGCGACTTCGACGGCATGATTCCAGGCCTGAAGGCCAACAAATTCGACGGTGTGATTTCGTCCATGACCGTCACCGAAGCCCGTATGAAGGCTATCGACTTCTCCAATGAGCTGTTCTCCGGCCCAACGTCGCTGGTATTCAAGAAAGGCGCCGGTTACTCCACTCCCGAGTCCCTCAAGGGCAAAACCGTGGGCTACGAGCAAGGCACCATCCAGGAAGCCTACGCCAAGGCCGTGCTGGACAAAGCCGGTGTGACCACCAAGGCCTACGCCAACCAGGACCAGGTTTACGCCGACCTGACCTCCGGCCGTCTCGATGCGTCCGTGCAGGATATGCTGCAGGCCGAACTGGGCTTCCTGAAGTCGCCAGCCGGTGCCGACTATGAAGTCAGCGCAGCCATCGACGACCCATTGCTGCCGGCGAAAACCGCCATCGGTATCAAAAAAGGTAACACTGAGCTGAAGGCCCTTTTGGATAAAGGTATCAAAGCGTTACACGATGATGGCACCTACGCCACCATCCAGAAGAAACACTTTGGCGATCTGAACCTGTACAGCGGCAAATAATGCCTGGGGCGCCCCTTTTCCGAAGGGGCGCTTTTTTATCGCCATAGGTCCTGATTTATGTTCGAAGAACTGTTGCAAACCCTCGGGCTGAGCGCGCTCAGTTTGAAGGGTTTCGGCCCGTTGTTGCTGCAAGGCACCTGGATGACCCTCAAGTTGTCGGTGCTGTCCCTGGCCGTCAGCGTGTTGCTGGGCCTGCTCGGCGCCAGCGCCAAACTCTCCAGCCTGCCCTTGTTGCGCATCCCCGCCCAGCTCTACACCACATTGATTCGCGGTGTACCCGACCTGGTGCTGATGCTGCTGATTTTCTACAGCCTGCAAACCTGGCTGACCGGTCTTACCGACTTCATGGAATGGGAATACATCGAAATCGACCCATTCAGCGCCGGGGTGATCACCCTGGGCTTTATCTACGGTGCGTACTTCACCGAGACCTTTCGCGGCGCGATCCTCGCCGTGCCCCGCGGCCAACTGGAAGCCGCCACGGCCTATGGCCTCAAGCGCGGCCAACGGTTTCGCTACGTGACCTTCCCGCAGATGATGCGCTTTGCCCTGCCGGGCATTGGCAATAACTGGATGGTGATGCTCAAGGCCACCGCGCTGGTGTCGATCATCGGCCTGGCGGATCTGGTCAAGGCCGCCCAGGATGCCGGCAAAAGCACCTATCAGCTGTTTTATTTCCTGGTCCTCGCCGCGCTGATCTACCTGTTGATCACCAGCGCGTCCAACTTCGTCCTGCGCCGTCTTGAACGTCGCTACGCCGCAGGCTCCCGGGAGGCAGTGCGATGATCGAACTCTTGCAGGAATACTGGCGCCCCTTTCTTTATAGCGACGGCCAGCACATCACCGGCCTGGCCATGACCCTGTGGCTGCTCAGCGCGTCCCTGGTCATCGGTTTCCTGGTGTCGATCCCGCTGTCCATCGCCCGGGTATCGCGCAATCCTTTGGTACGCTGGCCGGTGCAGTTCTACACCTACCTGTTCCGTGGCACGCCGCTCTATATCCAACTGCTGATCTGCTACACCGGCATCTACAGCATCGCCGCCGTGCGCGCGCAACCGGTGCTCGATGCGTTCTTTCGCGACGCGATGAACTGCACGATCCTGGCCTTCGCCCTCAACACCTGCGCCTACACCACGGAGATTTTCGCCGGCTCCATCCGCAGCATGGCCCACGGCGAAGTCGAAGCGGCCAAGGCCTATGGCTTGAGCGGCTGGAAGCTGTACGCCTATGTGATCATGCCGTCGGCGCTGCGCCGCTCGTTGCCCTACTACAGCAACGAAGTGATCCTGATGCTGCACTCGACCACGGTGGCGTTCACCGCGACGATTCCAGACATCCTCAAAGTGGCCCGGGACGCCAACTCGGCCACCTTCATGACTTTTCAATCATTCGGCATCGCGGCGCTGATCTACCTGACCGTGACGTTCGCCCTGGTCGGTCTGTTTCGCCTGGCCGAACGCCGCTGGCTGGCGTTTCTCGGACCGAGCCATTAAGGAGCCTTCATGCGTCATCAGGTTCATGAACTGATCGCGCCGGTGCCCGGCACGGCGCGGCAGATTCACAGCTTTCACTTCGGCCCGGAACAGGCCGAAAGCAAGATCTACATTCAGTCGTCACTGCATGCCGATGAACTGCCGGGCATGCTGGTGGCCTGGCACCTCAAGGCGCGTCTGGCGCAATTGGCGGCGGCCGGGTGCCTGCGCAGCGAGATCGTGCTAGTGCCCATCGCCAACCCGGCGGGCCTGGAACAGGTGCTGATGGATACCCCGCTGGGCCGTTACGAACTGGAAAGCGGGCAGAATTTCAATCGCCGGTTTGTCGACCTCAGCGACGAAGTCGGTAACCAGATCGAGCATTTGCTTGGGGATGACCCGCAGCACAACGTCCAACTGATCCGCAACGCACTGTCCCGCGCCCTGGCCGCACACACCGCCGAGACCCAGTTGCAATCCCAGCGCCTGGTGCTGCAACGCCTGGCTTGCGATGCCGACATGGTGCTGGACCTGCATTGCGACTTCGAAGCCGTGGCGCACCTGTACACCACGCCCGCCGCCTGGTCGCAGGTGGAACCGCTGGCGCGCTATATAGGCTCGGAGGCCAACTTGCTGGCCACCGACTCCGGCGGGCAATCCTTCGATGAGTGCTTCACCCTGGTGTGGTGGCAATTGCAGCAACGTTTCGGCAAGCGCTTCCCGATCCCCATGGGCAGCTTTTCGGTGACCGTCGAGCTGCGCGGCCAGGGCGACGTCAACCATGGCCTGGCGGCCCTCGACTGCCAGGCGATCATCGACTACCTGATCCACTTCGGCGCAATTACCGGCGACGTGGCCCCACTGCCGGACCTGCCCTACCCCGCGACGCCGCTGGCGGGCGTCGAACCCGTGGCCACGCCGGTGGGCGGCCTGCTGGTGTTCAGCGCCCTGCCGGGTGAATACCTGGAGGCCGGGCAACTGATCGCCGAAATCATCGACCCCATTACTGACCGCGTAACGCCTGTGCATTGCCAGAAGGCCGGCCTGCTTTACGCCCGCTCGCTACGCCGCATGGCCACTGCCGGGATGGTCATCGGCCATGTCGCAGGCTCAGAGGCCTACCGCAGCGGCTATCTACTTTCGCCTTGAGGATGCATGCCCCATGTACAAATTGACCGTTGAAGGCCTGCATAAAAGCTATGGCGACAATGAGGTGCTCAAAGGTGTCTCGCTCAAGGCCAAGACCGGCGACGTGATCAGCCTGATCGGCGCCAGCGGCTCGGGCAAAAGCACGTTCTTGCGTTGCATCAACTTCCTGGAAACGCCCAACGACGGCGCCATGACCCTTGATGACAAGCCGATCCGCATGGTCAGCGACCGCCACGGCATGCGCGTGGCCGACGATGCCGAGTTGCAGCGTCTGCGCACACGGCTGGCGATGGTGTTCCAGCATTTCAACCTTTGGAGCCACATGAGCGTGCTGGAGAACATCACCATGGCGCCGCGCCGGGTGCTGGGTTGCAGCAAGAAGGACGCCGAGGATCGCGCCCGTCGCTATCTGGACAAAGTCGGCCTGCCGGCGCGCGTGGCCGATCAATATCCAGCATTCCTGTCCGGCGGCCAGCAGCAACGGGTCGCCATCGCTCGCGCCTTGGCAATGGAACCGGAAGTGATGCTATTCGATGAACCCACCTCGGCCCTCGATCCGGAGCTGGTGGGTGAAGTGTTGAAGGTGATCCAGGGCCTGGCCGAAGAAGGTCGCACCATGATCATGGTGACCCACGAGATGAGCTTTGCACGCAAGGTATCAAGCCAGGTGCTGTTCCTGCACAAAGGCCTGGTGGAAGAGCAAGGCACGCCGGAGGATGTGCTGGGCAATCCGAAGAGCGAACGCCTGCAGCAGTTCCTGAGCGGCAATCTGAAGTAAACCTTTGCCGCCGCCTCCCGTGGGTCTGCGGAATAGACCCACCGGAGTGTCAGCTGCCGTATGGCCAGTACGCTAGAGAACTGGCCACTTTCCCCCTGGGATATCAGGCCATCGGTACGGGTGGTGGATCGTCCGGAAGGGTCGGTTCGCCAGGTTCGGTCGGTTCCGGAAAATCGGGATCGGGTTGACCGGGGATACCGCCCGCATAGGCAGGGTCAGCCATCAGGGACCAAGCCAGAACACCAATCTGATTGGGTTCAAGTCGGGCGAGTTCGGCACTGATTCGCGGGTCGATCTTCATAAGGTAATCCTCAAGCGTGGCTCGGTACGTTTTGCACGTACCGAGGCAGTACACCCAATAGAGTCCCTTTCCGCAGACTAATTCCCTTTACGCGTAGGACGTTTCGATCAAGCGCGTGGCAAGGTGACGCCGCGCTGCCCCTGATACTTGCCGCCACGGTCTTTGTAGGACACTTCACAGGCTTCATCGGACTGCAGGAACAGCATCTGCGCCACGCCTTCGTTGGCGTAGATCTTTGCCGGCAGGGTGGTGGTGTTGGAGAACTCCAGAGTCACGTGGCCTTCCCACTCGGGCTCCAGCGGCGTCACGTTGACGATAATGCCGCAGCGCGCGTAAGTGCTTTTACCCAGGCAGATGGTCAGCACGTCGCGAGGAATACGGAAGAATTCCACGGTGCGCGCCAGGGCGAAGGAGTTAGGCGGGATGATGCACACATCGCTCTTTACGTCGACGAAGCTCTTTTCGTCGAAGTTTTTCGGATCGACGGTCGCCGAATTGATGTTGGTGAACACCTTGAATTCATCGGCACAACGCACGTCATAGCCATAGCTGGAAACACCATAGGAAATCACGCGGTCGTCGCCTTCACCCCGGATCTGGCGCTCTACGAACGGTTCGATCATGCCGTGCTCTAGCGCCATGCGGCGAATCCACTTGTCCGATTTGATGCTCATGGCGGGTGTCCTGAATAGCGAGGTGGAAAAATTCTGTTGGGCATCTTACCGGGGCAGGCGGTGGGGTTCAAAGGGCGCGGGGGTTTTCTTGACGAATGCGCCGGCCACATAAGCCGCAGCCAGCGGGGCCGGGGGCGTTTTCACGATGCGTGGGGGCGGTAAATACCACCGCCAGTCACGAAAATAGAGAAACCTTCGGAAATACCATTGGCACGTCTCGGAAAAAGGGTTAAGGTGGCGCCACTGTGCTGCTTGTGTCACTGAGAATCTCTACACGATATGTTGAATTTCGATCCAACCATCTCCAAGAATTTTTCCTGCTCTTTGCACTCAGTCTCGGCCAGGGCTTTTCCTGAGTCGCAGTTAACTTTGTCCAAGGAGATACACCATGTCTAATCGCCAAACTGGTACCGTTAAGTGGTTCAACGATGAAAAAGGCTTCGGCTTCATCACTCCACAATCCGGTGACGACCTGTTCGTTCACTTCAAAGCTATCCAATCCGACGGCTTCAAAAGCCTGAAAGAAGGCCAACAGGTTTCTTTCATCGCTACCCGCGGTCAGAAAGGCATGCAAGCTGAAGAAGTTCAAGTTATCTAACTTGTACTGACCCAGTCGAAAGAACCCCGCCCTTAAAAGCGGGGTTTTTTTATGCCTTGGATTTGAGCATTCCTTTGAATGCCCCGCCGTGTAGCCACGCAGGCACGGCTTGCCGGTGATGGCGACGTTATGATCGCTATCGCCGGCAAGCCGGGCTCCTACAGTGGGTGTACGGGCACACAGCAAAACGCCCGATGCATTCCCATGCACCGGGCGTTTGTCGTGGCGGCCTTATCAATCGTTACTGAAACAACGACTCACTCGACAAGCCATTCTTCTCCAGGATCTCACGCAAGCGCTTGAGCCCCTCGACCTGGATCTGCCGCCCCCGCTCACGGGTCAAGCCGATCTCCAGACCTACGTCTTCCAGGGTGCTGCTCTCATGGCCGCGTAGACCGAAGCGGCGAATGACCACCTCACGCTGCTTGTCCGTGAGCTCTGACAGCCACTGATCAATGCTCTGGGAAAGGTCATCGTCCTGCAACAACTCACAGGGATCGGTGGGACGATCATCGGTCAGGGTGTCCAGCAGGGTCTTGTCCGAATCCGGCCCCAGCGAGACGTCGACCGAAGACACCCGCTCGTTGAGACCCAGCATGCGCTTGACCTCCCCTACCGGTTTTTCCAGCAGGTTGGCGATTTCTTCAGGCGAAGGCTCATGATCGAGTTTCTGAGTGAGCTCACGCGCTGCCCGCAGGTAGACGTTGAGTTCCTTGACCACATGGATCGGCAACCGGATCGTGCGGGTCTGATTCATGATCGCCCGTTCGATGGTCTGGCGAATCCACCAGGTGGCATAGGTCGAAAAGCGGAAGCCCCGCTCTGGATCGAACTTCTCCACGGCCCGGATCAAGCCCAGGTTGCCCTCCTCGATCAGGTCCAGCAACGATAGCCCACGATTGACGTAGCGTCGGGCGATTTTCACCACCAGTCGCAGGTTGCTTTCAATCATGCGCTTGCGCCCAGCAGGATCGCCCTTTTGCGACAAGCGCGCAAAATGGACTTCTTCTTCAGGCGTCAGCAGAGGAGAAAAACCGATTTCATTGAGATACAGCTGGGTCGCATCGAGCGCCCGCGTGTAATCAATGTATTTGTGTTGCTTTAACGCAGTGGAGTTCTTGGATTTGGTGCGAACTGAAGGTACAGCAGATCCCTCATTCGACATCGAATCCATAGCGATGCCGGTCTCCATCAGGAGAACCTCATCGTCGATGTCAAACTCCGGCGCTTCTTTACTGAGAGCCATTGTTATAGTCCTTTGGTGAGTTCGACCTCAAGCTCAAGCGACGCCTTTATCCTTGGCAACGCTGGAGCCTGTTCCTTCTACGTGAGGGAACAGGCTGGCAACACATCAACGACGGGGTAGGAATTGCAGCGGATCTACAGGCTTCCCTTGGCGGCGAATCTCAAAGTGCAGTTTCACCCGGTCTGTACCAGTTGACCCCATTTCGGCAATTGTCTGTCCGACCTTGACCTGCTGCCCCTCCCGAACCAACAGCCTACGGTTGTGGCCGTAAGCACTGACGTAGGTATCGCTGTGTTTGATGATGACCAGCTCGCCGTAGCCCCGTAATCCACTCCCGGCGTATACCACTGTCCCATCAGACGCAGCTAAAACAGGCTGTCCCAAATCCCCGGCGATATCAATGCCTTTATTCAAACTACCGTTTGAAGAGAATTTTCCAATCAATACGCCGTTCGAAGGCCATCCCCAACCGGTCGGTGCAGGCCCTGCGGGGGGCAGCGGCGCGGGGGCGGGCTTGCTCGCAGTGGTGGGCGCGGCGGTGCCCGCAGGCCGCGTAATGATGGTGGTTTTGCTTGAAGAGGATGGGGAAGAACCGCTGTTTGTCACAACTGTCGTAGACGTTGAACCGGTACGCCCATCGAAGCGAATCGTCTGACCCGGATGTATGGTGTACGGCACAGGAATATTGTTTCGAGCTGCAAGTGCCTTGTAGTCCCAACCGTAACGGAAGGCGATCGAGAACAGCGTATCGCCCTTGCGCACCACATATTGCCCGGTGGTCACCGTCGGCTTTTGCGGCGCGGCATTGTTACGGTCAACGACCCGCGCGCCGCCGGATGGCGTGCTCGAACAGGCCGCCAATAAGGAACTCAAGACAAGGCCAAGCACCAGTCGCTGAAAGCTTGTTTTACTCATACGCTGCGCAAGACCTGTGAGACTCACCCGCCGCTCCCTTTGTGGTGGCTGAACATGAACGCCTGTACCAGGCTTGAAATATGTCGCAAGTATAACTGGGCATTGGCTTTTTACCGGCACACGACCGAAACGAAACATTCATCGTGATGAATACCATCGCCAAGTATGTTGAATCGATAGACCCAGCCGTAAGACATGTCCTAATCAACAGAATTCACTGCCAGTAAGGAAATGCTCAGGCCAGCGGACCATTGAGCAGAGGCACAAAACGCACGGCACCCAGCACATGCCGGGAAAAACCTTCGTCCTCACGAATAATGAGCATCAATTGTTGCACTTCGCCGGAACCCACCGGGATAACCAACCGCCCGCCCGGAGCCAGTTGATCGAGCAAGGCCTGCGGGACGTCGGTGGCCACGGCGGTGACGATGATGCCATTGTACGGCGCCAGCGCCGGCCAGCCTTCCCAGCCATCGCCCCAGCGAAAGACCACGTTGCGCAGGTTCAACTCCACCAGGCGTTCCTTGGCGCGATCCTGCAGCACCTTGATACGCTCCACGGAGAACACCCGCTCCACCAGTTGCGCCAGCACCGCCGTCTGGTAGCCAGAGCCGGTGCCGATCTCCAGCACCTTGTCCAACGGCCCCGCCGCCAGCAGCAGCTCGCTCATGCGCGCAACCATATAGGGCTGCGAGATGGTCTGGTTATGCCCGATCGGCAGCGCCGTGTCTTCATAGGCGCGGTGGGCCAATGCTTCATCGACAAACAGATGCCGAGGCGTGCGCCGGATGACTTCCAGCACCTGGGCGTTGGACAAGCCCTCTTCGTACAAACGCTGGATCAAACGCTCGCGGGTACGCTGGGAGGTCATCCCGATACCTCGGCGCAGCAGGTCGTCCTGTTCACGAGCCATCAGCGCAGCCCCTCCAACCATCCATCGAGACTACTGAAGGCATCACTGAAGGTGCGATCGAGTTGCAACGGGGTAATCGACACATAACCTTGCATCACCGCGTGAAAATCCGTGCCCGGGCCGCCATCTTCGGCGTCGCCCGCGGCAGCGATCCAATAGCCTTCCTTGCCTCGCGGATCAACCACCTTCAATGGTGCTGCCGCACGGGCGCGATGGCCCAGGCGGGTGAGCTGAATGCCGCGAACATGCTCGAGGGGCAGGTTGGGAATATTGACGTTGAGCACTGTGCGCGGCGGCAGGTCCAGGGAGCCATGGGCCTCTACCAGCTTGCGCGCGAAATAGGCGGCAGTGGGCAGATTCTCGAGCTGGCGCGTGGCGAAGGAGAACGCTAGCGACGTACCACCCAGGAAACGGCCTTCAAGGGCAGCCGCCACGGTACCGGAATACAGGACATCATCCCCCAGGTTCGCCCCCAGATTGATGCCCGACACCACCAGGTCCGGCGCGCGATCCAACAAACTGTTGATGGCCAGGTGCACGCAGTCGGTCGGGGTACCGTTCACGCTCATAAAGCCATTGGGCAGTACCTGCACGTGCAGCGGACGGTCGAGTGTCAGCGAACTGCTGGCACCGCTCTTGTCCTGGTCGGGGGCAACCACCACGCACTCGGCATAATCTTCCAGCGCAGCATAGAGCGCAGCCAAGCCGGGTGCGGTGGCACCGTCATCGTTTGATATCAGAATACGCATGGGTTGTCCGTCTGCCCCACCGGCACCAGATCAACAAGCTCGCGCACCAAGACAGTGGCGAAGCATCCGGCCGGCAGGACGAATTCCAATTGCAGAATGTCCAGCGACGGATAATGCCACGTCAAACCGCCAATGGGCAGTCGCAGAATGCGACGCTCCTGGCTCATACCGGCATTCACCAGCCAATCGCGCAGGTCAGCTTCACCGGCGGCAACCGCCTGTTCCAAGGCGAAGGTCGCTCCGGCAGCCGGCGAATCGCCCTCGCCCCACTGCGGCCCGGTCGGATGCAGGTCCAGAATCGCCAGGCGTGGGTCGCTGCACTCGGCTTCGCCGGCCGGGAAAAAACTGCGACTGTCGGTAAATGCCAGCAGGTCGCCGACCTGCGCACGCTGCCAGGAACCGTCGGCGACGCGTGCCGCCAGCACTTTGTTGAACAGGTAGCTGCGAGCGGTGGACAGCAGGCGCGAACGCACATTGCGCTGTTCCGGCAAGGCCTTGCGGGCGGCCCATTCGCGGGCGTCGGTGAGATTGCCGCCGTTGTGGCCGAAACGCTGGGCGCCGAAGTAGTTCGGAATGCCGTGCTGTGCGATCAGTTGCAGGCGCGCGTCGATGGCGGCGGTGTCACCCACCAGTTGAGTCAGGCGCAGGGTAAAGCCGTTGGCCGAATGTGCACCCCGTTGCAGCTTGCGCTTGTGGCGGGCGGTCTTGAGGATTTTGAGGGCGTCGTTTTCCGCAGCGCTCATGTCCGGATCGGCCTTGCCCGGCAGTTGCACGCTGAACCACTGGCGGGTCAACGCCTGGCGATCCTTGAGCCCCGCATAGCTGACAGTACGCAACGGCACGCCAGCCGCCTTGGCGATCCGACGCGCCGCTTCTTCGGTGTTGAGACCACGCTTCTCCACCCACAACCACAGGTGCTCACCCTCGCCGGTCAGCGGGATATCCAGCACTTCGTCAACCTGGAAGTCTTCGGCCGTGGCCTTCAGTACCGCGCTGCCCAGGGCCTCGCCGTAGGCCCGTGGGCCCAGCTGTTGCAGGTCGTTCATGCGCGCAGCAACAAGGCGACGGAGTGCACCGCGATGCCCTCTTCGCGACCGGTAAACCCGAGCTTTTCGGTGGTGGTGGCTTTCACGTTGACTTGATCCAGTTCAATTTGCAGGTCTGCGGCAATCAGCGCCCGCATCGATTCGATATGGGGGGCCATTTTCGGCGCCTGGGCCACGATAGTGTTGTCGACATTACCGACCTTCCAGCCCTTGGCATGGATCAGGCCGACCACATGGCGCAGCAGGACGCGGCTGTCGGCCCCCTTGAAGGTGGGGTCGGTGTCAGGAAAGTGCTTGCCGATATCGCCCAACGCGGCCGCGCCGAGCAAGGCATCGCTCAAGGCGTGCAACAGCACGTCGCCATCGGAATGAGCCAGCAACCCATGGTGGTGCGCAATACGCACGCCGCCCAGGGTGATGAAATCGCCTTCGGCAAAACGGTGCACATCGTAGCCGTGACCAATACGCATAAAAAAACGCCCCGATTTAATTCAGGGCGTGATTCTACCTACTTTTGCCTCACATTAACCGAGCAAAGCACGGCCATGGTGTCGCAAATGGTCTTCGATGAAACTGGCGATAAAGAAGTAGCTGTGGTCGTAGCCGGGCTGCAGGCGCAGTTCCAGCGGATGGTTCGCCGCCTTGGCCGCTTGCTGCAAGGCTTCTGGCTTGAGCTGCACGGCAAGGAAGTCGTCGCGGTCGCCCTGGTCCACCAGCAAAGGCAGCTTTTGCGAAGCTTCGCTGATCAGTACGCAGGCATCCCACTCGCGCCACTTCGCGCGCTCTTCGCCCAGGTAGCGGGAAAAGGCTTTCTGGCCCCATGGGCAATCCATCGGATTGTTGATCGGCGAAAACGCCGACACTGACAGGTAACGCCCCGGGTTGCGTAATGCACACACCAGCGCACCATGCCCCCCCATCGAGTGACCGCTGATGCCGCGTTTATCCGAAGCCGGGAAATGCGCCTCGACCAGTGCCGGCAATTCCTGCACCACGTAGTCATGCATCCGATAGTGCTTGGCCCAGGGTTCCTGGGTGGCATTCAGATAGAAACCGGCCCCCAGACCGAAATCCCAGGCGTTATCGGGATCACCGGGCACGCCTGGACCACGCGGGCTGGTGTCCGGCGCAACGATGATCAGCCCCAGCTCGGCGGCCATGCGCTGAGCGCCGGCTTTCTGCATGAAGTTTTCATCGGTGCAGGTCAACCCGGACAACCAGTACACCACCGGCAACTTGCCGCCCTGCTCCGCTTGCGGCGGCAGGTAGACGGCGAAGGTCATGTCGCAATCCAGCACATCGGAGTAGTGCTTATAGCGTTTATGCCAGCCACCGAAGCTTTTCTGGCACGACAGGTTTTCCAGACTCATGGCCGACCTCAGAAGTGGATGACGGTACGAATGCTCTTGCCTTCATGCATCAGGTCAAACGCCTTGTTGATGTCTTCCAGGCCCATGGTGTGGGTGATGAACGTATCCAGCGGAATTTCGCCGGCCTGGGCCATTTCCACGTAGCTTGGCAGTTCGCTGCGACCGCGCACGCCGCCGAAGGCCGATCCGCGCCAGACGCGACCGGTCACCAACTGGAATGGGCGAGTGGAAATCTCCTGGCCGGCACCGGCAACACCGATGATGACCGACTCACCCCAACCTTTGTGGCAGCACTCGAGCGCCGCACGCATCAGTTGCACATTGCCGATGCACTCGAAGGAAAAGTCCACGCCGCCGTCAGTCAAATCCACAATCACGTCCTGGATCGGGCGGTCGTAGTCTTTTGGGTTGATGCAGTCAGTAGCGCCCAGTTGCTTGGCGATTTCAAACTTGGCCGGGTTGATGTCGATGGCGATGATGCGACCGGCCTTGGCCTTGACCGCACCGATCACCGCCGACAAGCCGATACCGCCGAGGCCAAAGATGGCCACGGTGTTGCCGGGCTTGACCTTGGCGGTATTGATCACCGCACCAATGCCGGTGGTGACGCCGCAACCGAGCAGGCAGACTTTTTCCAGGGGGGCGTCTTTAGGAATCTTGGCCACGGAAATTTCCGGGAGCACGGTGTATTCGGAAAAGGTCGAGGTACCCATGTAGTGGAAAATCGGCCGCCCCTTGTAGGAAAAGCGCGTGGTGCCATCGGGCATCAGGCCTTTGCCTTGGGTGGCACGGATGGCCTGGCACAGGTTGGTCTTGCCCGACAGGCAGAATTTGCACTTGCCGCATTCCGGGGTGTACAGCGGGATCACGTGGTCGCCCACTGCGACCGAGGTCACGCCCTCGCCAATCGCTTCAACCACCGCCCCGCCTTCATGACCGAGGATCGACGGGAAGATGCCTTCCGGGTCAGCGCCGGACAAGGTGTAGGCGTCGGTGTGGCACACGCCGGACGCGACCACCCGCAACAGCACTTCACCGGCCTTGGGCATGGCCACATCCACTTCAACGATCTCAAGGGGCTTCTTGGCTTCGAAGGCTACGGCAGCGCGGGACTTGATCATCCGGGTTTCTCCAGGGAATTGAATACTGAGGCGGCGAGTGTAAAACATGGCCGGTTGATTAATAATCCGAGCGAAAGCAAAACTTTATTGCTGTACAGGGATAATTGCCATGCTGGAAAACCGCTGGGAAGGCATCGATGAGTTTGTGGCCGTCGCTGAATGCAGCCAATTCACGGCAGCGGCGGAACGCCTTGGGGTGTCTTCGTCCCATATCAGCCGGCAAGTGGCACGCCTGGAAGAGCGCTTGCAAACGCGCTTGCTGTATCGCAGCACGCGCAAAGTGACCCTCACCGAAGCGGGTCAGACCTTTCTGCAACATTGCCAGCGTTTGCAGGACGGTCGTGAAGAAGCCCTGCGCGCGGTGGGTGACCTGGCCAGTGAACCCAAGGGCATGTTGCGCATGACCTGCGCGGTGGCGTATGGCGAGCGCTTTATCGTGCCGCTGGTGACACGGTTCATGGGGCTTTATCCGCAACTGCGGGTGGATATCGAGCTGAGCAATCGTCAACTGGATCTGGTGCATGAAGGCCTCGACCTGGCGATTCGCCTGGGGCGCCTGCAAGACTCTCGCATGGTCGCCAGCCGCCTGGCGCCGAGGCGCATGTACCTGTGCGCGTCGCCCTCCTACCTGGCGCGGTATGGTCGTCCCCATAGCTTGTCGGAATTGAGCCGGCATAACTGCCTGATCGGTAGCTCGGACATCTGGCAGTTGGACCAGGACGGACGAGAATTTTCCCAGCGCGTGCAGGGCAACTGGCGCTGCAACAGTGGGCAGGCGGTGTTAGACGCGGCGTTGCAAGGGGTGGGGTTGTGCCAGTTGCCAGACTATTACGTGCTCGAGCACTTGCACAGCGGCGCACTGGTGTCGTTGTTGGAGGCGCATCAGCCGCCCAATACGGCGGTGTGGGCACTGTATCCGCAGCAGCGGCATTTGTCGCCGAAGGTCAGGAAGCTGGTGGATTACCTAAAGGCAGGGTTAGCCGAACGACCCGAGTACGGTGCTGAGCATTGATGGCTTTTGTGCAGGAGCGAGCTTGCTCGCGAAAAACCTGAGAGCGCCGCTTCAATCCAGATTGTCCGCGTTATCGTTGACGTTTTCCGCGAGCAAGCTCGCTCCTACAACCGGTTGGCCCAACGTAGTCGCAGCCATTCCAGGTCCTCGGGCCGGGTCACCTTGATATTGTCCGAGCGCCCCTCGATCAGTCGCGGCGACTGACCGGACCACTCCATGGCCGACGCCTCGTCGGTAACAACCGCATCGGCCACAAGACTGTCGGCCAGCGCACGGTGCAGCGCCCCCAGTCGGAACATCTGCGGTGTGTAGGCTTGCCAGATCAGGCTGCGGTCGACGGTCTCGATGACGCGACCATGCTTGTCCACCCGTTTGAGCGTGTCGCGGGCCGGCACGGCCAGCAGGCCACCCACTGGATCGTCCGCGAGCTCGGCCAGCAGTTTGTCGAGATCTTCACGGCTCAGGTTGGGCCGCGCAGCATCGTGCACCAAGACCCAATCATCATCGCTGGCGCCCAAGGCATTGAGGTGCAGCAAGGCATTGAGCACCGACCCTGAACGCTCGGAACCACCATCCGCACGCTGGATACGCGGGTCAGCGGCACACGCCAGGCTGGGCCAATAAGGGTCATCAACAGCAAGACTGACCACCAGCCCCTTGAGCGAGGGGTGGTCGAGAAAACAGCCAAGGCTGTGTTCGAGAATAGTGCGCCCGCCCAGTTGCAAATATTGTTTGGGACGGTCCGCAGCCATACGGGCACCGACGCCCGCGGCAGGAATCACGGCCCAGAAGGCCGGCAAACGCTTGCTCATTGGGCCAACTGGTAGAGGGTTTCACCCTCCTTGACCATGCCCAACTCATGACGAGCCCGCTCTTCAACGGTCTCGGTACCTTTTTTCAGCTCAAGCACCTCGGCATCGAGGACGCGGTTGCGCTCCAGCAGGCGTTCGTTTTCGGCGTGCTGGTCGGCAATTTGCTGAGTCAGGTCTTTTACCTGCGCAAAGCTGCCGTTACCCACCCATAGGCGGTACTGCAGGCCAGCCAGCAACAAGAGCAAGACGAGGAACAACCAATTGGGACTGCGCATCGAATATCGGGTATCCAGTGAAAAAAGACAGCCATGCAAAACTTTTAAAGCAACTGATAGCACGAAGCCTGGAAAAACCAGGCTTGTACTTGATCGCCATCAGATTAGCGTCGAATTTCACACTCTCGTGATTTTTCCGACGCAATCCGCCGACTTTTTACCACTTACTGATCAACCGCGAAACTCACCGCGACCGTTGTACTTGGCTTTGCCACCCAGTTGCTCTTCGATACGCAGCAATTGGTTGTACTTGGACACGCGGTCGGAACGGCAGAGGGAACCGGTCTTGATCTGACCCGCCGAAGTGCCCACGGCCAGGTCGGCAATGGTCGAATCTTCGGTTTCGCCGGAGCGGTGGGAGATCACGGCGGTGTAGCCCGCAGCCTTGGCCATCTGGATGGCTTCCAGGGTTTCGGTCAGGGTGCCGATCTGGTTGAACTTGATCAGGATCGAGTTGGCGATCTTTTTGTCGATGCCTTCTTTCAGGATCTTGGTGTTGGTCACGAACAGGTCGTCGCCCACCAATTGGATTTTCTCGCCGATCTTGTCGGTGAGGATTTTCCAGCCGGCCCAGTCGGACTCGTCCAGGCCGTCTTCGATCGAGATGATCGGGTAGCGCTGGGTCAGGCCTTTGAGGTACTCGGCAAAACCTTCGGAGTTGAACACCTGGCCTTCGCCGGACAGGTTGTATTTGCCATCTTCATAGAACTCGCTGGCCGCGCAGTCCAGGGCCAGGGTCACATCGGTGCCCAGGGTGTAGCCGGCGTTGGCCACCGCTTCGGAGATCACTTTCAGTGCATCTTCGTTGGACGCCAGGTTCGGTGCGAAACCACCTTCGTCACCAACGGCAGTGCTCAGGCCACGGGCCTTCAGAACAGCCTTGAGGTGATGGAAAATCTCGGTGCCCATGCGCAGGCCTTCGGAGAAGGTCTTGGCGCCAACTGGCTGCACCATGAATTCCTGGATGTCGACGTTGTTATCGGCGTGCTCGCCACCGTTGATGATGTTCATCATCGGTACCGGCATCGAGTAGACACCCGGAGTACCGTTCAGGCTGGCGATGTGGGCGTACAGCGGCAGGTCCTGATCCTGCGCGGCAGCCTTGGCGGCGGCCAGGGACACGGCGAGGATGGCGTTGGCGCCCAGGCTGCCTTTGTTTTCGGTGCCGTCGAGCTTGATCATCGCGTGGTCCAGGGCTTTCTGGTCCACGGGGTCTTTGCCCAGCAACAGGTCACGGATCGGACCGTTAATGTTGGCTACCGCCTTGAGGACACCCTTGCCCAGATAACGGCTCTTGTCGCCATCACGCAGTTCCAGCGCTTCGCGCGAACCCGTGGAAGCACCGGACGGCGCGCAGGCGCTGCCGATGATGCCGTTATCGAGAAGCACGTCGGCTTCGACGGTTGGGTTGCCACGGGAGTCGAGAACTTCACGACCTTTGATGTCGACGATTTTTGCCATTGTTGTAAACACTCCAAAGTTGACGAAAACGACGCAGCTGAAGGAAATCTTTTGAACGACCGCAAGGGGGAAACAACGGGGCAGACTTGCAGACGACAAGGCTCAGGCCCGAGGGCCTGAGCATAAAACGTGGGAAATTCTACCGGAGAAACGCCGCTTACGCGGTCTCTACTGTCGGAAAACTCTTGACCAGTTCGTCCAATTGCTTGAGCTGGGCCAGGAAAGGCTCCAGTTTGTCCAGGCGCAGGGCACACGGACCGTCGCATTTGGCGTTGTCCGGGTCCGGGTGGGCTTCCAGGAACAGGCCCGCCAGTGACTGGCTGATGCCCGCCTTGGCCAGGTCCAATACCTGGGCACGACGCCCACCCGCGGAATCGGCACGACCACCCGGCATTTGCAGCGCGTGGGTCACGTCGAAGAACACCGGGTATTCGAACTGTTTCATGATGCCGAAACCGAGCATGTCCACCACGAGGTTGTTGTAGCCGAAGCTCGAACCGCGCTCGCAGAGAATCAACTGGTCGTTACCCGCTTCCACGCACTTGTTCAGGATGTGCTTCATTTCCTGGGGCGCGAGGAACTGGGCTTTCTTGATATTGATCACAGCGCCGGTCTTGGCCATGGCGACCACGAGGTCGGTCTGGCGCGACAGGAAGGCCGGCAACTGGATGATGTCGCACACTTCGGCGACCACGGCAGCCTGTTCAGGCTCGTGGACGTCGGTGATGATCGGCACGCCGAAGGCTTGCTTGATGTCCTGGAAGATCCGCATGCCTTCTTCAAGGCCCGGGCCGCGATAGGAGGTGACGGACGAACGGTTGGCCTTGTCGAAGCTGGCCTTGAACACGTAAGGGATACCCAGTTTCTGGGTGACCTTGACGTACTCTTCACAGACCTGCATCGCCATGTCGCGGCTTTCCAGCACGTTCATGCCGCCGAACAGCACCATGGGCTTGTCGTTGGCAATCTCGATGTCGCCTACGCGAATGATCTTCTGGGCCATCAGGTTCACGCCTTCTTCTGATGTTGCGTCAGTGCTGCTTTGACGAAACCGCTGAACAACGGGTGACCGTCGCGCGGCGTCGAGGTGAACTCGGGGTGGAACTGGCAAGCGACGAACCATGGATGATCCGGTGCCTCGACCACTTCGACCAGTTTGCCGTCACCGGAGCGACCAGAGACTTTCAGGCCGGCTGCTTTGATCTGCGGCAGCAGGTTGTTGTTCACTTCGTAGCGGTGACGATGGCGCTCGACGATTACATCCTTGCCGTAGCAGTCATGTACCAGCGAACCCGGCTCCAGCAGGCAGTCCTGTGCGCCAAGGCGCATGGTGCCGCCCAGGTCGGACGTTTCGGAACGGGTTTCGACGGCGCCGGTGGCATCTTCCCACTCGGTTATCAAGCCCACGACCGGATGGCCGCTCTTGCTGTCGAACTCGGTGGAGTTGGCGTCTTTCCAGCCCAGTACGTTACGGGCGAACTCGATAACGGCCACTTGCATGCCCAGGCAGATCCCCAGGTACGGCACTTTGTTCTCACGGGCGTACTGTACGGCGGTGATCTTGCCTTCCACGCCACGCAGGCCGAAACCGCCCGGGACGAGGATTGCGTCAACACCTTCGAGCAGCGCGGTGCCCTGATTCTCGATGTCTTCGGAATCGATATAGCGCAGGTTGACCTTGGTACGGTTGCTGATGCCGGCATGGCTCATCGCTTCGATCAGCGACTTGTATGCGTCCAGCAGCTCCATGTACTTGCCGACCATGGCGATGGTGACTTCGTGCTCGGGGTTGAGCTTGGCATCGACCACGGCTTCCCACTCGGACAGGTCAGCACCGCCGCACTGCAGGCCGAAACGCTCGACCACAAAATCATCCAGGCCCTGGGAATGCAGGATGCCCGGGATCTTGTAGATGGTGTCGGCGTCTTCCAGGGCAATCACCGCACGTTCTTCAACGTTGGTGAACTGCGCGATCTTGCGACGCGAGGAAATATCGATCGGGTGATCGGAACGGCACACCAGCACATCAGGTTGCAGGCCGATGGAACGCAGTTCCTTGACCGAGTGCTGGGTTGGCTTGGTCTTGGTTTCGCCGGCGGTGGCGATGTAAGGCACCAGCGTCAGGTGCATCAGCATCGCGCGCTTGGCGCCGACTTCGAAACGCAACTGGCGGATGGCTTCGAGGAACGGTTGGGATTCGATGTCACCCACGGTGCCACCGATCTCGACCATTGCCACGTCGGCATCGCCTGCACCCTTGATGATGCGGCGCTTGATTTCGTCGGTGATGTGCGGGATCACCTGGATGGTCGCACCCAGGTAGTCACCACGGCGCTCCTTGCGCAGCACGTGTTCGTAGACACGGCCGGTGGTGAAGTTGTTGTTCTGGGTCATGGTCGTGCGGATGAACCGCTCGTAGTGGCCCAGGTCCAGGTCGGTCTCGGCGCCGTCGTGGGTGACGAACACTTCACCGTGCTGGAACGGGCTCATGGTGCCCGGGTCGACGTTGATGTACGGGTCCAGCTTGAGCATGGTGACCTTAAGTCCCCGCGCCTCCAGGATGGCCGCCAATGAAGCGGAGGCAATGCCTTTCCCCAATGAAGAAACAACACCGCCCGTGACGAATATGTAGCGCGTCATGAAAAACCCTAGAAGTCTGCGTTAAAGCGGTCCGAGCCGCCGGGGAAAGCGAAGAGAGGCCGAAGCCCCCGATCACCTGCATTAATCACAGTGCACCTTTCAAAAAAACCGCCGCGTTGTGACAGACCAGCAATGAAGCACCGGTACGTTGATCGCTACACATTTTTTGGAATCGCCCAGCAAAGACTGCTTGGTAATCGGCAACTGCTGCGATTCAGGCGAATCCACAGAAGTTGTATCAAGAAGGGAGCGTAGTCTACCGGAAAGGCGCTATCAGCTCAAACCTTGATCGCAAGTCTGTGGCATCCAATGCAATTGCCAGTCGCCAGGCGCCGCGTTCCATGCCGTGTTCCATAGCCCCGTCAGGCTGGGCACCCCCAGCAATTGCTCGCCCTGATAGAGCAGCGGCAATCTGCCACGGACGAAGCCGGGCAGCCCGCTTTCGTTGAGCAAGCGTTTCAAGTCACGCCGGCCCCGACCTGGCACGTCGATGACTTCACCACCCTGCCGATACCGGATCACCAGCGGGCCTCCGGGGGCTCTGCCGCTGAGTCTCAACTGACCGTTACCGGGTAACGCTAGAGGGCTTTGCGGGTCAGGCCAGCTCACCGCCGCGTCGGAAAAATCCGACCAAGCGACGGGTAACCACCAGATACGCTCGCCGCAACGGTGCAACTCGCCACCAGCCAGATGCCATACGGGTTGCGCATCGCCCCTGGCATCACGCAGGGAATACCAACCGGCCCAGTGGTCGCTGTCGGGTAACCGGGTCAGCGGGCTCAGCCAGTGACGCAGGGCATTGCGTTGACGCGCGTCGGAAAGCGCACACAACGGCGCCAGGGCCAATGATGGCAAGGGTAGCCACGGAACAGGCGATGGCTGCTCGGCGGTTTGCAGGTCGAGGCATGCCAACTCGTCCAACAGGCCTTGGGCTTCGCTCAAATGTTCAGCGGCACGGGCCAGGCTGGCAACGGCCTGGGGCCAGCGCTCGGTCAGCCGCGGAAATACACGATGGCGCAGGTAATTACGCGAAAAGCGTGGATCGGCGTTGGAAGGGTCTTCGACCCACGTCAACTGGTGTTCCTCGGCGTAGGCCTGCAGCTGCGCGCGCGAACTGCCCAGCAACGGCCGCAGCAGATGACCGCTCGCCAGCGCACGCTGCATTGGCATGGCCGCCAACCCTTGCACCCCCGCGCCGCGCAACAGACGAAACAGCAAGGTTTCGGCCTGATCGTCGCGGTGCTGGCCGATGAGCAACACTTCTCCTGCCCCGACCACATCACTGAATGCCTGATAGCGCGCATCACGGGCCGCGCGCTCCAGGCTTGCGCCTGCCCGCACCTGCACGCACATCACCCGCAAGGGCACGCCAAGGGCGTCACAGACCGACTGGCAATGACCAGGCCAGGCATCGGCCGCAGCTTGCAGGCCATGGTGGACATGAACAGCGCTGAGCGTAGGAAGCGTCTCAGTTTTGGCGAGATTTGCCAGGAGGTGCAGCAGGACGGTGGAATCAAGCCCGCCGGAAAAAGCGATATGCCAGGCCGGAGCGTTGCGCCAGGGAGCCAGGGTTTGCAGGAATTTGGCGGATAGTAAGGGTTTCATCAGATGTTACCGCCGCAAACCTGGAATACGTTGGCCAAGCATACACAAAGCAAATGTGGGAGAGGGCTGGCTCCCGATAGCGGCGGGTCAGTCACCTGATGCATTGACTGACGCTCAGCAATCGGGGGCAAGCCCCCTCCCACATTTTTACTGTTGCGATTTAGAGGCCGTAGCTCATCAGACGCTCGTAACGCCGGGCCAGCAGCGCTTCGGTATCCAGCTTCTTGAGCATCGCCAGTTGCGAACCCAGCTCGACACGGATGGTCGCGGCGGCAGCGGCCGGGTCGCGGTGAGCGCCGCCCAGTGGCTCGGCGATGACTTTATCCACGATGCCCAGGCCCTTGAGGCGATCGGCAGTGATGCCCATGGCTTCAGCGGCATCCGGTGCCTTTTCGGCGGTTTTCCACAGGATCGAGGCGCAACCTTCCGGCGAAATCACCGCGTAGGTCGAATATTGCAGCATGTTCAGTTGGTCGCAGACACCAATGGCCAACGCGCCGCCGGAACCACCTTCACCAATCACGGTGGCGATGATCGGGGTTTTCAGGCGGGACATGACACGCAGGTTCCAGGCAATCGCTTCGCTCTGGTTGCGCTCTTCGGCGTCGATGCCTGGGTAGGCGCCCGGAGTGTCGATAAAGGTCAGGATCGGCATCTTGAAGCGTTCGGCCATTTCCATCAGGCGGCAAGCCTTGCGGTAGCCTTCCGGACGCGGCATGCCGAAGTTACGGCGGACTTTCTCGCGCACTTCACGGCCTTTCTGGTGACCGATCACCATCACCGGCTGGTCATCCAGGCGAGCGATGCCGCCCACGATGGCCGCGTCGTCGGAGAAGTGGCGGTCGCCATGCAACTCGTCGAACTCGGTGAAGATGTGCTGAATGTAGTCCAGAGTGTACGGACGACGCGGGTGGCGGGCCAGGCGAGCGATCTGCCAGCTGGTCAGCTTGCCAAAGATGTCTTCGGTGAGCGTACTGCTCTTGTCTTGCAGGCGGGCGATCTCATCGCCGATGTTCAGCGAATTGTCATTGCCGACCAGGCGCAGTTCTTCAATCTTGGCTTGCAGGTCAGCGATCGGCTGTTCGAAATCAAGAAAATTCGGGTTCATAAGCGTCCGTCTTGGGTCGACGGCCAAGGAGTGCCTGGCCAGCCGGTTGTCTATTCGCGCCCTACCTTAAGGGAGAGGCACGTCTAGGTCGAGATTAAATGTTTGGCCGAGATCAGGCGATTTGCCATCACCTGATCGTCAGCGGTATTGGAGGAAGACGTTGTCACGACCGAACTGGTCACGCAATGCTTGAATCAAGCCATCAGCGGGATCAATTCGCCAGGTCTCACCGAACTGCAGCATGGCCTTGGCGTCGTTACCGGTGTATTCCATGGTCACCGGGCATGCACCACGGTGGCGTTTGAGCAACTCGCCCAACCAGCGTAGCTGATCACCCTTGAGTGCCTCGGTTTTCACCTTCAGGCGCAGGCTTTCGGCCAGGTTGGTGCGCGCATCTTCCATGCTCATCACCCGCTTGATCCGCAGGCGCAGGCCGCCGGAGAAGTCGTCGTTGCTGACCTCACCTTCCACCACCACCATGGCGTCGGTCTGCAACAGCGACTGCGCCGAATGGAAAGCATCGGCAAACAGCGACGCCTCGATCCGGCCGGAACGGTCGTCGAGGGTGATAAAGCCCATCTTGTCGCCCTTTTTATTTTTCATCACCCGCAGGGCGATGATCATGCCGGCGACGGTCTGGGTGTCGCGCGCCGGTTTCAGGTCGATGATGCGCTGACGGGCAAACCGGCGGATTTCGCCTTCGTACTCGTCAATCGGGTGACCGGTCAGGTACAGGCCCAAGGTGTCTTTTTCACCCTTGAGGCGCTCCTTGAGGGTCAGCTCCTTGGCCTTGCGGTGGTTGGCATAGACATCGGCGTCTTCTTCGACGAACAACCCGCCAAACAGGTCGGCGTGACCACTGTCGTGAGTGCGGGCGGTCTGCTCGGCGGCCTTGATCGCTTCTTCCATGGCCGTGAGCAGCACCGCGCGATTGCGGTCGATATTGGCCTGGTAAGCCTTCGGCTCGTCATGGAAGTAAGGGCCGAGACGGTCGAGTGCGCCACTGCGGATCAAGCCATCGAGGGTACGTTTGTTGATGCGCTTGAGGTCAACCCGCGCGCAGAAGTCGAACAGGTCCTTGAACGGACCGTCCTGGCGCGCTTCGGTGATCGCCTCCACCGGGCCTTCGCCGACGCCCTTGATCGCGCCCAGGCCGTAAATGATGCGGCCTTCCTCGTTTACCGTGAACTTGAACTCCGAAGCGTTCACGTCCGGCGCGTCGAGGCGCAGTTTCATCGTGCGCACTTCCTCGATCAAGGTCACGACCTTGTCGGTGTTGTGCATATCCGCTGACAGCACCGCCGCCATGAACGGCGCCGGGTAATGGGCTTTCAGCCACGCCGTCTGGTACGACACCAGGCCGTAGGCAGCGGAGTGGGATTTGTTGAAGCCGTACCCGGCGAATTTTTCCACCAGGTCGAAAATGTTACCGGCCAGGTCTGCATCGATGTTGTTGGTCGCGCAACCTTCAATGAAACCGCCGCGCTGCTTGGCCATTTCCTCGGGTTTTTTCTTACCCATGGCGCGACGCAGCATGTCCGCACCACCGAGGGTGTAGCCGGCCATCACCTGGGCGATCTGCATCACCTGTTCCTGATACAGAATGATGCCGTAGGTCGGTGCCAGTACGGGCTTGAGGCCCTCGTACTGGTAGTCGGAGTGCGGGTACGCCAACTCGGCGCGGCCGTGCTTACGGTTGATGAAGTCGTCCACCATGCCCGATTGCAATGGCCCCGGACGGAACAGGGCCACCAGTGCGATCAAGTCTTCCAGGCAGTCGGGCTTGAGCTTTTTGATCAGCTCTTTCATGCCCCGGGATTCCAGCTGGAACACCGCCGTGGTCTCGGCTTTTTGCAGCAGGCTGTAGGTCGGCTTGTCATCCAGCGGGATAAACGCGATGTCCAGCGGTTCCTCGCCGACCTTGGCGCGGTCGCGATTGATGGTCTTGAGCGCCCAGTCGATGATCGTCAGGGTCCGCAGGCCCAGGAAGTCGAACTTCACCAGGCCGGCCGCCTCCACGTCATCCTTGTCGAACTGGGTAACCAGGCCACCGCCCTCTTCATCGCAATAGATCGGCGAAAAGTCAGTCAGTTTGGTCGGCGCGATTACCACACCGCCGGCGTGTTTACCGACGTTACGCACTACGCCTTCGAGCTTGCGCGCCATGTCCCAGATTTCGGCAGCCTCTTCATCGACCTTGATGAAGTCGCGCAGGATCTCTTCCTGCTCGTAGGCTTTTTCCAGGGTCATGCCGACTTCGAATGGAATCATCTTCGACAGACGATCCGCCAGGCCGTAGGACTTGCCCTGGACCCGTGCCACGTCGCGGATAACCGCTTTGGCCGCCATGGAACCGAACGTGATGATCTGGCTCACGGCGTTGCGGCCGTACTTCTCGGCCACGTATTCGATCACGCGGTCGCGACCATCCATGCAGAAGTCGACGTCGAAGTCGGGCATGGAAACCCGTTCCGGGTTCAGGAACCGTTCGAACAGCAGGTCGTATTCCAACGGGTCGAGGTCAGTGATCTTCTGCACATAGGCCACCAGCGAACCGGCACCTGACCCCCGGCCCGGCCCCACCGGCACACCGTTGTTCTTGGCCCACTGGATAAAGTCCATCACGATCAGGAAGTAACCGGGGAATCCCATCTGGATGATGATATCCAGCTCGAAATTCAGCCGATCGACATAGACCTGGCGCTTGGCCTCGTAATCTTCGGTGGTGTCCTTGGGCAACAGGACCGAAAGGCGCTCTTCCAGGCCATCGAACGACACCTTGCGGAAATACTCATCGATGGTCATGCCGTCGGGAATCGGGAAGTTGGGCAGGAAGTGCTTGCCCAGTTTCACTTCGATATTGCAACGCTTGGCGATCTCGACGGAGTTTTCCAGGGCCTCGGGCAAGTCGCAGAACAGCTCGGCCATTTCCTCGGCGCTTTTAAGGTACTGCTCTTCGCTGTAGTTCTTGGAGCGGCGCGGGTCATCCAGGGCCCGGCCTTCGCCGATGCATACACGGGTTTCGTGGGCTTCGAAATCTTCCTTCTTGATAAAGCGCACATCGTTGGTCGCCACCAGTGGCGCGCCCAGCTTGTCGGCCAGGGCTACGGCGGCGTGCAGATGTTCTTCGTCGTTGGGACGGTTGGTGCGCTGGACTTCCAGGTAGAAACGATCGGGGAAGACCTGCATCCACTCACGCGCCAGCACTTCTGCCTCGTGGGGATTACCGCCCAGCAGCGCGATACCGATCTCACCCTCTTTGGCGGCCGACAGCATGATCAGGCCTTCGCTGGCCTCGGCGACCCACTCGCGCTCGATGATGATCGAGCCGTTGCGCTGACCGTCGATGAAACCACGGGAAATCAGCTCAGTGAGGTTGCGATAACCGACGCCGTTCATCGCCAGCAGGCTGATGCGGCTCAAGGGGTTATCCGGGTCTTTGTTGGACAGCCACAGGTCAGCGCCACAGATCGGCTTGATGCCGGCGCCCATGGCGTTCTTGTAGAACTTGACCAGGGAACACATGTTGTTCTGATCGGTAACCGCGACCGCAGGCATATTCATGCCCACCAGGGTTTTGACCAGTGGTTTGATCCGTACCAGGCCGTCGACCAGGGAGTATTCAGTGTGCAGGCGTAGATGAACGAATGAAGCCGGCATAGTGATCCTGTCTAAAAACGTGGAGACAACAAGGCCCGGATTGTACCGGGCCTTGGCAAAAACATCAGCCTGGCGACTAAACCTCGCTCAGGCTCCCGCGCAACTCGTAAGCCAGGCGCACCGGGGCGAACGAGCGTCGGTGGATCGGCGTCGGGCCCAGACGGGCGAGGGCTTCCAGATGAACGGGCGTGGGGTAGCCTTTATGGCCCGCGATGCCGTAGCCGGGATAGATCAGTTCAAAGGCAGCCATTTCGCGATCGCGGCTGACCTTGGCCAGGATCGAGGCCGCTGCGATGGCAGGTACCTTGCTGTCGCCTTTGACCACCGCTTCCGCCGGCATGGCCAGCTTAGGACAACGGTTGCCGTCGATCATCGCCAGTTTTGGTGTGATGTGCAGGCCTTCGACCGCGCGTTGCATGGCAAGCATGGTGGCGTGGAGGATATTCAGTTCGTCGATCTCTTCGACTTCGGCCCGGGCGATATGCCAGCTCAGGGCTTTTTCGCAGATCTCGTCAAAGAGTTTTTCGCGACGCGCTTCGGTGAGTTTTTTCGAGTCGTTGAGACCGATGATCGGACGGTTCGGATCAAGAATCACCGCCGCCGTGACCACCGCGCCACACAGTGGGCCACGTCCGACCTCATCCACACCGGCCACCAGTTCATGGGCTTGTGCGACCAGGCTGAAATCCAGCCCCATTTGCGTCGTCATAGGGCTTCCTGTTTGTGGCCGATCAAGGTCAGCACGGCATCCGCCGCCTGGTTTGACGCATCACGCCGCAAGGTGCGATGGATCTCGTCGAAACCACGGGTCTGCTCTTCGCCGCCGTCGATCAAGGGCAGTAACGTTTGCGCAAGGGCCTCGGGCGTTGCATCGTCCTGCAACAGTTCCGGCACCAACAAGCGCTGAGCCAGCAAGTTGGGCAACGAGATGTAAGGGCTTTTGACCATACGCTTGAGAATCCAGAACGTCAGCGGCGCCAGTCGGTAAGCCACGACCATCGGACGCTTGTACAACAATGCCTCCAGAGTCGCAGTACCCGACGCGATCAACACCGCATCACACGCTGCCAGAGCCAGATGCGACTGGCCGTCGAGCAGTGTCAACGGCAGGTTGCGGCCTTCCAGCAGGGTTTCGATCTGTGCGCGACGCTGTGGGCTGGCGCAGGGCAACACGAAACGCACCCCGGGTTTCAGGGCCTGAAGGCGCTCGGCGGCATCGAAAAACACGCTCGCCAAACGGCCGACTTCGCCACCACGACTGCCCGGCATCAGCGCGACGAGGGGCCCGTCAGGCAAGCCCAGTTCGGCCCGCGCTGCGCTGCGATCAGCTTGCAAAGGGATGGCATCGGCCAAGGTATGCCCGACAAAACGCACCGGAACGCCCTGCTCTTCGTAGAACTTGGCCTCGAACGGCAGCAAGGTCAGCATCAGGTCGCAGCCTTCGCGGATCTTCAGTACGCGCTTCTGCCGCCACGCCCAGACGGACGGGCTGACATAGTGAACCGTCTTGATCCCGGCCTGACGCAACTTGAGTTCGATATTGAGTGTGAAGTCCGGCGCGTCTATTCCGATAAACACGTCAGGCTTTTCTTCGATCAGGGTCTGAATCAGAAGCTTGCGACGAGCCAGCAGCTCACGCAGGCGCCCCAGCACCTCGACCAGTCCCATGACCGACAGACGCTCCATGGGAAAGTAAGATGTGAGGCCTTCGGCCTGCATCAACGGGCCACCGACCCCAATGAACTCGACCGCCGGATGCTGAGTCTTGAGCGCCCGCATGAGACCGGCGCCCAGAATGTCGCCGGAAGCTTCTCCGGCGACCAGCGCGATACGCAGATTGGCCATGATCAGCGGGTGATGCCGCGGGTCGACGCCTGGATCGAGTCACGGAACACCGCGACTTCCGGGAACAACGCGGCGGACTCGGCCAGTTGAGTCAACGCCTGGTCCACCGTCAGCCCCTGGCGATACACCACCTTGTAGGCGCGGCGCAGGGCATGGATCGTATCTTCGCTGAAACCGCGGCGGCGCATGCCTTCGAAGTTCATGCTGCGGGCTTCGGCAGGGTTACCGAACACCGTGACGAACGCCGGTACATCCTTGCCGATGGCGGTCCCCATGCCGGAAAAGCTGTGGGCACCGATATGGCAATACTGATGCACCAGGGTGAATCCGGACAGGATGGCCCAATCATCAACGTGCACATGGCCAGCCAGTGCGGTGTTGTTGACCAGGATGCAGTGGTTGCCGATCACGCTGTCATGGCCGATGTGGGCATAGGCCATGACCAGATTGTGGTCACCCAACGTGGTTTCAGCACGATCCTGCACAGTGCCACGGTGAATGGTCACACCTTCACGGATGATGTTGTGATCACCGATGACCAGGCGCGTTTCTTCACCTTTGTACTTCATGTCCGGGGTGTCTTCGCCTACCGAAGAGAACTGGTAGATGCGATTGTGTTTGCCAATGCGGGTCGGCCCTTTGAGGATCACGTGCGGCCCGATGACAGTCCCCTCGCCGATTTCCACACCTGCGCCGACGATCGACCAAGGGCCGACCTCAACGTCGGCGGCCAGTACGGCCGACGGATCGATGATTGCGCGAGGGTCAATCAAACTCATAGTTTGCGTTCCGCACAGATGATCTCGGCGGAGCACACCGGCTTGCCATCCACCGAAGCCTGGCATTCGAACTTCCAGATCTGGCGCTTGCAGCTGATGAACTTGGCTTCCAGGATCAACTGGTCACCCGGGGTGACCGGGTTGCGGAAACGCAACTTGTCGGAACCCACGAAATAGTAAAGCGTGCCGTCGGCAGGCTTGAGATCGAGCATTTTGAAACCAAGGATACCGGCAGCCTGGGCCATCGCCTCGATGATCAGCACGCCCGGCATGATGGGATGCGCGGGAAAGTGACCATTGAAGAAAGGTTCGTTGATGCTGACATTCTTGTAGGCACGAATGCGCTTTTCCTCAACATTGAGGTCCACTACGCGATCCACCAGCAGGAACGGGTAACGGTGAGGCAGGTATTCGCGAATCTCGTTGATGTCCATCATTTCGGAGGGAAGCCTGTAATAAAGATTGGGGGCGGACTAAAAGCACGCCCCGCTAGCAAATCAAGGAGGCAGTCTAGCGGCTGTGCACACTTGATATGGAAATGGTATCAGCCTTCTGATGAAGCATTACCGCCAGGGGTCACGTCTGCAACGCGCTTTTCCAGCTGTTTGAGGCGCCGAGCCATGTCGTCGATATGCCTCAAGCGGGCTGCGCTCTTGCGCCACTCAGCTGCGGGCTGCATGGCGGTACCGGAAGAATAGGCACCCGGTTCGGTAATCGAGTGGGTCACCATGGTCATGCCCGTGATGAAGACGTTGTCGCAAATTTCGATATGTCCCACCAGCCCTACGCCACCGGCGAGCATGCAATGCTTGCCGATTTTGGTGCTGCCGGAAATCCCGACGCACGCGGCCATGGCGGTGTGATCGCCAATCTGCACGTTGTGGGCGATCTGGATCTGGTTGTCGAGCTTCACGCCATTACCGATCACGGTATCGGCCAGAGCCCCGCGATCCACAGCCGTATTGACGCCGATTTCCACGTCGTCGCCGATCAAAACGCCGCCGACCTGGGCAATCTTGTTCCAGATACCTTTGGCATTGGCAAAGCCGAAGCCCTCGCCGCCGATGACCGCACCGGATTGAATGACCACACGCTCACCGATACGCACATCGTGGTAGAGGGTCACGCGGGGGGCCAACCAGCCATCAGCACCGATTTCGCAACGCGCGCCGATAAAGCAATGCGCCCCTACCGTTACACCGGCGGCAATGCGTGCACCGCTCTCGATCACCGCAAAGGCGCCGATACTGGCCGCAGGGTCAACCTGGGCATCATCGGCAATAACCGCTGACGGATGAATACCGCCGGCCGCCTTGGGCTTGGGATCGAACAGGTGCGACACCCGCGCATACGCCAGGTACGGATCGGCCACCACCAGCGCGTCTCCGGCAAACGCTTCGGCGTCAGCGGCTTTGAGCAACACGGCTGCGGCTTGGCTGTCGACCAGGTATTTACGGTATTGGGGGTTTGCGAGAAAGCTCAACTGAGCTGGGCCAGCCTCCTGCAAGGTGGCTAGCCCAGTAATTTCCTTCTCCGGGGAACCACGCAAGGTGGCGCCCAGGAACTCGGCCAACTCGCCGAGTTTGATAATCGCGGTCATGGCTTACTTCAGCTGGTTCATGCGCTCGATCACCTGGCGGGTGATGTCGTATTGAGGCTTGACGTCGATCACAGCGCCACGCTCGAAGACCAGGTCAAAGGCACCTTTCTTGATGACTTCTTCCACAGCGCTGTCGAGTTTTGGCTTCAACTGTTTCAGCATTTCACGGTCAGCAACAGCCTTGGCTTCGTTCAGCTCTTTGGACTGGAACTGATAGTCACGGGCCTTTTGCTTGAATTCAAGCTCCAGGCGCTCGCGCTCGCCTTGCTGCATCTTGTCACCACCAGCGACCAGACGATCCTGGATACCCTTGGCACTGCTTTCCAGGGTCTTGAGCTTGGTCAGTTGCGGACCGAATTTCTTCTCGGCATCCACGGCGTACTTCTTGGCCGCGTCGGATTCCAGCAGGGCCATCTGATAGTTCAGGACGGCAATCTTCATTTCGGCGAAGGCCGGGGTCGCTACCAGCACGGTTGCCAGCAGAACCAATTGAGTCAACTTACGCACGATGTACTCCTACAGAATCCGTTGTCGTTATCTTAGGTCAGGCGCTTAGAACGTCTGGCCGAGGGAGAATTGGAAAATCTGGGTTTCAGCGTTATCCGGTTTCTTGATCGGCATGGCCAGAGCAAAGCTCAATGGGCCAAGCGCGGTCACCCAGGTCACACCAACACCCACGGAACTCGCCATGTTGCTGAGGCTAACCTCGTTGCACTGGGTGTTCGACTTCACGCCGCTCGGGTTGGTGACCTGCTCGCACTTGGAGTCGAACACGTTACCCACGTCCCAGAAAACCGAAGTGCGCAGGGACCGTTGATCTTTAACGAACGGCAGTGGGAACAGAATCTCCGCACCACCCTGGATCAACACGTTACCACCGAATGGCAGCGCACTCGTATCGGAGTCCGCCACGGTGCCAGTGTTACCGGTCACGCCTACACCACGGCTCGGCGTACCACGAGGGCCCAGGGTACTGTCCTTGAAGCCACGAACCGAGTTGAAACCACCAGCATAGTAGTTCTCGTAGAACGGCAGCCCATTGGTCGAACCGTAACCGTCACCATAGCCCAACTCAGTGTGCAGGCGCATGGTGTAGTTGTCGCTCAGAGGCTGGAACAACTGGCCACGATAGTCGAGCTTGAAGAACGACAGGTCGCTGCCCGGCGTCGTCGCTTCCAGGGTCAGGCTCTGGGAGTGACCACGGGTGGCGAGCACGCCCTTGTTCAGCGTCGACTCGGACCAGCCGGCGGACGCCTTGAAGTTCAGGAACTTATCGCCTTCCTTGCGGGTAAAGTCGAAGATTTCATCCACGGTGTATACACCGGTCTTGATCTCATCCTGCTGCGCGGTCAGGCCGAAGGTCAGACGGGAAGTCTCGCTGATCGGGTAACCGATGTTGGCGCCCACACCCAGGCTGTCGATCGCATAGCTTGCTACGTTGACGTCGAGGTCTTTGTAGTCGGTGGTGCGGTAGAAGGCGTTATAGCCCAGGCTCACACCGTCGGCAGTCCAGTAGGGGTCGACATAACCGAAGTTATAGCGGCTCTGGTATTCGCTTCGGGTCAGGCCGATGGAGACTTTGTTACCGGTACCCAGGAAGTTGTTCTGGGTAATCGAACCACCCAGGATCAGACCGGCACTCTGTGCGAAACCGACGCTGGCGGTGATGGAACCCGACGCCTGCTCTTCCACGGCGTAGTTCACGTCAACCTGGTCGTCCACACCCGGTACGGCCGGGGTCTCGACGTTCACTTCCTTGAAGAAGCCCAGACGCTCGAGGCGGGTCTTGGACTGGTCGATCAGGTAAGTCGAGGCCCAACCACCTTCCATCTGACGCATTTCACGACGCAGCACTTCGTCAGCGGACTTGGTGTTGCCACGGAAGTTGATGCGGTTCACATAGGCACGCTTGCCTGGATCGACGACAAAGGTGATGTCCACGGTATGGTCATCATCGTGCGGAGTCGGCACGCCGTTGACATTGGCGAAGGTATAACCTTCGTTACCCAGGCGACGGGTGATCAGCTCGGACGTGGTGGTCATCAGCTTGCGCGAGAACACCTGGTCTTTCTGCACCAGCAACAGGGCCTTGACTTGGTCTTCAGGCACCTTCAGGTCGCCACTCAGCTTGACGTCGCGAACCTTGTATTTCTCGCCTTCATTGACGTTGACAGTGATGTAGACGTGCTTCTTGTCCGGAGTGATGGACACCTGGGTCGAAGCGATATCCATGTTGATATAGCCACGGTCCAGGTAGTAGGAACGCAGGCGCTCCAGGTCACCGGAGAGTTTTTCACGGGCATACTTGTCATCGTTCTTGAAGAACGACAACCAGTTGGTGGTCTTGAGTTCGAACAGGTCGATCAGGTCTTCGTCGGCGAACTTGGTATTGCCCACCACGTTGATGTGCTGAATGGCCGCCACGGTGCCTTCGTTGATGTTGACCTTGAGGCCGACACGGTTACGAGGCTGGGGGATCACTTCCGTTTCCACGGTCGCAGAGTAGCGACCCTGGGCAACATACTGACGTTGCAGTTCGTTACGCACACCTTCAAGGGTGGCGCGCTGGAAGATTTCGCCCTCGGCCAGGCCGGACTGCTTCAGGCCTTTCATCAGGTCCTCAGTGGAGATCGCCTTGTTGCCTTCGATCTCGATACTGGCGACGGAAGGTCGCTCGACCACGGTGATGACCAGGACGTTGCCTTCGCGACCCAGTTGGATATCTTGAAAGAAACCGGTTTTGAACAGCGCACGAGTGGATTCCACCAGGCGACGGTCATCAGCCTGTTCCCCAACGTTCAACGGCAAGGCGCCAAAGACGCTACCCGCGGAAACCCGCTGGAGGCCGTTGACACGAATATCGGAGATGGTGAAGGACTCGGCGTGAACTTCGGCGATCATCAATACGGTGAGAACCGCAGTTAGCAGCAGACGTTTCATGAAGTCCTTTCTTATTCCAACTGGCAATAAACAAACTGCCGCAAAATGCGGCAGATTCGCAATTCAGCGAAGCGTTACAGACGACCCAGATCGTTGACCAGGGCTAACAACATCACCCCGACCACCAAACTGATACCGATCTGTATCCCCCAACCCTGCACCCGATCCGACAAGGGGCGACCACGCACCCACTCGACCAGATAAAACAACAGATGCCCCCCATCCAATACAGGAATGGGCAACAAATTCAGAACACCCAGGCTGATACTCAGATAAGCCAGGAAATTCAGGAAATCCGCGACCCCCGACTGGGCAGAAGCGCCCGCCACTTTAGCAATGGTTATCGGCCCACTCAAGTTTTTTACCGAGAGCTCGCCGAACAACATTTTCTTGAGCGATTCTAGAGTCAGCACACTCATGGTCCAGGTGCGTCGCGCGCCCTCGCCAATCGCGGCCAACGGCCCGAAGCTGACCTCGCGCACCATGGAAGGCGGCCACTCCGGACTCTTGACCCCGGCACCGAGGTAACCCCCGGCGGCCTTGGCTTCCCCGCGTACCGACAGAGTCACGGGAACGTCGATTTGAGCACCGTCACGTTCGATTTTCAGCAAAACTTTGGTATCAGGACGTACACGTACCAGGTCGACCACTTGCTGCCAGTCCCCCAGTGCCTGCCCATCAAGGGCCAACAGGCGGTCGCCGGTTTTCAGACCTGCGGCCTGGGCCGGCCCTTTCGGATCCAGTTCGGCGAGCACCGGTGGCAGCGCCGGACGCCACGGGCGGATGCCCAGGGATTTGATCGGATCAGGCTCATCAGCCCCTTTGAGCCAGTGGTCCAGGGCCAATTCACGCGGGCTTTCGGCGGTAGAGTCCTGCTCGCGCACCACAACGTTGACGCTGCCGCTCTCGCCCAGGCGACGGACCAGCTGCAAATTGACCGCCCCCCAACCAGTGGTGGGTTCGCCATCAATAGAAACAATTTCCTGCCCGGCGACCAATCCAGCCTTCGCCGCCATGCTGCCCGCCTCAACCACACCGATAACCGGACGTATCTGTTCGCTGCCGAGCATGGCCAGGACCCAGAAAAACACCATCGCCAACAAGAAATTGGCGATCGGACCGGCGGCGACAATAGCGATACGCTGACGAACGGTCTTGCGATTGAAGGATTGGTCCAACTGGTCCGCCGGCACTTCGCCTTCGCGCTCGTCGAGCATCTTGACGTAGCCGCCCAATGGGATGGCCGCAATCACGAATTCGGTGCCGCGACGGTCGTGCCAGCGCAATAGCGGCATGCCGAAACCAACGGAAAAGCGCAGTACCTTGACGCCGCAACGACGCGCCACCCAGAAGTGGCCGAACTCGTGGAAGGTAACCAGCACACCCAGAGCAACCAGGGTGCCGACAATCATGTAAAGCGCACTCATCTAATTTCTCCGCATTCCAATCCAGTGCCTGAAGGCTCAAGCGCGCCGACAGGCTAACGCGCGTTGCGGCTCAACCATTGTTCGGCCAGGGCCCGGGCCTTGGTATCCGCCTCGAACACGGCGCCCAGCTCATTCACAGCCACTATGGGCTCCAGGCCCAGAACGTCTTCGATGATACGCGCGATCTGCGGAAAGCGGATGCGCCGTTCGAGAAACGCCGCCACAGCCACTTCATTGGCCGCATTAAGCATCGCCGGGGCGCTGTTTCCGGCCTCCGCCGCTTGCCGCGCCAGACGCAGACAGGGAAAGCGTTGCTCATCCGGGGCTTCGAAGTCCAGCCGGGCAATCGCAAACAGGTCCAACGGGGCCACACCGGAATCAATCCGCTCCGGCCAGGCCAGGGCATTGGCGATTGGCGTGCGCATATCGGGATTGCCCAACTGCGCCAATACCGAACCGTCCACATAGTCGACCAGGGAATGAATCACGCTTTGCGGGTGAACCACCACCTCGACCTGATCTGGCCGTGCATCAAACAGCCAGCACGCCTCGATCAACTCCAGGCCCTTGTTCATCATGCTTGCCGAGTCCACGGAAATCTTGCGCCCCATGGACCAGTTAGGATGCGCGCACGCCTGATCGGGAGACACATGCTCCAGCTCTTCCAGCGGAGTTTGCCGGAAAGGACCACCGGAGGCGGTCAATAGAATACGGCGCACGCCCACATGGCTCAGGCCACGGGCAAAGTCACCGGGCATGCACTGGAAGATTGCGTTGTGCTCACTGTCGAGTGGCAACAGCACCGCGCCGCTTCTACGCACAGCCTGCATGAAGAGCGCGCCGGACATGACCAGTGCTTCTTTGTTCGCCAGCAGGATTTTCTTGCCGGCATCGACAGCCGCCAGGGTCGGACGCAAGCCGGCGGCGCCGACAATGGCCGCCACCACTGTATCCACCTCGGCATCGGCCGAGACCTGACACAACCCCTCCTCCCCCACCAGCACTTGAGTGGCCAGCCCGGCAGCCCGCAACTCCTCCTGCAGCCCCCGAGCGGCCGCAACCCCAGGCACGACAGCGAAACGCGGCACATAGCGCACGCACAGGGCCAGCAATTCGCGCAGGCGCGTAAACCCGGTCAGGGCGAAGACTTGATAACGATCAGGGTGGCGAGCGATCACATCCAGGGCGCTCAGGCCTACCGAGCCGGTCGCCCCCAGCACGGTCACTTGTTGCAGGCGGCTCACGATGCAGTCATCCACAACAGCACAGCGAAAATCGGGATAGCCGCGGTCAGGCTGTCAATGCGATCCAGCACCCCCCCATGACCCGGCAGCAGGTTGCTGCTGTCCTTGATCCCGGCCTGGCGCTTGAACATGCTTTCGGTGAGGTCGCCCACCACCGAGATAAATACCACGACGGCCGTCCCCAGCAGCGCCAGGATAATGTCCTTGATGGACCAATCGCGCACCACCCCCACGACCAGCGTGATCGCCAGCGTCAAAGCGAGGCCGCCGTAGACGCCCTCCCAACTCTTGCCCGGACTGACTGCCGGCGCCAGCTTGCGCTTGCCGAATGCCCGGCCGGAGAAATAGGCGCCGATATCCGCCCCCCAGACAAGCACCATCACAGCCATGATCAACCAGTTGCCCATGGGCGAATGCTTGATCAGCACCAGCCCTTGCCAGGCGGGCAGCAGGATCAACAGACCGATCACCAGCTTGCAGGCTACGCTGGACCAATGACTGCTGGTCTGCGGATAGGTCAGCACCAGGAAAGTCGCGAGCGCCCACCACAACACCGCCGCCCCCAATACCCAGGGTGCGACATCCGGCAGGATGTACATCAGGAACAGCAGCAGTGCGACGACGGCGGCATACGCCACGCGCGGCAACTGCGTGCCGAAACCCGCCAGACGCGCCCACTCCCAGGCCCCCAGGGTCACGACCAGGCCGATGAACAGCGCAAAGCCGGAACCTTCGAGCAGGAAAAACCCACACAGGGCGATCGGTAACAGGATCAGTGCCGTGATGATTCGTTGTTTAAGCATTTAAACCCGGGCTCCAGCTTCGATCTGCTCGCTCGTTTTACCGAAGCGACGCTGACGGGAAGCGAAATCGGCCAATGCAGTGCGCATGGCATCGTGTTTGAAGTCCGGCCAGAACAGGTCGGAGAAGTACAGCTCGGTATAGGCCAACTGCCATAACAGGAAGTTGCTGATGCGGTGCTCGCCACCGGTACGGATGCACAAGTCCGGCAACGGCAGGTCGCCGGTCACCAGACAGGTTTGCAACAGTTCGGGCGTGATTTCGTCCGGGCGCAGATGCCCGGCCTGCACTTCACGGGCCAGCCGCTGGGCGGCCTGGGCAATGTCCCACTGGCCGCCGTAGTTGGCTGCAATCTGCAGCACGAAACGGCCGACACCGGCAGTGATCGCCTCGGCTTCGCGCATGGCCGCCTGCAGTTCCGGGTGGAACCGCGAGCGATCACCAATGATACGCAGGCTGATGTTGTTCTCGTTGAGACGCTTGGCCTCCCGACGCAGGGCCCTGAAGAACAGATCCATCAAGGCACTGACCTCTTCGGCGGGTCGCTGCCAGTTCTCACTGGAGAAGGCAAACAGGGTCAAGACTTCGACCTTGGCCTCGGCGCATACCTCGATCACAGCCCGAACCGCATCGACCCCCGCTTTATGCCCGGCGACACCTGGCAAAAAGCGCTTCTTCGCCCAGCGATTATTACCATCCATGATGATCGCGACATGGCGCGGCACCACAGAGGGCACAGTCTGCTTGGTCTTTTCCATGAAGGCGTCCTGACCCCTTATACGGCCATCAGGTCCTTTTCTTTTTCTTCCGTGGCCTTGGTGATCTGGGCCTCGGCGTCCTTGGTCAGCTTGTCGATATCAGCGACGGCACGACGCTCTTCGTCTTCACTGATTTCCTTGTCCTTGACCAGCTTCTTCAGGTCACCCAGGGCATCGCGACGAATGTTGCGCACCGCAACACGAGCATCTTCAGCCGCACTGCGTGCCTGCTTGGTGAAGCCCTTACGGGTTTCTTCGGTCAAGGCCGGCATGGAGATGAGCAACAACTCACCCAGGTTGGTCGGGTTGAGGTTCAGGCCGGCGCTCTGGATGGCCTTGTCGACGGCCGCGAGCATGTTGCGCTCGAAAGCCACGACTTGCAGGGTGCGCGAGTCTTTAACGGTGACGTTGGCTACGCCGCTCAGCGGTGTGTCGGCGCCATAGTAAGGCACCATCACGCTGCCCAGGATGCTTGGGTGCGCCTTGCCGGTACGAATCTGGCCGAATGCATGGCTCAGAGACTCCAGGGATTTGTGCATACGCGCTTGGGCGTCTTTCTTGATTTCGTTGATCATTGTTGGCCTTCCTCGATCAGAGTCCCTTCCGCACCGCCGTGTACGATATTCAGCAGAGCACCGGGCTTGTTCATGTTAAATACGCGCAGCGGCATCTTGTGGTCGCGGCACAGGCAAATAGCCGTCAGGTCCATCACGCCCAGCTTGCGATCCAGCACTTCATCGTAGGTCAGATGATCGAACTTCTCGGCATGCGGGTCTTTGAATGGGTCTGCGGTGTATACGCCATCTACCTTGGTGGCCTTTAGCACCACATCAGCATCGATCTCGATGGCGCGCAGGCAAGCCGCCGAATCGGTGGTGAAGAACGGGTTACCCGTACCTGCGGCGAAGATCACCACTTCCTTGGAGTTCAGGTGGCGCATGGCCTTGCGGCGATCATAGTGATCGGTCACACCCACCATGGAAATAGCCGACATCACGATAGCCGAGATGTTGGCGCGCTCAAGGGCATCACGCATGGCCAGGGCATTCATCACAGTGGCCAGCATGCCCATGTGATCACCGGTTACCCGATCCATGCCGGCCGCACTCAGTGCCGCGCCACGGAACAGGTTGCCGCCACCGATCACCAGGCCTACCTGTACGCCGATGCCGACCAGTTGGCCGACTTCCAGCGCCATGCGATCAAGCACCTTGGGATCGATCCCGAACTCTTCCGAGCCCATCAGGGCCTCGCCGCTGAGCTTGAGTAGAATGCGTTTATAGCGAGCCTGATAACCACTGCCCTGCTGAGCCATTGCGAATCTCTCCTGCGGCGTATTTTTTAAAAAATTCTTGGCGAGCCGTTTACGGCTTGCGTTCACTCTAGCTGGACGCTATCACAGCGCCATCGGAACACGGCTTTGTAAGCCAGTTCCAAGGGGAAGCAAAATAAAATCAGCCTTCCCATTTGAAAAGAGGCTGCGCGCGTGAGCGGGCAGCCTCTTTCGGGCGACAGTTGAAAACTGTCTTATTGCTTGGCGGCAGCCAGCTGGGCAGCAACTTCTTCTGCGAAGTTGTCGACCGGCTTCTCGATGCCTTCGCCTACTTTGAAGTAAGTGAAGGAAACGATTTCAGCACCGGCTTTCTTGGCCAGTTCGCCAACCTTGACTTCAGGGTTCTTGACGAACGCCTGCTCGACCAGGCTTGCTTCTGCCAGGAACTTGCTGATACGGCCTTTGATCATGTTTTCAACGATGTTCTCTGGCTTGCCAGCGATCTTGTCAGCGTTGAGGCTCAGGAACACGGCTTTTTCACGTTCGATAGCGTCAGCAGACACTTCCGACGGCAGCAGGAACTCAGGGTTGCTGGCCGCTACGTGCATAGCGATGTCTTTGGCCAGCTCAACATTGCCGCCCTTTAGAACAACCGCTACACCGATCTTGTTGCCGTGCAGGTAACCACCGACAACATCACCTTCAACGCGAACCAGGCGACGAATGTTGACGTTTTCGCCAACCTTGCCGACCAGTACCAGGCGATCAGCTTCTTGAGCTTCGATCAGCGGAGCGGCGTCGGTCAGCTTGTCAGCGAAGGCTTTTTCAACGCTGGCAGTAACGAATGCCTTGAAGTCGTCCTGCAGAGCTAGGAAGTCGGTCTGCGAGTTCACTTCCAGCAGGACTGCGGATTTACCGTCTTCCTTCAGGGCGATGGCGCCTTCAGCGGCAACGTTGCCTGCTTTCTTGGCAGCCTTGATGGCGCCCGAAGCACGCATGTCATCAATGGCTTTTTCGATGTCGCCGCCGGCCTTGGTCAAGGCCTTTTTGCAATCCATCATGCCTTCGCCGGTACGCTCACGCAGTTCTTTGACCAACGCTGCAGTAATCTCTGCCATTTCAAAATCCTCTTGGATAGGTTTTCAACCATTCCACCCGATCAAACGGGCGATCAATTCTTCCCGAATCTCCGTTGTAGGCCGCTGCACGTTACAGATGTTGTAGCTGCGCTGCCGACAAATGGTTTTCGAGGGGGCAAAAAGGGGGCCAAGCCCCCTTTTTGCTTACTGAGTCAACGCCAGGGCGTCAATTACTCAGCGGCAGCTACCGGAGCTTCTTCAACGAACTGCTCGGTACCACCAGCAACGTGGTTGCGACCACGGATAACAGCGTCAGCCATCGAACCCATGTACAACTGGATAGCGCGGATTGCGTCATCGTTGCCTGGGATGATGTAGTCAACGCCTTCCGGGCTGCTGTTGGTATCGACTACGCCGATAACCGGGATGCCCAGCTTGTTGGCTTCGGTGATCGCGATGCGCTCGTGGTCAACGTCGATAACGAACAGTGCGTCAGGCAGACCGCCCATGTCCTTGATACCACCCAGGGAACGATCGAGCTTTTCCAGGTCGCGAGTGCGCATCAGCGCCTCTTTCTTGGTCAGCTTGGCGAAAGTACCGTCTTCGGCTTGCACTTCAAGGTCACGCAGACGCTTGATGGAAGCACGGATGGTTTTGAAGTTGGTCAGCATGCCGCCCAACCAGCGGTGATCGACGTACGGCGAACCGCAACGTGCTGCTTCTTCAGCAACGATCTTGCCAGCGGAACGCTTGGTACCGACGAACAGAATCTTGTTTTTGCCCTGGGCCAGGCGCTCTACGAAGGTCAGCGCTTCGTTGAACATTGGCAGGGTTTTTTCAAGGTTGATGATGTGGATCTTGTTACGCGCGCCGAAAATGTATTTACCCATTTTCGGGTTCCAGTAACGGGTCTGGTGACCGAAGTGCACACCGGCCTTCAGCATATCGCGCATGTTGACTTGGGACATGATAGTTCCTTAATAAGTCGGGTTTGGCCTCCACGTATCCCAATGACCAACCAGCGGCATCAAGGCCTCCGGCACCCAGGTCATCGTGTCGACACGTGTGTGGATTTAAGCTCTTCGGGGTATCCCCGGAAAGCGGCGCATTTTATACCACACGAAGGGCGAAAACGAAACCCGCAATCACATTTGCCGTATGCAGCCCTGGCGTAACCCTTTGAATAGAGCGAATTTAACCCCACCTGATAGACAGAAGCGATCATCAGAGGCTCATGATTTGACGCCATCGTCTGTTAGAATCGCGTTTTTTGGGGCTTGTGCGGATTCTGCAACCTTTTGTCGCACACCCGTAAACCGTATTGATTTCAGCGCGTCGCGCTAGAGAGAGCCCGTATGACCGTTACCTTGAAAACCGCCGAAGACATCGCCGGCATGCGCATCGCCGGCAAACTGGCTGCCGACGTGCTGGAAATGATCGCCGAACACGTCAAGCCCGGCGTGACCACCGAAGAGCTGGATCGCATCTGCCACGACTATATCGTCAACGTGCAAAAAGCCATCCCAGCCCCACTGAACTACAAGGGCTTCCCCAAGTCGATCTGCACCTCGATCAACCATGTGGTGTGCCACGGCATCCCAGGCGACAAGCCGCTCAAAGACGGCGACACCCTGAACATCGACGTCACCGTCATCAAGGATGGCTACCACGGCGACACCAGCCGCATGTTCCATGTCGGCACCGTGCCGGTCTGGGCCGAGCGCCTGTCCCAAGTCACCCAGGAATGCATGTACAAGGCCATCGAACTGGTCAAGCCCGGTTGCCGCCTGGGCGATATCGGCGAAGTGATCCAGAAGCACGCGGAAAAGAACGGCTTCTCGGTCGTGCGTGAGTTCTGTGGCCATGGCATCGGCAAGGTGTTCCACGAAGAGCCGCAGATCCTGCACTACGGCCGCGCCGGCACCGGCATGGAACTCAAAGCGGGCATGACCTTCACCATCGAACCGATGATCAACCAGGGCAAGGCCGACACCAAGGTGCTGGGCGACGGCTGGACCGCCATCACCAAGGACCGCAAGCTCTCGGCCCAGTGGGAGCATACCCTGCTGGTCACCGATACTGGCTACGAGATCTTCACCCTGCGCGCCGACGACACGATCCCGCGCATTTCGGGTGCAGCTTCGGCGTAAGCAGGCTGACCAGGTTTTCCCAAGCTGTGTTGTGACTGACTGACTAGATAAAAAGGAAAGCCAATCGATGCCCCAGGTGGATCCCGAACTCTTCGACCGTGGCCAGTTCCAGGCCGAACTGGCCCTGAAAGCAAGCCCCATTGCCGCTTTCAAGAAGGCTATCCGCCAGGCCCGCGAGGTGCTCGACGAGCGCTTTCGCAGCGGCCGGGACATCCGTCGGCTGATCGAGGACCGTGCCTGGTTCGTCGATAACATCCTGCAAAAGGCCTGGGAACAGTTCAGTTGGAGCGAAGACGCCGATATCGCCCTGGTGGCGGTCGGCGGCTATGGTCGCGGCGAACTGCACCCCTACTCCGACATCGACCTGCTGATCCTGCTGGACAGCGCCGACCATGAGATCTTTCGCGATTCCATCGAGCGCTTTCTGACGCTGCTGTGGGATATCGGCCTAGAAGTCGGCCAGAGCGTGCGCTCGGTGGCCGAGTGCGCCGAAGAGGCCCGTGCCGACCTCACCGTGATCACCAACCTGATGGAAAGCCGCACCATCGCCGGCCCCGAGCGCCTGCGCCAGCGCATGCTCGAAGTCACCAGCACCGCCCACATGTGGCCGAGCAAGGACTTCTTCCTGGCCAAACGCGCCGAGCAGAAGGCCCGGCACCATAAGTACAACGATACCGAATACAACCTGGAACCGAACGTCAAAGGCTCGCCGGGCGGGCTGCGGGATATCCAGACGATTTTGTGGGTTGCCCGTCGCCAGTACGGCACCCTGAACCTGCGGGCCCTGGCCGGCGAAGGCTTCCTGGTGGAGAGCGAAAACGCCCTGCTGGCCTCGTCCCAGGAATTCCTGTGGAAAGTGCGCTACGCCCTGCACATGCTCGCCGGACGCGCCGAAGACCGCCTGCTGTTCGACCATCAGCGCTCCATCGCCACCCTGCTGGGGTTTGAAGGCGAAGATGCGAAGACCAGCATCGAAAGCTTCATGCAGCAGTACTACCGGGTGGTCATGAGCATTGCCCAGCTCAGCGACCTGATCATCCAGCACTTCGAGGAAGTGATCCTGGCCCCCGAAGACGAAGCGCCGCCGCAACCGATCAATGCGCGCTTCCAACTGCACGACGGCTATATCGAGGCGCGCAACGACAACGTATTCCGCCGCACCCCGTTCGCCATGCTGGAAATCTTCGTGCTCATGGCCCAGCAGCCGGAAATCAAAGGCGTGCGCGCCGACACCATCCGCCTGCTGAGGGAAAACCGTCACCTGATCGACGACGACTTCCGCCACGACATTCGCAACACCAGCCTGTTCATCGAGCTGTTCAAATGCAAGATCGGCATCCACCGCAACCTGCGACGGATGAACCGTTACGGCATTCTCGGGCTCTACCTGCCGGAGTTCGGCTTTATCGTCGGGCAGATGCAGCACGACCTGTTCCACATTTATACGGTGGACGCCCACACCCTGAACCTGATCAAGCACCTGCGTAAGCTGCAGTACACCCAGGTGTCAGAGAAATTCCCGCTGGCCAGCAAGCTCATGGCCAAGCTGCCCAAGCCGGAACTGATCTACCTGGCCGGCCTGTACCACGACATCGGCAAAGGCCGGCACGGCGACCATTCGGAGGTCGGCGCGGTCGACGCCGAGGCATTCTGCCAGCGCCACCAGTTGCCATTGTGGGACAGCCGCCTGATCGTCTGGCTGGTGCAGAACCACTTGGTGATGTCGACCACCGCCCAGCGCAAGGACTTGTCCGACCCCCAGGTCATCCACGACTTCGCGCAGATCGTCGGCGACGAAACCCGCCTCGACTACCTGTACGTGCTGACCGTCTCCGACATCAACGCCACCAACCCGACGCTGTGGAACTCCTGGCGCGCCAGCCTGTTGCGCCAGCTCTACACCGAAACCAAGCGCGCCTTGCGCCGAGGCCTGGAAAATCCGGTGGACCGCGAAGAGCAGATCCGCCGCACCCAAAGCGCGGCCCTGGATATCCTGGTGCGCGGCGGCAACGACCCGGATGATGTCGAGCAGCTGTGGTCGCAGTTGGGCGACGACTATTTCCTGCGCCACACCGCTGGCGATGTCGCCTGGCACACCGACGCCATTCTGCAACAGCCGGCCGATGGTGGCCCGCTGGTGCTGATCAAGGAAACCACCCAGCGCGAGTTCGAGGGCGGCACACAGATCTTCATCTATGCGCCCGACCAGCACGACTTCTTCGCCGTGACCGTGGCCGCCATGGACCAGCTCAACCTGAACATCCATGACGCCCGGGTGATCACCTCCAGCAGCCAGTTCACCCTCGACACCTACATCGTGCTCGACACCGAGGGCGAGTCCATCGGCGACAATCCGGCGCGGGTGAAAAAGATCCGCGAAGGCCTGACCGAAGCGCTGCGCAACCCGGATGACTACCCGACCATCATCCAGCGCCGGGTACCGCGCCAGCTCAAGCACTTCGCTTTCGCGCCCCAGGTGACCATCTCCAACGACGCACAGCGCCCGGTGACGGTGCTCGAGCTCAGCGCCCCGGACCGCCCAGGCCTGCTGGCGCGGGTCGGCGGGATCTTCCTGGAGTTCGACCTGTCGTTACAGAACGCCAAGATCGCGACCCTCGGCGAGCGCGTGGAAGACGTGTTCTTCATTACCGATGCGGATAACCAGCCGTTGTCCGACCCTGAGCTGTGCCGGCGCTTGCAGGAAGCCATCGTCCAACAGTTGAGCGTCAACCAGGAAAGCGGCGTGGAGCCATCGCGCCTGAGTATCTGATCGAAAGCCCTTTTTAGCTTCCAATGAATTGAACGAGATCCACCGATGAACAACGCCCTGAACCAGCTGCAGCCCTACCCGTTCGAAAAACTGCGCGCCCTGCTGGGCAGCGTCACGCCAAACCCGGACAAGCGCCCGATCGCGCTGTCCATCGGCGAACCCAAGCACAAATCCCCGGCGTTCGTCGCCGAGGCCCTGAGCAACAATCTCGACCAGATGGCGGTGTACCCGACCACCCTGGGCATCCCGGCCCTGCGCGAAGCGATTGCTGCCTGGTGCGAACGTCGCTTCAACGTGCCCAAAGGCTGGCTGGACCCGGCGCGCAATATCCTGCCGGTCAACGGCACCCGCGAAGCGCTGTTCGCCTTCACCCAGACCGTGGTCAACCGTAGCGACGATGCGCTGGTGGTCAGCCCGAACCCGTTCTATCAAATCTACGAAGGCGCCGCGTTCCTGGCCGGGGCCAAGCCGCATTACCTGCCCTGCCTCGACGAAAACGGCTTCAACCCGGATTTCGATGCGGTCTCGCCCGACATCTGGAGACGCTGCCAGATCCTGTTCCTGTGCTCCCCAGGCAACCCGACCGGCGCCTTGATCCCGGTCGACACCCTGAAAAAACTCATCGCCCTGGCCGACGAATACGACTTCGTGATCGCCGCCGACGAGTGCTACAGCGAACTCTACTTCGACGAACAGACCCCGCCGCCGGGCCTGCTCAGCGCCTGTGTCGAGCTGGGCCGCCAGGACTTCAAGCGTTGCGTGGTGTTCCATAGCCTGTCCAAGCGCTCCAACCTGCCGGGCCTGCGCTCCGGCTTCGTGGCCGGCGACGCGGATATCCTCAAGGGCTTCTTGCTGTACCGCACCTACCATGGCTGCGCGATGCCAGTGCAAACCCAGCTGGCCAGCATCGCCGCCTGGCAGGACGAAGCCCACGTGCGGGCCAACCGTGACCTGTATCGCGAAAAATTCGACGCAGTGCTGGCGATTCTCAAGCCGGTGCTGGACGTGCAAAACCCGGATGGCAGCTTCTACCTGTGGCCGAATGTGAATGGCGACGATGCTGCGTTCTGCCGCGACCTGTTCATGGAAGAGCACGTGACCGTGGTGCCGGGCTCGTACCTGTCACGGGAGGTCGACGGCGTCAACCCCGGCGCCGGGCGTGTGCGCATGGCCCTGGTCGCGCCATTGGCGGAGTGCGTGGAAGCGGCTGAGCGGATTCGCGACTTTATTCAGCGTCGTCGGTAAGAGATGCAAGCAGCCCGGCGAATCAGGCTGGGCTTGTTTTCAATGTCGTCTTACTCTTCCTCGGTACCTGTCGCCGCGTCATCAAGATGTAGCCCCTCGCATACGGCTATCAGTTCAGCAAAAGAGTTTGGCATTTTCCCGCCTTTCAACATCGCTGTAAAAACGGCGTAGACGTCGTTTTTATCACCAGCCTTTCGAAGGGTTCGCTCATCATTCAGCCAGGCGTAAATGATGGTCTTCGGCGCCTCCGATCTGAACTGAAAGAACAATCGATAACGCGGCAAGAGCCCCTGCTTTTTCACCCGAAACCAATGCAAGAACTCGCGCCCCAGGGTCTTGCCTTGCCGATAACAAGGATGCGCCGGGTTAGCAGGAACGGTTCGCAGAACGTTACCGGTTACAGCATCAAACAACTTATACGCAGGGTGATGATGAAAGCCTTCAGGGTCGCTGATTGCGGCTCGCTCTATATCAGCGGTAAGTTCCTCCAGACGTAGAACGAAAAACGGGTGGGCATAAAGCGCCCACCCGTTTTCGATATGAACAGTACTTTCAGTCACGCTCAACCTTCTTGCAGCTCACGACGCCGATTGGCGTCTGCCTTGGCGCGAAGCGTTTCAATTCGTTGCACCAAACCACGAGAGAGGGGCTGGACACTGTCTGGATTTGCCTTGATATCGTCATCAAGCAACTCCAGAAACCCTACGCCAGCCTGCAACTCCGCTTTCTTTTCGGTAAACGAGACGACATTGCTTTTAGACATGACCTCTCTCCATAAAATTTTGCGCTTCAGCACACCGGATCGCTAAAGAATCAATGTAGGACACTATTGAGCACAAGGAGGGCATTTAACACCATAAAAGCACCCAAGTGACGCTACCCCGATAGATGGGCAAGCCAACATAGCTTGGATCGAGGATAGCAATCAAAGCTGATCATTTGACGTGACCCAGATTCGCCTCTGTCATATCCAGATCCGCCAACACTTCCCTCAATACGTCATCACCGATCCGGTGGTGACGACTCAAGCTGTACAACTCCAGACGCTGGGCACGCAGGGCCTTGAGCCGCAGTTTGCGTTCGAGCAGATCCATCTGCTGTGCCAGCGCCTGGGCTTCGGCCGAATCGTTGAACACCTGCAACTGATGCCGATATTCCGACATCAGTCGCGCCCTGAGTTCGGTGGCCAGTGCTGCCTGGGCGGCGTCGGAGTTTTCCACCTCGGCAGGTTCTTCCGTCTCCAGGGCATGGATCGCCGCCACGGCGGTCTTCTTCCAAGCCTCGCGCACTTCGTTGCGGCGCTTCTCGTCCGGGCTATTTTCGATACCGCGCAACAGCAGCGGCAGGGCAATACACGCGGCAATCAGCGACAGTAGGATCACCCCCGCGGCGATGAAGATCAGCAGGTCGCGCTCGGGAAAGTCCTTGCCCCGCGCCAGCAGCAAAGGCACCGACATCACACCGGCCAGGGTCACGGCACCGCGCACGCCACCGACGGTCAATAGCCAGCAGGAGCGTGCGGTGGGCACCAGGGTCAGTTCACTTCTCCCACGCAGACGGCGAAGTACTCCCGACAAACGCCAGATGCTTTGTACCCAGATAAAGCGCAACACCAGCAACACCAGGAAGATCGCGATCACATCCAGGCAGCGATACAACAAGGTTGGCCACAACGTCGGTTCATGACTGACCACCGCCTTGACGATGTCCGGCAGTTGCAGCCCCAGCAGCAGGAAGATCAGGCCGTTGAAGGCAAACTCCAGCAACGACCAGACACTGCGGTTGAGCAGGCGTGTACTGGTCTGGCGTGGCAACAGGTCGAGCCAGCTTTGCATCATCCCCGCCGCGACCGCCGACAAAATACCCGATGCGCCCAGACGTTCGGCCAGTACATAGGCAGCAAACGGCAGTAGCAACATGAACACCACGTGGGTCGCCGGATCATCCCAACCCCGGGCGACCATCCACGCGCGCAGGCGACCGACCAGCCAGCTCAACGCCACACCGACCGCCAGGCCACCCATGGCGACCAGCACAAAGGTCAGGCTGGCGTCCGCCAGGGAAAATACCCCGGTCAACGCCGCCGCCAGGGCGAACTTGAAGGTCACCAGGCCCGAAGCATCATTCATCAAGGCCTCGCCCTGGAGCATGTGCATCAGCGGTGTCGGCAAACGGTTCTGGGAAATGGCCGACACCGCCACGGCATCCGTCGGCGACAGCACGGCCGCCAGGGCGAAGGCCACCGGCAACGGGATCGAAGGCAATATCCAATGGATGAAATAACCGGCACCGACCACGGTAAACAGCACCAGCCCCACGGCCAACGTGAGGATCGGGCCGCGCAGGCGCCACAACTCGCGCTTGGGCATGCGCCAGCCATCGGAGAACAACAGGGGCGGCAGGAACAGAAACAGGAACAGCTCCGGGTCCAGCGCCACATGCAAACCCAGGGTCGGCCAAGCGAGCAAGGCACCCGCGCCAATCTGCACCAGCGGCAGCGGCAGAGGAATGATCCGTCCGACCAGACGCGAAACGCTGACCAACATCAGCAGGATAAGAACGGTGTAGGCGGTTTGCATAACGCGGGTTTCCCGGACAATCGACTCGCAACGACACACATCAGGCAACAACTCGCCGTTGAAGTGCCATATTAGCCGCCTATGCTGCACGATGGCTTTTGCACAAACGTCGCACGATGCTGACGAGCGGCACTCAAAGCCGCTGGTCGTGGCATAATCCGTGACCTTTGAATTTCATTCGTCCAGAAGGGGGCAATTCCTTGACCGTTTCAAGTAAAACGTTGCACCTTTTCGGCATTAAAGCCTGCGACACCATGAAAAAGGCGCGCACCTGGCTCGATGAGCACGGGGTGAGCTATGAGTTCCACGACTACAAAACGGCCGGCATCGACCGCGAACACTTGACCCAATGGTGCGACGAGCACGGTTGGCAGGTGGTTTTGAATCGTGCGGGCACCACCTTTCGCAAACTCGAAGACGAACGCAAAGCCGATCTCGATCAGTCGAAAGCCATTGAATTGATGCTCGCGCAACCTTCGATGATCAAGCGCCCGGTGCTTGATCTCGGTGACAGAACCCTGATTGGCTTCAAGCCAGATAGTTATTCGGCGGCCCTCAAGTAGGCCAGCCATTCCATTTTTGTAGAGGTAACAGCATGTCCAATTCCCTGTTCAGCCTGGGCTTCGGCGTCGGCACTCAGAACCGCCAAGGTGCTTGGCTGGAAGTGTTTTACGCCCAACCCTTGCTCAACCCATCGGCTGAAATCGTTGCGGCCATCGCGCCGATCCTCGGCTACAGCGAAGGCAACCAGGCGATCACGTTCACCGTCACCCAGGCCCTGCAACTGGCTGACGCGCTCAAGGGCGTCGATGCCGCCCAGGCCGCGCTGCTCAACCGCCTGGCTGAAAGCCACAACCCGTTGGTCGCCACCCTGCTGGCCGAAGACGCCGCGCTGACCTCCACCCCCGAGGCGTACCTCAAGCTGCACCTGCTGTCCCATCGCCTGGTCAAGCCACACGGCCTGAGCCTGGCCGGCGTGTTCCCGCAACTGCCGAACGTGGCCTGGACCAGCCAGGGCGCGATCGACATCAATGAGTTGGCCGAACGTCAACTGGAAGCGCGCCTGCGTGGCGAGCTGCTGGAAGTGTTCTCGGTGGACAAGTTCCCGAAAATGACCGACTACGTGGTACCGACCGGCGTGCGTATCGCCGACGCCGCGCGTATCCGCCTCGGCGCCTACGTGGGCGAAGGCACCACCGTGATGCACGAAGGTTTCGTCAATTTCAACGCCGGCACCGAAGGTCCGGGCATGATCGAAGGCCGTGTCTCGGCGGGCGTGTTCGTCGGCAAGGGCTCGGACCTGGGCGGCGGTTGCTCCACCATGGGCACCCTGTCGGGCGGCGGCAACATCGTGATCAAGGTCGGCGAAGGCTGCCTGATCGGTGCCAACGCCGGTATCGGTATCCCGTTGGGCGACCGCAACACCGTGGAATCGGGCCTGTACGTGACCGCCGGGACCAAAGTGGCGCTGCTCGACGAGCGCAACCAACTGGTCAAAGTGGTCAAGGCCCGCGAGCTGGCCGGCCAGCCGGACCTGCTGTTCCGCCGCAATTCCGAGACCGGTGCCGTGGAGTGCAAAACCCACAAATCGGCCATCGAACTGAACGAAGCGCTGCACGCTCACAACTAAGCAGCCACTCGATGCCACTAGCGGGTCGCGCCTTCGGGCCGGCTCGCTTATACGAGTCTTGATCACCATGCTTGTGCCCTCCCCCTGGCGCGCCGATTTTCCGGCCATCGCCACCCTGCAACGGCAAGACCAGACCTACCTGGACAACGCCGCCACCACGCAAAAACCTCAGGCCCTGCTGGACGCCATCAGCCATTACTACGCCAATGGCGCCGCCAATGTGCACCGTGCCCAGCATTTGCCGGGTGCCCATGCGACCCAGGCCTTCGAGGACAGTCGCAGCAAGGTTGCGCAGTGGTTGAATGCAGGCGACAGCGGGCAAGTCATCTTTACCCACGGCGCGACGTCTGCGCTGAACCTCTTGGCCTATGGCCTGGAGCACTTATTCAATGCGGGCGATGAGATTGTCATCAGCGCCCTGGAACACCACGCCAACCTGCTGCCCTGGCAGCAACTGGCCAAACGTCGCGCACTGGAGCTGGTGGTATTGCCACTCGGCGACGACGGCGTGATCGACCTCGACGCCGCCGCCGCGCTGATCGGCCCGCGTACGCGGCTGCTGGCGGCGAGCCAACTGTCCAACGTCTTAGGCACCTGGCAACCGCTGGACGCCTTGCTGGCACTGGCCAAGGCGCGTGGAGCCCTGACCGTGGTCGACGGCGCCCAAGGTATCGTCCATGGCCGTCATGACATGCAGGCCCTGGGCTGCGACTTTTATGTGTTCTCCAGCCACAAACTGTACGGCCCGGACGGCGTCGGCGTGCTGTTCGGCCGCAACGAAGCCTTGCATCACCTGCGCCACTGGCAGTTCGGCGGCGAGATGGTGCAACAGGCGGACTACCACAGTGCGAGCTTTCGCCCCGCGCCGCTGGGCTACGAAGCCGGCACGCCGCCGATCGCCGGCGTGATCGGCCTGGGCGCCAGCCTGGATTACTTGAGTTCGCTGGATCAACAGGCGGTGTCTGCCCATGAAGCGGCGTTGCATGACTACCTGTTGCGCGGCTTGAAAGCCCGTAATGGCGTGCGTGTACTGGGGGCGCCGCAGGTGGCACTGGTCAGCTTTGTGGTGGACGGCGTGCACAACGCCGACCTCGCCCACCTGCTCACCGAACAAGGGATCGCGGTGCGCGCCGGCCATCATTGCGCGATGCCGCTGCTCAAGGCGCTGCACTTATCGGGGGCGATCCGCGTGTCACTGGCGCTGTACAACGATTCCGATGACCTGGAGCGCTTCTTTGAAGCACTGGATCAGGCGCTGGATATGCTGCGATGAGCCTGCCGAAAGACGCCGTGGTCGCACTGCAAGCGTTTCAGTCGGTGGGCAGTTGGGAACAGCGGGCGCGCATGCTGATGCAATGGGGCGAACGCCTGCCGGCATTGGCCGATGAAGATAAGGTCGAGGCCAACCTGGTACACGGCTGCGAGAGCCTGGTGTGGTTGGTGGGGCGCTTGCAGGATGGGCATTGGCAGTTTGCCGCCAGCAGCGAGGCGCGGATGATCCGCGGGCTGGTGGCGTTGCTGCTGGCCCGGGTCAACGGACTGTCGGCTGCGGAACTGCAGGCGGTCGATTTGCCGGATTGGTTCAATCAACTCGGGCTGTCCCGCCAGTTGTCGCCCTCTCGTAGCAACGGCCTCAATGCCGTCCTGCAGCGCATGAGAGAACTGAGCCACACACAACACTGATGTGGGGGTGTGACAGTCAACCAAGACAGTGACTGACACTCAGGCAATCGGGAGCAAGCCCCCACAGGTTGTACTGCCTACGAATCTGGAATTCAGCTGGGCTTGACCCGCTCGGACGGCCGGCGCACCCCGGCCACGATCTTGTCCACCGCCTTGGTCGCCGCCACCATGCCGAAGGTGGCCGTCACCATCATCACCGCGCCAAACCCGCCGGCGCAGTCCAGCTTCACGCCATCCCCGACAAAACTCTTCTGCAAGCAGATGCTGCCGTCCGGCTTGGGATAGCGCAGTTGCTCGGTGGAAAACACGCACGGCACGCTGTAATGGCGGGTCACGGTGCGGGAGAAGCCGTAGTCGCGGCGCAGGGTGGAGCGTACTTTCGAGGCCAGGGGATCGTTGAAAGTGCGGTTCAGGTCACACACCTGGATCAGCGTCGGGTCGATCTGCCCGCCAGCGCCGCCGGTGGTGATGATCTGGATCTTGCGGCGTTTGCACCACGCGATCAGCGCGGCCTTGGCGTTGACCGCGTCGATGCAGTCGATCACGCAATCGATGTTCGGCGTGATGTATTCGGCCATGGTGTCGCGGGTGACGAAATCCGCCACCGCATGCACCGTGCAATCCGGGTTGATGCCGCGCAGGCGCTCAGCCATCACCTCGACCTTGGGCCTGCCCACCGTGCTGTCCAGGGCGTGCAACTGCCGGTTGCTGTTGCTCACGCAGACATCGTCGAGGTCAAACAGCGAAATCTCGCCTACGCCGCAACGGGCGATGGCTTCCGCCGCCCAGGAGCCGACTCCGCCGACGCCGACGATCGCCACATGGGCCGCTTTCAAGCGCTCCAGGCCTTCAATGCCATACAAGCGGGCGACGCCTGCAAACCGCGGATCTTCTGCACTCATGACCATTACCCCAAAAACCGGCGCGCATTATAGGGCTTTGCTGCGACAAGTTCGAAACTTCAGGTTACAAGTAAAGAACTTAGGCGAACATTCGCGGACTAACGTCCGGCTTTTCTCTGTCTGCTATACGCTCAGTGAAAGGCCGGTGTAGGATGCGCGCCGTTCGACGTAAGCCGACACCTCTTTCCGTTCCACACCTTTTGGAACCCGATATAACCATGGCATCGCGTAAATTTGGACTCAACCTGGTGGTGGTGCTGGCAATTGCCGCGCTGTTCACCGGTTTCTGGGCGCTGATCAACCGCCCGGTCACTGCCCCCAACTGGCCTGAGCAGATCTCCGGTTTTTCTTACTCGCCGTTTCAGCAAGGCCAGTACCCGCAGAAAGACCAGTACCCGACCGACGACCAGATGCGCCAGGACCTGGCGATCATGAGCAAGCTGACGGACAACATCCGTACCTACTCGGTCGACGGCACCCTTGGGGATATCCCCAAGCTGGCCGAAGAATTCGGCCTGCGGGTGACCCTGGGGATCTGGATCAGCCCGGACCTGGAACGCAACGAGCGTGAAATCCAGCGCGCCATCGAAATCGCCAACAGTTCGCGCAGCGTCGTGCGCGTGGTGGTGGGTAACGAAGCGCTGTTCCGTGAAGAGATCACCCCTGAAGCGCTGATCGTGCTGCTGGACCGGGTGCGCGCCGCGGTGAAAGTACCGGTGACCACCTCCGAGCAATGGCACATCTGGGAACACAATCCGCAGTTGGCCAAGCACGTCGACCTGATCGCCGCGCACATCCTGCCGTACTGGGAGCACATTCCGGTGGACCAGGCGGGCCAATTCGTACTCGACCGCGCGCGGGATCTGAAGAAAACCTTCCCGAAAAAGCCGCTGCTGCTGTCGGAAGTCGGCTGGCCGAGCAACGGGCGCATGCGCGGTGGTGCTGACGCGTCGCCGGCCGACCAGGCGATTTACCTGCGCACCCTGGTCAACAAGCTCAACCGCCAAGGCTACAACTACTTCGTGATCGAGGCCTTCGACCAGCCGTGGAAAGCCAGCGATGAAGGTTCGGTCGGCGCCTATTGGGGTGTGTTCAACGCCGCGCGCCAACAGAAATTCAACTTTGAAGGCCCAGTAGTGGCGATCCCGCAATGGCGGGTGCTGGCCATCGGTTCGGTGGTGCTTGCGCTGCTGTCCCTGACGCTGCTGATGATCGACGGCTCGGCCCTGCGCCAACGTGGCCGGACCTTCCTGACCTTTATCGCGTTCCTGTGCGGTTCGGTGCTGGTGTGGATCGGCTACGACTACAGCCAGCAATACAGCACCTGGTTCAGTCTGACCGTCGGTTTCCTCTTGGCACTCGGCGCCCTGGGCGTGTTTATCGTGTTGCTGACCGAGGCCCACGAACTGGCGGAAGCGGTATGGACCCACAAGCGTCGGCGTGAATTCCTGCCTGTGGTGGGGGATTCGGACTACCGCCCGAAAGTATCGATCCACGTGCCGTGCTACAACGAGCCGCCGGAAATGGTCAAACAGACCCTCGACGCCCTGGCCGCCCTCGATTACCCGGACTACGAAGTCCTGATCATCGACAACAACACCAAGGACCCGGCGGTATGGGAACCGGTGCGCGATTACTGCGCCACCCTCGGCCCGCGCTTCAAGTTCTTCCACGTTGCGCCCCTGGCCGGTTTCAAGGGCGGTGCGCTGAACTACCTGATCCCGCACACCGCCAAGGATGCCGAGGTGATCGCCGTGATCGACTCGGACTACTGCGTGTCGCCGAACTGGCTCAAGCACATGGTGCCGCACTTCGCCGACCCGAAAATCGCCGTGGTGCAATCGCCACAGGATTACCGCGACCAGAACGAAAGCACCTTCAAGAAGCTCTGCTACGCCGAATACAAAGGCTTCTTCCATATCGGCATGGTCACCCGCAACGACCGTGACGCGATCATCCAGCACGGCACCATGACCATGACCCGGCGTTCGGTGCTCGAGGAACTGGGCTGGGCCGACTGGTGTATCTGTGAAGACGCCGAATTGGGCCTGCGGATATTCGAGAAAGGTCTGTCAGCGGCGTATTACCACGACAGCTACGGCAAGGGGCTGATGCCGGACACCTTCATCGACTTCAAGAAACAGCGTTTCCGCTGGGCCTATGGCGCGATCCAGATCATCAAGCGTCATACCGCCAGCCTGTTGCGCGGCAAGGACACCGAGCTGACCCGTGGCCAGCGCTACCACTTCCTCGCGGGCTGGTTGCCGTGGGTGGCCGATGGCATGAACATCTTCTTCACCGTCGGCGCGCTGTTGTGGTCGGCGGCGATGATCATCGTGCCGACCCGGGTCGACCCGCCGCTGCTGATCTTCGCGATCCCGCCCCTGGCGTTGTTCGTGTTCAAGGTGGGCAAGATCATCTTCCTGTACCGCCGCGCCGTAGGCGTGAACCTCAAGGACGCATTCTGCGCGGCCCTGGCCGGATTGGCGTTGTCCCACACCATCGCCAAAGCGGTGCTGTATGGCTTCTTCACCACCAGCATTCCGTTCTTTCGGACGCCGAAGAACGCGGATAACCACGGCTTCTGGGTGGCGATTTCCGAAGCCCGCGAAGAAATGTTCATCATGCTGCTGTTGTGGGGCGCCGCGCTGGGGATCTACCTGGTGCAGGGTCTGCCGAGCAATGACATGCGCTTCTGGGTGGTAATGCTGCTGGTGCAATCGCTGCCGTATGTGGCGGCGTTGATCATGGCGTTCCTGTCGTCGCTGCCGAAACCGGCGCCGAAGGCCGAGCCGGCCACCGCGCTGTAAAAACTTGCGCAATGCACTAAACGGCGGCCTCTGGTCGCCGTTTTGCTATAAGATAACGGCCCTTTTGCACACCTTGCACCCAACGACTGTAGGAGCGAGCGTGCTTGCGAAAATCGTCAACGATCACGCGGGCATCCTGAATGAACGCGGTGCTTTTGCGTTTTTCGCGAGCAAGCTCGCTCCTACGGTCAATTGGAACGTCGCCGCCTTGATTTTCGGAGTTTTCCCATGACGGCCCATGCCGACCTTTCGCCGACCCTTCAACTTGCCATCGACCTGATCCGTCGCCCTTCGGTGACGCCGATTGACGCCGATTGCCAGAAGCTGATGATGCAGCGCCTGGGCGACGCCGGTTTTGCCCTGGAGCCGATGCGTATCGAAAACGTCGACAACTTCTGGGCCACCCATGGCAAGCACGCCGGCCCGGTGCTGTGTTTTGCCGGCCACACCGACGTGGTCCCGACCGGCCCGGTGCAGGCTTGGCAGAACGACCCGTTCGATGCCCTCATCGACGAAAACGGCATGCTCTGCGGGCGTGGCGCGGCGGATATGAAAGGCAGCCTGGCCGCAATGCTGGTGGCGTCGGAGCGCTTTGTCGCCGACTACCCGGACCACAAGGGTTCGATCGCATTCCTGATCACCAGCGATGAAGAAGGCCCGGCCCACCATGGCACCAAGGCGGTCATCGAACGCTTGGCCGCGCGCAAGGAACGCCTGGACTGGTGCATCGTCGGCGAACCGTCGAGCACGACCCTGGTGGGCGACGTGGTCAAGAACGGCCGTCGCGGTTCCCTCGGCGCCACCCTGACCGTGCGCGGTGTACAGGGCCACGTGGCCTACCCGCATCTGGCGAAGAACCCGATCCACCTGGCCGCTCCGGCCCTGGCCGAATTGGCCGCCGAGCATTGGGACGATGGCAACACCTTCTTCCCGCCGACCAGCTTCCAGATCTCCAACCTCAATGCCGGCACCGGTGCGACCAACGTGATCCCCGGCGACCTGACGGCCGTGTTCAACTTCCGTTTCTCCACCGAATCCACCGTCGAAGGCCTGCAACAGCGCGTCGCCGCGATCCTCGACAAGCACGGCCTGGACTGGCACGTAGACTGGGCACTGTCGGGCCTGCCGTTCCTCACCGAACCCGGCGCCTTGCTCGATGCGGTCTCGGCCAGCATCAAGGCGGTCACCGGGCGCGAGACCCAGGCGTCCACCAGTGGCGGCACCTCCGACGGGCGCTTCATTGCGACCCTCGGCACCCAGGTGGTCGAGTTGGGCCCGGTCAACGCGACGATTCACCAGGTCAACGAACGCATCCTGGCCAGCGACCTCGATGTGCTGACCGACATTTACTACCAAACCCTGATCAAGTTGCTCGCCTGATGCTCGCCTGCCCCCTTTGCAGCGCACCGCTCCACGCGGTGGACAATGGCGTGGCCTGCCCGGTCGGGCACCGTTTCGACCGCGCGCGCCAGGGTTACCTGAACCTGTTGCCGGTGCAGCACAAAAACAGCCGCGACCCAGGCGATAACCTGGCGATGGTCGAGGCGCGCCGCGACTTCCTCAACGCCGGCCACTACGCGCCGGTGGCCAAGCGCCTGGCGGAATTGGCGGCCGAACGTGCGCCGCAGCGCTGGGTGGACATCGGCTGTGGCGAGGGTTACTACACCGCGCAGATCGCCGAGGCCCTGCCCCACGCCGACGGCTATGCCCTGGATATTTCCAAGGAAGCGGTCAAGCGTGCGTGCAAGCGCAACCCGGCGCTGACCTGGTTGATCGCCAGCATGGCCCGCATACCGTTGGCCGATGCCAGCTGTCAGTTCCTTGCCAGCGTATTCAGCCCGTTGGACTGGCAAGAAGCCAAGCGCCTACTAAGCCCCGGCGGCGGCTTGATGAAGGTCGGCCCCACCAGCGGCCACCTGATGGAACTGCGCGAGCGTTTATACGATGAAGTGCGCGAGTACACCGACGACAAGCACCTGGCCCTGGTGCCGGACGGCATGAGCCTTGCGCACAGCGAGACCCTAGCGTTCACCCTGAGCCTGGCCGAACCCCGGGACCGCGCCAACCTGCTGGCCATGACGCCCCACGGCTGGCGCGCCAGTGCCGAGCGCCGCGCCGACGTAATCGAGGCCGCCGAGCCGCTGCAGGTCACTGTGTCGATGCGCTACGATTATTTCGTGCTTCAATAACCGACTTTTCGGGCACTACGCCCACCTGACATCCGCGAATGGATTTTCGAATCCCGCAACGAGGAACATCCATGCGCCAACCTGATATCGAGATTTACCTGAAGGACGCCGACGTCGACTACAAGGCCATCGCCGCGTGGCTCGGCGCCGCGCTGGGTCCGTGCACCGACTGGGTCCAGAAGGGCCAGACCTACAAGTGCAAGGCCGGCAATGTGCCCGTCACCTGGCTGCCGAAAGCGGTAGGCAAGTGGAACAGCCTGTATCTGGAAAGTGACCAGACGCCGTGGGAAGACGACATCGCCTGCGCCCGCGCTGCGTTTGCCGCGCTGAATGTCGAAGTGCGCTGCGCGCCAGGGAGCTGGATCGAGGAAGAAGGCGAGGAAAACGCCGACACCTGGATTCGCATCAGCGCCGATGGCGAAGAACAGATCACCTGGAAAACCGCCTGATCCGAATGGGTGACCCCGATCAAAATGTGGGAGGAGGCTTGCTCCCTCCCACATTGATTCAGCGGTGGTCTCAGAGGCCCACCACATCCTCTGCCTGCAAGCCCTTCTCGCCGCTCACCACGGCGTATTCCACCTGCTGGCCCTCGGCCAGGGAACGATGGCCTTCACCGCGAATGGCACGGTAGTGCACAAACACATCCTTGCCGTCTTCACGCTGGATAAAGCCGTAGCCCTTGGCGTCGTTGAACCACTTCACACTACCGGTTTCGCGCGTTGCCATCTGTTCACTCCCACATGATTGTTATTGTTGAGTCGGTCGCGTTGAACTGCCGAGTATATGACAGGCTCAAAAACGATCAACTCAAGTTTACATCGCTGCTTTTTTGCCGATTTTCGGCGAATACGGCACACTACTCGCCCGAGCGCCTGCTCGGTTTTTTCCACTTGAAGCAGCTCGCCTATGACCCGCTCCCCGTTCCGCCGTCTGGTGTTTGGCACCCTGCGCCGACTGTTGTACCTCTGGGTTCGCTCGGAAACGATCAACCAGTCGTCCCTAACCCTCAACCTGGACCGCAGCCGGCCGGTGTTCTACGTCCTGCAATCGCCCTCCCTCAGCGAATTGGCCGTGGTCGATACCGAGTGCACCAAGGCCGGCCTGCCACGCCCGGTGCTGCCGGTATCGGTCGGCCCGCTGATGGAACCCGCGGCGTTCTTCTACCTCACACCGGAACCGGACTGGCTCGGCCGCCAGGACAAGCGCGGCGCGCCGCCGACCCTGACCCGCCTGGTCAATACCCTGACCGAGCACGCCGAAGAGAATGCACAAATCATTCCGGTCAGCGTGTTCTGGGGGCAGTCACCCGATAGCGAGTCCAGCCCCTGGAAACTGCTGTTTGCCGACAGCTGGGCAGTCACCGGGCGTCTGCGCCGCTTGCTGAGCATCCTGATCCTCGGTCGCAAGACCCGAGTGCAATTCTCCGCGCCCATCAACCTGCGTGAATTGATCGAGCACAATAAAGGTCACGAACGCACCGTGCGCATGGCCCAACGCATCCTGCGCGTGCACTTTCGTAACCTGAAGACCGCGGTGATCGGCCCCGATCTGTCCCACCGCCGCAATCTGGTGAAGGGCTTGGTGAATATGCCGCTGGTACGCCAGGCGATTGCCGACGAAGCCGAGCGAGAAAAGATCAGCCCGGAAAAAGCCAAGGCCCAGGCCCTGCGCTACGGCAACGAGATCGCCTCGGACTACACCTACACCGCGATCCGCTTCCTGGAAGTGGTGCTCAGCTGGTTCTGGAACAAGATCTACGACGGCATCAAGGTCAACAACATCGAGGGCGTGCAAAAGGTTGCCCAGGGTTACGAGGTGATCTACGTACCCTGCCACCGCAGCCACATCGACTACCTGCTGCTGTCGTACCTGCTGTTCAAGAACGGCCTGACCCCGCCGCACATCGCCGCCGGGATCAACCTGAACATGCCGGTGATCGGTAGCCTGCTGCGCCGTGGCGGTGCGTTTTTCATGCGGCGCACCTTCAAGGGCAACCCGCTGTACACCTCGGTGTTCAACGAATACCTGCACACGCTGTTCACCAAAGGCTTCCCGGTGGAGTACTTCGTCGAAGGCGGACGTTCGCGCACCGGGCGCATGCTGCAGCCCAAAACCGGGATGCTGGCGATTACCTTGCGCAGCTTCCTGCGTTCCTCGCGCATGCCGATTGTGTTCGTACCGGTGTATATCGGCTATGAGCGTGTGCTCGAAGGCCGCACCTACCTCGGTGAGTTGCGTGGCGCGAGCAAGAAGAAAGAGTCGATCTTCGATATTTTCAAAGTGATCGGTGCGCTCAAGCAGCGTTTTGGCCAGGTCGCGGTCAACTTCGGCGAACCGATCAAACTGGCGGAATTCCTCGACGTCGAGCAACCGGATTGGCGCGCCCAGGAGCTGGGCCCGAACTACAAACCGGCCTGGCTCAACGCAACCACCCATCGTCTCGGCGAACAGGTGGCGCGGCACTTGAACGAAGCGGCGGCGGTCAACCCGGTCAACCTGGTGGCCCTGGCGCTGCTGTCCACCACACGCCTGGCCCTGGACGAACAGGCCATGGCCCGCCAGTTGGACCTGTACCTGGCGCTGCTGCGCCGCGTGCCTTATTCGCCCCACACCACCTTGCCCGAAGGCGATGGCATGGCGCTGATCAAGCACGTCAAGGACATGCACCTGCTGTCGGAACAGAGCGACGCCCTCGGCAAGATTCTGTACCTGGACGAGCAGAACGCCGTCCTGATGACCTACTACCGCAACAACGTGCTGCATATCTTCGCCCTGCCGGCGCTGCTGGCGAGCTTCTTCCAGAGCAGTTCGCGGATGAGCCGCGAGCAGATCCTGCGCTACACCCGTGCCCTGTACCCGTACCTGCAATCGGAGCTGTTTATCCGCTGGTCGCTGGAAGAGCTGGACACGGTGATCGACCAGTGGCTGGAGGCCTTCGTCGAGCAGGGCCTGCTGCGCCTGGAAAACGACGTGTACCTGCGCCCGGCCCCGAGTTCGCGGCACTTCGTGCTGCTGACGCTGCTGTCCAAAAGCATCGCCCAGACCCTGCAACGCTTCTACATGGCGATCTCGCTGCTGCTCAACAGTGGCCGGAACACCATCAGCGCCGAAGAGTTGGAAGACCTGTGCACGACCATGGCCCAGCGCCTGTCGATCCTGCATGGCCTCAACGCCCCGGAATTCTTCGACAAGAGTCTTTTCCGACATTTCATCCAGACCTTGCTGGAGCAAGATGTGCTGCGCCGCGATGAAGCCGGCAAGTTGAGTTATCACGACCTGCTCGGCGAACTGGCCGAGGGCGCAGCCAAGCGCGTGTTGCCGGCCGAAATTCGCCTGTCGATTCGCCAGGTGGCCTTGCATCGCGTGGACGGTGCGGCCGAGGCGTCGGACGAACCTGCAGCCGTCAAACCCGAAGAAAACCGCTAGATTTAACGAGGTGCCGGTTGGACGCCGGCACCGTTGAAAAGGAGCTGCACCATGAAAAAGATCCTCCTCCTGGGCCTCACCGCCCTGCTCGGAGCCTGCCAATCCATGCCCCCTGCGCCCACGGCCAGCCTCGATGGCGAAGTGTTCTACCTGCAACGCATCGCCCTGCCAGCGACAGCGACCTTGAGCGTCAGCCTGCAAGACGTGTCGCGGATGGACGCCCCGGCCGTGACACTCGCCGAGCAGAAAGGCCCGGTCAAGGGCCAGGTGCCACTGCCATTTCACCTGAGTTACGATCCGGCACAGGTCAAGCCGGGCCACCGTTATGCGGTGACTGCTCGCATCGAACTGGACGGCAAGCTACTGTTCATGACCACCGAACAGCACGCGGTACAGCTCAATGGCCAGGACCCACAGCCACTGCGCTTGCGGGTCAACGCTGTCGCTCACTGAATTTTTCGACCATAAGGAAGCGCCCATGCTCCGCAACTCCCTTCGCCTCACTGCCCTGTGTGCCGGCCTGCTGCTCGGTGCCAACGCCATGGCCCTTGACCTTGGCAGCCTGTCCCAGGGCGACGCCAGCGGCGGCCTCAAGGACGCCCTGACCCAGGGCGCACAGATCGCCGTAAAACAACTGGGTGTACCCGGTGGTTTCAGCAACAACCCCGAAGTGAAAATCGGCCTGCCGGGCAAACTCGGCAAAGTCGCCGACAAGCTGAAAATGTTCGGCATGGGTGACCAGGTCACACAGCTGGAAGACAGCATGAACAAAGCGGCTGAAACCGCCGTGACCCAGGCCCAGCCGATCCTGGTCAACGCCGTGAAAAACATGAGCGTGACCGACGCCAAGGGCATCCTTACCGGCGGCCAGGACTCGGCCACCCAGTACCTGAACAAGAGCAGCCGCGAAGAAATCCGCGCCAAGTTCCTGCCCATCGTCAAGGCTGCCACCGACAAGGTCGGCGTCGCCCAGCAGTACAACGCCCTGGCCGGCAAGGCAGCGGCATTTGGCGCGATCGATACCAAGAGCGCCAACGTCGAAAACTACGTGACCGAGCAGGCGCTGGATGGTTTGTTCAAGATGATCGCGCAGCAGGAAGAGACGATTCGCAAGAATCCGGCAGCTGCGGCGACCAGCCTGGCGAAAAAGGTGTTTGGCGCGCTGTAGACACCGCCCCCCTCGCGCCACGAAAAAAAACGCCCCGATTATTCGGGGCGTTTGCGTACAGGAGTCAGTCGGGGATCAATATTTTATTTTTGCCTCAATATTGATTGTCCGCTCATTGGCCTTGTCGTCACATGGTTTGGCGGGCTCAGGTTTGCAGCACCCGCCGCCATGGGACTGGCCATTTTTCATCGCGGCGCCAAGCAGCGAAAGAGGATTCAACAGAATAGGCATGATGATCATGGTGAACTCCTTGCGTTCCAATCGTTCCAGCCTCTGCCTCAAGCAGAAGCCGGTACCTGCCAATCAGGTAACGTTGAGTGGCGATCACACAAGAATGGTTCCTTGCCGACTGTAGTCATACGCCCTGGCGCAAAAGCGAAACAGCCGACCGCCACGGAGGTCGCAGGGTTGATCTTCAACGGGCTCAGCCAGGGCTGAAACAGTGACCAGCATGCTTACGCAGCATCCTTCCTCACTTTGAACCACGCTGCATACAGTGCTGGCAGGAACAATAGCGTCAATGCCGTCGCCACAATCAATCCCCCCATGATCGCCACCGCCATCGGCCCGAAGAACACACTGCGTGACAGCGGGATCATCGCCAGTACCGCCGCGAGTGCCGTCAGCACAATCGGGCGGAAGCGTCGGACGGTGGCTTCGATGATGGCCTGCCACGGCGCGAGTCCGGCCTTGATGTCCTGTTCGATCTGGTCCACCAGGATCACCGAGTTGCGCATGATCATCCCCGACAGCGCGATGGTGCCGAGCATGGCGACAAACCCGAAGGGTTGGCGGAACACCAGCAGGAACAGCGTCACGCCGATCAGTCCAAGGGGTGCGGTGAGAAACACCATCGCCGTGCGTGAGAAACTTCGCAGTTGCAGCATCAGCAACGTCAGCACCACCACGATGAACAAGGGGACACCGGCCTTCACCGAGTTCTGCCCGCGCGCGGAGTCTTCGACGGTACCGCCGACGTCCAGCAGGTAGCCGTCGGGCAGTTCGGCGCGCACACCTTCAAGGGTCGGCAGGATCTGCTGGACCAGCGTCGCCGGTTGCTCCTTGCCATAGATATCAGCGCGAATGGTCACGGTCGGCAGGCGGTTGCGGTGCCAGATCACGCCCTCTTCGAAGCCGTATTCAAGGGTAGCGATTTGGGCCAGGGCCACGCTTTTTCCGTTGTCGGTCGGCACGGCCAGGCTTGGCAGCAGCGACAATTCAGTACGTTCGTGGACGGTGCCGCGCAGAAGGATTTCGATCAACTCGTTGTCCTCCCGGAATTGGCTGACGCTGGAACCGGTGAGGGAGCTCTGCAGGAATTTCGACAGGTTGGCGGTGCTCACGCCAAGGGCGCGGGCGCGGTCCTGGTCGATATTGAGGTAGACGATCTTGCTGGGTTCTTCCCAGTCCAGGTGCACATTGGCCACGTGGGGATTTTCGCGAACCCTGGCCGCCACTTTACGGGCCAGGGCGCGAACTTCTCCGATGTTCTCGCCCGTCACGCGAAACTGCACTGGGTAGCCCACGGGCGGGCCGTTTTCCAGGCGCGTGACCCGTGAGCGCAGGTCCGGGAATTGTTCGTTGAGGGTTTGGATCAGCCAAGTGCGCAGGCTTTCACGCTCCTCGATCGTCTTGGCCAACACCACGAATTGGGCAAAGCTGGCCGCCGGCAGTTGCTGGTCCAGGGGCAGATAGAAACGCGGCGAACCGGTACCGACATAGGCCACGTAGTTGTCGATGCCAGCATGGTCCTTGAGCAAAGCCTCCAGGCGCTTGACCTGCGCGGCGGTGTTGCTCAGGGAGGCGCCTTCGGCCAGTTTGAGGTCGACCATCAGTTCCAGACGGCCGGACGCAGGGAAGAACTGCTGGGGCACAAAACGAAACAACGCAACCGACCCGATGAACAACAGCAGGGTCAACACGACCACGGTTTTACGGCGCCGTACACACCACTCCACCAAACGTCTTACACGCTGGTAGAACGGAGTGCCGTAGGGATCGGGCCCATCCGTACCGTGCTTAGCCGCATGAATCTTCGCCAGGTCAGGCAGGAGTTTTTCCCCCAGGTAAGGCACGAACACCACGGCGGCCACCCAGGAAGCCAGTAACGCGATGGTCACCACCTGGAAGATCGAACGGGTGTATTCGCCGGTGCTCGACTGCGCGGTGGCGATCGGCAGGAAGCCGGCGGCGGTGATCAGCGTCCCGGTAAGCATCGGGAACGCGGTGCTGGTCCAGGCGAAACTTGCGGCTTTAACCCGGTCATAACCCTGTTCCATTTTGATCGCCATCATTTCCACGGCGATAATCGCATCGTCCACCAGCAAGCCCAGGGCCAGCACCAGGGCACCAAGGGAAATCTTGTGCAGGCCGATACCGAGGTAATACATGCTGGCAAAGGTCATCGCCAGCACCAGCGGAATCGCCAGGGCTACCACCATGCCGGTACGCACGCCGAGGGAGAAGAAGCTCACCAGCAACACAATGGCCAGCGCCTCGGCCAAGACACGGACGAATTCTCCGACGCCGGTTTTCACTGCCGCCGGCTGGTCCGACACCTTGCGCAGTTCCATGCCCGCCGGAAGGTTCTTCTGCAAGCGTGCGAATTCGCCTTCAAGAGCCTTGCCCAACACCAGGATGTCGCCGCCGTCGCGCATGGCCACGGCCAGACCGATGGCGTCTTCGCCCATAAAGCGCATGCGCGGCGCGGGTGGGTCGTTGAAGCCACGGTGGATCTGCGCCACATCGCCGATGCGGAAGGTGCGATCGCCGACGCGGATCGGGAAGGCGCGAATCTCTTCCACCGTCTTGAAATTGCCTGACACCCGCAACTGCACGCGCTCGCTCGGGGTTTCAAAGAAGCCGGCGGTGGACACCGCGTTCTGCTCCTGCAACGCCTGCTGCACGGCGGCCAGGGGCAAGCCGAGGGTGGCCAGTTTGAGGTTGGATAGCTCGATCCAGATTTTCTCGTCCTGCAGGCCGATCAGCTCGACCTTGCCGACATCCGCCACCCGTTGCAGTTGGATCTGGATGCGGTCGGCGTAGTCCTTGAGCACGGCGTAGTCGAAACCGTCGCCGGTCAGGGCGTAGATATTGCCAAAGGTGGTGCCGAATTCATCGTTGAAAAACGGCCCTTGTATATCGGGCGGCAAGGTCTGGCGAATGTCGCCGACCTTTTTGCGCACCTGGTACCACAGGTCGGGAATCTGCGCCGAACGCATGGCGTCGCGGGCGACGAACGTGACCTGGGATTCGCCGGGCCGCGAGAAGGACACGATGCGATCGTACTCGCCGGTCTCCATGAGTTTTTTCTCGATGCGCTCGGTGACCTGCCGCGAAACCTCCTGGGCCGTGGCCCCGGGCCAGTTGGTCTTGATCACCATGGCCTTGAAGGTGAACGGCGGGTCTTCGCTTTGCCCCAACTTGGTGTAGGACAAAGTGCCAACCACTGCCAGCAGGATCATCAGGAACAGTACGATCTGGCGATTGCGCAACGCCCATTCGGAAAGATTGAAACCCATCGGGGACTACTCCTTGGCCGCCAGATTCACTACACGGTTGGCGCGATCCACCGGGCGCACTTGCTGGCCCTCATGGAGCACATGCACACCGGCGGCAACCACCCAATCAGTGGGATTCAAACCTTCCAGTACCGGTACGGCCTTTTCGCCGAACGCGCCGATGCGCACCACTGTGCGCTTGAGGGTATTGTCCGGCAGCACGCGCCAGACGTACGACACACCGTTCTCTGCACTAAGGGCGGACAGCGGCACAGACAAAGGAATAACGCCATCGGCCTGTATGAATACGCGGGCGCTCTGGCCCAGTTCGGCCGGGACCTTACCGCCGGTGAACGCGATGCGCGCGGCGAAGGTCCGGGATTTGGGATCGGCGGCGGGCGACAGTTCACGAATACGCCCGGCAAAGCGTTGCTCCGGCTGGCTCCACAACTCAACCGCGACCGGTTGGCCGATCTTGAAGCGACCGAAGCCTTGCTCCGGCAGACTGATCAGCACTTCACGTTCACCGTCGGTGGCCAGGGTGAATACGGTCTGGCCGGCGGACACCACTTGGCCGACTTCCACCGAACGCTTGGCGACCACGCCGTCCTGCGGCGCACGCAGCACGGCATAACCGGCCTGATTGCTGGACACGTCGAACTCGGCCTTGATCTGCTTGAGGCGCGCTTCACCGGATCGGTAGAGATTTTCGGCGTTGTCGTACTGGGAACGGCTGACCAGTTGACGGTCCATCAGCGTTTTGTAGCGATCACGCTCGGCCCGCACCAATCTCAGGTTGGCTTCGGCAGCCGCGACTTGGGCGCGGGTGGCCTCCAATTGCAGGCGCACATCCTGGGGATCGAGTTCCGCCAACGGCTGGTTGGCCTTGACCCGTTCGCCCTCCTCCACCAACCGCTTGCTGACTTTGCCGCCGATGCGAAAGGCCAGATCCGGCTCGTAACGGGCACGTACTTCGCCTGGATAGCTGTCCGTCGCCTGCGCCGAGGGCTGCGGCTGCACCACCATGGCCGGGCGGAGGGGGGTCTTGGCCGTATCTTCATGGCCGCAAGCGGCCAACAGGAGGGCCAGGCTGAGAGGCAACGCAAGGGGCAGGAAAGTGCTGCGCATGCTGAAGGACCTTTCGCAAATGGAGCTTGGAATAATTATACTTGCCGGTATGTTATTAATACCAAACTCACCAGTCCAGTATTAAAGGTGGAAATGTCCGACAATCCTGTCCACACCAATAGCCCAGGGCGTCCCAAGGACATGGCAAAACGCCAGGCTATCCTCGAAGCAGCCAAAATCCTGTTTCTGAACAATGGCTACGCCAGCACCAGCATGGATGCTGTGGCCCTTGAGGCCGGCGTGTCGAAACTGACCGTCTATAGCCACTTCACCGACAAAGAGACCTTATTCACCGCCGCCGTGGTGGCAAAGTGCGAGGAACAACTGCCGGTGATGTACTTTGAACTGCCCCCCGATATGCCGGTGGACACTGTGTTGTTGAATATCGCGCGGGGGTTCCATCGGCTGATCAACAGCGAGGAGTCGGTGAACCTGCATCGCCTGATGATGACCACCGGCAATCAGGACGTGAAACTCTCACAGATCTTCTTTGAAGCGGGCCCCATGCGCATGTTGCAAGGCATGGAACGCCTGCTGAGCAAAATCGACCAGAGCGGCGCGCTGAGCATCGACAAACCGTTCAAGGCGGCCGAGCACTTCTTCTGCCTGCTCAAGGGCACCGCGAATTTCTGCTTGCTGTATGGCTGCGCCGGGCAGTTGAGCGAAGAGGCCGCCGAAGCCCATGTGCAGGATGTGGTGGGGTTGTTTATGCGGGCCTACCGACCTTGAGGATCAGGGCTTGAGCGCCTTCTTGGGGTAGATGTCATAGCGGCTGGATTTGCCATCCAGCGCATGGCTTGGCTTGGGCCCTTCGATGCATGGCGCCTTGCGCGGGCGCTTGACCACCACGCGATGACTGGCCAGCGCCAGCGCCGCCGCCAGCAAGGCCGGAGCGTCCAGATCATCGCCTACCAGCGGACGGAACAGGCGCATTTCCTTCTTCACCAAGGCGGTTTTCTCACGATGAGGGAACATCGGGTCGAGGTAGATCACCTGGGGCGGCTCGCCTTGCCAGTTGAGCATCACGTCGATGGAGTTGCCCTTGAGCAGCTTCATGCGCGCCACGATCGGCGCCACGTCAAAATCCTCCGCCGCGCGTGCCAGGCCGTCTTCGAGCAAGGCGCCGATCAATGGCTGGCGCTCGATCAGGCTCATGTCGCAACCCAGGCTAGCGAGGACAAACGCGTCCTTGCCCAGCCCGGCTGTGGCGTCCAGCACCCGCGGACGCACACCTTGGGCAATGCCCACGGCCTTGGCGATCATCTGTCCGCTGCCACCGCCGTATAAACGCCGGTGCGCGGCACCACCTTCGACAAAGTCGACGCGCACCGGCCCCGGTGCATCAGGCCCAAGCTGTTGCAACTGCAGGCCGTGTTCCCCGACTTGCAGGGAAAAATCCGCATCGGCCAGCGTTAATGGCAAGCCAAGCTGTTCGGCCACCTGCCCGGCGCGGGCCTTGAAACCTTCGGCCAAGGCCTCGACCTGGATGCGGCTGGCCGCGGGTTGTTCGCTCATCAATCGCTACGCTCAAAAATATTAAGGATCGGCAAAAAGCGGCCGATAAAAACAACAGTCAGGTATTTTGCCAGAGCTGAGCGTCGACCGAGAAAAATGTCAGACATTCTTCCCCTAACCATCGGTGTACTGCCGACCCACAACAACTACGGCCTGCGCAATACTCAAGCGCTGGCCGGCGTAAGTCATGTGTGGCAGGACTTCTTCGCCCGGGCGCTGGCCGAGCAGCTCGGTGAAAACCAGGACGCCCTGGCCGCCAAGGCGTCGGCACCGGCGGACCCGGCGGTAGAACCCAGCGAAGGCGCCGACCTGTTGTCGCAAATCCTCACCCAGCGCGAATGCGACGTCAAAGACACCGAGATCGCCCCGCCTGAGCCGCTGTTCCTGCCGAAAGCCGAGTTCGAGACCGAGCTGCTGCCACCACCGGCAACCCCATTCCCGCCTGACGAAATCGTCGCCCAGCAGCGCCAGCAGAATTTCGAAAGCGGTTGGGTGCGCCCGATCGTGCTGACCGCCGGCCAACCGTTGCCCGAACCGGGCCCGGCACCGGAACCGCGTCCACTGCACCTGCCGATTGCCGAGTTCGAACTGGATCTGCTGCCACCGGCCGCCACCCCATACCCTGAAGAAGAGCTGGTGGCGCAACAAAAAGCCCTGGACTTCGACTACTACTGGGCGCGTCCGCTGATCACCCACAACCTGCGCCTGGCCGCCTGAGCCTCAGCGGTACAGCCACCGCTTAATCCTTGAAGAACCGATTGGCGGTGCTGAAAGGCATCGAGCGCTCGGTAAACGTGAATGTGCCGTGCTCGGACACCTCCTGGGCCGCCCGGTAAAACTCGCCGTAGGCCGCCAGCGCCATGGCCGAACCTACGCTGATACGCCTGACGCCCATCTCGCTCAACTGCGCCACACTCAGCTTCAGCCCGCCGGACATCAACACGTTCACCGGCTTTGGGGCGACGGCCTTGACCACCGCCAGCACATCCTCGGCACTGCGCAGACCCGGTGCGTAGAGCACGTCGGCCCCGGCTTCGGCGTAGGCCTGCAGGCGGCGGATGGTGTCGGGCAAATCCAGGCGACCGTGTAGGAGGTTCTCCGCGCGTGCCGTCAGGATGAATGGAAATGGCAGACTGCGAGCGGCGGCTACGGCGGCTTCCACGCGCTGCACGGACAGGTCGAAGGGATAGATCGGGTCAGCCGCAATGCCGCTGGCATCTTCGATGGAACCCCCGACGATACCGCTGGCGGCGGCGCACAGGATCGTCTGGGCACAGCCTTCGGGGGTGTCGCTAAAACCGTTTTCCAAGTCCGCCGCTACCGGCAAGGTGGTCGCCCTGGCAATCATGCCGGCATTGGCCAGCGTGTCCTCCAGGGACAACGCCCCTTCAGCATCCGGCCGCCCCAGGCTGAAGGCACAGCCCGCGCTGGTGGTGGCCAGGGCCTCGAAACCGAGGCTGGCGAGCATGATCGCCGAGCCCGCATCCCACGGGTTGGGCATCACAAAGGCTCGATCGCGTTCATGCAAGGCCTTGAAGGTTTCGGCGCGACGGGCTTGGGCATCCATGACTGACTCCTGGCGGGAAAAAGTCCCCTAGAGTAACCCCAGTTGCTCCACAGCAGGCTCACGATGCAAGGTCGGCAGCGCCGGCAGGCCGGGCAGGCGCGCCATCAGTTGGCCATGGAAGCGCAGGGCCAATTGCGCCGCGAGGCGGTTGTCGGAAGTGTGCAGGAACATGTAGGGCGTGCGCCCTTCTTCGATCCAGCCGGCGATTTTTTCCACCCAGGGGATCAGGAACGGATCGTTGGCCTCAAGCTCTGGATGACCGATAAAACGCACCTGGGGAAACAGGGTCAGCGCCGCCGGACGTGGCGGGACCTTGGGCTTTTTCGATTGAGCATGCAGCACGGCCGCCGCGGTGGACGTGCAACTGAACAGCGCGCGTGGGTCGAGGCAGACGCGCTCGACGCCACGGTCACGCAGCAGACGATTGAGCATGCGCTCGGCATCGCCCTTGGCGAAGAATTCCGGGTGGCGGACTTCCACGGCCAACGGGCGTTCCAGCCCGTCGATAAAACCGGTCAGCTCGCCCAGGCGTTGCGGCGAAAAACTCGCCGACAGTTGCAGCCACAGCGGCGAAACACGCTCGCCCAACGGGCTCATCAGGCCGACGAAGCTTTGCGCCGCCGGCAACTGCTCACGCAGGTCGCCACCATGGCTGATATCGCCGGGGAATTTGGCGGTGAAGCGAAATCCCTCGGGCATGATCTCGGCCCAGCGCTGCACAGTGGCGGCCGAGGGGCGAGCATAAAACGTGGTGTTGCCTTCAACGGCATTGAAGACTTGGGAATACAAGGCGAGGTAGTCGCCGGAGCGGGCATCGGCGGGGTACAGGTACTCACGCCAGGCGTTTTCGCTCCAGGACGGGCAACCGATGTAGTAAGGCAGGTGCATCAGATGTGGATGTCGAGGCCCAGCACTTCCATATCCCATTCGACGAAACCGGCGGTGGTCAGGTAGCTGGCCAGGGCGGTGGCGACGCTTTTGCTCATGGAGCGCGGGAAGACCATGTCTTGCTGGCGCGCGGGAAGACCGCTGATACGAGCGCTGGCGGCGCCTTGGGCTTCGGACTGCACGTCGATGAAGTCCGGCGAATCCTCGACGGAATCGTCTACCGTGGCGTTTGCCTTACGCGGCTTACGCTTGATGGGGTAGGACTGTGAGGAAAAGCCGTCTATACGCATCGATGCGAACTCGGTCTCGGTGATGGCATTTTAGTGGCGCACTCCATGACGCGCAAATGCTCTGGTGATAACTAGAACACATAATTTGAAAAAGGTTTAAAAACGCGGGCAATTTCTGATGATTGGCGGCTTTCTAGCCCAAATTGCCATCATTTTTTGCCTTCATACGATCCCGCGTTCGGCCTTGGTTTGCGCCACCTTATCCCGCAGGTAAACCGGCGCGGCCTGATCGGCAGCAATGGCCTCGCCACGTTCGAAAGCGAAGCGCGCCAGGGTCAGCAGGTCTTCGGCGTGGGGCAGCATCGCGCCGTCCTGCCCTGCCGGATGCACGCCGATGCGTTCGCCATACCCCCAACCGGTGCCCGCACCGAACCAGTCGCCCTCGGCACCAACCGGTAATACTGCCGATTCCGGCGGCAACACGGCTTCCGCGCCGACCAGGCGCATTTCCCCGGCGGTTTCACGGTAGCAGCCCCAGTAGACTTCATCCATGCGCGCATCGATGGCTGCCGCGACTTGCCGTGCGCCGTGTTCACGCAGCGCGCGCTGTGCCAGCACTGCAAGGTTGGAGACCGGCAATACCGGACGCTCCAGCGCAAAGGCCAGGCCCTGCACCACGCCGATGGCGATCCGCACACCGGTAAACGCGCCCGGGCCACGGCCGAACGCGATGGCATCGACGGCGGCCAGGGTGGTGCCCGCGTCTTCGAGCAGTTGCTTGATCATCGGCAACAGCTTCTGCGCGTGCAGGCGCGGGATCACTTCGTAATGGCTCGTGACCTTGCCATCGTGCAGCAGGGCAACGGAGCAAGCTTCAGTCGCAGTGTCCAGGGCCAGCAGGGTGCTCATCGGTGTCGGTGTCCAAGTTGAAAAAAAGTGCGCCAGTATAAACAACAACGGCCCGCAAGCGGGCCGTTGTCCATGAAGCCGGTCGTTCGATCAGCTCAGTGCTTGCAGCACCTTGGCGGTGATCGCTTCGACCGAGCCGACGCCAGGGATGTGGCTGTACTTCGGCTTGCCCTGGGCAGCGGACAGCTTCTGGTAGAAATCCACCAGCGGCTTGGTCTGGGAGTGGTAGACCGACAGGCGATGGCGCACGGTTTCTTCAGTGTCGTCCTTGCGCTGCACCAGGTCTTCACCGGTGATGTCGTCCTTGCCTTCCACTTTCGGCGGGTTGTAGACGGTGTGGTACACGCGGCCCGAGGCTTCGTGGACACGACGACCGGCGATACGCTGGACGATTTCTTCGTCTTCAACGGCGATTTCAACCACGGCGTCCAGCTCGACGCCGGCGGTCACCAGGGCTTCAGCCTGGGGAATGGTGCGAGGGAAACCGTCGAAGAGGAAGCCGTTGGCGCAGTCGGGCTGCGCGATACGGTCCTGGACCAGTGCGATGATCAGGTCATCGGATACCAGGCCGCCGGCATCCATGATGCTCTTGGCTTTAATACCCAGCTCGGTGCCTGCTTTTACCGCAGCGCGCAGCATGTCACCGGTGGAGATTTGTGGAATGCCGAATTTTTCAGTGATGAACTTTGCCTGAGTACCTTTACCGGCCCCGGGAGCTCCCAGCAGAATGACGCGCATCGATGTGCTCCTCAATTTTTTATAGAGATGACGCTCGGATTCGCCGCGGGGGCCAATCTCGTAAAAATGTGGGTCCAGGCCGTCCAAACGGCCAAAGGCTGATCAAGATACACAGCGGGCCCAAACCACACAAGCCGCCAAAAGTAGGAAAAACCCGCGCCCTACACGCGTCATAGGTGCGGCGTGCCTGGGTGCAACCCGCCCCCATAAACGTCGACCGCCCGGTTCGGGCGGTCGATGGGGTTTATCTGCAAACCGTTGAGAACAGGCAAAAAACCTCAGCCGGTGTTACGCAGCCCCGCCGCGATCCCGGCCACCGACACCAGCAGCGCCTGTTCCAGAGGGCTGTCCTGCGCCGCTTCCTGGCGACGCGAGCGCGCCAGCAATTCGGCCTGCAACAGGTGCAAGGGGTCGAGGTAGGTATTGCGCAGGCGGATGAACTCCAGGGTGTCGGGGCTGTGGGCAAGCAGCTGCGACTGGCCGGTCAGGCCAAGCACCACGCTGCATGCCTGCGACAATAGGTCGCGTAAGTGCGCACCCAATGGCAACAAGTCCGGCTGCACCAGGCGCTCGTCATACAGGCGGGCAATATCGGCATCGGCCTTGGCCAGCACCATTTCCAGCATGTCGATGCGGGTGCGGAAGAACGGCCACTGCTCGCGCATCTGCCCCAGCAGCTCGCCTTCGCCCCGGGCCAAGGCCTTGCTCAGCGCGGCTTCCCAGCCGAGCCAGGCCGGCAGCATCAGGCGGGTCTGGGTCCAGCCGAAGATCCACGGGATCGCGCGCAAGCTTTCGATGCCACCGGCACGGCGCTTAGCCGGGCGACTGCCCAGGGGCAAGCGCCCCAGTTCCTGCTCCGGGGTGGACTGGCGGAAGTATTCGACGAACTGCGGATTTTCCCGCACCACGGCGCGATAGGCACTGACACCGTCAGCCGCCAATTCATCCATCAAATGGCGCCAGGCGGGCTCGGGTGGCGGCGGTGGCAGCAGCGTCGCTTCCAACACCGCCGCCAGGTAAAGGTTGAGGTTCTGCTCGGCGATATCCGGCAGGCCGAATTTGAAGCGGATCATTTCGCCTTGTTCGGTGGTGCGGAAACGCCCCGCCACCGACCCCGGCGGCTGCGACAGAATCGCCGCGTGGGCCGGGCCGCCGCCACGGCCGACGGTGCCGCCGCGACCATGGAACAACAGCAGTTCCACCTGCTGCTCGCGGCAAATATCCACCAGGCGTTCCTGAGCGCGGTACTGTGCCCAGGCCGCGGCGGTGGTGCCGGCATCCTTGGCCGAGTCCGAATAGCCGATCATCACTTCCTGCGGGCCCTGCAACCGTGCGCGGTAGCCGGGCAACAGCAACAGTCGTTCGATCACGGGCCCGGCGTTATCCAAGTCGGCCAGGGTTTCAAACAGCGGCACCACGCGCATCGGCCGTTGTACGCCCGACTCTTTAAGCAGCAGTTGCACGGCCAGTACGTCCGACGCGGCGCCGGCCATGGAGATGACATAGGAGCCGAGCGACGCCGCCGGGGCCGCGGCCACTTCCTTACAGGTGTTGAGCACTTCGGCGGTGTCGGCCGACGGTTTGAAATAGCCCGGCAGCAGCGGTCGACGGTTGACCAGTTCCTTCATCAGGAAGCTGATGCGCATGTCTTCGTTCCAGTCCTCGTAACGCCCCAGGCCCAGGTAATCGGTGATTTCGGTCATGGCCGCGGTATGGCGACTGGAATCCTGGCGCACGTCGAGGCGCACCAGGAACAAGCCAAAGGTCACCGCACGGCGCAGGCAATCGAGCAGCGGACCATCGGCAATCACGCCCATGCCGCACTCGTGCAGGGACTGGTAACACAACTCCAGCGGCTCCAGCAGGTCGCGGTTGTTCTGCAACACATCGGCCGGTGCCGGGATCGGCGTGTTCAACGATGCGCTGGCCCATTGGCGGGTGGCGCGCAGGCGGTCGCGCAGTTGCTTGAGCACGGCGCGGTAGGGTTCGATGCTGTCACCGACCTTGGCCAGCAGTGCCTTGCTGGCTTGTTGCATCGACAGCTCGGAAGCCAGGTGATCGATATCGCGCAGGTACAGGTCCGCAGCCATCCAACGCGCCAGCAACAGCACTTCGCGGGTGACCGTCGCGGTGACGTTGGGGTTGCCGTCACGGTCGCCGCCCATCCACGACGCAAAGCGAATCGGCGCCGCCTCCAGCGCCAGGCGCAGGCCGGTGGCGGCATGCAGGGCGTGATCGGCCTTGCGCAGGTAATTGGGGATGGCGTGCCACAGTGAATGCTCGATCACCGCGAAACCCCACTTGGCTTCGTCCACGGGCGTGGGCCGGGTGCGGCGGATTTCCTCGGTGTGCCAGGCTTCGGCGATCAGGCGTTGCAAGCGCTCGCGGATCTGCTCGCGCTCGGCGGTGGTCAGGTCGCGGTGATCCTGCAGCGCGAGTTGTGCGGCGATGGCATCGTATTTCTGGATCAGGGTGCGGCGCGCCACTTCGGTGGGATGGGCGGTGAGGACCAGTTCGATTTCCAGGCGCCCCAGCTGGCGGGCCAGGGATTCGTTGCTGTGGCCTTCGCGTTGCAGGCGGGCGAGCAACTCGGGCAATACACGGGACTCGAAAGGTGCCGGTTGCGACTCATCGCGCCGGTGAATCAGTTGGTACTGCTCGGCGATATTGGCCAGGTTGAGGAACTGGTTGAACGCCCGCGCCACCGGCAGCAACTCATCTTCCTGCAACTGGTTCAGGCGGGTGCTCAGCTCATCGCCGGCACCATGGCGGTCGGCTTTGGCGCCCTTGCGGATCTGCTCGATCTTGTCGAGGAACTCATCGCCGTACTGCTCTCGAATGGTGTTGCCCAACAGTTCACCCAGCAGGTGAACATCCTCACGCAAGCGTGCATCGATATCACTCATCAGCCAATCTCCAGCCAGAAATCCGGGACGCGCAAGCTTTGCAGAGTGCCGCCAGTGTCGGTTTATGACAAGACTTTAAACCTTGTGGTTTACAGCTAGTCTCATTACTGAGTCGTCGCGTTTATCCATGCGCGCGGCTGGTCACTCATCACCGCCCACCACCGCGGGCTTTATTGAGGTTGCCATGAAAATTCGAGAACTGGCCCAGCATTGGGAAGAGAATGCCAAGGGTCGCCTGACCCAAACCGAGTACGCGATCCACCTGGATGTGGAAGCAGCGGCCAGACTGGCGGCCATCGCGGAAATGTACCCCAAGCGCAGCACCGAAGAACTGCTCGGCGAATTGATCGGCGCGGCCCTCGAAGAGCTGGAAGCCAGCTTTCCCTATATCAAGGGCCAACAGGTGATCGCCACTGACGAAGAGGGCGATCCGCTGTACGAAGACGTCGGCCCTACCCCGCGCTTTCTGACATTGTCACGCCGCTACCTGCACGACCTGGCGAGCGCCGCCGACGAACACAAGCACTGACAGATCCCCCCCTCCCCCCGTAAACCCCTTGTAATCCGGGCCTTCCACAGGCCCGGCATACTGTTGCGCACCGTGAAAGCTCCATCTTTTTTCGCTGACCGACTGGTCAGTTATCTTTTCAGGCAGATCGCCATCTTTTCTGAACTTTTGAAAAATGCCTCCGGTCACAGCCAGTAAGCCATCACTTGGAACAGCCGTTTGAACAGGCGCTCGGCGCTCTGCCGCCGGGCTCGCGACCGCTGACCAGTGACATGGATTTTGATGTTTTTCAGGAGTTACACCATGGAGTTGAAGACGATGAAGACCAGCACTGCCCAATCCTCGTTTAACCCTCTGCGCGGGCTGAAACTGGCCACGCTGGCGATCGGTACCAGCTTCGTTCTCGCCGGCTGCGCCGGCAACCCTCCGAGCGAGCAATACGCCGTGAGCCAATCGGCAGTGAACAGCGCTGTCAGCGCCGGCGGCACCGAGTACGCGGCCGTAGAAATGAAGTCGGCCCAGGACAAGCTCAAGCAAGCCGAAATCGCCATGCACGACAAAAACTACGACGAAGCCCGTCGCCTGGCCGAACAAGCCGAGTGGGACGCACGCGTTGCCGAGCGCAAAGCCCAGGCGGCCAAGGCTGCACAGGCGGTGAAGGATTCCCAGAAGGCTGTTGACGAGTTGCGCAAGGAAGGCATGCGTCCGGCTGTTATCCAGCAGCAGTAAGACGCACCCCTTGACTGCCTCGCACCTGATATCGAATTGAAAGGACGACACGACTATGCGTAAACAACTGATGATCCCTGCCCTGTTGGCGATGAGCGTTGCCCTGGCGGCCTGCTCCACCCCGCCGAACGCGAACCTGGAAAACGCACGGACCAACTTCTCGGCCCTGCAGTCCAACCCGAACGCCACCAAGGTTGCCGCCCTGGAAACCAAGGACGCCCAGGATTGGCTGGATAAGGCTGACAAGGCCTACCGCAACAAGGAAGACCAGAAGAAAGTCGACCAACTGGCGTACCTGACCAACCAGCGCGTGGAAGTGGCCAAAGACACCATCGCGCTGCGCGAATCGGAAGCCAAGCTGAAAAACGCTGGCGACGAACGTGCCCGCGCCCTGTTGGAAGCCCGCGATGCACAGATCAAGCAACTGCAAAACAGCCTGAACGCCAAGCAAACCGAGCGCGGCACCCTGGTGACCTTCGGTGACGTGCTGTTTGCGACCAACAAGTCCGACCTGAAACCCAACGGCCTGGTGAACATCACCAAGCTGGCGCAGTTCCTGCGCGATAACCCGGACCGTAAAGTGATCGTCGAAGGCTACACCGACAGCACCGGTTCGGACTCGTACAACCAGAGCCTGTCCGAGCGTCGTGCGGCCTCCGTGCAGCGTGCACTGGCCCAGCAAGGCGTGGATATCTCGCGCATCGTGACCCAGGGCTACGGCAAGGAATACCCGGTTGCCGATAACGGCAGCGTCTCCGGCCGTGCGATGAACCGCCGCGTCGAAGTGACCATTTCCAACGACAACCAGCCGGTCAAGCCACGTTCGTCGATGGCGAACTGATTGATTGATGCTGGAAAGAAGAACCCCACCTGACGGTGGGGTTTTTCTTGCCTGTCAGACTTGGATTTTTCGACCGTTGTCGCTATCCGGCATCATCGCCTGCATGCCTTCGCGTCCGGCCAGCATCTTGTTGATTTGCTCAAGGTCCGGCTGATCGCCAGCGCCCGAGGAACCCCCACCGCTCTGCGCGCCACCGGCAGCACCCGAGAGCATTTCCAACAGTTTCTTGAGCAGCTCCGGATCGATTCCGCCCTTCTGCTGCTCGCGGCCATACGCGCCCTTCTGGTCGAGGCTGTCCTGGCCCCTCGACATGCCCAACATCCGGCCTAATGCACCAACGTCCATCATCACACTCCTGGATTCGTCATTCGTAGGTTATGTGCCAGCGCTGCTGACACCCCACTCAGTGGTTTCTCACGGAATGCGGTTCCAAATATTTCGGGAGTGCGGGTTATTGCTGCAACTGCGGGGTTTCCTGACCAACGCAACGCACGGCCTGTTTCTTGTTGTTCACCAGCACACCGCTGAGGCCCTTCTGTTCGGTGTCAAACATCACCAATACGCCGTCCACGCATTGCGCCACTTGGGCCGCCGGGGTCAGGGAAATCTTGTAGTCCTCGCCAGGCACGGTCTTGAGCATGGTGAAGTCGCTGAGCAGCAACGCATCTTCCGGTTTGGCGAAGTGCAGGTAGCCGTAGTACCACAGGCAGCCGACGGTGCCGATGATGGTGCCGATGCCAGTGAGGATCAGCGGGATCATATTGCGTTCTTCGCTCATTGCGGGCTCTCTGATGAATCAACGTGGGAAGTCGGGTAATTCGGAATTTCGCCGAGGCGGCGCAGGCCGTTGAAGTGTTGCGGGTCATCCAGGTACCGCAGCATCACGGTTTGCCAGGTTTTGTCGGCGAAGGTCTGCACATGGCCACCGCGGGTCAACTGCAATACCCGGGGCGGCGGTGCGGCCTGGTACAGGCGGATAACATTGGCCACGGGTACGATCGGGTCATCCAGGCTGTGGAACAGCAGTTTGGGCACGCCGGTCAACCGGGGCATGGCTTGGATAGCGCTGTCGGCATCCGGCACCAGCCAGGACAAGGGCACTTGCAATGGCCATGTTAACCAAGAGGTGCTCAGGGCGAATTGTCCTACGTCACGATAACTGGCAGGCACACCGTCCAGCACCAGGGCCTTGAGCTGGGACTGCCGCTCCGGGTGGTCAGCCAGGTAATGCACCGCCAACGCACCGCCCAGGCTCTGGCCCAGGACAATCAGGGGCTGGCCCTGGGTTTCCGGGGCCTTGTCGAGCCAACTGAATGCCGCGTCCACATCCTGGTAGACCGCCGGCAACGAGGGTTTGCCTTCCGACAGTCCGTAGCCGCGATAGTCCAGCAAGAGCACTTGATAGCCTTGCTCCGGCAACCACCAACTGCCGCCCAGGTGCCAGGCCAGATTGCCGCCGTTGCCATGCAGGTGCAGCACCGTGCCCTTGAGCGGCACGCCGGGCTTGGCCGGCAGCCACCAGGCGTGCAGCTTTACCCCATCGGCGGTGGTCAGGGTGACGTCACGGTATTGCAGGTGAGCCTTTTCTGGCGTGAACGGCAGGCCGGGTTCGGGGTAGAACAGCAGCGAGCTGCAGCCGTTCAATGTGAGTAGCAGGCAAAGAATGCCGAGGATTCTCATCCGTTGAAGCCTCGTGAGCAGGTTGTAAATCTAAAGACCCATGGGATCGGACTGCAGGAGCGGGCTTGCCTGCGATAGCAGTGTGTCAGTTGACACTTATGCGTCCGATGCAGCGCTATCGGGAGCAAGCTCCCTCCCACATTGTTGAAGCCGTTGCATCAGTCACATCGTTTACAGGATGTTGGAGTAATCCGCCTCGATCCGGTCCAGGCTCAGGTGGTTGAGGAAGTTGGAGAAGCACATCCACGCCGCCAGCGCGTTCATGTCGCGGAACTGCTCGGGCAGGTATTTGGGCGGTACCACCAGGCCTTCGTCGATGAGTTGGCGCAGGGTGCGCATGTCTTCCAGGGTGGTCTTGCCGCAGAACAGCAGCGGCACTTGTTCCAGCTTGCCTTTGCGGACAGCCAGCTGGATGTAGTTGTAGACCATGATGAAGCCCTTGAGGTAGGACAAATCCTTGGTAAACGGCAGGCCAGTCGGCACCGAGCCACGGAATACGCGGCTGGCATTGCCGTAGCTTTCGGCCATTTCAAAGCCTTGCTCACGGAAGAACTCGAACACCTGCAGGAAGTCGGCGCCCTCTTCCACCATATGGATAGCGCGAGTGCGATTGGTCAGTTTGCGCAGGCGGCTGGGGTAGGACGCGAAGGTGATGATCTCCATCAGGATCGCCAGGCCTTCCTGGGTCACGGTGGACGACGGCGGGCCCTTGGACAGAAAGGTGCAGATCGGCTGGTTCAGGCCGTTGAGGGTGGTACCCACGTGCACCAGGCCTTCATGCACTTCCAGTGCACGCACGTCGCGCTCGTTGAACATCGCATCGGCGCGGATCTTGATGTAGTCGGCACCCGCTGCCGCGTCGGCGACGATTCCGTCGGACTCGAATACGCGGATGGTTTCCTCGGCCTCGCCAAACACCTTGTTCAGACGGGTTTGCAACAGGCTGACCGCGTCCTTGGCGGTGAGGGTCTTGGCCTCGTCCTTCAGGTCGCCACGGACGTCGATATTGTTCAAGTAGTCGGAGAGCATCAGGCCCAGGTCAGCCAGGGTCGGGTCGCCGGCATGGAAGGCGTCGGAGGCGGCGCCGTACAGTTCCTGGGAAATCAGGCCGAAGTCCTCGGTACCGCGGGCTTCGAGCATACGCACCACCATGCGGTACTCCCGGCACATGCGGCGCATGATCTGCCCCACCGGGCTGAACTGGCCGAGACGGCGGGTGATGTCACGCTCGATATTCTGGAATTCCAGCTTCACCGCGCTGGAGTCGAACGACAGCGGGCGATTCAGGTAGTAGTCGCGGTCTACGGCGGGCATGGCCTTGCCCTTGGCCTTGAGGAATCCCTGGCGGATGTTTTCGTCCCATTTCACCGCGTCGAGGACGCGAATCGGTGTTTGCGCCAGCACAATGCGATCAGACAAGGTGCGTATCGTCTGCTGGTAATCGTCCACCCGGTGCTTCCTCTTTAAACGTTATTGGCCCGCGCGCTGGTAGCGGGCGGCTTCAACGAACACATCGGCGTTGGCCGGGTTATCCAGGTAGGCAAACACCTGGTTCATGGGGCTGTCCACCAGCACCCCGGCGCCTTCGACGGTTTCTACTGGGCTGCCGTGCAATGCTTGCTGGCCTATGGCTTGATGGATCTGCTCAAGGTCGAGGTTGTAGACCACCAATTCATGCTTATCGTCGATCTCAAAGCCGGCCAGGACGTAATGCCCACCGAATTTTGCCGGCAACGGCGCCGACAAGTACCAGCGGCTGCCATGGCGCGAGACGCTGAACAGGTACTCGTCGCGCTGGCTCGGCTTGGCTGTAGGGTAGCTCACGGCTTTGTAGCGATGTTGGCCGGCGCGGCTGATGGTCAGCTTGAGGGGCTCGCCCCAGGCGTTTTTGCTGCTCCATTGGCCCAGCAAGGCCTTCGGCGCGGCTTCAGGGGCCGGCAGCGGGTCCTTGAAGGTTACCAGGCAACCGCTGAGCAGCAGGAACGACAACGCGATGACCGCGACACGCCAGGTTTTCATTGGACATCCCCCGGTGTCAGACCGAGGCCAACACCAAATGCATGTAACGCTTGAGAATCTCAAGCATCTCGTCAGCGGTCAGAGGCTCTGCGCCGCCCAGCAGGCCCTGATATTCCATCCGACCGATTATCGCCGTCAACACTTTGGCATCCTGCTGCGGCTCACGCGAGCCCAATACCTGGAAAAACTGCCCGGTGCCCTGCAACAGGATCTGCTGGTGAGAACGCACCAGTTCGGCCAGGCGCGGGTTGAGCAAGGCTTCCTGGCGAAACGCCTGTTCGGCCATCAGGTGTTCGCGACGGTTGTTCAACTGGCGCATGACGTAATCGGCGGTCAGCCTTGCAATGTCATCGGCCAATTGCGAGCGCGATTCCGGGCTGCCATCGCCGTAGGCGACCATCTCACGCAACAGGCCTTCGTTGCGCACCCACAAATTGCCCATGAAGGCGGCGCTGCGTTCGACGTATTGGGCGAAGGTATCGGTGAGCAGGTCATCGATGTCCTTGAAGTAATACGTCGTCGCCGATAAGGGCACACCCGCCTCCGCCGCCACCGCACGATGGCGCACAGCCCGCACTCCATCGCGTACCACGATGCGCATGGCGGCATCGAGAATGTCTTGCCTGCGCTGCTCGCTGCCCCGACGACTGGCCTTGCGGCCCTGGTACTGGACGCTTTCAGCCACGGCAGCGGCAATGCCGGCGGCGCCTTCTTGAGCGGTTACGCGGTTCACGACTGACATCCTTGAATAGATCAAAAACCCGGCGCTGTTTGCTTGACGCTTATAAACGCCGCATAAAAAAGCCGCCTTATAAAAGGCGGCTCTGGATTTCGCTACGGTTACGCTTGTGGCCGCATGTGCGGGAACAGGATCACGTCGCGGATCGACGGCGAGTTGGTCAACAACATCACCAGGCGGTCGATACCGATACCTTCACCGGCCGTCGGCGGCATGCCGTATTCCAGGGCCCGCACGAAGTCGGCGTCGTAGTGCATGGCTTCGTCGTCGCCGGCGTCCTTGTCGGCCACCTGGGCCATGAAGCGCTCGGCCTGGTCTTCCGCGTCGTTGAGCTCGGAGTAGGCGTTGGCGATTTCGCGGCCGCCGATGAACAGCTCGAAACGGTCGGTGACGTTCGGATTTTCATCGTTGCGACGGGCCAGCGGCGACACTTCGAACGGGTACTGGGTAATGAAGTGCGGCTGTTCCAGCTTGTGCTCCACCAGTTCCTCGAAAATCATCACCTGCAGCTTGCCCAGGCCTTCGAAGCCCAGCACCTTGGCCCCGGCTTTCTTGGCGATGGCGCGAGCCTTGTCGATGTCGTTCAGGTCGTCGGCGGTCAGCTCGGGGTTGTACTTGAGGATCGAGTCGAACACCGACAGACGCACGAACGGCTCGCCGAAGTGGAACACCTTGTCGCCGTACGGCACGTCGGTGCTGCCCAGGACCAGCTGCGCCAGTTCACGGAACAGTTCTTCGGTGAGGTCCATGTTGTCTTCGTAGTCGGCGTAGGCCTGGTAGAACTCCAACATGGTGAATTCCGGGTTGTGCCGGGTCGAGACACCTTCGTTGCGGAAGTTGCGGTTGATCTCGAACACCTTCTCGAAACCGCCGACCACCAGGCGCTTGAGGTACAGCTCAGGCGCGATACGCAGGAACATTTCCATGTCCAGCGCGTTATGGTGGGTTTCGAATGGCTTGGCTGCGGCGCCGCCGGGGATGGTTTGCAGCATCGGCGTTTCCACTTCCAGGAAGTCACGCTTCATCAGGAAGCTGCGGATGTGGGCGATGACTTGCGAACGCACGCGGAAAGTCTGGCGCACGTCTTCGTTGACGATCAGGTCAACGTAACGCTGACGGTAGCGTTGCTCGGTGTCGGTCAGGCCGTGGTGCTTGTCCGGCAGCGGGCGCAGGGATTTGGTCAGCAGGCGCACGCTGGTCATTTCGACGTACAGGTCGCCCTTGCCGGAACGGGCCAGGGTGCCTTCGGCGGCGATGATGTCGCCCATGTCCCAGGTTTTCACCGAGGCCAGGGTTTCTTCGGACAGGGTCTTGCGGTTGACGTAGACCTGGATGCGCCCGGTCATGTCCTGGATCACCATGAACGAGCCACGGTTGAGCATGATGCGACCTGCCACCTTGACCGGGATCGCAGCCTCTGCCAGCTCTTCCTTGGTCTTGTCCGCATACTGCTTCTGCAAGGCATCGCAGTAGTTTTCGCGGCGGAAGTCGTTGGGGAAGGCATTGCCCTTGGCGCGCTCGGCGGCAAGCTTTTCCTTGCGCAGGGCGATCAGGGAGTTTTCTTCCTGTTGCAGGGCTTGCGGGTCGAGTTGTTGGTCGCTCATGTCTTTAGATTTTCCATCAGGTTCGTTGTCCCCGACCTGCGGCCGGGGATCGCCGGCAAGCCGGCTCCTACAGTCTTTACAGGCCCGATTTCAGGCTGGCTTCCAGGTATTCGTCGATGTCGCCGTCGAGCACCTTGTCGCAATCGCTGCGTTCGATGTTAGTGCGCAGATCCTTGATCCGCGACGCATCGAGCACATAAGAACGGATCTGGTGACCCCAGCCGATATCCGACTTGGTGTCTTCCAGCGCCTGGGAAGCGGCGTTGCGTTTCTGCATTTCCTGCTCGTACAACTTGGCCCGCAGCATTTTCATGGCGGTGTCCTTGTTCGCGTGCTGGGAACGCTCATTCTGGCAGCTGACCACGGTGTTGGTCGGTACGTGGGTGATACGTACGGCCGAGTCGGTGGTGTTTACGTGCTGACCACCGGCGCCGGAGGAGCGGTACGTGTCGATCCGCAGGTCGGCCGGGTTGATCTCGATTTCCACCTTGTCGTCGATCTCGGGCGAAACGAATACCGCACAGAACGAGGTGTGGCGACGGTTGCCGGAGTCGAACGGGCTCTTGCGCACTAGGCGGTGCACGCCGATCTCGGTACGCAGCCAGCCAAAGGCGTACTCGCCCTTGATGTGCACGGTGGCGCCCTTGATGCCGGCGACTTCACCGGCCGACAGCTCCATGATGGTCGCGTCGAAACCGCGTTTGTCGGCCCAGCGAAGGTACATGCGCAACAGGATGTTGGCCCAGTCCTGGGCTTCGGTGCCGCCGGAACCGGCCTGAATGTCCAGGTAGGCGTTGTTCGGGTCCATTTCGTGGCTGAACATGCGACGGAATTCGAGCTTGGCGAGGTTTTCCTCGAGACGGGCCAGCTCGGCGACGACATCGCCCACTGCGCCTTCGTCGTTTTCTTCGACGGCCATGTCCAGCAGGTCGCGGCAATCGCCCAAGCCGGTGTTCAGTTCGTCGAGGGTGTCGACGATCTGTGCCAGCGCAGAGCGCTCGCGGCCCAGTTCCTGGGCGTATTCAGGTTTGTTCCAGACACTCGGATCTTCAAGCTCGCGATTGACTTCGGTCAGACGCTCATGCTTTTGATCGTAGTCAAAGATACCCCCGAATAGTTTCGGAGCGCTCGGACAGGTCCTTGATGGTGTTAAGGATCGGGTTGATTTCCATGGCGGGCAGCACTCGTTGGCGAACTTTTGAAAGCCGGCGAGTATAACGGCAAACGTCCGACAACGGCAGCCCGCTTGGCGAAAAGGCCGGGGTTTGCAGGCAAGCCGCAGAACATGAATTGCCACTGTGGGAGGGGGTTTGCTCCCATATTCGGATTTGCCCCAGTCTCAAGTCACTCGATGCCGACCTGATTGCGCCCGTTATTCTTGGCCGTATACAACCCCTTGTCTGCCGCCATGATCAGTTTCCGGCAATCGGTGCCTTGTACTGGGGTCATGGTCGACAGACCGATGCTGATGGTCAGGCCCGCGCCTTCGGCCGGGGCGATATGCGGGATTTTCAGCGCGGCGACGGCCATGCGCAGCTTTTCGGCCACCAGCCGCGCCCCACCCGGCGAAGTATTGGGCAGCACCAGGGCGAACTCTTCGCCGCCGTAGCGCGCCGGCAGGTCCGAAGGGCGGCTGCTGGCTTCGCGGATGGCGGCAGCGACCTTGCGCAGGGCTTCGTCGCCTTCGACGTGGCCGAAGCTGTCGTTATAGGTCTTGAAGAAATCCACGTCGATCATCAGCAGCGACAACTGGGTCTGGTCGCGCATGGCGCGGCGCCACTCCAGTTCCAGGTATTCGTCGAAGTGCCGGCGGTTGGACAGCCCGGTGAGGCCGTCGGAGTTCATCAGCCGTTGCAGCACCAGGTTGGTGTCGAGCAACTGTTGCTGGCTGACCCGTAGCGCGCGATACGCCGCGTCCCGCTGCAGCAGGGTCATGTATGAGCGCGAGTGATAGCGGATGCGCGCCACCAGTTCGATGTTGTCCGGCAGCTTGACCAGATAATCGTTGGCCCCGGCCGCGAACGCCGCACTCTTGATCATGGGGTCCTCTTTGGTGGAAAGCACAATGATCGGGATGTTCTGCGTGGCCGGGTGGTTGCGGTATTCGCGCACCAGGGTCAGGCCGTCGAGGCCGGGCATCACCAGGTCCTGCAGGATGACAGTCGGTTTGATGCGGATCGCCTGGGCGATGGCCTGGTGAGGGTCTGCGCAAAAGTGAAAGTCGATGTTGTCTTCATGGGCCAGGCCACGCCGCACCGCCTCGCCGATCATGGCTTGGTCGTCGACCAGCAACACCATGGCGGCGTTTTCGTCGGTCTTAATGTCGTCGATCTGTAAATCATTCATGTGCAGTCACCTGAATTTCTACCTGCCTGCCAGCAGCGGGAAGAGCGGATCATTTTGCAAACACCTCCAGCAATCGGGGCGCAATGCTGTCCAGTGGGCGAATTTCAACAGCAGCATCAATCGCTGCCGCCGCTTTGGGCATGCCATACACCGCCGAGCTTTGCTGATCCTGGGCGATGGTCAAATAACCTTGTTCACGCAGCAGTTTGAGGCCTTGGGCGCCGTCACGCCCCATGCCGGTCAGGAGTACACCGACGGCGTCGCCGTTCCAGTGACTCGCCACGCTTTCGAAGAAGACGTCGATCGAAGGCCGGTAAATCTCGTTCACCGGCTCCGCGGTATAGGCTAGCGTGCCATTCTTCAACAGACGAATGTGGTGGTTGGTCCCCGCCAGCAATACCACGCCGCTCTGGGGCGGTTCACCCTCGCGGGCCAGGCGTACCGGCAGTCCCGAGGCCGTGCTCAGCCATTCGGCCATGCCGGCGGCGAACACTTGGTCCACATGCTGCACCAGCACGATGGCGGCGGGAAAGTCCCGTGGCAAGCCCTTGAGCAGGACTTCCAGGGCCGCCGGGCCGCCCGCCGACGAGCCGATGGCCACCAGGCGCTGGCGTTTGCCGGACGCACGCTGCGGTGCGGTTTCGGCCCGTACGCGGCTGCCACGCTGACCGATCAGCCAGCCAATATTGAGGATCTTGCGCAACAGCGGCGCCGCCGCGTCCTTGGGGTTGCCCACGCCAAGGGGCGGCGTGTCCACCACGTCCAGGGCACCGTGGCCCATGGCTTCGAACACGCGGCTGACGTTGGCCTGGCGGTCGACGGTGACGATCACGATGGCGCACGGGGTCTCGGCCATGATCCGGCGAGTGGCTTCCACGCCGTCCATCACCGGCATGATCAGGTCCATCAGGATCAGGTCCGGGGTCGATTCGGCGCAGCGCTGCACGGCTTCCAGGCCATTGCTGGCGACCCACACCACTTCGTGCGCGGGCTCGAAACTCAGGGCGCGGCGCAAGGCTTCCACCGCCAGGGGCATGTCATTGACGATCGCAATCCTCATGCCCGCGCACCTCCGATCAGTTCCACCACGGCATCGAGCAGCGCGTCGTCATGGAAACTCGCCTTGGCTAAATAGTAGTCCGCGCCGGCGTCCAGTCCACGACGCCGGTCTTCTTCGCGATCCTTGTAGGACACCACCATCACCGGCAACGATTGCAGGCGGCTGTCACGCCGCAAAAGTGTGACCAATTCAATGCCGTCCATGCGGGGCATATCAATATCGGTGATCAACAGGTCAAAGTCCTCGGAGCGCAACGCGTTCCAACCGTCCATGCCATCGACCGCCACCGCCACTTCATAGCCGCGATTGAGCAGTAATTTGCGCTGCAATTCCCGTACCGTGAGCGAGTCATCCACCACCAGCACCCGCTTGCGCGGTGCCTCGGCGGCCTGCTGGCTGCGCCGGGCGATGCGCTCCAGTCGACCGGTGTTGAGCAGTTTGTCCACCGAGCGCAGCATGTCCTCGACATCGACGATCAGCACCACCGAGCCGTCATCGAGCAAGGCCCCGGCGGAAATATCCTGAACCTTGCCCAGACGATCATCCAGCGGCAATACCACCAGGGTACGCTCGCCGACAAAACGCTCTACGGCGATACCGTACACCGCATCGCGCTCGCGGATCACCACCACTTTCAGGGTTTCGTCATTACTCTGCGCCGCCGGGCGCTGTAACAACTGGCTGGCGGCGACCAGGCCGACATGCCGGCCCTCGTGCCAGAAATGCTGGCGGCCTTCCAATTGCACAATGTCGTCGGGCGCCAGGTCGCACATGCGCTCGATATGGGCCAAGGGGAACGCATAGGCCTCTTCGCCGACTTCCACCACCAGGCTGCGCACCACCGACAGGGTCAACGGCACTTCCAAATGGAAGCGACTGCCCTGCCCCGGCGTCTGTTCCAGCACCACCGAGCCGCGCAGTTGGCGGACCATGTGCTGCACCGCATCCAGACCGACACCGCGCCCGGAGACTTCGGTGACTTTGTCGCGCAGGCTGAAACCCGGCAGGAACAGGAACGTCAGCAGCTCTTCTTCGCTCAGGCGCAAGGCTGTTTCCGGCGGCGACAGGTGGCGGTCGACGATGGTGGCGCGCAGGCGCTCCAGGTCAACACCGTTACCGTCATCGCTCAACTCCAGCACCAGCAACCCGGCCTGGTGAGAGGCGCGCAGGCGGATCAGGCCTTCGGCCGGCTTGCCCGCCAGAATGCGCTGCTCGGGCATTTCGATACCGTGGTCGACGGCATTGCGCAACAAATGGGTGAGCGGCGCCTCGAGCTTTTCCAGCACGTCGCGGTCGACCTGGGTCTTTTCACCCTCGATCTCCAGGCGCACTTGCTTGCCCAGGCTGCGCCCCAGGTCACGCACCATGCGCACCTGACCGGCAAGGACATCGGCAAACGGACGCATGCGACAGGCCAACGCGGTGTCGTAGAGCACCTGGGCGCGCTGGCCGGCCTGCCAACCGAACTCATCCAGCTCGACGGTTCTTTCCACCAACAGGGCCTGGGCTTCGCTGAGCAGGCGGCGGGCATCGGCCAGGGCTTCCTGGGCTTCCAGGCTCAAGCCGAGCGTCTTGAGGTGGCCATCGAGGTGGTCCAGTGCACGTAAGCCGTTGCCCTGGACGCGCTTGAGGCGTTGCAGGCTGGCCAGGTACGGTTTGAGCCGCTGGGTTTCCACCAGGGACTTGCTGGACAGGTCCAACAGGCTGTTCAAGCGTTCGGCGGTCACCCGCAGCACTCGCTCACCGCCCTCGGTCATGGGTTTGCTCTGACGCGACGGCGAGAGAGGAATCGGCGGCGCAGGCTCCGGTTCCGGTTCCGGTTCCGGCAACAGCATCTCGACGATGGGCAACGGGGCAGGCAACGGTGCTGGGGCGGGCGGCGGCGCAAGGCTGGCGGTCGGCTGCGAGGGGTCCAGCAAGCGCTCCATCAATGCCACATAGGCTTCTATATCCGCCGGCCCCACGTCGTTGCCGGGGGTGGCGATGCGCATCAGCAGGTCGGTGCCTTGCAATAGCGCGTCGATATGTTCGGGCTGCAGGTACAAGCGGCGTTCCTGGGCACTGACCAGGCAATCCTCCATGACGTGGGCCACGCTGACCCCGGCGTCCACGCCCACGATGCGCGCCGCGCCCTTGAGCGAGTGGGCCGCGCGCATGCAGGCCTCAAGCTGGTCGGCCTGGGTCGGGTTGCGTTCCAGGGCCAGCAGGCCCGCGTTCAGCACCTGGGTCTGGGCGTCGGCTTCCAGGCTGAACAGTTCCAGCAGCGAAGCATCACGCATCTGCTCGGGGGTCATGTGAGGCTCCGGGTCACGGCGGACAACAATTGCGCCTCGTCCAGCCAACGCAGGCTGCGGCCTTTCCACTGCAACACGCCTTGGGTGAAACGGCCGCTGGCCTGAGCGCCAGAGGTCGATGCCGCGTTCAAGGTGCGCTCATCGATGGCGTGGATGCCGTCCACTTCATCCACCGGCACCACCACCGGGCCATCCTGCGCGGCGATGATCAGCATGCGCGGCATGATACGCCCGGCGATGGCGCCATGGCTGGTGGCGTCCAGGCCCAGCAATTCCACCAGCGACAGGCACGCCACCAGCGCGCCGCGCACATTCGCCACGCCGAGCAAGGCGCGGGAACGTTGGTGCGGCAGGGAGTGAATCGGTTGCAGCGGCGCCACTTCCACCAGGCACCGGGTGGCGATCCCCAGCCATTCTTCGCCGAGGCGGAACATCAGCAGGGAACGGGTGACAATGTCTTCGCCCGCTTCGGCGGCGACCGGGCGATGGTCGTCCTGCTGCAACGCGTAGCGATCCAGCAGGCGGGTGGCGGCGGCGGCGTACACCGAACAGTTGCGGCAGTGGATATGGTCCGCCAGCAATGGGCAGGACTTGTCGCCGTGAATGCCGATGCGGTTCCAGCAATCGTCGATGGCCTGGGTGTCGGCCAACGTCAGGTCCAGGCCTGCAGTGTCGAGCACGTCGGGGCTACTCATCGTTTTTGCTCACTGTCAGCTCGCTCGCTACGCGCGGCCCGCGCCTGCAAACGGCGCGCCCCCGCAATGTCGCCCTGGGCTTCGAGCAGCGCGGCCAGTTGCATCAGGGCCTGCGGATGCTGCGGTTCCAGGTACAAGGCTTTTCGGTAAAACCCCTGGGCTTCCAGGGCACTGCCGGCCACATCGCTGAGCAGCCCCAGCCAGTAAAACACCTGGGCGGCCGGCGGGTGTTGACTCAAATAACGTTCGCAGGCGGCACGGGCCTCGGCGCTTTTGCCTTCGTTGGCCAGGGTCGCGATCTGGCTGAGCAGGTCGCCAGCATCCGACGGCGGCGCCTTGACCGGCAGCACCTGGGGACTGGGCGTACTGAACGGTCGCGGCTTGGGCGCGGTCGGCAGGACGTTGCGCCGAGGCGGCGGCGCGGGGATCGGCATGAATACCGGCTCAGGCTTGACCGGTTCGGTGTGCCGGCTGAAGGCGAACGACTGGGGCACGCCGATCGAGCGCATGCCCTGGCCACCCAACAGGCTGCCTTCGGCCGGACCGATAAACAGCACGCCGTCCACGTGGGTCAGCTTCTTGAGCACCTCGAACACCTGTTTTTGCGTCGGCTGGTCGAAATAGATCAGCAGGTTGCGGCAAAACACAAAGTCGTAGCTCGGTTCATTGGCGAGCAACCCCGGGTCGAGCAGGTTGCCGACGTTCAGCCGCACCTGTTCGCGCACGCGGTCTTCGAGGCGGTAACCATCGGCCTGCTCGGTGAAGTGGCGGTCGCGGAACTCAAGGTCGCCGCCACGAAACGAGTTGCGGCCGTACACGCCACGCTGGGCGCGCGCCACCGACAGCGGGCTGACGTCCACGCCCTGGACCTTGAACTGGTGCGGCGCCAGGCCCGCATCGAGCAAGGCCATGGCGATCGAATAGGGTTCTTCGCCGGTGGAACAGGGCAAGCTGAGAATGCGCAGGGCGCGCAGTTGGTTGATCTCGGCCAGGCGCGCCTTGGCCAGGCGGGCCAGGGTCGCAAAGGATTCGGGATAACGGAAAAACCAGGTCTCGGGCACGATCACGGCTTCGATCAGCGCTTGCTGTTCGTCGTGGGAGCGTTGCAAGTGGTGCCAGTATTCATCCGCCGTCTGGGCCGCGACGGCCTGGCTGCGTTGGCGCACGGCGCGTTCGATGATGGCCTCGCCCACAGAGGCCACGTCCAGGCCGATGCGTTCCTTCAAGAAGGCAAAGAAGCGTGGGTCGTTGCTCATAGGCTCGGCCCGGCAGCAAACAGCAAGGCGCGCACTTCATCGGTGAGCAAGTCCGCGACGCCGATCCATTGCATCAAGCCCAAGGCATCTTCGCGCACCGGCCCCAGGTACGGCGCCTGGGGATTGTCCAGGCCGTAGGGCTTGAACTCCGCCGGGTCGCAACGCAGGGTTTCGGTGGCCTGCTCCAGAATCAGCCCCAGCCAGCGTGCGTCGAGCCAGGGCTCGGGTTTGTAGTTGACCAGCACCAGCCGGGTGCTGGTGCGCGCCTGGGCCGGCGTGCCGAAGGTCAGGGCACTGAGGTCGATCACCGGCACCATCGCGCCGCGATGGGCAAAAATCCCGGCGACCCACAATGGCGCATGGGCGAGAGGTTTGAGTGGCAGGCGCGGCAGCACCTCGGCCACTTCGGTGGCCTTGAGGGCATAACGTTCGCTGCCGATGTGGAACACCAGAAACAACGCTTTTTTCGCTGCCGGGACGGCGCCGCGTTTAGTCGCGAGGTCGCTCATCAGACTTTGAAACGCGACACGCCGCTGCGCAGACCGACCGCAACCTGGCTCAGTTCATCGATGGCAAAGCTGGCCTGGCGCAGGGACTCGACCGTCTGGCTGCTGGCATCGCCCAGTTGCACCAGCGCATGGTTGATCTGCTCGGCGCCGGTGGCCTGGGCCTGCATGCCTTCGTTGACCATCAACACCCGCGGCGCCAAGGCCTGCACCTGATGGATGATTTGCGACAACTGCTCGCCCACTTGCTGCACTTCGAACATGCCGCGGCGCACTTCCTCGGAGAATTTATCCATGCCCATCACGCCCGCCGACACCGCCGACTGGATTTCCCGCACCATCTGCTCGATGTCGTAGGTGGCCACGGCGGTCTGGTCGGCCAAGCGCCGCACTTCGGTAGCGACCACGGCAAAACCGCGCCCGTATTCACCGGCCTTTTCGGCCTCGATAGCCGCGTTGAGCGACAGCAGGTTGGTCTGGTCGGCGACCTTGACGATGGTCACCACCACCTGGTTAATGTTGCCGGCCTTCTCATTGAGGATCGCCAGCTTGGCGTTGACCAGGTCGGCCGCGCCCATCACCGAGTGCATGGTCTCTTCCATGCGCGCCAGGCCTTGCTGGCCGGAACCGGCGGCCACCGAGGCCTGATCGGCAGCGGTGGAAACTTCGCTCATGGTGCGCACGAGGTCTTTGGAAGTGGCGGCGATCTCGCGGGAAGTGGCGCCGATCTCGGTGGTCGTTGCCGCCGTCTCGGTGGCCGTGGCCTGTTGCTGCCTGGAGGTGGCGGCGATCTCGGTGACCGAGGTGGTGACCTGCACCGACGACCGCTGGGCCTGGGCCACCAGCGCCGTCAGCTCGGTCATCATGTCGTTGAAGCCGGTTTCGACAGCACCGAATTCATCGTGGCGTTCCAGGTTCAGGCGGTTGCTAAGGTCGCCGGTACGCATGACTTCGAGGATATCGACGATGCGCCGCATAGGCGCCATGATCGTGCGCATCAGCAACAGGCCGCAGAGGCCGGCGGCCAGGATGGCGACGACCAGCGACACGACCATGCTGATCTTGGCCGACAGCACCGCGTCGTCGATGGCCGCCGAGGCCTGGTCGGAGACGCCCTTGTTGCTGGTAATGATGTCATTGAGCTTCATGCGCCCTTCGGTCCAGATCGGCGTCAATTGCTCATCGAGCAATACGCGCGCCGCCGGCAGGTCTTTGGCTTCGATTCGCTCCAGCACTTCGGCCAGGGCTTTGTTGTAGTTGATGTGCGACGCCTTGAAGTTGTCGAACTCCATGCGATCGGCCTGGCCATGGATGGTTTTTTCGTAACCGGCCATCTGTTGCTCAATGCGCGCGTCGAAGGTTCTGTAGTCCGCCTTGTCACTGCCGGTGAGGGTCTTGTCTTCGCGCAGGCCGATGATGTCGACCGTCAGCAGATAGCTGTCGACCCACGCGCTGCGGATCATCGAGCTGAGGTAAACCCCTGGCACCGCATCGTCACGGACGGCTTCCTGGCTGGTCTCGATCTTCAGCAACCGTGAATAGGACACCACCACCATCAGCAGCATGATCGCGATAATGACCGCAAAACTCGCCAAAATGCGCTGGCGCAAGGTCCAATTCTTCACAGTAACTCCTCGAGGGCCATTCAAATGCGAGCGAGTATAGCTGAGCAGAAGCCCTCGTTTATCAGTGGGTTTTGATACAAAGCGCACAGAATGCAAAAACACCCCTGGGAAGCCGCGATGTCGCCCGCTTCCCGATACAACCCGGCTATCCTTCGGTTAAATCGATATACACTCGATCACATCGATAAAAACTCCCCACCGGTAATTCCAGCATGATGACCTTGCGTCAAATCCGGCACTTTATCGCCGTGGCCGAGACCGGCTCGATCTCCGCCGCCGCGCAGGCCGCGTTCATTTCCCAGTCCACCCTGACCCTGGCGATCCAGCAACTGGAGCAGGAAATCGGCGTCATCCTGTTCAACCGCCACGCCAAAGGCATGACCCTCACGCACCAGGGCCATCAGTTTTTGCGCCAGGCGCACCTGATCCTCGCCACCGTCGACAACGCCAAGCGCAGCCTGCAACAGAGCACCGATCAGGTCGCCGGGCAGTTGATCGTCGGCGTGACCAGCCTGGTGGCCGGTTATTACCTGGCCGACCTGCTGACCCGTTTCCAGCGCGCCTACCCCAACGTGGAAATCCGCGTGATGGAGGACGAGCGCCCGTATATCGAGCATTTGCTGGTGAGCGGCGAGATCGATGTAGGCGTGCTGATCCTGTCCAACCTGGAAGACCGCCACGCCCTGCAGACCGAGGTGCTGACCCATTCGCCGCACCGTTTGTGGCTGCCGGCCCAACACCCGCTGCTGGAACACGACAGCATCAACCTGGCCGATGTGGCGCGCGAGCCGTTGATTCAACTGAACGTCGACGAAATGGGCCATAACGCCCAGCGCATGTGGACGTCTGCCGGCCTGCAACCGCGCGTGACCCTGCGCACCGCCTCGACCGAAGCCGTGCGCAGCCTGGTGGCCGCCGGCCTGGGCGTGTCGATCCAGCCGGACATGACCTACCGCCCCTGGTCCCTCGAAGGCGACATTATCGAAGCGCGACCGATTGCCGACCTCAGCCAGACCCTGGACGTGGGCCTGGCCTGGCGCCGTGGCACCTCGCGGCCGGCGCTGGTGGACCCGTTCCTCACCGTCGCACGGGAACAACCGCACCCGCGCAAGCCATCTATTTAATCGAATGCTGCATTCAGTATTTAGTATTTGTTGACCTCGCGTCCGACCTCTAGTCTCTGTGCATCTAGTAAGAGAAGGTCCGGCGCCTTGTAAGAGAACGCCCATGTCCACGCAAGAAAAGAGATCGCGAAAAATGCCCGGCGCGCCCACCCCGCTGCTCACTGCGTTGCTGATCGACGGCGAACTGGTCCAGGGCCAGGGCTTTGTCGAGCCGATCCTCAACCCGGCCAGCGGGGAAGTGCTGACCCAGATCGCCGAAGCCAGCACCGAGCAAGTCGAAACCGCCATTCTCGCCGCCCACCGCGCCTTTGCCGGCTGGTCGCGGACCACGCCGCAGCAACGCTCGAACATTCTGCTGGGCATCGCCGATGCCATCGAACAACAAGCCGACTACCTGGCCCGCCTGGAATCGCTCAACTGCGGCAAGCCGTTGCACCTGGCGCGCCAGGATGACTTGAGCGCCGCCATCGATGTATTCCGCTTCTTCGCCGGCGCTGTGCGTTGCCAGACCGGCCAGCTCAGCGGCGAATACCTGCCGGGCTACACCAGCATGGTGCGCCGCGATCCGATCGGCGTCGTCGCCTCGATTGCGCCCTGGAACTACCCATTGATGATGGCCGCGTGGAAGATCGCCCCCGCCCTGGCTGCCGGCAATACGCTGGTGTTCAAGCCTTCGGAACATACCCCGCTGTCGATCCTCGCCCTCGCGCCTGCCCTTAACGCCCTGTTGCCGCGCGGCGTGATCAACATCGTGTGTGGCGGCGGCGAAGGGGTCGGCAGCCATCTGGTCAGCCACCCGAAAGTGCGCATGGTGTCGCTGACCGGCGATATCGTCACCGGGCAAAAAATCCTGCAAGCCGCATCGAAAACCCTTAAGCGCACCCACCTGGAACTGGGCGGCAAAGCGCCGGTGATCGTGTGCAACGACGCCGACCTGCAAGCGGTGGTCGAAGGTGTGCGCGCCTACGGTTACTACAACGCCGGCCAGGATTGCACCGCGGCCTGCCGCATCTACGCCCAGGCCGGCATTCACGACAAATTGGTCGCCGAGCTCGGTGCGGCGGTCAGCAGCCTGCGTTTTGCCGGCAAGCGCGATGCCGATAACGAACTCGGCCCGCTGATCAGCACCCGCCAGCGCGACCGCGTCGCCAGTTTTGTCGAGCGCGCCCTCGGCCAGCCCCATATCGAACGCATCACCGGCGCCGCCGTGCATTCCGGGGCGGGTTTCTTTTATCAACCGACCCTGCTCGCCGGTTGCAAACAGAATGACGAAATCGTCCAGCGCGAAGTGTTCGGCCCGGTGGTCACCGTGACCCGCTTCGACGAACTGGAACAGGCGGTGGACTGGGCCAACGACTCCGAGTACGGCCTGGCCTCGTCGGTCTGGACCCAGAACCTGGACAAAGCCATGCAGGTCGCGGCGCGCCTGCAATACGGCTGCACCTGGATCAACAGCCATTTCATGCTGGTCAGCGAAATGCCCCACGGCGGCTTGAAGCGCTCGGGGTACGGGAAGGATCTGTCCAGCGATTCGCTACAGGACTACAGCGTGGTGCGCCACATCATGGCGCGCCACGGCCAGCATCTTTAAAACAACAACTAAGCTCATGCGTTACGGCTTCACACACTGCCCCGACCATAATTAAAGAAGAGGGATTACCCATGTCCGCGCATAAGACCGCACTGCTCAGTGCCCTGACCACCGCGCTGCTGGCCAGCGCCAGCCTTCAGGCCGCCGAACCGCTCAAGGCGGTGGGCGCTGGCGAAGGCCAATTGGATATCGTCGCCTGGCCCGGTTATATCGAACGTGGCGAAAGCGACAAGGCTTACGACTGGGTCACCGGTTTCGAGAAAGAAACCGGCTGCAAGGTCAATGTGAAAACCGCCGCCACCTCTGACGAAATGGTCAGCCTGATGGCCAAGGGCGGTTATGACCTGGTCACCGCGTCGGGGGATGCCTCGCTGCGGTTGATCGTCGGCAAGCGTGTGCAACCGATCAATACCGCCTTGATCCCCAACTGGAAGAACATCGACCCGCGCCTCAAAGACGCGCCGTGGTACGTGGTCGGCCAGCAGACCTACGGCACCCCGTACCAATGGGGCCCGAACGTGTTGATGTACAACACCAACGTGTTCAAGACCGCACCCACCAGCTGGAATGTGCTGTTCGAGGCGCAGAACCTGCCGGACGGCAAACCGAACAAAGGTCGCGTGCAAGCCTACGACGGCCCGATCTACATCGCTGATGCGGCGCTGTACCTCAAGTCGACCAAGCCGGAACTGGGCATCCAGAGCCCGTACGAGCTGACCGAAACCCAGTACAAAGCCGTGCTCGACCTGTTGCGCGCCCAGCAACCGTTGATCCACCGCTACTGGCACGACACCACCGTGCAAATGAGCGACTTCAAGAACGAAGGCGTGGTGGCCTCCAGTGCCTGGCCGTATCAGGTCAATGGCCTGGTCAACGAGAAACAGCCGATTGCCTCGACAATCCCGAAAGAAGGCGCCACCGGCTGGGCCGACACCACCATGTTGCACAGCGAGGCCAAGCACCCGAACTGCGCCTACAAATGGATGGACTGGTCGCTGCAACCCAAGATCCAGGGCGATGTCGCGGCCTGGTTCGGCTCCCTGCCAGCAGTGCCGGCGGCGTGCACCGGCAGCGAACTGCTCGGCGCCGAGGGCTGCAAGACCAATGGGTTCGACCAGTTCGAGAAGATCGCCTTCTGGAAAACCCCGCAGGCTGAAGGCGGCAAGTTCGTGCCGTACAGCCGCTGGACCCAGGACTACATCGCGATCATGGGCGGCCGCTAGCCCGCCCCTGTGGGAGGGGCTTGCTCCCTCCCACCTTGAGCCCATTCACCGATAGTTTGTTTTTTCAGAAGTCCAGGCCGGGCCGCTGCGACGGCCCGCGCCTTTTGGGAGCACCGCACCATGACGCTTGCAGTCCAATTCACCCACGTTTCCCGTCAATTCGGCGAAGTGAAGGCCGTTGACCGGGTTTCCATCGATATCCAGGACGGCGAGTTCTTTTCCATGCTCGGGCCTTCAGGTTCAGGCAAGACCACGTGCTTGCGCCTGATCGCCGGGTTCGAGCAGCCGAGCGCAGGCTCGATCCGTATCCATGGCGAGGAAGCCGCCGGCTTGCCGCCGTACCAGCGCGACGTGAACACCGTGTTCCAGGATTACGCGCTGTTCCCCCACATGAATGTGCGCGACAACGTGGCCTATGGCCTCAAGGTCAAAGGCGTGGGCAAGAGCGAGCGCCTCAATCGCGCCGAAGAAGCCCTGGCCATGGTCGCCCTCGGCGGCTATGGCGAGCGCAAGCCGGTGCAACTCTCCGGTGGCCAGCGCCAGCGCGTGGCCCTGGCGCGCGCGCTGGTCAATCGCCCGCGCGTGTTGCTGCTGGATGAACCGCTGGGCGCCCTCGACCTCAAGTTGCGCGAACAAATGCAAAGCGAGCTGAAAAAGCTGCAACGCCAGCTCGGCATCACGTTCATCTTCGTGACCCACGACCAGACCGAAGCGCTGTCGATGTCCGACCGCGTGGCCGTGTTCAACAAGGGCCGCATCGAACAGGTCGACACCCCGCGCAACCTTTATATGAAACCGGCCACCGCATTCGTCGCCGAATTCGTCGGCACCTCCAACGTGATTCGCGGCGAACTGGCCCAGCGCCTCAGCGGCAGCGCGCAGCCGTTCTCGATCCGTCCCGAACACGTGCGCTTTGCCGAAGGCCCGCTGGGGGCCGACGACGTGGAAGTCAGCGGCCTGCTGCATGACATCCAGTACCAGGGCAGCGCCACCCGCTATGAACTGAAACTGGAAAACGGCCAGGCGCTGAACATCAGCCAGGCCAACAACCAGTGGCTGGACATCAGCAACGGCTATCAGGTCGGCCAGCCCATCACCGCACGCTGGGCGCGGGAAGCCATGACCCCGCTGACCGACAGTGCAGGCGAGGTGTGACATGAGCCTGGCCCTTTCCCAACCGCCGATGCGCAGGTTTTCCAACCTGCTGTACCGCAAGCCCAATCTCTACCTGGCGATGCTGCTGGTACCGCCGCTGATCTGGTTCGGCGCGATCTACCTGGGGTCGTTGCTGACCCTGCTGTGGCAAGGCTTCTATACCTTTGACGACTTCACCATGGCGGTCACGCCGGACCTGACCCTGGCCAACTTCGCCGCGCTGTTCCAGCCGTCGAACTTCGACATCATCCTGCGCACCTTGAGCATGGCGATCGTGGTGTCGATCGCCAGCGCCATCATCGCGTTCCCGATCGCCTACTACATGGCGCGCTACACCACGGGCAAGACCAAGGCGTTTTTCTATATCGCGGTGATGATGCCGATGTGGGCCAGCTACATCGTCAAGGCCTATGCCTGGACCCTGCTGCTGGCCAAGGGCGGCGTGGCGCAGTGGTTCGTGCAGCACCTGGGGCTGGAGCCACTGTTGCAGTTCGTGCTGGGGATTCCCGGCGTGGGCGGCAGCACCTTGAGCACTTCGCACCTGGGGCGCTTCATGGTGTTCGTCTATATCTGGCTGCCGTTCATGATCCTGCCGATCCAGGCGTCGCTGGAGCGTTTGCCGCCGTCGTTGCTGCAAGCTTCCGCCGACCTGGGCGCCAAGCCGCGCCAGACCTTCATGCAGGTGATCCTGCCGCTGTCGGTGCCGGGGATTGCCGCCGGTTCCATCTTTACGTTCTCGCTGACCCTGGGCGATTTCATCGTGCCGCAACTGGTCGGCCCGCCGGGCTACTTCGTCGGCAGCATGGTGTACGCCCAGCAAGGCGCCATCGGCAACATGCCCATGGCCGCGGCGTTCACCCTGGTGCCCATCGTGCTGATCGCGGTGTACCTGTCCATCGTCAAACGCCTGGGGGCCTTCGATGCACTCTGAGAAATCATCCATCGGCTTGAAGATCGCGGCCTGGGGCGGCTTGGTGTTTCTGCACTTCCCGATCCTGATCATCTTCCTGTATGCCTTCAACACCGAGGAAGCCGCGTTCAGCTTTCCGCCCCAAGGGTTTACGTTGAGGTGGTTCAGCGTGGCCTTCGCCCGCCCGGACGTGCTCGAAGCGATCAAACTGTCGCTGCAGATCGCCGCCATCGCCACCCTGATCGCCATGGTGCTCGGCACACTGGCCTCGGCGGCGTTGTATCGGCGCGAGTTCTTCGGCAAGCAAGGTGTGTCGTTGATGCTGATCCTGCCGATCGCGCTGCCGGGGATCATCACCGGTATCGCCCTGCTGGCGACCTTCAAGACGCTGGGCATCGAGCCGGGGATGTTCACCATCATCGTCGGCCACGCGACCTTCTGCGTGGTGATCGTCTACAACAACGTTATCGCCCGCTTGCGCCGCACTTCCCACAGCCTGATCGAAGCCTCGATGGACCTGGGTGCCGACGGCTGGCAGACCTTCCGCTACATCATCATGCCCAACCTCGGCTCGGCGCTGCTGGCCGGCGGCATGCTGGCGTTTGCGCTGTCGTTCGACGAAATCATCGTCACCACCTTCACCGCCGGGCATGAGCGCACCTTGCCGCTGTGGCTGCTCAACCAATTGAGCCGCCCACGGGATGTGCCGGTGACCAACGTGGTGGCGATGCTGGTGATGATCGTGACGATGTTCCCGATCCTGGGTGCCTATTACCTGACCCGTGGCGGTGAAAGCGTGGCCGGGAGTGGCGGTAAATAACGTTTCCATTGAACCCGGTTTTTTCAGGGCAATAACAATAGTTTCCGGAGGACTAAAGCATGCAAACCAAACTCTTGATCAACGGCCAACTGGTCGAAGGCGAAGGCCCGGCGCAGGCCGTATTCAACCCGGCATTGGGCCGCGTACTGGTGGAAATCAACGAAGCCAGCGAAGCCCAGGTCGATGCCGCCGTGCGGGCCGCCGACGCGGCTTTTGAAAGCTGGTCGCAGACCGCGCCCAAGGATCGTTCGCTGCTGCTGCTGAAACTGGCGGACGTGATCGAAGCCCACGGCGAAGAGCTGGCCAAGCTGGAATCGGACAACTGCGGCAAACCCTACAGCGCCGCACTGAACGACGAGATCCCGGCGATTGCCGACGTGTTCCGCTTTTTTGCCGGTGCCAGCCGCTGCATGAGCGGTTCGGCCGGCGGCGAGTACCTGCCGGGCCACACCTCGATGATCCGTCGCGATCCGGTGGGTGTCATCGCGTCCATCGCGCCGTGGAACTACCCGCTGATGATGGTCGCCTGGAAAATCGCCCCCGCCCTGGCCGCCGGTAATACCGTGGTACTCAAGCCGTCGGAACAAACCCCGCTGACCGCGCTGCGCCTGGTCGAACTGGCGTCGGAGATTTTCCCGGCCGGCGTGCTCAACCTGGTCTTCGGCCGTGGGCCTACCGTGGGCAACCCGCTGGTGACCCATCCGAAAGTGCGCATGGTGTCCCTGACCGGTTCCATCGCCACCGGCGCGAACATCATCGCCAGCACCGCCGACAGCGTGAAACGCATGCACATGGAGCTGGGCGGCAAAGCACCGGTGATCATCTTCAACGACGCGGACATCGACGCGGCCGTGGAAGGCATTCGCACCTTCGGCTTCTATAACGCCGGCCAGGACTGCACCGCCGCGTGCCGGATCTACGCCCAGGCGGATATCTACGATGCGTTTGTCGAGAAACTCGGTGCAGCCGTGGCAAGCATCAAATACGGCCTGCAGGATGACCCCGACACCGAGCTGGGCCCCCTGATCACGGCGCAACACCGTGACCGCGTGGTCGGGTTCGTCGAACGCGCCGTGGCGCAGCCCCATATCCGCCTGATCACCGGCGGCAAGGCGGTGGAAGGCAATGGCTTCTTCTTTGAACCGACCGTACTGGCCGATGCGCAGCAGGACGACGAAATCGTGCGCCGCGAGGTGTTCGGGCCGGTGGTGTCGGTGACCAAGTTCACCGACGAAGCGCAGGTGCTGGGCTGGGCCAACGATTCGGACTACGGCCTGGCGTCGTCCGTATGGACCGCCGACGTGGGACGCGCCCATCGCTTGGCCGCACGCTTGCAGTATGGCTGCACCTGGGTGAACACCCACTTCATGCTGGTCAGCGAAATGCCACACGGCGGTCAGAAACTGTCGGGGTATGGCAAGGACATGTCCATGTACGGGCTGGAGGACTACACCACCGTTCGCCATGTGATGTTCAAGCACTGACCCTCGCGCTGATGCCTTAACGGTAGGAACAAGCTTGCTCGCGAAGAACGCCAACGCTAATGCGGAGCATCCGATTAGACGCGGTGTCCAGGCGCCTTTCGCGAGCAAGTCCCCTTTTCCACATTGGATCTTCACAATTGCTGGGTAATGTGCCCCCCACAGCCCGGAAATGTCTTGTCGCATTTGCCAAGCCATCATCCCGCCATCAATCATTTTTCCTACGCCATCGAACCGCTTAAGCTATCCGGCGTCTGTTTAATGTCCGTTGCGTTTGGCCGAAGGTATGTCCGAACCGTTATCTCTGATCCAGCACGTGCCAGGGCCGGCGCGGGATTTGCTCACGACAGGTTGTCTCTATGCACCGCAGGAATTTGCTCAAAGCGTCCATGGCCATTGCGGCTTACACCGGTTTATCGGCCAGCGGCCTGTTGGCTGCGCAAGCCTGGGCCGGCAACCGTGCCGCCGACGGCAAGGCCGTGGCGTTCGATTTCGAAACACTGAAGGCCCAGGCCAAGCAGCTCGCCGGGACCGCGTATAAAGACACTAAACAGGTGCTGCCGCCCACCCTGGCGAACATGACGCCGCAGAATTTCAACGCTATCGGCTACGACGGCAAGCATTCGCTGTGGAAGGAATTGAACGGCCAACTGGACGTGCAATTCTTCCACGTCGGCATGGGTTTCAAGACGCCGGTGCGCATGCACAGCGTCGACCCCAAGACCCGTGAGGCCCGCGAAGTGCATTTCCGCCCTTCGCTGTTCAACTATGAAAAAACCACGGTCGACACCCAGCAACTGACCGGCGACCTGGGCTTCTCAGGCTTCAAGTTGTTCAAGGCGCCGGAACTGGATCGCCATGACGTGCTGTCGTTTCTCGGCGCCAGCTACTTTCGCGCGGTGGATTCCACTGGCCAGTACGGCCTTTCCGCACGCGGCCTGGCGATCGATACCTACGCGAAAAAACGCGAGGAATTCCCCGACTTCACGCAGTTCTGGTTCGAAACCCCGGACAAGAACGCCACGCGCTTTGTGGTCTACGCCCTGCTCGACTCGCCCAGCGCCACCGGCGCCTATCGCTTCGATATCGACTGCCAGGCCAACCAGGTGGTGATGGCCATCGACGCCAACATCAATGCGCGCACCGCCATCGAACAACTGGGCATCGCACCGATGACCAGCATGTTCAGCTGCGGCACCCACGAGCGGCGCATGTGCGACACCATCCACCCGCAAATCCACGATTCGGATCGCCTGGCAATGTGGCGCGGCAATGGCGAATGGATCTGCCGTCCGCTGAACAACCCGGCCAAGCTGCAGTTCAATGCATTCGCCGACACCGACCCCAAGGGCTTCGGCCTGGTGCAGACCGACCATGAGTTCGCCAGCTACCAGGACACCGTGGACTGGTACAGCAAGCGCCCGAGCCTGTGGGTCGAACCGACCACCGCGTGGGGCGAAGGCTCGATCGACCTGCTGGAAATCCCCACCACCGGCGAGACCCTGGATAACATCGTGGCCTTCTGGACCCCGAAGACGCCCGTGGCGGCCGGTGACTCACTCAACTATGGCTACAAGTTGTACTGGAGCGCGCTGCCACCGGTGAGCACACCGCTGGCGCAAGTCGACGCGACCCGTTCCGGCATGGGCGGTTTCACCGAAGGCTGGGCGCCGGGCGAGCACTACCCCGAGGTCTGGGCACGGCGGTTTGCCGTGGACTTCAAGGGCGGCGGCCTGGATCGACTGCCACCGGGCACCGGCATCGAACCGGTGGTGACCTGTTCCAATGGCGAAGTGAAAGACTTCAGCGTGCTGGTACTCGACAACATCAAGGGCTATCGCATCCTGTTCGACTGGTACCCGACCAGCGACAGCGTAGAGCCGGTGGAACTGCGCTTGTTTATCCGCACCCAGGACCGCACGTTGAGTGAAACCTGGTTGTACCAGTACTTCCCGCCGGCACCGGCGTTGCGTAAGTACAGCTGAGGCAAGCAGTGGGAGCGAGCGTGTGGTGGCGAGGTAGCTCGCTCACCACCACATGCCCGTATGCGCACGGTTCAGAACCGCGACACGGTCTTCATCGCGCCGATCAGATAGCGCATCGCCACCTGATCGCTCTCGGTCAGGCCGCGGTAGTGCTCCAGCAATTCAGCTTCGTCCGAACTCAACCTTCGACCGCGCAGAGACACTCTGCGGGTCAGAAAAGACGCCACCACACCCGCTACACCATAGGACTTGGCCATGGACTGTTTCTCCTGATATCGAACAAATACTCCTGATGCCCATTACCCGCGTCCCGTGAAGCGCAATACCTTCGTGGGCAAACCGACTGACTTCCTGGGCCAGAAATCAGACTTACCCTAAGCGTAGAAACAATCCCGTGACACGTGGGATTTTTTTAGAGTATTCACTTAAAAAATCTGTTTCGGTAACAAATACCTACAGCCGCATCCCACAGCATCCAGCAATAAAAAACCCACCGGGTCAGGGTGGGTTCGGGTTACGCGCGAAGGCTCAATCCCTCAGGTCAGACTCATGAATCGGTTGATCCCGGTGGGTCGCCCGTTGGTACTGCGCCGGCCAGGTCGCCTTGCGCCCGCCCAGGTCATCGTCGGCATGCAGCGGCCAGTACGGATCGCGCAGCAGCTCGCGGGCCAGGAAGATGATGTCGGCCTGGCAGGTGCGCAGAATGTGCTCGGCCTGGGCCGGTTCGGTGATCATGCCCACCGTGCCGGTGGCGATGCCCGCCTCCTTGCGCACCCGCTCGGCGAAACGCGTCTGGTAGCCGGGGCCGATGGGGATCTCGGCGTTGGCGGCGGTGCCACCGGAGGACACGTCGATCAGGTCCACGCCCAGGGCTTTGAGGCGGCGCGCCAGTTCCACGGTTTCATCCGGGTTCCAGCCATCTTCCACCCAGTCGGTGGCCGACACGCGCACGAACAGCGGCAGGTCCTGGGGCCAGACTTCGCGCACGGCTTCGGTCACCTGCAGCACCAGGCGGATACGGTTTTCAAAGGAGCCACCGTACTGGTCTTGACGCTGATTGCTGATGGGCGAGAGGAATTGATGCAGCAGGTAACCGTGAGCGGCGTGGATCTCCACCACCTTAAAACCGGCGGTCAACGCGCGCTTGGCGGCGGCGACGAAGTCGGCGATCACTTGCTGGATCTGCGCGTCGTCCAGGGGCCGGGGTTGCGTGTGGTTCGGGTCAAAGGCAATCGGTGAAGGCCCCACCGGCACCCAACCGCCCTCTTCCGACTTGAGGCTGCCGGATTTGCCGATCCACGGCCGATGGGTGCTGGCCTTGCGCCCCGCGTGGGCCAATTGAATCCCGGCCACGGCGCCCTGGGCAGCGATAAAGCGCGTGATGCGTTGCAGCGGGGCGATCTGTACGTCGTTCCACAGGCCCAGGTCTTCGGCGGTGATACGGCCCTCGGCGGTGACGGCGGTGGCTTCGGTGAATATCAGCCCGGCACCGCCGACGGCACGACTGCCGAGGTGGACCAGGTGCCAATCGTTGGCCAGGCCATCGACGCTGGAGTATTGGCACATCGGCGACACGGCAATGCGGTTGAGCAGGGTCAATTGGCGCAGGGTATAGGGTTCGAGCAACTGACTCATGGCGCACCTCTTCTTGGCTTTTTGGGTACTTCTGTAGGAGCGAGCTTGCTCGCGAAAGTCTCATTGGCGCCGCGTTTATCCAGGATCGACGCGTTACCGTTAAGGTTTTTCGCGGGCAAGCCCGCGCCTACACAACAGTGCTTAGAGCCTAGTCGACAACGATCGATTGCACAGGGTTCAGAAGGAAAACGGGAGCCGATTGCCGGCTCCCGTGATGCAGCCGCTTACATTTCGACCTGGGTACCCAGCTCGATCACCCGGTTGACCGGGAGCTTGAAGAACCGCAGGTTGCCGTTGGCGTTCTTCAACATGAACGCGAACAAACCTTCGCGCCAGCGGGCCATGCCCTTGATCCGCGAGGCGATGACCGTTTCGCGGCTGAGGAAGTACGTGGTGCGCATCGGGCTGAAATCCAGATCGTCCAGATGGCACAGTTTCAGCGCTTCGGGCACGTCCGGTTCGTCGGTGAAACCAAAGTGCAGGATCACCCGGAAGAAGCCTTCGCCGTAGGAATCCACCTCGAACCGTCGTGCGGCGGGTACCCGCGGAATGTCTTCATAGACCACCGTCAGCAACACCACCTGCTCATGCAACACCTGGTTGTGCAACAGGTTGTGCAGCAGCGCATGGGGCACCGCATCGGGCCGCGCGGTGAGGAACACGGCAGTGCCCTGCACGCGATGGGGGGGCTGCACGCGGATACTGCTGATAAAGATCGGCAGCGGCAGCCCGCCTTCGTCGAGGCGGTCCATCAACAGTTCCTTACCGCGCTTCCAGGTGGTCATCAGGATGAACAACACAATCCCCGCCAATACCGGGAAAGCGCCGCCCTGGACGATTTTCGGCACGTTGGCGGCGAAGAACAGCCCATCGACCAACAGGAACCCGATCAGCACCGGAATCGCCAGCACTGGTGGCCATTTCCACAGCAACAACATCACCGCCGACACCAGGATGCTGGTGATCAGCATGGTACCGGTCACCGCCACGCCGTAGGCCGACGCCAGGGCGTTGGAGGACTCGAAGCCCAGCACCAGCAGGATCACGCCGACCATCAGCGACCAGTTCACCGCGCCGATATAGATTTGCCCCTGTTCGGCGCTGGACGTGTGCTGAATATGCATGCGCGGAATGTAGCCCAGTTGGATCGCCTGACGGGTCAGGGAGAACGCACCGGAAATCACCGCCTGGGAGGCAATCACCGTGGCCAGCGTGGACAACACCACCAACGGAATCAGCGCCCAGTTCGGCGCCAACAGGTAGAACGGGTTGCGTGCCGCCTCAGGGTTTTCCAGCAGCAGCGCACCTTGGCCGAAATAATTGAGCACCAGCGCCGGCAGCACCAGGGCAAACCAGGCGCGGGCAATCGGCTTGCGTCCGAAGTGGCCCATGTCGGCGTACAACGCCTCGGCACCGGTCAAGGCCAGCACCACGGCGCCGAGAATCGCCACGCCCATGCCAGGGTGGACCATAAAGAAACGCACGCCCCATGCCGGGTTGAGCGCATTGAGCACCTCCGGGTGCTGGCTGATGCCATGCACGCCCAGGCCCGCCAGCACCAAGAACCACAGCACCATGACCGGCCCGAACAGCTTGCCGATACGGTCGGTGCCATGTTTCTGGATCAGGAACAGCCCCACCAGCACCACCAGGGACAACGGCACGACCCAGCGTTCAAGCCCCTCGAAAGCCAGTTCCAGGCCTTCTACCGCCGAGAGCACCGAGATCGCCGGGGTGATCATGCTGTCGCCGTAAAACAGCGCCGCGCCGATCAACCCGAGAATCACCAGCACCGAGCGCAGCTTCGGATACGGCGACGCCGCCCGCCGCGCCAACGCGGTGAGGGCCATGATGCCGCCCTCGCCCTGGTTGTCGGCGCGCAGGATGAACAACACGTATTTGATCGAAACGACCCAGATCAACGACCAGAAGATCAGCGCCAGGATCCCGAAGACTCCGTCATGGTTGACCTGAACCCCATAACCGCCACTGAACACCTCTTTAAGGGTGTAGAGCGGACTGGTCCCGATATCGCCGTAAACCACCCCGACCGCTGCCACCAGCATGCCAATCGGCTTGGCATTGGAATGCTCGCCACCCGCTGCCTGACTACTTGCCTGACCCATCAACCACTCCTGCCCTTTGACCCGAGGTCTTTTATAAACAAAGCATCTAAGCTGACCTTAGCATGCGCTGTTTTACTTCTCGTAACAGACGTTTTGTTGACCCAAGGATTTCACCCGTGTGCAACGGCGCGAAGCATAGCGCAGCACTCGTCGCATTTCCCTGCATAAAGCTGGTCAAGTGCGTTGCCCGTCGCTAGAATTGCGCACTTTTTGATCAGAGGCACAAAAGCATCCTCTCTCACGAGTGCGCTAAGTGCCCGTCTACCGCCTTGTCGTGCCCGACTGGCGGCGTCATTCAATACCGAGGTTAGACATGTCCACCACCATCGCAAAAGCCAACCCCAAGGTCGGCTTTGTTTCCCTGGGCTGCCCGAAGGCTCTGGTCGACTCCGAACGCATCCTGACGCAATTGCGCATGGAAGGTTATGACGTCGTGTCCACTTACCAGGACGCGGACGTGGTGGTGGTCAACACCTGTGGCTTCATCGACTCGGCCAAGGCGGAGTCCCTGGAAGTGATCGGCGAAGCGATCAAGGAAAACGGCAAGGTCATCGTCACCGGCTGCATGGGCGTGGAAGAAGGCAATATCCGCAACGTGCACCCCAGCGTACTGGCCGTGACCGGCCCGCAGCAGTACGAGCAGGTGGTCAACGCCGTGCACGACGTAGTGCCGCCGCGCCAGGACCACAACCCGCTGATCGACCTGGTGCCGCCCCAAGGCATCAAGCTGACCCCGCGCCACTATGCGTACCTGAAGATTTCCGAGGGCTGCAACCACAGCTGCAGCTTCTGCATCATCCCGTCGATGCGCGGCAAGCTGGTCAGCCGCCCGGTGGGCGACGTCCTGGACGAGGCCCAGCGCCTGGTCAAATCCGGCGTGAAGGAATTGCTGGTGATCTCCCAGGACACCAGCGCCTATGGCGTCGATGTGAAATACCGCACCGGTTTCTGGAACGGCGCGCCGGTGAAAACCCGCATGACCGAACTGTGCGAAGCCCTGAGCAGCCTGGGCGTGTGGGTGCGCCTGCACTACGTTTACCCGTACCCGCACGTGGACGAACTGATCCCGTTGATGGCCGCCGGCAAGATCCTGCCGTACCTGGACATCCCGTTCCAGCACGCCAGCCCCAAGATCCTCAAGGCCATGAAACGCCCGGCCTTCGAAGACAAGACCCTGGCGCGCATCAAGAACTGGCGCGAAATCTGCCCCGAGCTGATCATCCGCTCGACCTTTATCGTCGGCTTCCCTGGCGAAACCGAGGAAGACTTCCAATACCTGCTGGACTGGCTGACCGAAGCGCAGCTGGATCGCGTCGGTTGCTTCCAGTACTCGCCGGTCGAAGGCGCACCGGCCAACCTGCTGGACCTGCCCGTGGTGCCGGATGACGTCAAGCAGGACCGTTGGGAGCGTTTCATGGCGCACCAACAGGCCATCAGCTCGGCGCGCCTGCAACTGCGTATCGGCAAGGAAATCGAAGTGCTGATCGACGAAGTCGACGAGCAAGGCGCCGTGGGCCGTTGCTTCTTCGACGCGCCGGAAATCGACGGTAACGTGTTTATCGACGATGCCAGCGGTTTGAAGCCGGGCGACAAGGTCTGGTGCACCGTGACCGATGCCGACGAATACGACCTGTGGGCCGAAAAGCGCGACTGATCGTAAAAAAGTGAAAAAGCCCTGCCTCTGGACAAGATGCGGGGCTTTTTTAGGTCTATCGTTTGGCCCACCAGCACAGATCAACGCAAGGGGCCGCGGGCATGCGTCAGCATTCGGTTATCCACACACCAAAAAGCAGCGACTACGCGCAATTGACCCGCATCTGGGAGGCGTCGGTGCGGGCCACCCACGACTTCCTGCCGGACAGTTACATCGAGCTGCTGAAAAACCTGGTGCTGACCCGTTACCTGGACGCCGTCATGCTGATCTGCACCAAGGACTCACGCCAACGCATCACCGGGTTCGCCGGAGTGGCCGCCGGCAAGGTCGAAATGCTGTTTATCGACCCGCAGCACCGGGGCCAGGGCCTGGGCCGGCAATTGCTGCGTTATGCGATCGAGCGCATGAACGCCGACGAACTGGACGTCAACGAACAGAACCCCCAGGCCCTGGGCTTTTACTTCAAGCAGGGCTTCGAGGTGATCGGCCGCACGGAGCATGATGGCCTGGGGCAGCCGTATCCGCTGCTGCACATGCGTTTGCGCCAGGTGCAGCAAGAGGCGCGCCAGGGCTAAATGAAATGGGGCCGGGATTAACCGCGCCCACACAGGTACAATAGCCGCCCCCTTTTGTTACGGCCCTTGTCATGACTGACCCCATACGCCTCTCCAAACGCCTTATCGAACTGGTCGGTTGCTCCCGTCGGGAGGCTGAGCTGTTTATCGAAGGCGGCTGGGTCTCGGTGGACGGTGAAGTGATCGACGAGCCGCAGTTCAAAGTCTCCACCCAGAAGGTCGAACTGGACCCCGAAGCCAAGGCCACCGCGCCGGAGCCGGTGACCATCCTGCTGCACGCCCCGGCCGGCGTGGATGCCGAGACGGCGATGGCGTCGATCAGCGCGCAGACCCTGTCCGAAGAACACCGCTTCAGCAAGCGCCCGCTCAAGGGCCACTTCCTGCGCCTGAGCGCCAGCGCCGACCTGCAAGCCAACGCCAGCGGCCTGCTGGTGTTCACCCAGGACTGGAAGATTCTGCGCAAGTTGACCGCCGATGCCGCCAAGATCGAACAGGAATACGTGGTGGAAGTCGAAGGCGACATGGTCGCCCACGGCCTCAACCGCCTCAACCATGGCCTGACCTACAAAGGCAAAGAGCTGCCGGCAGTGAAAGCCAGCTGGCAGAACGAAAACCGCCTGCGCTTTGCGATAAAGAACCCGCAACCGGGCGTGATCGCCCTGTTCTGCGAAGCCGTTGGCCTGAAGGTCGTCGCCATCCGCCGCATCCGCATCGGCGGCGTATCCATCGGCAAGGTGCCGGTGGGCCAGTGGCGTTACTTGTCCGGCAAAGAGAAGTTCTAAGCCGCTTCCCCTTTCCAGGCATCGCCCCACTTGGCGCTGCCCACCGTTGAAAACCAGGATTGCCCACCATGATTCACAATGACGTACTGCGCAGCGTGCGCTACATGCTCGACATCAGCGACAACAAGATGGTCGAGATCATCAAGCTCGGCGGCATGGACGTGAGCAAGGAAGACCTGCTGACTTACCTCAAGAAAGACGAGGAAGAAGGCTTTGTGTTCTGCCCGGACGAGGTCATGGCCCACTTCCTCGACGGCCTGGTGATGTTCAAGCGCGGCAAGGACGAAAGCCGTCCGCCGCAGCCGATCGAAACCCCGGTGACCAACAACATCATCCTCAAGAAGCTGCGCGTGGCCTTCGAATTGAAGGAAGACGACATGCACGCCATCCTCAAGGCCGCCGAGTTCCCGGTGTCCAAGCCTGAACTGAGCGCGCTGTTCCGCAAGTTCGGCCACACCAACTACCGCACATGTGGCGACCAGTTGCTGCGTAACTTCCTCAAGGGCCTGACCCTGCGGGTTCGTGCGTAAGCCATGAGTTATCAGGTCTCACCCGTCGGCTTCGTGCGCTCCTGCTTCAAGGAGAAGTTCGCCATCCCGCGCCAGCCGCAACTGGCGCCCGCCGCCCGGGGCGTGCTGGAGCTGGTGGCGCCGTTCGACCAGGGTGAGGCGGTACAGGGCCTGGAACAGGTCAGCCATGTATGGCTGCTGTTTCTGTTCCACCAGGCTCTGGAAGACAAGCCACGCCTCAAAGTGCGCCCACCCCGCCTGGGCGGCAACACCTCCATGGGCGTGTTCGCGACCCGCGCGACTCATCGCCCCAACGGGATAGGCCAGTCGGTGGTCAAGCTGGACAAGGTCGAGCCGGGCCGGTTGTGGATTTCCGGGATCGATTTGCTCGATGGCACACCGGTATTGGATATCAAGCCGTATGTGCCGTATGCCGACATTGTCGACAACGCCACCAACAGCATCGCCAGTGCGGCGCCGCAGTTGATTGCGGTGCAGTGGCTGAAGACGGCGCTGCAGCAGGCACAAGGCCACGCCCAGCGCCTTGGCGAGCCATTGGTGGCGTTGATCGATCAATGTCTGGCGCAGGATCCACGGCCGGCGTACCAGACGCCCGGACCTGAACGCGAATATGGGGTGCAGTTCTGGGATGTGGATGTGCGCTGGCACTATCCCGAGGCGGGCGTCATCTGTGTGCTTGAAGTGATTGCAGCTGAATAAACCGAAAAGCAATGTGGGAGGGGGCTTGCTTCCGATAGCGCGGGTCAGTCAACGGATGCATTGACTGACACTCAGCTATCGGGAGCAAACCCCCTCCCACATTTTTTTGACCGCGTTTACTTCTCGACGAAGGCGCGCTCGATCAGATAGTCACCCGGCTCACGCATCCGTGGCGAAACCTTCAGGCCGAAGCTGTTCAACACTTCGCTGGTCTCGTCCAACATGCTTGGGCTGCCGCACAGCATGGCGCGGTCGTCCTCGGGGTTGATCGGCGGCAGGCCGATATCGCGGAACAGCTTGCCACTGCGCATCAGGTCGGTCAGACGCCCCTGGTTTTCGAACGGCTCGCGGGTCACGGTGGGGTAGTAGATCAACTTTTCACGCAGGGCTTCGCCGAAAAATTCGTTCTGCGGCAAGTGCTCGGTGATGAATTCGCGGTAGGCGACTTCGTTGACGTAACGCACGCCGTGGCACAGGATCACTTTTTCAAAGCGCTCGTAGGTTTCCGGGTCCTGGATCACGCTCATGAACGGCGCCAAGCCAGTGCCGGTGCTGAGCAGGTACAGGTGTTTGCCCGGCTTCAAATCGTCAAGCACCAGGGTGCCGGTCGGTTTTTTGCTGATGATGATCTCGTCGCCTTCCTTCAAATGCTGCAATTGGGAAGTCAGCGGGCCATCCGGCACCTTGATGCTGAAGAACTCCAGATGCTCTTCCCAGTTCGGGCTGGCAATGGAGTAAGCGCGCATGAGCGGGCGGCCGTTGGGCTGTTGCAGGCCGATCATCACGAACTGACCGTTCTCGAAGCGCAAGCCCGGATCGCGGGTGCACTTGAAGCTGAACAGAGTGTCGTTCCAGTGATGAACACTGAGGACACGCTCGTGGTTCATGTTGCTCATGTACGGGGGACTCCTGGAGATGGGTCTGCGCCAAAGATAAGGCGCGCAATTGCACAGTATTCTAATGGCGGCGACAATATCTGTTAACTGGATTATTAAGATAAGGGTTATCGGTTATATCGATATGCGATTTACTCTCCGTCAACTGCAAGTCTTCGTCGCCGTCGCCCAGCAGGAAAGCGTCTCACGCGCTGCTGGCCTTCTGGCCTTATCTCAATCCGCCGCCAGCACGTCGATTACCGAGCTGGAGCGTCAATCCAGCTGCCAATTGTTCGACCGCGCCGGTAAACGCCTGAGCCTCAACGCCCTGGGCCGTCAACTGTTGCCCCAGGCCGTGGCGCTGCTGGACCAGGCCAAGGAAATCGAAGACCTGCTCAACGGCAAATCCGGCTTCGGTTCCCTGGCGGTCGGCGCGACGCTGACCATCGGTAATTACCTAGCCACACTGCTGATCGGCAGCTTCATGCAGCAACACCCCGAAAGCCAAGTGAAGCTGCATGTACAGAACACTGCCCATATCGTGCACCAGGTGGCGCACTACGAAATTGACCTGGGTCTAATCGAAGGTGACTGCAGCCACCCGGATATCGAGGTACAGACCTGGGTGGAAGACGAGCTGGTGGTGTTTTGCGCGCCACAGCATCACCTGGCCAAGCGCGGCGTAGCCACCATGGAAGAATTGACCCATGAAGCCTGGATTCTACGGGAACAAGGCTCAGGGACGCGCCTGACGTTTGACCAGGCCATGCGCCATCACCGCAGTGCGCTGAATATCCGCCTAGAGCTGGAACACACCGAGGCGATCAAGCGGGCAGTGGAGTCGGGGTTAGGGATTGGCTGCATTTCGCGCCTGGCGCTGCGCGACGCGTTCAGGCGTGGCAGCCTGGTGCCGGTGGAAACGCCGGACCTGGACCTGGCCCGGCAGTTTTACTTCATCTGGCATAAACAGAAGTACCAGACCTCGGCCATGCGCGAGTTCCTGGAACTGTGCCGCGCTTTCACCGCTGGGGTTCAGCGCAGCGATGAAATCGTGCTGCCCAGTATTGCCTGAGCCTTAGACCAGAATCACGGCCCACACCAGGGTGATCATGGTCAGTGCCACGAATTGCGCGGCGCTGCCCATGTCCTTGGCGTTTTTCGACAAAGGGTGGCGGTCCAGGGAAATACGGTCGATCGCCGCCTCCACTGCCGAATTGAGCAATTCAACGATCAAGGCCAGCAGGCACACCGCAATCAGCAACGCCCGCTCCACCCGGCTGACATGCAGGAAAAAACTCAGCGGGATCAGGATAACGTTGAGCAACACCAGTTGGCGGAACGCCGCCTCGCCGGTGAAGGCCGCGCGCAGGCCATCCAGAGAATACCCCCCTGCATTGAAGATACGTTTGATACCGGTTTGACCCTTGAAAGGCGACATAGATGTAGGCAACTGAACCAAAGAAGTGGGAAAACTAGATCACGCAAAGTCAAAAAAGCGTGAATCGTTGACAGCTCAATGCTGCGAAATTGACTCAAGTTGTTGCAAGAGCAGCGCCGCCTGGGTACGGGTACGCACGCCCAGCTTGCGGAATATTGCCGTTACATGCGCCTTGATAGTCGCTTCCGACACGCTCAGCTCGTAAGCGATCTGCTTGTTCAACAGCCCTTCGCAGACCATGGTCAATACCCGGAACTGCTGGGGCGTCAGGCTGGCAAGGCCATCACGGGCTGTCTTGGCTTCTTCGGACACGTTGATGTCTTCAAACGCCTGCGGCGGCCAGGACACATCGCCATTCAACACTTTGCGCACGGCGTTCTGGATGTCCTCCATGGAGCTGGACTTGGGAATGAAACCGCTGGCGCCGAACTCCTTGGAGCGCACCACCACGTCGGCTTCTTCCTGGGCCGAGACCATCACCACGGGGATTTGCGGGTACTGCCCGCGCAACAACACCAGCCCCGAGAAACCGTAGGCACCGGGCATGTTCAGGTCGAGCAGTACCAAGTCCCAATCGGATTTTTCGGTGAGGCGGGCTTCCAACTCGGCAATGCTGGCCACTTCGACCAAGCGGACATTCGGGCCAAGGCCCAAGGTCACCGCCTGATGCAGCGCACTGCGAAACAACGGGTGGTCATCGGCTATCAGGATTTCGTATGTGGCCATTGATTAAATGATCCTGGTTTTTATGGCAGCCCTGACGGGGTTCAGGGCTCGCCATTACACAAGGCGACGGCCAGGCAGCCATCGCGACAGGGTACGTTCAACGTCAAAAGCACTTTAAACGACGTCATAAATTCACGGTTGCACCCCAATCGGCGCCCAGCATGCCCAGCGCAGCCTGGAGGGTCAAGCACTACACCCACGGGCATGTTAGCGAGCGACAGATTTACAGTGCCATCATGCAAACGTCGCCTGGTTATACCGCCGGTATGTAGGGTGCCAGACGAGTATGGACGATATCCTCCGGGTGCAGGGGCAGTTGAAACTTGGCGGCCAGATAATGGGTACTGAATACATCGAGGTAGGCGTCCAATACTTCGCTGGCAGTGCCGTCGCCGGCCAGTTCCAGGCACAACGCGGCGACTTCGGCGGTGCAAAAATGGTCATCACGCTTGGAACGACGCAGTTTGTAGCGCGAGAGCTGCTCGGGCGCCAGGCTCAATACCGGCAAATGCTCCAGATAGGGGCTTTTACGGAACATCTTGCGCGCCTCGCTCCAGGTGCCATCCAACAGGATAAACAAAGGGCGCTTGCCTTCATCCACCATCACCGTGCTGACGACACGCTCGGGCGCCACGAACTCGCCGGGAAACACGATGTAGGGCTGCCACTGTGGGTCAGCGAGCAGCGTGAGCAGATCCGGGTCGACTTCGGTGCGCGACCAGGCGAATGCCGTGGTGTCGTCGATCACATCGGCAATCAGCCAGCCCGTGTTGCTGGGCTTCATGGGTTCGACGTCGTGCATCAACAGGCACATGGCGCAATTGGCTTGGACTTTGGGCCGCCAGGCGCACAGGCAGTATTCAGGGATGACCCGACAGCCGGAACAGCGTTCGGCACGGGAGCCTCGATTGAGGAAGGGCCTCACGGCCCTTGCCAGGCGCTGGGTACGCAGGCGGGAGACGGCGTGGCTCATTGGATGCGCCGCAGAAACGGGTAAATCGACACGGGAAAAACTCGTGGAAGACGAAAGTCGCCGCAGTTTACCAGCGATACGCCTGGCTGTAGTGGCAAGGGGTCACCTATAATCGCGCGCCACTGAACGCACAGCGCAGTGGCTGGTCTATGCACCAAACCGAATCAGGAGAATGTAATGCTGCGTTCCATGTTGCGTCTTGTCGCCCCGTCCGTCGCCCTTGCGCTGCTCCTGCCCTTGGGCGCCCGGGCGGCCTCGCTGCTGGAGGCCCAAATGAACAGGAAGCTGCAAAGCGTCGCAGCTGAAAGCAACAAGGACCTGCCCCGGGAAATCGACGAAAAAACCCTGGAAGTGGCCTACACCGTTGAAGGTATGCAACTGATCGATCACCTGAGCGTCATGCCTGACCGCGCCGAAAAAATGCGCGCCAACCCCAAGGCGGTGTACTTCCAGCTGGGGCAAGCCGTCTGCCTGAACAGCGGCTATCGCGAACTGATGGCCAAAGGCGCGGTGATGCGCTACGAAATCACCGAGAACAAGACCAACCGTCCCGTGGCGTCGGTAAAGTTCATCGAAGCGGATTGCCCGGCGCCGGCTGCACAGAAGAAGAAAAAGTAATCATCGTCTGACCTTCGCGCGCGGCTGCCCAGCGGCGCGCACTCCCCTGCTGTAACTTCCCGCAACCCGTTGAACGCCTCTTTGAATGAACGATAAGCGGTTGCCAGCCAAGGGGATTTCGGACCATGATCGAGTCATCCCAGCCGCCCTTTCACAATGGTTTCCACGCCGTCCTGTAACATTTTCAGGGCAAAAGAAAGTTGTCCTCCTGCGACGTGCAGTGCAAAGGTTTTTAAATCACAAGGAACATACAGAGCCCGTTTGCCGACTGGCGAACATGTGCAATGCCTTGGGCATGCAGCGACACATGCAGTGTCGTGGTCCCCGGACGAATCTCTCGCCGCCGGCCCAGTCTCTGTGAAGAAGGAGAAGTTGAATGCCTTACGAACCGAATGACAGCCTGCTTCGGTATTTTGAAGAAAATGAGGCCGACCTCACGCAGCAGGTCGAAACTCAACTCCAGCTGATCGCTCCCAATAGCCCGAATATCCCCTTGTATCGCGACATGATCCTCACCGTGCTACGCATGGCCCAGGACGATCGCGACCGCTGGAACGCCAAAATCACCCTACGGGCCATCCGCGAACTGGATTACGCCTTTCGCGTACTGGAACAGTTCAAGGGCCGGCGCAAGGTCACCGTGTTCGGCTCGGCCCGTACCCCGGTAGAAAGCCCGCTGTATGCCCTGGCCCGGGAAGTGGGTGAGACACTGGCGCGCTCGGACCTGATGGTCATCACCGGCGGCGGCGGCGGCATCATGGCCGCGGCGCACGAAGGCGCAGGCCTGGAACACAGCCTGGGCTTCAACATCACCCTGCCCTTTGAACAGCACGCCAACGCGACCATTGACGGTACCGAGAACCTGCTGTCCTTTCACTTCTTCTTTATCCGCAAACTGTTCTTCGTCAAGGAAGCCGACGCACTGGTGCTGTGCCCAGGCGGTTTCGGCACCCTGGATGAAGCCCTGGAAGTCCTGACCCTGATCCAGACCGGCAAGAGCCCCTTGGTGCCAGTGGTACTGCTGGATGCTCCAGGTGGCGGTTTCTGGCAGGGCGCCCTGGACTTTATCCACAATCAGCTGGAAGCCAACCGCTACATCCTACCAACCGACCTCAAGCTGTTACGGCTGGTGTATAGCGCGGAAGAAGCCGTGGAGGAGATCAACCAGTTTTATGCCAACTTCCACTCCACGCGCTGGCTGAAACGTGAGTTTGTGGTGCGCATGAATCACCCGCTCAGTGATCGGGCGCTGGCCTATTTGCAAAGCGAGTTTGCCAGCCTGCGGCTCAGTGGTGAGTTCCAGCAACTGGCCTATACCGGTGAGGAGCATGATGAGCCGAGATTCAGCCATTTGACGCGGCTGGTGTTCAACTTCAATGGGCGGGATCAGGGCCGCTTGCGGGAGTTGGTGGATTACATCAACTTGCCGGAGAACTGGGCGCAAGCAGAAGGAAAAACCCAGCAGCGGGCTGCGCCAGAGCCAGCGTGATTTTTGAAGGAAAAAAAGGCCCGCTATTTTCATAGCGGGCCTTTTTGGTATAGCAATCCTGCGATTCAGTCGTCCATATCCCGACCGCTGAACAAGCGACTGATCATCTCCATCGAAAATCCGCGATAACTCAGGAAACGCCCCTGCTTCGCACGTTCCTTGGCATCAATGGGTAGATGACCAGAGAACTTTCGGCGCCAAGTGTCTTCCAACTGCGCCTGCCAACTGATACCGCACTCACGCAGGGCAAGATCGATATCGGCGCGTTGCAGGCCACGTTGGCTCAGCTCATCGCGAATCCGCGCAGGGCCGTAGCCGGAGCGCGCACGGTAAGACACAAAACTTTCGAGGTAACGGGCTTCGGATAACAGCCCTTCTTCCGTCAAACGGTCGAGGGCGGTTTCGATCATCTCGGGTTCCGCGCCGCGCTGACGCAGCTTACGCGTCAGCTCGACTCGACCATGCTCGCGGCGAGCGAGCAGGTCCATCGCAGTGCGCCGAACGGCGACCAGTGTATCCAGTACTACTGTCATCGTTTGCTTCAGATATCAGTGTCGGCTTCTTCCACTTCTTCAACCGGTTCACGGTTGGCGGTAGCCTTCACATCTGGTGCCGGAGTCAACAGCTTGTCGCGAATCTGCTTCTCAAGCGTGGCGGCGATATCCGGGTTATCCGCCAGGAACTTGGCCGAGTTGGCTTTGCCTTGACCGATCTTGCTGCCGTTGTAGGCATACCAGGCACCGGACTTCTCGACAAAACCGTGCAATACGCCCAGGTCGATCATCTCGCCATTCAGGTAGATACCCTTGCCGTAAAGAATCTGGAACTCAGCCTGACGGAAAGGCGGAGCCACTTTGTTCTTCACGACTTTAACGCGGGTTTCGCTACCCACAACCTCGTCACCTTCCTTCACCGCGCCGGTACGGCGGATATCCAGACGGACCGAAGCGTAGAACTTCAGCGCGTTACCACCGGTGGTGGTTTCCGGGCTGCCGAACATCACACCGATCTTCATACGGATCTGGTTGATGAAGATCACCAGGCAGTTGGCGTTCTTGATGTTACCGGTGATTTTACGCAGCGCCTGGGACATCAGACGGGCTTGCAGGCCCACGTGCATGTCGCCCATTTCGCCTTCGATTTCAGCCTTCGGTACCAGGGCCGCCACGGAGTCGACCACGATCACGTCGATAGCGTTGGAACGCACCAGCATGTCGGTGATTTCCAGGGCTTGCTCGCCGGTGTCCGGCTGGGAAACCAGCAGGTCGTCAACGTTGACGCCCAGCTTGCCGGCGTATTCAGGGTCCAGGGCGTGCTCGGCGTCGACGAACGCACAGGTGGCGCCCATTTTTTGCGCCTGGGCAATCACCGACAGTGTCAGGGTGGTTTTACCGGAAGATTCAGGACCGTAGATAAAGCACGTCATGCAGGATTCCGCCAAAACTGGTTCAAGTAGCTGTCCATACATCCTCTATCATCTCCCCCCCCCACGCCAAGCCCCTAAACTGTAAAAAGCGGACGGCGCTGGGGTCGAGCGCAAGAGACGGTTAACCTCCTCTTGCCTGAGGAGGTCACGTAGACGATTCTGCGTCTTGAGTGCAAATCATGTTGGTGGCCAGCCCCCTGTCTCGCTTCTTGATGAATGGCGGCGACAACCACCCTGACATTCTGTCGTTTAAACTGCACCGCTGGAGATAGAAAATAGTTGCTAATATTGAATGCTTAACAACCTGTATGTATTTTTATAAAGGCGAACTGGACAAATGAACAAGGCTACTATTTCCAGCTGGGCAGTGGATGCCTTTCTAGGGCTCGCAGGTAATCGAAACTGGTCTTTGGACTGGTCTTCTGAGTGGGTGTCTAGAGCGGGCAATTTCGTCGAGTCATTTGTTCTTTTTGATAAAATTGTTTTAACAGAACAGTATGCGAACCATCCGATACTGCGCGCACTTGACCCTAATAATGATATTTTTGAATTTATCTACAAACGCGAGCTGCTTAATTCAATCAATATGAGAGATGGCATAACTATAGACTACGCACTCGACATTGAGAGCTATGATGAACTGGAAAAAGAAGGGGGGAAATGGTTCGCCCAACACGATGGCTCTGCGCATGAAAGTGAATATTGTGAGCTTATGAAATACGGCGGCATATCCATTACCCTACTCAGACTTTGGCAGCACAGCTTGCTGAATGAGATAGCAGAAAAAACGAATTCATCGTTAATTCTTCCTTTTTCTTTACAAGGCTTAACAGGAACACAAGAAAAATCTAAAAAGACACCATACCATGTTGGAAAGCTGGAGGCACTCAACAAGCACTTTCACGGGACTGTAAAAAGTATAACGGATGTAGTAGGCGAGTCATATGAAGGGATAATAGATAATGTCCCACCCTTTTTCTCTCTACTCGTTGACCAAGCATTATCTGTAGATATGCTAGTAGACACCTTAATTTACCTTCGCCGTGACCATGGGGAGTTAAGAGCCTTGACGGACAAGCTTCAACGCGAGGTTAGTGCGGAATCAGGCGTAACCGCTAAAGGCGAAGTTGTCGCAGAGTGGTCAAAATCCTGGGATACTCTTGTAAAAAATAATTTTCAAAAGCCCAAGCTTCTACGAAGAAAAATCACTTCTGACAATGTATCCAAAGCCATTATTAAACCTACGACCGCTATTTCAACATTAATTCAGAGAATTATGGATTACAGCAACGAGATGCAATTGTATAAACGATTTTCGATATACGGGAACATCTATGAAGAGCTTGACTCTGCTTTAGCCACAGAAGCAAAGCTAAAAGACAACCTGAATGTAAATATTGTAAATAAATTATAAATTCATATATTTATTCGTGGCGATATTATTTAGGGCTATTTGTTAGAGCATTTTTCGGCAGACTGATGCACCCCTAGTTTTGTAGACGATAAGTGACTGCTTTTGGCCGCACCTACCAGCAGCAACCGGAGTGAGCCGAACTAAGCGATGGCAGGCTACGAGTGGGAATAGCACCATATCGATCACGTCAGCTTAAAAGGCATGGTAAGCCGAGTTGAACGGGATTCAGCTCATGACAGAATGAACCACTTTGCGATTGCATCGAATTAATTTGCTTTGCTTACCATGAATACTCCCTTCTCGGCAAAAAACCTATGTAGCTGCTGAGGGTGGCCGGATGATCGCGGAATCTGAAGTTCCCTAATCGATAAGCTACCGTCCGCGGTTGGTGGCTACCATACCGCGGTTCATGGGCTAGACTAGCTAGTGCAATCAAGGGAGCAGAGGTAAACCCAAAGCACTTAAGAACTCGTTGTGTTTCTTCGTTGCTTTCCTGATAGTTTGGTCTATCGATAATAGCTTTTCATGGGCTCCTTTTAGGTCTATTTCCTCTTCTGCCCCTGCCGTACTCACGTAGCGTGAGATGTTCAGGTTGAAATCGTTCTTCTCGATCTCCTCCATGCCCACCCGTCGTGAGTAGCGGGCCTCTTCCTTACGATGCTGATAAGTGTCGATGACCTTATCGATGTGCGCGGGCAGGAGCTGGTTCTGCCGCTTGCCTTTTTCGAAGTGCTCGGTGGCGTTGATAAACAACACATCGTCCGGCTTTTTGCATTTCTTCAGCACTAGGATGCACACCGGAATACCGGTGGAGAAGAACAGATTGGCTGGTAGGCCGATCACAGTGTCGATATGGCCGTCGTTGAGCAACTTGGTGCGTATACGCGCCTCGGCTCCTCCACGGAAGAGCACACCGTGCGGCAGGATGATCGCCATCACCCCGTCCTGCTTCAGGAAGTGGAAACCGTGCAAAAGGAAGGCGAAGTCGGCGGCCGATTTGGGCGCTAGGCCATGGTTCTTGAAGCGTGTGTCCTCGCCCAGGGCTTCGCTCGGTTCCCAGCGGTAGCTGAACGGCGGATTGGCGACCACCGCGTCGAACTTCGGCATCCTGGCCGGGTTGGTCTCGCGCAACATGTCCCACTCGTTGAGCAGGGTGTCGCCGTGGAAAATTTCGAATTCCGAGTCCTTCATCCCATGCAGCAGCATGTTCATGCGTGCCAGGTTGTAGGTGGTGATGTTCTTTTCCTGCCCGTGGATTTTGCCGATGCCGTGCGGCCCCATGAGCCGGCGTACATTCAAGAGCAACGAGCCGGAACCACAGGCGAAGTCCAGCACGCTGTCCAGATGGGAGCGTCGACCTGTCGCTGGCTCCTGGCTGTCCAGCGTCACGATGGTGGAGAGGATGCTGGAAATGGGCTGCGGCGTGTAGAACTCTCCCGCCTTCTTGCCAGAGCCTGCCGCGAACTGACCGATCAGATACTCATAAGCATCGCCCAGCGTGTCGCTGTCGGTGGAGAACTGCTTCAGCCCGTCCGCGATCTCCTTGACGATCTTGCACAGGCGGGCATTACGCTCGGCATAGGTCCTGCCCAGTTTGTCCGATGCCAAGTTGATCTCCGAGAATAGGCCTCGAAAGGTGCTGGCAAAAGACTCTTCTTCAATGTACTTGAAGCCCGCCTGCAGAATGCTAAGCATCTCAGCGTCTTGCGTGCGCGCCATCTCAGCGATGTTTCCCCACAGGTACTGCGGCTCGATCACATAGTGCACCTTGCGGCGCATCTGTTTCTCGAACTCCGACACATCGTCCAAGTTGCTTTCATACCAGCGTTGCAGCGGTGTAGACACCGAGCCATCGATTTGCTGCGGATAGTCTGGACCCAGCTCCTTTTTGGCGGCAGCTTCATAGTTGTCCGACAGGTAGCGCAGGAACAAGAACGCTAGCATGTAGTCGCGAAAGTCGTCCGCGTTCATGGAGCCGCGAAGTTGATCGGCAATGGCCCAGAGGGTCTTGCCCAGTTTCTGTTTTTCGAGTTCGGTCATGGTGTACCTGCTGCCTCAGCAGCCTGAGGGAACAAATCGGGATTGAAGGGGTAGCGCTTCAGGAAGTCGTGCAGGATCGTCCTGAAGTAAGCCTTGTTCTCGTCCAGCATCTGCTGTGGCTCGTAAAGCGAATAATTGCCGTGACTCAGAATATTGATCAGGCGGGCGTGCAGGATGCCGTCCGGGTCATCCTCCTGCTGCTTGATGCAAGCCGAGAAGTTCTTGTGGCCGTGAAAGCTCGCTGTCTTCTCCAGAATGGTGCGCAGCATGTTGAAGTGGTGGGTGAACAGCCGGTCTTCCTGCGCAGCCTGGTAAAGCTCGGCCAGAGCGGCGACGTGGTGAAAGAACGGCGTGTCGCCCGTTTCCTCACGCAAGACGTAGCCACTACCTGTTGAGTACTTGTTGATGAAATACCGCCTGGCATTCTTCAACTCATTACACAACACATTGAAGAACAGCGTGTGGTGCGTCGAAAGAACGGTCTTGAGCTTGTTTTCAGGCCGTTTTAGCAGTTGCGCCAGGTGGTTGGCCACGGCAATCGCGTTGTGCTCATCCAGCGACGAAATCGGGTCGTCGATATAGAGGTACTTGACCCAACGGTAAGCCTCGATCTCCGGGTCCATGGCCAGCTCGACGACAGCAAGGAAGAAGCACCAGACAAAGATATTTTCCTCGCCGCGCGACACCTTGATGTTGTCAATAACCTGCCCGTCAACCGTGCGCGAGAAACGCACGGCCCATTCCTGCGTATCGATGCGGAAATCGAAGTCCGCATAGCGCAGCAGCAGAGGCCGGATGCGGTTGTCCATCTCCAACTCGGCCAGACCGGCAAAGAAGCGCGAGGCCGCATTGAGCGTGAGCCTGCGGTCGTTGTCGCCTTCCAGGTCGTTGTCCCAATGGAACAGGTCTTCGGTGAAAGCGTTGAAATAGAGCGTATCGCGTTTTGCATCCTCACCTTCGCCTTGCTTGCCGATGTCCTTGAATGCCATGGACAGGCGCGTCTTGCCGGTGCCGTTGTAGGCATAGAGCAGAATGGTCTTCTTGTTCTCTAGCTCCTGCCGCAGGTGCGCAGCTAGTGCGGCCAGGTCGGCAAAGATTTGACCCGGCCTCATGCCTGCACCGCATCCAGCACAGGGAAAAGCTGCTGCATCAGGCCCTTCTTGTGGGTTTTGAGGGCGTCTATCTTCAGGCTTTGGGCGGCGGCTAGATTGTCAAGGGATGATAGGCATTCTGCTATTGCTTGTTGCTCATCTCGTTCAGGAACTGACATTGTGAGACCCAAAATGTCACCCCGTGAGAGACCTGGAATAAGATTGCCAGAGGCTAACGCAACTAATCGTTGCCGCTGCGTCGCCAGAAAATGAAATACAAACCCACCATGCGCACTGCGTGGCCTGACCGCCATCAACTGACGCCCCATGGCTACTTCTTCAAGCTCCAGGTAAAGCAATTCACCCACGCCGCTGCCCTTGACGGTTATGAGGATATCTCCCGCACACCCTGTATTAGTGCTGCGTACAGCCCATTTGCCAACCAAGCTCAAATCATTTGCATAGTCGGACGGCCCTGTGAAGTACGGAACCTCACCGGTGTCCGAATACTCATCTGGGGCGAGGTGAAGCCCTGAGATGAGTTCGACCTGTGTTGAAAACGCAACCTCCTTCCACTCCCCCGCATCCCGAAACTCGGGAAAGCGCAGGCGAGGAACGGTCTCACCTTCGCGGGGAAAAAGCTGCTGCATCAAGCTCATTTTGTGCATCTTTAGGCCGTTCAGCTTCTGGGTTTCCGCCGTGATCAGCTCGTCAAGGGAAGACAGGCAGTCGGCGATTTTTTGTTGCTCTTCTGGCGAGGAAACAGGAAGCGGCAAACCCATGAAATCATCGTTCGCGATGCTCATACGGTCATGCCGTGCGCCAGTACTCGAAGATTGACGCATGTACTGATACCAATGCGTCGATTTGAAATAGTGGGCGTAAAAGTCATTCCGGCTGTTATTGAACTTGAAAACCGTGTACAACGGCGACATCAACCCTGTACCGATTCTGTTGTTAGAAATAGGCCCAACCGGAGCAGTTGCCGAGATCCGAGGGTTATAGACATAGGCCCCCTTCTCAACAATGTAATACCCCTCAAGCTTTCCTTGGTTAGCTATGTCCTTATCAAAGAAGTCGCGCTGATCAACAACTCCATATTCCGCAGAGTTGGTTAACACGCGCGTTAGTTCGCAGTCAGTATTCTTGCGAGTTGAACGCTCGGCCAGCGTCCTTAACGGCTGAAAACTCCACCCCCTCGCATTCCGAAACTCGGAAAAACGCAACAGTGGCACCAATGGGCGCTTGTCGTTTCCACTCATACAGCGCGCTCCTGATCAACACTACCCGATTCCACTGCTGTCACCACTTGGGGCCGCGTCACAATGGCTTTGAACAGATTTCCGGCGCGGTCATCGATGAGTTCAATTGCAGGCCAGGCCCTCAGGGCGCGCAGCAGGCCGCTACCCAGCCCACGATAAGGGAGGAGCTTGGCAGCAAAGGAAGCGAGGATGGGGTTGCGCATATTGGAGTTGCCGGCCTTGATGTTTTCGATGGTCAGATTGTTGGGTAGGTGGCCGGGGCTGATGACCTCGACCCGATCCGCAAATACCAGCACCCGCACCGGGGCGCTGATGAAATAGTCGCGGTGGATGAGCGCGTTGGCCACCAGCTCTTCCCAGACGATGCGGGGCACTTCCGGGCGGCCCACGGAGTTGATGCCCTGACTCCCTTGCGGGGCGCGGGTGTTGGCAATGATGAAGCCCAGCGCTTGCTGGAACACATCGGCCAACTTGCCGGTGATATCGCGGCTGTCGAGGTAACGTTCATCCTCAATCTCATTGCCGACAAAGGCCACCGCCTTGACGATGAAGGCGGGCAGTGCATAGTGCGGCACCTTGGCGAACAACAGCGCGCCAGCGACATTGAGCTGCCCCTGGTTCATCAGATTCATGTTGGTCAGCAACTGGGGCAGCGGCTGTTGATGCTGGGCGAGCGGCTCGCCGAATTGCTGCTCGAAGAAGGCTTCGAAATAAGGCATGTCCACATCGCCGGCCCCCAGGCCCGCTACCGGAGTTTCGTCGGCATGCACCAAACCTGCCTGCTGGAACAAGCGTTGGATTTCCTCGCGCGAGGTGGCGCGGCGCTTGTCGGCGCCGTTCTTCACCCAGATCACCCCGTTTTTGTCCATATACGGTTTGCTGATGCCCTCGGCGATGGAGACAACCAGCACCGTTCCCGCAGGGTGTGTCACGTTGTCTGTGAGCGGGTTCACGGCGGGGCGAACGTTCTGGGAGGCAGCATTGGCGATGAGCTGGTTGAGACGGGCCACATCGGCGCTGGACAGGCCGCGCACCGAACCATCGTCGTTCACGCCGATGAAGATCCGCCCGCCAGAGGTGTTGCTGAATGCAACGATCTCTGCTGCCAAGGCATCGGCATTGGTGATGTCAGCCTTGAACTGATGGCGACTGTCCTCACCTCGGCTGAGGATGTCGATCAGCTCTGTGGTTTCCATAGGTTGTAAACCTCTTTACGACGGTTGAAGGCTTCCTGGCCTCCTTCCATGATGTTGATGATGGCTTCCTGCACCGGGCGGGCGTCGATGCTGCCGCTTCGAGTGGCGACCTTTTCATCCTGGTACTGGCAGGCGTGTACCTGCTCGGCATCACCCAGCACCGGGAAATTGGCGTTGTGGGTGGCGAAGATGAATTGGGCGTGAGGCTTCATCTCGCGGAGAAGCTTGATCACATCGTCGTAGATGGTCTGGTTGTCCAGATCGTCTTCGGGCTGGTCGATGATGATGACGTCGTTCTGCCGCTGGCTGAGGACATAGAGCAGCAGGGCTGAAGCGCGCTGCCCGAGCGAGTGGTGCTTCAGCTCCTTGCCGCGATAACGGATCACGAAGCGGTTGGGAACTTGCCAGGTAACGAATTCGGCCAGATTCTGCATAAAGGTCTTTTCAAAGACCTCAGGTGTGCTGCCCGCCTTGGCCAAGGCCCCCGGCAGTGCACGCAGGAGTCCACCGAAATCGGCATAGTCCTCCATGACCGCCCGCAGGGTGGTTTCGCGGATGTTGCTGCCTTTAAAGAGCTGCTGCATGAAGCTGATGGCAGCCTCTTTATCATCTTTGAATTCGGCTTCGATCTGCAGGGCGGTGTGGCTGGCATTTACACGGTCCAATTCCCCTTTGATGGTGCTGTATTCGCGCAGCCAAAGTTCATTGAGCTTGTCGACCTCGGCAAACAGCACATCGCGGATGCTGGTCTGCTGGGACTCCTGCTTCGCAAGTGCCTCCAGCATCTGCTCCGCCTTAGTCTTGCGCTGTTGCTGAGCCAGGAAGTCATCCGGCTGGATGGCGGTCATACCGGTTTGCTTGAGCTCCTGGGCCAGTTGTCGTTCGACTTGCGCGAACTCTTCCTGAAGGCTCTTGCGTGCGCCTTCGAACTCACCCTGTTTGGCGTTGAGGCGGCTTGCAATAGCACGTGTGTCTTGTTCGATCTGCTTGAGTTGCTCGACCTTGCCTATAAGGTTCGAAAACTCGGCGTAATAAGCGGCGAAGAACTCTGGATTTTGCCGGGACACGTAGCTCATCGCATTGCGCAATTCGTCCTCGTGCTCGGCGATCAGGCTGCCTAGGGCAAGAGTGAAGTTGCCTGCTCGCTCGCGCAGTCGCGTGAGCGCAGCGGCATCCTGTTGAAACCCCAGGCGCTTCTGAAGCTTGTCGGCGACACCGTACTCCTCAAACTTCTTCAGTCGGAAGTTGGCATCGGTGAGCTGCTGCTCGTAGTCGCGTTTGAGTTCGGCAGCGTCGCTGAGTTTAAGCCAGCGCTGGGCGGCTTCCCGCACGCGCTGGCGTTGGGTTTCGATGTCATCGCGCAGCACACGTAGCTTTTCACCGACCAGCTTCTCCACCAGATCGGTCTCGAACCCTTCGCCTGTGCTGGAGAGGTCTTTCTGTCCGAAGTAAATCGGGCGGCGCAGAACTGTTTCCCGAATCGACACGCCTGGCTGCAATTTTTCGTCCAGATAGACGTTCGGCGCTTCGCCGAAGATGCGGGAAATGGTGAATTCTTGCCCATACACATCGCAGGCCGTCAGCGTCACCTTGCCGCCGCTACCCAGGGTGTGGCGAATCAGTTCGTTTTTGTACCTGGTGTCTTGCGCCTTCTCTCCCCTTGGAATGTCGAGGGCATAACGTACGGCCTCCAAGATGGAAGACTTGCCACTGCCACGGATGCCGATGAGCGTATTGAGCTCCGGGGAAAAGTGCAGCGTCTGCCCGTCGATGATGCCGCCGTCGAAGTGGATGCTGCGAATATGTGATGCCTGGTGCTTAGGGGGCTCCGGCGCGACACGCGATACAGGATCGCTCAAGGCGAACTTGACCGCCTCGAAGGACAATTCACCCAGCTTTAGGTGGCATGTTCTACCCTGACCTATCTCGTCAATGCGCTTGGGATCGCTGCCCTCCAGTTCGGCGGGATACCAGTTTTGCAGCCAGCCTTGAGTCTTGGTACGACTGGGCTTGTCTTTGCCCGCACCATCATGGGTGCGCACTTTCTGGAAACCCAAAGTTCGGCGCCGGAAGAACTCGTTTTGCCCCAGCTCGGAAAGGCGACCACCCTCCAGTTCGGCCCAAAGCCCACTGGGGGCTTCCACATGAGCGAAGACAAGGAAAAAGTCGCGGTGGTAGCTTTCTAGCTTCTTGATCGTCTCCAAAAGCGACCAGGACGTGCGGCCGTTTTCCTGTTCGTACTGAGCCGGTGCTTTACCTTCGAATGCGCTGGTCAGGAAGGGGTTGATGTAGTTGTGACCGTTGATCCATTCATCGGAGAACACAACTAGGGTGTGGATGCCATTGGCCCCGTCGTTGACGGACAGCTCCACGCCCGGCAGCAGTGCAATACCCTTCTTTTGGGCAGTTTTGCGCAGCGCCTTGAACTCTTCAAAGTCGAACTTGTTGTGATTGGTGATGACGCCCAGCCGTATTTGCGCATTTTCCAGCGCTTCGATGTAGTTGCTGTTGTAAAAGTTGTCATCGCCCGAGTATTTGAACTCGCGGTCTGCTCGGGTGTGCAGATGAAAGTCGGCACGAATCCATTGCGCACCTTGTATAAAGATGGCTTCTATCATCGTTCCTCCTCATAAGCCGAAAGGCCGGCAATCTCGCGGCCTTGGGCGAGTTTGTGCAGCAGTGGAGTTAGGTCTTCCACCAGAACCAGTTCTTTTTGCGTGCGAGCCTTCCAGCCCAGATTCAGTGGAGCCATCAGCTCGCTCAGGCGCTCGCCGTCGAAAATGCGACGTCGCAGGATTTCATCGACAAAGCCTTGCAAGGCATCGGGCGCAAGCCCGTGCCGGGAGGCGATGTCGGCGAGTTCCCGAGCCTTCTTCTCGGCCTTGAAACGATCAAAACCGGAACGAATGGCAGCTTCGTCCAGCGCCTCGCCCACGGGTAGGCCACGGATGTATTCGGCAATGTCATCGCGTTCATCGATAAACTTGGCGTCGGACTGGATCAGGCCGATGAGCTGCTCACGGTTCATGGTGAGTTTGCCAGGCTTCTGCTGCGTCATCCGCGCAATCAGGCCCATGATGTAGTCGTAGTCGATCACCGCCGAGGCGAAGAGCACGAACTCGAAATCGAGCTGCTGCACTTCGGGTGGGGCCTGGTCGCCTTGTTTATCCTGCTGGTCCTTGAGTCGCTTAGCGGTTTCCAAATACACGCCCTTGAAGCTCTGCAATTGCTCGGACGGCACGATCTGGCTGATCTGCGCTTTCTGTTCCTCGCTCAGGTCGGTGTATTGATCAAGCTGGGTATTGAGGCGCTGCACCTCCTTGAAGAGGTTGACGAACTGGCTACGCGCGGCATCACCCCTGAGATTGGCCACGTCTTCCGGCGCGTAGGCCAAGGCCTGCGACTGCATGAAGTCAGCCATCTTTTGCGTGGCTGCTTGTAGGCTGTCGATAACCTTGGGGGCAGGGTCCACCAGCCAGATTTCTCTGGCGATGCCAACTTTCTCTCCCGAGAAAAGGGTGATCGCCTCCTCCACTGGCTTTTGCTGCTGTCGGAAGTCGAGAATGTTGCCGTAAGGCTTGCTGTCATTGAGCACGCGATTGGTGCGCGAGAAAGCCTGAATCAGCCCGTGGTGCTTGAGGTTCTTGTCCACGTACAGGGTGTTCAGGTACTTGGAGTCAAAGCCGGTGAGCAGCATGTCCACCACGATAGTGATGTCGATCTTCTGGGCATGCGGCAGATCGGTGTTGGAGTATTGCTGGTCCTTGATGCGCTTTTGCACGTCCTGGTAGTACAGGTCGAACTCACCGATGCGGTGGTTGGTGCCAAAGCGGGCGTTGTAGTCGGCAATGATGCGGGTGAGCGCGGCCTTCTTGCCTTCCGGATCCTGCTGATTGTCTTCCTTTTCCTGCGGCAGGTCTTCCTGAATCTGCTGGACGTCCTTGTTGCCCTCGGCGGGCGGAGAGAACACGCAAGCGACGTTCAGCGGCTGAAAGGTGTCGTTCTCTCCCTGCTTCTTGGCCTGGAGGGTCTTGAAGGCCTCGAAGTACTCGATAGCGTCGTTGATGCTGGCGGTGGCCAGCACGGCGTTGAACTTGCGGCCGCTAGTCGCGGCATCGTGTTTGGCGAGGATGGTTTCGATAACCTTGGCCTTGGCCAAGCCCTCGCCGGGTTTGGGCGGGTTCTTACCTTCGGGCTTGAAGTAATCGATGTGGAAGCGCAAGACGTTGCGGTCTTCGATGGCGTGGGTGATTGTGTACTGGTGCAAGGAGCGCTGGAACAGATCGTCTGTGGTGCGGTAGCTGGCTTGTTGCCCCTCAATCTGTTGATAGCTGGCGTTCTGCTCGAAGATTGGCGTGCCGGTGAAGCCGAATAGCTGGGCGTTTGGAAAGAACTCCTTGATGGCCTTGTGGTTCTCGCCGAATTGCGAGCGGTGACACTCGTCGAAGATGAACACCATGCGTTGGTTACGCAGGGGTTCCAGGCGCTCCTTGTAATTGCGTTTGTTGTTGCCGTCGAGCGCCAGGCCCAACTTCTGAATGGTGGTAACGATCACCTTGTCGGCGTAGTCGTCTGACAGCAGGCGGCGCACCAGCGTTTCGGTGTTGGTGTTCTCTTCGACGCAGCCTTCCTGGAAGCGGTTGAATTCCTCGCGGGTCTGGCGGTCAAGGTCTTTGCGGTCCACCACGAACAGGCACTTGTCGATGTCCGGGTTGTCCTTGAGCAGCGTGGATGCCTTGAACGATGTGAGCGTCTTGCCGCTGCCGGTGGTGTGCCAAATGTAGCCGTTGCCGCAGTTCTGGTGGATGCAGTCCACGATGGCCTTGACGGCATAGATCTGGTATGGCCGCATCATGAGCAGCTTCTGTTCACTGGCGACCAGCACCATGTAGCGGCTGATCATCTGGCCTAGGGTGCATTTGGCCAGGAACTTCTCAGCGAAGCTGTCCAGGTGCGTGATCTTTTTATTGTCCTCGCTCGCGAACTGGTAAACGGGCAAGAAGCGTTCGTCAGCATTGAAACTGAAGTGACGTGAGTTGTTGTTGGCGAAGTACCAGGTATCGGTGCGGTTGCTGACGATGAAGAGCTGGATGAAGCACAGCAGCGTCTTGCCGTAACCGTTGCCGGGGTCGCTCTTATAATCGACGATCTGCTGCATAGCCCTACGCGGGCTGACGGCCAGCGTCTTGAGCTCAACTTGCACCACCGGAACGCCGTTGATGAGCAGCATCACATCGTAACGATGATGGCTGTAGTCGGTGTTGATACGCAGTTGATTAACCACTTCGAAGTGGTTCTTGCACCAATCCTTGATGTTAACCAAGGTGTAGTTGAACGGTGTGCCATCGTCGCGCTCGAAGCTGTTGATATTACGCAGCGTTTGGGCAGCGTTATAGACGTCAGGCGTAATCACGCTATCAAGAAGGCGCTGGAATTCGCTGTCGGTTAGGTGGATCCGGTTGAGATCCTCGAACTTTTCGCGGAAGTTCTTTTCCAGCGCAGCGCGGTCCCGAATGTCAGTACGGAGGGTGTACTTGAGATCGGCCAGCTTGGCGATTAAATCCTGCTCGATCCGGCTTTCAGTGGCGCTCATGCGTTCACTCCTGTCATCAATGCCCCGTTGTTCTTGCGCTTCGGCAGGGCTCTTGCTTCGGTAGCATTTGCCATCTCAATCGACTTCCTTGTCTAGATCGTTACCAGGTCGATCCAGCGCCAAGCCATGTGCCCTCGCATAGTCCAGTACCAGAACTTCGATCATGGAGGCAACCGAGCGCCGCTCGCGCTCAGCAGCCATGCGCAGCAGTTGCTTGATCTCGGCGGAGGTCCGTATGGAAAGGGTTTCGTCTTTCAGGCGGGACATGACGTCGCCTCGGTGGTGATGTCTCGCAAATGTACTGCGTTTGGCATTGCCTGGCTATTGATCTTTCACAGCTTCCGGGGCAATGCTTCCAGGCTTTCTGAGCGAGCAACCACATGCAGTTCGCGACAAGAGGCGTCGCACTACTCTTCGATCAGCTCAGCGCAACGTGTAGCCTGGCGAGTGTCTGGAGATTCGGCTGGCGTTGAGTTGTCATGGCTATTCCTGCGTTGTCGGCGGCGACCACTCCATACCCTCTTCGAGAATCGGATGGCTTTCGCTAACGACGATCAACGCCTTGTTCCGATTCTCCAGCGCGAACATGGCGATGGAGCCGTTGACTTCCGCCACCTTCACCGCCCCTGTGGATCAAGCCTGCCAACCCAGACGTATTGCCGAGTCTCCAAACATGCAAGGTAATACGAAATACCCATGCTTCCCCCGAATTCGACTCAAGTCTTTTGCTGCGCCAGTATCTTGCTCAATACTGTGATTAAGCCGTTCGTGAACACTCAACGACTGCTCGTAGCATCGACCAAATCGCCCCGACGATACACCTGCCAACCGTTCCCCGTAAGGCATCCCTCAGACACTACGTGGGCCAGCGCTTCGCGTTCCAAGTCTGAGAGATCAGCCGCCAGCGGCACCTCCGCGTCCGGCCTTGACGGAGCGGTGTATCGCTGATCGATGACGATGTGATGCTGGACTGTCTGCTGTAGCAATCTGACTTGGCCCACAGCTTGCAGGTCTCTGCCAAAAGGGAAGCAGACTTCGGCGAGAATGACGCGATCCATCCGCGAGCCGCAGAAAGGCCCTAGTTTATACCGGGTTGCCAGCGAAGGCCCCCGAGAACTTGATTGCTAGGGTCGAAGGTGGAGTCCTGCGGAAAAGATAACCTCAGTTGTTCGAAGATTGCCCCTACCGATTGCGGGGTGAGTGCTATAGCTGGCCCCACCTCCTACCCTGTAGACGTAACCCGGTTGGTTGTCTTCTTCATCCTCAGCGACGCTCACCTCAGTAAGGGGCTCCATCAGCCAATGCTTCTCCCCCCTCAGGTGACCAGGCGATACCAGAAATGCCTGGGCCAACCATGAACGATCGTCTAGCTCCTCAAGCACCCGTCTGAGCACCGGAACAGTCGGAATCATGAGCATGCTACCAATTTTTTCATCGCCGTAGTCCCGAACTAGCTCCACGTAAAACCACGGATAGTGGATCTCTTGCTCAACAAACTGCCAGTGCTGCACTTGAGGATCACCAAGAATGCCTCCTGGAAGCAGCTCTGCATGCCGGTACGTGCGGATTCCACGCCATCCGGCCACCCAGTCCGCTCTCATCTGGCCAGGCATTCCAGGGCCATCTGGCCACCTGTTCCACGGCCATCCGGCCGGGCAGTCGGAGCGCAGCGACGCAGGGGTGGCATTGTTAGTCCGGGTTGGCTGGCGTCGTCAATTTCTGCGTCCGTTTGCGCATTGATTCACCCTTCAGATTGATCCGGTAAGCGTTGTGCACCAGGCGGTCGAGGATAGCGTCGGCCAGGGTCGGATCGCCGATCAGTTCGTGCCAGTTGTCCACCGGCATCTGGCTGGTAACGATGGTCGAGCGCTGGCCGTAGCGGTCGTCCAGTAGCTCCAGCATGTCGCGCCGCTGTTCGGCGGTGAACGGGGCCAAGCCCCAGTCATCGAGGATCAGCAGGTCGGTCTTGGCGTAGCTGCTCATCAGCTTGGCGAAGCGCCCGTCGCCATGGGCCAGACCCAGTTCTTCCAGCAAACGCGGCAAGCGCAGGTAACGCACGCTGTAGCCTTCTCGGCAGGCCTGGTGGGCCAGGGCGCAGGCCAGCCAGGTTTTACCGACACCGGTGGGGCCGCCGATGATCAGGTTGAGGCCGTCGCGTAGCCACTGGCCGCCGCTCAGTTGCAGGATCAGCGCCTTATCCAGCCCGCGCGGGCTGCGGTAGTCGATGTCTTCGAGGCAGGCGTTGTGCTTGAGCCGGGCCTGGCGCAGGCGGCTGCTCAGGCGCTTGTCGTCGCGTTCAGTCAGCTCGCGGTCGACCAGCAGGCCGAGGCGTTCCTCGAAGCTCAGGCTGTCGATGTCCGGGGTTTTCAGTTGTTCGTTCAGCGCCTTGAGCATGCCGTGCAGGCGCAGGGTTTGCAGCTTGTCCAGGGTCGGATGGGGCAGCATGGTGGGATTCCTTGTGTTCAGTGGTAGTAGCCGGGGCCGCGCAGGTTGGCGTGGTCGTCCGGCAGCAGGGGCAGGTGCTGCTGGGCCAGCGGCAGGTTCTCCAGCCCCTGGCGCAGGATCGATTCGAGGCTCTTGTAGCTGCACGTGCCGAGGCTGATGGCGCGACGGCAGGCCAACTCCAGACGCGCCTCACCGTGGGTTTTACCCAGGCGCAGGATGCCCAGGCAGGCCCGGTAGCCCTGCTGCGGATGGATGCGCCGTTCGAGGATGTGCCGGATCACGCCGGCGGTGTTCGGCCCGGTCTGCTCGGCCCAGCGGATCAGCCGTTGCGGCGTCCACTCGGCATGCTCGCGATGGCTCTTGGGCATGTGCTCGGCCTGCGTGCTGTGCCTGCCCTTGTGCATTGAGCGCAGGTGGCTGGCCACTCGCTGGTTGGCGTGGAAAAACTCGACGGTGCGCGCCGTCAGGCGCACCTCCAGCTGCTTCTTCACCAGTTGATACGGCACCGAGTAGTAATGCCCATCGACCTCGACGTGGTAGTCGATGTGCACCCGCGCCTTCTTCCACTCGGCGTAGACGTAGGGTTGCTCCGGCAGGGGGCGCAGCGCCGGACGATCCAGGCTGTCGAAGGCCGACTGCCGGGAGCCCGGCAGCTTCTTGAACGGGCGTTGGTTGAGCCGCTCCAGCAGCCCGGCGATGGCCGTGTTGAGTTCATCCAGGGAGAAGAACTGCCGATTCCTCAGTGCGGCGAGGATCCAACGCTCGACCACCTGCACGCCGACTTCGGCCTTGGCCTTGTCGCGCGGTTTGCGTGCCCGCGCCGGCACCACCGCCACGCCATAGTGCTCGGCCAGATCGCGGTAGCTGGGGTTGATGTCCGGCTCGTAACGATGGGCCTTGCTCACCGCGCTGCGCAGGTTGTCCGGCACCACGATCTCCGGCACGCCGCCGAGGAAGGCGAAGCAACGGGTATGCGAGCCTAGCCAGTCCGGCAGCTGCTGCGACCAGGTGGCTTCGGCGAAGGTGTAGCTGGACGCGCCGAGCACCGCGACGAACACCTGCGCCTGGCGGATCTCGCCGCTGTGGCGGTCGATAACCGGCACCGTCTGGCCGGCATAGTCGACGAACAGCTTCTCGCCGACGCGGTGCTCCTGACGCATCACCACGTCCAACTTGCCCTGCCAGGCTCGGTAGTGCTCACAGAACCAGCTGTACTGAAAGCCCTGAGGCTGGCTCAGGCGGTACTCCTGCCAGAGCAGCGCCAGGGTCACCCCGGGGCGGCGCAGTTCGGCATGCCCCCATGCCCAATCGGGTAAAGGCCGCTTCTCACTGGCAACCGCCGGGGCCGGCGGGAACAGTTGCTGCTCCAACTCGGCATCGGACAACGAACAGGGCCAGGTGAGGCCGCTGGCGGCAAAACGGCAGAGGTAATCACCGGCACTGCTGTGGCCAATGCCCAGGCTGCGGGCGATCTTGCGCACGGACAGGCCGCAGTCGAACTTGAGGCGTAACACCTCTCGGATTTTACGCATGGATAAACGCTCCACAACGACCTCTCTGCTTCGAAAAAGAGATCGATGGTAGTGAATAAATCCTGCGTGGCTGCCTGCCAGAAAAGTGTCCGGATGACCGTGGAGTCGGTGTCCGGATGCTCGTGGAATGAGTGTCCGGATCAGCGTGGAATCACTGTCCGGATGCGCGTGGAATGGGTGTCCGAGTCAGCGTGGAATCCGCAGGATTCACTTCATTCGGGGACGGTAGACGGTTCGACATAGTTGTGGCAACCCAAGCGACATCACCCATTGGTAAAGTCATCAGGCTACTTTATCGAAATTCAAAACTAGCTCACCAATACCCCATCGAGAGCCTCCGCCCCGACTTAAGCTCACGGAACGGGCGCTCTGCTGCAAAAACTAACAAACAACGAGTGCAGGATGGTTCATTACCTCAGCTCAATGTAGATTTTGTAACCAATGGTAGCCAACATCACCACTATCCCTGTGGCCATCACCAGCACACCACTGTCCCGTTCCCGCCGGCTGTAGCCGACCATCAGGAGCAGGAATCCCAGGCCGATCAGGCCAATCATCACTTCAAGTTCTCGCATCAGTCTCTGCCTTCATCATTGTGGCTGGTATCGGTGGGAGACACCCAGCCGGGCACTCCGCGCCGGATCTGCCTGGAAAAATCGCTCGCATCGTTGGCCATCCGTGCCCGTTCGGTAAAGCGCCCGTGCTGACGCAACGTATCGAGGCTGTAGCCACCCTGCAGGCCACCGACCGACATGACATAGGCCGGCAGGTAGCCTGTCAGCAGCAAACGGTAATCGACCGGCAGTCCGCCAATGATCGTCTGCAGCATGTCGAAAACGATGGTGGTGCAGTTGGCCGTAATGGTGTTGTAGAAACGCGGCTGATCGACCAGGGCGTTGGCCTGCTGCACATAGGAGAGCAGCAACGCACGCATCGCCTCGTCGGGCATAGCAATACGATAGAGATAGCTGTCTTCGCCGCGCACGTTGGTGCGCACGCGCAAGGCATCACGCTCGTCAGTGGCGACGATGCTCAACTCGAACTGCTTGAAGAAACCACCAATCTCCGAATAGGCCTCGCCTTGCTCCTTGCGCACCTCAACGGTGAACGTCAGAAAACGCCCATCCGTGAAGCCGAAAGAAACCAGAACATGGGCGATGGCCGGCATGCCCCAATAGGAGGTGATCAGGTCGACCGAGGCGAGCTGGTCGAGATCGTAGCGACGTGTTTCCCAGGCAACGTCATAGTCATCATCGCTGCGCCAGTTGAAGTTGCGCACATTGTGCAGGATGAGCTGATTGCCCACGAGCTCGCCCTGGGTCATCTGCGCGACATCACCAGCCCAGATACGCTGGTTTGACGGTTCCAGGCTTGTCCACCAGACCAGCAACGCGGCGAAGACAAGCACCTGACCGACAAGCGCCAGTATGGGACGCCCGCGCCACAGCAGAACCTGCAGAATGCAGCCAAGCAGGCACCAGCCCGCAATCAGCACCCAGGTTGCCAGCCCTCCAGTCTGGTAGAACAGCGCCAGCACGCCCCAGGCCATGATCAGAAAAAACGACAGCGCGAGGACACTGCGCAGGAGAAGACCCAACAGCCCGTTCATGGCGCTCGTACCGTAGCCACCTTGGGGCTGGCCAGGCCGGTGAGGTGTTCATGCAGCACGCGGCGAATTTCGATGATCGCCTGCGGTGTTTCCTGCACGCTGTGCCACGATGGCACGACCAGCTCCGAGTCGGCGCCAGCCAGGTGCGAGCTGGCGTACGGCACCACGCCGTCACTGGACAGCAGGACCTCGAGGTCTGGCGTGTAGTTGCCGATGATCGAGTGATAGTGCACTCGTGGCGAAATGGGCAGGTCGGCTGCGGCCTTGACGAAGGGGTCCTGGTTGCTCAGGTTGTCGATGCTGTTGAGGGGGCGCACCAACGCGACCGGTGCCGCCGCATTGGGGTCAACCAGCACTTGGGCAACCTCCTTGAAACGGTTCAACATCGACACCGGCATCTTCACCAGCCCTGCGGCCCAGCGCGACACGCGATTTTCGGCAAACGGGGTACCCCGGTGTGGCGCCGCAGCGAATACGGCCCGGCTCACCTGAGGCAATGGCTCGAAATACAGGTAGGGCCCGAGCTTCGCCCGGGCTTTTTCCAGGCGCGCGCCTTGCATCCCGTAACTTCCCAGCATGGCATCCCACAACTGGTCACCCGATGAGGACAGCATCAGCCGTGACAACACGCCCCCCATGCTGTGCCCGACCAGCACCATATCGTGGCTGGCCTTGGCCGTGCCTTGCGGATCGAAATTCGCCAAGGTCTGCTCGATGGCCTCGCGGATGGCCTGATTGTTGACGGCCAGCGGCAGGTTGGTCGGGTAGTAGACCTGCCAGATCTGGTAATTGCGGCGCAGTTCCTCGTCGCCCAGCACTTCATTGGCCACGTTGATCCAGGCCTCCGGGCTGCTGGCCAGGCCATGCAGCATGACCACGATGCGCCGGTCGGGATCGAACGGCTGCAGCAGGTAGACATGGGGGCGTTCCAACACTTCGCCGCGTCCGACCAGAGTCAGCAGGGACTGCCGGGCAAACCCGGAACGCGCCAGCCACAGGCCATAGCCCGACGTGAAGTTGGCCGCCAGGGGCGCCTGCACACCTGCCATGTCCACCGAATCCTGCCGGTAGGGGTCATAACCGATCACTTCCACCTGATAGGTGGACAACACCTGCTCCAGGGTCTCCCCGGGAAAGCGCGCCACGGCAGTAATCGCCGGGAAGGGGGTTTCGCTCCAGGGTATTTCATCGCTCCCCTTGCTCACCACGCGCTTGGCCGTCACCGCTACCAACTCGGCACCCAGTCCATCCCGACGGTACTGGTTGCGCAACCCGCCAAAGGACAGGGACGCAGCCGGAATCAGCTCCTTCGGCAACAGGCGGTCATCGGCCAGCCTCACATCGGTCATGCGCCCGCCGATCGTCCAGCGCCCGGTCTTGAGGCGGAAATTACCCTGAGTGTCCTCGGGTGATGGTGGCCGTCCACGGTAGCGATCGAAGACCTCGACGAGCGCCTGCTGCACCGAAAAGTTGTAGTAGTCGCGCACCTGCGTCTGCCGGTCTTCCAGGGCGCGCTGGCTCGGTGTGCGGGTGGTCAGGAAGAGGTAGGCGTAGGCATACCGGGCACTCTCCAGGTAGGCATCGGTGCGGGCCTCCGCCGCCATCACCTTGCCGCCGTCCTGGGCTTCCTTCAGCCACAGCTCGGCCAGCGTGGAAAGCCGCTGTTCGTCACGCAACCCCGTTGTGCTGTCCAGCGCCTCGCGGCAGGCCGGCAGGTCAGCAAGGCAGCGCTTCTCATCACTGCCCACGACCTGCAGGGCAGCAACCGCCGAAGCACTGAGGTTGCCGGTGGTCAACACATCACCGCGGCGCTGGGCCAGGTAATCATTGTTGCTGACCGCCGTGACCTTGACCCCTGCACACCCGGCCAGCACTAGAACCAGCAGGACTGACGGAAAGCAACGCAGTGAACGACTCACAGTGAACGAAGTGGTGGTATAAGTTGAAGAGCTCACAATCGGTAGATACCCATTACGTCGGAAATGGCGCGGATCATCACGATCCGCATATGGTTCAGACGCCATCTCGACTGATACAGCGCGAAGTGATTCTGCTGGCGGTAGATGCCAGCCCCAAGTAAGTATCTGCGAATATCTTACGGCCTTATATCCGAAAAACTAAAACAACCAATTATCCCCGCATTAACAATATATCTACACCGGGAGAGGCCTGAGATAATACCTGCCACAGACACTCCGACTCATAATGAGACGCTACACATGTCCGATGACGGCCACAGAGCCCCACGCCTGATCAAGAAATACGCCAACCGCCGTTTGTACGACACCCATACCAGCACCCACGTCACCCTCCCCGACATCCGCCAGTTGGTCATCGACGAAGTACCGTTCCAGGTGGTCGACGCCAAGACTGGCGAGGATCTGACTCGCAGCATCCTGCTGCAGATCATTCAGGAAGCGGAAAGCGACGGCGAGCCGCTCTTCTCCAGCGATATGCTCAAGGGCATCATCCGTTTCTATGGCCCATTCCAGGGCATGCTCGGCAACTATCTGGAAAAGAGCATCCAGACTGTGATCGAAATCCAGACCCAGACCGGGGTGCAATCCTCACAGGCCTGGAGCGACTTTATGCACAAGCAGGTGCCCGTCATGCAGGAGATGATGAGCCAGTACGTAGAACAGTCGAAGAAGCTCTACTTGGGCACCCAGAACCTATTCGGTATGTTCGGCGGCATCCCACCCGGCAATTTCAGGCAGACGAAAAAAGACGGTGATGAGCAATGAAACTCATCACCGTCCGTGACACGGCCGCCCTGCCTTACTTGCGCCCGCCCGCAGCCTTGCCGGCTTCACGAGTGGCCTGACCGGCCGCGGAAGCGGCGGCAGCGATGCCGTTCTCAGCGATCTCGGCTGCCTGCTTGGCGGCTTTCTGCGCGCTTTCATAGACACTGCCGGCGCTTTCCAGTGCCGACTTGAGCACGGCTACCGCCGGTTCCGCACCCGCCGGGGCGTTTTTGGCGATAACGTCCACCAGTTCCCGCACCTGCTTGGTGCCCGCCTCGACCTGGCGCTCGGCAAGCTTGGCGATATCCGCCTGCGTGCTGGAGACCAGATCGTACACCTCGCGATTGAACTCCAGCAGGCGCTCCGCCTGGGCTGCCGGCTGAGCGAAGGACGCCTGCAACTCGGCGAAGGCCTGCGGGTCACGCACTGACAGCAGCTTGCGCAAGCTGTCGAACTGCTCGCCACTGGAAGCGCGTAGCGCCTTGAATTGCAACTGACTGAGCTGCTCGACGCTCTCGAATACCTTGCCACTGATCTGCTGCAGCAGGTCAAGGTTGGCTTTCTGTGCGCTTTGCAGTTTTTCCGAATCAAAAAAAGACATGGTCGGATCTCCTGGCAATGGGGAAGGCCACCTACGGCCTGACACGCGAAAGCCATCCATGATGGAGCTGCCGCGCCAGCATAATATTGCACCGCACAAAAAAGATCGCAAGAGCTTTTTTGCACTGCAAAAAAATTTTGCCCAAGCCGCAGCGATTCGCTATAAACCTAGCCTTAACGCCATGCAGCCTCTCCAAGGGGAGGATTGAGCGCAGGCCTTTAGCACGCCACCGAGATAGGAAATGCTCATGAGCCAGGAAAGTTTTTTTGCGAAGCGAGAAGACAGCTTTTCCTCATTCCATAATCTGTTCGAACACCTCAGCCGTCTGCAGCAGTTGCACGGCAAGCTTATGCTCGATGCCTTCGGCCAACGCCATGCGGCCCTGCTCGCGCCCCTCAACGAAGGTCGCCTGCGTGCCCCCAGCCCGGGAGACTGCTGGGAATACCTGGTCGACTGCGGGCAACGCGGCCTGCTGTTCTGGGATGCACTGCGCCAGCGTGGCGACAATACCCTGGCCCACGAGCGCGCCGGCTATCCCCTGCTGCTCAAGTTTCCCTACGAGGTGCTGATCGACGGCCACGACCTGCCTCATCCGGTCAACTATTCCCTGCTGCGCATCCTTCCAACGGCTGACCAGCCAAGCGATGCCACGCGTCAGCCGGTCATCGTCATCGATCCGCGCGGCGGTCATGGCGCCGGCATCGGCGGCTTCAAGCAAGACTCCGAAATTGGCGAAAGCCTGCGCGCCGGGCATCCGACCTATTTCATCGCCTTCAGCCATGCCCCCGCGCCCGGCCAGACCCTGCTCGACATCGCCGAGGCCGAAGCCCGCTATATCGAAACGGTCAGCGCGCGCCATCCCGAGGCCGGCAAGCCGGTGGTGATCGGCAACTGCCAGGCCGGCTGGGCGCTGATGGGCCTGGCGGCGGCACGTCCGGAACTGCCGGGCCTGGTGATCGTCAACGGTGCGCCGCTGTCCTACTGGGCCGGCGTCAACGGGCGCAACCCGATGCGCTATGCCGGCGGCCTGCTCGGCGGCGCCTGGATGACCCGCCTGGGCAGCGACCTGGGCAACGGCCGCTTCGACGGCACCTGGCTGGTCAGCAACTTCGAGAGCCTGAACCCGGCCAACACCTACTGGAGCAAGTACTACAACCTGTTCCGCGACGTCGACGCCGAAACCCCGCGCTTTCTCGATTTCGAACGCTGGTGGGGCAGCCCGACCCTGCTCAACAGCGAGGAGATCGAGGTGATCGTCGACGACCTGTTCATCGGCAACCGCCTGGCCGGCGGTTCCGGTCGCACGAGCGGCATCGATCTGAAACGCATCGAGGCGCCCGTGGTGGTGTTCTGCTCGTACGGCGACAACATCACTCCGCCGCAGCAGGCACTGAACTGGATAGCCGACGTCTACCCCAGCGACCTGGCACTGCGCAGCGCCGGACGCACCATCGTCTACCTGCAGCATGCCAGCATCGGCCACCTGGGCATCTTCGTCTCCGGCAAGGTCGCCCGGCGCGAACACCGGCAGCTGCTCGGCGCCATCGATGCCATCGCCCTGCTGTCGCCTGGCCTGTACGAGTTGATGATCGACGATCTACCGGCATCCCCCAGTGGTGACCAGGCGTATCAGGTACATTTCGAGTCCCGGCGTATCGCCGATATTCTCGCCCACGATGAAGATGGCCGAAGCGACGAGCGTGAATTCGCCCTGGTCGACCGCGTCTCCGGACTCAACAGCACGCTTTACGACTGGTTCGTGCGGCCCTGGATGCGCAGGGCGATCAACGAACCACTCGCCGAATCCCTGCGCAAGAGCCACCCATTTCACCAGCAGCAGATCGTCTGGAGCAGCCTCAATCCAGCCCTCTGGTGGCTGGCGGGAAGCGCGGCCCTGACCCGCACCAATCGCCGCCCGGCATCCCCCAACAACCCCCTGCTTGCCTGGCAAGAGGTATTCTCCAGCGTCATCGAGGCCCAGCTCGATGGTTATCGCGACATCCGCGATGCATCCCAGGAGTTGCTCTTCCACAGCTTCTACGGCGGGCTGAGCACCCTGACCGGAGGGCAAGCACCGCGCTCGCAACAGAGCCACATAGAACAACGGGACAAGGCTCTGATCGAGCATCTGCACGACTCGCTTCTCCAGGGTGGGGAGCGGGAAGCGCTCATTCGCATTTTCTGCCTGCTCGCACGTGCCAGCGGCAGGTTCGGCAAAGAACGCATCGAAGAGCTCGCCCAGCGCGCTCGCACGCTCTCGCAACAGCTCGGCATCGACCCTCTCGCCGTACGTGACAGCGTCCGCCTGCAGGATCTACTGGTCTTCGCCCACCCCGAGGAAAGCCTGAACACCTTGCCCCTTTTGCTAGCCAAGGCCAGCCAGCGTGAAGTCGTCCTGACAGCCGCCACGCACCTCGTGCCTGAGTTGCTGTACGCCGAGGGTGCCGTGGGTGATCTTTGGCGTCGGTTGCATGATCTGCTCGAACACCCATTGCCGGATTTCGCCCAACCATCCGTGCCACTCATCACGGTGGACAGCCCGCCAGAGCAAATCCAGGCAAGCCTGCGCCTCCCCGAGGCGGACGCCCCTACGTCCAAGGCCGCCACGCGACCAAGGAAGAAAAATGCCGCCCGGCCTGCCAAGGCGCAGGCACAGACTGATGCCAGCCCGCCCCCGGCAGCGACCCGGAGCAGGAGCCCAGTGGCCGCGCCGGAAAAACCAGCACGCATCAAGGCAACCCGCTCCGCGCCCGCACCTGGCCTCGCGAGCCCGGACAAGGGAGGCAACGCCGAATGAGCTTGGATCACTACCAGGCGCTGCTGAACCGCTGCGCCGAGATTGGCCCGCTGCCCACCATCGTCGTGCATCCTTGCGAGGCGAACGCGCTACGCGGGGCGCTGGAGGCCACCCAGGCCGGGCTGATCACACCGATTCTGGTTGGCCCGCGCCAGAAGATTGCGGCAACCGCCAGCGAAGCCGGTCTGGATATCGACGGGCTGACCGTGGAGGACGTGCCACACAGCCACGCCGCCGCCGAGCGTGGTGTCGCCCTGATCCGCCAAGGCCGTGGCGAGTTGCTGATGAAAGGCAGCCTGCACAGCGATGAACTGCTGCATGCCGTGGCCGACCGCGAAAACGGTCTGCGCACGGAACGGCGCCTCAGCCATGTGTTCGCCATGAGCGTGCCCAGCTACCACAAGCCGCTGTTCGTCACCGACGCGGCGGTCAACATCTTCCCCGGCCTGGAAGACAAGGCCGACATCTGCCGCAATGTGATCCAGATGCTGCACGCTCTCGGCATCGAACAGCCCAAGGTGGCGCTGCTGTCGGCGGTGGAAACCGTCACCGCCAAGCTGCCTTCAACCCTGGAGGCCGCCGCACTGGTGGTCATGTCCCGGCGCGGACAGATCGACGGCGCGCTGCTCGACGGGCCACTGGCCTTCGACAATGCGATCAACGCCGAAGCCGCGCGGGTCAAGGGTATCCACTCAGAAGTCGCCGGCGACCCGGACATCCTGCTGGTACCGGACATGGAAGCGGGCAACATCCTCGCCAAGCAGCTGATCTATCTAGCCGGAGCCGAAGCTGCTGGCATCGTCCTTGGCGCCCGAGTACCTATTGTTTTCACCAGCCGCGCTGACAGTCCAAGAGCGCGCATCGCCAGTTGTGGGCTGGCCGTGCTACTTGCCGAAGCACGGCGCGCTCGCCTGGGGATACCTGTATGAGCCCTGTTCAGGACGAACTCATCGTCACCGTCAACGCAGGCTCTTCGAGCATTAAGACCGGCCTATTCTCCGGTCGCCGGGGCGAAGATCAACCTCGCTTGCTGGCGCGCGGAAAGCTGGACGGGATTGGCGTGGCGCCACGTCTACAGGTCGTCATGGCCGACGGAACGATAATGCAGGACACGAGTTTCGAGCCGGAACAGATTGCCAATATGCAGGCGGCCTTCCAGCAGATCTATCGTGTCCTTGAAGAAGGCCTACAGGATCGCCCACCGGTGCTGATCGGCCATCGTGTGGTGCACGGGGGCATGGATTTCAGCGCACCGGTGCGCGTGGATCACACTACACTGGCACGTCTGAAGACGCTGGAGCCTCTGGCACCACTGCATCAACCGCACAGCCTCGCGGCAATCCATGCCGCGCTCGAGCACGACCCTCAACTGCCCCAGATCGCCTGCTTCGACACGGCTTTCCATGCTGGACGCAATGAAATCAGTCAACTCTTCGGCTTGCCCTACGCGCTATACGAACAGGGCGTACGCCGTTACGGCTTTCATGGCCTGTCCTTCGAATACGTCAGCCAGCGCCTAATCGACAAAACACCGGAGCTCGCTACCGGCAAGCTGGTCATCGCTCACCTAGGCAATGGTTCCAGCCTTTGCGCTATCGAAGCTGGCCGCAGCATCGAAATGACAACAGGTTTTAGTGCTCTCGACGGCTTACCCATGGGAAGCCGCTGCGGCGCCGTGGATCCAGGCGTATTGCTGTACCTGCTGGGGCAAGGCATATCTGTTGATGAGCTGGAAAAACTGCTGTACAGACAATCCGGCCTGCTCGGCATATCCGGGGTCAGCAGCGACATGCGCAAGCTACGCGCCAGCAACGAGCCGCGCGCGGCCCTGGCCATCGACTACTACGCCTACCGTATCGCCCAGGAAGTCGGTCGGCTTGCCACATGCCTGGGCGGACTGGACGCACTGGTATTCACGGCCGGTATCGGCGAGAAGGATGCTGAGCTGCGTGCCCAGGTACTACAGCATCTCGCGCCGCTCTTCGGGCTGCAGCTAGACGACACGGCGAACCGACGCAACGCCGAGCTTATATCCGGTACATCCAGCACCCGATCAGTATGGGTCATCCCCACCGACGAAGAGAGCATCATCGCGCGCCATAGCTGGCACCTGTATCAGGAGCAACACCCATGAGCATCAAAGAAAGTCTGTCCCTGGCTGGCAAGCGCGGCCTGGTGGTAGGCATCGCAAACACCCATTCGATCGCCTGGGGCTGTGCCCAAGCGCTACATGAAATGGGCGCGGAACTGGCCATCACCTGGCTGAATGAGAAAGCCAGGGCGCATGTCGAGCCCCTGGCGCAACAGGTGCAAGCCAGCGTGCGGATGCCGCTGGACGTCACCCGGCCCGGCGAGCTAGAGGCTCTATTCGAGCACATTACAGAGCAATGGGGATCACTGGACTTCGTCGTACACTGCCTGGCCAGCGCACCCAAAGAGGAAATCCGCGGCCGCCTGCTGGACAGTTCCAGCAGCGGCTTTCAGCAGGCCATGGACATTTCCTGCCACTCCTTCATCCGCATGGCGCACCTGGCCGAGCCGTTGATGCCCCAGGGCGGCAGTCTGGTAACCATGAGTTACTTGGGAGCCCAGGAAACGATCGAAGGATACGCACTGATGGGCCCAGTCAAAGCCGCCCTGGAATCAAGTGTGCGCTACCTGGCCACCGAGCTGGGGCCACACAACATCCGCGTGCATGCCATTTCCCCCGGCCCCATGCCGACTCGAGCAGCATCCGGGCTGAAAGACTTTGATCACCTGCTGCAAACCTCTACCCATCGCGCGCCCCTGCGCCGCCTAGTCAGCTTGGAAGAAGTCGGCGGTCTGTGCGCATGGCTGGTCAGTAATGCCAGTCAGGGCCAAACTGGCGGCGTCCACTTCGTCGATGGCGGCCTGAACATCCTCGGCTAACCGCAAGGACTCTTCATGCAGGACAATACCTTTCTCGTTGAGGGGCTGGTCAGTTTTACTCTGGCGATCATGCTGCTGTTCGCGGGCAAGAGGCTCGCACAGCGTTACGAACCACTAGGCCGCTACAGCATTCCAGAACCAGTGCTCGGTGGCTTCCTTTGTGCCGCTGTTACCGCCGTTCTGTTCTACATACTGGATATCGAAGTGGTCTTCGACCTGGAGGTACGCGATGTACTGCTGCTCTACTTCTTCGCAGGCATCGGGTTGAAGTCGGATATCCGCAACCTGGTCAAGGGTGGCCGCCCGCTGCTAATTCTGCTGGTACTCGCCAGCGTGTTCATCGTCTTGCAGAACCTGCTGAGTATGGGCGTGGCCAGCGGTTTCGGCCTGGATCCCAGAGCCGGCCTGATGCTCGGCTCGATCTCGCTCACCGGCGGCGTCGGTACCACCCTGGCCTGGGCACCGCTGTTCACCGAGCAATTGGGCATCGAAAATGCCATGGAGCTAGGTATTGCCAGTAACACAGTGGGGTTGATCGCAGCGTGCTGTATCGGCGGGCCGATCGCTAACTACCTGATACGCCGCCACGCCTTAACCCCCTCTCGCGATTCAGACCTGGAAGTTGGAGTACCAGCAACCTCGGCAGACATCTCCGCCCCCATCAGCCATTACGACATCCTGTGGGCCTGGATGTGGTTGAACATGACGCTGATGTTGGGCCACGGCTTCAACTTGCTGCTGCTCAACAGCGGAATCACCCTCCCCTCGTTTGTCAGTTGCCTGTTGGCCGGGATCGTCATTCGTAACCTGTTGCAAGCAGCCATCGGCGGTCAACGCATCAAGCACTGGAGCGGAGCCGGCCAAGGGTTGGCGCTGATATCCGATATCTGCCTGGGTATGTTTCTAGTCATGGCGCTGATGGGACTGCAGTTGTGGCAGTTAGGCGGTGTTCTGGTCTTCGTCGTCACAGCCCTGACATTGCAGATAACATTGACGATCCTCTATACCGTATTGCTGGTTTTCCGTTGTATGGGCCGCAACTACGAAGCCAGCGTGATAGCCGCCGGCTTCGGCGGCATCGCCCTGGGTTCAACTGCAACGGCCATCGTCAACATGACGGCAGTTACTCAGCGCTACGGAGCCGCGCACCAGGCGTTCATTATCGTTCCGCTGGTCTGCGGCTTCTTCATCGATATCGTCAATGCACTGATCATCAGCCTGATGAGCGGCATCTGAGACATCCTCATGGGGCGTACTCTGCTCGCCTTCGTCCAGCCGGTATCGACCCGGAGACCTCCCGAACCAGCGCAGGCAGGCCTTGTGGAAACTGCTCTGATCGTGGAACCCCAGGTACTCGGCCACCTGGGTCAGACTGTATGAGCTGCGGCACAGGTAATAATCGGCCGACTGCCGGCGAACATCACCGAGAATGTCCTTGAACTTCAGCCCTTCCTTTTCCAGGCCTCGCTGCAGGGTACGCTTGCTCATGCAAAGAGCCAGTCCGATCGACTCCATGTCGCATCCTTCCTGACCCAGGCGCTCGATTATCAGGCCACGCACGCGCCCCCCCAAGGAGACACCACCCAACTGCCCCAGACGAAACTCGGCGAAGCGCTTATGTAACAACGCAAGCGCCTCATTGGCCGTGCTCAACGGGCGCAACAATTCTTGCTGGTCGAACAGGACACTAGTGTGCTGGGCACCGAAACGTAACGAACACCCGAATAACTGCTGATATTCAGGGAGATTACCCGGCTCGTCATGGACAAAATCGAATTGCAGCGGTTGCGGCAGCCCTCCCCCCATCAGCCAACGGCAAAAACCCAACAGGGCAGCGGCACCGGCATCCTCAAACGCTCGATTTCTGGGACAGCCCTCTTCAGGATGCTCCAAACATGTCAAACGCAGACGCCCGCCTTGCTCAGGAGACAGTGCGAGAGTGACACCATTGCCAAGTAGCAAGTGAAAACGCACAAAATGCTCCAGAGCCTGTTTCAGGTTGGCACTGGACATCATCACGTAGCCCACCAACTGGAAACTGCCAGGTTTGAAATGCACGGCAGCCTTGAGGCCGAGATTCGGATTGTCCGAATCCAACTCGGCCAGCGCCATCAGTCGATAGGCGCTAGCGCGCGTGAAGAACGCATCCTCCTGTGCCAGCAAACACATATCGATTCCTGCCTCACGACACAAACGCACCGCATCCAGTCCCTCCGCCTGCAGCATAGCCACCAGCATCCCGACGTAACTGGAACTGATCCTGTACATAGCATCCCTCTGCGCCCGTTCCCAGCCGAAAGGCAAACGATTGATCGCCGTGAAATACGCATATTAGAGGCCCGCAAGGCATTCTTCCTGATCCAGATCAAGACCAGGCCGAACCACTGTCAAAACGCGACAGAATTGGCGCGCAAGGACAACCCAGCGTCACCCAGAAACATTGTTCCTGCCCGTGAAGCACCGGAAGCTTGACCAAAATATCAAGGCTTCGATTAAGGAGGCATGGTCAATGGCTACTTCGAGTAATTCGACACGTATAGCACTGGTCACCGGCGGCATGGGCGGCATCGGCACAGCGATCAGCCAGCGCCTGCACCAGGATGGTTTCACCGTAGTGGTGAGTTGCAGCCCCTACTCAAGCCGCAAAGCCTCTTGGATGGCGAAGCAATTAGAGGCTGGCTTCCACTTCCACTGCATCGACTGCGACATCACCGACTGGGACAGCACCCGCCAGGCTTTTGAGATGGTGCGCGAAAATGTCGGCCCGATTGATGTACTGGTCAACAATGCGGGGATCACCCGAGACGGTACGCTACGCAAGATGCCTCCCGAAAACTGGAAAGCAGTGATCGATACCAACCTCACCGGCCTGTTCAACACAACCCGTCAGGTCATCGAGAGCATGCTGACCAAGGGCTGGGGGCGTGTCATCAACATATCCTCGATCAATGGACAGCGGGGTCAGTTCGGCCAGACCAACTACTCTGCAGCCAAAGCCGGTATCCATGGTTTCAGCATGGCTTTGGCCCGAGAAGTGAGTGGCAAGGGCGTGACCGTCAATACGGTTTCCCCTGGCTATATCAAGACAGATATGACTGCGGCAATTCGCCCAGACATCCTTGAAGGCATGATTGCCGGAATCCCCGTCGGTCGCCTCGGCCAGCCTGAGGAAATTGCCTCGATCGTAGCCTGGCTAGCCTCTGATCAATCCGCCTATGCCACCGGCGCCGACTTCTCGGTGAACGGCGGCATGAATATGCAGTGATGCGCAATCGACTAGTCATAACATGAGGCATTCCAGATGATCGACGTCGTTATCGTCGCTGCAACCCGCACCGCCATCGGTAGCTTCCAAGGCAGCCTGGCCGAGATTCCGGCACCGGAACTCGGCGCCATCGTCATCCGGCGCCTGCTCGAGCAGACCGGCCTCGATGCTGCCCAGGTCGATGAAGTGATCCTCGGCCAGGTGCTCACTGCCGCGTCCGGACAGAACCCCGCACGCCAGGCTGTGATTCGCGCCGGCCTGCCCCACGTCGTTCCTGCGATGACCCTGAACAAGGTCTGCGGCTCGGGCCTCAAGGCCCTGCACCTGGCTGCCCAGGCTATCCGTTGCGGCGATGCCGAGGTGATCATTGCCGGCGGCATGGAGAACATGAGCCTGTCGCCCTACGTGCTGCCCAAAGCCCGCACCGGCCTGCGCATGGGCCATGCGCAGATGCTCGACAGCATGATCGTCGATGGCCTGTGGGATGCCTTCAACGATTACCACATGGGCATCACCGCCGAGAACCTGGTGGACAAGTACGGCATCAGCCGTGAAGCCCAGGACGCCTTTGCCGCCGCCTCGCAGCAGAAGGCCGTGGCCGCCATCGAAGCTGGTCGTTTCGACGCCGAGATAACCCCGGTGCTGATCCCGCAGCGCAAGGGCGATCCAATCGCCTTCGCCCGTGACGAGCAGCCGCGTGCCGGCACCACCGCCGAGTCGCTGGCCAAACTCAAGCCGGCGTTCAAGAAGGACGGCAGCGTTACCGCCGGCAATGCCTCCAGCCTCAACGATGGCGCCGCCGCCGTGCTGCTGATGAGCGCAGCCAAGGCCAAAGCGCTGGGCCTGTCGGTGCTGGCGAAAATCAGCGCCTATGCCAACGCAGGCGTCGATCCGGCGATCATGGGTATCGCCCCGGTCTCGGCCAGCCGCCACTGCCTGGACAAAGCCGGCTGGAGCCTGAACGAGCTAGACCTGATCGAAGCCAACGAAGCCTTCGCCGCCCAAGCACTGGCCGTTGGTCAGGAGCTGGGCTGGGATGCCGCCAAGGTCAACGTCAACGGCGGCGCCATCGCCCTGGGTCACCCGATCGGCGCCTCCGGCTGCCGCGTGCTGGTCAGCCTGCTGCACGAGATGATCCGCCGCGATGCCAAGAAAGGCCTGGCGACGCTGTGCATCGGCGGCGGCCAGGGCGTGGCGCTGGCCATTGAACGCTGACTAACGATTTCGCGGATCTATCGGGCGAGCTCCCCTGCACCCTCACCGCCTGGATGGCGGTGAGGGTATTCCCCCAAATGATCGCACCGTGCCCTTTGCCGGGCGCGGCCTTTTTTCATTTTCTTGGACAAACCATGAACATGAACAATTCACATTCTTTCGCTCACTACTGGTCAGGACAGGCGCCTTTCATCACCAGCTTCGCCCTACAGCAACTGCGCCTGTACGTAGCGCAAAACTCTTGGTTCAACGGGCATGACCAAAGCCAGTGGTTCAATGTCTCCCCCGAAGCGTTGGAACAATTGCAGGTTGACTACCAGCAACAATGGACAGCGCTTGGCCAGCAACTGCTGGCCCGTCAATCGTTCGACTTCGACGACCGGCGTTTCGCTAGTGGCAACTGGAGTGAACCGTTGTTCGGTTCCATGGCCGCCTTCTACCTGCTGAATTCCGGATTTCTGCTGAAATTGCTGGAGCTGCTCACCATCAAAGAAGAGAAGCCACGTCAGCGTCTGCGCTACCTGATCGAGCAGGCAATCGCCGCAAGCGCCCCGAGCAACTTCCTGCTGAGCAATCCCGATGCCCTGAAATGCCTGGTGGAAACCCAGGGGGCCAGCCTGCTCAGTGGTCTATTGCATCTGGCCGGAGACCTACAAGAAGGCAAGTTGCGTCAATGCGACCGAGGCGACTTCGAAGTTGGCGTGAATCTCGCCGTCACTCCCGGTGAGGTGGTGCTGGAAACTCCGCTGTTCCAGTTGATCCAATACCTGCCGCTCACCGATACACAGTACCAGAGGCCAATATTTATCGTCCCGCCGGCCATCAACAAGTACTACATCCTCGACCTCAGCCCGGAAAATTCTCTGGTTCGCCATCTGCTGGAACAGGGTCACCCGGTATTCCTGATGTCCTGGCGCAACTTCACCCAGAAACAGGCTGACATCACCTGGGAGCAGATCATCCAGGACGGAGTGATCAGCGCCCTACGCACTACCCGGGTCATCAGTGGCGAGCGTCATCTGAACTGCCTGGGCTTCTGCATCGGCGGCACCCTGCTGAGCTGCGCGTTGGCAGTGCTGGCTGCGAGGGGCGACCACGACATTGCCAGTCTGAGCCTGTTCGCCACCTTCCTCGACTACCTTGATACCGGGCCGATCAGTGTCTTTGTCGATGAGCAACTGGTGGCCTACCGCGAGCGCACCATCGGTGGCCATGGTGGTAAATGTGGCCTGTTCCGCGGAGAGGATATGGGCAACACCTTCTCCCTGCTGCGGCCCAACGAGCTGTGGTGGAACTACAACGTCGACAAGTACCTCAAGGGACAGAAACCACGCGCCCTAGATCTGCTGTTCTGGAACAACGACAGTACCAACCTACCTGGCCCCATGTACTGCTGGTATCTGCGCCACACCTACCTGCAGAACGACCTCAAGTCGGGCGAGCTGGAGCTGTGCGGGGTCAAGCTGGATCTGCGCTCCATAGAGGCGCCAGCCTACCTCCTCGGAACCCACGATGACCACATAGTCCCATGGCGCAGTGCCTATGCCAGCACGGCTCTTCTTGGGGGATCGAAACGCTTCGTCCTCGGATCTTCTGGCCACATCGCCGGAGTGATTAACCCACCAGCAAGCAACAAACGCCATTACTGGGTAAACGAGCACATCACGCCGATTGCTGACGACTGGCTACAAAGCGCTCAACAACACGCAGGTAGTTGGTGGGTCGATTGGTTCGCCTGGCTGGCCGGGCATGCCGGCGAGCTCCGGCCCGCCATCACGCGGATGGGCAATGCCGAATACCCTCCCCTAGAACAAGCGCCTGGGCGCTACGTGAAGCAATGACCGCCCGAAGTTTAGGAAAACCCTCGATGAAGCCACAACAGAAGAAAACCCTGATCCACACGGCCTCCGCCGTCGCCCTGGCCGCCGTGGCCGCACTGGTCTGGCTGGAACTGCGCCCGAGCGGCCTGGGTTCCGGTTTCGCCAGCGCCAATGGCCGGATCGAGGCAACCGAAGTGGACGTCGCCACGAAACTAGCTGGCCGTCTGCTGCAGATCGACGTCGACGAAGGCGATTTCGTCGCCGCCGGACAAGTACTCGCGCAAATGGACATCCAGGTGCTCACCGCCCAGTTGAGCCAGGCCCAGGCCCAGGTTCGCCAGGCGCAGAACGCCACCCGCACGGCCCATTCCCAAGTTTCCCTGCGCATCAGCGAGAAAGCCACCGCCGAAGCCGTTGTGCACCAGCGTCAGGCCGAGCTGACTGCGGCGCAGAAGCGCTACGCCCGTACCGAGACCCTGGTCAGACGCAATGCCTTGCCCCAGCAGAAACTCGACGATGACCTGGCCGCCCTGCAAAGCAGCCAGGCCGCACTCAGCGCCGCCCGTTCCCAGGTTCTGTCGAGCCAGGCCGCCATAGATGCTGCGCAATCGCAGGTGATCGAGGCCGAATCCAGCGTGGAGGCAGCCCAGGCCAGCGTCGAGCGGCTGCAAGCGGATATCGAGGACAGCCGGCTAAAGGCGCCCCGAAGTGGCCGTGTGCAGTATCGCGTCAGCCAGCCAGGCGAAGTCTTGGGTGCCGGCGGCAAGGTACTCAATCTGGTCGACCTCAACGACGTGTACATGAACGTCTTCCTGCCGGCGCAACAGGCTGGTCGAGTCGCCCTGGGCGCGGACGTGCGACTGATCCTGGATGCCGCACCGCAATATGTAATTCCAGCCAAGGTGACCTTCGTCGCCAGCGTCGCACAGTTCACCCCCAAGACAGTGGAAACCGCCAACGAACGGGAAAAACTGATGTTCCGGGTCAAGGCCCGAATCGATCCAGAACTGCTGCAAAAACACCTCGAACAGGTCAAGACCGGGGTTCCCGGCATGGCCTACCTGAAACTTGACGCCGCCGCCGAGTGGCCCGAAAGCCTGCACGTGCGAATCACACCATGACAGCGAACGACCCCAGCGTGGTGCAACTGATCGAGGTCAGCCTGCGCTACAACAAAACCTGCGCGGTGGACGCGGTCACCCTCGACATCCCCGCCAACCGCATGGTCGGCCTGATCGGCCCAGATGGCGTGGGCAAGTCCAGCCTGCTGGCCCTGATCGCCGGGGCGCGTAGGATGCAGGACGGCACGATACGGGTGCTCGACGGCGACATGGCCGATGCCGGCCACCGCCGCGACGTCTGCCCGCGCATCGCCTACATGCCCCAGGGCCTGGGCAAGAATCTCTACCCGACCCTGACCGTGTTCGAGAACCTCGACTTCTTCGGCCGCCTGTTCGGCCAGGATGAGCAGGAGCGCAGGGCGCGGATTGCCGACCTGACGCAAAGCACCGGCCTGGCGCCGTTTGTCGAACGCCCGGCGGGCAAGCTGTCCGGCGGCATGAAACAGAAGCTCGGCTTGTGCTGTGCGCTGATCCACGATCCGGATCTGTTGATCCTCGACGAACCCACCACCGGCGTCGACCCGCTGGCGCGCAACCAGTTCTGGGAATTGATCGAGCGCATTCGCAAGCGCCGCCCCGGCATGAGCGTGCTGGTCGCCACCGCCTACATGGACGAAGCCCAGCGTTTCGACTGGCTGGTGGCCATGGACGACGGCAAGGTGCTGGATATCGGAACCCCTGGCGAACTGCTCGAACGCACCGGCACCGACAATCTGGAAGAAGCCTTCATCGCCCTGTTGCCCGAAGCCAAGCGCAGCGGCCACCATACCCTAGTGATTCCACCGCGCCCGGCGGCCAGCGGCGAGAATGCGGTGGCCATCGAGGCGCACGGCCTGACCTGCCGCTTTGGTGATTTCGTCGCCGTCGATCATGTAGATTTCCGCATCGAGCGCGGGGAAATCTTCGGCTTCCTCGGCTCCAACGGCTGCGGCAAGTCGACCACCATGAAGATGCTCACCGGGCTGCAGCCGGCCAGCGAAGGCGAAGCCTTCCTGTTCGGCAAACCGGTCGACCCAAGGAACATCGACACCCGCCGCCGGGTCGGCTACATGTCCCAGGCGTTCTCGCTGTACAGCGAGTTGAGTGTGCTGCAGAACCTCGACCTGCATGCCCGGCTGTTCGAAATCCCGCCGCAACGGCGTCCCGCGCGCATTCAGGAAATGCTCGACAGGTTCGATCTTCAGGGAGTCGCCGAGCAGTTGCCGGAGGATCTGCCCCTGGGGGTGCGCCAGCGCCTGTCGCTGGCGGTGGCGGTGATTCACCAGCCGGAGATCCTGATCCTCGACGAGCCGACTTCCGGCGTCGACCCGGTAGCCCGCGACGGCTTCTGGGAGCTGTTGATCGACCTGTCGCGCAATGACGGCGTGACCATCTTCATCTCCACCCACTTCATGAACGAAGCGCTGCGCTGCGACCGCATGTCAATGATGCATGCCGGCCGAGTGCTGGACAGCGACACGCCTCAGGCACTGATGGACAAGCGCGGCCTGTCCACCCTGGAAGAAACCTTCATCGCCTACCTGCGCGATGCCACTGACGACAACGACACACCGACAGACACTTCGCAGGCGGCCCTGGAGGAGACGGCATTCGCCCAGACCAACGCAGTGAAATCACGTTTCAGCCCTAGGCGTCTGTACAGCTACGCCCAGCGCGAAGCCATGGAACTGCGCCGCGATCCTGTTCGCGCCACCCTGGCCTTGATCGGTACGGTTCTGCTGATGTTCATCATGGGCTACGGCATCAACCTGGATGTCGAGGACCTGAGCTACGCGGTGCTCGATCGCGACCAGACCACCACCAGCGCCGCCTATGCCGAGACCCTTACCGGCTCGCGCTATTTCCAGGAAAAACCGCCACTGCGCGACTACGACGAACTCGAACGGCGCATGCGCCAGGGCGATATCAGCCTGGCCGTGGAGATTCCGCCAGGCTTCGGTCGCGAGCTCAAGCGCGGTGACACACCACAGATCGGCTTCTGGGTCGACGGCGCCATGCCAACCCGCGCTAACACGGTCAAGGGATACGTACAGGGCATTCACCAGAGCTACCTGCAAGATCTCGCCGAACAGGCTCCGCAGGGCGCAGCAGGCACAGCGTTCGATGTCGCCCTGCGCTACCGATACAACCCCGATGTGCAAAGCCTGCAAGCCATGGTGCCAGCGGTGATCCCGATTTTGTTGATGATGATTCCGGCAATGCTCACCGCCTTGGGCGTGGTGCGTGAAAAGGAACTGGGTTCGATCACCAACTTCTACGTCACACCGGTGACCCGCCTGGAATTCCTGATCGGCAAGCAGTTGCCTTATATCGCCTTGGGCATGGCCAACTTTTTCATGCTGGTGGCATTCTCGGTCTGGGTCTTCGACGTGCCAATCAAGGGCAGCATGCTGACCCTGACACTCGGCGCACTGCTCTACGTGACCTGCGCCACCGGTCTCGGCCTACTGATCTCCTCGGTGCTCAACAGCCAGATCGCTGCAATCTTCGGCACCGCCATTGCCACTCTGGTGCCGGCCACGCAATTCTCCGGTCTGATCTACCCGGTATCGGCCTTGGAAGGCGCCAGCGCCTTGATCGGCAACCTCTACCCGACCAGCCATTTCCTGATCATCAGCCGTGGCGTGTTCTCCAAGGCGCTGGGCCTGGCCGAACTCTACCCCTACTTCATTCCCTTGCTGATCACCATCCCCACACTGACCCTGCTCAGCGTCGCCGGCCTGAAGAAGCAGGAGCAATAAGATGCGCAAACTGAACAACATCCTGCAGTTGGGCATCAAGGAACTGCGCAGCCTGTATCGCGATCCTGCCCTGTTGCTGCTGATCCTCTACGCCTTCACCCTGAGCATTTACTCCCAAGCCAACAGTGTGCCGGAGTCGCCGCACCGGGCCAGCATTGGCGTGCTCGACGAGGATCGCTCGCAACTGTCGACGCGCATCGTCGGCGGCTTCCAGTTGCCCTACTTCATCAAGCCCGCGGCCATCGACCTGGAAACCATGGACAGCGGCATGGACGCCGGGCGCTATACCTTCACCCTGAACATCCCGCCGCAGTTCCAGCAAGATCTGCTAGCCGGACGCCAGCCAACCATCCAGCTCAATGTCGATGCCACACAAGTCAGCCAAGCGTTCACGGGGGCTGGACATATCCAGCAGATCATTAATGACGAGGTCGGCGAGTTCCTCAGGCGCTTTCGTGGCGCCAACGCGGTACCCGTCGAAGCGGTGGTACGCATGCAGTACAACCCCAACCTGGTGCAATCCTGGTTCGGCTCCGTCAACGCAATCGTCAGCCAGATCACCATGCTATCGATCATCCTCACCGGCGCCGCACTGATCCGCGAACGCGAACACGGCACCATCGAGCACCTGCTGGTGATGCCCGTCACGCCGTTCGAGATCATGTCGGCCAAGGTCTGGTCGATGGGCCTAGTGGTGCTGGCCGCCACCGCCCTGTCCATGCGCATCATCATCGAGGGCTGGCTGGCCGTCCCCATTCCCGGCTCCGTGCTGTTGTTCCTCGGCGGTGTCGCCCTGCACCTGTTCGCCACCACCTCGATGGGCATTTTCTTCGGCACCGTGGCCCGCTCGATGCCACAGCTGGGCCTACTGATCATTCTCGTGCTGTTGCCTCTGCAGATTCTTTCCGGCGGCATGACCCCGCGCGAAAGCATGCCGGAAGTCGTACAGAACGTCATGCTGGCGGCACCCACCACGCACTTCGTCGAGCTAGCCCAAGCCATTCTCTTCCGTGGCGCCGGCCCGGCTGTCGTCTGGCCGCAAATGCTGGCCCTAGGCGCCATCGGTAGCGTGTTTTTCATCGGTGCCTTGTCGCGGCTGCGCAAATCCCTGCATTGAGAAGACCATCCACGCGGTGCCATTCGAATAGACATGCAAGACAGACCAAATAAGGAAACTAATACGTGGAGATAACCACAACCGCTAGGTTGGCCCTGGTGACAGCCATCTGCCTGGGCATCCCAGCACAGGGCTGGGCAACCTCCCTACCCACCCCGGCCAAAACCGACCTGGTCACCGTGTACAAACAAGCAGCGAAGAACAACGCCGATATCGCTGCCGCTCGCGCCGACTACCAGGCGCGTCGCGAAGTGGTGCCGCAGGCGCGTGCCGGGCTGCTGCCCAACCTGTCGGCGGGGGCCAATTATGGCGATACCCGCACCGAGCTCGATTCGCCGAGTAACACCCTGTCGCGCAGCGGTCTGGTGTATCAGGCCAACCTGAGCCAGCCACTGTTCCGTGCCGATCGATGGTTCCAGCTGCAGGCTGCCGAAGCGACCAGCGAACAGGCAGCGCTGGAGCTGTCGGCGACCGAGCAGAGCCTGATTCTGCAGAGCGCCGAAACCTATTTCGCCGTGCTGCGCGCGCAGGATACCCTGGCGTCGACCCGTGCCGAAGAGGCAGCGTTCAAGCGCCAGCTGGATCAGGCCAACGAGCGTTTCGATGTTGGTCTCTCCGACAAAACCGACGTGCTCGAGGCACAGGCCGGTTTCGATACCGCCCGGGCTAACCGCATTCTCGCCGAGCGCACTGTGGATGACGCCTTCGAGGCCTTGGTGGCGCTGACCAATCGCAGCTACACGGCAGTCGAAGGTATTGTGCATACGCTGCCGGTATTGGCGCCGACGCCGAACGACGCCAAGTCCTGGGTCGATACCGCCGCTGCGCAGAACCTCAATCTGCAAGCCAGCTTCTTCGCGGTCGATGCTGCCGAGGAAAACCTGCGCCAGCGCAAGGCCGGCCATGCGCCGACCCTGGATGCCGTGGCCAGCTATCAGAAGGGCGACAATGACAGCCTGGGCTTTACCAACTCTGCTGCGTCACCCACTACATACGGTGGCGATGTTTCGCAGCGCTCCATCGGCCTGCAACTGAATATCCCGCTGTACAGCGGCGGCCTGACCAGCTCGCAGGTGCGTGAGGCCTATCAGCGCCTGGGGCAGACCGAGCAGTTGCGCGAAAGCTTGCGCCGCCAGGTGGTGCAGAACACCCGTAACCTGTTCCGTGCGGTGAATACCGACGTGGAGACCGTGCAGGCGCGCCGCCAGTCGATCATCTCCAACCAGAGCGCGCTGGAAGCCACCGAGATCGGCTACCAGGTCGGTACCCGCAATATCGTCGATGTGCTCGATGCCCAGCGTCAGCTGTACAGCGCGGTGCGCAACTACAACGACGCGCGCTATGACTACATCCTCAACAACCTGCGCCTGAAGCAGGCCGCCGGCACCCTCAGTCCGGCTGACCTGGAAGCGCTGGACAGCTTCCTCAAGCCTGACTACAACCCGGACAAAGACTTCCTACCGGAAGAAACATTAGAAGCCAACTTTACTGACGACAACTTAGGAGCATCATCATGAAAAAAATCTGCCTTGTACTTTCCGCTCTGACTCTCAGCCTGCTTGCTGGCTGTTCTACCCCCTCGCTGATCGTGCTCAACAGCGGTCAGGAAATCCAGACACTAGACGAACCCAAATACGATGCAAAAAGTGGTTTCTACGAATTTAAGCAACCTGACGGGAAACCCCAACGTATAAATAAAGATCAGGTGAATACCATCAGGACGCTCTGATTCAGCAATGACAGCGGTTTCGTGATACCACCTTCAAACTTTCTAACCCCATTTATCACGACTGCATTGAACTTGTTAAACATTAGGAAAACTCCGAAAGAGTCTGCCCGGTAGTTATTACTAGACCAAGGAGGTCTCGCTATGTCTGACTCGACTCAAAAACTGCGCCTCGGCGCGTTGATCGCTCTGGTTGTTGGTTCAATGGTTGGCGGCGGGATCTTCTCCCTGCCGCAGAATATCGCCGCCAGTGCCAGTGCCGGCGCCACCCTTATTGGCTGGCTGATCACCGGTGTCGGCATGCTCACCCTGGCTTTCGTCTTCCAGACCCTGGCCAACCGCAAACCCGACCTCAATGGCGGGGTGTATGCCTACGCTAAGGCCGGCTTCGGCGACTACATGGGTTTCTCCTCGGCTTGGGGTTACTGGATCAGCGCCTGGATCGGCAACGTCAGCTACATGGTGTTGCTGTTCTCCACCCTCGGCTACTTCTTTCCGGTATTCGGCGAGGGCAACACCCTGCCGGCGATCATCTGCGCCTCTATCGTGCTCTGGCTGCTGCACTTTCTGGTGCTGCGCGGGATCAGGGAAGCGGCCTTCATTAATACCATCACCACCATCGCCAAGATGCTGCCGCTGGCGCTGTTCATCGTCATCGCCGCCGTCGCCTTCAAGATGGACGTGTTCACCTCGGACTTCTGGGGCAGCGGCAACAGCGAACTGGGCAGCGTGATGGATCAGGTGCGCAACATGATGCTGGTCACCGTCTGGGTGTTCATCGGTATCGAGGGTGCGAGCATCTTCTCCGCCCGCGCCGAGAAACGCAGCGATGTCGGCAAGGCCACCGTCATCGGCTTCATCGGCGTGCTCCTGCTATTAGTGCTGGTCAACATCCTCAGTCAGGGCATCCTCGCCCAGGCCGAACTGGCCGGACTGAAAAACCCGTCGATGGCTGCCGTGCTGGAACAGGTAGTCGGCCCCTGGGGGGCGCAACTGATCTCCATCGGCCTGATCATCTCGCTGGCCGGGGCGCTGCTGTCGTGGACACTACTGTGCGCCGAGATTCTCTTCGCCAGCGCCAGTGACCACACCATGCCGGAGTTCCTGCGCAAGGAGAACGCCAACCAGGTCCCGGCTAACGCGCTGTGGCTGTCCAACGGGCTGATCCAGCTGTTTCTGATCATCACCCTGTTCAGCGAGTCCACCTACCTCAGCCTGCTGTATCTGGCCACCTCGATGATTCTGGTGCCGTACTTCTGGTCGAGTGCCTACGCCGTGCTGCTGGCCTTGCGCGGCGAGACCTACGAAAACGCCGCCGGCGAACGCAACAAGGATCTGCTGATCGCGCTGATCTCCACGCTGTATGCGGTGTGGCTGGTGTACGCCGCCGGCGTGCAGTACCTGCTGCTCTCCGCGCTGCTCTATGCCCCTGGCGCAATCCTGTTCGCCAAGGCCAAGCGCGAGCTGGGCCAACCGGTGTTCACGGGCGTCGAGAAGCTGATCTTCATCGCCGTACTGATCGGCGCCGGCATTGCCGCATTCGGCCTGTATGACGGTTTCCTGAGTTTGTAAAAGTGCCGCCCCGGACCTTCCGGGGCCACGTTCCACGAGAAGGAGTTTGACATGTCCAAGAAAGCCCTAGCAGCCTGTCGGACTTTTCCCCTCGCCGGTAGAATTGCGCATCGCTCCTGGAACCTGACTGTATGAGCCGCTTTCGACCGATAAACCGCGAAATCGACTACTTGCTCCCGCCGTCGGTGCAGGACTGGCTGCCCGAGTCACATTTGGCGCGCTACGTGGTGGAGGTCGTAGAGGGCCTGGATCTGTCGAAGCTGGAGAGCGTCTATGCGGGCCGTGGCAGCGCTGCCTACCATCCGGCTATGTTGCTGTCGTTGCTGATCTACGGCTATGCCACGGGTGCGTATTCAAGCCGCAAGATCGAGCGAGCCAGCTATGACTCCCTGGCGTTCCGGTTTATCGCCTGCGACCAGCACCCGGATCACGACACCCTGGCCAGCTTCCGCCGTCGCCACGGAGAGCAGTTCGCCGCGACCTTTGTGCAGGTACTGCAAATCGCGCGCGAGAACCAAGTCTCGCGTTTTGGCACGGTCAGTCTGGACGGCACCAAGATCCACGCCAATGCCTCGCGGCACAGCGCCCTGTCCTATGCTCACGCCGAGAAGATCGAGGCCCAGCTAAAGGCCGAGGTCCAGGAGATGCTCAAGCTGGCAGAAGCGGCCGATCAGAGCGACCTCCCCGACGGGGTCAGTCTGCCCGACGAGATCAAGCGGCGCGAAGACCGCCTGGCCGCCATAGCAGAAGCCAAGACCAAGATCGAAGCGCGGGCCAAGGAACGCCTCGAGCGCGAGCAGGCCGAGTATCAAGCCAAGCTGGACAAGCGCGAGGCCAAGGAAAAGGCCAACGGCAAGAAGCCTGGAGGCAAACCGCCGAAGCCGCCGCAGGTGGGCCCGCGCCCGGACGACCAGATCAACCTGACCGACGAAGAGTCGCGCATCATGAAGGTGGCTGGTGGCGGCTTCGAGCAGTGCTACAACGCCCAAGCGCTGGTCGATAGCGAATCCATGTTGGTCATGGCGCCGCATGTGACCCAGGCGGGCAACGACAAGGAACAGGTCGTACCGATGCTGGCCAAGCTTCAAGCGCTTCCCGAGGAGCTGAACCAGCCGGAGAAATTCCTGGCCGATAGCGGCTACTTCAGCGAGAAGAATGTCGAAGCCTGCGAGGCCGCCAGGATCGAGCCCCTGATTGCCGTGGGCCGCGACGCCCACCATCGGCACTGGCGCGAGCGTTTCGAAGAGCCGGCAGCGTCATCGGAGCCGACCAGTCCGGTCGACAAAATGAAGCACCGACTCAAGACCAAGGCCGGGCGCGCGGCCTATGGGCAGCGCAAGCAGACGGTGGAACCGGTATTCGGAATCATCAAGTCGGTGATGGGCTTCCGTCAGTTCCTGCTGCGCGGTCTGGCGAATGTCCAGAACGAATGGACCCTGGTGTGCCTGGCGTGGAACTTGAAACGCATGGCCACGTTGCGCCCGCATTCCGTTCAAAATGCGTGAACAGAGGCTGAATCCGCTCGAATTCAGGAAATTCAGGGCAACAACCGGTTAAAAACGCTCAAATAGTGGGCAATTCGCTTTGTCTTTGTCGCGCTCTGTCCATTTATGAATTCAAGTCCGACAGGCTGCTAGCCAGTCCGGCAGCTGCTGCGACCAGGTGGCTTCGGCGAAGGTGTAGCTGGACGCGCCGAGCACCGCGACGAACACCTGCGCCTGGCGGATCTCGCCGCTGTGGCGATCGATAACCGGCACCGTCTGGCCGGCATAGTCGACGAACAGCTTCTCGCCGACGCGGTGCTCCTGACGCATCACCACGTCCAGCTTGCCCTGCCAGGCCCGGTAGTGCTCACAGAACCAGCTGTACTGAAAGCCCTGCGGCTGGCTCAGGCGGTACTCCTGCCAGAGCAGCGCCAGGGTCACCCCGGGGCGGCGCAGTTCGGCATGCACCCATGCCCAATCGGGTAAAGGCCGCTTCTCGCTGGCAACCGCCGGGGCCGGCGGGAACAGTTGCTGCTCCAACTCGGCATCGGACAACGAACAGGGCCAACTGAGACCACTGGCGGCAAAACGATTGAGGTAGTCGCCGACGGTGACACGACCGACCTGCACGCTGACCGCAATCTGGCGAGCTGATAGTCCGACCTCGAACTTGAGACGTAGTACTTCGCGAATCTTACGCATGGATAAACGCTCCACGACGACCTCTCTGCTTCGAAAAAGAGGTCGATGGTAGTGAAGAAATCCTGCGTAGCTGCCTGCCCGGTTGAGTGGCCGGATGGCCGTGGAATCAGTGGCCGGATGCGCGTGGAATGGGTGGCCGGATCAGCGTGGAATCGGTGGTCAGATGCTCATGGAATGGGTGGCCAGATGACCGTGGAATCCGCACCGGTACGTCATGAACATAGCAATCCCCTCAAAAATATTAACAATAGTTAATGGTTATCTGAGGTTCAAGGCGGCTTCATCATCTCTTTTGCGGGGAAGAAAAAGAGATGGAGCTGAAGCGCGCATTTGGCATCGCACTAAGAGACTCGAGAAAAGCTCGCCATCTCAAGCAAGAAGACTTCGGGGGCGTCAGCAGCCAAACGTACTTGAGCCAGTTGGAGGCCGGCGCAAAGGGACCTACCCTTGAAAAGACGCATGACCTTGCCTCTGTAATGGGCGTCCACCCATTGACGATCCTGGCACGCTGCTACCTTCTAATGGATGACACGCTCACGCTGGATCAACTGTTTGAGCGCGTGCGTGCAGAGATTGTCGGAAATTCACACAGTTGAGCGACTGGACGACAGAGAAAGGGGCCTTGAGGTTCTTCCAGAATGGGGTACAGGCCACTCCGGCTTCACTTGCGCAATTGACTACTCAAAGATTTCGCGCATCCATTTGGGTATATGACTTGCCATTAGCAGCTTCAGTTCTGCTGGCGTGAGCTGTTTCAGGATGGAGGAGCCAACTCCTGGACTGGTTGCCTCCTCCTTGCCCATGTAGAAGAGGGCAGTAATTACCAGCCCAACCTTCGTCCCCACATGCTGCAGATTCCTCATGGGCATATGGACAAGGCGAACTGTCGCTTGACCGATCTGAATGACACGACTCGGCCCACTAGTGTAATAAATCGGTGTCACCTGCATCTGCGTACTCAGCCCAAGCCTCCTCACTGCTTCAGCACCATGGAACTGGAGCTTGTGGCCGTTATCCTTGGCAAGCACACGTGCCACGGCTTCAGGGGATGCTCTTACTCGCCCCACGAGGCGTGAAGTCTTGGGACGCATATAGACACCCCGATACACCCTCTCCAACTCGCCAGACTCAACCATCCTAGCAATGGCTTTTTCAACACTTCCTCGCGCTGTCGCTCCGAGTATGACGAATCGCTTGAGGGTAAATGGGCACCCTTTCGGATAGCGCTTCACGCGCCTCCTAACCGACCCCGCAATGGTAATCCCAGTCCCCATACGTTCACCCAATCAACATGCGGAGGGCTTTCCAGGCATTGATCAGCGCATCATTCAGCTGGGCTTGCTGATTCTCTGCATGGATCAGATAGGCCAGCGTGGATGTCAGAAAATCGAGCGTGTCCTCGATGCTTTCCAGCAGCTCCAAGCATTGACTGTGAGTCATACCCTGCGATTCCGCACTCGGAAATAACATGACAATACCTCATGCAATCCTCAAGAAGCGTGCGTAATTGCATCGCACTTGACCAGTACGCGCCGAAAAGGTGCACGCAGTGACCATAGCCAAGGGAAATTGGCGGCCATGAGGATTACAATTTCGCAGCCAAGACGGGCTTGGGAATTTCGACGGCGCGTACACCTTGCGGGTGATACTCGTCGGCCAGCAACCGAGCCTTGAGGGTTGGCCAATACTGTTTCACGTAGCCCGCCAATTCGTCGACCGTCATGCCATCGGCACCCGGCGCGCCCTTGTTGCTGACCACGCGGTGATACGCACGCTTGAGGTTGGCCGGTGCAAGCACCCGCTCCATCAGCGTGTCCGGCTCCGCTTTCGTCCACGCCACAGACGCCATCGATGCCTGTGCACTGCCAGCCGTCATCCGCGGATTCTGTCCGGAACTAAGGGTCACAGTTCTCCCTCGGAGAAATTTCTGCTTTTCGACATTCGATGAGACTCTGACGCCTACTGGCGGCATAACCTGTTCGGCCCTTGGTGACGCGGTCATTCGTCACTTACTACGGCTTCGGCTGACTTCTGCACGTTCATCCCTTCGCCTCACGACGCTCGGTAGCCCAGTGGCAAACGTGCAGATCTCCCAGGGTAATTCGCGCGACCTTCCTGCTTATGCCTGTCGGATTTACGCCGTAGTGCTCCGTGCAAGTATTGGGCTTTGGCTGTCATTGCGACCTCACCCCACTACGACGCCTCTATCCGCTTCCTATACGTCAGGCCAGCATTTTGCCTCGGGCATCCTTCAGATTCGCGGTCACCCGCGACACCCTTGCCTCTGGCTAACACTTCCCCTTGCCGGGTGTGTAGAGGACTTTCACCTCCAAGTCACCAGCGAGGCCACCACAGCCAAGCTGGTTGCGCTTGCGCGCAACGCGCCATGCCTGGCGCACAATGACAAAGGCGGCCTCAAAGAGACCGCCTCAAACCATGTTTCGTCACCGGTAAAAACACCCGGGAGAGGAAGCTCATGGGCAGCCTGCACAGCATACCACTGACCGAGGCCGTACGGCGACGAGGTAGGCCTACGCCTACCGTTTCAATTCAAGTGCTCGACCAACTCGCCTGGCCAAGCCGGCACCCCTGGAGCAGCTCCATAGCGTGGTGCGCCCGCCGTTGATCATTAAGCAGCAGGGGGATGATCTAATGCTGTGGGGCGGCTGGGGCACGGTGGCCGGTTACGAACCACCTGGAGTGAATGCAGTTGAGATCCGCTGCAACCGCGGCAGCGGCAGATGCCTGGAGGCCTATGCCTCAATCCTCCACCACGACGAAGGGGAAGACCTGGAAGCCCAGGTGTTCAACTACGAGGTGGTGGAGTGGACGGAGCAGATTCTGCATGCCACCGGCGTGATGCCCCATGCCGACTGCGTGACGCTCAGCCTGGTGGTGGCGCTGCCGGATGGCTCCGCTTCCCTGGAGCTGTTGCCGAAAGGCGATGACTGCGAATTCGAAGCCAGCGCCACCATGTTGGTGGGTAACCCGCTTTAGCCCTGACAGGAAGCAGCCACCTTGAAAATCACCGTTGACAGGAGGCTCGGCGGATCAAAAAACGACCAATTATTATTGCTTTAATAATTCCAAATAATTTCAACAATCGCTGTCTTATGCGTCGGCTGGACTGGATGCGATTGATGTAACCGTGGATGTAGATCTTCAACAACACTGCGGGGTGATAGGACGGCCGCCCGGTTACAGCAGGGACCACCCCGTCGAACTCCAGGGTCGCCAGGTCGAGTTGTTCGACGAAGGCCTCAACCACCCGGATTGGGTTCTCTTCGGCGACGAAGTCATCCAGGCACTCTGGCAGCAAACTAACTTGTGTCCGGCTCGCCTCTTCGATGAATCGCTTCATTCGTCGCCCCAGCTGACGTTCCTTCAGCAACTCTAGGCGAGACTGGTGTTATCACACAGCCTGGGCTGTTACCTGCCAGTCGCAAATGGCCGAAGTCGACCCGGAGCAGGTGGTAGTCACCGGCAGAAATCGGCCCAGGCTGTGTAAAAACGTTGGCATCGACCTTGCTATGACTTGATGGATTCGAAATTAGCGGGGGACGCCAGTGAAGCGTTTTATCCAGGGAGAGCATCGAGGCCAAAGCGCGCTGCTTCCCGAGAGTCTGGATGACTATGTGGCGGACACCAACCCGGTGCGGGTGGTCGATGTTTTCGTCGATGAACTCGACCTTGGTCAACTGGGTTTCGACGGTGTCGTCCCGGCTGAAACCGGCAGACCGGCCTACCATCCTGCCGACCTCCTGAAGATCTACATCTACGGTTACCTCAATCGCATCCAGTCCAGTCGCCGTCTTGAACGCGAGGCTCAGCGCAACGTTGAGTTGATGTGGCTGATCGGACGTTTGATGCCGGACTTCAAGACCATCGCTAACTTCCGCAAGGATAACGGCAAGGCAATCCGCGGCGTCTGTAGGCAGTTCGTGGTGCTGTGCCAGCAGCTTGGCCTGTTCTCTGAAGCGCTTGTGGCCATCGATGGCAGCAAGTTCAAGGCGGTCAACAACCGCGACCGCAACTTCACCAGTGCCAAGCTTCAGCGGCGGTGCCCTGCTGTTTCACCTGCTGTCCAAGCTGTACGAGCACACCAGCGTCGTGATCACGACCAACCTGAACTTCGCAGAATGGTCGCGCGTGTTCGGCGACGCCAAGATGACCACTGCCCTGCTGGATCGGCTTACGCACCACTGCCACATCGTCGAAACGGGCAACGAGTCCTACCGCCTGCAACACAGCAGCTTGGCGGCTCAGGCAAAGATCAAGTCACGGGAACGAAAACGCAAGGACGATCAGAAGCCGGTGGACGACGAACCGTTTTGATTTTAGGGAAAGGATGGCCTGCTGCATGACGACATGTGGCAGGTCAACAGTCGCTGTTTTGGATGATCGAAAGGAAGGGATTCAAAAGCAGCTCCGTTGCTAAACTTATCCACAATTGCTGATGCTGAAATCAGCAATCCGCCCTGGGTCAAATTTCAATCGGCAGGGTGGGTCAATTTTCCATCAGCGCCAACAGCAAAGGGACTTTTTCAACAGAATCGGCCAGAAGCAGCCAGTCTGAAGTACCGAAACTGGATGCGCCAAAGCGGTAGACGGAAGTGATATGGTCGAAAACCGCGAAGAACGTGGCGCATAGCGTCGGCTACAGGAGAGCATATGGGACGCGAGCAATCCAGCAGTGACGATGCAGCTGAGCCTACCTCCACCGCTCCGCCTTCATTTTCAGTACAGGCTCGGGGATTTGTCGAGGCCGAAACGGCGACCCGACTTGCGACCCTCGTAGGCGAGATCATTCGAGCGCTTGGGAGGCACATAGGACTCCAGACGCTAGACGGAGTGACTGTTGCTTTTGACTACGATCAGGCACTTCTGGAACTCGATAGAGGCTATGACTCGCCCCACCAGTTGCAAGCTACCAAATCCCACGTATATGGCGTAGCCATGACGCCTTCGGTGATCCGTGAAGGTGAGCTGAAGTCACATATACTTGTGCGAGCGCCTATTTTGCTGCCTTTGCTTGATGACGCAGACGAGGAAGGCATCCGCATCGCCGTCCATGTACTCGCTCACGAATGCGGTCATGTGGAGGTTACGAAGCAGTTCGACCGATGCTTTCCCAATGTGATTTTGCAACGTCAGTTACCACTGCTCGATACCCTACGCTGGAACACCATTTTTGCCGTGTGGGATGAGTATGCGGTGACCTGGATTGCGGCCCCTTTTGGCGCCGATCAAACTGATGGATACAACCAGACTTTCCTTGCCGACCTCCAGACTCTGGATGACCGTAACAACGAGCTGATCCGCGCCTATCGCATCCACGGGAATGTTGAGCAAATTTTGTCAGAGATCTATCGTAGTTGTGGAAATCTCCTGAAGTTCGGCGGCTACTGCATAGGGAATTTGCGAGGCAGAGACATCCACTGGCGGGAGCGCGATGATTTGACCTCCGTAATAGTGGGCCACTGGTTTGAGCCATTTTTCCAAAGTCTCAGCGAGGCGTGCAGCGGGCTTGCCGACAGGTATGGTGAATGGACAGACATGGACGCCTTTTTATCCATCAGCAGCATTTTAGACGAGCTCGTTTGCCGAGCGGGATTGAATGTGACTGCGCAACCTGATGGAGGCGCTTATGTCGATATACCCTTTACCATTCAAACGATGCCTGAATAACCACGCTGACGATTAGGTGACGCATTGCCTCGGAAATTGTAGGTTAATCGACCCAAACGGCCTCTATCAGACGAAGGATTAAACATGGCGGACGATGACAAAGAAAGCTCGGAGCTTCCAGGTGCAGGCGAGCCTGCACGCAAGCCCAGCGGCACGGCAAACCTGCTTCACAACTACACCAATTACATGGCCATAGAAGAGGAGTACGACGCCGACGTGGCATCTGGTCTTCTGCGAAAGTCATTGGAGCGAAAAGGTGTGGAGCAGAGCCAGGAGGGCGTCAAAAGCTGGGCTGCGATCAGTAAAGCGATGGTCACGAGCGACGTAGATGTTGGCCAAGAATTCACGGACGCGAAGGCAAAAACTGACGCTCTCGTGGATAGAATGTTCACCTCCACGGTCAAGCAGGCTTCGAGTGAACCTGAGCTAAGCAGTTCGCTTGACGCTCGAAGCACGCCTGGTGGCGACACGGAAGAAGCTCATATGGATGATGACTTCGATGATGAAGAGGTTGAGGTCGAAGACGACGAGCTTGATACGCTCCAAGAGATCTTCGGCACTGACGATGAGGACGATGCGTCCGAGCAAGCCTACGATCACATTCTCAAAATGATGGAGAAGGTCGACTGAGCGCCGTGCCGAAGAGGGACAAATTTATTTGCTGCTGACCGGCTGCTTCTGGCCCAGGCTGTGTAAAAACGTTGGCATCGACCTTGCTATGATTTGTCCGCCAGCCTGACCTGCCTTGTTGGTTCAACTAACCACGTCAGTTCTGGTCGCGCGAGGGTCAAAGTCAACTCATTCTCTTTTCCGCGTCTCATACGTCGTCGTAGTTGAATACGCAGGCCGCTAGCATTCGCGTGGGCACATACACGTTGTATCTCCCCCTTTTACGGCCGGTCTCCGAAAAAAGATGTAGGTTCTTTCTGGCACGCGAGCCCACGACGTAGAGCAGCTTCTGCGCGCTCGTATCCCCGTCCGCGTCATTGAAGTGCGGCACCATTCCTTCCAGCAGCGCATACGCAATAACGACATCAAACTCGGCACCCTTCACACCATGAATAGTAGACACGGTGATTCCTGTGCGGTTTTGGAATACTTTCCTGAAGAAAGCAATGTCCCCAATTGCGTCAACCCCTTCCGCTTCGAGCTTCGCAATGCGCGATTCAGAGCTTTCGAAGAACGCTTGATGGTGCTCCTGCAACTGCGCGAAATCGCTGATCTGAATACCAAGTCGCTCGAACAAAGTTGCAAAGAAGCGCCGCAGGTAGGCCAAACCGTTGTCCTCGTCGATGGGAATCGCATTGCACTCCCTAAGGAAGGACTTTCGCGATAGTCGTGAGGTCTCAATGCCTGCGTCCTTCATCTCACTGATCACCTCTCCCGCCCAGCGAAGCCGGCGAACATAGAGGGACGGTGACGGCTCCGTAAGGGCAAGTCTCGACAGCTTGTACCAGAAGTTTTCGATGTCTCTGGCAAACGGCACCATACCTGGACCATCGAACTGGTAGTCAGGCATATTGACGACAAGCTGTCGGGTCATAGAGGCTAAATGGAGCCACTGCGGAGCAAGTACGCAAACCTCGCTCGGCGGTATTCCTAACGTCTCAACGTTGTGCCGAATGAGTCTGACAATTTCGTGTACCAGATCATCTCGGGTAACCCCACTGTCGTACGAAACAAGGCTCGGGTAGACGCGCCCGTCGCCTGCAGCCGCTATCGCCGTGCTGTACACATTGAAATTGCCGAAATAGTCGATGATGCGGCTGGACGACCGATAGTTCTGCGACAACTGCTGCTCAGCAATCCGAACTTCGGTCAGCCTCCTCAGCTCGCCAATTTCAATCGGGTAGCCACCCAACGAACCATAGATTGCCTGATTCGGGTCGCCCACCATGAAAAGCCGCGTTGCGCCTGCCCCCGCACGAAGAATTGACCCCAAAATACTGTACTGAATCTGCTTCGTATCCTGATACTCGTCGACAAGAATGAGTGCGAAGAGCTTCGACAACAGCACACTGATCGCCGGATTCAGGTCGATCAGCTGGCTGGCATGCCACAGGATCAGCTCAAAGTCTATTTGCCTGTTCTCGGCCAGAATCCTGAAATACTCAGCCAAAACCCGATGAATGATTGCGTGCTTTCCCGCGTTCGGGCAGCCCAGGTAGTAGCCGTCAGTGGTGAAGAAATAATCGCAATCGTAGTGAGAGACTCGTTGAGATGCGTATGGCGCGCATAACCGCTCCAGCAACTTCTCTCGTTCATGCTGATCGATTACCCGGTACCCGGGCGCAAGCTCAGGCGCATAGATGCCATATGGTTTGATGATCCATTCCAGGCAGAAAGAGTGAATCGTGCCGATCCAGAGCCGCGACGTATCCACCCCGAGATCTTCAATGCGCTCCTGGATTTCGTCCGCCGCCCGGTGCGTGTAGGTGATGGCAACGATGAATTGCCTGTCCGACTCCAGGCGTGAGAGCTCGTATGCAATCTTGTAGGTTAGGGCCCTCGTCTTTCCGCTGCCAGGACATGCCACCAGAAACACACTTCCGGGCAGCAGGACCGCCTCGCTCTGCTCGGCGTTCAGCTCCCGGCTCGTCCAGGTGAACATCACTCCACGTCGGCCAGGATGGCGTGAATCTGGTCGTTGCGGAGCGCAGGTCCCATAGCTGCCTTGAGCGCCACTAGGTCAAGCGTGCCCTGCCTATAAGCGTTGAGCCGTGCTGTCGCAACATCTGCCACAGCCTGCGGGATGTCCCCTCCCGAAAGCGCGCACTTGACTCTGTAGCTGTAGATATTGAAGAAGAGCTCCACGGTCAAGCTCTCCCGCGCAAAGAAGATGGCCTTACTTATGTACCCGGGAAGGACCGTCTTGTGATTGATGTGCTCGCCAAGAAGAATCGCGAACCAGCCTTTGCCCTGATTCGCCGCCATCGTAAGCACTCGCCTGCCGTACTGTGCCTTGTCCCCCGACATAAGCTCCGCAATGGCGGTCGCCTTAGTGGCCGCTTGCGTATAGACAAGCGGTACAATCGAAGCCATTTGACGTCCATTGCCGGCTGAAATGAAGTCGACCTCCAGCGTGTGGTCTGCGTAGTGCACCGAGAGCCAATCGTTGCCATTCGCGAACGCATCGAGCGCAACCTTGCGTGCAGCACCAACCACTTGTGATGCTAGGCATTTCGCTTTGAACTTTGCTTCAGCTTCTGGCTCGCCGGGAATGGGGGTCGTGTCCACAATCGCTGCGTCCAGGTCGGTGATGATGCTGCAGCGCTTCCTGATTCTCGTGTCGTGGAAGAGGACCGCTACGTTCTGGAAACCCGTACTGCGAATGTTGATCAAACTGACTCCGAGCTCATCCAAGCTTAGGCCGACAACTTTCTTGAACAGAATCGGGATTAGGATTTCCTCTGCGTCACCCTCAACTAGGACAACGCTTTTGGCAAACAGTAGGTTGCTACGAACGGCGTCGAGATAGCGCTGAATATTCCCGATCTCGCTAGGCGACAGGCCTGTTGCCGGCTGATAGGCCTCGCATGCAACGCCGCGACGACCAAGAATGTTCACGTTCTGGACGCTGCTGACCTCAGAGATATGCGTTGAATGCGTTGAATAGATGATCTGAGTGTCGTCGTAGGCAATGCGGTCAAAGAGCGTCTTTTGGATGTGGGTGTGGATATGTGCTTCCGGCTCCTCGATGACGAGAAAGTTCGCTATGGATTGGTGCGCCTTCTGATACTTGAACTCAAGCAGCTTCAGCGTCAGAAATATGAGGTTTGCGCCCCCCAGGCTCAGTTCGTGAATCCCGCCTTCGTAGCCCTCGGCCGACTCACCGACAAAGAGCTTGAGCGACTGAAAGAGCTTGTCCGCTTCGTCCGAAAGATCGGATTTGATCGACAGCGAACTCGGAGAGTAGGTCTCCCCTGCCGCATCTTTGATCGTGTCGCGAATGTCCGTCCGGACCGTTTGCACGTCCTCAAGTGCCTCAATCGAATTGTTCAACGCCAGCACTTGCGCCACTATCGGCGCCATTGTGGCGGGTGCTATCTCACCGCTCTTGCTCTTGAGCAGTGTGAGTAGTGGGTTCGTCCGATTGTTGTGGAACTCGGCGACGACGTCGCGGAGAGCCTGAATGAAGGTAAAGGAGACCTCCTGACTCACCGACAAGAACACAGGCAAACGCGATCCAATTCGAGGATCGTCAACCTCCCCACTGAATACGCAGTTATCAAAGTCGCCCACAAGACTCTTGTAGACTACCTCGTTACCGAAGTTAGCCTCGCTCCTGCCAGTGAAGAGTGTCTCATAGTCAGCAATAGTTATGGCCTGTCGGATAGCGGCCAATCCGGCCAAATCGCCATCATCCAGACTTGCCAGCTTTAGGCGCACTTCTTTCTTCGGCCGAAAGATAAGGTTGTAGGTTGCCCGGCCAACGGCAGCATCCCCTATAACCCCAGCGCCATGCAGGAATAGCGCCTGGATTGCCTCGTCAGGCCCTATTTCATCGAACTCCAGGCTGATGATGATCCAGTGGCCCCGCCACTGCTCGAGTCCCCGGTGAAAGTCCGACTCATCCAGCTTGAACGCCGCGCGGACCATGTTGTCATCCAGCAGCAGGCGTATAGCGCGAAAGAGATTGGTCTTACCAGATCCATTCTCGCCAATGATCGTGTTAACGCCTTTGCTGAGCACGAGTGTCGTATTGGCAAAGTTGCGGTAGTTGACTACCGACAGTTTCGATATGTGCATGGCGCGATGTCCTCCCGGTGTCCACTGCACTTCGCTACTGCAGGCTCCGCCCATGCTATCGAAACGCTACTCATGTTGAAACCTCGGGTTTGCCTTGTACCTCAGCGCTCGCTCGGTCGCCTTGCCTGCTCGTGCCTTATCGGTTCCAACTAGCAACGCTCGGGGCAACGCACCGAACTAGCATTGAGTCGCCGACATGACCTCCATCCCGCCCTCGGTCGCCTTCATCTACCTGGCTGTGGTCATCCACGGATGGAGCCGGCACGTGATCGGTTGATCGGGGACCGTTTTAGGCACAGCAGGCGGCGACGGAAGATAGTTTCAAAATTGCAAGTTGCCATCTGTGGAGTTTCTACTGCTCAACCTTCGCATCCTGCATGACCGACACAACGGAGAAAGTGAACAGCAAGCGTCAACTCACGGCTGAAAGCTGCTGATGGCGACAGGCAGCTTTTGGCCTGTTGTTGTCTGTCGCGACCGGCTGGTTTGGATCGGTTCCCGCCGGTCGCAGCGGACTGGTTCAGATCCTCTCCGGCCGATCAGAGATCGGTCGGGTGGTTCCTCGGTGTCAAGGGGGCAATCAGCGCTGCCCCGGTGTTTTTCACGTTACCCACCGCCATGCGGATCTGATATCCGCTGTTACAACCATGAGCACCACCACAGCCGCATCCGCTTCGTGACCCCGGCGCAGCAGCATCGCGATGAGGATCATCAGGTGCTGGCCAGGGATTATGCGCTGTACCAGCAAACTCGCCATAAACACCCGCATCGCTGGCAGGTGCAACGCGAAATTGGCAACCTGTCGGTGCCGTCACACTCAACCTAGAGAGGGAGCAAACGGCACTGAAAAGCACGACTGACGCGACACTACCTTGAGAAACACCGGGGACACGGGGCGATTCGTGGCGTATCTTTTCCCTGTTGCCCAGGGAGATCGCATCAGTGGATAAGCCGGCCGAAGATCGAAGCGTCACAGTACTCAAAGGGCTGATCAAGAAGCCCGAAATCCCGGTGTCTGTCGACTCTATGAATCCCATCAGCGCGACGGCACCAGACTGTCTTGCCCAAGTTGTCGTCTTAGCCGAAGAAGTTTTCGAAGACAAGGCCGTTGCCACCTCATGGATGACCACGGCTAACAATGCCTTGGGTGGGAAAACGCCCGTCTCTCTTTGCGAGACTGAGATTGGCGCTCACCAGGTGCTCAGGGTATTGCGTGCAATTGAGTGGGGCGGTGTAGCGTAACAGGCACTCAGCATGGCCAAGGTCTGGGTCGCAGCTAAGAGGTGTGAGCAATTGGAAGCCCCGGAGGTACTGCCTGCATGAAATTATGCCGGCCTTGGTCTAGAGTGATTTGCGGTATCCCAAACGGATAACTGGCTAGGACAGCCAACCTCTCGAAAGGAACTCGACCATGCCTATTCTTCGCTACCTATCCATTTCCCTCGCGTCTGCCCTGGTGGCTTCTTATGCGGCCCTCTGGCTGGCCAAGCCGGCACCCCTGGAGCAGCTCCATAGCGTGGTGCGCCCGCCGTTGAACATTGAGCAGCAGGGGGATGATCTAATGCTGTGGGGTGGCTGGAGCACGGTGGCCGGTTACGAACCACCTGGAGTGAATGCAGTTGAGATCCGCTGCAACCGCGGCAACGGCAGCTGCCTGGAGGCCTATGCCTCAATCCTCCACCACGACGAAGGGGAAGACCTGGAAGCCCAGGTGTTCAACTACGAGGTGGTGGAGTGGACGGAGCAGATGCTGCATGCCATCGGTGTGATGCCCCATGCCGACTGCGTGACACGCAGCCTGGTGGTGGCGCTGCCGGATGGCTCCGCTTCCCTGGAGCTGTTGCCGAAAGGCGATGACTGCGAGTTCGATGCCAGCGCCGCCATGTTGGTGGGTGACCCGCTTTAGCCCTGACAGGCAGCAGCCACCTTGAAAATCGCCGTTGACATGAGGCCCGGCGGATCAAAAAACGACCAATTATTATTGCTTTAATAATTCCAAATAATTTCAACAATCGCTGTCTTATGCGTCGGCTGGACTGGATGCGATTGAGGTAACCGTAGATGTAGATCTTCAACAACACCGCGGGGGGATAGGACGGCCGCCCGGTTACAGCTGGGACCACCCCGTCGAACTCCAGGGTCGCCAGGTCGAGTTGTTCGACAAAGGCCTCAACCACCCGGATTGGGTTCTCTTCAGCGACGAAGTCATCCAGGCACTCTGGCAGCAAACTAACTTGTGTACGGCTCGCCTCTTCGATGAATCGCTTCACGTCGCCCCCGCTGACGTTGCTTCAGCAACTCTAGGCGAGACTGGCGCTTTCACACAGCCTGGGCCGTTACCTGCCAGTCGCGAATGGCCGAAGTCGACCCGAAGCCGACGTCCGGGAAAATAAATTACGCCGACTCCTTTAATATTGGGTATGGCTCGTCGATTCTAGGGGCTCTCGTTGGAAGAGTTAGGCCTCATCGCAGGGTGCCAATGTAAGATCAACAACTTGAGCCAAGTACTCCATTTCTCTTTCGCCGGAGTCAACAAACGCGCAGTTGCTACCGAGCGTACTGGCGCGAAGATGACGTACTCCCGACTTAGTAATGTAGTCAATCTGTACCTTTACGGACTTTGTCGCCTGCCATAGGCCAAGGACAAACTGCGACGCGTGAATGCCTCGCGGCGTCGGCTCCCCGGTCGTGCAGTCTTTGAAGACTGCTATCGAGAGATCAGGTGATACTGAAAGGGAGGCCACCTCGAAGCCTTGCGAGGCAGCGCCGACCACGAACTGAAATTGCAGGTCACTGTCCTTGCGGCCAAAACCTTTGCAGTGGCTTGCCAAGATATTGCCATGATCCATGAAGAAGATCGTGTGCGACGTTCGTATGGCGAGCAGCATGGATAAGATGGAGAAAAGGGCCTTCCATAGGTCGGCGCGTGTGAACTGAATCGTGCGACTGTTCCCTTGGCCGTATCTACAAGTAATGATTGCGGCGCTGCTCTCAATAGAAAAATGCTGCGCGATGTTCCGCCATTGATTCAGCGGAATGTTCCAGGGCTGTGGACGTAGCGCGTTGGCACCCAACACGTGCTCTAAGCGGTTAACGACAGCGCCAAAGTGGAGGGCAAGAATGTCGACTTTGACCGATTGACTGCCGTTGCGCGATTCGTGAAGGTGAAGAAGTTCGCGAAGGTAGGGCAACATGGTCGCTTCAAGAAGGCTTCCGATGTTGCGGAACGCCTCATACGCGAACTCATCGATTGGAAGGTCGTCCTTGTTGACTTCCAGTCGGGCCGAGTTCCAGTAAAACCGAAGTCCTGCCGCAATTTCCTGCTCCCAATTTGAGCAGACTTGAGCGCAGCGATCATGGTCTTCGTCAAGCAGGGAAGACCGCACACTCATGCAAGACCGAAATAGTTCGTATGAGCTGGGGGTCTGTTTGAGTTTCGATACGTTTGTGGCTTCGACAGTCAGAAGGTCAATTCCGTATCGATCCAGCACTACTGTGTTTCGAAACTCTGGTTGCAGAGCTTCGAGAACCGCTGCTCGAACTTCTTCAATGGTGTAGCCGGCCTCAAAGGCCTGCAACAGAGGACTGAATTTGCGTACACCTTCCGTGAGATAGCGTGTGCGTTCTGTCATGAGAAGCGCCGATCTAATGAGGCCTGACTACCATTAGGCATTAGGCGATGTTGCTGTCGGATGACGTTCCATGTTCATACGTAACCCTTGATTCGGCTGAGACCCGAGCTGAAAACGCGACATTGTTGAGGAACAAAAGCGACATGGTTTTCGGGCACCTTACGGCGCGATGGGCATCGTGTCCACCGTCGACTATTGTCCGCAAGCAGACCTTCATGACCGGTCGCTCCTGGCCGCTTCCCGCCGGTCGCTGCTGACTGGTTCAGGTTGTCTCTGGCCGATCAACGCCGGTCGGGTGGTTCCCTGGAGTCAAGGGGGGCAATCAACGCTGCCCCGGTGTTTTTCACGTTACCCACCGCCTTGCTGACCTGGTACCACTCGAATGCCTCGGACTGCAGGCCCAGGTCCTGCACTATCTGCTCGGCCCGCTGCGAAGTTGTGTTCGGGTCTATCCACTCTCGGGCCAAGTCTACTGGTAGCACCACTGGCCTGCGATCGTGGATATCCAGCATGCCGCCCTGGGCGTCGGCGGTGATGATCACGAACCCATCATCCTCGCGAACATCGCTGCCGGCGTGGGGGAGTTGGCCGATGGCGGCGAAGAACATCGGCTCGCCGCTGCGTAGGTGGATGAAGTAGGGCTGCTTGTGCTTGTTGTTCGGATCGGTCTCGTCCTTCACCCACTCATACCAGCCGTCAGCGGCGACCAACGCGCGGTGCGGCCATATCTACTTGAAGAATTTGCCGCTCGCCACCGTCTCGACACGGGCATTGATCGGTGCCGGCATCTTCCCCTTCTTCGCCCAGTGCGGTGCCCACCCCCATCTCACCGCGGCGATCGTCAGGCCGCCTCCCTCCGCGTGCAGCAACTGCACGTTGGTCTGTGGCGCCACGTTGTAGCGTTCGATCGGCAGGTTGTCGTAGCCGCCGATCACTTCCTGCTCGCTGTTCAGCTCGCGGAGGTAATCCGCCATCCCCTGATACTGGGCAAATCGTCCGCACATGACCGTCCGCTCGTCATCGTCTTGATCAATTTGATTGTAGGCTGGCTGGTTTGTTCTGTACTGTACTGTATATGTATACAGTTTTATTACAGATGCACCATGTCCTGCACGATTCTCGGGCCACTGAGCAGCAGCTGTGTGACCCTACCTTTCTATTCCTTCCGCGTTCCGGCCGGGTTTCCCTCTCCGGCGCAGGATCACATCGAAGCCGAGATATCCCTCGACGAGCTGCTCGACCTCCGCGCACCGCATATGTACCTGGTGCGCATCAGCGGCGACAGCATGATCGACGCGGGGCTGTTCGATGGCGACCTGGCGATCGTCAATAAAGCGATGGAGGGGCGGCCTGGACTAATCGTCATCGCCGCGCTCAACGGCGATACGTTGGTCAAGCGCTTGGCCAAGGAAGGCGAACAGATCATTCTGCGGGCCGAGAACGAAGCCTACGCGCCGCGCTACGTACTCGAAGGGGATGAGCTACTGATCTGGGGCGTGGTCACTCACAGCGTGCACTGCCATGCCCCAGGCTGAGTCGGCGATTGCCCTGATCGACTGCAACTCGTTTTACGCCGCTTGCGAGCGGGTGTTCCGCCCAGATTTGCTGCGTACACCTATTGTCGTGTTGTCGAACAACGATGGCTGCGTGATTGCCCGCTCGGCCGAGGCTAAGACGCTAGGTATCAAGATGGGCGAGCCGTATTTTCAGATCAGACAAAAGCTGCGGCAGCACGGCATTTTGGAGTTCTCCAGCAACTACGCGCTTTACGGCGATATGAGTCAGCGGGTGATGACCATCCTTGAGGGGATGGCTCCGGTGCTGGAGGTGTACAGCATCGATGAAGCGTTTGCCGACCTGACTGGTATGCCCGGCAGCTTGGAGGCGCTAGGGCGGGAGATGCGTGCACGGGTGCTGCGCTGCACTGGTATCCCGGTGGGGGTGGGCATTGCCCAGACCAAAACCTTGGCCAAGCTGGCCAATCGTGCGTCGAAGCTATGGCAGCGGCAGACCGGTGGGGTCGTGGATATCCGCCAGCCCGAAAAGCGCGACAAGCTGCTGAAGGTGATGGATGTCAGCGAGGTCTGGGGTATCGGCCGGCAGATGACCGCCCACCTGGCCGACATGAACATTCGTACGGCCTGGGATCTTGCCCAGGCCGACGCCTGGACACTGCGCAGCAAGTTCTCGGTGGTGGTGGAGAAGACGGCCCGTGAGCTGCGCGGCACATCCTGCCTGGCGCTCGAGGAGCAAGTACCGCCGAAGCAAGAGATCTGCTGCAGCCGGATGTTTGGCAAACGCTTGCATGAGCTGTCACCGATCCGCGAAGCGGTGGCCACCTATGCGGCGCGGGCTTGTGAAAAGCTGCGCGCGCAGCGCTCCCTGTGCAAGAAGGTACGGGTCAGCATCCGCACCGGCATGTTCAACCCGGACGAGCCGAAGTTCGCCAGGGGCATTATCTGCGAGTTGCCCTACCCGACCGACGATACCCGGCTGATATCCAAGGCCGCCACCGAGGGGCTGAAACTGATCTACCGGGCCGGTTTTGCCTTCAGCAAGGCGGAGATCCTGTTGCTCGATCTGCGCCAGCGTGGCGAGTTCACCGACGACCTGTTCGTCGCGACACCGCCAGTGACTGCCGAGCGGGTGATGGGCGTGATGGATGCGATCAATGCACGATGGGGACGGGGAACCATGCGGCCTGCGGGGGTGCCGGCAAAACCGGACTGGGGCATGCGACGGGAGATGATGAGCCCGAGCTATACGACGCGGATCGATCAATTATGGACGGTAACGTAAGCGCTTGAGGCGGCCTACCCTGGAAGAGACAGATACCGGCCAAGAGCTGCCTGAGTGCGAACTGATTCGCTTTAGTTGATTCAAGCGTTCATTGCACCAGAGCAGTCAGCGAGGCTGGACTGACTGGCGGCTGTTGCGGCTCTATGATGAAACCTGCCTGATATCCAACACGACCCAGACCTCATACCCTTTCTCCCGTGCTGCTTTCTCGGCCTCGAGTTGGGCAGCGAGTGTACTGATGGAGCGGGAGCGGTGCTCGAAGCGGAACGGCGAGCCACCGTTCTTGCGCACGCTCAATTCAACGAGTGTGAAGGTGGAGTGCTGTTTGGGTATTGGCTGCTTCGATTTCGAAGGCGCGAGGTCTAGGCCAAGTGCGCGCCGCATCTCGACTTCAGTGAGTTTTGTGTCAGTCAAGCTAGATCCCTAGACGATTGCGGGTGACGCCATTGTAGCGAGGAGTCGTGCTGACATGGCCTGAGTTCGATGCTGGCGAGCCAATAACCTCATCTCTGCGATATGGCTACGAGTCGCCAAAGTAGTCATCACGGGCGACTAGTCCGAATGGGCGCTCCTCGCAGGGCTGCTCATCGCTGAACAGATTCTGCGTGCGGCGCTCCTGCTTCAAAAACGCTAGTGCCGCGAAAAAGCAACTTTCGCATAGATTGACTCGATAACGTTCGCCATCATGCCCTGCGCCATAGCCCCAGAGCGCCTGGAGCGTCCCGAACTGCTCGCCGTATCCCGGCACCCTCGTACTGGTAGCGCATACATCGCAAATGGTGTCTTTATGGGTCTCTGTCATCGGGCAGTCCTCGTGTTCGTATTAAAGAGGGTAACCGGGGGCACTGCGCAACGGAGCGCCTTTTGCCAATTTGCCAGCCCCGCTGCGTCAGCTCAAGCATGGTCTGGTGCGCCATGCCAGCGGTGGATGTGGCAGGTCTTCGACAACTGAACTGGGCTATCGAAGGGAGGATTCAAAAGCAGCTGCGCTGATAAACTTATCCACAGTTGCTGATGCAGAAATCAGCAATCCGACTGGGTCAATTTCCCATCAGTGCCAACACTTCAAGCTGTCCATCGACGACCTGTGCCATGATTTGAAGCGCGACGAGTGTCTGGAGATGCGGTTGGCATTGGTTTGTCATGGTTGTCCCCTGCACGTTTCTTGCGTTGCCGGCGGCGACCACTCCATTCCCTCTTCGAGGATCGGATGGCTTTCGCTCACGACGATCAACGGTTTGTTCCGATTCTCCAGCGCGAACATGGCGATGGAGCCTTCGACGTCCGCCACCGGCACCTCCCCCTGTGGGTCAAGCCTGCCAACCCAGACATATTGCCGGGTCTCCAAACATGCAAGGTAATACGAAATACCCATGTTTCCTCCGAATTCGAATCAAGTCTTTTGCTGCGCCAATCCGGAACAGGAGGCAGTACTGCCGCAAACATCAAAGGCAGCGTGACACGCTCACACGACAACTACCTTGAAAATCGCCGCAGCAGCCGACCCGAAGCTGCCTGTTAGGTTCTGACAATATCGTCCATAGACGGACTCAAGGGTCGAAAGATCCGGCCACATCGAGGACTTCTTGTTTCCGAGCCGATTACACGGTTCGGATCATCTCTCCACCAGGCAATACGCACGAACAGTAAAAGCCTGGGTTGCCGCTGGCCGTAGTCTTGTGAGCGTTGACCGGAATTTGGTGAGCGCTGCCGACCTGAAATGCCACCGATAATTAGTGAACGCCCCGATTTCCGTGGTCTCCCTGGCCATCGGCGTGTGCCAAACGCTCGAAAAACCCTGAAATCAGGGCACCGGAAACAGCTGAGCGCTGAAACAACGCTATTGGGTTCCCGAACCAGCTGCTAGCATCAAGCAAGCCATCAGCCACAAACCTGCCATTGGTTTCCATGAAATCCTCTAAACGCCAACCCAAAGCATTGATCGTTGCCCAGTTAGAGGCAGAAGCTCGAAGGCTGGCCGGCGGCATTTCAGAAAATGAACGCAGGTTCCTCAGAGTAGCACTGGAAAAAGGCAAAGAATTGGAGCCTACAGGTCGCTTAGCAGGGCCTTCTGCTTGAGATAGAAATCAATCTATCTCCGTGGTTGAGCTCGAGTTAGAGCTTTCATCACAGAACAGCGGGTCAGCTGCTAACCAGCAGCCCAATGCCGGATGTAGAGGCCCATGCTTGTCCGCCAACAGGGACAATTCCTCTCTCCGCCGCTCTTCAAGCCTGCCTGCGAGCCAGATATCAGCTGCTTTCGGGTAATGTCGTAGAAGGCGTTCAGCCTGGAGGCGTATGGATTCAGGCAGGGATGAATCCCTGGATAAGTCGCGCAAGAAGTCTCTTGTCTGCACCACACTACGGGTGCGCTCATGAACCATGGTCACGGCAACTCTCCTAAATTGTCCGTGGGGGGAGACGGTTTCCCGTCAACAAATCCCACGGCCCAGAGGGACAGTGTATCGAATGGAGAACGAACAGCCAAAATCGGAACCCCTGATCAACCGCTCCATCACTTCGATCCACTGTAAGTGCTCCATAAATCCCACCAGGGTGAGGTGGGGTTTATGGAGCGCTTACGTATGTACGGATTCAGGGTGCTCGTGCAGCGGTTGTGTGCAGACCGATCTGGGCTACGAGACATTCAACTATGGGCTGTCCCGCGCTTACCTGCATGGTGTCAACACGAGCCGTGACGGGACACGGTGATCTCCAAGGGATACTGGGATGGGTCGCACTGAGACGCATGATGTCCTCGTGAAGTGTGTAAACATCTGGTTCCAAGTCCCACCTCCGGAGCGAAATTTACACTTCTTTTGCGAGCGACCTCGCCGCTTCGATCTGGGAAGTGATCATCGAAAGCTGTGTTTGCAGAAGTATGCGACTCTCTTCGAGCGAGCTTATCCCAGAATCAGACAAAGTCATTGCGATAGCCATATCGACATACCATCTGAATGTTGTCGAAATTTTCTCATGACCCGCTTGCTGAGTTAGCCGCAATTCGATGCTACGCCTGTCTATTTCGGCGATCTCGCCGGCTTTGTAAAGCGACAGCTGAATGCGATACAGATACGCAGCATAACGTGTCAACGCATAGCGCCGCAGCCCGTGCGGCGAAATTTCACTATCTACAGAATCGAGCTGGTCGGTGATAGCTTGCGCAGTAAACCTTCCTCCGTTTGCATTATGAGTGCTTACAAACACAACGCCTGGATCATGGCCAGCATGGCACTTTCGGACTATTTCCGGGCGCTCATACGCAATGTAATCAAGGGTCTCTTGAAGCAGCAAGGACTCGACTTCAATGTCACGTACCTTTCTAAACTTTGTGCCTTTGGTCAAAGTGACCCTCACCATGGTTCCGGGCATGACCTCGGGTGGAATTGCACTCACAGGCAGGGATACAACCTCCAAGCGCCTCAGTCCTGCCTCCGCCATCCAACGAAGCATCAATTGATTGCGCACATTGATTTCTTCGGCGAGCGGGTGCCCGCATTCCAAAGTTTTATCAGCAATGCCATCTTTCAGGGCTGCAATTTCGTCTGCGGACGGAATACGCTTTCTTGCCTGCTGAACAGTTCCAAGCAAAAAAGGGATTTTATAGTTTGCACTACTCCCTTGCGTCGCCAGATTTACGACGATACGAAACACGCGACCGCTTAGCATGTCGTTAGAGCCGATCACTCCACGACACAAGCCCGTGTTTTCGGCATACCAATAGAAGGCGCAGACGGATGAAATTCGGTAATTAATAGCTTTGGCTTCAAGGTCGCCAGAGATCTTTAGCTCATCACGATACTTGCACAAAAGCCTGTCTGTGACATCGTAAATATCGCGTTCACCAAGCCAGTTCAACCACGCCTTGAGTCGATATGCGATCTGACGAACATAGGATTTCTCATGACACTGAACGCTTTCAAGATCAAGCAAATAATGCGTTACGTGACGCTGAAGCACCCCCGACCCATCAATAACGATGTGCTGTCCATTTTTAGTCGGCAACAGCTCAAACATTTGAGCCACCCTTGAGCTTGCTGACACTGAATTGCTTGTCTGCCCATTGGGCTTGTTGCAAGGAAATGCGCTGCTCAAGTTCACGCACCTGATCAAGCAAATCAACGATGGTTTGCGACAAGCCAGGCACTATCGTTTCATATTTTTTTACCTTCGCGTCAAGCTCGCTAATTCGCTTTGACTTGAGACAAATTCCCTGCTCAGCCCTGCCATTCTCCAGAACCGACTGTGCGCTCTCCAGTGACGAGATCACACGCTCGTGAGTGGCTGAGCCCGTCCTAAGTTGATCACCGGCCTTAGAGACGCTCTCGTAGGGCTCAGAAGCCAAGGCAGCAAACCAGTTGAGGGTGAATTTCTTCGGAACTGGAAAATCGGCCACCCCGTTTTCGATGTATTGCTTCAGACCGCTGAGCTTGCGCTGTATCTTCTGCTCTGTCTTTTGCCGGTTCACTTCACTAACATGTTTAGACATTGTGAGCCTCCTGCCTGTCGGCAAACGCTTTAAGCATCGGTGACGATGCAGGATCAAGAACCAGTCCGACATCTTCCGCACTGATGCCAGTCTCAAAGCCCAGCAAATTAGGGCATCCAATACACGACCCTCGGCAAGCCGAAGATTTTTGAACAGCATCATCCATGAGGCACTTACTGCGCTCTAACAAGGTCGGCGTCTGGCCGAAACATGCACCGTCAGGCACAAAGTTAAGAATGTAGCCAATTTCCTCAACCTTCCCAATCATTTTTTCAGCGCGACTCTCTGAAACAGCATCAAACGAACTGAAAAAATCACCCAGTTCTTTCTGCATATTTCCGCAGAGCGCTTCAGTTCTTTCATTAGCAGCAGACTGTGCAAATGACACAATGCGTTCTGCTTTGATCTCTTCAAAAGCTCTGCGGAAGTCTTTGTCCGTGATGTACTTGGCGGTCATTTCAAAATCTGTGTGACGCAAGTGCCAGGACAGCGTTGCAAGATCACCGGACTCAAACTTGTAGAAAAACATCATAGCGAAGAAGCGGCGGAACTGGTGCTCGCTAAACTGCCAAGGGGTTCCTTCATTATCTGGAACGCCGACGTACTCTGCGAATTCGTTGACTTTGCCGCTTGACCAATAATTAACCTCCCCACCTCCGAGCGTTGGAAAAGTAAGTAACGACTGGTTTTCTTCATTGCGAACCGGCTCAGTCAGGGCTTCAAGCACGCGAACCGCTTTAGCAACAAGCTTCGTGACCGGAAAATACTTGTGCTCTTGATAAACCTTGGCAGAGTACATGCGGATAACCGGGCCGTTCGGCGTCTCCACACAGCATCCTGCTTGAAGCGATTCGACTTCGCATTCCCTCCGAGCCGTAAAGCAATAGATAACCAGCAAACAGGCGGTTGGGAGTAAGTGGTGCAGACATTTATTAAGCGATGCACCGCTAACAGCACGCCCCTTAGTAATAAGCTTATGTGCTGTTGCTTTACTCACACCCAAACGCTCGCCTATTTCCTGATATGTCAACCCTTGAGCACGAAGTGCGTGACAATTTTGAATTTGCTCAGCAGGCAAGACCGATTCAAATTTTTTGGCAGAAGTATCTTTTGCAAACCCGCTTATGGGATAAGGACTCCCCGGATGTCCATCCAGCCACTCAAGTTGTTTGCTAAGCCACAAGCGCATTTTTTTCGACGCATAGTGCACCTTATGCACTTCTTTCCCGCCGCGCCCTACGTCATCAACATACTCTTCGTACTTCACCCGCGCCTGAGACTTAAGATCAATCAGCGGCTCGGCATAATCTACAACCCAGCGAATGGCCCGATCCATCAACTCAAAGAAAATAGGTTGCGGAATATCGCGCGTGCGCACGACGGCCCGCCCCATATTCTTAGATATTTTTTGGGGTTTGATATTATTTTTCTGAAAGAAATCCTTGGGTATCCGCTGGCTAACAGGAAAAAGGTCTTTAAATATCTGGCACTGACGATAGAGCCTTGAAATAGACGTCAACTCTTTACGAATTGTATCTTGCGAACTAGGGGTTGCACTCTGCTCGCTGTCAATACACAAATAGCGTTTGAGTTTTGGTTCAATATAAAAACCATTTTCATAGCGAAACTTGGTAAGCATCACCACCAATGGTGTGTCGGTATTGCTTAGAATCCGATCACTGACGCCAAGCGCCTTGGCAAGCATCGTTACATTGAAGTCAGGCTGAATCTTATTTCCGTATACCACCGCATACCGCTCAAGATCGGCTGAAGCACCCCGCAGCTCGACAAGTTCCCCACGTAGACGCTCTTCAAGATTCAAACGTACATACAACGGCTTCCCTATTGACCGTGTATAAATCGCAAATACTCCATCATTCACACTTGAAAGATGATTAACACCTTGGAGCCGGAGCCAGCGAACGTGGTTAATAATGTTATTGACGTATTTATACTGGGAGACACCGGACAAAAGGCCGCCTGTCTTTCTGTCATGAGTAATAGCGCGCGCAAGGTATGCCGAAAGCTTAACCGCATAACAGAGATCTTGATTATCCGTAAGCAGTTCATTCGGTGCCACGGCAACATTAAAGCGGATAATCTGTTGGCCTGTTTTATCCTCGACAACCCATTGATTATCTGCAAAACGCGACGCACCGACAAACCAAGAGGCGGAATAAGAGCCAAGATCATTTAGATCGCGTTCATCATCGAAGAAACTTCTGTACGCATTCAAGTTAATGACACTCATACACTAGCCTCTTCGATGACGAAAACAGGGATAACATCAACGTAGGGATTCTGATGGCTATTGCAATACTCTTCTGCTTGAGTAAGCAATCTGCGTTGTTCACGCGCACTGTAGAGCCTGTCGAGAACTGAACTCACGAACAACTTCCACAGACTCCACCTAGAAAACTGTTCTTCCCCTAAGCACTCTTCGGCTTTTGCCAGCACCTCGCGCCAGTGGATAACATTGGCGATATTTTCTTTTGTGGCAAGAAACAAACTACGGCGATTCGAGCAACTTACGCACTTATCAATGCGATGACAGACTTTCCCCTCTATCGTGCCAGGCTGTACGCCGGCCATGGGATCTGAGCAATGTATGCCGCCGAACTGCTGATTGAGAATCCTTTGTTTGCGTATATCATAAGCCTCGGGATCAATACCGACTTTCTCTGCAAACTGATCAATATTGACGGTCAATACTGTTTCAAACCAGTCCAAAAATTCGCGAACCTTTTTTTCACGGCGCAGTATTTCAGGCAGGTGGTGGGTATACTTCGCCGCCATCGTCAAGTCACTATGACGACCGACCTGCATTACCTGCATGGCATCTCGGGTTACAAGGCCAGTCAACAAAAGAACGCTGCCACGCAGCGCTTTTAGTGTACTCGACCAGCGCTCCCCGGAGACCTCTCGACAGAGCGATTTAAAACTCATATTGATTGTGTTAAGCGCGAGCTTTGACGGCACATGCACTCGCTCACCGCCAGTTCCTTTTGTATAGTTTTTGTAGAACCCAATAAACAAACTATTGCGATCTTCTTCGCGCGCAAAGTCGCGAATATTCTCAGTGCATACCCTCAGATATTCAACAACATCAACGGCTGTCAAGGTATCGCAACTAAGCGCCACCCCATCTATGCGCGAGCTTACAACTACTGACTCCTGATTTTCAGCCCCTTTGCGTAATTTATTCCAGACAAACTGATACTGCCCATCATTGCCAATCGGAATGAGGCAGTTCGTTGCTAGATTTAATAAAGCATCGGGGTTGATTGCGTAATTGATCGAGAGCCATACAAACGCAGCCACACGAGCTTCACGCGAATAACCGAGAGCACTTCGAACATCGGATATGGAGATACCGCTTTTTTGTATGCGGTTAGCCAAGAATGCGTAGGAAGCATCCTTATCAAAAGGATAAATTCCGCCATGATAGATATGGCAGTAAGTAACTATTACTTGCAGAGCACAGCCATCCATTATCATGGCGCATTCCGCACCCATAACTTTTGCCGCCTGACCACCAATTACCCCAACGGCAGGCTGTTCAAACATATCCCTCAAGCCTTTCGCCTTCCGTTGATATCCTTGATTACTCGCCCATCGCCTTGCGTCCTGAAGCAATTTATAGTGCTGTACGACCAAATCCGCACTGGCGCTTTTCAATGCTCCCAAGCGGCTATCTAAGACGCGAGTAGATGCCTCAACAATATCAAACGAATCTTCCAGCGAAGCACAGGCACCTGCCTCATTAAATAGATTTGAAAGGAGGCTTTCCATACCTTCGAGATCATCAAGCCCCTCGGAAATCAACGTATCCTGATGCTGAGAAATCAGCGCTTGGATGTCAACCTCTTTATGAATGGTCACATCAAGCAGAGTGGAGCCTATTCCACGCTCAAACTGGAAGCCTTTGATGTTCAAGCCATGCGGCACGACACCACGATTTGCAAGATGGCGAACGAACGCACGCACGCCGGCCGCATAGTTATTTTTTGTTCGATTTTCAATCTCTAGCTTATCAAGATTACTGCGATAGCCGCTCATCAGATTATGGAAAAGCACAACGATGTACGATTCGCCTGGGTCTGAGATCTCACCAGTTTTCAAGAAATTCCTGAGTTCTTCTTGCGAACCATCTTCGGCCAAGAAGTCCAAAAATTTAATGATGGGATAAAAATAAGAGACTTCAGTTGAGCTATTATCAGGCCAGAATATTTCGTATGCAGACACGAGGGCATTGCAAAAGTAATGACCGAGGCTTTCAGTATACTTACCGAAGTCGCGCTCGGTGTAGCCTTTCTTTAGCTTTAGCATAGTGCCTCCCTGCAATACTCATGGCGGTTGCAGAAGCTGAGTGCAACACGGTTATTGAATTGAAGCTGGAGCATCATGCATTGCAGTGCGATGGCATCCAACTCTTCTTGGCTGTATACCGACAAGTCCGTTCCTTTGGGCAGGTACTGGCGCGTTGCTGCCACATTGCCAAGGGCTGTGCGGTCAAAGAAGCAGATCGCCACGCCGGTCTTCTGGGTGATCTCCGCGTGTCTCGCCATCTCCCGGCCCTGGTCGTAGGTCATGCTCTTGTGCATCGCCAGCGGCATGCGATTGAGCGCCGGGCTGAAGCCTTCCAACGCCGAGGTGGCCGTCGCGTCGTTCATCTTGATCAGAACAGGTAGCCACTGGTGCGTCCCACCAAGGTACCTACCGCAGAGGCGTTGGCGTTGGCCTTGATCAGGTCACCCTCCCACTGGCCCGGCATCAGGCGGTCTTCGATCTCCGGCGGGCGTACTTGGATGCTGACTATCTCGGGAATCTGGCCGCACCGATCTACACCGCCAGAACGCGGCCTGCGTGTCGTCTTACCTTGGCGCAGACAGATGATCAGCTCCTTGCGCAGCTCACCGGCGGGCAGGGGATAGATCGCGCTGTAGATCGTCTCGCGACAGACGTAGGCATCTCTGAGGTCGGGTATGTTCATGCTGCGCAGCTTGCCGGCAATCTGCTCGGGAGACAAACGTTCACGCAGCATATGAGCGAACAGGTCGAAGCGCTCACTACCGGGCAGCAATTTGCGTCTGGGGAGGGAGGCTTGACGCCGGCGCAGCATCTGTTGCTGCTGGGCTCCGTGGGCCGAGTAGGTGCCGCAAACTTCGCGTTTACGACGCAGCTCTCGGCTGATGGTCGAGGGGGATCGGTTGATCACGCAGGCAATCCTTCTCTGACTGAAGCCTTTGGCATGACCGATTTGGATAGTGGCGCGCACTGCAACGCTAAGTTCGGAATAGGACATAGGGGCAGCACCGTACCGAAATGGTCAGGTGTTGCACTCAGTTTTTGCGGTCACCCATACTATCTAGGCAGCACCAGATGGTGCTGCCTTAAACGTCGATCAATATTCGACTTCTGGAACTTCAGAAATAGGGCTGGCAGTTGGTTTGGCTGCTGGAGTGACACTAAGCAACCTGTCCCGGATCTGCTTCTCAAGCTCTTGTGCGGCCTGCTCGTTATCTTTCAACCATTGCGCAGCGTTTGCCTTACCTTGGCCGATCTTGTTGCCTTGGTAGCTGTACCAAGCACCTGACTTTTCAACCAGTTTTTCTTGCACACCTAGATCGATAAGCTCGCCCATCTTGTAGATTCCAGCACCGTACATGATCTGGAACTCTGCCTGCCTAAACGGTGGGGCCACCTTGTTTTTTACGACCTTAACGCGGGTTTCGCTGCCGATCACGGTATCGCCATCCTTAACGGCACCGGTGCGGCGAATATCAAGTCGCACAGAGGAATAAAACTTAAGTGCATTTCCCCCAGTTGTAGTTTCGGGGTTGCCGAACATCACACCGATCTTCATGCGGATCTGGTTAATAAAGACCAGGATGGTATTGGTCTGTTTAACACTTGCAGTCAGCTTGCGCAGCGCTTGAGACATCAAGCGGGCTTGCAGGCCCACGTGCGAGTCACCCATTTCGCCTTCGATTTCAGCCTTCGGCACCAATGCAGCTACCGAGTCGATGATAATGACTCCGATAGAACCGGATCGCACGAGCATATCGGTAATTTCCAATGCCTGCTCGCCCGTATCCGGTTGCGATACCAACAAGCTATCGAGATCAACTCCAAGCTTTTCAGCATACAGTGGATCAAGCGCATGTTCGGCATCTATAAATGCACAGGCCTTTCCAAGTTTTTGTGCTTGTGCGACAATTTGCAAACACAAAGTGGACTTTCCGCTTGATTCCGGACCATAAATTTCAATTATACGCCCCTCTGGCACTCCACCAATACCAAGTGCAATATCAAGTCCGAGAGAGCCAGTTGAAACAGCCGGAATAGGTTCTCTTGGCTCTTCGCCCATACGCATCACTGCGCCTTTACCGAACTGCTTCTCGATTTGCGACAAAGCCGCATCCAGCGCCTTCTTTTTGTTGGCTTCCATCATTTGCCCTCGCCTAAGCTGATACCTGAACTGGTTTTGGTGTTATGACCGGCCTAGAGGCCAGTGTGAACAAGTCGTTCACACACATGAACCGATTTTGTGGGCGTGAATAATAAATTTCAACGATACGGCCTTTTGGCAGGCCGCCAATGCCGAGCGCGATGTCCAGACCCAGAGAGCCAGTGGAAATAGCCGGGATCGCCTGACGGTCGTGATCGCCCATACGCATTACGGCACCTTTGCCGAATTGACGTTCGATCTGACCCAGGGCCGCAGCCAAGGCTTTCTTCTTGTTGTCGTCCATTAAAGTCCTCACGTAATCAATAAGGCCTGGCGGCCAACACCTGTATAAGTAGACAGTATTGTTCCACAAAGATCGGAGATCGCCTACCCCTGATTTTCTATTTCTGCTGCAGCTCGTCGCAACAAGCCCTCTAGGGCGGCCGTTACCGTTTGTCGGCGGACCTCGTCGCGGTTGCCGGAGAAGTGCTGGCGCTCGGCCGTGACCTTGTCACCCACGCCAAACGCGAGCCATACCGTGCCCACCGGCTTGTCCGGCGAACCGCCATCGGGGCCGGCTACACCGCTGACCGCCACGGCGAAACGCGCCAGACTTTTTTCCTGGGCGCCCCGGACCATGGCCTCCACCACCTCACGGCTGACGGCTCCGACTTTGCCGAACAGTTCTTCGGGGACATTCAATTGGCGAGTCTTCTGCCGATTGGAATAGGTGACATATCCTGCCTCGAACCAGGCCGAACTGCCCGGTATGCGCGTGATGGCTTCGGCGATACCGCCGCCGGTACAGGATTCGGCGGTGGTGACATGGGCATTGAGCACCTGTAGACGGCGACCCAGTTCAGCGGCAAGTTGGGTGATTTCCTTCACGGTCGTCTCCTGGAGTGGGCGGGCATTTGCCTACCCTACAGGAGCCCACCGGCCATGCAAATCGATGGCGCCGAGCTGCTGCTCCAGGGCCTGCCGTTCATAGCCGCCATCAGCAGACAAATACCGACGACACGGAATGCGCCTAGGCAACGCATAGCGCCGCCTTCGCCCGCGCCCATAGCCGCAAGCGATCCTCCAGCCCATTCAGCCCACCGTTGATGCGCCGCGTGATAACGCTGAACTGATCCTTGTCGGCCAGTTCATTGAGGCCATTGCACTGCCAGAACCAGGCGGCAGACTCACATGCCCATTGCGGTTGCTCCAGCAGTTCCGGCCGCTGCAACAACCGCTCATCACCGAACAGCGCCTGACTGCACGCCTGGTAGTTGCGACGGCCGGTGATCTGGATGAGGCCCCTGCCCCGGTACTTCTGACCGTCGCCATCGGCCTCGACGGTATTGCCCAAGCGAGCGGCCAACACACCCGTGTCATATTTGCTCAAGTACTGCTCACTGCCCAGTTCGCGCACGTAGCGCAGTTCGGCGGATTCGTGGCCGACTTGGGCGAGAAAGGCGGCAGCGCGCCGGGGGCTGTTAATCCCGTAGCGCGCAAACGCCAGATTTAAAGTGGGCAAAAAAACACCCGCCTTAAGGCTGGCTCCCGGCATGATTTGAGTCAGTTGAGGCAGTGTGATCACCATCGGTTTCATCCTGAAAAAACCCTATGTCGACAACCCACCCGCCGTGATCGAACTGCGATACCCCGTCACCGGATCGCCCACATTCACCACTTTGGTAATTGACCAGCGCCCCTGCATGTACGACGGCCAGGTCTCGTCCAGCCGCAACAGCCCTTCGGCAGACAGCAGCGGATTACCGGGGCAATCGCAATCTCCTCCAGGGCGGGCGCCACCCGCGCAGAAAAACCGGGGCACTCGACTATCTGGCGAAACAGCGCCCCCAGGGTCGTCGGCCCGTAACTGGCGGATCGACGCTGGCGGTAGCCGCTGGGGTCCACCATGCTGAAAGGGGCAGCCGTCGCCACAATCATCAAGCGCATGGGAAACAGGACGGGGGTTCGTTGGGTGATCGCGAATTCGCCTTTTTCCACCAACCCCGACTCTTTATAACCGACACGCAAGCCGATCTTGCCGCTCATGCTGGGCAAGCCTTCAAGCCCCTCGATATTGCGGGTCAGCTCCAGACGATCAGACTCGATGCCCGCCGCATCAGTGTGGCGCCAGTGCATGATGCGCTGATTGAGTAACGCCGCGTTGGCGCCGTAAAACTCGACAATGGGGGGTAAATCCCTGTGCCATGCCGCCTCCTTAATCCCACGCCAGAACGGAGCGCACCGCCGTCGGGTGCGATTGCATTTCGGGCACGATCACCCATACGCAAGCCGGGAGTACCGGGCCGTACTCGGCAAGCGTGGGGTTCAAACGCCAAAGGTTTTCTTCCGCTGCGTCATCGCAACGATCCAACTCGCGGTACAGCAGCAGGTTCACCGAATCACCGGCGATACTTCGCACTCTACGCATTGGCGAACTCCTCGAGTTCCAGGGTCCAGGCAACCACCATGGCAGTGCCGTCATCAATCACGCTGCTCTGGGTTTCCGCCACCGCATTGATCCGCCAAAGGCCCCAGTTACGGCCGATGCCGTCGACCAGAGGCAACGGTAGCCGCAGGTTCTGCAAGGCGCGTAGTTCATCCAGCCGCTGCATACCCTCGGCGTACATGGCCGTTCCGCTGAAGGTGAGTTTTTCCGATTTCTGCCCGTTCTGCCGCGACTGGGGCTTGCTGGCGATAATCGCCAAGTCTGCCCAGCCGCCATCGCTATTGCGGGTCAACGAGGAGTAGGCAAAGCCCTGGGACAGACCGAATATAAAATCGCCCAACACCATTTGTTGTCGCATCAATCACCTCCAGAGTCGGCCAGGGCCGCGTTGCGCCGGATGCCCAGACTGTCCGTGAGCATCGGCATGCACTGAAATTGCAGGGCCTTGATCACCTGGTTGACGACCTGTTGAGCGTCGGCCGGGTTGACCCCGGTGATCTGAATACTCGGGGTAATCGTGATTTGGGCGTTGTCCGTCCGGGCGCTGTTGAGCTCTTTGCTCACGGCGCCAGGAGCGGGGAGGCGATCGGCTGAGCCGAACAGTTTGTCGCCTAGCCACGCGCCCGCCTCACTACCGAGCAAGCCTCCGATTGCGCCGCCGACGGCAGTGCCGACGCCGGGGAAAATCAGCGTACCGATGGCGGCTCCGGCGGAAGCGCCGGCCAAGGCTGCCCCTGCGGTGCTCAGCCCTATGCCGATGGCTTTTGCGTCGCCGTTGCGTGCGCCGTGGATCACGTCCATGGCGACGGCGGCATATTTCAGGGGGCCAAGCCTGCGGGCCGTAGCAGTAAACCCCATGGTTTTGTTACCACCAGTGGGGCATCAGCTTCGGGGTCTGGGGCTTTGATCGAACGGCTCGGGTTGGACAACGAACTGTTGAGCGTCTCCAACGTTTCCCGCAAGCGCACTTGTCCCTGCGTCAAGGCGTTGATATTGGTGGCGGCGTCGACCTCCTGGCATATGCCAATCCGACAGAAACTTTCCGCGCGTCGATACAGGTCTTCGAGCTGGGCGTCCATTTCCGCCAGGCGCTCGACGATCGGCCCCAGTTGCACACGTAGCAATGCGTCGAACATGGACTACTCCTGCAGGGGACGATATTGATTCGGATCGTCGATGTCCGAGACTTCCCAGGTGTGGGCAAACAGCGGGGTGCCTGTGGGATCTTCGAGCAACGACGGACCGAAATAGAGGTTTTGGGAGAAGAACACTGTCCACGCGTCGTAGTCCGTTTCGGCACCTGTGAGTGCGGTCGGTGCCGCGACGATGGCCGTGGGCAAATCGCATTGATCGGGCGGCAGGCCCCAACGGTTATCCAGCGTCAGGTCCATCAATTGGCTGGCCAGGTCGCAGGCGTCAAAAGGAGCAGCGCCGCCGGCAACCGTGACCCTGAGTGAAACGGACAAGGCGTGTGCCTTGCGTCCTTCCAAGGAGCGAACGTTGGGGCCGTTGCGCTCGACGCTGATCAATACGCCGGTTTTATCTCCGGTGCCGACAAAGTCCTGATGATTGCCTACGCGCAATTGTGGGAAGGCGCTCTTCAGCGCCTGCCCAATCGCCACAGGCAGTTGGGATGGCTTTTCGATAAGTGTCATTGCGTTGCGTCCTTGCAGCGGTTACTGCTGATCCGGGCGAGAGGTTGGGGGCTCGTTGACCCCGATGCGCTTGGCCGCCCAGCGTTCATAAAGACCGATGGCGACATCCGCGCCGGCCATGGCGGTCAGGCAACCAATGGCGCCGGCGGTCCAGATCGACATGCCGGCGGCGTAGCACAGCATCAAGGCCGAGACCCCGCAGACCATGCACGCCCCGGACCGCAGGGCCAGGCGCCGCACCAGCGACCAACCGCGGGCGCCCTCCTTGTCGGCACGCCACATTTCGCCGGATACACCGCCGATCAGGGCCAGTACGATCACCAGCCAGATAGGCATTTCCGCTAACGCTTGCTGCTCGTTTGTCATGTCACGCCTCCTGGCTGAGCAATGCCGGCAGAGTGCCGGTGTTGGGGTAACTTCCATGGGTAGGTAGGCATTCCAAAAAGCCCGGTTGCCCAGGCTTTTCAGTAATGATGTCCTCGATCTTTCGGCGCTACTGGCGCGGTACAGATCTTTCCTCGATGTTTTTCCGACCACGATCCCTGTCTGCCGGATAACTGCTTCTGGTGCTTTACGCTGCACACCCGGGTCAGTTGCCAACCCTCTGAACCGTTGAGGCCGGTTCATCGCTGCCTGTTCCTTGAAGCGGTGTCACTAAAGAGCGTCGGCATCCTTGCCGGTATTGCCTGGCCTCCCTGCCATCGCTCGGATGGCGTCCTTGCCGATGTTGCGTGCCGTCCTTGTCTTTCCTGGCAGCTTCCTTGCCGCCTCCACCAGACCTTGTTGGCTGGCTTGAGACGAAGAATATGCATGTATGCATATACAGTCAATGCGTAAATGCATTTATTTTTGCTCGATCAATGTACAGGTGCATTAAAGCCTTGCAGGCAAAGGGCCCGGCCATTTTCCCTAGGCGAAAAAAAGCCCGCTCATTGGCGGGCCGTGTCTTACAGAAGAAGGTTAGCGGGCGTACATGCCCCACCAGAACACATGACCGAGGATGCTGATTTGCTCATCCTGGATATCCTGGAAGCTGTAGTCCTCGTCGGGATGCTCATCGCGGTTGAAACTGCGCAGGCGAATCCCGGAAGGCAGGCGATAGAGCTGTTTGACCCGCAATTGGCCATTGTGATTGATGGCGTACAAGTCGCCATCGACGATGTCTCCAATTGCGCTCTTGCCTGCATTCACCCCTACCGTCGCGCCATCGCGCAACACCGGCAACATGCTGTTACCGCGCACCGTCACACACTTGGCCTGGTCGAACTGCACGCCGTTATGTCGCAGGCTGCGCTTACCGAACCGCAGGCTGGCCTTCTCGCTTTCCTCGATGACGAATCTTCCTGATCCAGCAGCCAATTCAACCTCGCGCAGAAAGGGGATCGACACCTCGTCGTCATTTACGGGGGTGTCGTCGTCCCACAGGCTTATGTCCTTGAGTTCCGAATGCATCGGGTCACGCCCGTCATCCCGCGAAACGCCCACCGCCGCGCGCCCGCGCAACTGGTCGGTGCTGACGCGGAAGTACTCGGCGATACGGGAAATGTGCTTGTCCGACGGATCAACGATCTTGCCGCTGAGGATCCGGGACAGCGTGGATTGAGGCACGCCGGTACGCCGATGAAGCTCCGTGGGGGAGATTCGGTCGCGATCCAGCAGTTCTCTTAAGACGATAGAAACGTTGCGTTTTTGCATAGCGGGGATAGTGACGGGAGTTTTGCGGATTGGCAAATGCTGATTTGCATATTTTATGCATCTTGAGCGCAGAGGCCTGCAATCATCCCTTGCAGCAATGGAGCCTCCAGCCAAAGCGATGTCAATTTGAAACACCCGCTTAGATTAGATCAAGCAGCGGCAGGCTGTTTCTTGATAAACCAAGGAAGATCGTGATGAAACTCGTGCTTGTGGTGTTGTTGATGTTCAGTGGTTACACCTTTGCGGCCAGTTGCGCCAACATCAGCAATAGCGATTTACGCGCTCAGTGCAACGCGATGACACCTTAAACAGCAGTGATGGAAACAGCAGATGTGATTCCATGAAGCTTTGATGGGCAAAAGCTAAAAGGGGGGCAGCGCATTTATTAAAATGCGCTGCCCCCCTTTTGCGTTTTACCTGTCCGTTAGCGACCTGTGTCCTCCCGACCTCGCGTGTTAACCTTGCCGCCATCGCAAAAAATGCTGGGCCAAGCGCCCCCTTTGCCCCATCACTTTCAACGAATTTGCCTACTATCCAATGAGTAAAAACACGTCCGATCTGTCCTCCCACACCCCAATGATGCAGCAGTATGGGCTTGAGAAGGTCGAACGCCTCTGACTGCGTGGCTTGCAGCGATCTGCTGTCTAAAACGAGTCAGCGAGATAGCGCCTGTTTCGACCAATGAAACCGGAATAGGTCGAGGTAGTTTTAGACAGAATTTTGCAGCGATTTGCGATCGCATCCTGATCACTGGGTCAATTTTACGAACTGCTTAGCGAGATTGCTGTCTGATGTCATGAATGGTTTCAACAAGGCATTTAGGTTCCGAAATTACGGCCGATACACACCGTGTGAAGGGGAGCAAAATGACGAACGGGCTTTCCGATAGTTATTTTTCATTGACTTCATGCGTTGACATATGAAGAATCGCCCCCCACTTTAAGTGGACCGTAAATTACGTTTTACGGCGCATGAAGACCATTTCTAGACCAGTTATGGCATTCCCTGGCACCGCCGGGACGAGGAGAAGACCGTGGGACACGCACTGAAAAAAACCGACCGCATCTACATCCCGCAGCGCGATAAAGCGCGCGTGGCGACTGCACGTCCGGCTGAAGGCGCATACCAGGCTCAAATCGAAAAGGCTTTCTGCACCGCATTCCATCGCTACGAAAAAGCGTTTGAGGATCTGGCTAAAGTCTGATCGAAGGTCAGCCTCATGCCGCCAATGGAACTGTCGGAAATCAGCGAAACTCAGGAGGGGATCAGGTATCTCACTCCTGAAGCGCTGATCTGGATCAACAAGCGTTTAATCCTCGCTCAGACTCCTGGCGAACCCATAGCGGTTATCAAGCCAAACGAACTGAGCTCATCTCAGCAGCGACCAGCACAGCATCGGTACTACACCGGCAATCAAGACATGTTCTGTCTGGCTGCACTGCTGATGCAAAGCCTTATCCAAAATCACCCATTTGCAAATGCCAACAAGCGAACCGCTGCGGCGGCCGGCTATATGTTTCTGTTGCTGAACGGGTATGAGCTGACGGCGCCAGGTGATGAGTTCGTAGAGATTATGGTTGGCGTCGCGCGCCACGAATATGATGAGGAAGATCTAGAGGATTGGCTCGCACATTGGTCTCGTCCTTTCGATGCTGGTGGCCTGAACGGACCTAGCGAATTTCTTGATATGTTTGGCCATATTGAAGCCATGCCTGCTTGCTGATCCCTCCCACGACGTCCTGCCAACTGAATACAATCAACCTATCGCAGTAGTGATTTGATGGCGCATCGCTGGTAATGTCCGTGCCACGTTCGCCGGCATTTAAAGGGATGGAGGCGGAAATAGAAGCCCTGGAGTTGCGAACCTCCGGGGCTTTGCTTTTTGGCGTGCTAATTTTTTGACCTCGGATGTAGGTCAGCGAGCTATCGCCCTAACATAAGCCTGGCACGCCCGCAGCGCGATCAGTCCTTGGTCGCCGGCGTCGGTGATGGCGATAATTCGTTGAGCATGCGCTGGGTCAAGTTGGGCTCGCGCGGCTCCATGAACCACGCCGACGGCGCCGGGGGAGGAAGGCACGTTGCTGCCACTGGCTGTATCCGCGGCGTCGAGAAGGACTGACAGCCGGACATCAGAAGTAGCAAGGCGATCGCGCAAAACAGCCTGGTTGCGTTGGGCATCGGATAATTCCTTGGTGTGTTGTTGGTCCTGGCCAGCGAGCTGCTGCTCCAGGGCCAGGCGCTTGTCGGTCTCGGTGCGCGCTTGGGCGGCGGCGGCATTGGTGATTTCCGCCAGGTCATCCTTGTGCAGGCCGGCCTGCTCGGCGAGCTTCTCGCCCATCCGCCAGTCCTGCACCTGCCAGGCGCCGGCGGCGCTGATAACCATCGCCAGCAGGATCGCGCCCAGGATCTGCCCGGGAGTCATCATTGCTCATCCTCCCAGTCAGGCAGGTCAACGGTCTGGCCGGCCAGCTTATGCGTGCAGTCGCCCAGATACTGGATACGACCATTGGTGACGAATGAGTGGCAGACCTTGCCGAAGCGGCTGGCAAAAACTGCCTCTCTTCCACCCTTGGCATAGATAGCGTCGTATTCAGCCTCATCCTCAGGCGTCATTACACTGCGCCCGTCAGGGGCGGCCGTGGTTCGAACCAGCACCGACGGCGTGAAGGTAGGTGCCTCGGCGTTGCCGTTGTAACCCCAGCGCGGGCCAGGCCCATTTCCAGTTGAGATGCCGTGCACCATGTCGCAACCCGGGCACTGGAAGAAGAGATCTCCCTCCTTGGCCTGAGCCAGCACTCGCGACAACCTGGTGAATCCCGTGCCGCTCATGCCAGCACCTTCAAGGCGTTGTCATACAGCGCCTGCCGATCAGCCAGGCCGTTCAGCCCCCCATTGATGCGGCGGGTGATTCTCACGAAATCACCCTGGTCCGCCAGCGTGTTCAGCCCTTTCGTAGACCAGAACCACGCCGCAGACATCGCGGCGTGCTGTGGCTGCTCAAGCAGTTCCGGCTTGCTGAGCAGGTCCAGGCCCAGGGCTTCACCGCACGCGGCGTAGTTGGCTCGACCGGTGATCTGGATCAGGCCACGGCCACGATACTTGGAGCCGTCGCCCTTCACGGTGTTGCCCAGATCGGCACGCCCTTCATAGCCGGCCTGCTGCGCCGTAGGCCCCCAGATCTCGCGCACCAGCCGCAACTGGCCCGACTCGTGCCCGACCTGGGCGATGAATGCTGCCGCACGCGGCGTGCCGACGATGCCGTAACGGTTCATGGCCGTGTTCAGGACGGGAACGAAAACGCCGGCATTGCGGCAGGCGTTCGGGAGAATCTGCAGCAGTTGCTGCTCAGTGATAGGCATGGCTTTCTCCAGGCAAAAATAAACCCGCTCATGGCGGGTGGTGGTGTTCAGGTGCTATCAGGCGGGAGCTACGGGACGCTTGGTGCTGTCGGGGAAATCAGGGTTGTCGGCGGTCCACTTGCGTAGCGCCAGCCAATACTTCTGCCACTGTTGGGCTGTTCCGGGAATTCCGTCCTCGCCGTACTCGATGGCAGTCACATTCTGCTGCGCCCTGGGCATTTCAGAATCGCGCCACGCGGCCTCAATCGGCGCCTGCAATTCCTGCCAGCTCGGCCCAGGGATAGGAACCAGCACCGGGCCCTGCGTGAGCGGATCAAGCTCAATTGTATTTCCCTGGCCCCGACCATCCAGAAGCTCACCGTAATACTCATCGGTAAGCACCCAGTAGCTTGGTGGCTCGGTATCCTGGGACTGAAACGTCATCGTTTGTGCGTCGAAGAACATGGCTAAACCCCTTCTGCCCACCAATTGAAATTAAGCGGTGTCGCTGATTGGCCGCTAGCGATCCGGAACTGGGAAACGCTTTCTGGCCGGCCGGTACTATTAGCTTCCGCCGCCCCAGCTCGACCGCTTTGATTTGGGGTAAAGCCAAAACTCCGCACTGCCGTGATGAAGGGTGTATTGAATGAAAAAACCGTCCCAGCCGTACCAGTGCTAGACACGCTGACAACCCCCCATTGCTTGATCGTCCCGTCGGAATATTTTGCCCACCCATTTAGGTCGGTCCCGCCCATGCTGACAACGGAAAGCTTTCCCGCGATCAGGGCTGATTGGTTCGAAACAGTGGTAGCTAGCGCCGTCACGTCTACAGCGCCGGGGTTTACGGACTTTCCTGCTCCAACAGTGCACCAGATGACCGTCTCGCCGGGGCCGCGCGTTTCAGCCCCTACGCGAGGCGTACCATTGACCCCATCGGCGACCTGTCGGCCGGTAGTTGCGACATAACCAGCACCAAATGCCGTCCCGTTAATGCTTTGGGAGTAGAGCTTGTCCGCGATGAACAAGAACTCCGGGTCCATTGACGCGGGTCTGGTTGCATTAGTGGAAGCCGTCACAATTGTAGCGTGACGCATCCCCTGCACCTGATCCGCCTGATGCAACCCGGGTGAGCCCGCCGAATTTTTCCCATCGCCGCGCAGGAACATTGCCGCAAGGGTGTTTCCGTCTGCGTGCTTCGCATTGGTATCTGGCATGCGGAACGTGGTCGTGCCATTACCGCTGGAATACTTACCGCGCTGATCATACGGCGCAGCCAGCCACACCGCGTCGGTCACTGCTGTTGCCGAGACCAGGGCCCAAAGGTCTGGCCAATCAGCCCGATTGAGCAACTGCCCATCACGGGTAATCCATCCGGCCGGTAGCGTCGTGCGTGAAACGGACCATGGCACGAGCGAGCCAACTGGCAAGCCTGCGCCCGCCTCCTTGTACGCCCCTCCAGCGGTTAGGAACTTATCCTGGTCGCCTGGCGCTCCCGGCGGAACAAGCCCCTTCTTGCCCGCCGTGGTCGCCGTCGCGCCAACCATCGGCGCAATGCCCTGCCGCAACCTGTCGAAGCCATCCGCGGTGAGCGCGCCCAGAGACGTGATGTCATTGTTGTCACCACTGGCGGCCTTGCCGAGCGTGACCTCCTCAGCGTGTTCAGCAGATGCTGCCGCAGCTGATGCAGATGCTGCGGCCGCCTGCTCCGATTGAATGATGGAGGTCTTGGCCGTCTCTGCTCGATCAGCCGCCGCGGCGGATGCCTGGGCAGATAAACCGCTTTGCTGAGCCGCCAGCTGCGCGGCATTCTTGTTCTCCGCAGATGCATCAGCCGCCGCGCTTGCGATGCCGGCCTGCTCGGCGGCCACCGTCTTGGATTGCCCTGCCGATGCGGCAGCCTCTGTCGCGGCCGCCACCTGATCCTGCATATCAGCAACACCGCTGGCAATCACCTGGGTAGCCGCCCGAAGGGCATCAGCCGAGTCCTTGACGTATCCCTGCATCGGCGCAAGCGAGTAACCGCCTGCTGCCAGAGTGGTGCCCTGGTAATTCGGTGCGATCGACAATGCCGTGTCGCTGGCAATGTTGGTGACTTCGTACCACTCACCGTCAGGACCACGGAACGCATCGCCAACGCGCGAATTCGCAATGAAGGATGTTCCCGTGCCAATCACGGCATTGCTGCCAGCCGTCACAGCAACTGTTCCTGTTTTGTACCAGGTCATATTTTCTCCAGGCGATAAAAAACCGCACATGGCGGCTATCGGTCTCTAATCGTTTTCCAGCAGTTAAGAAATCGGCTTGGCAAATACAACAGGCGTATAGTATGAAGTTGAGATATCAACCCCGACAACTTGCATAACAAGCCTATCATTACCATAGTCCCACACGGCATATTGATTTCCCTGCCGAGATGTAAGACCTGCAATATCCATTGCAATATTATTAAGGAGCATATAGTCACCAGAACCAAGTGGGCTATATGCTGTCCAGCTAAGTCTTGATGTACCTTGCCCTGTTGGGGACGAACCTAAATATGACCAGCCTGTAATCGTTCTTGTGAACTGAGCGCAGGCCGTACCACTATCAAACAGCAGTTTTGAATTACCATCCCATAATCTTAGCCCGAAGGTGGCTATCTCCTTGGATTGAAAAGCGGCAGCAAACCAGTTCCCAGAGGTTCCAACTCCGGCTATGCCGGTGAACGAAAATCCGGTCCAGGCTCCAGGGCCTCCCGATAGCTTGCAGAAACACAGTGTGTTTGACTGGCCTGGCCTCACGAAAACAAGCGGTGGCTCTTGGGTAGTGATTACGAACGGGAACGACGCCCCCGCGCCACCGACCCCGCTATATGTGCCGCTTGCTAAAACGACAAGCCTGGAAAATTCCGAGTCAAGCGTTACAACGTCATTATTATTTGTAAAGGTTAGCCCGTAAGACATTACCGATACCTCATAACAATAAGTCTCTGCGGAGCCAAGCCGAGAGATGACCCGGATGGTGCGCCAGGCTGCCCGAAATATATTGTCACTCCGCCAGAAGACAATATAGGGATATATTGGATAGCATACATACTTGTGCCGCCGGTATCATAGTTTGCAATTGGGACGCAGACAGCAGAATGGGTGGAAGGATCGACGCCCGGTATAGATATATACCTTGTATATCCCGGACTTGGTTGACCTGATTGAACTACCGCTGAATATATAACCCTTACTGTAAAGGAGTTCTCATCCAACTCAAGGGAGCCGGTCGGCCCCCATATTCTCATTCCGAAGCTCATGCCGTCAGATCCCCGAGTTGCACTCGCTTGACATTGTTTTCGTCGTAGACCTTGATCGCCCGGTTGGTCATCGTCAGGCGCCCGCCACCAGGTGCCGGCCCGTTGAACTCCAGATTCCCCGCTTTATCAAGGCGCCATCCCTGTACACCGGCGACGTAGTTGTCCGATTCCAGCGCCTGCCCGATCTTGAGCATGGTGATACTGCCGTCCTGGATGAAGGTAGAGCGCATGAAGACCTGACCGTTATCCACCGTGAACGGCGTGAATGCCTGTCCGCCGGACAGCGTGCTGACGATGGAGAAGCGATCAGCGCTCACCAGGAACTGACTCTGAAGTACGCCCTCCTCATCCTGCTCAATACCCAGTCCAAACCCGGCAGCGACCAGCTGGCCGTCAGCATTCACCTGCATCTTCACGGAGTACATCGTGGAGAACTTGCCGTCGGTGTCGGCCTGGGCCTGGCTCACGACCTGGACGGCCGCAGAGGTTTCACCGATCTCAGCCCTGACCTGCTGGATGGCCTGCGAAGTAGCCTCTCGGTCGGTGACCACCACGCTTTCGAGTTCGCTCACCGAGCCGCTTACCTCGCCCACCTCGGCGGTGAGTTCGGTCTGCCGTTGCACCATGGCTGCGTTCTGCGAGGCCCGCGTCTTCACCTCCTGTGCGAAGCTCGCCGATGCGTTATAGCCCTGGAGTGCGTCAGCGAGATCGCCCTCTCCTGTATCGTCCCGGTACGCCGACTGCAACGCCTGGAGGCTCGACGCCTGGGCCATGACCGCACCGTCGAGCTCGGTGATGATGGTGGTGTTGATCTCAACCTGGCGCGCCAGTCCGTTGGCAGTGACAAGCACCTGGCCCACGTCCACCCAGTACGCAGCGTTCGGCGGCGAAGTATCGACCGGCACTAACTGCGTGGCCTGGTAGATCCGCTTGCCAACCACCACCAGGTCGCCTTCGAGGTAGACAGACTCAGGGTCGTAGGCCGACAGCCCATCAAGCGCATCAATCTGCGCCTGCAAGCCTGGGATCTTATCGATCTCGTCATTGATGTCCTGGCCCAGCTCCGTGCGGCCTATCTGTCCAGCGATCAGCTCCAACACCGGTGCCGCGTCGGCGCTGGCCTGGCCCATCACGCCATTGCCGTGCGGGTAGAACGGGCCAACGTTGCCGGTGCGGTCCACGAGACGCGCCCAGAAGAAGAACTGCGCTCCAGCCTTGAGGGCCTGCATACTGTAATCAGCCTGCGGATACGCCAGGTCGGCTAGCTTGGTCGCCGCCGCCAGGTCATTTGCCGGGCCATACCACAGCTCGGTGCGCTGGGTGTCTTCGGCGCCAGCAGGAAAGCCCCACTTGATGCCGATGCCGAACAGTTCGCTGGTGGTGGACAGGAACGCCACCGCCGGCGGCAGGCCGACCTTCCCTTCCAGGTTGGTCAGGGCTGAGGCCGTCGGAATCGAGGAAACGTTGAGCGCGCTGACCGCTCGCACCCTGGCCATATACTGCCCGGAGTAGATTCCGCGCACGTCCACCATCAGTTCGGCGGTGCGTGGCACGGTGATCCACTCCCTTGCACCCCACTTCCATTCAACGTCATAAGCAACAGCACCCGGTGCTGCGTCCCAGGCAATGGACATGACCGTCACAGCAATACCCTGCTCAATCACCACGTTCTGGCTGAGCATCACGCGAGCCGGCGCTTCCTGGCTGCCAGCGGGAATACCGGTGATCGGCCTAATGTCGACCACGGCGCCGTTGTCGATCGCGTCAAACTTGCTCGGGTCATGCTGGATAACTTCGAATTGGAACTGGTGCCACTCCGGGCGCGTCACGTTGCGGACGTAGAACTGCATCAGCTTCAGGTCTTCATAATCCAGAATCCACCCGGCTTCCGCCTGAGGCTGTTCGCTGAAATCAGCCATCAGCGTCACGTCTCGGCCAGAGACCGACTTGACCACGCGGCCCTCTGACTTTCCGCTTGGCAGGTTGACCATCAGCCGCGCGCCCACCGGTACTACGGTATCGCGGTCCAGCGTGACCACGCGGCCAGCCGCCGCCGATATCCTGCCGCCGTTGTTGCGTCCAACCAGCATGGGGTCGGCCACAGCGATCACTTGTCCAGGCTTGGGGATATCCCCGTCGAGCCCTACACGAAAGACGGCACCCTGGGTTTGCAGTTTTTCTGTGAGCGCCGCCCACTGCCCGGCGCGCTGGGCCTGGCCCAGGGATGTGCAGCCAATGGCGTCAATCGATGTTTCGCGCACAATCCCGCCAAGCTCGACCATGGCCTCATCGTCGAAGACCGGCTCCTTGTCCGTCTCGAAGCCCTGATCTGGATTGTCCCAGGACACCGTATAAAGGCTGTGCCGGTCGCGGGCGCGGGTGCCTTCGTACTTGATGGCTCCCGAGTTTAGGATCTGCGTTTGGTTGTAGGTGTAGACCGGATCACCCGGCATATCGGCGTTTACCACGATCTGGCTGCCGTCCCAGTAGGCCAAGCCGTGAAAGATTGAGGCTAGGTCCTGCAGCACTGCGTAGGCCTCGGCCTGCTTCTGGAAGTAAAGGTTGCAGGTGAACCGAGGCTCTTGCCCCCCTTTGCCGTCAGGAATCATCTGATCGCAGTACTGCGCAATGCGGTACAGCGCCCAGCGATCAATCATGGTCGCATCGATTCGGTCGCCCAGGCCGTAATAGGGATGAAGCACCAAGTCATAGAAAATGAATGCTGGGTTGTTGGTGTAGGCCTCCTTGAAGGTGCCGTCCCAAATCCCGTTACTTGTGCCGGTCCCTGCTGTGGCGTACGTACGAGTGGCTGCGTCGTAGTTGGCTGGGACACGGATGATGCGCCCGCGCATCAGCACGGCAATCTTGGCGATATCGCCACCAAAGGTCTGCGCGTCGTACTCAATGCATCCTACCGACGTCAGCGGATATTCCTGATCGCTGTCCACAACCTCGGCGATGGCCTTGACGATCATCTGATCAACTACCAGGTCGGAGTTGGCGTTCGGAGTCAGCCGGCGAACCCGGATGGTCCAGCGGCTACCGGCCGGCAACTCGATGCGGTGGGCACGCTCGTACTCGGTGACGTTTTTGCGGTCCACAGCAGAGGCCAGCACCTGCACGTACGGCCCATTGTCGGTGGAGATGTCCACCGCATAATCGATACGGACGCCACTGATGTTGCCCGAGGAATCCTGGCTGCGCAGAGCCGGCCAGCTGAGACGCAGACGAACAGCATCGATCACCGAGTTGGTGATGGTGTGAAGCCATGGCGTGCCGTAGACAAGTTCAGTCTTGACGTCGATTTCGTTGCTTGATTCGGCGATTCCCTCGAGGCGAGTTTGGTTCAACTCACCGGGACGGAACTGCCATTTCACCGTGGGATAGTTGATCGTGCCGTCGGGAGCCTGCACGGGGGTGCCGTTCAGCTTTACGGAGCGCAGCCCATCAACCGGACCAACAATGGGGCCCCAGCTCCAGAGGTAGGTGATTCGCGCGGTGGAGATCGATGGCACACTATTGGAGGCGATGCTCGGCTGCTTCTGCTTGGCCTGGCCGCCCTTTCCGCCAATTACGGCCCGGCGCTTACGAGGTGCTGCGCGGCACGCCTTCTTTGCTACTGCGCTCATGCGCCCTCCAGAATGCAAAAACCCGCCGAAGCGGGTTTGTTGTGGTAACTGAATCAGATGTTGTCTTGGGTGTAGATCCCGCCAGACTCGACTGCCCCGCCGATCTCGCGCTCGCCGTAAAGCAGTGGGTACGGGTTGCCCTGCGCAATAGTCGTCACCGCCCCACCGAAGCCGTAGCTGGGGTTGTTGCCGTCGTCGTTCTTGCCTTCAGCATTGGCTTTTGTTGTAGGGGATAGCATCTGCACTACACCACCTAAGCCAACAGCGGCACCCGCGGCGAGCAGCCCCATACCGAGCGTGGTCGTACTGCCACCAGAAACCAGGCCCGCGACAATCAACACCACACCTAGCAGGGTCTGAAACATGCCCGCCTGTTTGCTCCCCTGAATGATCGGCTGAATACGAATGTCACCTTCGGTACGCCCGACCAGCTCGAGCTCTTGCTCGCTAACGTTGCGCTCGTCGACGAACACCGCGAAGACCATGCCGCGCTCGTGCGCTGTTCGCATGAACTTCTCAAAGCCCGGCTTCATCGCGCACAGTGCCGCTGTGGCGTCGTGAATGCCGTACAGGTCGAGCCGGTACTCCCTGCCAAACTTCTTGCCCAGCACGCCGCCGAGCTTGATGGTACGCATGGTCATGGGCGGTAGTCCTTGTGCCGGAGGATCAATTTCACGCGGTTCGCCATCGACCAACCGTAGATTTCACGAACAGCCAGGCGGCCAGGCATGTGGTGGTAAATGAACGGGCCGGACCCGCCAAGTTTTGGCGCCGGCTCGCTGATGAGCGCCGGCTCATCGCCCAGATAGATCACGGCGTGATTAGGGAAATAGCACTCCCGGCCCGGCGTCGGAATCTGCAACACAAGCATGTCGCCGCGCCGGGCCTCGTTGACCTGATAGAAACCGGTAGCCGCGAAGTTGTCCTCGTAGAGGCTTGGGCCGTCTTTCTGCTCCCACCACAGGTCGGAGCGCTCGAAGTTTGGTAGCTGCAGGCCCGCCTCGCGCGCGTACCAGTCGCGGCACGCGGCCCAGCAGTCAAGCAGCCCATGGGAGAAGTCTCGACCCAACAGCGGTGCCTGGAAACCCGAAGGCTTGAACCACTCAAAGTCACCGCCGGGCCAGCCGACAATGCCCCAGGGCAATTCATGCAGCTCACAGCTGACGCGGTCGGCCATGCTTGGCGCCGGCGCCTTGTCGGGGTGGCTGTGGATGATCGCCAGCACCTCGCCCCGATCTTCCGCCCGGGCCATGTCCTTGTGATCGATCTGGAAGTGTTCACGCGGAGTGGTGGCCAGGTTTCCGCAGGGCACGTATTCACGGCCGGAGGCGGACTTGATCAGCACACCGCAGGCCTCAGCCGGGTAGGCGCGCTCAGCGTGCGCCCGGACCTCATCCTGTAGCTTTTGATTGATGCGCATCGTTACCTCGAGCTTGCTATCAGGCTTGCGCCCATGGACCCACCAAACCGGCGGGTGTTGCCCCGAAGCTTGCAGCTGCTCCACCAGCCTCCGCAGCGGTCAAGAGCAGGGTTGTCCGTTGGCTGGTTCTTCTTGTCGAACATCGCCGTGCCGGTGTAGGCGCAGGCCTCTTGCCGGTACCCACCGCGGCAGGCCCACCGGCAAAGCTTGGTGATCTGCTGGGAAGGCAACATCTGCCCTTCCATGTCGGTGGGGCTCGACAGCGAGAACGTGACCGAGATGCTCGGCAGCGCCTCGGTCTTCTGCTCGATAAACCAGAGATTCGTTTTCGACTGGTTGCTGGCTTCCGGATTGCCGTCGGGAAAGTTGGCGGCATCCAGGAAGTGGCGGAAGGTCTCGATCACCTTGACCCTAGCCCCGGCCAGGTCGCGGAACTGGAAGCACAGGGCTGTGATCGCCCCGCGCACGCCGCCTAGCTCATCATCCACCTGCAGCGTGGGTGTGGCTGGCCGCCCATCGCCGCGGATGTCGAAGCCCTTGGCCTCGATCTGGAGCGGTGAGTAAAGCTGTCCCTGCCAGATTATATCGCCTTCGTGAGCGTGGCCGTGGAAACGCCAGAGCAGGCCGCCAAGGCGCGTAGCGTCCAGCTCGTACAGCCTGATCTGGTTGCCCGGCTCAAGCTTTTGAATGTCGGTGTTGTAATTCATAGGGCCCCAGAAACAATAAACCCCGCACTTGGCGGGGCTTGGTGAGGGTTAAGGTCGGGGATTGAACACTTGTTTGACGGTGAAGGTGACGGTGTAGATCTCCTCGCCAAGGGCTTTTTTCTTGTAGCCGTTGGTGCGGTACCATCCTTCAGGCTCGCCCGGCGGTGCGTACCGGAAGGCCTTGTAGCCTTCGTGCCGATCCAGGAACGCCAAAAGCTCGGGCAATTCCTCGCCCGGCAGATTCTCGCCAGTGTGCACCAGGTTCCAGACCTGACTCTTGGTGTTAAGACCTATGCCGCCGGCCTGAACCATCCCGTCACCGAACTCATTCTCCCAAGTGCGCTGGCTGATATCGCCGTCGGTGCCCACCTCAACATCAAAGGTAAATGTCTCGGCCATCATCGCCTCCACAGCCGGCCACCCTGACGCATCTCCGCGTCCAGGAATTTGCCGAACTGCGTTTCCAGGCCGGCAGACACCGCCTGCCCTTGGCGCGCCGCATCCTGATCACTCATGCCGGGCTGAGCCTGTACGTTGATTGGTGCGTTGAACACGATTTGTGTAGGACCGCTCGGCGCAGAATCAGCGCCGCCGCCAATCATTGCCGCGCGCCCGTTGCCAAGTGACTCCAGGCTGCCCACGCCGATCTGGGCTTGTGGCTGTGCGCCACTCAGGCTGTTGTCGATCCTGGACAGCATTGCATCAAGCTTCGCGCTGGTTTGAGCAGTAGTTACACGCTCGCCCTTTTGCAGAAACCAACTGCCATCTTCGGGAACCGAATCGATACCGTCGTGCGCCATACCCGCCAGCGCGGTCATGCCCACCGCCGATGCCAGGGGGCCGGTGACGGTAAGCGCCGCCGCCATTGCCGCCGGCGCGGCTGCTGGACCAATGATCGGAATTGCCGCAGTCGAGGCGTAAGCGTTCAGGCCAGCCTGCAAGGACATAGCCTGAGCATTGGCACCCAACGTAGTGGCGGCGCCAGCCTGAGTTGTTTTGCCCACCAGCAACTGCACGCCCTGGTAGATCAGCCACTGCGCCGCCATATCACCCAAAGCCTTGAGCATCGACTTGGCGAAGTTGCCAACCATATCGCCCAATGCGTCACCGGCACTCTCTGCGCCACTGGCAACATCCGAAAAGAATGTGCCAAGCCCGCCAGTGGCCTCGCTCAATGCGGTATTGGTGATATCCGTAGCCTGGGCCGAATAGTCCCGCGCCGCGTCTGCGTAATTGGCCCAGGCCTCGTTGACGCCATTCATCCAGTTGGCTTGCTGCTCATCCGTCGCAGCGTAGAAATTCTCCTGCGCCAGCAGACGCTTGTTCAGCTCATCCTGCAGGACCTGGGTCTCATTGGCATAAAGCTCAGGCGTGATCTGCCCGGTGTTGCGCTGCTCATTGAGGCTCGCAACGTCAGCCGCGTACTTCTGCCGCATAGCCAGATCAGCGCGCATCCGGTCCCGGGCCTTGTCGCCCATACCGACGCCAGCCAACTCCTGGTCGAAGCCATCCTTCGTGGTTTGGGTAGTCAGGGCTTGGGCATTCTTGAACGCCGTGAGCTTCAGGTCGTCCTCGTTGGCCTTCTTCAGCTTGTTCAGCGCATCCAGCTCAGCGGCCATGCCCTGGAGTTTTTTCTTTTGCGCCTCGCTCAGCTTGCCGAGCTTGCCCTCCTGGAGTTCGAAGGACAGCTTCATCACCTCCGTGGCTTCGTTCTGCTTGTTGCCGGTGGTGTTGATAAGCTCGATCTGGCGCTTGTAGCCTTCCTCGGCAGTAGCAAAGTCCTTTACCTGCTTCTTTGCTGCCGATTCAGTAGCGCTGGCGTTCTTCTGCTTGGCCTTCGTCGCGGCGTCGTCCGCTGCCTTTTGCTCATCAATAGCTTTAGCTCGGGCGCGAATAGACGCTGCGACAGCACTTTGAGTGTCGATATTCTCTTTAAGAATTACACGCTCCGCTGCCTCAGCGGCCGTCTTGTCCTGCAGGGTTCCAAGCTGCTTATCTAGCTGTTCAAGGTATTTTTCACCGGCAGCCGTCGCGGCGGCAGCAGCGGCTGCATTCTTGCCAAGCCCATCTGCGGACTTGTTGTTCTCGGCAGAGAATGCAGAAAGTGCAGCCTGGTTAGCGGTAAGCGTTGCCGTGAGTTTCTCGACATCACCAGCGCTCTCCTCAATCCCTTGCGCCATGGATTCAGAGACAACAGCGGGGAAGGCGCGAACCTTGTTCGCAACAGCAGCCCAGTCAACTGCGACGCCGCTGGCCGAATCCTTGGATGCCTTCTTGACGATATCTAGTGCAGCTTGAGCATCCTTCGACAGGCTGACGAAACCTGCGGCAAGGCCCCCGTCCTGACCGGCAGCGCCAGCATCGCGAAGGCTGTTTTCGAATTTATCCGCAATCGCGCCAGAAGTTTCTTCGACCTTGCGCTGAGTCTTATCGATTTCAGAGCGCAGTTCACGCAGTGTGACAGCCTGAGTCGCCCTCCCAAGTTCGTTAAATTTCTTGATCAAAACGTCAAGAGGCGCTGATAGGTCCCCCAGCTTTTTCTCAAGAAATCCGGTGTTGTCGCGAAGAGTTAGAAACGCAGTGGCCGCACCGATTGCCAGCATTGCAATGCCGGCCGGCCCTCCGAGGACACCCAGTAGAGTTGTCGACGCGCTTCTCACACCCGCTTGAGCGATGGCGACGGCATTAGTTGCGCGGGCCTCGACCGTCCTGGCTTCGGCCAGTTGCAGAGACATCTGCGTTTGAACCGCAGTACCCCGGGCGGCGAGTGCTTCTTTCTCTGCCAGAAAAACGGTGGTTTGTGCCTTCTGCTGTTCGGCTTGAGCGACGAGCAACACAGATGCGGCCTGGGCTTTGCGCGCGGCAGCGTCCTGAATCGCCGATTTAACTGCAACGGCCGCATTTCCTGCGGCGGCGCGACCGTACCCGGCAAGCGCCCCGATTGCGGCGAGAATCGCGACATCTGCGAGCGTTTCAAAGTTATCGCCAACAACCCCGATGCCGCTCGCCAGAATGCCTGTAGCGTCTGTAGTTTCGTTCAGTTTTCCGACGTAAGTAGTGAATGCGTTTTGTAGGTTTTGCACTGCGTCTCGTACCGCTACACTCATTCCATCAGCAAGAACGCCGTTGGCATCGGCGGACTTTTGCAACCCCTCAGTCAGGATATCCAGGCTGAGCTTCCCTTGCGCGCCGAGGCTCCGGATTTCTTCAGCTGTTTTGCCAGTCGATTTGGCAATCGTATCTACTACCGTGGGCATCGCCGCGAGAATTGACTGCCAGCCGTCAGCCTCAACCTTGCCGGTCTGAAGCGCCTTCGAATAGGCATCGATTGCTGAACTGGCTTTATCTGCCGACGCCGAGTTGGTCACTAACAGAAAGCTGAAACTATCCATTACATCCAGCGCCTGGCTGGTGTTGTAGCCCATCGACTTCAGGCTGTCTGAAGTTCGGATGTAAAGCTCTTGCGCCTCAGCCAGAGGACGGTAGGTGCGCTTGGCAGTGTCCAGCAGTCGCTGCTGAACCAGCTCATACTCGCCAACACTGCTAGTCGCCATGCCGATACGATCGGACATTTGGCCGTAAGAGTCAGCCGCCTCAATTATCTTGCCAATACCAGCTGCGCCGATTGCCGTCGCCAATGCAGTCTTGATCAAGCCGGAAGCGTGCTGGGCTCGCTCGCCTGTCCGGTCAAAAGCATCATCAATCCGACCTAAACTCTTATCGATCTTGGTGGATGCCTGGCCGACGCTGGAGTCTGCGCGAGCCATCTCTTGGCGCAACTGGGCAGTTGTTGCTTCGATTCGAACCAACATACCCTGGACATCAGTATCGGCCATGCCATTCTCCAAAAACAAAAAACCCGCCGAAGCGGGTTCTTAGAAAACAAAAAATATTACTGAATATTTAGCTCAGTCGCGCGCCACATTTTCGAAGCCCTGTCATACGACATTTTGACGGTGTATCGACTTCTGATCGCTGCACCGAAAGCATTCTGAGCATCAACATATGCTGATACGCCGAAAGAGCAGTCCGGTATCACGTCTACCATCACGCCTCGGTCGGTTATGTACGGGAATTCAGCAGTGCTTGGAGCTTTCAGCCTTTGCTTTACGAAATTCTGAGACATGACAAAAGCCATTGTTGTGTTATTGCAATCCTTCTCGGCCTGCTCCCTGTCCCGGTCAGGGCTTGAACTCCAGTTAAAGTACCAACCCCAAACCATTGCAGCAGCGATAGCACCTGCTACCAGCGTAATTCTAATGTTTGTTTCAGAACCTCTTTTGGCAGCCATCGCAGTACAAACAATAAAAACGACAAATACTATCGCGCCGGTCAACAGCACCATTAGAAAGGCCATAGCCAACTTCCATATTGGGGATTAATTGGCGATTGTACACGCCACCAGATCACGTAGCCTGCCTCCCTGTGAGCGCCTGCCGCAGCTTATCGGCCACAGTCGACGCTGATGGCTTGTCAGCCTTGGCTTTCGCCTTTCCGCCACCAAAGGGGTTGGTCATCTGCGCCCATTCGATCTTGGCATCCATGGCCAGAAACAGTTCGGGCATCGGCGTGGACCAGGCCAGGTCAGGCGGCCAGCCCAGCCAGCCGGTGGCCACTGCGTAGAGCCGGTCGACGTAGCTGCCGTTCTCGACAGCACTTACGCCGCCGCCGGCTTTTCCTTTCCCGCATCAGGGCCCTTCGGGTTGTACAGCGCGACCAGATAGCCGTTGAGCTGCACGGACACGTCCAGCACGCCAGTCTGCCAAACCTGCTCAGCGACAGCCTCGGCAGCCTTGCCTTTCAAGCCAGCACCGCCCGCGATGATCACGGCGCAACCGTCGATGCTCAGCGCATTGACGGCCTGTGATGCCCCGCGCAGGCCGCCGAAGTGCGCCTCGATGGCGCGCACCGCGCCGAGGGTCGGCGTGAGGGTGTAGGTCTCGTCGCCCAGCTTGATTTCGACGGTACCGTAAAGGGTCTTGCTCATATCGAGAATCCTTGAGTTTCGGGGCCGAAGCCCCGCAGGTTAGGCGGCGGCAGCCGGGAGAATTTCCAGGATGTCTGAGTTGATGCCGATCGTGACGTTGCGGCGAACCACGTTGTCAGCAGCGCCGGCGGCGACGGTGTTGTTCATCACCTTGCCACGCAGGTAGAAGGTGGTCGGCAGCAGCGCCGGGGTGGCATCAGGATCGCCATCGTTCAGGGTGATCTTGATGTTGTAGTCGCCCTTGCTGCGATCCTTGTGAGCGATCTTCAGCTTGGCCTGGCCCAGGTCGCCGTTGTCCAGGCCGACGGCCAGGGTCAGGTCGCCGGCATCAGCGGTGCCCTTGTACTTGCGCACGCGACCATCGCGCAGCGAAGTGAAGGTCACCGAACTGAAGGTGTCGCCGAACTCGCCCAGGTCTTCCACTTCGCCGATCTCGACGTAGGTGTCTGCTTTGTAGAGCGCTTCAGTGTCCGCGCCGTTCTTGCTGCCGATGCTGATCCGGCAGCCGGCGGCTGTATTGAGGTTGTCGTCGGCCATGGGGGTTCCTCCAAAGGCTCATTGGATAAAGCCGCGGTGCGGCCGGTTTTTGGGTTTAGTGTGTGGTGATAACGCGGACCGTGATTGATCCATGGTACGTGACGCCGTCAGCATCGCGCTGTGCGTCGGCTTGCTCGACCCGGACCGAAACTGCCCGGCCAACTTCCAACGGCAACCGGCGCTCGTCCAGGGCAGCCATAACCTCGCCGATGATGCGTTTCACCTCGGCCTGGCCGTGAGCGTCCGACCAAACCGACAGGTAAATCAGGCGCTGCTCGCGCTTCCTGCCGGCGATGGGTGTGATGTTGGTGGATATCTCCCTATCAATCGAAACATAGGGCATATCCGTGTCCATGGGCGCGCCGTCGCAGATCGGGCAAGACACCTCGGCCTCCAGCCTGGCGAACAGCGCCTCCTGCAGCGCAACAGACGGATCAGCCATTTGAAAGCCCCTTGCTTGCCTTGCTCAAGGTCCGGCCAATGGCAGCGCGGATATTTGCGATCACATACTCGCGATTGACGTCTTTCGCCGGCCTGAGCCATGGATGTGCCGGACGCGCTGGGATGTCCGGGTACTTGCCGTAGAAGGTGGCTCCGTCAGATTTGTTCTTAGTGCTACGAGATCGCCCACCTGAACGCTTATTTCCCGTGTAGCCCTTGGTTCCGTACTCTACGAACTTCAGGTAGAAGAACCGGTCGCCATCCCTTTTCCCGCGGATGCCAATCTGGGCATCCAGACCGCTCTTGGAAACAAATACCTTCAGAGCAGCAGCAGCCGCGCCCGTGTCCTTCGGGATCAGACTCTTCATCGTGGAAAGAATGCGCTCCGCACTGTCGCGCATCACCGGTGCCAACTCGTTATCCATGGATTGGTGGATGTTCCGCAGGGTGCGGCGCAACTTGAAGTCACCGGACATCCTGGAGCGGCGGGCAGCCATGGCCTACTCCTTGGTCTTGGCCGGTTTATCAGTGGCCGGCGCTGTTTCGGGCGCCAGCTCAACCAAGCCACGCGCGACAAGATCGGCGCCGAGCTTGGCGTCGACCACAAAATCCTCACCCTTTTCCCGGTCGCCAGTAGCGCCGGACAGGGTTCCCAGGGCAATAACTCTCATGATTCACCTTTAAGGGTTGGGTACGTTTGAACACAGCAATCGAAGCATGTCGCGCTCGTTGTTGGGCAGCGCCGCACCGATCAGGTAAGTGGTGGTGATTCCCTTCGCCGTATGTACGATGCGATTGCCGGCGACAGCATTGGCCCGGGGGCGGATGCGGATTTCGGCAGTGATCACGACCTTAAGCTGCTCAGCCACTGGGGCGATGCGACCTGTCGGCATGGTGATCTCCGCCCACAACTTGCCGACTTCGGACCAGGTGACATCTTGTCCACCTGATTTGTTCTTGGTCAGCACCGGCTTGTACATCGTGCAGTGGTGACGCATTGGGCCGGCTCTCATCAGAAACGCTTCCTTGGCCAGAGAAGTCGGTCAACGGCCAGAGGAACAGCCGATGAGATAGTGCCGATCACCACGGCCTCGCGATTGGCGTACCAGTGGCCAACGAGTAGAAGCACTGCCTGCTCAACGTCAGGGGTGAACCCCATCTGCTCTGGCCCGACCGGCGTTCCTTCGACCAGCTCCCGGTCACAGTGCATGGCAACGTGCGATTTGGCGGCGTCTAGGTAGCCAGTGATAAGCATGTCTTCCTCGTCGCCGTCCACCTTCAGGTGAAGCTTCACGCGCGCCAGGTCGATCATTTACTTGGTCTCGTTGGGCTTGGACTGCTTATTGGCTTTAGGAGCGGCACCGTCATCAAGCGCGGCAAGCCCCTTACCGATCAAGCGATGGCCGTACTCTTCGTCGTCCAGTTCAATGATCTCACCTGCGGATACTCGGCCGTTGTTCACTTTGACCTTGTCAGGATCGCCTTCGAAGCCCCACAGAACTTTGATTTTCATAACCTTCTCCACAAAAAAGGGGCCGCCAGGCCCCAGGATCAACTCGACACAATCAAGCTTGAGGCTTGAAGCGGCCCTTCACGAACGCGTAAGGGCGGCGCACGGCCAGACCCAAGCGTTCCTCGACCAAGATGGCACGCTTGTTCTTGATGAAGTCGTCGTTGATCATGCCGACCTTGATGGTGAACGCCATACGGTCATAGATCCGCGCGCCTTGGGCGAAAGAACCCGTCAGGAACTCGCCGCCGGTGGTGGAGCCATCGCCTTCGTCCATGCTATCGGAGGCCACAACCGGCCGCCCCCACAGGATCGGGGTAACCAGGCCCTGCAGGTTGGCGAACAGATAGCGGTTCTGGGCGTCCTTTTCCAACTCGATGTTCATCCAGTCCAGATCAGTCATCACCACGGCATCAGCCGAACGCTTCGATTGCTTGCCAACCTGATAAAGGGCGCGGCGGACAGTGTCGATAGCCGTATCATTCGCCTTGCTCAGCGCCGCGTTGAACGCTGTCGCCTGAGTCATGATGCCATTCATGTTCTTGCCGATACCGTCGCCCTTGAGGATTTGGCCTTCCTTCTTCAGCTTCAGGTCGTAGCGCAGCAGCTCCTGAATGTAGCTGTAGAGCTGCGGCACGTCGTCCAGTGCCTCGTCGGTTACCGGCATCCAAACAGCGATCTTCTTGATGGTGTCGGTGGCTTCTTCGAAAGTCACGTCGCTGGAAGGCTTCGCCTCACCTTCACCGACCATGCCTGCGCCCAGGGTGTGGAGCAGTTCCTTGAAGTAAGTGAAGGAGGTTCCGGTGACCGGCGTCGAAGGGATCAAGTCTTGAATCACCAGGTTCTGCCGTGGCTTGTCCTGAATGACTGGATCGTACTGAGGCGCTACCAGGCCGGCGCTGGTCACCTTGACCTCGGACATGGTCGCCATCGCCGACTTGGTAACTTCGATTTCGGCGCGGTCCTGCTTCTTGTCGAGCAGCGCTTTGTAATCGTCGTTGCCTTTGACGAAGTCGATGAAGCCCTTCTGCTCGCCACCCGGGGAACGCAGACGAACACCCTTTTCTTCGAGCTTCTGCACCTGCTCGATGACGCGCTCGATCTCACCCTTTTGGTTTTCGATCTGAGACTTGATGTCCTTGGTTGCAGCGTTGCCCTTTTCGAGCTCCGCCGAGACATGGTCATATTTTTGTTGCAGCCCACCGAAGCCCTCGGAGAGTTGTTTTTCCAGGGCTTCGCGAATTTCTTTAACATCAGCGGTCATGGCTGAACTCCAAATTGGTTTTTGAACAGGTTGGATATTTCTTTCAGCTCATCCACGATCGCCGTGGCCGCCGTCCCACCATCACGGTGTACGGCGGAATAGCCGAGCGAGGCGACTGCTGCCGCCTCCTTTTGCGAGAGCCCCATGCGTTCGCGCAGGGCTGCTTCAAAAAGTCTGATATCCGACTTCACGTCGGTGACCTTTGCCTCTGGATTCATACCAAAGGGCACGATCGAGGCTTCCCACAGCTCGGCGGCGCTGATCAGTCGCACAGTGCGACCATCGCGCTCTTCGAACGTGGCTTTGATGGTGTTGAAGCCGATGGACATACTGTCCAGCGTCTCTTCTTTCATGAGCTCGTATGCGTCGCGCGCATAGCTCACGGCCAGGTTGATCTTGCCTTTGAGGTAAAGGCCATGATCGTCTTGAGTGAACGCTGCAGAGCCGACAAGTCGGGTCAGATCATGGAACAGCGCCAGCTTCAGGCGCCCCCCGCGAGTCGTCTTCACCTTCGTGAATGCGCCTGGCAGAATCACGTCGTCACCCAGATCGATGTTATTGAACACCGCGGCATAGCCTTCGAAGTTGCCCGCGTCGTCCATCCCTTTCAGCTCAAACGGGACTTCAATCTTTGACATTTGTTTGCATCTCCCACCGGGTGACCCGGTCGTATTCTTCGCCAACCAGAGGAGGAAGGTTTTCTTTGCGTCGAACTTCGTTGATGGTCATCCAGCCAGAGCCACCTGAACCGCCCAAGGCGCTGCCGTAGTAGGTGGCGCGACCAGCGCTGTCGGCGCGCAGAATGCCTTCCACCACAAACTCGACGAACTGAGTCGTACCGCCAAAGAGCTTGTCGTTGATCTCGTCCTCGATCGCCTTGATGTAGGGACTGAGGCCGAAGGTGATGAAGCCGCTGGTTTGCTGCTCCAGGTTGGAACCCATGATCGAGGTCTTTCCGGCGCGGTTGGCCAGGTACAGCGGCACGCCCCAGATACCCGCGAGGGCTTCTTCCTGGAACTGCTGGGATTCAATGAACTGGCTGTCTTTCTGCGTCATGCCGGCAGGGACAATCTTCGGGCCACCCTGAAGCAGTCCCATCTTCCCGATGTCCTCAACGTCACCGTCGCGGATCTTCGGGAATTTTTCGAGCACCTGCGCCTGCTGCTCCGCAGTTAAGAAGTTGTCATAGATGACATACCCGCCGGTGAACCCGCCTTTACGCATGAACCGCGAGGACCAACTCTGAGCCGCCTTGGCCAGGCCCATCGCTTCCTTCTGAAACTCGACCGGAGACAAACCGTTGATTCCGTCGGCGCTGAATATTTTGAAGTGCAACATGAACTCGGGAGATACCGGGAATCGCTGACCTTTCAAGGTCACCCAGTAAATCAGGTCATCGTCTGTGTTCACCTCGACACAGTCAGCGCTCAGAGGGATAAAACCGATGAACTCCCCTGCGTCGTTACGCTCGATCAGCGCGAAAGCATTCCCGCGTAACGCCATGTTGACGATGATCGCTTTGATGAAATTGAGCATCGTCATGTACGGGTTTGGCTTGGCCAGTAAGCGCGCCGCACGGCTGTTACCTTTGGCAAGTGCTCGACCTGCCGGGAGATCGTCGTAAAGCTTCAAGGGAAGCCCAGATACAGTCTCACTCAGTATCTTTACGCAGGACCAGACAATGGGAATCGCCATTGCCTTCTTGGGTGTAACAACTTCACCCGAGCGCGTCTTGCCGCCGATCTCGTTATTGACCTCGATGTACTGGCCTGTTTTGGGATCGTTGAAGCCGAAGAAACTCCAGCTCATCGGGTTGTACCAGCGAGAAGCCATAGTGAGCCTATAGAAGTCCGGAGAATCCGTTTTTGAGATAGTGGTCGATGTCGCCCTTGACCTCTTCGGGAGCGCCAAGAGTTGCGCCGAACGCCATTGCCAAGGCAGACATCCCATCGATGCGGCCGGTGGCTTTGTCCTTTGCAAACTTGCGGTTACCCGCCGGGTCTTTCTGGATCACCGCATTTGATGCGCACATGGTCAGCACCGGGTGCATACCGTGGCTTAGCCTTCCGTTGAGCAGCTCCGACTCCAACGCATCGATGGCCGGGGTCATGTCCTTGTAGCCTTGGCCGTACTCGACCAGAGGCAGCGTTACGCCCTGAGCCTCGGCGTCCCGCTTGAAGAGGTCGATCCGATATCGGTCGAACGCAATAGCCTGGATGTCGCCACCGAGCTCGGCAAGAATTCGAGCAATGTCAGCAGCAACATAGGCGTAGTCCACGGTCGCCCCTGGAGTGGTCAGTAGCAGGCCTTCGCGTGCCCACACCTCGTATGCCTCTCGGTCACGCTTGGCGCGCTCGGCGAGGCCCTGTTCAGGCGTCCAGAAGAACGGCCATACGTTCCAATTACCGTCGCGCTTGCCGATGACGACGAAGGCCGTGAGGTCAGTCCTGAACGAGAGGTCAAGGCCGCCGTACAGGTCCATGCCATCCGGGCTATCCGGATCATCGCCGCAGCTGACCCAAACACCTTTCGAGACGAAGACGGAAACTGTCGACACCCGCTGATTCAGGCAGAGGTTTCGGAACGTGTTCTCCGACGCTGGCATCCGATTAGCGCGCTCGGCCTGCTTCTCCAGGTCTGCCAGCGACCGGAATGATCCAAGCGCCGGGTTTGCAGCCTTCCATCCAGTAGGGTCAGTGACCTTGCAGTCCTTCGGCGCCTGGTAAACATGGCTGACGATGTGCGGGTCTTGAGACTTCTCCGCGTCGTCGAGCCAGATGCTGAAAAGGTCACTGTCCTGTGCGGCCTGAGTACTGATCGCAATCAGTAGCGGCGCAGCGTGAGCACCCTGAGCCGTGGTGATCGCGTCAATGAAATCGCTTTGCGGGCCGCGCACCTGACCAATCTCATCGAGGATGGCCAGGATCGGAGACAGCCCGTGTGCGGTTTTCCCTTCGGCGGAAAGCGCGCGGTACTCAACGTTCAACGGCGTGCCAATCAACGTCTTGCTGCTCGGCACGATGTGGATCAACGATTGCAGCTCAGGGTTGAGCTGGATCATCTTCACCGCCAGCTTGAACACCAGGCCGGCCTGCTCTCGACTCATGGCGCCGGAAACGATCTGTGAATTCTGCACCGCCTCCGGCCCGACAATATGTGCCAGCAGGATGCCGGCGATTAATCCTGTCTTGCCATTCTTCCGAGCGATGCTGAGGTAGGCGGTGCTGGTTCCTGCCGGGTTGTCGTATACCGCGAGGATGAAGTCCTTCTGGAACTGGTCCAGCACCAGAGCCTTGCCGACGTGCTGCCCCTCTGGCACGCGGCAATATTTCTCGATGAATGCGATGACCTTCTCGCCGCGCGTTCTGCGCCGGGCAGCCATCAGTGCATCGCTCTGGGAATCAGGTCATCGTCATCCTGGTTCGCCAGGACCTTCTCGGCGGCGCGTTGCTTGGTTGCCTTCTTGCCCTGGTCGCGGGATTCGCCCTGGGTCGCCTGGGCGTGTACCTGCAGCGTGCGGCTCAAGGCCACGGCGCGGCGGCTCAATGTCTCCAGCAGGTTGTGCTTCGGGTTGATCACCTGGGTGCCGCGATCGTTGGTGAGCACGTCGCCCTCGACATCGATCTCCTTCTGGAGCCGCTCAATGTCGGAAAGGCATCGAGCGAGATTGCCCGCCAGGACCAGGTCGGAGTCTGTCCAGCTATCTCGCGTGCGCGCGCGCACAATGGATTCCCAAAATGGCTTGTCGGCTTTGCGGATGTTGACGAAACTTGGTGGCTTGATCGGACCGGCGGCAGCGGCCTGCATAGCAGCAACCGCCGATGTCGCGCTATCGGAGCGGGTGCGCTTGGCTGTCATAGGTTTTCTCAATACTTGCCGCGATGTGTTTTGGCGGCGTTTTCCGGGTTAGGAATGAAGAAGAGGGTCGAGGGCGGTCCTACTAGACGAGAATCGCTATATTTTGACCGCCCCCTGGGGCACTGACGTGCTTCAATCGGGGCTTTGACGTGCTTCACCGCCGATTTCAATAGATTCGGTCAATCGCGATTCCAGTGGTGGTTCGGGTCGACCGGTATGCCAGACACGTCATGACCAGGCAGGATGCCGGTCCTCTCCTGCCTCTGCTTGGCTCCGTCGTGACAGGGCTTGCAGAGGCTTTGCAGATTCGAAGCGTCGAAGAACAAATCCTCGTCACCCTTGTGCGGTTTGACGTGGTCGACAGTGTTAGCAGCCTCGACCGTACCTGGCGCACGACACAAGCGACAGGTAGGCTCGACCTGTAGTTGGTGCCATCTCAACCGATACCATCGCTTGGTCTTGTAGAGGTGGTGCCACGGTGATGTGCTCGCCATCACTCAACCTCGATGGTGAGGCCGTGACGCACGAGCCAGTCAATGAAACCTGGCGCGATCTCGTTTCGACCAGTGATCCAGTACCACGCCGCCGCACAGTTGAGCAGCGGCATCAACCACCAGCGCCGCGTGGCCTTCAGCTTCAGTTCGATTCGAGCCATCACCAACCTCCCGCCATCTTGGCACCTACCGCAACACCTGCAATGAACACCAGTACCACCAGCATTGAGCCAGTGGTTGGAATGATCGATGTCGGCGGCGGGCGACGCATGGGCGGTGGCGCTGGTGGGTCGGGCTTGTTGATGATGCAGCGAGCACACTTGCCGCAGGCTGTGCCGAGACGCCAATCACCGCGGCAAACCGGATTGCTGTAGCCAGGGTCCATGGTCACGCCTCCAGCGAAAGCTTGATTGAGCCCAAAATCACACCGAGCGCGGCAGCCTGGGACGACTTGGCCAACTCCACCACCAAGGCTTCGACCCGTGCGACCTCAGCCTGCTCTTCAGCTGGCATATCACTGACCATGCCTTTGATCTGGTAGTACTCGGCGCTTACTGTGCTCATGGTGCGGTCCTTGTTACGCGCCACGATTTGGCGCATTAGAAAACGTGGCGCGGATTACAGCGAGTCAGCCTTGCGACCAATAAACCTGTCTGAGTAGTCGCGCAGCTTCTCAACACCTACGAACCCAACCGCACCACCGGCGAAGGTAGCCATGCCCTGAGGTAGCCCCATCCACTCCAGTAGCGGCACCAGAGCCAGGGTAATCAGCCCGCACAGGGCACCCTCAAGGATCATCTGGCGACGAGTGCCGCCGCCATACACAACCCGCAGGATGGCAATGAGCACCGATAAGCCAGAGGCATAGAGTTGCGGCTGGTGCGCTGCAAGCCAGGCAAATGCAGCGGCCCACAAGTTAGGGTCTTTTTCGGGCATGGGAGCCATCTCAGTTCCTCCCCATCAGGGAGTTAGGGGGTTGATTAGCGTGAACGGTGAAGCAGGCCGCCGGGCATGAGTTCCTTGCGGATCACAGCCTTGACCTGGTCAGCGAGGTTCCAGCCCTGCAGGTCAATCTGCTCTTTCAGCTCATACCCAAGCTTGGTATCACCGATCTTTCCGGCGAGAGCGTCAAGCACCGCATTCACGCCTCCCGCCAGCTTCCGCTCGAATTCCGTCGGGTACTTGATCGCGAACTTTTCGGACGCTACTAGGAACTGCGATTTAAGCGACGCGCTCAAGGCCGCCTCAAGCGTTCCTGCTTGAGTGACGCTAGCGGCATCGATGAATGCCTGGTTGATGTAGGGCTTGCAGCCATCAAGCTTGAATGGCTGCTCTGGCTCTGGCTCGGGCTGGTCCAGATTGCCGAACCTGGCCCGCACAACACCATCGCAAACTATCGTAGTGCAACCGCCCGCGCTCACGATCCGCGCACCGGAAGCCTTAGCCTTCTCCAGGCGATCGGCCAGCTCTTCCTCGGTTTCGAGTCGGGAGTAGCTCAGGAACAGGCGAGAGTTGAACGAATCATCGCCGTAGCTCGCATCGAACTCTTCGAACTCGGCGGCGTGGCGATACTGCTCCGGAACCCGTTGCAGCTCGGCCTGCATGAACTGGAGTAGGTTGGCGGCATTCTTGGGCAAGTCGTACTTGCTCCAGCTGGCAACCTCTACCGACACCATCTGGCGCTCTGGCGCATTGGCCGTGATGCCGAGGGTGCAAGAGTTAATCTCGAACTCGCCCGTCTTCAGGTCGATCTTCAGGCCGGATTTGCCCGGCACGTAGTCATGGGATTGAAACGAACCGGACATTTGCTGTGCTCCAGATGCAGAAAAGGCCCGCCGATATGGCGAGCCTTGAAATAGGTGAGGATCTTTCTCCCCTGTCCGCCAACACCACCCCGCAAGCACAACTGAGGACTAGGGTGTGCTGACTGCCGGTGTTCTACCGTAACGCGTGACTTCCGGCTATACCGCGTCCAGGCCCTGCCCGAAGGCCCACCCTGGCTGTGGCTAACGCCCACATCAAAACTGGTGCTGCCTGATGGAATCGAACCACATAGCACTCGGCGCAGGATTTACAGTCCCGTGTGCGTCCCAGCGCACATTCAGTCAGCGAAAACTTGGCGGAAGGCGGAGGAGTCGAACCCCTACCGTTTCCAGCAGCTCCGGGTTCAAACCGGATTGCCCACCACTGAGCGCCACCTTCCAGGAACGAAAAAGCCCAGCGGGTTAGGCTGGGCTTGACGAAATTCGGTCATAAAAAAGCCCGACGCAATGGCCGGGCTTTGTTTGTTGTGTCGCGCTTGAAAAGCTGAACACGGTGCCATGAAAACAAGGCTATTCCGCGAGTGCAAGTTTTTTATGCGGCTTCGATAAATCGCTCCAATGAGCAATCAATCCAGCCGACGCCCGTCTTGATGATCTCCCTGGCCTTGGCCTCGCTCATGTCGTACTTGTTGCCAATCCGCTTGGCCGGCCACTTGGCTGCGTAGTACAGCCAAACGAAGTCGCCCATCTCAGGTGCGCGCTTGCACAGCCTGGCGACAGCACCATCAACCACGCTGGCCAACTCATCCGTGATGACATAGGACTTGCTGGTCGATGGGACCATGTCCCGCATGATCGCCCAGGATGGCGACACATAGCTCGGGACGCCCATGCCATCCATGCGCCAGAAGCCCCATTGCTCAAGCATGTACTCGGTATCCCCCAAAGGGAGGCGTGCTGGTTTTCTGGTATTCATGCGGCTTTCCTCGGATCTGGATCACTCAGGCCAAACAGGTCACGTAGCAACCGGTCGGCGGGCTTGTTCTTTGCATTCCCTTCGATCAGCCAGCGCTGCCCGAAGTCGTGGAAGCCGATCTGTGCGCGGTTGCCGTGCCAACTGGCGACCATATCCAGCAGGTACGCCAATGCGGTCGGGCCTCCCACCTTGACCTTGGCCAGCTCCTCGCCGGCGATTCTCAGAAAGCGCCGCTCCAGGTCACTCATGCTTTTGCGCGGCAATGCCGCTGTGACGTTACTCATTTGCGGCACTCCCGAGGCTTTTACAAACCTCCATAATCACAATTTGTGGATGCGGGGTGCAGGCCCTGCAATCCGTGGGCTGTAGCGAAAAGCGCGAATATTGGAATCTAACGCCTGTCTGCTTGACATCAGCGCTTACCGCGGTCCGGTCTATCAGATCAGAACTTTTCATCGTTCCTCCTCCCCTTGTACTTGTTGGAGAGAGGCCGCCCCATCTCGACCTCCTCTTCCGACGGATATGAGTTGCCAATAAGCTCGACAAACCGGTGGTAGGCACCCTGGTGCTGAACGCGACAGGAGCCCGTGGGCCCGTGGCGGTTTTTGTCGACGATCAGCTCTGTGACGCCGGCCTTCCCAGCGTCGGATTCACCATCGCGATGCACCAGGATCACCACGTCGGCGTCGGCCTCGATCTGCCCTGAGTCACGCAGGTCACTTTTGGTGGGGCGCTTATTGGGCCGGCTGCTAGGTCCGCGGTTGAGCTGGGCAAGCACCACGATGGGCACCGCCAGCTCCTTCGCCAGGCGCTTCAGGCCTTTACTGATCTCGGTGACCGTTTCGTATCGGCTCGACGACTTGTTTTCGCCGTTGACCAGTCCGATGTAATCCAGGGCGACGAATGCAAGGCCGTGCTCGCGCTTCACTGTCCGGCAGATCTGCCGAATGTCCCGAAGCGTCAGCGATGAGTCATCGCATATGATCAGCGGGGCATCCATCAGCTTGTTCACTGCCGAGGTTAGGCCCGGCCAATCAGCGTCGGTCATCGAGTGACCTTCGCTGATGTGTTTGAGTTGGACGCTGCCGACCGAGGCCAGCGACCTGTTGGTCAGCTCCACATCCGTCATTTCCAGCGAGAAAACCAGCGCCGGCTCGTTCTTGACCAGGGCGACACGTTCGGCAATGCCAAGGCCCAACGTGGTCTTGCCGCTGCCGGGCGTTCCCGCCACCACCACGACGTGACCAGGACAGATGCCTGGGATGAATTCGTCCAACGACGGCAGGCCCGTATCAAATCCAAGGCTTGCGGTCCGATTGAACCGGCGGTCAACGCCATCGATTGCCTCGGGCAGAATGTCCTTGATGAACCGGTACCGGCGGCGCGAGTCGAGCCCTTCCGCCTCAAGCGACACCCAAGCCTGCTGGCCCTGGCTCATCACCTCGTCAAGCGGTTCGCCGTCGATCAGGCGCTGACTCATGATTCTCGCAGCAGCGATAACCCGGCGGGCGACAGAGCGCTGCTTGACGACCCGGGCGTATTCGTCAAAGTTCGCGGCGCTCGGTGTGTTCTGCACCAGCAGCCCCACAACGGCCACTGAGCTTTGCCCGTCAGCAAGGAAGGGGCGAGCCTCGCAGATGGTCACAACGTCCACCGCGCGACCTCTGGAGCGCAGCCCCAGCACCACTTCGAACAACTCGGCGCAGGCGGGATGGTGGAAATCCGCAATGGACAGCTTCCCCCCGGCCTCATCGATCAAGTCAGATTGCTGGATCATGCTGCCGATCAGGGCGTATTCAGCCTCATGGCTGTATAGCGCCGAGTCGGGAACCTGCTGGTAGGACGATGAAGAGTCGTCAATTTCAGGGAAATCCATCATGCCAAGCCTCCCGACCGCGCCGAATTCCAGGTGAATGGCGCCAGCAGCCCACCATTTTCACGCAACCGGTCAGCTGCGCGTGGACCGATGAAGCTGTGCAGATCCTCAGGTTTCTGATTGCTCACCAGGATGGTCGGCTTGATCAATTGGTAGCGGCGGTCGACCACCTCATGCAACAGGCTTGGCGTGAAGTCCTTGCCAGCGCGAACGCTATGCACGCCAACCTCATCGATCACCAGTAGATCGACAGATGCCAGCTCGTTGATCAGATCCGTCTTGGATGGCCCCGAGTTATTGCGGAAGCTATCGGTCACGGCCTGTGTGATCGACTCCGCGGTGACGATCAACCCGGTATACCCACCAGTGTGGACAACGTGCTGCAGGATCGCGCAGGCCAGGTGCGTCTTGCCGGTACCGATCTCGCCCATCAGCATCAGGGCGCGGCCGGCGGTCAAGTGCTCCCCGAAGCCCTCGGCGTACTTGCGGCAGATGCTCAAGGCGCGCTGCTTGTCCTTGTCGTTGCCAGTGACGTAGCTGTCGAGGCTGCACTTGCGAAAGCGCGGAGTGATGCCGGTGGCCATGAGGTCGCTGTTGAGGCGATCAGCTTCGACTTGGGCCACGGCCTGCAAATGTTCCTCGCGATCCTTGGGCGTGTTGTACAGCGCTTGCCAGCGGCAGGCCGGGCAGGTGTTGAGCTTCCACGATCCGTCGAACTGCTCCACCAGCGACTGCTTGAACGCGTTGTGCCCAGGAGTACCGCACGACTTCTCGCGAGTTTCAGCCAGTTCCGGCTCCAGGATGAATTTAGAAACGGTCATTTGGGTACATCTCCTGGGTGTGTGTTGGCACGCTGAGGACGGCGCTCTGTTGATTGCCGGCTTTGGCGCCAGCCCCTGGCAGCACTGACTCGGGGTATATGTCCGACCAACTGCTGGTGGTGGACTTATCCAGTACGGCGTCGGGCTCTGGGTGGTTGGCCAGCTTCTTGGCGATCAGTTCGCAAGCGCGCAGGGTCAGCGGTGCCCGTTTGGCTTTTCGCATTTCACAGAAGTCAGCCCAGGCTTGATCGGATGCATTTGTAGGCTTGGCAGCCAACGGATCGAACTTGCTCGACTTCCCTCGTGAGCCAGCAGACTTGCCTGCGCCTTCTTTTGGTTTATTAACGGATAGATGACGGATAGATGACGTATTGGGTGCAGCTGCTGCACCCCGTTCTGTCTTCATTTGCACCCCGTTCTGTTCTGAGCTGCACCCCGTAGCGTTTTCATTTGCACCCCGTTCTGAGCGGGGTGCATCTGGTGCACCCCGTTTTTCGATGAGGTCGTACACCACCGGGCGCCGGTCGTGACGATCAATGTAAGCCGCCGCAATTGACTGGTTCCCGCGTTTGATCAGGCCTGCTGCCTCAAGGGCGTCCAGCTTGTAACGCACGGTGCGCTCAGATAGGCCGGTGTCATTGGCAAGGGTCAGCGCCGAAGGAAAAGCACCGCGCCCGTCACTGCCGGCGTAATTGGCCAGGCAGAGCAGGACGTGGCGGCAGGTGGAATCCTTTATCACCTGCTGCTCCAGAGCCCACACCATGGATTGGATACTCATATGTCGAGCTCCCGCGTTACCCGGCGCACGAAGTCGTCATAGGCCTCACTCATGACGAAACCTGCTTGCTCCAGCATCTCGCGATGGGCCTTGGCGCCGCTGTACATCACCCAGCGCTCGCGCTCGGGCAGATCCTTGAAGTGGTCGTAGGTTGGCCAGGGCCCGACGATTACCGGCGCTGTACGGGCGTCCTGGGGGGGGGCATGAGGGTTGATGATGGTCATTGCAAAGTCTCCCCTGCCGGACGGACGAACAGTTCCTCGTCCGGCTCGCCCGGCATCTTGCCGCCGGACAATCGCATGATCAGCACGGTGAGGGCGTTGCACGAATTGATCATCGAGGCGTGCGCGTTCCAGATGGTGTCGTCATCGGGATCTGTACAGGCGAGCGACTCATGAGCGAAGTTCGTTCCGTTGCTCGCCATGCAGGCCAGCGTCAAGTCATCGAACTGCTCAAAGTGCGGCTCATTGAGGATCGCGAGCCGCTCAACGGCGACAGGCGGGACATCACCAGGGAACTCCAAGGGGAATTTGGAAGCGGTTATCCCCTGGACCAAAGTTTCGCGAGGGATGCCCTTGGCTTGCAGGACCGTGCTCAAGGAGAGGAAGCAGGCGAGCGCAACCATCTCGGTGGGATGCCCTTCAGCCTTGGCGTGACCAACCACCAGCGGCAGCAGGTCACCCAGCACGAACACTTCATGGGTAGCCATGTCGTTGGATGCGCCTTTCTGGATTGGCTTTTTCATAGCGAACGCTCCAGGCGCTCGACGAGCATGCGCATCTTGCGTTTTAGCTTGGTCGTGAGATCTCGTTGGGTTTTCCAGCGTGTGTAAGCGACATCCGTGAAAGCAATCACCCCCGAGAACTCTTCGTCGTATGGGTTCACGCGCTTATTGGTATCGGCGAAGGGCCGCCCGTAGGCATCGAAGTACACGCGGTACATGGTGTTCAATTCGCGGCGCAGCGAGTTGCGCTTGGTCTCGGCCAGTTGATACTCAACCGCCGACTCGGCGATCTTGGTCATGAGCTGCTCTTGGGAAATCTTCATGCTTGTTCTCCGTCGGCGCCAAACAGGTCAGCCAGGTCAATTTGGTAAACGTCCATCCAGGCAGCGGCGGGCCAGGCGATGACCGAGCCGAAGGTGGGATGAATTACGTGAGGGGCGTTGATGCCACGTGCCTGGCACCACTTCTTGAGTGGGCGCCAACCGCTCCTGCCGAACTCGCGGCCGAGGGCCTTCTCTACGGCGACGATGGTTGCCTGGGTGACACCCATGCCAAGCAGCTCCCTGAGTTGGCGAGCCTCACGGACGGCGGCACTTGCCGTGGCCATCGCCGTTGCCTCACGGCGCGAACCGATCTCGGCTTTGGTTTCGATGGCGTAGTCACGCTGCTCAATTGCCAGTTTTTCTGAGCGTTTGGATTCCAGCAGGTGTTCCAGGGCACTGATGTAGTCGCCGGGCAAGGCCGGCGCAATTGGCTGCTGCTCAAGACGGTTGAGCTTGGTTGTGACCCGACGGCGAACAGCCTTTGACTCGCGCATCAGTACCCACATGCATTGATCGCGGGTCATGCGAAGTTCTACAGACTCGGTTTTGTTCAAATTTTGAACTACGAAAGTTTCGTAGTGCTCGCCGGCAAGCTCGTCCCGGCAGCGAGCGGTGAAGTCGTTGCGGCGGACATCCCCTTCGCCAAACTCAGCGCGGGCTTCGTTGACCAGCTCGAGCAACTCGATGCTGGTCATGGTGACGGCATCGCCGCCTTGGAATTTGGCGATGGTCATGGATTCACCTTTGAGTTGATGGCGGCATGGAAGGCTTCGTCCGTACGCTCCAGGCTTTCATTTGCCTGCAGGACAAGCGAGCGCTCAGGGATGGCGTCGAAACAAGACCCGAGCCGTTCAGCTGCGGATTCCAGCCAGTAAGCGATCTCGCCGATGAAGCCGGCACGCTGACCATCGAGAGACAGCTTTTCCTCATCAGTGGTAGTCACTTTGGCGTCCATGGAAGCGAGCACGCTTCGCAGGCTGCTGCTGCCGAGCCTTGTAGGGTTCTCGCGCTCGTCACGCAGGTATTTCAGGAACATGCGTCCAGCGATGCGCCCGACCTCGATTCCACCGAAGAAGCCACCAGTGAGTGGAACATCCCAATTCGAAGAACTCTTGCTGTGATCCTTTCCAACAAATGGCAGGCGATCCCATGCGCACTTACCATCCGGCTTCGAGCGAAGGCCTACCGGCTTGCGCTTAGGTAATGGACGCTTGGATTTAGGGATGGATACCTTCACTGGACACCCCCTACATGTACAGCATCATGCGCCGCGCCGGCATGACGGCTCTTCCAGAAGAAGTTGCCGGTTGCTAAAGTGATCGACTCCAGACGGCTTTCGATCTCAGTGGCAATAGGATTGCTCCAGCCGCCGTCGAGCGATGGGACGATCTGAGCCAAAAGGATCGTTCGCAATTCGTTGAAGGTGGCGCGGGCGGCATTCATCCGAGCCATTTGCTCGGCGGTGACAACGGCGTCATCCAACAATTCGCCATATATTTCCAATACGGCCGGAAGGTTATTCATGCTGATCTCCGACTTCCCGCGCCACGTTTTCGGTATCCGCGTTTTGTGGCGCGAGTTCGTCAAGCTGGCGGCTAATGGTTTCGTAGCTGCACGACGCGTTATTGGCGGCATCCGCCACAAGGTTCCAGGCGATCTCGATCAGATTGCTTACGTGCGATGGATGTGCCGAGCCAGTGGTCATGGAAAACAGCAGGCTCTCCAACTGGTTAAGTGCTGTCTTGGCGGTTTCGAGATCGAGTAAAGCGCCGTGGGCGACGACAAGGGCGGTCTGGTGGAGGGCGGTCATCGGGCACCACCTTGGGCAAAAGCCCCGTTGCGGCGGAGAAGATCGCGGCAAGCCTCGCCATTGTCAGATAGCTTGCTGCCAATGATTGAAAGACCTGCCGCGAGACCGTCGGTAACGGATGCTGGCAGTAGCTCTTGCTCGACTTCATGGGCGTAAATGCCGCGAAGCAAGGCCCCCAGCGCCCAAACAAAAGCGCCGGCCTCCTGCATATCCTGCGAGCAATTCGCGAGCTGGCTTTCGTAGTCCGGACGCGGCAGTGCTTGCGCCTTTGGTGGTTTGTTGCTATTTTTTGGGTGTGACATATCGTCTTCTCCGACGAAAGATTCAAAGAAGTCCCTTGCAGGGGACTGATTAAGAAGCCAGCCTCGACAGCTGGCTTTTTGCTGTCTGGTTTAACCTGACAGCAAATACAGGGATGGGCAGACCTTCATGGCAAGGTCCGCAAGCGTGGTTTATCAGGACGATTCAGTTCGAGCGCCATCTGGATAGAGTTGATCTTGCGCTCGACTTCGAGACTAAGAGTGGGCTCGTCACGCTGCCACTCCCACAGGCCGCGACCGCAAGCACTAGCAAGCGCCTTGCGATCATTGAAGTTTTTGCAGGTGCGATTTAGGTCTTCAAGGGCAGATGGCACGCGGTGCAAAATTTCCTCGATGCGCGTGTCACACCACACCGAAAACTTAGCGCTGAGCCAGCGGGCAAAGTGAATGGCGAGTTTCGGATGCAGCCATGTACCGCCACCCCGATCAGCCCGAGCCTTACTGGTTTTTACATACCCGGAATTCCGGGTATCTAGAATTTTCGACTCGGCGCCGGTCAGATGCTCATCAAGCGCCTGGATGTACTCAAGGGTGTCTGCGTTATCCAGCCAGTGGTCGATACGCTTGCCGAAACGGTCAGCCAGCTTTGTGGCATGAAGCCAACCATCTGCGCTGAAGCGGACCGGCTTGCCCTGATATTCGAAAGGGATGACGTTGTTCATCACGCCACCTCCGCAGCACTGGACAAAACACCAGCACCGTCAGTGGACTGACCATGGATCGGGTTTGGGCGTACATTTGCGTTCAAGGTCGGGCCGCAGCCTGACCTGCATTTGCGTTCAATGCGAGCGGGGAAGGCGCGGCGCTCTTCGGCAGAGAACGTGCCATCCAACTCTTGGGTGACGATAATATTTCGACCGATGCGTATTGCCTTGCTGAGCGCGCCCTGGGTGACGCCTAAAAGCATCGCTGCTTCAGGCTGCCCTCGCTCTTTTGCAAAATCTTTTAAATGAACGTTGCTCACGGTTCTTCTCCGAGGAGTCATGCCCGGATAGTACCTATGGCATTATTCAAAGTAAATACTTTTGGCATTTGTCAAGATATTACCAAAAGGAATATTCTCAGCGAATGAGCAAACGACACCTACCCGATGACAGACAAGCTGAGTGCCTTCGGTTGAAGAGCATCTTCAATGCGAAGAAGCGTGACCTCGGCCTGACCCAAGAGAAGCTCGCTGAATATCTGGGGATAAATCAGAGTTCGGTTAGCCACTACCTGAATGCTGTAAATCCTCTTAACGCAACTGTTGCAGTTGCATTCGCTAGAATATTGGAGGTCAAGGTCTCAGACTTCAGCCCCCGTCTTGCAACCGAAATTGAGCTTCTGACTTCGCCCTCTGTTGAAGCAACTCGAGAATTTATCTCCAACCGAGTGGGGGCCCACAAAGCCAAAGGGGTCGTCCCGCACGAAGAGTACGTGCTGATCCCCCAATACATGCCTGAGGACCGCTTCGTCAAAGGAGTTAACGACGATCACGTAGGCCTGACTGAGGGCCTAGTCTTCAGGCGCGGGTGGTTGCGAAGGATGGGGGCATGGCCTGACAACTTGTTCGTTGTTTATGCAGATGGAAATGATATGGCGCCGCACATATGCGCCATGGACGTGATTCTGTTCGACACCTCAAAAAAGAATCCAGAGGATAGGCAGATATACGTGGTTAAGCGAAGAGATGGCGGGATTACCGTGAAACGCATGATTCAGCAGCTGTCTGGATCGTGGATTCTCCGAAGCGAGAACGCCGATAAAAATCTTTTTCCAGACGAAATAGTCCCAGAATCGGAAGCTTCTGCATTACCAATCATTGGAAAGGTAATCTGGAGGGGTGGTAACGCAAGCTAGTTTCTCAATACCAAAAGCCGCCCGCGAGGCGGTTTTTTTTCGCCGATGCAAAATAATAGTGCCAAAGGTATTTACATCTAATATTGCCATAGGTAATGTTTAGCCATCGCATCCCGCCATGGAGTCCACAGCATGAACGCACCAACCACAATCACAGCGCACGGCCTAACCGGTTTTCTCGGTCGTGGCGCAGCTCCGCGTGAGCTGGAGTGTCTGCTGGCGATTGCTGGTGGTGCTAGCGGCAAAGAAGCCGCGCGTGCTCTTGGAGTGACCGAGGACACCGTTAAAAAGCGCATCCTGTCGCTGACTACGAAACTTGGCGTCACTCGCCGCGCAGCTCTTGTAGCGAAAGCGTTCTCGCTTGGCTTGATCAAGGTGGCGGGCGTAATCGCTCCTAACCCCGAGCCGCAACATCAAGAAGACAGCGACCAGTTCCAGGGCGTCTTCATCGCCTAACCCAACCTGATTTTCTGAGACAGGACCAACCCATGATCAGCGTAACCATCTCGATTGAATCCGAAGTTGGCGAACTGGCCGTGTCCAGCACGCACGTTGAGAGCTCAGTGCCGAAGTTGACCACGCTCAAAGAGCTGGCGGACAAGATCAAAATGGATCGCAGCGCGGCCCGGCGTTATGTGCTGCGCCTGGGTTTCGAGCCTAAACGTGCGCGTACCGCATCAAGCGGCTTTCAGTCAGCGCTGGTGTTCACCCCTGATCAAGTACGCCAGATCGTCAAGGCCAGAACGGCAGACGGTTACTGCTAACCATGCTCACAGTCGGAGGCAGCATGAATCTTCAAGTGACCACATTTCGAGGCGAGCCACGGATTGATAGCCGCCTGATCGCCATGGACCTGGGCAACAATCACAAAAGCACGATTGAGCTGATCGAGAAGTACGAACCGAAGTTTCAGCGGTTCGGGGTTCTTCCGTTTCAAACGGATAAACCTAAAGCTGGTTCTGCTGGTGGTCGACCAGAGAAATTCGCGCTGCTCAACGAAGATCAGTCGTACTACCTGTTGGCACTTTCCCGCAATACAGAAATAGTTGTCGACCTCAAGGCCGATTTGGTCATGGCCTTTCGTGAGGCGCGCAACAAGGAAACTGTCAGCAACTTGCAGTACTTGCCGCTGTACCGGGAAATGCACGACGAAGTTAAGGCCCTGGCACTTCGCGCAGAAGAGCGCGGAAGCACCACGCCAGAAAAGATTTTCCATATCAACGCCAACAAAGCGATCAATTCGGCAATGGGTATTGCCGCTGGCCAGCGTGAAAGTCTGACCCTTGATCAGCAACTACTGCTGACAACTTTGCAGGCAGTGTTCCGTAATCAGCTCAAGGTCAGTCTCGATGCTGGCGAGGGCCACAAGGAGGCAGCCAAGAAGGCAAGGGACGCAATAGTAGAGTTCGTCAAGTACGCCGGATCGCTACTTATCGGTAGTTCCAGCACGCAACACTAGCTCCACCAAGTAATACATCAACTTCCATTGATTGCCAAGTTAATCGGCACGCCCTCGGCTTGCCTGGAGAAAGTAAATGAAAGCACCACTGCTCAACATCCGAACCTTGAACCTGACGGTCAACATTCTTGAGGCCGAGGCGCCGGCCGTTACCATCTTGCCGAGCGTAAAAGATCAATTCACCGAGGCGCTCAAGAAGTTCGCACCGGATTCACTCACCCCGCCAGCCATCGGCGAATACTGGATCGGCCAAGGCGGGATCTACGCCGGTCGCCGCGAGTACCCCGAAGGCCTGTGCTACGTGATCTTCGCCGCTGCCGATGTCGGCAAGCATGCCTATGGCGAGCACGGTACCGAGGTAGAAGCCATAAGCCGCCACGATGGACGCGAGAACACTGCCATCCTGGTCAACCGCGACGGTTCGCACCCAGCGGCCGACGCTGCATATGCCTACACCTGCGATGGTCACAACGACTTCAGCCTGCCTTCGATTGGCGAGCTGAATCACGCCTGGCAGTTCATCCACGAGTCGTTCGAGAAGGACTGGTACATCAGCAGCACGCAGCGCTCAGCCTACTACGCATTCGGCATGGTCTTCGGTGATGGCATTCAGGGCTACTACGGCAAGAACTGCGAGCGCCGTGTCCGCCCCGTCCGCAGACTGCCTATTCAATAATTCATTTATTGCTTCTGCGGCTTTGGCCGCACTGGAGAACGCGTGATGAAACGCCGCCAAATATCACCCGCCGCCCTGCCCGCCATTGGCCAGCCGTTCGCCGGCGGCTTCTACGCAGGCCGGATCTACTTCGACGGCGCCGAGTTCGCGCTGATCGATGCAGGTCAGGAATTTGAGACCGCCGCCCACTGGTGGGACCACGCAGGACCACGTCCACGTATCCGTGGTGCAACACACCGATTTGACGGGATGGCGAACACCCTGGCCATGAGCGCCGAGGGCAGCACCATCTCCACCAAGGTGCTGGGCATGAACATTCGCGGCTCGTGGGGCTGGCACATTCCTTCTATCGAAGAGCTGCAGGTGATTCGCGCCAACCTGCTCCAACTGCCGGATTGGAATCACCGCATGTGTGAGGCCGCGCCGCAGGCGTTCCGTGGATCCCATCAATATTGGTCCAGCACCCAGAAAGAGAACGCGGCTACGGCCTGGCTGATGGGCATGTATCCGTGGGCGATACCTGATACCAACTGGGTCAGTGGGTGCAACGGCATCCGCCCGGTGAAGGTCCTGCAGATCAAGGCTGACGCCTTTGTGCATGAGCCCTCGACCGATATTGCTACGAACGTAGCGGTTTGCGACCTGAGCGGATTGACCGCCAGCCCAGCGGTGGCCGAGGTGCTCGGCCAATTCATCAACGAGGACACCGGCCGCTTCTATGGCCGTACTGATGACCTGCTGGCAAGGCTGGCGATGATCGCCGGGGAGGCGCGCCCATGAAAACCATCATCACCATGATCCTGCTGCTGATCGTTGGCCAGGCCGCCGCCGGCGAGCAGTTGATCGACGTACAGCACGACAGCGCCCGCGGCGTCACCTGCTGGATATTGAATAATACCGGTATCAGCTGCTTGCCGGACAGTTCGCTCATACAGACGCCCGCCAGCACCACCACCGACGAAAGCCAGCCTGCACGGGCTTCTCTGGCAACTTCCATGTGCCAAAGCGAGCAACTGACCGCCGCCCCACCCCCACGGCAAAATGGGCTCCAGTTATGAGCCGCCGCAACGGTACAAAGGGCCAGCGCCTGATCGAGCTGTTCAACGCCCTGCAGCGCCGAGAAACCACGTTCGGCCAGATCTACGCGATGTCGGCATCGTGCGGAATCGACGCACGCAGGGTGCTGGCTGATCACTTTCAGAGAGGTGACAGCCATGACTGACCTGATCTGTCGTAAATCAATGACCAACTGCCTGACGCCGGGAATGTGTTCGCCGCACGGTGGTTGCCAAACGCCAGAAACGGCGCCTGCATTTCGCGCTCTGTTGGCCGAGCGTAACGCGCTGGCCTTCCTGCTCAAGCGCTTCGTGGATGGCGAACACGATCAGGACGAGAATCAGGCAGAGCGCCACATGTACCACGACGAGGCGCAGACCTTGCTGGCGTACCTGGGCGGCGAGTTGCACGGCCATACCCTGGTGCCGGACGAGAGCTTGCGGAAGCAGAGCGACGAGAGCGAGCGCCTGCAAACCCTGGCGCAGACCGAGATCGACAAAGCTTGCGAAAGTGCAAAGGAGGTTATGGGTGCGCGCATGACGCTCCACACGCTGGATAGGGAGCGCAATCAACTGAGAGCGTTCGCCGTTGACATGATCAACGCCAGTTTTGAGGGCGGCAGCTTCGACGGCGGCGACATTCAGGACATTGCGGTGAAGCATGGCCTGTTGGCGATTGAGCGGCGCGAGGTCGAGTGCGGCGAGGCCTGCGCCTGCCGTGAGTACGGATTCCCGGCTGAGTGCTATCGCAAGACGCCGATCCTTGGCGCCGTGACTGATGAGGTCGCGACACCATCCGCGAATACCGAAGACGTGTCGCGACACGAAAGGAGGTAGGTATGTTTCTGACAGCAGAGGAAGTTGCCGACCTGACCGGCTACAAGAAGCCAGGGGCACAGATAAAGTGGCTGACCGCCGAACGCTACGGGTTCGCGGTAGGTGGTGATGGTCACCCAAAGGTGCTGCGACAGGTTGTTATCGGGCGGCTGGGTGGTATTCAATCAAGGAAGGGGCCGGAGCTTCGGCTGGGTTGAGGTGAAGATCGATGCGTCCGCGCAAGAAGGACCGGCACCTGCCGGCGTGCATGTACCAGAAGCATGGCGCTTATTACCTGGTCCGCAAGGGCAAGTGGAAACGCCTAGGCACTGACTTTCAGGCATCCCTGGCCGAGTACGCCAAGTTGCTGGACAAGGGTAGCCAGGGCGGAATGCCCAAGCTGATCGATGACGCGCTCGATCACATGCGCACCCGGACGAAGCCGGCGCTGAAGCCGAACACGCTCAAGCAATACGAGGCAGCGGCCGAGCGACTGAAGGAAAACTTCGCCGACTTCGAACCGCGTGAGGTGCTTCAGCGGCACGTCGTCGCGCTCAAGCTGCACATGGCAGACACGCCGAATATGTCGAACCGTGTGATCTCAGTGCTACGGGCGGTGTTCACCTACGCACTGGAGCAGCAGATCGTCGATTCGAATCCCTGCATTGGCGTGCGCCGGCACCTGGAACACAAGCGCGACCGATACATCACCCACGGTGAATTCCAGGCCATCTGCGCCAACTCCAGCGCCAACATGCGGGTGATTTACGAGATGTGCTATCTGACCGGGCAGCGGATTGGTGACGTCCTGGCTATCCGCCTGGCGGACATCAGCACCGAAGGGATCGCCTTCAAGCAGGAAAAGACCAACGCAAGGCTATTGGTACAGATGACACCCGACCTCGAGGAGCTGATTGCCCGGGTCAAGGCGCTACCACGGAAGATCCGGGGCCTTACACTATTCTGCTCCCCGCGCGGCGGCAAACCAGTGCATTACAGCTCGGTAAAGGATGCCTTCGCCATAAGTTGCCGGAAGGCCGGCGTGGAGGACGCCAGCCTTCACGACCTGCGCGCCAAATCCCTTTCCGATACCGACGACCAGGGCAACGATGCGCAAAAACTGGGTGGGCACACCGACGCCAAGATGACGCAGCGTTATCTGCGCCTGCGCAAAATCAACGTGGGCCTGCCGCCGACAATGCCGAAGAAGAAAGAGGTCGAACAGTAAATGGAAGCTTTACCGAAGTGCGTTTACTTCAAGCACGGCAGCTACTACCTCGTTAAGCAAGGCAAGTGGCACTTCCTGACCAAGGATGTCGACCAGATCAGCAACCAGTTGCAACTCAGGTTCGGGTTCGCAGATGGAAAAGTCCCCCACGGGTGGAAGGAGCCGATGGCGCGATCAGCCCTGGAGACTCACCTGCTTTCCGTTCTTGGTAGGGCCAGGCAAAACGCCAAAGGCCGAAAGATCAAAGAGTTCGAGATCGATCAGGACTACGTGCTCGGTCTGCTGAAAGAGTGCGGTTACCGGTGCTCCGTCACTAACACTCCGTTCTCGCTCGAGGTGATTTCTCACGACGGGCGCAAGCCATTTGCCCCAAGTATCGACCGGATCGACAGCGCTGCCGGGTACGTCGAGGGCAACTGCCGCATCGTCTGTTTGGCTGCAAATATCGCGATGAACACGTGGGGAGACAGCATCCTCCTGACCATGCTCAAATACGCCCGCAAGCGGCCGAGTATTGGACAACGTCAAATACTCTAATACTTTTTATTAGATGAGCAATCGTAAGTACCTGAATGGAAAGCCTTTCTAGCCACACGCCGATGATGCAGCAGTACTGGCGCCTGAAAAACCAGCACCCTGATCAGTTGATGTTCTATCGCATGGGCGACTTCTACGAGATCTTCTACGAAGACGCGAAGAAGGCCGCCAAGTTGCTGGACATCACCCTGACCGCGCGCGGGCAGTCGGCGGGGCAGTCGATTCCGATGTGTGGCATTCCTTACCATTCGCTCGAAGGCTATCTGGTCAAGCTGGTGAAGCTGGGCGAGTCGGTGGTGATCTGCGAGCAGATCGGCGATCCGGCCACCAGCAAAGGGCCGGTGGAGCGTCAGGTGGTGCGCATCATCACGCCGGGGACGGTGAGCGATGAGGCGCTGCTGGATGAGCGTCGCGATAATCTGATCGCCGCTGTGCTGGGCGACGAGCGTTTGTTCGGGCTTTCCGTGCTGGACATCACCAGCGGCAATTTCAGCGTGCAGGAGATCAAGGGCTGGGAGAACCTGCTGGCGGAACTTGAGCGTATCAATCCCGTGGAATTGCTGATCCCCGATGATTGGCCCAAGGATCTGCCGGCGGAAAAGCGTCGTGGGACCAAGCGTCGCGCGCCGTGGGATTTCGAGCGTGACTCGGCGCTGAAGAGTCTGTGCCAGCAATTCTCGGTGCAGGACCTCAAGGGTTTCGGCTGCGAAACCCTGACCCTGGCCATCGGCGCCGCCGGCTGTCTGCTCAGCTACGCCAAGGAAACCCAGCGCACCGCCCTGCCGCACTTGCGCAGCCTGCGCCATGAGCGCCTGGACGACACCGTGGTGCTCGACGGCGCCAGCCGCCGCAACCTGGAGCTGGACACCAACCTGTCCGGCGGACGTGACAACACCCTGCAATCGGTGGTCGACCGTTGCCAGACCGCCATGGGCAGTCGCTTGCTGACGCGTTGGCTGAACCGCCCGTTGCGGGACTTGACCGTGCTGCAGGCACGTCAGACATCCATTACCTGCCTGCTCGACAGCTACCGTTTTGAAAAGCTGCAGCCACAGCTCAAGGAAATCGGCGACATCGAGCGCATCCTGGCGCGGATCGGCCTGCGCAATGCGCGGCCTCGTGACCTGGCGCGCCTGCGCGATGCCCTTGGCGCCCTGCCGCAGTTGCAGGTGGCGATGACCGAACTGGATACGCCGCACCTGCAACAATTGGCTAAAACCGCCGGTACCTACCCGGAACTGGCGGCGCTGCTGGAAAAAGCCATCATCGACAACCCGCCGGCGATCATCCGTGATGGCGGCGTGCTGAAGACCGGCTACGACAACGAGCTGGACGAACTGCAATCCCTGAGCGAGAACGCCGGGCAGTTCCTGATTGATCTGGAAGCCCGTGAAAAAGCGCGTACCGGCCTGGCCAACCTGAAAGTCGGCTATAACCGCGTGCACGGCTACTTTATCGAGCTGCCAAGCAAACAGGCCGAACAGGCCCCCATCGATTACCAGCGCCGCCAGACCCTCAAGGGTGCCGAGCGCTTTATCACCCCGGAGCTCAAAGAATTCGAAGACAAGGCGCTGTCGGCCAAGAGCCGCGCCCTGGCCCGGGAAAAGATGCTCTACGAAGCCTTGCTCGAAGACCTGATCGGCCAGTTGGCGCCCCTGCAGGACACAGCTGCCGCCCTGGCGGAGCTGGATGTGCTGAGCAACCTTGCCGAACGAGCACTGAATCTTGACCTGAACTGCCCGCGCTTTGTCAGCGAGCCGTGCATGCGCATCGTGCAGGGTCGCCACCCGGTCGTTGAGCAGGTGCTGACCACGCCGTTCGTCGCCAACGACCTGTCGCTGGACGACGATACCCGCATGCTGGTGATCACCGGTCCCAACATGGGCGGTAAATCCACCTACATGCGCCAAACCGCGTTGATCGTGTTACTGGCGCATATCGGCAGCTTTGTGCCGGCGGCCAGTTGTGAGTTGTCCCTGGTGGATCGCATTTTCACCCGGATCGGTTCCAGCGATGACCTGGCCGGTGGCCGTTCGACCTTTATGGTGGAGATGAGCGAAACCGCCAATATCCTGCATAACGCCACCGAACGCAGCCTGGTGCTGATGGATGAAGTGGGTCGCGGCACCAGCACCTTCGATGGACTTTCCCTGGCCTGGGCGGCGGCCGAGCGCCTGGCGCATTTGCGCGCCTATACGCTGTTCGCCACTCACTATTTCGAGCTGACCGTTCTGCCGGAAAGCGAGCCGCTGGTCGCCAACGTGCACCTCAATGCCACCGAGCACAACGAGCGCATCGTGTTCCTGCACCACGTGTTGCCGGGGCCCGCCAGCCAGAGTTATGGCCTGGCGGTGGCGCAACTGGCCGGCGTGCCAAACGATGTCATCGCCCGCGCCCGCGAACACCTCAGCCGCCTGGAAGCCACGGCCCTGCCCCACGAAAACGTGGTCGTCAGCCCGAAAAAAACCCAGAGCAAACCCAGCGCGCCACACCAGAGCGATATGTTCGCCAGCCTGCCTCATCCGGTGCTGGATGAGTTGGCAAAGCTTGACCTGGACGACTTGACACCGCGCAAAGCGCTGGAATTGCTCTACTCACTGAAGACACGGGTCTAACGCAGACGCGTGCAAGCTGATAGAATCTCGCGCGGTTTGGGATGCTGCTGGCCTTTAGCCTGGCCCGCAGACTATCGCTCCCAAACTTCGCGAGCCCTGCTACAAAGGGTTTCGCTGCCGCCGCCTGAGGAGAAAATTAGAAATGACCTTCGTCGTCACCGACAACTGCATCAAGTGCAAGTACACCGACTGCGTAGAAGTGTGTCCGGTGGACTGCTTTTACGAAGGCCCGAATTTCCTGGTCATCCACCCGGACGAGTGCATTGACTGCGCCCTGTGTGAGCCTGAATGCCCGGCCGTCGCCATTTTCTCCGAGGACGAAGTCCCCCAAGGGATGGAGTCATTCATCGAGCTGAACGCAGAGTTGGCGGAAATCTGGCCGAATATCACCGAGAAAAAAGACCCGCTGCCGGATGCCGCGGAGTGGGATGGCAAAACAGGGAAGATTGCAGACCTCGAACGCTGATTGCGTCGTTGTTCCCTGAAAGGCCCCTTGCGGGCCTTTTTGCGTTTCTGGAGAACGGGTTGCACTTTTCTGCAGGCAAAAAAAAGGGGCGGTATGACCCGCCCACATTTTATCCCTAGTCCCTGTATTCCTTTTCATCATCCTGATGAATCGCATCCTGCGACGTTCCTTCAAACCATCGTTCCGTGATGGCTGTGCCAATCCTTGGACACGGGGCTGATGTTAAAGCGTTCCAAAGGAAGTTCAACGGGATGCAACCGACGCACCACCAAAAACATGCGCTGAATAATCGATAAATAATTGTTATTTTTCAACAACTTAGAAAACACTTTCGAGCATTCGAGACGTCCGTGCCCAATAAAAAAACCATTCGCTTACGAAAAAGTAAGCGAATGCTTACACACACCATTGCCTAAAAGCGTAGCCGGACACCATTGACCGCCCCACGGGCAAGAAAAAGCCCCGACACAGTCGAGGCTTCTTTCCCTCCAGACGGATCAGTCGTCGCTGACCGTAATGGTCGGCATCGCAGGCGTAGCCGCTTCTTGCAGAACGATACGCGCGCCCACATGACGGGCCAGCTCCTGGTAGATCATGGCAATCTGGCCATCAGGCTCTGCCGCCACGGTGGGCTTGCCGCCATCGGCCTGCTCACGAATCTCCATCGACAGCGGCAACGAGGCCAGCAATTCGACGCCGTACTGGGTGGCCAACTTCTCACCACCGCCCTCACCGAACAAATGCTCGGCATGACCGCAGTTGGAGCAGATGTGCACCGCCATGTTTTCCACCACGCCCAACACCGGAATATTGACCTTGCGGAACATCTCCACGCCTTTCTTCGCGTCCAGCAGCGCCAGGTCCTGGGGCGTGGTCACGATCACCGAGCCGGCTACCGGGACTTTCTGCGCCAGGGTCAGCTGGATATCGCCGGTGCCTGGCGGCATGTCGATCACCAGGTAGTCCAGGTCGCCCCAGGCGGTCTGGGTAACCAACTGCAGCAACGCGCCGGAAACCATCGGCCCACGCCAGACCATTGGTGTGTTGTCATCGGTCAGGAAAGCCATGGACATGACTTCCACGCCCATGGATTCAATCGGCACGAACCACTTCTGGTCCTTGATTTTCGGGCGCGTGCCCTGCGCAATGCCAAACATCACGCCTTGACTCGGGCCGTAGATATCGGCGTCGAGAATGCCGACCCGGGCGCCTTCACGGGCCAGGGCCAGGGCCAGGTTGGCTGCCGTGGTGGATTTACCCACGCCGCCCTTGCCGGAGGCCACCGCCACCACATTCTTGACATTGGCCAGGCCCGGGATCTGCGCCTGGGCCTTGTGCGGTGCGATCACACATTGAATGTCGACCTTGGCGCAAGCCACGCCGTCGATGCCTTCGATGGCCATTTGCAGCATCTGCGCCCAACCACGCTTGAACAGACCGGCCGCATAACCCAGTTCCAACTGGACCGACACCCGATCCCCCTGGATCTCGATGGCGCGAACACAGCCGGCACTGACCGGGTCCTGGTTCAAATAGGGGTCGGTGTACTGGCGAAGAACGGCTTCCACCGCTGCGCGATTGACGGCGCTCATGGGCTACTCCCGAAAAAAGACTGACTGAAACAGGCGGCTATCCTAACCGTTCCAGCGGCATTACGGCATGCTTTCGCTGGTGAGGAAGATGCTGAAACAGCGCCACGGGGTGAAATATATTTCGCGGCGCTTTATAGTGGCCGACCTCCGTTTCATCAAGTAGCCGAGCCCCATGTCCGAGCCACGCAAGATCCTCGTCACCAGCGCCCTGCCCTATGCCAATGGTTCCATCCATCTTGGCCATATGCTTGAGTACATCCAGACCGATATGTGGGTGCGCTTCCAGAAGCATCGCGGCAATCAATGCATTTATGTCTGCGCGGACGACGCCCACGGTTCGGCCATCATGTTGCGCGCCGAAAAGGAAGGCATCACCCCGGAACAACTGATCGCCAATGTACAGGCTGAACACAGCGCCGACTTTGCCGAATTCCTGGTGGATTTCGACAACTTCCACTCGACCCACTCCGATGAAAACCGCGAGTTGTCGAGCCAGATCTACCTACGGCTGAAAGACGCCGGGCACATTGCCACGCGCTCGATCACCCAGTATTTCGACCCGGAAAAGAAAATGTTCCTGGCCGACCGCTTCATCAAGGGCACCTGCCCGAAATGCGGCACCGAGGACCAGTACGGCGACAATTGCGAGAAATGCGGTGCCACTTACGCACCGACCGACCTGAAAGATCCTAAGTCGGCCATTTCCGGCGCCACCCCGGTGCTCAAGGATTCCCAGCATTTCTTCTTCAAACTCCCGGATTTCCAGCAGATGCTGCAAACCTGGACCCGCAGCGGCACCCTGCAGGACGCCGTGGCGAACAAGATCGCCGAATGGCTGGATGCCGGCCTGCAACAGTGGGATATCTCCCGCGATGCGCCGTACTTCGGCTTTGAAATCCCAGGCGAACCGGGCAAGTACTTCTATGTGTGGCTGGATGCGCCGATCGGCTACATGGCCAGCTTCAAGAACCTGTGCAGCCGCACGCCGGGGCTGGACTTCGACGCGTTCTGGGGCAAGGACTCCACCGCTGAGCTGTACCACTTCATCGGCAAGGACATCGTCAACTTCCATGCCCTGTTCTGGCCGGCCATGCTCGAAGGTTCGGGCTACCGCACGCCGACCGGCATCAACGTACACGGCTACCTGACCGTCAACGGCCAGAAGATGTCCAAGTCCCGTGGCACCTTTATCAAGGCGCGCACCTACCTGGATCACCTGTCGCCCGAATACCTGCGCTACTACTATGCGTCCAAGCTGGGCCGTGGCGTCGACGACCTCGACCTGAACTTGGAAGACTTCGTACAGAAGGTCAACTCCGACCTGGTCGGCAAAGTCGTCAACATCGCCAGCCGTTGCGCCGGTTTCATCCACAAGGGCAACGCCGGTGTGCTGGTGGCAGAGAACGCCGCGCCGGAGCTGACTGAAGCCTTCCTGGCCGCCGCGCCTGGCATCGCCGACGCCTATGAAGCCCGCGATTTTGCCCGCGCCATGCGCGAGATCATGGGCCTGGCCGACCGTGCCAACGCCTGGATCGCCGACAAGGCGCCGTGGTCGCTGAACAAGCAGGAAGGCAAGCAGGCTGAAGTCCAGGCGATCTGCGCCACCGGCGTCAACCTGTTCCGCCAGTTGGTGATCTTCCTCAAGCCAGTGCTGCCATTGCTGGCCGCCGATGCCGAGGCGTTCCTCAACGTCGCGCCGCTGACCTGGAACGACCACGCCACCTTGCTCAGCAACCATCAACTGAACGAGTTCAAGCCGCTGATGACCCGTATCGATCCGGTCAAGGTCCAGGCCATGACCGACGCATCGAAAGAAGACCTGGTCGCCAGCCAGACCGATACCGGCGAATCGCAACCCGCGGGCAACGGCGAATTGGCCAAGGACCCGCTCTCGCCCGAGATCGACTTCGACGCCTTTGCTGCCGTGGACCTGCGCGTTGCGCTGATCATCAAGGCCGAAGCCGTTGAAGGTGCCGACAAGCTGCTGCGCCTGACATTGGATATCGGTGACGAGCAACGCAATGTGTTCTCCGGGATCAAGAGCGCTTATCCGGACCCGTCCAAGCTCAATGGTCGCCTGACCATGATGATCGCCAACCTCAAGCCGCGGAAAATGAAGTTCGGTGTTTCCGAAGGCATGGTGATGGCGGCTGGCCCTGGCGGCGAAGAGATCTACCTGCTGAGCCCTGACAGCGGCGCCAAGCCGGGCCAGCGTATCAAGTAAGCCCGCAAGACAGCCCTGTCGTCACGGCGACAGGGCTTTTCAGCTAGTACCCCCTTCTCGCTTGCCGGATAATCAGGCCCTGTTTGCTTAACCGGCATGCCCATGACCGATATGCTCTTCACCGTTCTCAGCGCCGCCCTTGTCAGCAACCTCGTGTTGCAGATGCCGCTGGCTATCGGCTCGACGCTGGCCACTGAGTCACGCCCGCAGTTGCATGCCATGGGGCTGGCCACCACCGTGGTGGTGGTATTGAGCGGCATAGCGGGTTATCTGCTAGACCACTATGTGCTGCGGCCACTGGAACTGACTGCCCTGCGGCTGTGGGTATTTCTACCGCTCATCGCGCTGCTGATCAGCCCGGTGCTCAGCCTGTTGACCCGCCTGCGACCGAACATGCATTGGCACGGCCTGTGGCTATTGCTGCTGGGCAACGCGGGCGTCCTGGGTGTGGTGCTGCTGGACACTAGGGACGATCAGGGCCTGGCGCACATGACCGCGCTGAGCCTGGGTGCCGGGCTCGGTTTCTGGCTGGTGCTGAGCCTGTTCAGCGACCTGCGCGAGCGCATCGCCGAAAACGATATCCCCCCGCCCTTTCGCGGTCTGCCGGTCGAGCTGATCAGTGCCGGACTGATGGCGCTGGCTTTCCTGGGTTTCAACGCAATGATCAAAGCATGAACCTGATTCAACGTATCGACGCACTGCTGCCGCAGACCCAATGCGGCAAGTGCGGACACCCTGGCTGCAAGCCTTACGCCGAGGGCATTGCCCAGGGCGAGGCTATCAACAAGTGTCCGCCGGGCGGGCAGGAAACCATCGTCGGGCTGGCCCGGTTGCTGAACGTGCCGGTCCTGCAGGTAGATACCAGCCGCGGCGAGGCCCCGGCGCAGATCGCTTATATCCGCGAGGCCGAGTGCATCGGATGCACCAAATGCATCCAGGCTTGCCCGGTGGATGCGATTGTCGGTGCCGCCAAGCTCATGCACACCGTGATCGCCGACGAATGCACCGGCTGCGACCTGTGCGTCGCACCCTGCCCGGTCGACTGTATCGAGATGCGTCCATCGCTTGTGGGGGGCCTGGCCGCCAACGAACGTGAACGCCATGCACGCGACCTCAAGCGTGACCGCGCGCGGCGCCGCTACGAGCAACGCAATGCGCGCCTGCAACGGGAGGAAGAACACAAGCTCGCCGAACGCCTGGCACGGGCCAAGCGCGCGACACCGGTACAAGCGCCACAAACCGATCCCCACCAGGCGGCTCGGGATGCGGCGATCAAGAAAGCCAAGATCGGCGTTGCAATGAGCCGCGCCCAGTTGCACAAATCCTTGAAGGCATTTGGTCATCCCCCGACCTTTGAACAGCAGTCGCAACTGATTGTGCTGCAACAACAGTTCGAAGCCGCAGAGCAGGCGCTCGCTACGCTGGAGATCAACTCCCCGCCATCACCGCCGATCTACAAAGACCCGGAACTCAAACGCGCGAAAATCCAACTGGCCATGCGCCGCGCCGAGTTGAAAAAAGCCCAGGACCTGAATGCGGATGCTCAGCAACTGGCCACCTTGAGCGCGGCGCTGGCCGCCGCCGATCAAGCCTTGCATGACGCCGAAGCCGTGTCCGAACAACCTCGCCCCAACTTGCAGCGCGTGGAAAAACGCCCCATCGACAGCCAGTTGCGCCAACTCAAAACCGCCCTGGCATATGCGCGTGCCGATGTCAGTAAACTGCAACGCCAGCCAGGCGTCAGCCCGGATGAACTGAACGCCGCACAACGCAAGCTCGAAGAAGCCCAGCGCCAGGTGGACGCCCATGTCGATAGCTGACCCACAGCAAGCGCTGCGCCGCGTATTGCTGGCAACGCTACCGGGTGTGGCGGCGATGTTCTGGCTTTATGGATGGGGCGTGCTGATCAATCTATCCCTGGCGACAGCAAGCGCACTGCTGGTAGACACACTCGTCCATCGCCTTAGGGGCCGGCGCGTCAGTGATCTGAGCAGTCTGGTCAGCGCAGTGCTGTTGGCGCTGGCGCTGCCCCCCTATTGCCCCTGGTGGCTCAGCGTCGCGGCCGTTACCGGCGGGTTGCTGTTGGGTAAACACCTGTATGGCGGCAACCGTAACCCGTTCAACCCGGCAATGGTCGGTTATGCCCTGATGCTGGTGATGTTTGCGCAGCCGATGAGCCAGTGGCCGGGCATCCACGGCCTGGACCTGCTCACCGGGTTGCAGCGCGTATTGGGCCTGCACGGCGATGCGCCGGATGCCTGGGCCCAGGCCACCGCACTCGATACATTGCGGACCAATAAGAGCCTGACAATCGACGAGCTGTTTTCCGGCAACCCGGCGTTCGGTTATTTCGGTGCCAGGGGCATTGAATGGGTGAGCCTGGCGTATCTGGCAGGCGGCCTCTTGCTGCTACGCCAACGGGTGTTCAGTTGGCATGCGCCCGTCGGCATGCTGGGCAGTCTCTTCGTGGTCAGCTTGCTTTGCTGGAACGGCTCCGGGTCCGACTCACATGGCTCGCCGTTATTTCATCTGCTGAGCGGCGCCACCCTGCTCGGCGCGTTTTTCATCGTCACCGAGCCGGTGTCCGGTCCTCGAACGGCACGGGCTCGCTTGCTGTTCGGCGTAGGGGTCGGCTTGCTGACTTATCTGATTCGTACGTGGGGCGGCTACCCGGACGGTGTAGCCTTTGCGGTGCTGCTGATGAACCTGGCGGTCCCCACGCTGGAGCGCCTGGTGGCGCCAAAACAAACTGCGGTGACGCCATGAAGGGTTGGCCGCTGGTGCTGCTGATTGCACTTCTGGGAATCGCCTTGCCCCTCGGATTTCAACACCTGACCGCTGATCGCGCCGCCCACCAGGCCCAGATGCTGCAACGCCAAGCCTTGCTTGACCTGCTGCCCGCCGAGCGCTACGACAACCTTCCCATGGACCACCCCCTGGCAATCCCTGCGCAACCGTTGGCGTCCAGCCAATTGCAGGGCGGCTATCTCGCGACGCTGTCAGGCCAACCCAGTGCCGTGCTGCTGCACGTACAAGCCAGCGGCTACGCCGGGCCGATCGAGTTGCTGATCGCCATCGACCGCGATGGCAGGTTGCTAGGGCTCAAAACCCTGGAGCAAACCGAAACCCCGAGCCTCGGCGGCCATATCGGTGAACCGGGCAACCCTTGGATGGCGGCGTTCAAAGGCTATTCCAGTAATGACCCGCCCCGTTTCGATCAAATAGCAGGCGCCACGGTGACGTCCCGTGCCGTGATCAACGCCGTTCACGACGCGTTGCGCTATTTCGATGAACATCGGCCGACTCTGCTGGAGCCTGGTCCCCATGCGTAAACCTTCTGGCCTGGTGACCTCGTTGATGCTCGCACCGTTGCTTGGAGTAACGGACACGCTGCCCAAAGCCTTGAGTTTCCTCGGGCTGTCGACCTTGATCGTGGCGCTTTACGCTGGCGCCATGCATGTCGTGCGCGCGCGTCTGAGTCCGCCAATGCGCTTAATCGCCAGCCTGATGCTGGCCGCTACGTTGGTCGCCAGCGCACAGGTCCTGCTGACGGCTTTCGCGCTGTCTCTGTGCCTGCAATTGGGGGGGTATCTGGCGCTGATCAGCGTGCAATGCGTGGTACTGGAATATTCCGGCTTTTTTGACGCCGGCCAGCATCAGGGCCGCCTGCAGTTGTTCGGCCTGTTTGGTGCATCAATGCTGATCCTGGGGTTGTTACGCGACGTGACTGACATCACATTAGTGCCTGCCGGGTTTATCCTGCTCGGCTTATTGCTCGCAGGGTGCCAGGCCTGGACCCAATATTTGAAATCACGCTGACTGCCTGCAAGGAAACCACCGCACCATGAACGCCGCAAAACGCCTGGAAATTTTCCGCAGGCTTCACGAAGACAACCCGGAACCCAAGACGGAACTGGCCTACTCCTCTCCATTCGAGTTGCTGATTGCGGTCATCCTGTCGGCCCAATCCACGGATGTTGGCGTCAACAAGGCCACGGCCAAGCTGTATCCCGTGGCAAACACACCTGAAGCGATCTATGCCCTGGGCGTGGAAGGCTTATCGGAATACATCAAGACTATCGGGCTGTATAACAGCAAGGCCAAGAACGTTATCGAAACCTGCCGCTTGCTGATAGAACGGCATGGCAGCGAAGTACCGCAGACCCGCGAGGCCCTGGAGGCGTTACCGGGAGTCGGCCGTAAAACCGCTAACGTGGTGCTCAACACCGCATTCCGCCAACTGACCATGGCCGTGGACACCCACATTTTCCGGGTCAGCAACCGAACCGGCATCGCCCGAGGCAAAAACGTGGTGGAGGTGGAAAAACAGCTGATGAAGTTCGTGCCCAAGCAGTACCTGCTTGACTCGCACCACTGGCTGATCCTTCACGGGCGCTATGTTTGCCAGGCCCGCAAGCCACGTTGTGGCAGCTGTCGCATCGAAGACCTGTGTGAATACAAGAACAAGACGTCCGACGATTGAGAGATCATCAGTTTTCCCGGGCAGTCGATTGAAAAAATCTTTTTTACCCACTCGAGGAATATCGTTATAAGGGGCGCCAACGGCAGTCTTAGCCTGGAGTTAGCCTTATGAGCACTGACAAAGAACAATTGGAAGTGGAAGACGACCTCGTTGAGTCGGATGACGATGGGACAGAAGTCCCTGTCGCAGAGGTGGCCAAGACCAATCTGAGCAAACGTCGCACTATCGACAATCTCCTGGAAGAACGACGCTTGCAGAAACAACTGGCCGATTACGACTTCGATCTCTGATCGAGCAGTCCACGGCCGGAAGCCTCCCTGACGGAGGCTTTTTTATGCCGGTTAGCCTGGCTATGCGCGATGCTGCGCCTTCCTCTATACCAAGCCGTTACGCTGGGCCAGTTCGATGAGATCCACGAGCGAGCGTGCATTGAGTTTGAGCAACAGGCGGGTCTTGTAGGTACTGACGGTCTTGTTGCTGAGAAACATACCGTCGGCAATCTCCTTGTTGGTCTTGCCGCGAGCCAATTGCTGCAGCACCATCATTTCCCGCCCCGACAGGCGCTCGACCATATCGGCCTCGCTGGCATTGCCCATGGTGGAGCGCACCGAGTTGAGAGCCTGGTTAGGGAAGTAGCTGTAGCCCGACAGGACGGCCTTGATCGCGCTCAGCAACTCGGTCAGGTCCTGTTGCTTGCACACATAGCCTGCGGCCCCCGCCTGCATGCAGCGCATGGAAAAATGCCCCGGCGCCTGGGACGTGAGCACCAGCACCTTGAAGGGTACCGGTTGTTTGGTCGATGACAGCCGGCAAATAACTTCCAGCCCATCGAGTTTGGGGATTCCAATATCCAGTATGACAATGTCCGGCATATGCTCACGCGCAAGTTGCAACGCATCGACACCGTTATCGGTCTCGGCAACGACCTCATAACCATGACGCTCCATTAGCATACGCACAGCAAGACGAATGACAGGATGATCATCCACGATCAGCACTTTATTCATGAGAAAGTCCAATTTCGCTGTTCGAATTATTTAGAGCAAGCACAATAGCCTAGTCGTTTCCTAGTTGGCATAGCATTCCCCCCAAGCAACAGCAAGCAGAGACCCAACCCACAACGATAAAGGAATTGCCCTACAAAAATAGGCCAACTCGGATGTATCCAGTTTTATGGAGCCTTTCAGACCTTTCCGGGGGATTACATATTTTGAGTGATATTTCCCCAGTCCAGGGGGTGGGTAGTAAACGTGCCGCACACAACTTTCAGGAAATGCCCCTTGCTTGCTGGCCTCCAGCGACGAAGCCAAGGTAAAAAAATCGACTGTTTTAGTTCCATTTAACATATTTATTTACACCCATAAGTCCTACAGACCATTCAGCGATTTTCGCCTTAGCTGTACTTTCATGAGTGAATTTTCTGTAAGACTAGTTCCTACACAGGTGTAAAAAATTCATTCACCCTACGAGGCTTTAATAACAATTCATTCCAGAGCTTCACAACGGAGCGCTTTTATTCCATCGACATCAACAGATGTTTAATACTTATAAACATTACCTCTTCGCGCTAATAGCGCAGGCAAAAAAAATGGCCCCTTGAACAAGGGGCCATTTTTCATAACCGTTTAAACACTCAGAACAACGAGCGGCCTTTGTTGGCGGCGATGCGCATGCGCAGTGCGTTCAACTTGATAAAGCCCGCTGCGTCCGCCTGGTTGTAGGCGCCGCCATCTTCTTCGAAGGTGGCGATATTGGCGTCGAACAGCGAGTCATCGGACTTGCGACCGGTCACAATCACGTTGCCCTTGTACAGCTTCAGGCGCACAACGCCGTTCACGTGGGCCTGGGAAGCGTCAATCATCTGTTGCAGCATCAGACGCTCAGGGCTCCACCAGTAGCCGGTGTAGATCAGGCTGGCGTACTTGGGCATCAGCTCGTCTTTGAGATGAGCCACTTCGCGGTCCAGGGTGATGGACTCGATGGCGCGGTGAGCGCGCAGCATGATGGTGCCGCCCGGGGTTTCGTAGCAGCCACGGGACTTCATGCCCACGTAGCGGTTCTCGACGATGTCGAGGCGGCCGATACCGTGTGCGCCACCGATACGGTTCAGGGTCGCCAGCACGGTGGCCGGGGTCATTTCGACGCCGTCCAGTGCGACGATGTCGCCATTGCGGTAGGTCAGCTCCAGGTACTGCGGTTTGTCGGGAGCGTTCTCCGGGGAGACGGTCCAACGCCACATGTCTTCTTCGTGCTCGGTCCAGGTGTCTTCCAGCACGCCGCCTTCATAGGAGATGTGCAGCAGGTTGGCGTCCATCGAGTACGGGGACTTTTTCTTGCCGTGACGCTCGATCGGGATACCGTGCTTTTCAGCGTAATCCATCAGCTTCTCACGGGACAGCAGGTCCCACTCACGCCAAGGGGCAATCACTTTCACGCCCGGCTTGAGGGCATAGGCGCCCAGTTCGAAACGTACCTGGTCGTTACCCTTGCCGGTGGCGCCATGGGAAATGGCGTCAGCACCGGTTTCGTTGGCGATTTCGATCAGGCGCTTGGCGATCAGCGGACGTGCGATGGAGGTACCCAGCAGGTACTCGCCTTCGTAGACGGTGTTGGCGCGAAACATCGGGAAAACGAAATCGCGGACGAACTCTTCGCGCAGGTCGTCAATGTAGATCTCTTTCACGCCCATGGCTTGCGCCTTGGCACGTGCAGGTTCGACCTCTTCGCCCTGACCCAGGTCAGCGGTGAAGGTCACCACTTCACAGTTATAAGTATCCTGCAGCCACTTGAGGATCACCGAAGTGTCCAGGCCGCCGGAATACGCGAGAACGACCTTGTTTACGTCGGCCATGCCATCACTCCACGGGGTTGTACGGAAAGGCGTCGATTCTACCGACCAAAACCGTGAATTTACAGGGGCGCGACAGCAAATGAAGATAAAGCGACAGATTATGTCGAGCGCGCGACCCTGGGGGACGCGTTACGACGTGTGCGCCGGATTGCTCGGTACAGCAGCCTGGGGCGCGGGTTTCTCGGGGGCGGCCACCCGCTCGAGCTGAACATTCACGCGGCGGTTGCGGGCGCGATTGGCCGCATTGGTGTTGGGCGCCAAGGGGTAGCTTTCGCCGTAGAAACGCAGGGTGATCTGCGACTCGGGGATACCGTTGGCCTTGAAGTAGTCCATCACCGCCAGTGCACGACGGCGCGAGACATCGCGATTGGTCAGGCGGTTGCCGCTGTTGTCCGAGTGCCCGTTCAACTCGATATGGTTGACCGTGGGATCGGCTTTCATGAAGGCGAGTATGACTGACAGCTTCTTCTTGGCCGCCGCGTCCAGCTCAATGCCTCCCCCTGGGAAGCCGACTTCGGTCTGTTTGACCTGGTCATAATTCATCGGCAGCAGCTTGGTAGTGCACAACTGATAGTCGCTATACGCCTTGTTGAACTTCACCGGCAGCAGGCGGATTTCCGAATAGCCGCCCTCACGCCCGTAATGCCGCACGGTCGGGCTGCGCCCTTCGAGCAAGCCATTGAACAAGCGTCCGGCCTGGGCCTGGGAGCTGTTGAACAGCACATCCCCGCTGCCGGCGCGCACGGCGCCGAGGTTGATATCACCTCGACCCGGTTGCCACGGGGCAGCCGCCGCCAACAAGGTGGCAGAGCCTGCGCCCAGCGCGCCGCCATAGGCTTTCAGACGAAACGTTGCCTGCTCACCGGCCCGGCGCACGAACTCACCCGAACCGAAATCGGTGATCGGCTGGGTCAGGCGGCACTCGAACTGGTCGCCTTCCACCTTCCACTCAATATTCTCCAGACGTGTCTGGAACGTGAGGGCCATCGCAGGCAGGCTGGCGAACACACTGAGCAGGGCTAAATAATGCTGGCGCACGGGAGGCTCCACTGGTTTCTACAACACTTCAAAGCGTCATACATCGTTAAGGCATACAAAAGGCTATCGGATGCATCCTGCAAAACTTGATAGCGAGTGCCTGCAAGAGTCTTTTCCGGTAGCATTCCCACCAGATTGACCCGCCTGGAATCCCCAATGTCCGACCGCCTGACCCTGCTGCGTCCCGACGACTGGCATATTCATCTTCGCGATGGTGCTGCGTTACCCCAAACCGTGGCCGATGTGGCGCGCACGTTCGGCCGCGCCATCATCATGCCTAACCTGGTACCTCCGGTGCGTAATGCCGCAGAAGCCGATGCCTATCGCCAGCGTATCCTCGCTGTACGGCCGGCCGGCAGCCGCTTCGAACCGTTGATGGTGCTCTACCTCACCGACCGCACTCAGCCCGACGAGATTCGCCAGGCGAAGGCCAGCGGTTTCGTGCATGCCGCCAAGCTGTACCCGGCGGGCGCAACCACCAACTCCGATTCCGGCGTGACCAGTATCGACAAGATCCTGCCGGCCATCGAAGCCATGGCTGAAGTCGGCATGCCGCTGCTGATCCACGGCGAAGTAACCCGTGGCGATGTGGACGTGTTCGACCGCGAGAAGATCTTCATCGACGAACACATGCGCCGCGTGGTCGAGCTGTTTCCGACCCTCAAGGTGGTGTTCGAACACATCACCACGGCCGATGCGGTGCAGTTCGTCACCGAGGCCCCGGCCAACGTCGGTGCGACCATCACCGTCCATCACCTGCTCTACAACCGCAACCACATGCTGGTGGGCGGGATTCGGCCACACTTCTATTGCCTGCCGATCCTCAAGCGCAACACCCACCAGGTGGCCTTGCTGGATGCCGCGACCAGCGGCAACCCGAAGTTCTTCCTCGGCACCGACTCGGCCCCCCACGCCCAGCATGCCAAGGAAGCCGCCTGCGGCTGTGCCGGTTGCTATACCGCGTTTGCCGCCATCGAGTTGTATGCCGAAGCGTTCGAACAACGTAACGCCCTGGACAAACTCGAAGGCTTCGCCAGCCTCAACGGCCCGCGTTTCTATGGCCTGCCGGCGAATACCGACCGCATTACCCTGGTCCGTGAAGACTGGACCGCCCCTGCCAGCCTGCCGTTCGGCGAGCTGACTGTTATCCCGCTGCGCGCCGGTGAAACACTGCGCTGGCGCCTGCTGGAGGAAAGCAAGTGAGTGAAGACCATTACGATGACGAACACGAGCACAGCGGTGGCGGTTCCCGTCACCCGATGGCCGAGCGGTTTCGCGGCTATCTGCCGGTGGTCATCGACGTAGAGACCGGTGGCTTCAACTGCGCCACCGACGCGCTGCTGGAAATCGCCGCGACGACCATCGGCATGGACGAGCAGGGTTTTGTGTTCCCGGAACACACCCACTTCTTCCGCGTCGAACCGTTCGAAGGCGCGAACATCGAAGCAGCGGCCCTTGAATTCACAGGCATCAAGCTTGACCACCCACTGCGCATGGCCGTCAGCGAAGAAGCGGCGCTGACCGATATCTTCCGTGGCGTGCGCAAGGCGTTGAAGGCCAATGGCTGCAAACGCGCAATCCTGGTGGGTCACAACAGCAGTTTCGACCTGGGCTTCCTCAATGCCGCCGTCGCGCGGTTGGACATGAAGCGCAACCCGTTCCACCCGTTCTCCAGCTTCGACACCGCCACCCTTGCGGGCCTGGCTTATGGCCAGACCGTATTGGCCAAAGCCTGCCAGGCCGCCGGTATCGACTTTGACGGCCGCGAGGCCCACTCGGCACGCTACGACACCGAGAAGACCGCCGAGCTGTTCTGCGGCATCGTCAACCGTTGGAAGCAGATGGGCGGCTGGGAAGACTTCAACGACTGAGGTCGAACTCCCGCGCATAAAAAAACCGGCCTTCTCAGGCCGGTTTTTTTGTACCGCGAAACAGGCGCTTACAGCTTGCCGGCGTTCTCGGTCAGGTAAGCCGCAACGCCTTCTGGCGAAGCGTTCATGCCTTTGTCGCCTTTTTTCCAGTTGGCTGGGCAGACTTCACCATGCTCTTCGTGGAATTGCAGGGCGTCGACCAGGCGGATCAGCTCTTCCATGTTACGGCCCAGCGGCAGATCGTTGATGATCTGGGAGCGTACAACGCCCTTGTCGTCGATCAGGAACGCGCCACGGAAAGCCACGCCGCCTTCGGACTCAACGTCGTAGGCCTTGGCGATGTCGTGCTTCATGTCGGCAGCCATGGTGTATTTGACTTTGCCGATGCCGCCATCGTTGATGGCCGTGTTGCGCCAGGCGTTGTGGGTGAAATGGGAGTCGATGGAAACGGCGACCACTTCAACATTACGCGCCTTGAAATCGTCCATGCGGTGGTCCAGGGCGATCAGTTCCGAAGGGCAGACGAAAGTGAAGTCCAGCGGGTAGAAGAACACCAGGCCGTATTTGCCTTTGATGGCTTCGGACAGTTTGAAGCTGTCAACGATTTCGCCATTGCCGAGGACGGCTGGGACGTCGAAATCCGGGGCTTGTTTGCCGACGAGTACGCTCATGGGGTATCTCCTGATGTAAGGGTGACGATTGAAGTAAAAGGACCGGCCTTGAGTCTGCCGCATTCAAACGACAGACCTGTGACGCAGTCACGCTTCGTGAAGACCGACCATCATACACGGAAAAAACCGTTCGTCAGCGCACGGGCGGTGCCCGACAATTCCCTGCGATTCTACTTTGACAATCATTCTCGTTAACATTAAGATCCACCGCACTCAAGCCTTAAACCGCGACGGTTCTCCCTTATGTATGTGTGCCTGTGTACCGGCGTCACCGACGGACAAATCCGCGAAGCAATCTACGAAGGTTGCTGCAGCTACAAGGAAGTGCGTGAAACCACTGGCGTTGCCAGCCAGTGCGGCAAATGTGCTTGCCTTGCCAAGCAAGTGGTACGGGAAACCCTGACGCAGTTGCAAACAGCTCAGGCCGCGCTCCCCTATTCAGCAGAATTTACACACGCTTAAATAGACGTATTTTGAAGAACCGGACTTATGTCCGGTTTTTTTATGCCCGCAATTCAATCAGTTAGCCCCAAGACGCGGAATACAAACATTCTTATTCCGATTAATTTCCATTTACTATTCAATAACTTAGGTTTGACACTCGAGTGTGCGCCGCTCAAACTCCGGCCTATATACAGCTATTACAGGGCAGGACCCCAGTCATGAAAGGCGACATCTCAGTCATCCAGCAACTCAACAAAATCCTTGCCAATGAACTGGTCGCGATCAATCAGTACTTCCTGCATGCGCGCATGTATGACGACTGGGGCCTGGAAAAGCTCGGCAAACGTGAATACAAAGAATCCATCAAGGCCATGAAGGACGCCGACGCGCTGATCAAGCGCATCCTGTTCCTGGAAGGCCTGCCGAACGTGCAGGACCTGGGCAAGCTGAACATCGGCGAGCACACCCAGGAAATGATCAGCAGCGACCTGGGTTTTGAGCGCAAGAGCCACAGCGACATCAAGGCCGCCATTGCGCATTGCGAAACCAAAGCCGACTTCGGCAGCCGCGAACTGCTGGAAGATATCCTGGAAGACCAGGAAGAACATATCGACTGGCTGGAAACCCAACTGGGCCTGATCGACAAAGTCAGCCTGGAAAACTACCTGCAATCGCAGATGGGCGAATAACCCCTATTCATTGTAGGAGCGAGCTTGCTCGCGAAGAGCGTCAACGATAACGCGTGCATTCAGGATGAACGCGGCGTCTTTGAGTATTTCGCGAGCAAGCTCGCTCCTACATTGAAAGCATGAAAAAGCCCCGCTCTCGGATGAGAAGCGGGGCTTTTCATTGCAGGTCGATCAAGCTTCAGTCTTGGCTGCCGCTTTTGCTGCTGCGTCTTTGACCAACGTCTGCAACTCACCGTTCTCGAACATTTCAGTGATGATGTCGCTGCCGCCGACCAGTTCACCGGCTACCCACAGTTGCGGGAACGTCGGCCAGTTGGCGTACTTCGGCAGGTTGGCGCGAATTTCCGGGTTTTGCAGGATATCCACATAAGCGAATTTCTCGCCACATTTCATGATGGCTTGGGACGCCTTCGCGGAGAAACCGCACTGCGGGGCATTGGGAGAGCCCTTCATGTAAAGCAGAATGGTGTTGTTGGCAATCTGCTCTTTGATCGTTTCGATGATATCCATGGAACACCTCGGCTGGAACTTTGCGACTCACAGGTCGGCACGGTGGCGCATTGTAACGCAAAATCCCAGCGCGGTGCTCAGGCGCCTTAAGCGGCCGCTACCTGTACCGGCACGCCATTCAACGCCGCGTTGCCCGACAATTCGTCCAATTGCCGCTCGTCGGTCAAGTCGTTGGCGCTCGCCCCCGGCTGACCGCTGGCGATGGTCATCTGCACCCCAGGGCGACCGTGGCCCCAGCCGTGAGGCAGGCTGACCACACCGGGCATCATGTCCAGGCTGGCCACGACTTCCACCTCGATCATGCCGATCCGCGAACTCACCCGCACCCGCTGGCCATCACTCAACTGCCGATGGGCAAGGTCATCGGGATGCATGTGCAACTGGTGCCGAGGCTTACCTTTCACCAGCCGGTGATAGTTATGCATCCAGGAATTATTGCTGCGCACATGCCGCCGACCGATCAATAGCAGTTCGTCGACCAGTGGCAACGGTTGCGCCGCAAAGCGCGCGAGGTCCGCCAGGATCACCGCCGGCGCTGCCTGCACTTTGCCATCGGCGGTTTTCAAGCGTGCGGCCAGATTGGGCTTGAGCGGCCCCAAATCCACGCCATGGGGGTATTCGGCGAGCATCGCCACCGACAATTTGTGGCTGGACGCATCGCCATACACGCCAGCGCGCAGCCCCAAGTCGATCATTTGCGCCGGTGACAGGGTCGGCTTGAGCGCAATCCCTGTGTGCGCGGCAAACGCCTCGGCCAAGCCGACGAAGATTTCCCAGTCATGCAACGCGCCCGCAGGTTTGGGCAAGATCGCACGATTGAAACGGGTTACATTGCGCACCGCGAACATATTGAAGGTGGTGTCGTAATGATCGTTTTCCAGCGCCGACGTGGACGGCAGGATCAGGTCGGCATAACGCGTCGTTTCGTTGATATAGAGGTCGACGCTGACCATGAATTCCAGCCCGTCCAGGGCCTGCTCCAACTGGCGACCATTCGGCGTCGACAGCACCGGATTGCCAGCCACAGTGATCAGGGCGCGGATCTGCCCTTCGCCATCGGTGAGCATTTCTTCAGCCAAGGCCGACACCGGCAACTCGCCACCATACTCCGGACGCCCCGACACACGGCTCTGCCAGCGATTGAAATGCCCGCCGCCGGTCGACGCCACCAAGTCCACCGCCGGCGTCGTGCATAACGCGCCGCCGACCCGATCCAGGTTCCCTGTCACCAGGTTGATCAACTGCACCAACCAATGACACAAAGTGCCAAACGCCTGGGTCGATACCCCCATGCGTCCATAACACACCGCTTTGTCCGCTGCGGCAAAGTCACGCGCCAATTGGCGAATCTGCTCGGCAGGCACCGCACACTGGCGGCTCATGGCCTCGGCGGTAAACCCGGCGATTGCGCGGCGCACGTCCTCCAGGCCGTCGACTGGCAAGTGACTGTCACGGGTCAGGTTTTCGGCAAACAATGTGTTGAGCACCCCGAACAGCAGCGCCGCATCGCCGCCAGGTCGCACGAAAAGATGCTGATCGGCAATCGCGGCCGTCTCGCTGCGCCGTGGATCGACCACTACCACTTTGCCGCCACGGGCCTGAATGGCCTTGAGGCGCTTCTCCACGTCGGGCACGGTCATGATGCTGCCGTTGGATGCCAGCGGGTTGCCACCCAGGATCAGCATGAAGTCGGTATGGTCGATGTCCGGGATCGGCAATAACAGGCCATGACCGTACATGAGGTGGCTGGTGAGGTGATGGGGCAACTGGTCGACCGACGTCGCGGAAAACCGGTTACGTGTCTTGAGCAGGCCAAGGAAGTAGTTGCTGTGGGTCATCAACCCGTAGTTGTGCACGCTGGGGTTGCCTTGGTACACCGCCACCGCATTCTGTCCATGCCGCGCCTGAATGCCGGCCAGTCGCTCGGCGACCAGTGCAAAGGCGTCCTCCCACGGGATCGGCCGCCATTCGCTGCCCACCCGCAACATGGGTTGGTGCAGGCGGTCGGGATCATTCTGAATGTCCTGCAGCGCCACGGCCTTGGGGCAGATATGCCCGCGGCTGAACGTATCCAGCGCATCGCCCTTGATCGAGGTGATCGCCAGGCTGCCGTCGTCGGCTTGGGTGGTTTCCAGGGTCAGGCCACAGATGGCTTCACACAGATGGCAGGCACGGTGATGGAGAGTCTTGGTCATGGCCAGTCTCTTTATAGGGGCTTTGGCCCAACTATGGCCTGCGACTGACAGGGGCGCCAGTAAGGTTCGTCCCGTGAATCCATGGGCATCAGGCCAGGCCATGGGTAAGGGTTAGCAAATGTTTCAAAAGCGCCCACACCCGCCATCAAACCGACGCGATCCAGCCTGGGCTCGCCTCCGCGCATTGCAAAAGGTTGCGACGCCAGTGTACAAATGACCCGCTGCTGTCTGGAAATCGTCTTCAAAAGCGCTTTCGCGCCCTTCTTGAACGCCCCCGAAACCGTAGCCCTATTGGTAAGACGCGACATTTAATTATAAGATCGCGCCTTCCCCCATTTCGTCGCCCCGTGCGGCTTTCGCCGCAGGTCTCGCCCGTTTTCACAATAAACAAGGCTTTGAGTATCTGCGGTCTGTTGCAAAAAGGTAGTTAATGATGAGCGCAAGGCACTTTCTCTCCCTGATGGATTGCACGCCCGAAGAGCTGGTCAGCGTGATCCGTCGAGGCATTGAGCTTAAAGACCTGCGTAACCGCGGCGTACTGTTCGAGCCGTTGAAAAACCGCGTACTCGGCATGATTTTCGAGAAGTCGTCGACCCGCACCCGCTTGTCCTTCGAGGCCGGCATGATCCAGCTGGGCGGCCAGGCGATTTTCCTGTCGCCCCGTGACACCCAACTGGGCCGTGGCGAGCCGATCAGCGATTGCGCGATCGTCATGTCGCGCATGCTCGATGCGGTGATGATCCGTACCTTCGCCCACAGCACCCTGACCGAATTCGCCGCCAACTCCCGCGTACCGGTGATCAACGGCCTGTCCGATGACCTGCACCCCTGCCAGTTGCTGGCCGACATGCAGACCTTCCTCGAGCACCGTGGCTCGATCCAGGGCAAGACCGTGGCCTGGATCGGCGACGGCAACAACATGTGCAACAGCTATATAGAAGCGGCGATCCAGTTCGACTTCCACCTGCGCATCGCCTGCCCGGAAGGCTTCGAACCGTCCGCCGAATTCCTCGCCAAGGCAGGTGCCCGCGTGCAAATCCTGCGCGATCCAAAGGATGCAGTGGTGGGCGCGCACCTGGTCAGCACCGACGTCTGGACCTCCATGGGCCAGGAAGACGAAACCGCCAAGCGCCTGAAGCTGTTTGCGCCGTTCCAGGTCACCCGCGCCCTGCTCGACCTGGCCGCGCCGGACGTGCTCTTCATGCACTGCCTGCCTGCCCACCGTGGCGAAGAAATCAGCCTCGACCTGCTCGACGATCCGCGCTCGGTAGCCTGGGACCAAGCGGAAAACCGCCTGCACGCGCAAAAGGCCCTGCTCGAATTTCTCGTCCCGCCTTCATACCACCACGCATGAGCCAGCCGTTACTGCTGAATCTGCGCAATCTGGCATGCGGCTATCAGGACCAACGGGTGGTGCAGAACCTCAATCTGCACCTCAACGCCGGCGACATCGGCTGCCTGTTGGGCTCATCGGGATGCGGCAAAACCACGACCTTGCGCGCGATCGCCGGATTCGAGCCGGTGCACGAAGGCGAGATCAGCCTGGCCGGTGAAGTCATCTCCAGTGCCGGATTTACCCTGGCACCGGAGAAACGTCGTATCGGCATGGTGTTCCAGGACTACGCACTGTTTCCCCACCTCAGCGTGGCCGACAACATTGCCTTCGGTATCCGCAAACACCCGCAAAAAGATCGAGTGGTCGCCGAACTGCTGGAACTGGTCAACCTGAAGAGCCTGGGCAAGCGTTTCCCCCATGAGCTTTCCGGTGGCCAGCAGCAACGCGTCGCCCTTGCCCGTGCATTGGCACCGGAACCACAACTGCTGCTGCTGGACGAACCGTTCTCCAACCTCGACGGCGAACTGCGACGCAAGCTCAGCCTCGAGGTGCGCGAGATCCTCAAGGCACGGGGCACCAGCGCGATCCTGGTGACCCATGATCAGGAAGAGGCGTTCGCTGTCAGTGATCAGGTCGGCGTTTTCAAGGAAGGTCGCCTTGAGCAGTGGGACACGCCCTACAACCTCTATCACGAACCGCAGACGCCCTACGTCGCCAGCTTTATCGGCCAGGGCTATTTCATTCGCGGTCAATTGAGTTCGCCAGAGTCCGTGAGCACCGAGCTGGGCGATCTGCGCGGTAATCGCGCGTACACCTGGCCGACCGGCGGCGCGGTGGATGTATTACTGCGTCCGGATGACATCGTCTATGCGCCCGACAGTCCGTTGAACGCGCGGATCGTCGGCAAGACATTCCTCGGCGCATCGACCTTGTACCGCCTGCAGCTGCCGACCGGCGCACAGCTGGAATCGATTTTTCCCAGCCATGCCGATCATCAGGTGGGCGCGCTGGTGGGCATTCGTGTCGCCGCCGAACACCTGGTGCTGTTCCAGGCTTCCGGCAGCGTCGCGGCGCAGATACCTCGATCCGACTCCGGCGTGAGACGCTACAGCCCGGCCTGATACCCACTCATGCCCGGCCAATTTCCGCGAATTTGGCTTGGGTATGCTCAGCCAGCACCGCAGCGGGCAGTTCGACTTCCAACCCCCGCCTCCCGGCACTGACAAAAATCGTCGCGAACGGCTGCGCACTGACATCGATAAAGGTGCGCAAACGCTTCTTCTGTCCCAGCGGGCTGATGCCTCCCAACAGGTAACCGGTCGAGCGCTGCGCCGCCGCCGGATCGGCCATCTCGACTTTCTTCACCCCTGCCGCGTGGGCCAGCGCTTTCAAGTCCAGACTTCCGACGACCGGCACCACGGCCACCAATAATTCGCCCTTTTCGCTGCTGGCCAGCAAGGTCTTGAATACCTGTGCCGGGTCGAGGCCCAATTTTTCCGCGGCCTCCAGGCCATATGAAGCGGCCTTGGGATCGTGTTCATAACTGTGGATGCGATGTTCGGCGCGAACTTTTTTCAACAAATCCAATGCAGGGGTCATGGCGTCTCCAGGCGTGGCAAACAGGTGGCCAATTCTAGGCCAAGCGCGCACAAAACGCTCTAGCGCGCCCGTGCCTGGGGTACGCCTTGGATGGAATAAGCGTGATCATTCATCAGGCTAATACTTTGAAAGTGACCGATGGTTCACTTTCGACCTTTGACAGCCGTGATTCTTGTCTATATTTTTTCGTTTCCGAATCCTGTAGGAATAGACTCACGGGATTCGAGCAGTAAGCCGTGTCGGAGATGGGGATCTCCTCCACGGTGAAAATCGCGCATGGCACGATGAGGCCAAACGCCAGACAAGAACAACAATCGAGGTTTTCCATGACAACTGCTCTTCAACAGCCTTCACTTTCGAGCCAATGCATGGCCGAATTCCTGGGGACTGCGCTTCTGATCTTCTTCGGTACCGGCTGTGTCGCTGCGCTCAAGGTCGCGGGTGCCAGCTTTGGCTTGTGGGAAATCAGTATCATCTGGGGGATCGGCGTGAGCATGGCGATCTACCTGAGCGCCGGGATTTCCGGGGCTCACCTCAACCCGGCGGTGAGTATCGCCCTGTGTATTTTCGCCGACTTCGACAAGCGCAAACTGCCCTTCTATATCCTCGCCCAAGTCGCCGGCGCCTTTTGTTCGGCGGCCTTGGTGTACACCCTCTACAGCAACCTGTTTTTCGATTACGAACAAACCCACCACTTGGTACGCGGCACTCAAGCCAGCCTGGAATTGGCCTCGGTGTTCTCCACCTACCCCCATGCCCTGCTGAGCACGGCCCAAGCGTTCCTGGTGGAAGTGGTCATCACGGCGATCCTCATGGGCGTGATCATGGCCCTGACCGACGATAACAACGGCTTGCCCCGCGGCCCGCTGGCGCCCCTACTGATCGGCCTGCTGATCGCGGTGATTGGCAGCGCCATGGGCCCCTTGACCGGCTTTGCGATGAACCCGGCGCGGGACTTCGGGCCCAAGCTGATGACCTTTTTCGCCGGCTGGGGTGAAATAGCCTTTACCGGCGGCCGTGATATTCCTTACTTCCTGATTCCGATCTTCGCGCCGATTGTCGGCGCATGCCTCGGCGCCGCGGCCTATCGCGGGCTGATCGCCCGCCATCTGCCGAGCGCCGCACCTGCTATCGCTGAAACAACTGACACGGCTGTCAACGGCAAAACTCGTATTTCCTGAAAGCGCCAGCCTGATCCCCCTGCCCTTCGCGGTCCAGGCTGATTTCCGACTTCCTTATTTCGTCCAAGGCAATTGACATGACCGACATTCAGAATAAGAACTACATCATTGCCCTCGATCAGGGCACCACCAGTTCCCGGGCGATCATCTTTGATCGTGACGCCAACGTGGTCTGCACTGCCCAGCGTGAATTCGCCCAGCATTACCCACAGGCCGGCTGGGTCGAGCATGACCCGATGGAGATCTTCGCCACCCAGAGCGCGGTGATGGTCGAAGCCCTGGCCCAGGCCGGCCTGCACCATGACCAGGTCGCCGCCATCGGCATCACCAACCAGCGTGAAACCACCGTGGTCTGGGACAAGGTCACCGGCCGTCCGATCTACAACGCGATTGTCTGGCAGTGCCGCCGCAGCACCGAGATCTGCCAGCAGCTCAAGCGCGATGGCCACGAGCAATACATCAGCGACACCACCGGCCTGGTCACCGACCCGTACTTCTCCGGCACCAAGCTCAAGTGGATTCTCGATAACGTCGAAGGCAGCCGCGAGCGCGCGCGTAACGGCGAGCTGCTGTTCGGCACCGTCGACAGCTGGCTGATCTGGAAATTTACCGGCGGCAAGACCCACGTCACCGACTACACCAACGCCTCGCGCACCATGCTCTTCAACATCCACACCCTGGAGTGGGATGGGAAGATGCTGGAGATCCTCGACGTTCCGCGGGAAATGCTGCCGCAAGTCAAATCCTCCTCGGAAATCTACGGCCGCACCAAGAGCGGCATTGCCATCGGCGGTATTGCCGGTGACCAGCAAGCGGCACTGTTCGGCCAGATGTGCGTGGAAGCCGGCCAGGCCAAGAACACCTATGGCACCGGCTGCTTCCTGCTGATGAACACCGGCGACAAGGCAGTGAAATCCAAGCACGGCATGCTCACCACCATCGCCTGCGGCCCTCGTGGCGAAGTGGCTTACGCCCTCGAAGGTGCGGTCTTCAACGGCGGTTCCACCGTGCAGTGGCTGCGCGATGAACTGAAAATCATCAATGACGCCCACGACACCGAATACTTCGCCGGCAAGGTCAAGGACAGCAACGGCGTGTACCTGGTCCCGGCCTTCACCGGCCTGGGCGCTCCGTACTGGGACCCCTACGCCCGTGGCGCGCTGTTCGGCCTGACCCGCGGCGTACGCGTGGATCACATTATTCGCGCAGCCCTGGAGTCGATTGCCTACCAGACCCGCGACGTATTGGACGCCATGCAGCAGGATTCCGGCGAACGCCTCAAGTCCCTGCGCGTGGACGGCGGTGCGGTGGCCAACAACTTCCTGATGCAATTCCAGGCCGACATCCTCGGCACCCAGGTCGAGCGCCCGCAAATGCGCGAAACCACGGCACTCGGCGCGGCCTACCTGGCTGGCCTGGCGTGCGGTTTCTGGGGCAGCCTGGAAGAATTGCGCGATAAGGCGGTGATCGAGCGCTTCTTCGAACCTCAGCTGGAAGAAACTGCCAAGGAGAAACTCTACGCCGGCTGGCAAAAGGCAGTGAGCCGCACCCGTGACTGGGAGCCCCACGAAGGCGCTGAATAAGCACTGCGCCGACCCCATATAGGGTTGTAACTGGCAGGGAGCGGATTCCTGCGTCATCATGGGCCACTTTTGTATGGCAGCCCAAAGGACGCCCCATGAATCTGCCTCCCCGCCAGCAACAAATCCTCGAACTGGTCCGCGAACGCGGCTATGTCAGTATCGAGGAAATGGCGCAGCTATTCGTTGTCACCCCGCAAACCATCCGCCGCGATATCAACCAACTGGCGGACGCCAATCTGCTGCGTCGCTACCACGGCGGCGCGGCCTATGACTCCAGCGTCGAGAACACCGCGTACGCCATGCGGGCCGACCAGATGCGCGACGAGAAACAGCGCATCGGCGAAGCCATCGCCGCGCAAATCCCCGATAACGCCTCGCTGTTCATCAACATTGGCACCACCACCGAATCCATCGCGCGGGCGCTGCTCAATCACAACCACCTGAAAATCATCACCAACAACCTCAATGTCGCCACCATGCTCAGTGCCAAGGACGACTTCGATGTGCTGCTGACCGGCGGTAACGTGCGCCGTGACGGCGGCGTGGTGGGCCAGGCCAGTGTCGACTTCATCAACCAGTTCAAGGTCGACTTCGCCCTGGTGGGGATCAGCGGTATCGACGAAGACGGCAGCCTGCTCGACTTCGATTACCAGGAAGTACGGGTTTCCCAAGCGATCATCGCCAATGCGCGCAAGGTGATCCTGGCGGCCGACTCCAGCAAGTTCGGGCGCAATGCCATGATTCGCCTGGGGCCGATCAGCCTGGTGGACTGCCTGGTGACTGATCAGGAGCCGGTGCCGGCGCTGGTGCAGCTGTTGAACCAGCATAAGGTTCGGCTGGAGGTCGTGTAGCGCCTGTACTGACGCTATCGGGAGTAGCCCCCCTCCCACACCGAGCCCCCATGTCGGAACCTAGTCGAATGTGGGGGCTTGCTCCCGATGATGCGCCATCAGAAAGCCCATTTCTGAATCCTGCCCCTGAGCTCATGTTCATAAATTTTCCTTTTCCTGCCCTTCGATGAGTATTTTCAATCGAATGCGGGTGGCTGTGTTCGCGTTTATCAGCTACCATTTTCGCAAATGAACATTAATGTTCGATTTCCAATACGAAAAGATCGCGAGGCCAGCCGATGAACCCTTTTACCTTGCCTGCTCCACCGCTTGCCGAAGTCTATGACGTCGCCGTTATCGGCGGCGGGATCAATGGCGTCGGTATTGCAGCAGACGCAGCCGGGCGCGGTTTGTCGGTATTCCTTTGCGAAAAGGACGACCTGGCCAGCCACACCTCTTCGGCCAGCAGCAAGCTGATCCACGGTGGCCTGCGTTACCTCGAACATTACGAGTTCCGCCTGGTGCGCGAAGCCCTCGCCGAACGTGAAGTGCTATTGGCCAAGGCCCCGCACATCGTCAAACAGATGCGCTTCGTGCTGCCGCACCAACCGCACCTGCGCCCGGCGTGGATGATCCGTGCAGGTCTGTTCCTGTATGACCACCTGGGCAAACGCGAAAAACTGGCCGGCTCGAAAAGCCTCAAGTTCGGCCCCGACAGCCCACTGAAAAGCGAAATCACCAAAGGTTTCGAGTACTCCGACTGCTGGGTCGACGACGCCCGCCTGGTGGTACTCAACGCCATGGCCGCCCGGGAAAAAGGCGCACACATTCATACCCAGACCCGTTGCATCGGTGCACACCGCAGCAGAGGCCTGTGGGAAATGAACATGGAACGCGCCGATGGCAGCCTGTTCTCGATCCGCGCCAAGGCGCTGGTGAACGCCGCCGGGCCGTGGGTGGCCAAGTTCATCAAGGAAGACTTGAAGCTGGATTCGCCCTACGGCATCCGTCTGATCCAGGGCAGCCACCTGATCGTGCCGAAACTGTACGAAGGCGCCCACGCGCATATCCTGCAGAACGAAGACCAACGCATCGTGTTCACGATTCCGTACCTGAACGACCTGACCATCATCGGCACCACCGACCGCGAATACACCGGCGACCCGGCAAAAGTGGCGATTACCGAGGGCGAGACCGACTACATGCTCAAGGTGGTCAACGCGCACTTCAAGAAGCAGCTGAGCCGCGATGACATCGTCCACACCTACTCCGGTGTGCGTCCACTGTGCAACGACGAGTCGGATAACCCCTCGGCCATCACCCGCGACTACACCTTGTCGCTTTCCGGCACCGCGGGCGAGGCGCCGATCCTGTCGGTGTTCGGTGGCAAGCTGACCACTTACCGCAAGCTCGCCGAGTCGGCCATGGCACAGTTGGCGCCCTACTTCCCCCAGATGCGTCCCAGCTGGACCGCTACCGCCAGCCTGCCCGGCGGCGAAGACATGACCACGCCAGAAGCCCTGGCCGAAGCGATTCGCAGCAAATTCGACTGGGTTCCCAAGGAAATTGCGCGGCGCTGGTCCACTACTTATGGCAGCCGTACCTGGCGCCTGCTGGAGGGTGTGCAATCGCTGGCTGACCTGGGCGACCATCTGGGTGGTGGCCTGTACACCCGCGAAGTCGACTACCTGTGTGCCGAAGAATGGGCCACCCAACCGCAGGACATACTGTGGCGCCGTACCAAACTCGGCCTGTTCACCACCCCGCAAGAACAGGACAACCTGCAGCGTTATCTGTGCAAGGTCGAACAAAGCCGCAGCAAGATCGAAGCAGCCTGACAGACCGTTCGTACAAAAGCCCCTGCACCGCGAGGTCCAGGGGCTTTTTCATGCACAGGCTTTCATTCGGTTTTCCGAACGCGATACATCAGCCTATTCGGTTTGCCGTACCCAACAGCTGAAAATTCGTCGCAACCAAAACTTAATATACTTACAAATCAAATAGTTAGTCTTTTACACCGGGTCTGGCACGACTCATGCTCTACACTGCTAGACGATGCCCTGGACGCCTCAGGAGCCGTCACGGGCATTCGCTGTACAAGAGAGCCGTTCAGCGGCTTCATAAAAAAAACAAATGTCGAGGAAGTATTGATGCGCATCGTTCCCCACATCCTGGGCGCAGCTATCGCTGCTGCTCTGATCAGCACTCCAGTATTCGCCGCCGAACTCACCGGCACGCTGAAAAAAATCAACGACTCCGGCACCATCACCCTCGGGCACCGCGACAGTTCCATTCCGTTTTCCTACATCGCGGATGGTTCGGGTAAACCCGTGGGCTACTCCCACGACATTCAGCTGGCCATCGTTGAAGCCCTGAAAAAAGACCTGAACAAACCCGACCTGAAGGCCAAGTACAACCTGGTCACTTCGCAGACCCGTATTCCGCTGGTCCAGAACGGCACCGTCGACATCGAGTGCGGTTCCACCACCAACAACGCCGAACGCGCCCAGCAAGTCGCGTTCACCACCAACATCTTTGAAATCGGCACCCGCCTGCTGGTCAAGAAAGACAAGGATGGCAAGCCGTCCTACAGCGATTTCGCTGATCTGAAAGGCAAGAACGTCGTGACCACCGCCGGTACCACCTCCGAGCGCATCATCAAGGCGATGAACGCCGACAAGCAGATGGGCATGAACGTCATCTCCGCCAAAGACCACGGCGAGTCCTTCCAGATGCTGGAAAGCGGCCGCGCCGTCGCATTCATGATGGACGACGCCCTGCTGGCCGGTGAAGAAGCCAAGGCCAAGAAGCCGGACGACTGGGTCATCACCGGCACGCCACAGTCCTTTGAAGCCTACGCGTGCATGGTTCGCAAAGACGACCCAGCCTTCAAGAAAGCCGTGGACGACGCCATTGTCGGCCTGTACAAATCCGGCGAAATCAACAAGATCTACAGCCGCTGGTTCGAAAGCCCGATCCCGCCCAAGAACCTGAACCTCAACTTCCCGATGAGCGACAAGGTCAAGGAACTGATCAAGAACCCGAGCGACAAACCGGCTCCGGAAGTAAAGATCTAAATCCTGACTAACCTTATCTCCTGAGGGAGCCCTGCTTCCTCAGGCGTCTGTTATTACCTGCTGGCTTTATTTTTTGGAACACTCGACTGGCGGTTTTCGAGCCGATCGTGTGTGCCTGGCGTTCACCGCCAGGTGGGAATGGATTTTCCCCAAGCGGGTGCTTGTACATCGATCGATTTCGAGGGGAGACCCTAATGAATTACAACTGGGACTGGGGCGTGTTCTTCAAGTCCACCGGCGTTGGCAGCGAGACATATCTCGACTGGTACATCGCCGGCCTGGGCTGGACCATCGCCATCGCCGTCGTGGCATGGATCATCGCCTTGCTGCTGGGCTCCATTCTGGGGGTCATGCGCACCGTGCCAAACCGCATCGTATCGGGCATCGCGACCTGCTACGTGGAGCTGTTTCGTAACGTGCCGCTGCTGGTTCAGCTGTTCATCTGGTATTTCCTGATACCCGACCTGCTGCCGCAAAACCTGCAGGACTGGTACAAGCAGGACCTGAACCCGACCACCTCGGCCTACCTGAGCGTCGTCGTGTGCCTGGGCCTGTTCACCGCCGCCCGTGTGTGCGAACAGGTGCGTACCGGCATCCAGGCGCTGCCCCGTGGCCAGGAAGCCGCCGCACGGGCGATGGGCTTCAAGCTGCCGCAGATCTACTGGAACGTGCTGCTGCCCCAGGCGTATCGGATCATCATTCCGCCGCTTACCTCGGAATTCCTCAACGTGTTCAAGAACTCCTCCGTGGCGTCCTTGATCGGCCTGATGGAACTGCTGGCGCAAACCAAACAGACCGCCGAATTCTCGGCCAACCTGTTCGAAGCCTTCACCCTGGCCACGCTGATCTACTTCACCCTGAACATGAGCCTGATGCTGCTGATGCGCGTGGTGGAGAAGAAAGTCGCCGTGCCCGGCCTGATCTCCGTGGGGGGTAAATAATGGAATTCGATTTCAGCGGCATCATCCCCGCCATCCCCGGCCTGTGGAACGGCATGCTCATGACCTTGCAGTTGATGGTCATGGGCGTGGTCGGCGGTATCGCCCTCGGCACGGTCCTGGCGTTGATGCGCCTGTCTTCCAACAAGCTGCTGTCGCGCCTGGCCGGCGCCTATGTGAACTACTTCCGCTCGATCCCGCTGCTGCTGGTGATCACTTGGTTCTACCTGGCGGTGCCGTTCGTACTGCGCTGGATCACCGGCGAAGACACCCCGATCGGTGCGTTCACGTCCTGCGTCGTGGCCTTCATGATGTTCGAGGCCGCGTACTTCTGTGAAATCGTGCGGGCCGGCGTGCAGTCGATCCCCAAGGGCCAGATGGCCGCCGCACAAGCGATGGGCATGACCTACGGCCAGACCATGCGCCTGATCATCCTGCCCCAGGCGTTCCGCAAGATGACCCCGCTGCTGCTGCAACAGAGCATCATCCTGTTCCAGGACACCTCGCTGGTCTACACCGTGGGCCTGGTGGACTTCCTCAACTCCGCCCGCTCCAACGGCGACATCATCGGGCGCTCCAACGAGTTCCTGATCTTCGCCGGTGTCGTCTACTTCATCATCAGCTTTTCCGCTTCGCTGCTGGTCAAGCGTCTGCAAAAAAGGTTTGCCGTATGATCTCTATCAAGCACATCAACAAGTGGTATGGCGACTTCCAGGTGCTGACCGATTGCAGCACCGAGGTTAAAAAAGGCGAAGTGATCGTGGTGTGCGGGCCGTCTGGCTCGGGCAAGTCCACCCTGATCAAGTGCGTCAACGCGCTGGAACCGTTCCAGAAAGGCGACGTGATCGTCGACGGCACGTCCATCGCCGACCCGAAGACAGACCTGCCGAAATTGCGCTCGCGCGTGGGCATGGTGTTCCAGCACTTCGAGCTGTTCCCGCACCTGACCATTACCGAAAACCTGACCATCGCGCAGATCAAGGTGCTCGGCCGCAGCAAGGAAGAAGCCACCAAGAAGGGCCTGCAACTGCTGGAGCGCGTCGGCCTGTCGGCGCACGCCCACAAGCACCCTGGCCAGCTTTCCGGTGGTCAGCAGCAACGTGTGGCGATTGCCCGCGCCCTGGCCATGGACCCGATCGTCATGCTGTTCGACGAGCCGACCTCGGCCCTCGACCCGGAAATGGTCAACGAAGTGCTGGACGTGATGGTGCAACTGGCCCAGGAAGGCATGACCATGATGTGCGTGACCCACGAAATGGGTTTCGCCCGCAAAGTGGCCGACCGGGTGATCTTTATGGACGCCGGCAAGATCATCGAAGACTGCCCGAAAGAAGAGTTCTTCGGCGACATCAGCGCCCGCTCCGAGCGCGCGCAGCACTTCCTTGAGAAAATCCTGCAGCACTAAAAAGCCGCAGCTCGCTCCTCCCGTAGGAGCGAGCTTGCTCGCGAAAAAGCCAAGGACACCGCGTTCATCCAGGATGTGCGCGTCATCATTGTCGTTTTTCGCGAGCAAGCTCGCTTCTACAGGAAGGGGTGAGCGGTAGCTGACCCAAGGCATCTGTGATGAAATGCGACCCCAACCTCTATCGCGCCGCACCGCCATCACTTGCCGTGAAGCCTCGTCTGATCCGCCAATTGTTCCTGCCGCCGTTGGTCATCGCCCTGATGATCGGCCTGGGTTATATCGGCTTCTGGGTCAGCGAGTACTATGGCATCCGCACCCTCAGCGATACCGGCGAACGCCAGCTGGAGCTGCATGCCCGCACCGTCGAAAGTGAAATCAGCAAATACACCTACCTGCCCAGCCTGCTGGAGCTGGAGTCCAGCGTCTCCAAGCTGCTAGCCGAGCCGAATCAGGAAAACCGCAAGACCGTCAACGATTACCTCGAAGGCCTGAACCGACGCAGTCGCAGCCGGGCCATCTACGTGATGGACACCACCGGCCGAGTGCTGGCCACCAGTAACTGGCGCGACGCCGACAGTTACCAGGGTGAAGACCTGTCCTTCCGCGCCTATTTCCAGAATGCCGTACGCGGCCAGCCCGGACGCTTCTACGGCATCGGCAGCACCAACGGCGAACCCGGTTACTACCTGGCCCACGGCCTGGAAGAGCACGGCAAGATCATCGGCGTCGCCGTGGTCAAGGTGCGTCTCGAAGCCTTGGAAGAACGCTGGCAACGTGCCCGCCTCGAAGCCTTTGTCAGCGATGAGAACGGCATCATCATCCTCTCCAGCGACCCGGCCCGCCGCCTCAAGGCCGTGCGCCCGCTGAGCGACGACACCAAGGAACGCCTGGCCCACAGCCTGCAATATTACTGGGCCACGCTGAACGAGCTGGAACCCCTGGCCCGTGAGCGCTTGAACGCGGGCACCGAGAAACTGACCTTTCCGGCCAACAGCGAAGTGGTGAACGACGAGCACGAAGTCAGCTACCTCGCCCAGACCCGCCCGCTCAACGACACGCCGTGGAATTTCACCCTGCTCACCCCGCTCAACGACCTGCGCCGCGCGGCGATCAACCAAGGCATCCTGGTGGCCGTCGCCTTTGGCCTGGTAGCCCTTCTGCTGATTGCCTGGAACGAACGGCGCAAGGTTATCGCCACGCGCCTCGCCGCACGGGAAGCCCTGCAGGAAGCCAACAGCCAACTGGAGCGGCGGATTGCCGAACGCACCGCTGACCTGCGCGCCAGCAACGAACGGCTCAAGGGCCAGATCCGCGAACGGCGCCAGGCCGAAGAAACCCTGCGCCGCGCCCAGGACGAACTGGTGCAGGCCGGCAAGCTGGCGGCCATCGGGCAGATGTCCACCAGCATCGCCCATGAATTGAACCAACCGCTGGCCGCGCTGCGCACCTTGTCCGGCAACACCGTGCGCTTCCTCGAACGCGGCGCCCTGGACACCGCCAGCGCCAACCTCAAGACCATCAACGAACTGATCGACCGCATGGGCCGCATCACCGCCAGCCTGCGCTCGTTCGCCCGACGCGGCGATGATCAGGGCGAAGCCAGCCTGGGCAAAGCGGTGGACGCCGCGTTCCAGGTGCTCGGCGCACGCCTGGACAGCCTGCCGCTGACCCTGCACCGCGACTTCGCCCCGGCCCACGTGCAGATCGACCAGACACGCCTGGAACAGATCCTCGTCAACCTGATCGGCAATGCCCTCGACGCCATGCAGGCGCAGCCGGCCCCCGAACTGTGGCTGGAAGGCAGCGCCGCCGACGGCAAATACCGCCTGCTGGTGCGTGACAACGGCCACGGCATCGACGCCGAGGCCCGCAAGCATCTGTTCGAACCGTTCTTCACCACCAAACCCGGCGAGCAAGGCCTGGGCCTGGGCCTCACATTGTCCGCCAGCCTGGCCGCGGCCACCGGCGGCAACCTCGCCGTGGAACACCCCGCCGGTGGTGGTACTGCCTTTGTCCTCTGCCTGCCGCTGGCGGGCGCTCAAAAAGCCGAGTCGACATGAACGTAGAAAAAAACACTGACCTGACCGTGCTGATCGTCGAGGACGATCCCCATGTCCTGCTCGGCTGCCAGCAAGCCCTGGCGCTGGAAGACATCGCCAGCGTGGGCGTGGGCAGTGCCGAAGAAGCGTTGAAGCGTATCGGCGAGAACTTCGCCGGCATTGTCATCAGCGATATCCGCCTGCCCGGCATCGACGGCCTGGAGCTGCTCACTCGCCTCAAGGCCCTGGATAAAAGCCTGCCGGTGGTGCTGATCACCGGGCATGGGGATATTTCCATGGCGGTCGGCGCCATGCGTAACGGCGCCTACGACTTCATGGAAAAACCCTTCTCCCCCGAACGCCTGGTGGACGTGGCCCGCCGCGCCCTGGAACAGCGCGGGCTGGCGCGGGAAGTCTGGTCGCTGCGCCGGCAACTGGCGGAGCGTGACTCGTTGGAAGGCCGCATCATCGGCCGCTCGCCCGCCATGGAGAACCTGCGCGAACTGATCGCCAACGTCGCCGATACGTCCGCCAACGTGCTGATCGAAGGCGAGACCGGCACCGGCAAGGAACTGGTTGCGCGCTGCCTGCATGATTTCAGCCGCCGCCATGCCCACCCATTCGTCGCGCTGAACTGCGGCGGTTTGCCGGAGAACCTCTTCGAAAGCGAGATTTTCGGCCACGAAGCCAACGCCTTCACCGGTGCCGGCAAGCGCCGCATCGGCAAGATCGAACATGCCCACGAAGGCACGTTGTTCCTCGACGAAGTGGAGAGCATGCCGATCAACCTGCAGATCAAATTGCTGCGGGTCTTGCAGGAGCGCACCCTGGAGCGGCTGGGGTCGAACCAGAGCGTGGCGGTGGATTGCCGGGTGATCGCCGCCACCAAGTCCGACCTTGACGAATTGAGCCGCGCCAACCAGTTCCGCAGCGACCTCTACTACCGCCTCAACGTGGTGACCCTGGAGCTGCCGCCCCTGCGCGAACGCCGCGAAGACATCCTGCAACTGTTCGAACATTTCCTGCAGCAATCGTCGCTGCGCTTTGACCGCACCGCACCGGAACTGGACAACCAGACCCTGTCCAGCCTGATGAGCCACGACTGGCCCGGCAATGTGCGCGAACTGCGCAACGTCGCCGAACGCTTTGCCCTCGGCCTGCCCGCCTTCAAGAAAAGCGGCGCCAGCAGCGGCAGCCAGGGCCTGGCGTTTACCGAGGCGGTGGAAGCCTTCGAACGCAACCTGCTCGTGGATGCACTGCAGCGCAGCGGCGGCAACCTGACCCAGGCCAGCCAGGAACTGGGAATGGCCAAGACCACCCTGTTCGACAAGGTCAAGAAATACGGTTTGAGCCACTAAGGAGCGCAGTGTGGATCTGCTAGTGAAGGCCGCCCTGGGCGCGGCGGTGGTGTTGATATTGGCCGCGCTGGCCAAGACCAAGAACTATTACATCGCAGGGCTGGTGCCGCTGTTTCCGACCTTTGCCCTGATCGCCCACTACATCGTCGGCAAGGGCCGTTCGGTGGAGGATTTGAAGACCACGATCCTGTTCGGGATGTGGTCGATCATTCCGTATTTTGTGTACCTGGCGACGCTCTACGTGATGGTCGACCGGATGCGCCTGGAAGCGTCGCTCGCCGTGGCGGCGGTGGCATGGCTGATGGCAGCCACCGTGCTGGTCAGCGTGTGGGTACGCCTGCACACCTGACACACCCCACAGGTTTAATCGCGGTGGGTCAGCGGACGATCTTGCCCACTTGAATCCCCAGCTTCTTCAAGCGATACCAGAAGCTGCGCTCGGAAATCCCGATCTTCGCTGCCGCCGTTGCCTGTACGCCATTGCTCTCCTGCAAGGCCGCCAATATGTAGGCTTTTTCCACCTCGGCCAGCGCCGCATCGAGGTCGTGGGGAATGCCCGGCCCGTCGCTGAGGATCGCCGTCACGTCACCCTCGCGGGGTTTTGACGCAAACAGATAACCGGGCAAGTCGATATCCTCGATCACCGAGGATGCCGCCACGATAGTCGCGCGTTCAACGCAGTTCTGCAGTTCGCGGATATTGCCCGGCCAGTGATATGCCGCCATGGCCTGCAACGCCTCGGGGCTGAAGCCGGTGATGCGTTTGCCGGTGGTGGCGCTCAGGCTCTGGGCAAAGTGCCGGGCCAGGGGCGCGATGTCTTCCACCCGCTCGCGCAACGGTGGCAGCGGAATCGGGAACACGTTGAGACGGTAATACAGGTCTTCGCGAAACTCTTTGTTGGCCACCGCCTCCAGCAAGTTCTTGTTGGTGGCGGCGATGACCCGCACATCCACCTTGCGCTCGCGGGGGTCGCCCACCGGTTCGATCACCCGTTCCTGCAACGCACGCAGAATCTTGGCCTGCAACGCCAAGGGCATATCGCCCACTTCATCGAGAAACAGCGTGCCCTGATCGGCCTGCTGGAAGCGCCCTATCCGGTCGGCCACGGCGCCGGTAAAGGCGCCCTTGCGGTGGCCGAACATTTCGCTTTCCAGCAGCCCTTCCGGGATGGCCGCGCAGTTGACCGCCACGAAGGGCTTGTCGGCACGGCTGCCATGCTTGTGGATGGCGCGGGCGACCATTTCCTTGCCGGTGCCGCTTTCGCCGGTCAGCAGGATAGTGGCGCTGCTGTCGCGCACCGAGTCCACCGCTTGCAGCACTTTGCGAAACGCCGGGCTGTCGCCCACCAGGCTGTCGAACTGGGCGTGTTCGTCCAGCTCGGCGCGCAGGCGCGCGTTGTCGCGCAGGATGTCGCGAAACTGCAGGGCCTTGGCCACGGTGATGTCCAGCTCGTCGATATCGAAGGGCTTGGCGATGTAGTCGTAAGCGCCGTTGCGAATCGACTGTACGGCGTTTTTCACCGTGCTGTAGGCCGTCATCACGATCACCGGCACCTGGGGATAGCGCACCTTGATCTCGGCCAGCAGCGCCGGCCCGTCCATGCCCGGCATGCGCCAGTCGCTGATCACCAGGTCGATGTCTTCCTGCTCCAGCACCTTGAGTGCATGCAGGCCGTTGCCGGCAATGAACACCTGCACGTCGTTCTGGGCCAGGGCCGAGGCCAGCAGGTCGCAGAGCTTGGGTTCGTCGTCGACCACCAGAATGTTATGCGTCATGACTGTCCTCGTCGTCTTCGCCCACCGCCGGAATGTACAGGCTGAAGGTCGCACCGGCATCTTTCTCGCTGACGCATTCGATGCTGCCGTCGTGACTTTCCATGATCGAATAGACTTTGGCCAGACCCAGGCCCGTGCCCGAGGCCTTGGTGGTGACGAACGGCGTGAAGATGCGCTCGATCATCTCGGCGGCAATCCCCTGGCCGGTGTCGGCAATGCTGATCACGGTGTTGTCGCCCACGCTGCGAATGCCCAAGGTCAGGCGCCCGCCGTCGGGCATGGCGTCGATGGCGTTGAGAATCAGATTGAGACAGGCCTGCTTGAGCTGCCGGGCATCCGCGTAGATCGTCGCGCCGGGGGCCTGGTCATCGATCTGCGCGTCGATGTTATGGGTGGCCAGTTCCGGCGCGCAGAAGCCCAGGATCTCTTCCACCAGCGCGCGGGCCGGCTGCACCACGCGCAACGGCGGGTTGGGCTTGGCGAAGTCGAGAAATTCAGTGATCAGGTCGTTGATGCGGCTGACTTCGCTGATCACGTATTCCAGGTGGCGCTTGTCGGTTTCCGCCAGGTCAGCGCGGCGGTGCAGCAACTGGGTGGCGGTCTTGATGATACCCAGCGGGTTGCGGATCTCGTGGGCCAGGCCCATGGCGACTTCGCCCAGGGCGTGCAGGCGGTCGCGGCGGCGCAGTTGGGCTTCGAGGTGATGCAACTCGCCCAGGCGCTCGGTCATGTGGTTGAAGGTGCTACTCAGTTGTGCCAGCTCATCGCCGCCGCTGACGGCGACGCGATGGTTGTAATTGCCGGAAATCACCGCGCTCACGCCCTGGGATAAATCCCGTAGCGGTTTGGTCAGGCGCCGCGACACCAGCACCCCCGCCGCCAGCGACAGCGCCGAACTGAGCAGGAAAATCAGTACGAACAAATTGCTCTGGTTCACCAGCCCCATCAGGCTGGTATGACGCAGCAGCCCGCTGAAGATCACGCCTTGCAAGTCGCCGGCATCATTGAAGATCGGCCAGTACAGACCACTGTACTTGTTGGTGAACTGCTCGCTGGGCTGCCGGGTGCTGCGCATCGCGGCTTCGACACTCTTGGGGATGCGCGAAGGGTGATCCTGGAAGCGCTGGGTCGCGAAAATTTCCGAGAACCCGTCGGGATTGGCCAGGTACAGGCGCAAGTCGAGGGAGTGCACATCGGCCACACTGGTCAGGAAGCCGCTGTCCAGGTACGTGCCGACCAGCAACTGGTAATCGACGCCGTCCTGGGTGGTCTCGAAGGTCGAGACCACGATGCCGGTAGTGACCCCGGCCACCTGGACGGTCTGCAACACCGTGTTATTGGCCACATTGATCTGTTTGACGATGTCATCGGCCGCGGTGCTGAACACCACTTTGTGATCGCTGGCGCGGATCAGCGCGACCACGTCGATATTGCTGGCATCGGCAATGTCGGCGGTGAGCCTGTCGTGCTTGGCCGCCTGGCGGCTGGAGGGCGGGCTGGTGTAGCGCAGGAACAGTTTGGCCATGCGCGCGTTGTCGTGAAGGATGTCACCGATCTCGTCCTTGACGATCTTGGTCGACTCCTGCAGCCAGATGCGCACGTTACTGTCGAAGATCTGCGACAGCGTGGTGGCGGCCAGCTCCGCCGCGATCATGGTGGGAATCACACTGACCAACCAGAACGCCAGCACCAGCTTGCGCTGGACGCTCCAACGCGAAATGGCCAATGGGCGGGCTTTCTGGCGGGTCTTGGTGATCATCGGGTTTCGCTTATCGCAGCAGCCATGGCAGGGTCGGAACGATCCGGTCGAATAAACAGTTTTACAAGCTTGAGCAGGCCGTTGACCAGCCGGTTGCGATGGCGGAAAAACACCATATTGCCCTCGAATTCGCAGCCCAGGCGCAGCTTACTGGCATACCCGGCCTGACCGCACTCGTACAGCGCAATATTGTGTTGAATACAGTAGTCGACATTGGTCAGCCAACTGCGAAAGTACAGGTTGTAGTCACGGGTGAAGGCCGCGTCGTGCCCGAAGAACTTGTCCACCAGCCGGTGCTCGTCCACCAGGATCAGGTTGAACGCCACCAGTTGCGCGTCGACCCAGTAAAGCGCACACACCGCGCGGTCCCCGAGCCGTTCGAGCACGCCAGTGAAATAACCGGCGGGCAGGCGCTCGAACTGCAACTCGGCACGTGTCAGGGTCGCTTCGTACAGGCGCATGAGCTCGGGGAGTACGTCATCGACGTTGCGCCGCCACTCCACCCGCGGCCCCGGTGCGCGCAGTTTGCGACGCAGGTCCTTGCGCGTGGATTTGCCCAGGGAGCCAAGGTAGGCGTCCACCGAACCGTAGGGCAACGGCAACACACCCGTAGGCAGACTCGGCATGCTTTGAAAGCCCGCGGCGCGACAGCTGTCGAGCCAGTGCGGGTCCTGGCTGGGTGCGTCTTTGACCGCTACGAGGCCGATCCCGAAATCGTCGGCATCCTGGCGCGCGGCCTCCAGCAAGTGCCTGAACAGCAGCGCGCGGCGCGACGCGGGGACGTGGCTGGCCACCCCGGCGTCGCACCGTTCGGCCACCGGTGAACCGATGGCGTACAGCCCCAATTGCATGAGACCGGGCCACAGCCGCGCAAGACGCTCGGTCAAGCGCTTGCCGGCGCCCGACACCGTGGTGTCGAGCCGATAATGAGTGATGAACGCAGCGGCCACGGCCACCAGCGTTCCATCTTCGTAAACCGCCAGGTAACGCCATTGGAAATCAGCGATGGCGGCGTTTTCCACAGCAACGTAGTAGTCCCAGTCCTCCAGGGCACCGGGAAAGCAGTCATTCCAGGCACTACGCTGGAGTGCCCGGATGGTTGGGAAGGCTTGGGTGGTTATCACGTGTTTCCCTTTTTTTCTGTATCCATCGGCCTTGTTGCAGTGGGTGGGCCTGTGGTGATGGGGTGGGCTTGTCCCGCCACCACAAAAAACCGCTAGCCACAAAGGGCCGCCTGGCCCTCCAGGTAGCCGGCATCCACAGCCGAGGTGTGTTGCTCGACGAACTGCGCACTCAACTCGATCACCCGGCGGTACTGCAGGTCGACGGTGATCATGTGATAGCAGTTGTCCAGCAGGATCTTGGTCACCGGCCCGCCGAGGTGGCGTTCCACGTAGTCGGCGTTCCAGCGGCTGGTGATGTCATCCTCGATCGAATGCAGCACCAACGCCGGCACCTTGACCTGGGGCATGCGTTTCTTGACCACGGCGTTCATCCGGTGCAATTCGCGCACGGTGATGCCTTCCATGGTCAGCAACCCCGCCTCGCTGCTCTCCCCTTCCTTCATCTGCCGTTCGACGATGGCCCGCAGGCGTTCATTCTTGATGCCGTAGGGCGGTTTCTCTTCGAAACTGCAGATGTGCACGCCGAACGGGATTTTCATCAGCAACGGCGTGAGGAACGCCAGTTTGTTGATGCTCCAGCCGTCGTACTTCAAGGTGGTGGAATACATCAGCAGACCGGCGACTTGCCCGGGGTGCTCGGCGGCCACGTACATCGACATCACCGCGCCCATGGACAAGCCACCGACGAATACCTGCGCATGCCGCCGACGGATTTGCACGAAGGTCTTGCGCACGCCTTCGTACCAGTCACGCCAGCCGGTGGCCTGCAAGTCGCTGTTGTCGCCGCAGTGCCCGGCCAGGGTCGGCACGTACACCGTGCAATTGCCCGCTTTGGCCAGGCCTTTGGCAACCTGGCGCAATTCCGTCGGGGTGCCGGTCAGGCCGTGGATCAACAGAATCCCGACCGGACCGTCACCGAGAACGAAGCCGGCATCACCTTCACCGAGGTCGATCTCGAGGTTGTTCACCGATTGGTCGCCCGCACCAGCAATTGCTCGAGCAGCTTCAGGCCCAGTTCGATTTCCGGGTAGCTGATTTCCAGGGACGGCGCCAGGGTGATCACGTTTTTGTAGTAACCGCCCACGTCGAGGATCAGGCCGAGTTTCTGGCCGTCCACCACCATGTCGCCTTTCATGCCTTCTTCGACCATGTAGTCCAGGGTCGCCTTGTCTGGCGTGAAGCCGTCCGGGCCGCAGATTTCGCAGCGCAGGGCCAGGCCCAGGCCATCGACATCACCGATGATCGGGAAGCGTTTTTGCAGGTCCTGCAGGCCTTCGAGGAAGAACTTGCCCTTGGCCATGACCATCGCGCCGTAGTCGACTTCGTTGGTCATCTTGAACATTTCCAGGCCTACCGCCGTCCCCAATGGGTTGGAGGCGAAGGTGGAGTGGGTCGAACCTGGCGGGAAGATTTTCGGGTTGATCAACTCTTCACGGGCCCAGATGCCGCCCAGTGGGTTGAGGCCGTTGGTCAGCGCCTTGCCGAATACGATCACGTCCGGTTGTACGTCGAAGTGTTCGATCGACCACAGCTTGCCGGTGCGGTAGAAGCCCATCTGGATTTCGTCGGACACCATCAGGATGCCGTGCTGGTCCAGTACCTGCTTGAGTTCGCGGTAGAAGTTCATCGGCGGGATCACGTAGCCGCCGGTGCCCTGGATCGGCTCGACGTAAAACGCTGCGTATTCGCTCTGGCCGACTTTCGGGTCCCACACGCCGTTGTATTCAGTCTCGAACAGACGGGCGAATTGCTGCACGCAGTGGCTGCCGTATTCTTCCTTGGTCATGCCTTTAGGGCCGCGGAAGTGGTACGGGAACGGGATGAACTGCGCGCGCTCGCCGAAGTGGCCGTAGCGGCGACGGTAGCGGTAGCTGGAGGTGATCGACGAAGCGCCGAGGGTACGCCCGTGGTAGCCGCCTTCGAAGGCGAACATCAGGCTCTTGCCGTTGGTGGCGTTACGCACCACTTTCAGGGAGTCCTCGATGGACTGCGAACCGCCGACGTTGAAGTGCACGCGACCGTCGAGGCCGAATTTTTTCTTGGCGTCGACCGCGATCATTTCCGACAGCTCGATCTTGCCTTTGTGCAGGTACTGGCTGGCGATTTGCGGCAGGGTGTCGATCTGCTGTTTCAGCGCGTTGTTCAGGCGCGGGTTGGCATAGCCGAAGTTGACCGCCGAGTACCACATTTGCAGGTCGAGGTAGGCCTGGTCTTCGGTGTCCCACACGTAGGAGCCTTCGCAACGGCTGAAAATACGCGGTGGTTCGATGTAGTGAACGGTGTCGCCGTAGGAGCAGTACTTGGCTTCTTTATCCAGAAGAATCTGGTCTTCGGCGCTCGCGATTCGGATATCAGACATGGTGGAAGAGTTCCTGGTTGTCAGCAGCAGTAAAGGAGGTAGCGTTGGCGGCAATGCCCTGGGGCAGTTGGGCCAGCAGTGCGGCCACTTCGGCAAAGGTGTCGAAGCGCGCGTGAGGAATGTCATGGGCCACGCAATAGTCGGCGAGGCTGCCCTTGGCGAACACAAAGTCGGCGGTGGAGGCCACGCACATGTCGGACTTGCCGTCACCGATCACCAGCACGCGCTTGTTGCGCGGCGTGGATTTGCACTTGCAGTTGCCGGAGGCGGCACGGCAGGCATCGCTGGCGTAGGGGAAGTCGATGCGCCAGCTGTCCTGGTCGACCTGACGCAGACGGTTGGCGATGATCGGCAGCAAGGTCACGTAGTTGCGCGACAGAATGCGCGCGATGCCTTGCTCGATGCCGTCGCTGACCACTTCGATGGACGCGCCCAGGCCCATGACGTGATCGACGAAATCGGGGAAGTCCGGGTCGATCTCGACGCTGTCGAAATACGCCAACAGTTCCGCCGGGGTGGCTTTGATCAGCGCCAGTTGACGGCTCAGGCATTCGCGTGAACCGATATGCCCATCCAGCCATTGCTGTTCGATGGTTTCCCATTCGGGGCCGGCGAAGCGTTGGAGGACGTTGTCGATGACATCGGTGGGGGTAATGGTCCCGTCGAAGTCACACACGATATGCCAGTGGATCATCTGCGTTTACCTAAGAGGAGCGCGCTGTATGCGCTTGCAACTGGGCTAGAGCAGAGACTGTGCCAACTGGCCATTACCCAGCGGGGCTGGGGCCTTGCGGGGTGTTTCGGGTAATTTATGTCGCCCAAGCTACAATTTTTGTAGCTTGCTACAAACAAGATGAGTGCTTGCGCCAGGGATGCCCTTCGCGCGTTCATGCGCGCATACCAGATAAGGAAAAGCTTCATGTTCAAGGTTACTTCTGCTGTTTTCGCCGGTTTATTGGGCCTTTGGGGCTTTTCCAGCCCCGTCCTGGCGGAAGCAATCACCGGTGAAGCCGGCGCAGGCATCAGCTATCAACCCCACGACCCCACCGGCAGCCGCTACGAAACACGCCCGGTCCCGTACCTGGACCTGGACTGGGGCGACGTCAGCCTGAGCACCGACGACGGCCTGACCTGGAGCGCCCTGAAGACCCACGGTTTTACCGCCGGCCCGTACATCAATTACCTGCAAGGGCGCACGTCCAACGGCTCGTTGCAGGGGCTGCGCAATGTGTCGGATATGGCTGAAGTGGGCGGTTTCATCCAATACGCCCCGGTCGACTTCTGGCGCGTGTACGCACAACTGGGCCAGGCCGTCGGCGGCGGCCACTCGCAGAGCGGCGCGCTGGGCAAGATCGGCGGCGAGCTGGGCTACCCGTTGGGCGGCGGGATCATCGGCAGCAGCGGCCTGGTCGCGCACTTCGCCGATGCGCGCCAGACCCAGACGTTTTTCGGGGTAGACAATAACGAAGCTGCCGCCACGGGGTTCAAGGCCTACAACGCCAGCGGCGGGTTCCAGAACCTCACCCTGACCCAGAGCTTCGAATTCCCGCTGGCACCCCACTGGTCACTGCTGACCAGCGCCAGTTGGGTCCACCTGGTGGGCTCGGCATCGAACAGCAGCATCGTCAAGCAGACCGGCGACGTGAACCAGGGCCAGGTACAGACGGCAATTAGCTATAAGTTCGATTAGGTTGGTCTGAGCTTTGCAATAACGCCCCGGAATCCATTTTTCCAGGACATTTTTCATGGCTCGCCCCGCTTACCGCCTGCTGCAACATTCGCTCTGGGACTTGGTGCCCATCGCCTTGGCCCTGGCGCATTTCGCTTTTGTCATCTGGCTGGTCACCGCCTTCCACGACCTGAGCGGATGGGCCCTGGTGCCCCTGTCGCTGGTCTACGCCGTGAGCCTGTCGTGGAGCATCAACAGCATCTCCCACAACCAGATCCACAACGCCTACTTCAGCCATCACGCGATGAACCGGGCCTTCGACCTGTTGCTGTCGGTGACCATCGGGTTTTCCCAGACGCTCTACCGCGATATCCACAACCGCCATCACCGTGGCAACAGCGACCTGCCGGGGCTGGACGGACGCACCGTCGACCCGCTGTCGATCTACCAGCGCGGTAAGAATGGCCAGCCGGAGAACCCGTGGGCCTACACCTTCCTGAGTTTTTTCCGCGACGATCCCAAGCCGTTCTACGACGAAATGAAACGCAAGCGCCCGGCGGACGCGCGCTGGGTCAAGGTCGAGATCGCCGTGACCGTGGCGTTCTATATCGCCCTGGCCTTCTATCACTGGCAGGCGGTGCTGTGGCTGCTGCCGTTCTGGTATTTGGGCCAGTGCCTGTCCTCGCTCAACGGCTACTACGAACACTTCGGCGCCAACCCCGACCTGCCGATCGCCTGGGGCGTGAGTTCCTACAGCGTGCTGTACAACCTGATCTGGATGAACAACGGCTACCACGCCGAGCATCACTACCGGCCGAAAATGCACTGGACCAAGATGAAGGCGTTTCATCGGGAGATCGCCGAGCAGCAGCGCGCGGCGGGGGTCAAAGTGATTGCGGTGTCCCATGGCCTGGGCTTTTTGGTAGCGAACCGCAAACCCTGAGCACCCGCGGGAGCCGGCTTGCCGGCTCCCACGACGGGGTCAGTTTTCTTCGCCTTCGGCCAACAGCGCGATACCGACGATAATCACCGCCACCCCCAACCAGTGCAGCGGGCTGATATGTTCCCCCAGCCCCAGCCACGAACCGAGCAGCACCCCCACAAACACCAGCGAACTCAGGGGAAACGCCAGGGACAGGCTGCTGCGCCGCAGGATCAGCATCCACACGAAAAACGCGCCGATGTAACAGGCGATCGCCGCCAGGATCCCAGGGTTGCGCGCCACCTCGGCCAGCCACTGCCAGGTGAACGCCATCTGTCCCAGTTGATCCCCGGCAACCTTGGTAAACAACTGGCCGGCGCTCTCGGTGCAGATCAGCAAGGCCCACAGCACTGCCGTGCCCAGGCGCCCATGCAACCAACCGCCATTGATCGTGTGCGTACTCATACCTGACTCCCGGAAATAGCCACCAGCATCACGCCACAAGTAATCACCAGCGTGCCCAGCCAACGACGACGGCTGACGTTTTCCCCCAGCACCACTTTGCCCGCCAGCACCACACCGCAATACGCCAGCGCCGCGGATGGAAACAACAGACTCAACGGCGCGCGGGACAAGGCTTCGAGCCAGACGAAAAACTCCACCGCGTAGGCCCCGATGCCCGCCCACAGCAACGGCGCATTGAACACCTGGCCCCAGAACGCATTCAGGCGGAACTCACCCTCCAGCTCCGGCAAACGGTCCAGGCCGATCTTGAAACACAACTGGCCGATCACATCGAGCACGATGGAAAACGCCACCAGCAACACCACGATAAAGCTCACGGGAACAGCTCCTCGAACAGGTCGATCAGGGCGGCATTGGTCGCCGCGTTACGCTGCAAATCTTCAGCGCTCCAGCGCTCCGGCGGCGGCTGGTCGGACTTGGCTTCCCAACGCTTGAACGCGTTGCTGAACGCCGGCTGGGCGAATTCGCCGCACACGTCGATGCCGATGATGCGCTTGCGCGCCGCCAACGCCCGCAGGGCTTGCAGCAAGTGGCTCAGGCGCATGCCGCCCTGGTCCCAGTTGGTGGCCGCGTCTTCGCTGGCGAGCACGTCTTTGTCGATGGTGATCCAGATCGCTTCGGTGGGCAGGCTGGCGATCATCTGCTCGAGGAATGCCGCCCAATCCAGCTCCGCCAGGTTGCGCCAGTGCAGATGGTTTTCCTGCTGCTGATGCCCGGCGCCATCGCCGATCCGACCCCAGACTTTCGACGGCGCGTGCTGCCAGGGAAACAGCTGCAACTGCCCGCGCTTGAGGGCGCCGAGGTTGCCGCCGCGCAGTTGCGGGTTATGCAGGTCATCGCTGCAGGGACCGAGGGTGACGACACGCTTGATCGCCGGCATCTTCAGCGCGCGATTGACCCACGACCCGCAGTGACGCTTAGGCGCAAAGCGCACCCAGTCAGGGTGGTTGTCGAAGTGGATCAGGCTGACGGGTTCTTTGAGATCGGCAAGAAACGCCGGCGTGAGGTGGTGATAATCGCCGGAGCCGACAAACAGGATTTCCGGTCGCGCATCCGTGGGCCGGGGCCGCTGGGCCAGGCGTTCGGCGAAGCGCTTCCAGGTTTTTTCGGTGGACCACAGGCGTAGCTTCGGCCCCAGGTCCAGCAGGTCGATGCGTGTGGCACGGCCACTGGCCAAACGCCGGGCAATCGGGGCCTGACCGGTGAGGCTGTGGTCGAGGTCAAGAATATTCAAGGTAATGTTTCACCCCTAGTGGCAGCGCCCAGCCGGATACCGGATGGGCTTTAGGGGGTCAATGCAAGGGGCGGGCCAGGGGGTCTCTTGAAGCCAGTGTGCACTCCATGTGGGAGGGGGCTTGCTCCCGATGACAATGGCACATTCAACATCGTCGTTGACTGACAGACCGCTATCGGGAGCAAGCCCTACATTGGACCCGCGTCAGGATCGGGATTCGCGGATGATCTGGCGGATCGCACCGACAAAGGTTTCGACCGGCTGGCCACCGCTGACGGCGTACTGGTCGTTGAACACAATGGTCGGCACCGAGCTGACGCCACGGGAGACCCACAGTTGCTCCTGCTCGCGCACCTCGGCGGCGTATTCGTCGCTGGCCAGAATCTCGGCCGCACGCTTGATATCCAGGCCGACGCTCTCGGCGATGATCGCCAGGGTGGCGTGATCGGAGGGGTCCTGGCCGTCGCTGAAATACGCCTTGAACAGCGCTTCCTTGAGGTTGAACTGCAGGCCTTCCAACCCGGCCCAATGCAGCAGGCGATGGGCGTCGAAGGTGTTGTAGATGCGGCTCTGGCCATCGGTGCGGAAGGCAAAGCCCAGCTCGGCGCCCATGTCGCGGATGCGCGCGCGGTTGGCTTGGGACTCTTCGGCGCTGGAGCCGTATTTTTCACTGATGTGTTCGACGATGTTCTGCCCCTCGGCGGGCATGTCCGGGTTCAGTTCGAACGGCTGGAAATGGATCTCGGCCTGCACCTCGTCGCCCAACTGGTCGAGGGCTTCGGTCAGGCCGCGCAGGCCGATGACGCACCAGGGGCAGGACACGTCGCTGACGAAATCGATTTTCAGGGGAGTACTCATGGTAGGCAACCTCGCTGGCATTCATGCGCCACAAAGGTTGCACGATACACCACCTCACAACACCTTCGCTGGCGCCACCGTATCGATCTGCGCCCAATGGGCGGTGTCCGCGCGATGGGCTTGCAGGTACGGCAACACCGCCGTCAGCAACGGCGCCTTGAAAGCTTCCTGGAAACGATGGGCCATGCCGGGAATCAGCTTCAATTGGCTGCCCTGGATATGCGCGGCCAGGTGCACGCCGTGCATCACCGGCAACAACGGGTCGGCGGTGCCGTGGACCACCAGGGTCGGCACCCGCAGTTGGTTGAGCAACGGCACGCGACTCGGTTCGGCAAGGATCGCCATGATCTGGCGTTTCACCCCCTCCGGGTTGAAGGCGCGGTCGTAGGACAGCGCCGCCTGGTGCAGCAACGCCTGGCGATCGTCCTGCACATTCGGGCTGCCCAGCGCCGCGAGCAGGTCGGCCTGTTGTTCCAGGGCCACTTCACGGTTGGGCGCGCTGCGCCGCGACAGCAACTGCACCAGCGCCGCATTCGGCGCCGGCAGGCCTTCGGCACCGGAGCTGGTCATGACCAGCGTGAGGCTTTCCACCCGCTGCGGCGCCATGGCCGCCAGGTGCTGGGCGATCATGCCGCCCATGCTCGCGCCCAGGACGTGGAATTGCTGGATCTGCAACGCGTCCATCAAGCCCAGGGCGTCATCGGCCATGTCCGTCAAGGTATACGGCGCCGCCACCGGCAGGCCGAGTTTGTAGCGCAGCACCTCGAAGGTCAGGTTGGCGCTGGCCGGGGCCTGGCGCCAGGTGGACAGGCCGACATCGCGGTTGTCGTAGCGGATCACCCGGAAACCCTGCTGGCACAGCGCGACGACGACTTCGTCGGGCCAATGGATCAACTGCCCGCCCAGGCCCATCACCAGCAGCAAGGCCGGGTCGGACGCCCGACCGATACTCTGGTAGGCAATGCTGACCTGAGCGAGGTCGACCGTTTGGGTCGGGACATTGACATCACATCGAGACGCCGCAAAAGACGGCAGGCCGAACAGTAGAGCGGCCAGTAGAACGAACACACGCATGAAAAACACCAAAACGCAGAACCCCAGTAGAGCGCGAGTCTGATGAAGTTCGTTCAAGCGCGCTGCCACACTTGCATGACAGTTTGATGAAGAATGCCCAGCGGTCATGGTCGACACGAGCGACAACATGAGACAAACTCACGTCATCCGACTTTGTCACAAATTGTATTCATGGAGAGCCCGTGCTCGAGATCCGTCACCTCAAGACCCTGCACGCCCTGCGCGAAGCCGACAGCCTGGTGGAAGCCGCCGAACGCCTGCACCTGACGCAATCGGCGCTGTCCCACCAGTTCAAGGAGCTGGAAGAGCGCCTGGGCCTGCCGCTGTTCGTGCGCAAGACCAAGCCGTTGCGCTTCACCAGCGCCGGCCTGCGCCTGCTGCAACTGGCCGACGCCACCCTGCCCCTGCTGCGCGGCGCCGAGCGTGATATTGCGCGGTTGGCCGGCGGCACCGCCGGGCGCCTGCACATGGCGATCGAGTGCCACAGTTGCTTCCAGTGGCTGATGCCGACCATCGACCAGTTCCGCGATGCCTGGCCGGAAGTCGAGCTGGACCTGGCCTCCGGTTTCGCCTTCGCCCCGCTGCCGGCCCTGGCCCGTGGCGACCTGGACCTGGTGGTGACCTCCGACCCGCTGGAACTGCCGGGTATCACCTACGTGCCGCTGTTCACCTACGAAGCCATGCTGGCGGTGGCCAACCAGCACCCGCTGGCGAACAAGTCCTACATCGTCCCGGAAGACCTGCTCACCGAAACCCTGATCACCTACCCGGTGGAACGCGACCGCCTGGACATCTTCACCCGCTTCCTCGAACCGGCCGACGTGGAACCGGCCCAGGTGCGTACCTCGGAGCTGACGGTGATGATGATGCAACTGGTGGCCAGCGGCCGCGGCGTGTGCGGCATGCCCCATTGGGCGCTGCACGAATACAGCTCGCGCGGTTATGTGAAGGCCAAGCGCCTGGGCGAGAAAGGCTTGTTTGCGACGCTGTACGCGGGGATTCGTGCGGACATGCTGGACGCGCCGTACATGCGCGATTTCCTGCTGACGGCCAAGGACACCTCGTTCTCGACATTGGATGGGGTCAGCGCGGTGCGGTGAACGCCACCTCCCACCCCGGCGATCACTGCTCCTGCAGTTCGCGCCACAGGTGGAGCTTGTCGAAATACTCGACGCCCACCCGTACCGCCAGCGGCTCCAGGCCGAACTGAATAAACCCGCAACGCCGGTACAGCGCAAAGGCGGCCGCGTTGCCGGCGGTGACGGTCAGTTGGATTACCTTGAGGCGCGGGTGTTTGCGCGCCTCATCAAGTGCCGCTTCCACCAACCGGCGGCCCAGGCCTTGTTGTTGGTGGGCCGCCGTTACGTACATGCCGAACAGGGTCACTTTGTGCCGGGCCTTCTCTCGAGGCTCGAAGGCCAGCCCGACGATGCCGGCCAGTTCAGCGCCGACATAGGCGCCGAGCACGCGGTCCAGCGGGTTTTCCAGGCGCTTTTCCCACCAGCTCAACGGCATCGCTGCGCGCTCGGCCACGCTGGAGGTGAAGGCCTGGGGATAGGCGCCGTAGGCCTCCAGCATCAAGGCCCGATAAGCGTCGGCATCGCTGGCGCCGAGTGCGCGGATCAGCACCGGCGTCAGGCCGGTGTGCTCAGCGAGGCGCGATAGAACGGCAGGATCTGGTCACGGGTCAGGGGCGCCAGCAGCAAGCCGCCATCGCCGGCCGGGTCGATCCAGCGTATCTCTTCGATTTCGGCGGCGGGGGTGACGGGGACGTCGATCCGCACTTGGAACAGTTCGGCGTGCACCGTGAAGCCGGGTTCGTTGGCGGCCGGGGCCGAGAAACCGCCGAGGTAGGCCGCCTGGCCCGGTTCGATCCGCAGGTTCAGTTCTTCGTGCAGCTCGCGGGCCAGCGCCTCGACCGGTTGTTCACCGGCATCGATCTTGCCGCCCGGTTGCATGAACGCCTGGGTGCCGCGCTTGCGCACCAGCAAAGTCTGGCCGTCGCCGCCGATCAGGAGCGCGGCGGCGATACGGATAGTGGTTGGCATGAAAAATCACCTTGAATGTAATGACACGAAAATCCGATGAAATGCCTCAGCCCAACAGCTGCGGATCTTCCGGCTCCTTGATAAATACGCTGTAGCGGGCACCCTCCATCGCTTCAAACGCGATCAGCTTGTCCACCAGCGGCAGGTTGAGCACCTTGCCGGCATTGAGCAGCAACATGCCGTTATCGGCGTTGAGATTGCGCGCCAGGACCATGCCGGCGGCCAGTTCGCGGGTGGTCAGCACTTTGACATTGGGGTCGCCCAGGGTCACGTCGCTGAGGAACGCGGCGCAGGCCAGGACGAAGTCTTCGACCATGTCCGGATCATAGAGGCGCCCCGCGTATTTGCGGATGTACAGCAGCGCTTCGTCGCTGTTCATCTGGCGTTCCAGGATCAGGCCCTTCTGCAGCTCGATGAAGTCCACCGCCAGTTTGAGCAACCGTGCGCCTGCGGGAATCGCGTCACCCTTGAGGTGATCGGGAAACCCGCTGCCGTCCCAACGTTCCTGGTGATGGCGGATCAGCCGTGCGGCGTCCTTCATCGGTTCCAGGGCCATCAATAGCGACTCGCTCTGGGTCGGGTAGGCGCGATAGCGTTCGCGATCATTGCTGTGCAGCATGTCCGACGGGGCCGCCATCATGCCGTCGCTCCAGCTCAACTTGCCGATGTTGTAGAGCGCGGCGGCCATGGTCAGGTCACGGGCGCTGGCTTCGTCCAGCGCCTGGGCCTTGCAGTACACGCGGATCAGCTCGATCAACTGGCGGTTGGTCTGCTTGTGCCGGGGCAGGCGCAGGTTGGCCAGCAGGGAAAACACCTCGGTGCCGGTCACATAGCTGCGCTTGAGCTCCTCGTAGGCCAGGTCGAGCATGTCGGCGGTTTGCTGCAGCTCGCTGGTGCGCGCTTCGACGCGTTTTTCCAGGGTGGCGTTGAGGGCCTTCAACTGCTCGTTCTGATCGCGGGTCAATCGCTCCAGGCGCACGCGCTCGCGCTCGGAATGCTGGAACTCCAGGGACTGGCGCAAGATCAGGAGCATTTCCTCGTCGTTCCAGGGCTTGCTGATATAGCGGTGGATCTGACCTTCGTTGATCGCCTTGATCATCATGCTTATGTCGGCATAGCCGGTCAGCAGGATGCGCGTGGTGCCCGGGTACAGGCGGTGGGTCTCGGCCAACAGCATCGCCCCGTCCATCCCGGGCATGCGCGCATCGGTCATGATCAGGTCGATGGGCTGGGCAGCCATGATATCCAGGGCCTGGGCACCGCTGCCGGCCAGCAGCACATCGTAAGGCTGGCCACGCAGCAGGCGGCGCAGGCTGTTGAGGATCGACTCTTCATCGTCGACCAGCAAAATGGTTGGCTTGTAGGTGGACGTCGTAGCAGTGTGTTCATCCATGGCGACATCTCCTGGCAAGGGTATTCAGTGGCTTCATTGCGCCCCGACGTGATCCGTCGCTGTACTTGCACAAGCAATGAGCGCTAGATGCACGGTGGGCAAACTGAGGCTGATTTGACGCCAACCGGCGTACTTATTCAAGGGACCCGTCTATGCTTATGGCATGAAGCCAGTACCACGCCCTGTTTACCGAAGCATTCAAGGTAAGGAAGCCCGATGCGTAAGATCCTTCAGTTGCCCGCGTCCCGGTGTCAGCCATGAACCCGCGCTCAGGGCGGGCCAATCGACGGATTCTGATCGTCGACGACACAACTTCCATCCACGAGGATTACCGCAAGATCCTGTGCGCCGACGCCACCGGCAGCCAATCCCTGGACAGCATCGAGGAAACCCTGTTCGGCACCGCCCCCAGCGTGCGCCAGACCTTTGTGCTGGACTCTGCCTATCAGGGCCAGGAAGCCCTCGCCCTGGTGAAAAAAGCCCTGGCCGACAACGCGCCCTATGCCCTGGTGTTCATCGACATGCGCATGCCGCCGGGCTGGGATGGCCTGGAAACCATCGAACAGTTGTGGAACGTCGACCCGAACCTGCAGATCGCCCTGTGCACGGCCTATTCGGACTATTCCTTCGAAGCCATCGAAGCGCGCATCCAATACAGCGATCAGTTGCTGATCCTGAAAAAGCCGTTCGACAACCTGGAAATCCGCCAGATGGCCTGCGCGCTGACCTGGAAATGGCAGTTGGCCCAGGACGCGGCGCTCAAATTGATGGGGCTGGAGCGCACGGTTGAAGAACGCGTGCAGGAACTGCTCAAGGTCTCGCACCTGCTGCAATACGATGTCCTGACCGAATTGCCCAACAGCACCCTGCTGGGCGACCGGCTGACCCAGGCCATCGCCGTTTGCAGGCGCCATGACACCCAATTGGCCGTGATGTTTATCGGCCTGGATCGCTTCAAGCGCATCAACAATGCCCTGGGCTACCCGGTCGGCGATGAAATGCTCAAGCAAGTCAGCCAAAGCCTGGTGGCCACGGTGCGTGAGTCGGATTCGGTGTTTCGCTATGGTTCCGACGAGTTCGTGCTGATCCTCAACGACATCAAGCATCCCCAGCAAACCCAGTACATTGCCGAAAAACTGCTGGCTGCCATCAGCGTGACACGCTACGTGGCCGGGCATGACTTGAGCGTCACCGCCAGCCTGGGCATCAGTATTTACCCCAACGACAGTTTCAACACGGTGGCGCTGATCAAGAACGCCGAAACCGCCATGCACAACAGCAAGGCCCGTGGCCCCAACGATTTCAGTTTCTTCATCAACGAGATGAACCTGCGCGCCCAGGCCCAGCAGAGCCTGGAAAGCGCGATCCGGCAGGGCTTGCAGCGCGATGAGTTTATTTTGCATTACCAGCCGAAACTGGATTTGACCAGCGGGCGGATCGTCGGCGCCGAAGCCCTGATCCGCTGGCATCAGCCCGAGCGCGGTTGGATCCAGCCGGTCGACTTCATTCCGGTGGCCGAAGACAGCGGCCTGATCGTGCCCTTGAGCCAATGGGTGTTGCGCCAGGCCTGCAAGCAAGTACAAGCCTGGCGTGCCGCCGGCCTGCCAGAGATGCGTATCTCGGTGAATATTTCGGCGATTGATTTTCGCCAGCGCAACTTTGTCGCCAACCTGACCGCGATTCTGGAGCACACCGGCCTGGCGCCCGGCTTACTCGAACTGGAGATCACCGAGAGCATGCTGATGCAAAACGTCGAGGACACGTTCGTCACCCTGCGCGGCATCAAGGACCTGGGCGTGCGGCTGTCCATCGACGATTTCGGCACCGGTTATTCCAGCCTCAGTTACTTGCGAAGGTTTCCCGTCGATGTGCTGAAGATCGATCAATCGTTCGTGCGCGGCTTGGGCGAAAACAGCCAGGATGCGCGATTGATCAGTGCCATCATCAGCCTGGGCAAGAGCCTGGACTTGAACATCATTGCCGAAGGCGTCGAAACCCTTGAGCAGTTGGAATTCCTCCAAGCCCACCACTGTGAAGAAGGTCAGGGTTTCCTGTTCAGCAAAGCCGTGTCTGCCGATGACTTCGCCCAATTGATCCAGGCCGGGCACCCCAGCCTGATGCCCGGCCGATCACTGTGACCCAAGGAACGAATACTTGAGCCGCCACCCTTCACGCTCCCCGCGTCTGTCTCTCCGGGGACTCGGCCTTGCCGTCGCCCTCGGGCTTGGCGCCGCGCAGCCGGCGCTGGCCGCGCCGCTGGATGAACCGCTCACACCGTTGCCGCCGGTACCCCGGCTGGATCCGGCAACGGTGGAACTGGGTCGCCAGTTGTTCAACGAGAAACGCCTGTCGGTCAATGGCAGCCTGTCCTGCGCCAGTTGCCACCGACTGGCAACCGGCGGGGCCGACGACAAGCCGTTTTCCCTGGGTTTTGACGGCCAGCCGGTCAAGCTCAATACGCCCACGGTGTTCAACGCCAGCCTGAATTTCAAACAGTTCTGGAACGGTCGCGTGGACACCCTCGAGGCCCAGATCGAACAGGTGGTCATCAGCCCGGCGGAAATGGGCAGCGACTGGAAAACCGTGGTCGCCAACCTCACGGCCATCCCCCAGTACCAGGCCGCATTCGCCCAGGTGTACCCCGACGGCGTGACGGCGGCCAATGTGCAAAATGCCCTGGCGACCTACGAACGCACCTTGCTGACGCCCAACTCGCGTTTCGACCAATACCTGCAAGGCAACACCGACATCCTCACCCTCGAGGAAAAATACGGCTACCAACGCTTCAAGGAATATGGCTGCATTGCCTGCCATCAAGGCCTGAATATCGGCGGCAACATGTTCCAGAAATTCGGCGTGATGGATGACTATTTCAAAGGCCGTCCCCCCACCGAGACCGACCTGGGCCGCTACCTGGTGACCCACGACGAAGAAGACCGTAACGTGTTCAAGGTGCCCAGCCTGCGCAACGTCGCCGTCACCGCGCCGTATTTTCACGACGCCTCGGCCAAGACCCTGGAAGATGCCGTGGATGTGATGTTCAGATTCCAGCTCGGCCGGGTTCCCTCAGCGGAAGACAAGGACCAGATCATCAAATTTCTCAAGACCCTGACCGGCCAATGGGCGGGCAAACCTTTATGAGCAGACGGTCATGAGACTCTCGCGCCACAACGTCGTCCAACTGCTGCTGGGCACCGTGACCCTGCTGCTGGCCTCAGTCCTGGTGTTCCTGTACATCAAGTCGACCGCCGACCAGACCAGCCGCTACACCGAATCCCGCGACCTGATCCGCCAGATGCAGCAGCTCAACGCGCAGTGGGACAGTGAAGTGCTCAAGGCCCGAATCGCCCTGACCCACAACTACGATCCCCTGGTCACGCCGCTGACAGAGATCACCCGACTCTGGGAGCAACTGCGCCAGCATGAGTCGTATCACGCACCGAAAGACCAACCGATCTGGCAAGCCCGCCTCGACGCTGGCGAAGCGGCGATCCAGGACAAAGCGCGGCTGATCGACCAGTTCAAGTCCCATAACGCAGTGCTGCGCAACTCCCTGGCGTTCCTGCCGACCGCCGAAGACGATATCCAGGCCGAGTTCTCCCGGCTCGATGACGAGCAGCGGCTGTCACTGCAGAGCGTGGCCACCGACACCTATGACTTGTTGCTCAGCAGCATGGAGTTCGCCCAGGTCGCCAGCGACGAACGCGCGGCCGAGATCCTGCTGGGCCTGAATCTGCTGGCGGTGAACAAAGACCGCTTGCCGGCCGACTTCCATCTGCCGGTGGACATTCTCAGCAACCACATCGCGCTGATCCTGCGCGAACAGCCGCTGGTCAACGCCCTGCTGGAACGCATCGCCACGGTTCCCGTGGCCGAGCGCCTGGACGACTTGACCACCCATCTCAACGAGGATCAGCAGACCTCCGACCTGGTCGACCAGAAGTACCACAACTACTTGCTGGTGTTCTCCACCCTGCTGGTGGCGTTGCTGCTGTACCTGGCCATCCGGCTGTTGCGCAGTTTCGCCGAAATCAACCGGGTCAACCGCGCCCTGCACAGCGCCAACGCCAGCCTGGAACAGCGGGTCGAAGAACGCACCCGCCAGCTCAAGAATGCGCAAAGCGAACTGCTCGACAGCGCCCGCCAGGCCGGCATGGCGGAAATCGCGACCAATGTGCTGCACAACGTGGGTAACGTGCTCAACAGCGTGAACATCTCCGCCGACCTGGTCGCACGCAAGCTGCGCACCAGCAAGGCCCAGGGATTGGGCAAGGCCATGCAGTTGATCAACGCGCACCCCGATGACCTGGGCACTTACCTGCGCGAAGACGAAAAAGGCAAACTGCTGCCCGACTACCTCAACCAACTGGTGGAAGCCATTGCCGTCGAGCAACAGGGCCTGACCGACGAGTTGGCCCAATTGAGCAAAAGCGTCGACCACATCAAGGACATCGTCTCCACCCAGCAATCCTACGCCGGGGTTTCCAGCGTGCTGGAGCCGGTGCAGATCAGCGCCCTGATGGAAGACGCGCTGCGCATGAATTCCGGCGCGCTGAACCGCCACCATGTGACGGTGGTCAAGGAATACGCGCAGGTGCCGCAGATAATGGCCGATAAACACCGGCTGCTGCTGATCATGGTCAACCTGATCAGCAACGCCAAGTACGCCATGTCCAGCCTGAGCGACCGACCTCGGCAGATGACGTTGTCGATCCAGACGGTCGAGAACGACATCCTGCAAATCAGCGTCAAAGACGAAGGTGAAGGCATTCCCGCCGAAAACATGGCGCGGATCTTCACCCACGGATTCACCACCCGCAAGGAAGGCCATGGCTTCGGTCTGCACAGCTGCGCCCTGGCGGCCATTGAAATGAATGGCCGGCTGACCGCCCACAGCGACGGGCCGGGCAAAGGCGCGCTGTTCACCTTGCAAATCCCCCTCAACGATGCAGCAGGTCCTGTATGAACCAACCACCGAACCGGCGCATTCTGCTGATCGATGACACCCCTTCGATCCATGAGGACTTTCGCAAGATCCTCAAGCCGCCCATGGAACAGAACCAGGCCCTGGACGAAATGGAAGCCGCGCTGTTCGGCACCCGCGAAAAATCCCAGAGCCCGCTGTTCGATCTGGACTCGGCCTATGGCGGCCAGGAAGGTCTGAAGCTGCTTGAGACCGCCATGGCCGAGCAACGGCCCTATGCCCTGGCCTTTGTCGACATGCGCATGCCCCAGGGCTGGGACGGTGCGCAAACCATCGAAGAACTGTGGAAGGTCGACCCGAACCTGCAGGTCGTGGTGTGTACGGCGTACTCGGATTATTCCTGGGAAGAGCTGCTGTTTCGCCTGCACGCCCATGACCGCCTGCTGATCCTGAAAAAGCCGTTCGACAACATCGAAGTCCAGCAAATGGCCAACACCCTGACCGCCAAGTGGGACATGGCCCGGCGTGCCTCGTTGCAAACCAGCCACCTGGAGCTGTTGGTAGAACAGCGCACCCAAGCGCTGACCCACGCCAGCCAGGCCCTGCAATTGGAAATCGACGAGCGCAAACAGCTGGAAAGCCAACTGGTGCAATCGGAAAAACTCGCGTCCCTGGGGCAACTGGCCGCGGGCGTGGCGCACGAGATCAACAACCCGGTGGGGTTCATTTCCTCCAACCTCGGCACCCTCGACGGTTATTTCAAACAGCTGCAACAGATGCTCGACGCCTACCGCGAAGCCGAAGCCGCGATCGACGACGGCCAGCTCGAAGCCCTGCGCCAACGCCTGGACCTGGACTTTCTCAGGGAAGATATTCCGACGCTGATTCGCGAATCCAAGGAAGGCATTGGCCGTGTGGCGCAAATCGTCAAAGACTTGAAAGACTTTTCCCGGGTGGACAACGACCAGACCTGGCAGTGGGCCAGCCTGCAACAAGGCATCGACTCGACCCTCAACATCGTCGCCAGCGAGCTCAAGTACAAAGCCGACGTGATCAAGCACTACACGCCCTTGCCGGACATCGAATGCCTGGCCTCGCAACTCAACCAGGTGGTGATGAACCTGGTGATCAACGCCGCGCAAGCCATCGGCCCGCAACGCGGCACCATCACCATCAGCAACGGCGTGGAAGGCGAAAACGTCTGGCTGGAAATCGCCGACAACGGCTGCGGGATTGCCCCGGAGACCTTGCAGAAAATCTTCGATCCGTTCTTCACCACCAAGCCGGTGGGCGAAGGCACGGGGCTGGGGCTGTCACTTTCGTATGGCATCGTCAAGAAACACGGGGGCGAAATCTCCGTCAGCAGCGAACTGGGCAAAGGCACCACGTTCCGGGTGGTGTTGCCTATTCGCCAGACTCTCAGTGAAGCTGATATGACTTAGCGCCGGGCAGATTCGACAGCCACCCACGCGTTTTTTTCCCATCATGGCTCGCCGCCAAGCGTCTATATCGGCCCAGTCCGCCGTGTCTATGCGACCCAAGCGAATGCACCTATAGGTTGTTTAGGTTTTCCTTACTGGCGCAAAATGCGCGACCGACCAGAAGAGTCCGAACCCAAGGTAACCGTATGAGCCTGTCCTTGCTAAGCCGTTATGCGGTGTTTGCCGTGTGCGTCATTTTCACCCTCGCCAGCTTGCCCTTCATCGAACACGAATGGTTATGGCCCATCACCCTGGTCACCGGCATCCTCAGCCTGCTCGGCCTCTTCGACCTGCTGCAAAGCCGCCACGCGATACGCCGCAACTACCCGATCCTGGGCAATATCCGTTACCTGGTGGAAGGCATCCGCCCGGAAATCCGCCAGTACCTGCTGGAGTCCGACAGCGACGCCCTGCCCTTCTCCCGAGCCCAGCGCTCGCTGGTGTATTCGCGCGCCAAGAACCAAACCTCCGAGCAACCCTTCGGCACCCTGATCGACGTGTACCAGTCGGGCTTCGAGTTCATCGGCCACTCCATGCGCCCCGCGCCGCTGAGCGACCCGAACTCGTTTCGCGTGATGGTCGGCGGCCCGCAATGCAAGCGGCCGTACTCGGCCTCGGTATTCAATATCTCGGCCATGAGCTTCGGCTCCCTGAGCGCCAACGCGATTCGCGCCCTCAACCAGGGCGCCAAGCTGGGCAACTTCGCCCATGACACCGGCGAAGGCAGCATCAGCCCCTACCACCGCGAAAACGGCGGCGACCTGACCTGGGAGCTGGGCAGCGGCTATTTCGGCTGCCGCACCCGCGACGGCCGTTTCGACCCGGAACGCTTCGCCGAGCAGGCGCAGAACCCGCAGGTGCGCATGATCGAAATCAAGATGAGCCAGGGCGCCAAGCCGGGCCATGGCGGCATCCTGCCCAAGCACAAGGTCACTCAGGAAATCGCCGAGACCCGCGGCATTCAGATGGGCGAAGACTGCATCTCGCCGTCGCGCCACAGTGCGTTTTCCACCCCCATCGAACTGATGCACTTCATTGCCCAGTTGCGCGAACTGTCCGGCGGTAAGCCCGTGGGTTTCAAGTTCTGCCTGGGCCATCCGTGGGAATTCATGGGCATTGCCAAGGCCATGCTCGAAACCGGCATCCTCCCGGACTTTATCGTGGTCGACGGCAAGGAAGGCGGCACCGGCGCGGCGCCCGTGGAGTTCACCGACCACATCGGCGTGCCACTGCGTGAAGGCCTGCTGTTCGTGCACAACACCCTGGTGGGCCTGAACCTGCGCGACAAGATCAAGCTCGGCGCCAGCGGCAAGATCGTCAGCGCCTTCGACATCGCCAGCGTCCTCGCCATCGGCGCCGACTGGGCCAACTCGGCGCGCGGCTTCATGTTCGCCATCGGCTGCATCCAGTCGCAAAGTTGCCACACCAACAAATGCCCGACCGGCGTCGCCACCCAGGACCCGCTGCGCCAACGCGCCCTGGTGGTACCGGACAAGGCCGAGCGCGTGTTCAACTTCCACCGCAACACCCTCAAGGCCCTGGCCGAAATGCTCGCGGCAGCGGGCCTGGAGCATCCGTCGCAACTGTCGGCCAAGCACTTGGTGCGGCGCATGTCGGCGACCGAGATCAAGCTGTTCTCGCAGTTGCACGTGTTCCTCAAGCCCGGGGAACTGCTGACCGGGGAAGTGAACGGCGAGTTTTATTCGCGCATGTGGCAGATGGCGCGGGCGGATAGTTTTGAGGCGCGTGAGGTGGAGGCGGCTTGAGACATCGACAAGCACTGTGCCGGCGGGAAGGCACTGCCCGTTGGTGATTACTCGCGTAAGGGCACCTTTCCCAAGGCAGGATCACGGATCTGTGGCGCAGGAGGACAGGCAGCGCCGTCGGCACTCGGCGGCGTGACAAGCAGATGCAATGAGACGATCCCAAACGGGCGCTGAAACAGTTCTTTCCAGCGCGTAGGAATGATCGTCTTGGTATCTGTCGAAACGACCCACCAGATCCGGCAGCCGCCGTCAGGCAAAACCCTCAGACTGCGCAGGTACACCTGATCCGTATAAGGAGAAAACAGCGCCGATGAGCCATAACCCGATGCGTGGTAAGTCGGCGCTCCCGGGTAATAAACCTGTGGCTGAGTGGTGGTTTGATTGTAGTAAACAAGGGCAAGGAACCAATAGGAGCCCTCCACCACAATGTAATCGCCTGGCCGTGAACGCCTGGCTATTTCGTCGGACAGTGGCTCGATTGCAAATCGAGAATTCTGGCGATTACCGTAGTATTCCTCTTCTCTCTCATAAATCACCGCAGCCCCATTTAACTGCAGTGCTATCACGCTTAAAACAACGAAAAATTTCCAGACTCGCCGTCGAAGGCTATCCACGATCAACGCAACGAGGATAGGCAGGCAGGTCAGTGCAAAAAACAAATAACGCTCGACAAATATCGGTTTGATCAACGAGATCAAAAACAATACGAATAAAGGCAACATTGTATAAATCACCAAGCCCATTTTAAAAAGGCCAGGATGCTGATCACGGTAGGCCACGCGAAGCGCCATCAGAAAAAGCACTGCCGGGAGCAGAATATAAAATAGCCAGTATTCATCTTTACCGGTACGTGCTGTCAGCGTTACCCAGAAGATCAATGGCAGTCTATTCAGACTGGGAGGTGCAATCCAGGCCAGACCGCCTTCACCGAGGAAGGTGTCGAAATGGGTCACTAGATCCAAAATTGAGTACAACCACGGCGCATAAAGAACAACCACGAATACATTTGCCAACCACCACGACGGGCGCATCAGATAATGGGGCTGCCCCTCCTGACGCTGCCCGAGTAACAGCAGATAAAGCCAATGAGACAACACACAGGCAAACGAAATGTAATGGGTATAAAAGCTGGCGCTTATCAACAGCGTATAGATCACCAAATACCTGCGCCGATTGGGCGCTTTCACCCAATAAAACAGAGCAAGGGTTGCACTCAATAAGAAAAATGCAGCCAACACATACATCCGCGCTTCCTGGCTGTAGCGCAGTGCCAGCGGCAATAGTGCAACAAGGGTTCCGGCCAAAAGTGCCGTATTTCGATTGGAGGCCAGTCGGGTCAGCCAAATGATCAGCGCGACGTTCCCCACGCCAAACACCACACTCATCGAGCGAACGGCAAATTTGCTATCGCCCCACCACTCGATCCAGTAGTGCAAAAAAACATAATAAAGCGGCGGGTGAATATCCCGCGCGGTGATAGAAAAAATCTGCTCGGGGGCATGTCGACTTAAAAGAATACTAAATGCCTCGTCAAACCATAAATAAGGCTCGCTCAATCCATAAAAACGCATCGCAGTGGCGAGCATCAGAACGGCCAATACCCCACAAGAAAATATCCACGCCGGTTTCGATGCATTAACCATGTGCGCGCCCCTTCTTCACATTGACCACGTCCTTCACCCCTACCTCGGCCGAGGCTTGCGTGAATGAAGGCGCCTGGCAAAAAAGCATAACGACTATGGTTTGAATCGCTCAGTGTAATCTTCAGAGTCGGCTCTATTTTTGATCGCGATAAAGCCACTGTCACCGACCACACAGATCGAATAAAACGGATTATCCACCACAGGTTCGCACACCTCTTTTTTCAGCGCAGTTATCTCACTCTGAAACCCTTTAAAATAGCCATTAACCACATTCGTAACACCCAACCTTGGAAAAAATTCCGGAAACAACATCGCATTTGAACCGCTTAAAATATAACGCTGCACCGGCATGTGAGTCATCGCACCGTGGGCACTGGGAATCCAATTATTGGAAATACCATGGGACATATAATAAAACACCCTTTTCGTATTAAGCTCGCTTCGCGAAATCAAGTCATAGGCAATATAAGTAGCCATCGCAACTTCAAGTTCTTTCTTGGCAATCAGCACCTGACCATAGGTGTAGGACAACGAAAACATCATCATCGTGGGCACGACTAAAAACCAGGCCATCCCCTTCCTCACTATCGAAAACAGCTCATAGCTCAACAAGAATAGAAACACCAACACCACCGAGAACCCAATATAATTTCTTGCATCCAAACTCTTCTCCGCCACGAACAACATGGCACCAGGAACACAGAGCACCAGTATTGGAACAGCCAAAAGATAAAGGCCGACGACCACGGCTCTGCCCAGCGTGCCTCCCTTCATCTCCTTAAAATGCCTCATCCACATCAAATAGCTAAAACCTGCGGTTACCAACAATATACTCGCGACCACCCACAGCGCAGGGTTGAACAACAACATCACTTTGTTCATCGTCAATAACAATTTGGTGGAGACACCTTCCCACCAATCCATGTTCAGGGGCAGCAATCGTCCGCGCTCATCGCTCGCTAACTGGAAGGCACTAAAAAAATAAATCAAGCATCCCGCCATCAACTGTCCGGCCCTGGTAACGACCACCGACAACACGTCGTTGATGGGCTTCTTATTCCTGACATTCCATACAAACTCAACCACGCAGAGCCCCACAAATACGCTTACCGTCAACTGATAAAGCGCCAAGACAACCGCAATCAATATCGCCGAGACCAAACAGCGCACCGCCGCAGATTTCGCATTATTCGTGATCGCAAAGACGGCGGCCGACACTGCCAGAACCATCCCTGGCCCGTCATATTGATACGTCAGATTGCCGAGGAAAAATGGATTACATAACAGGGGTAAAAACACCAGACAGGTGAACAGGGATGGACCAGAAAAAAAGTACATCGTCACACTGGCCATTGCCGCCGCCATTACCCCTATGGAAACAAACAAGGGCAAAGGAAACATATTAACCTTGGCCGGAACTAACGAAAGTCCCGTCAGCGTATACTCCAGCAGCATCCGTCCCTGATCGCGCCACTGATCATAATCCAACAACAGCGAGCGCCAGTTGTCGTCGATATACCTGAAGTCAGCATGAATAATAGGAAACACATAAAACATCGAAGCAACTAAAAAAAAGTAAAAGACTTCCTTTTTAGTCAATACCCTATCGGCCCACATTTTCAACGCCCTCACGTTCACTTTTCTGAACTGTAAGCCTCACGATTTCCTTCACCACATACTTGGGCCGATGCTTAGCCTCCATATAAATCCGCCCTACATACTCCCCCAATATCCCGATCCCAATCAGTTGCACCCCGCCCAGGAACAAGATCGCCGTCATCAACGACGGATACCCCGGCACCGCATTGCCGAACAGCACTTTGTCCGTCACCAGGTACCCGGCATAGGCCAGCGCCAGCAACGAAATGCAGCTGCCGACGTAGCTCCACAAGCGCAGCGGCAAGGTGCTGAAGGAGGTGATGCCATCCAGCGCCAGGTTCCACAGTTTCCAGGCGTTGAACTTGCTTTGCCCGAGGGTGCGCGGTGCGCGGTCGTATTCGACGATGGCCACGTTGAAGCCGGCCCAGGACAGTACGCCTTTCATGAACAGTTGCTGTTCGGGCAAGGCCTTGATCACGTTTACCACCTTGCGGTCCATCAGCCGGAAGTCGCCGACGTTTTCTTCGATGTGGGTGTAGGAAATGCGATTGAGCAGGTGATAGAACAATGACGCGCTACGGCGTTTGAGGTAGCCGTCGCTGGAACGATCACGCCGTTTGGCCAGCACCACGTCGGCACCGCCTTGCCATTTGGCCAGCAGGCGCGGAATCACCTCCACCGGGTCTTGCAGGTCCACATCCATGGGCACCACCGCCTCCCCCGTGGCGTATTCAAGCCCGGCGAACAGCGCCGCTTCCTTGCCGAAGTTGCGCGATAGATTGATCAGCACCACATCGCTGTCGGCCAGGGCGATCGCGCGGGCGACCTCGGCGGTGCGGTCGCTGCTGCCATCGTTGATAAACACGATGTCGACCACGTGCCCGTGCAAGCCGGGCTCGCGCCGGACCGCGTCGTAGAACGCACCGATCGTCTGCTCCTCGTTGAACAGCGGCACCACCAGCGAGACCTTCATGGCCCTGGCTCGCGAAACACCACCCACCGGGACAGCAGGAAACCGCAGACCAGGCTCAACAACGAGAACACCAGCACCGTGACAAGCCCCGGCAGGCGCCAGCGATCCGCCAGCCAGCCCACGCCCAGGCTCAAGCCGCCCATGCACAGCATGAACAGGCCATAGCGCGGCCACGAGGCCGGCATCGCAAAGGTGTAGATCGCATTCACATAGAAGGAAAAGCTCGCCGCCACGCAAAAAGCCAGCAGGTTGCTGACGGCCTGGCTCAGTTCAAAGGCGGCCCGGAACACAAAAAACAACTGCCAATGGATCACCGTATTGGCGATGCCAATCACCGTATAGCGGCTGAATCCCTTCCACAGTCTGGTCATGTGCGGGTCCTGTCGTGGCCATCTCCAGCAAGCCATACGCCCCGCCATGCGTCTACTGTCAGAATTAACAGGTGCCCGGCGCCCACAGTTGAGACATTCAGAAATACCCAGCCTTTGCAATTGCTTACAAATACCGCCAACCTGCGCCCGCCCGACGTGCGGCGTAAGAAATCCCGCGTCCGCGCCTGTCACTACTAAACCTATTGTTCAAGAGCCCGCTGCCATGCTGAACGGACGCGACCCGCGCATCGATTTTTTTCGGGGCCTGGCGTTGATCTTCATTTTCTGGGATCACGTCCCCCACAACCCCCTCGGCCAGATCACCCTGCGCAATTTCGGTTTCAGCGATGCGGCCGAAATCTTTGTATTCCTGGCCGGCTACGCCGCCGTGCTGGCCTACGGCAAGATCCTGCAGCGCGACGGCTACTGGATCGCTTCGCTGAAAATCCTGCGCCGCACCTGGGTGTTGTACGTGGTGCATATCTTCCTGCTGGCGATGCTGATGGGCATCGTGTTCTTCGCCAACAGCCATGTGGAAACCCGCGATCTGGTCGAGGAGATGGGCCTGACGCACTTCGTCACCCACCCGCAACAGGCCCTCACCGATGAGCTGCTGCTGCGCTTCAAGCCCAACCTGATGGACCCGTTGCCGCTGTATATCGTGTTGCTCGCCGGCTTGCCCCTGGTGTTGCCGTTGCTGTTGCGCAAGACCTGGCTGGTGGTGGCGGCGTCCATGACGGTGTACCTGCTGGCGCCCTGGATGGGCTGGAACCTGCGGGCGATTGCCGACGGCGTGTGGTACTTCAACCCGGTGACCTGGCAGTTCCTGTTCATCCTTGGCGGCGCGGCCGCGCTCCATGCCGGGCGCAAGCATCCTGGCGAACACCGCGCGCTGGCGCGCCAGCCGTTGTTCGTGGCGGCGGCGCTCTACACCCTGGCGGCGGCGGTGCTGACGTTGTCGTGGCGCTGGCCCGAAGTGCACGATGCGCTGATGCCGACGTGGCTCAGTGAGTTGATCTACCCCATCAGCAAGACCGATCTGTCGCCATTGCGCCTCCTGCATTTCCTGGCCCTGGCGTATGTCACCGCCAAGCTGCTGCCGGGGCGTGGCTGGACGCAGAACTGGCCGGCGCAACAGTGCTGCCGCATGGGCCGTTATTCCCTGGAAGTGTTCTGCCTGGGGGTGTTGCTGGCGCCCCTGGCGGACATGCTCAACGCCCAGGCCGACGACGCCTGGCCGATGCAGATATTCAGTGCCTTACTGGGCCTGCTGTTGATGGCGGCACTGGCGGCGTGGCTGGCGTTCAACCAGCAGCTCGACGCATCGAGGCACGGCCAATGGGTCGCGGGTAAATAGTTAAGCCCAACCGCCGAAGCTGCGGTGATTACATCGGCCTTCCACTTAATTTGTGAAAGGCCACTCATCCATGCCGACCCCTCAATTGATCAACGGTTTGTCCGGCAATCTGCAATCGAGCACCACTTGGGCCCAGCAAGAAGCTGTGGAGCAGATCAGGCAAAACCTGACCCAAGCCTTGAGCACCCTCACGCGCGATGAAAAAAAGCGCTACGTGCAACTGCAGCATGAGGCCCTCAAGGCACTGACCGCCGTCGAAGCCGAAAAAGAACGGCTGGTAAAGGCCTTCAAGACCGAAGGCCTGGCCCAGTTGCGCAGCCGTATCGGCGACCGCGATCCCGAAGCCTATCGTTTCGAAACCACCTACCGGGAAACGGTGGAAAAACCTTTCCCCTGGGAGCCGACGCCCAACGAACGCAAGCGCTTCCGCCGCCGGTCCTACGCAGAGGGCTGGAAATACATCGACCACGTCAAAAGCATGTCGCTGTGGGAAGCGGCCTGTATCAACGTGGGTTTTACTTATTCCAGAATCACCGAATCCGGCTCCAGCCTGGTCCAGGCCAGCAGGGTCGTGGGCCCAGGGGATGACCGCAGCCTCAGCGCCCAGGAATTCATCGAGGTGATCCGTGAACTGGACCTGGGCAGCCAGCTGCAAGCCCGTATCAATGACACCCTGGGCAACAACGGCAAATTGCGCCGTCTGATGGGCGTCTCGGCGCGCGCGCTGCTGCAATTCGACGTGCTGGACGCCTGGCGCAACCGCGCCAATAGCGGCCTGACCCGCGAGATGTACGAGCAACTGAACGCCGCGATCGATGACAAAGGGCCGCAACCGGAGATCGATTCACTGGGCCTGACATCGGGCGTGACGCTGGTGGTGGCGGTGCCCTTCGTGGCCTGGGAAAGTACGATTCCCGTGCCGCTGCTGCTGATCCGCGTCGGGGCCCTGGGCGTGCTGTCGTACTTTCCGTTCCGCCCGGGCGGCGCACTGCGCTATCACGCCGACACCCAAGCCGCGGAGCAGGCGTTTCGCGAACAACTGCTCGAAAGCCATGAGCGAAAGGACCTGGGCTGGTTTTCCCGACAACTGCCGCTGGTGGGCATGTCCGTCTTCACCAAACTGGTGACGCCAGCCCTTCGCCCGGATGACATGAGCTGGCTGGCGGAAAAATTCTACGACGGCTTTCACAAAGCCTTTCCAGCCAGGGTACTCAAGGACATCCGCTTCGCCGCCGACCCCAAGACAGCGCGACCGGTGGGGCTGGTGCAGGCGCTGACGTACCGGCAGATCCAACGCTGCCAGGCAGACCTGGACACCCTCGCCGCCACGCGTTCGCAGGCCGACTGGCAAGCACTCAAGGACGCCGCGCAGCAGATCACCGCCGAAGTCCTCGGCTTGCTCCTGACCCCCGTGCCCGGTGGCGTCACGGGCATGATCCGCACCACCCAACTGCTGATGCTCGGCAACCTGACCTACAGCGTGATCGAAGGTGTGGACCAGGCCGTCAAGGGCGATGCCAGTGCCTTCGCCAGCAGCCTGGCGGATATTGCCGACCTGATCGTCAGCGCCCGTCTGCACGCCACCGCCGGGCGCTTGCAACAGCGGCGCCTGCACGCGCTCATGCAACGCATCGGCAACCCGCGCAAAGTCACCCTGCCCAGCGGCAACGCGCAACTCTGGAAACCCGACGCGCAGCGCTACGCCCACGATAGCCAATCCCTGCTCGACGGTCGCCGCCCCGATGCGCTGGGGGTGTACCGCGTCGACGGCGAGCAATACGTCAAACTCAACCAGGGCGAACAGTTCCTGGTGGTCAAGGTCAAGCACGACGACCAACAGATGCGCTACGTGCTCAAACACCAACACAGCGATGGCTACACGCCGCCGATCCTCTTCGACCCGGCCAGACAGGCCTGGATGTTCGACCTGCACAATGCCCACGCCCTCTCGGACATCCAACTGCTGCAACGCATGCTGCCCGACGGCCCCGCCTCGGTATCGGAACAAGACCTGAAAACCATGCTGCGCAGTACCGCCACGCCACGCCATGTACTGGAGCGGGTATGGCGCTCGGAGCCGGCGCCGTTGAACCTGATCGAAGGGGTCCGGCGCCTGCAGGCCGACCGGGTGATCCAACTGATCATCGACCACTTCGCCGAGCCCGGTTACCTGCCGCCCCACGGTGACAGCGCGGTCCTGTGCCTGCTGACGCAACTGCCCGACTGGCCCGAGAACACCACCCTGAGCATTCGCGAACCACAGGGGACGCTGATCGAGCGCTACCGTAAACACGAGCGTCCCATCACCCCCGCCCATGGGATCGAAATCATCCGCGACGAAGACGGCAACTACAGCGCCACCGACGTTGCACACCTGCCCGCCGATACCGCCGAACCGCTGCTGAGCCTGGTGATCGCGCTGCAACCGAATACCTCGCGACTGGGCCTGGAAGGCCACGCGCCGCACACCCCGGAGCAACGCATCAGCGTGGTTCGACGACACGTCGCGGACCTGGCCGGCACTGAACGCATCACCTTGTTCAGCGCCCTAGTCAATTACGCCGGCTATGAAAAAAGCGAGCGGCTCGCACCGGACACTGTGCGTCGCTTCCTTCCCGTCAAGGCCTCGCCGCCGCTGGTCGCGGTCACGCCCTTGCTGAAAAAACTGCGCGACCTCAACCGTCCCCTGTCGCCAGCCGGCCTGGAGCGCTTGCTGGAGCAGCACCCACTGACGCCACGCCAGCAACAGGCGTACTTGCAGAACGGCACGCTGCCCAAGGCCTTCAGTGAACGCCTGGACAATCACCGCACCGCGCTGCGTATCGACGCGGCCATCGACGGTTTGTATCACTCCCGCGCCTACAGCGACGACATCGATCAATGGGCCAGGGAGTTCGCCTCCGCCCTGGTGCGAAACACCCTCAAGCGCCCGTTCGTGATCACCGAAGTCGTCGCCGGGAACATCGCCAAGCCCTATGCATCCAAAGGCCCGCAGGACCCGACGGTGGAATTGCGTCATTACGGCAACGGTGTGTACGAGGCCTATGACATGGTCAATGGCGGCACGATTCCGGTGCCCGCCACCGTGGACAGTTTCTACCTGGCCATCGGTTCGGTGCTGCAACCCCACGAGCGGCAATCCCTTGGCATGCACAGCGCCACGGACGTCCAGGGCCTGCGCACCCGACTGGGCGATTACATGAGCAGCCAGCGCAGCGCCAGCGGTTTTGTCAGCCTGGTCGACGGTTCGCTGATGCAATACGAACAAAACCTCACGCTGCCCGCCGGCCAGGCACCCGATACCCAGGGCATTTTCAACTGGAATGCCAGACACTACCTGCCGCTCTATGGCTCGTTGTACCGGATCGAGTTCGACAAAAGCCTGCACAAATGGCGCATGCATCATCCGCAGAAAGTCGGGGTCGATACCCCCCTGCTGGCCCACAACGGCGACGGTGCCTGGCGTCTGGCCAGGGAAAACCCCATGACCTGGGACAACCACGAACTGCTCTACCGCCTGGGCAACCAAACCTATTCCTTCACCCAGACAGAGTCCGAGCATATCCTCGCCCTCACCAACACCCCGCCCCGGCTGCTGCGTCATGTGCACCACGCCGGACAAGCCGCGCCCCCGCTGCTGGCCGACACCTGCAAACGCCTGAAAATCGAGCAGGAAATCCAGCAGTTCATCGAAGCGCTGGGCAACACCCCCAACTCGCCCATTGCCCGTCCTGACTTGCAACTGCTGGTGCTGTCCAGCCTGCCGAACTGGCCGGACAGCCATGTGATTCGCGTGGTCGACACCGACGACCGGGTTATCCAGCAATACCCGGCGCGACAACGCCCCGACGACAAGGCCTTGCTGGTCAAGAAAAGCGACTATGAAAACGCCCGGCTGCTGAACAAGGTCATCACCGACGATGAAGTGACCCAGGCCTTGCTCGGTGAACTGCCGACGTCCAGCGACGACCGTCTGTTCAAACTGGTCAAGCAGATCGTCGAGTTCACTGAACGGGAAAAAACCCAACTGCTCGAATCGATCTATCAACGCAGCGAGGAAGAGGGTCCAGCGCTGGTCAGGCACTTCAAGGCCCATCACCCGCAATTGCCCACCAGCAGCGTGCGGGCGATCCTCGGACAAGCCACGCCCAAGGAACTCCGGCAACTGCACCAAAAGAAGGTCCCCGGTTTGCGCCTCGCCGAACAGGCGCGTGTGTCCGCCGACGATGTCCGCCTGAACCGGGCCTATGAGGGGCTGTACAGCGAAGCGTGCATCAACGCCGACAGTGACAGGATCACCCTGCATGTACTCAAGGATGTGCCCACCTGGCCGGCCGACGTGCGCATCGACCTTCACGAAGGCGACCACCGCGGCCGCCTGCTGCACAGCGCCGGCCCGCTCACCGGTACCGACCGCCGCCTGATCGCCAGGACCCAACGCGGCTATCAGGCCTATGACACCTCAGGCGAGCCGCTGGGCGAGCCGTCGAACCTGTTGCTGCGGGTCATCCTCTCGACCTTGTCCGACAGCGAAAAAAGCGCGCTGGAAGTCAACGATGAGGTGGGGATTTCAGGGTTGCGCCAACAGTTGCTCACCCTGGCTCTCAACCAGCGGGTGGAAATCAAGGGCCTGCTGGACCTCAAGCACGTGCAGCCGTGGATGCTGCCGTCGATGGGTGCCGAACGCACCTACCTGGTGTACCCGATGTGGCGCAGGTTCTGGCCGTTCAGCGGGAGTCGGCCACCGGACCTGGTCTCCAATGTTCAGGAACTGTACCCGCGCATGAGCAACGATCAGGCCCGCCAGTTGATCCAGGGGCTGAACCTGAGCGAGCCGGCGGCGCTGATTGAAATCGAACGGCGGCGCACCGAGTACCAGGCCATGGACGTCGCGCTGTCGCGCTGGGCCGACACGCCCCAGAGCGCCGATGAACACCTGAACGACCCCGTCGGCTTGAACCTGGCCAGCCGCCGCTACATCGCCCAACAGTTGCGCGCCGCCTGGCGCCAGGAGAATCGCTCGCTTTACCTGGCCGGGGTAGTGGATGCCCAATTCGTCGAGCTGCAACTCGATAGCGGCGACCTGCCCCCCGCCGATTTCATCAGCGGTACCCAAGGGTTTGCGCATATCGATTTCCTGAAAATCGCGGGCAATCACTTTCCGGAAACGGGAAATGCGTTCCTCGGCAAGTTTGTCGGTCTCAGAGGCTTGCACCTGGATTGCCAGTTGAACGAGTTGCCCAGCGTCATCACCGACATGACGCAACTCACGCACCTGAACCTCAGTAACAACGATATCCGCCTCACCGACGCGTCGGCCCAGCGCCTGGCGGCGATGGTCAATCTGCAACGGCTGGAACTGAACGACAACCCGAACCTTGGCGTATCGCCGGATGTCAGCGCCATGGCGCGCCTCAACCGCCTGAACCTGGCGAACACCGGGCTGACCCAGTGGCCCACCGGAGCAGAAACGCTGTCTCTTCTGGAGGACCTGCACCTGCAGGGAAACGCTATCACCGAGCTGCCCGAAGCGCTCTTCAGTGACGGGCGCGCCGGCTCGCGCGGTCGCAACATCCTGCTGCATGAAAATCCCCTCTCTGCGGCCACGCTGGAACGCATCGAACAGTATCGGCAGACCACCGGCATCAGGCTGGGGGGCGCACTGGGGCCCAGGCACCAACCGGTAACGGCGGACAGTATTTCCCATTGGCTGAGCGGCGTTCCCGCGACCGAAATCCCGGCGCGCAAGGCCTTGTGGGAGCAACTCAAGGCCCATGAGGGCGCCAGTCCCGACGATACCTTCCGAGTGCTCGCGGACCTGACGCGCACCTATGCCTACCTGGCAGACAACAGGCGACGCGAGGCCTTGACCCAACGCGTGTGGGACTTGCTGATCGCCATGGGCGAATCCACCGAGTTACGCAATAACGTGTACCTCAACACTTATGGTTCCGGCGACTGCGGCGACAGCGTGCTGCTGGCCTTCACCAACATGGAGCTCGAGCATCAGATCCACCTGGCCAAGTCGCTGAGCCGCAACTACGACAGCGACCGGATGCTGATCGAGCTGTCCACCGGGCGCTTCTACCTCAACCAGCTGGACCATATCGCCGACAAGTTCATTCATGAGCGCGAAGTGGCCGGCCTGGAAGTCGACCCGGCCGAAGTGACGATTTATTTCCGCGCCCGATTGGCCGCAGAGTTCAAACTGCCTTTCTATGCGCTGGAACTGCTGTACACCGTTGAAAGCTATGTGACCACCGACGTGATCGACAACGCCCGCAAGCAACTGCGCCGGCTCGGCGAAAGCCCGGCCCTGCAGGAGTGGTTGTTGATGGAAGGGTTCTGGATCGAATACCTGGCCAGGAGTCATCCGGAGCCCTTTGCAACGGTCAAGGATGTCATCCGCTATAAAGTCGGCCTGCTGGATCAGGCAGTGCCGGACCGCCACTCCGATGAGTACCTGGAGCGGCGCCAGTCACTGGTGGATCTGGAGCAGTCCGAACAGAATCGCCTGGTGCGACAACTGACCCTCGCCACCCAGGCCGCCTTGCAACACGCCTGAACCATGCCCCGGTGCCGAGGACCGGCACCGGGGCGTGTTCCGTCACGCCGAGCGGGGCACGCCGTCGCTGGCCGTGGTCGGTTGCAGGTTGAACACGTAGAACAACACGGTCAGCAGTACCAGGAACACCGGGCCGACAAACAACGCAACGCGGGTGTCCGGGAAGTACGCCATCAGGCCCACCACCAGCACCAGGAACGCCAGCGCCAGGTACGAGCTGACCGGGTACAGCCACATGCGGTATTTGAGGGCCTTGCACTCGGCGGGGCTCAGGCTCTTACGGAACTTGAGCTGCGCCAGCAGGATCATCACCCACGTCCAGATCGCGCCAAAGGTGGCGATGGACGTCACCCACACAAAGACTTTTTCCGGCACCAGGTAGTTGAGCAGCACGCCCAGCAGCAGGGCAAAGATCGACAGCAGCAGGGCTTTGCGCGGTACGCCGTTGCTGGCGGTGCTGGCAAAGGCCGCCGGCGCCTGGCCGTTCTGCGCCAGGCTGTAGAGCATGCGCCCGGTGCTGAAGATCCCGCCGTTGCACGAGGACAGCGCGGCGGTGATCACCACGAAGTTGATGATGCCGGCCGCGGTCTTGATCCCCAGGCGCTCGAAGGTCATCACGAAGGGGCTGCCCTGGGTGCCGATTTCGTTCCACGGGTAGATCGACAGGATCACAAACAAGGCCCCCACATAGAACAGCAGGATGCGCCAGAACACCGAGCCGATGGCGCTGGGGATGGTTTTCTGCGGGTTCTTCGCTTCACCGGCGGTGAGGCCGATCATCTCCACGCCGAGGTAGGCGAACATCACCATCTGCAAGGACATCAGCACACCCTGCACACCGTTGGGCATAAAGCCGTCGTGGGCCCACAGGTTGGAAATCCCCAGGGCCACGCCATCGTTGCCAAAGCCGAACGCGATGACACCGACGCCGCCGACGACCATGGCAATGATGGTGACGATCTTGATCAACGCGAACCAGAACTCGAATTCACCGAAAGCCTTCACCGCGATCAGGTTGATGGTGCCCATGCTCAGCAGCGCGGCCAGGGCCCAGATCCAGCGCGGCGTGTCGGGAAACCACACGCCCATGTACACGGCCACGGCGGTGATTTCCGCCACGCAGGTCACCAGCCACAGGAACCAGTAGTTCCAGCCCGTGAGAAAGCCCGCCAACGGCCCGAGGTAGTCCTGGGCATAGCGACTGAACGAGCCGGCCACCGGATTGTGGACAGCCATTTCGCCCAGGGCGCGCATGATCACCAGGATCGCCAGGCCGCCGATGATGTAGGACAGCATGATGGCCGGACCGGCCATTTCGATGGCCTTGGCCGAACCGAGAAACAGACCGACACCGATACAGGCGCCGAGCGCCATCAGGCGAATATGCCGTTCACCCAGTTCACGTTTGAGCGGACCGCTCGAAGCGGCCTCGCCATGGGGCAGGGAATTGCCAACAGGCATAGGGGTACAACCTCATCTTGTTATTGGATAGGAACCACCCAGCGTCCGCCTCACAGCGGGTAGCCATAAGGACGTCGTGACAGGCTCGCCTTGTGGACAAGCCCGCCTGGCCAGGTGAAACCGGCCAGCTCGGCGGCCGTGCAGTATAAAAAGGCGTAGGCAGGGATTTTCACTCAATAAACAGCAAGATTCAGAGATAAGTCCCGGTAAGAACCGGCCATGTAGAGAGGGATTAGCTGGACTCTGTAGGAATTGCCTTCAGGCATGGTTGAGGGCGGTTGTCTGTGGTGAGGCGGCTTGTGCCCTCACCTCCAACCACAACAATTGCTCCCCCAACGCCAACCAGCGTCTAAGCTTCAGTTCAAGTCCGATCAATCTGCCGGCACGGGATCAATCGACTATGGGCGTTTTATGGCAAACCGGTTCGACCAAGGCTGCGGCTCTCACCGACAGCAGGGATGAACAGCCATTGCCACCACGCCCCCGCAGGCAGTCGTACCGGTGGCGAGCGGTGTGGCTGCTGCTGGTGATCGCGCTGATCGCTGCGGTTTTTTTCGCCCAGCGCGAAATGCGCACCGCGCACTGGCAGGCCCGCGAACTGAGCCGCCTGGCCGCGACCTTGAGCTATCGGGTCGAGCCCGGTGCCAGCGATGCCATGGTGTATCCCGGCGATGGGCCCTTCGACAAACGCCTGGGTTACAGCGCCCTCGATGAGTTCCTGCCGCGTCTGCTCAAACGCAATTACCTGATCCAGCGCCAGGTGCGTTTTTCCGCACCGTTGATGAGCTATGCCAAGCACGGCCTGTTCGTGCCCTACGCCGAAAAAATCCAGGCCGGCTTGTCGATCAGCGACTGCCGCGCCGCGCCGCTGTATCAGTTCACCTATCCCCAACAGTCGTACCAGCACTTCGCCGCGATCCCGCCGGTGGTGGTCAACAGCCTGCTGTTCATCGAGAACCGCGACCTGCTCGACCCGGCCCAGCCACAGGCCAACCCGGCGGTGGACTGGCCGCGCTTCGCCAAGGCAGCCTGGTCGCAAGTGGCCAGGCTGTTGCACTTGCCCGGGCAAAGCGCCGGCGGCAGCACCCTGGCCACCCAACTGGAAAAATACCGTCACTCGCCCGACGGCCTGACCCTGTCCGGCGGCGAGAAATTGCGCCAGATGGTTTCCGCCAGCGTGCGCGCCTACCAGAACGGCCCGCAGACCCTGCCCGCACGCCAGAACATCGTGCGCGACTACCTCAACAGCATGCCGCTGTCCGCCGTTCCCGGTCACGGCGAAGTGCATGGCATGGCCGAAGGATTACGGGTGTGGTACGGCGCCGACTTCAACCGCACCAACGCACTGCTGGCCGATACCGGCACGCACGCGCTCGCGCAAAAAGGCCTGGCGCTGCGTGAAGTGCTGTCGTTGATCATCGCCCAGCGGCGGCCTTCCCATTACCTGTCCAAAGGCCGCGCCGAACTTGCGGACCTGACCGACAGCCACATCCGCCTGCTCAAACAGAACGGCATCATCGACCCCGAACTGGCAGCCGCCGCGCTGGCCAGCCAGGTGACTTACCGCGACTGGCAGCAACAACCGACGCTTCAACCGATTGAAACCAACAAAGGCATCAGCGTCGCCCGCCGACGCCTGGCCGCCCTGCTCGACCGCCCGCTGTACGACCTCGATCGCCTCGACCTGGCCGCCACCAGCACCTTGCAGGACGATCTGCAAACCCAGGCCACCGCCTACCTCAAGCACCTGGCCGACCCGGCCTTCGCCGCCCAGCTCGGCCTGCTCGGCCCGCGCCTGTTGACACCCGCCAGCACCGCGCAAGTGCGCTACAGCTTCACGCTGTACGAGATGACCGCCGACGGCGCGCGCGTGCGGGTGCAGACCGACAACACCGACCAGCCCTTCGATATCAACGAGAGCAGCAAGCTGGAATTGGGCTCCACCGCCAAGCTGCGGGTGCTGACCACCTACCTGCAAATCATCAGCGAACTGCATGACCGCTATGCCGGGCAAACAGCTGCGGCGTTGAAAAAGGTCACGCTCGACGAACAGGATCGCCTGTCGCGCTGGGCCGTGGATTACCTGGCGCAAAACAGCGACCGCAGCCTGGCGAAGATGCTCGAAGCGGCGCTTGATCGAAAGTATTCCGCCAACCCCGGCGAACGCTTTTTCACCGGTGGCGGCCTGCATCACTTCAACAACTTTCGCAATGAAGACAACGGCCGCAACCCGACACTGCGCGAGGCCCTGCGGGAGTCGATCAACCTGCCGTTCATCCGCCTGATGCGCGACCTGGTGCGCTACAGCACCTACCAGGGCCCGAACAACAGCGCCGAGTTGCTCAAGGACGACAACGACCCGCGCCGCCAGGAATACCTGGCTCAGTTCGCCGACCGCGAGGGCACCACCTTTTTGCTGCGCTTCTGGAAACGCTACCGCAACAAAGACACCCAGGCCCGGCTCGATACGTTCCTCGACGGCATGCACCCCACTGCCATGCGCCTGGCCGCCGTGCACCGCTACCTGATGCCCCAGGCCAGCCAGGACAGTTTCAACCGCTTCGTGCGCGCGCACCTGGCCAGCAAAACCCCCGAAAAACTTACCGACGAACGCTTGGCCAAGCTCTACAAGGACTACGGCCCCGGCGCCTACGACCTGCCCGACCAAGGCTATATCGCCAAGGTCCACCCCCTGGAGTTGTGGCTGCTCGGTTACCTGCTGGAACACCCCGACGCCACCTTCACCCAGGCGGTGGCCGCCAGCGAGCATGAGCGCCAGGAAGTCTACGGCTGGCTGTTCAAGAGCCGTCACAAGAGCGCCCGCGACAGCCGTATCCGCACCATGCTGGAGATCGAAGCGTTCCTGGACATTCATCAACGCTGGCGGGCGGTCGGCTACCCGTTCGACCACCTGGTGCCGTCCCTGGCCACGGCCATCGGCAGCTCCGGCGACCGCCCGGCGGCGCTGGCGGAACTGGTGGGGATCATCCTCAACGACGGCGTGCGCGAACCGACCCTGCGCATCGACAGCCTGCACTTTGCCGCCGACACGCCCTACGAAACCCGCCTGGTCAACAACCCGGATCGCGGTAAACGGGTGATGCCCAGTGAAGTCGCCACGGCCCTGCGCGGGGCGCTGTCACAAGTGGTGGATGCCGGCACCGCCAAACGCGTGGCCGGCAGTTTCAAGCTGGCCGACGGCACACCGCTGACCATGGGCGGCAAGACCGGCACGGGGGATAACCGCATCGAAGCCATTGGCGCCGGCGGGCGGATTCTCAGCTCCAAGGCCATCAACCGCACCGCCACCTTTGTGTTCTACATCGGCGAACAGCACTTCGGCACCCTGACGGCGTTCGTGCCCGGCAGTTTGGCGCAGGGCTTCACCTTCACCTCGGCACTGCCGGTGCAGGTGCTCAAGGGCATGGCACCGATCCTCACGCCGTACCTGCAACCGGGGGGGCATACCTTGTGTGCGCCGCTGAAGAACTTGTCTGTGGTGAGGGGCTCGTAGGGGGGGAGGGCGCTTGTCCCCTCATCCCCTACGAGCCCCCTCCCCCACAAAATTCACGGCGCCAGGAAATCAAACACCAAATGCACCGTGCCGTAATACTCGCCACCGCGATACCCGCCTTCGGGTTCGATGGCCGCGATGTTCAATTCGGCGCGGCGGCCTTCGCGGGCTTCCTGGGCGTTGACCACTTCGACCGGGTCCAGGGTCAGTGCCACCTGATTGAACAGCACTTGCAAGTCGATGCGGTTGCGCCCGTTGTACAGATACGGCTCAGCCCCCAGGCGCGCGGCGACGCCGCCGTTGAGGTTCTTCACGTCGAAGTTCTTGCGCAAGCGGCCCAGTTGCGAGGTCACCAGGTTCCAGGCCAGCAGTTGGTCATGGCCCATCCAGTCCGACTCGGAGGGCAGCACATAGGCCTCATGCACCGGGATGGTCACCGAGACGTCGAACGAGTGGCGCTCCTGGATCGCCGCCGTGTGGGCCGCGACCAGCGTGCAGGCCGTCAGTACAGCGAGTCTTGTCAGTTGCTTGAACATCATGATCACCCGTTACTTTTCTCGACCTTCATCGGTTTTTTGGCCTGCCCTTCCACCAGCACGAAGCTGTAGCGCCGACCCGGCTTTTTCTCGAACGTCAATTGCCGCTCGGGCAGGATGTGGTGCTTGGTGGTGGGCACGCAGTCGGTGGGATTGCTCACCGAACAATCGTGGAACTCGTCGAGCACCACTGTGCTGTTGCCCGAGTTGCGCAGTTGGTATTGGTCGGCGCTCTCGTTGATGCGGGTGTCGAAACGCGTGTCTTTGGGACGGACGAAAAACACCGTGCCGTAGCCGGCCATCACGTTGATCCCGGCGGCCAGATGGTCTTTGTAGTCGGCACGCTCTTCGTCGCTGATGCCGAAGTTGTCGTCCTTTTCCGGCACCACGGGGATGAAGCGCAGGCGGAAATAACGCTCCTTGTCCCGTGGCCCCATGTACAACAGACGGGTGCCCTGGCGCCCGTTGACAGGCACGATCAGGCGCGACGGGCTGGCCATCAGGCCATCGCGGCTGGTGGTGACGCCCTTGTCGTCGGTGATCGACGGCACCGGTATTTCGCGGGTGGTGCCGTCTGGGTTGTAGACGATCTCCAGCACGTTGACCTTGATGAACGCGGTGCTGGTGCCGCCGTTGAACACGCGCTTGAGGTAAGAACTGCGATCGCCTTCGAGGTAGTCATACACCACCCCGACGTTGATCAACGGCCCGGCGTGGGCCGTAAGGGACATCAGGCACAATCCGATCCATAACACTGCTTGTTTCATCTTTGTTTCGCCTCATTGATTGACTGCGGCGGGCCCGGCCCGCCGAGGGTGCGGGGCCGGATTAAACCTGCGAGTCCCAGATCACGGTTGCCACGCCCGTATAAGTGCTGCCCGGCTGCTTGAGCATCTCGGCCATGTCATCGCGCAGCACTTCGAAGTGCAGGGTGCCGGGACGGTCGTTCACATAGAACTGCGGCTGGAATAGCTCGGTGCCGTCGCCATCCAGGCGCAACGGGCGCTTCTGCACGGCCTGGTTACCGCGCCCGTCAATGCCACTGGGCAGCGTCACCGCGATCTGCAACGGCACTTCATCGCCATTGGCGTTGCGCAGGCCACAGGTGTTGCCCATGACGATCGAGCACTCCAGTTGCATCTTGAATCGCGAACTGGCGGCGATGCGGAAGGTCTGGTCGCGGTACAGCCGCGTCGGCGCGCGCCCGCGGTTGAGCCAGGCCTGCCAGCCACCGTCGGGAATCAACTCGATGCGGTTGCCGCCGGGTGGGATGTCGACCTTAAGGTCGTGCTCCACGCTGAGGATGAAGTTGAAGGTCAGGGCGCTTTTATTCGGGACCATCACGTCGCCGAAGTCGTAATCGCCGCCGGGGCCCATGGTGTAGGTGATGCTGCCGTAGTATTGGCCACCGGACATGGTCAGGGGGTTAGGCGTCCTCAGTTCGTAGGCGTATTCCATCGTGTTGAACCTCAAGGAACTCAGCTCCATCGACGGTTTACGGCTGCACGGCCCCGCCCCTTCAGGGGTCAACCAGAAATAGGAGCCAAACGCGACGCCTGCGGCAAGGTGCCCTGTGCGTCGACAGGGGCTTGGGGCCTCGCGCCACTGATTCCCCCAAGCCACGCCCGGTTGCTGCCAGGCCGACACCCCCGGCGGTCTCGGCACGTGCCATAACGAGCCGATACCGGCGATACGCAGTTGGACCGTCTCGGTTTCTCCGGTCCCCGCATGGGTCACTTGCAGGTCGCGCCAGTCCGACGGCACCTTGACCATGAAGCCTTTGCGCTCATCCTCGTGGTTGGCCAGGATCGGCTGATTGGAAAGCGCGCTGAAGTCGTTATCCCTGAGGCTGAAGATCCCCAAGGCCCTGCACTGGGTTGGAATGTGCGCGGCACAGATCGAGCTGATCGGCGTGGTGTTTTCAAACGCGTTCTTCATCGGGTTGGCCGGATCGGGCTTGAACCGCGCGGTGATCTGCTCGTCCGCCAGCAGCGCGGACGACATCAACGCGGCGCCCACGGACAGGATCAAGGTACTGAGGGGTTTCATCGTGAGAGTTCTCGTCATGGCACTCAACCTGCGGTCTGGGTGCTGGAGGTGTTTTCGGCCAGGGTGTCCGGCGTGCACCGCAGGTCACCGATCATCAACACATCGTGTTCATTGGCTGTGGTGGCCGGGTCCAGGCGGAACTGGCACAGCAGCTGGTTCTGGTAGCGCACTTCCAGGGTCGGCGCGCTGGCGCTCATTTCCATGGAGAAGAACCCGTCGACTTCGCTGACCCCACGGCTGGCGTGGTTGATCACGTGATGGCCCTTGAGCGGCTGGCCCTGGGCATCGAGCAGGCGACCGAGCACCGACACGGTCTTCATCACCGTGACTTTGCGGTAGTCCACCCCACCCCGGTTCAGGTGGTAGGTGGTTCGCGCCGGCTGGATGTTGGCCGCTGGCGGGTGGTTGCCCTCGAAGTCGAAATTCACCGTGCTGCTCTTGTAGGCCGCCAGCGGTACGAAGTTGCGCCCTGGGCGCAGGATCGCGCCGCCGCCGCTGAAGTCGTCGGCACGCAAGGTGATGTCGTCCAGGTCGGTCTCAATGTCGACGATCATGCCCGCGCCATTGGTCTGGTACTGGCTGGTCATCAGCATCTGGTCGCCCCCGGCGACAAAGGTGCTGTGCAGGTTCAGGCCGCCGCTGAGGTCGCCGTTGAACGAACTGCGCTGGATGAAGCCGTCGCCGCTGACCACGTCGCTGTCGAAGCTGGCCATGCCCGACAGGCCGATGCCGTAGGTGTCGGTGATCGCCGTGGCCGAGACGCTTTGCAGCAGGTGGTCGGTCAGGTCCTGGCGATAGGTGACCGAGGCATTGTTATCGCGGCCGCCATCCCGCGCGGTGCGGGTACCGATGCTGCCGGAGATCTGCCGGCCATCGCTGCCCAGGGCCAGGCTCACGGACAGGTCCACGCCACGGTTGCGTTGGTCGTTGGTGCCGGACGTGCCCGGTCGGTCGAATACCGAGAAGCGCCAGTTGGCGTCGCTGCCCCACAAGATGTCGCGGCGGCTCCAGCCCAGGTCGAGGCCGGCGCCTTCGGCATTGCCTTCGCTGTGGGACAGGCGCAGGTTCCAGGAATTTCTCGCGTCGACCCGGTGGTTCACCGACAGCGCCGAATTGCTGGTCTGGCCGACAAAGGTATTGCGCCGCAGGCGGGTGCCGTCGGGCAGGGTTTCATAGGTGTCGCGGGTGTCGAGCCAGCTGCGGTTATGGCTGAACACCAGGTTGGTGGCGCCAAAGGTGTAGAGGCCCTGCAGGTCCATGCCGGTGCCGTGCTCGCGGGTCTGGTAGAGGTTGGCGTAGAGGCTGGTGTTGTTGGCCACCGTCCAGTCCACCGAACTGCCGTATTGCAGTTGATCGCGCACTTCCCGCGCCGACAGGCCGAGAATCACCCGTGGGTGCAGCAGGTAGTTGACCGAGGCACCGGCGGTGATCGAACCGGAGGCCTGTTCATCCCAGTTGCTGAACAACTTGGTTTCGCGCCCGGCGAACAGGTTGTAGCGCCAACGGTCATCGACGTTGCGCCAGTTGCTGGGTTTGTACACCAGCTCCTGGGTGGTGCTGACGGTCTGGCCGTCCTCGACCAGGCGCACTTCCACTTCATAGATGCCGCCGGGCAAGGAGCGCGTGTCCAGCGTCTGCAAACCGGCCGCGACCGCCTGGGTGTTGATCAGCAGGCCGTTGCGGTAGATCTCCACGGCGGCCTGGCGATTGGCGGTGACGTAGATCGGGTAGACACTGGCCTTGGCGTTGTTGATGGCCAGGCTGTCGGAGCTGCCGTACATGACGCCCAGCGCCGTATCGGGGCTGGCGCCAAAGCTGCGCAACTGACGGGTCAGGCCATCGGAGTTGGGGGTGAAATGGCCGAGGCGCAAGAACTGCCCTTCCAGTTCACGCTGGGTATACAGCTCGTGGATCGCATGGCGCACTTGCTCTTCGTCGCCACTCTGGCGCGCCAACTGCAAATTGAACACCTGGGTCCAGTTGCCCAGGCTGGCACTGGCCTGCAAGCCATAACGCCCGCCGAGGTCTTCGTCCTGGCCGCCGTTGAGGTTGAGCTGGTTGTTGATGATCAAGCCACGACTGCCACCTTCGGGCTGTTGGTAAAAGCGCGGGGCATCGCCGGCACGTTCGACGTTCTGGGTGATGATCGACAGCAGCGAGCTTTCCAGGTTGTAGTGCACGGACACCAGTTGCTGCGGGCAGGACTGGGTGCAGGCGCCAAGGGCGACGCCCTTCTCCAGCACCGACTGCCAGGTGTCGCGGGTGGCGGCGGCGACCTTGCTGCCACCGGCGTCGGTAAACTCCAGCAGCGTCACACGCTCGTCCTGGGACAGCACAATCAGCGCCTCACCCAGAGGCTGCTGATCCAGTTCGACCTGTACCGCCAGGGGCACATCGAAGAAATGGTCGCTGAACCCGGCAGGCAAACCCTGGGCCTGGGTCAACAGACTGGCAGGCGTGACAGTGCCTGGCGTGGGTGCGGCCAAGGCACTCGTACAAATCACTAGCGCAAGCGCAACCGCGATGGGCGTCATCGGGAACATGAAAGGAATACTCTGAGGGCCAGGAGACAAGGTGAAAAATCAGGCCGGCCGATGGGGATGCTCGGCCAGCCTGAATGCAGATACCCGAGGGCCTTGCGGCCCCACGGGCACTAACACCCTTAAGGCGCAGGCGTTGGCAGCACTGCGTCGAACACCAGCGCCACAGCAGAGGTGTAGGCACCGCGCTGAGTCGCCGACGGCTTGGCCGCCGAAATGCGCAGCTCGGCACCCACGCCTGGGGTGGAGTCGGCATCGTTCACCACTTCTTTTGGCGTGCCGTCGAGCTGGACGCCGTGCAGGGTGGTGGTCAGTGGGATGTTCTGCGAGGTGTTACCGTTGAACAGCACTGCCGGGCCGCCTTCGATGTAGGCGTGGACCGAGCCGTTGGTGTTTTTCAGGTCGTAGATGGCGGTCAACGGCGCCAGCTCACCGCTGACGATGTTGTAGCTCATGGATTCATCGCGACCGAAGTTCGGGTCGCGTGGCTGAGCGTGGAACACCGTTGTCGGGATATTCGCCTTGATGTTGACGGTGTGGTTGGCTTCGCCGGCCGCGAAAGCCATCGACGAGTTCAGCGCCAGGAGGGCCAGGGGAGCAGCAATTGCGAACTTCTTGAACATGGTGATTTCCTGTTTTTTTCAGACAAGTTGGCGACCCATCGAAAGTTGAACTAAGGGTTCAACGTGCAATGAGATCCGTTGCAATAAAACTCAGAGTGAGTGCAACGCGGGACACATAATCCACCAACTTAAAAAACAGGTATGCAGGCCGGTTCCTATGCCTTCGTAGCCAATGGAGACTGGGCTCGACGGAAAAGTATGGCATTTTGCCAAAACTTTAATTTTATCCGTAAGACATGGACTACATGAATAAAACAATGAATAAAATCATGAACTATCCGTCAGAACGGTACCACAAACTTAATAAATACAAGCACCATAAAGGTCGATAAAAGTTTGAGCACTGACACTAACAACCGTGTTGAAACTATTGGCCGTCGGATTTGATTCAACGCTGCCAAAGGGCCCTGGCCCGCGCTTGACCGTTGGTCGTACGCCTCTATCCACGCCATAAGATATATCTTACGTTATGTCTTACACACACAACGAGCGTACGAAAAATGAGAGACCATCATTCCCACCGTGAACCCGGTGACGACCGCGACGGCTTCGAACGACGTCCAGGCCGCGAACGCGGCGGGCGCGGCCCACGGGTGTTCGCCCCCGGCGATTTGAAATTGCTGCTGCCGGCGTTGATCGCCGAACAGCCGTGCCACGGCTATGACCTGATCCGCAAGATCGAAGCCCTGTTCGAGGGCGCCTACAGCCCAAGCCCTGGGGTGATCTACCCCACGCTGACGTTCCTTGAAGAAAGCGAATTGATCGTCGGCGACGCCGAAGGCGGAAAAAAACGCTACACCATCACCGACGCCGGTCGTCTGTTCTTGAGCGAACAGGCGGTTGCCCTCGAGGGCATTCGCATGCGCATGGACGTGAGCAAACGCTCGCTGCGCGGCCATGATCGCCCGGCGCAAATTCACGAAGCAGTGCACAACCTGCGCCATGCCTTGCATTCGCACCACGGGCGCTGGAGCCCGGAAGAAATCACACGGGTCGCCGCCCTGCTCAACGGCGCCGCCCAAGCCATCGCCGACGGAAAAACTCAATGAATACTCAAGCCATCCATCGCGTCAGCCACGAAATCAAACGCCGCCGCCTGGACGTCCTGCGCGTGGTCGACATCACCCCGCGCATGCGCCGCATCACCTTGGGCGGCCCGGAACTGGCGGGCTTTATCAGCCTGGGCAGTGACGATCACGTCAAGCTGATGTTCCCGCAGAACGCCGTCGAACAAACAGCGTTGGAAAGCCCGGGCTTCAATATCAAAGGCGACGGCCCGCAACCGGCGATGCGCGACTACACGCCACGCCGCTACAACCTGGACACCGGTGAGCTGGACATCGACTTCGTGCTGCACGGCGATGGTCCTGCCTCGACCTGGGCCGCACAGGCCGCGCCCGGCCAGCACCTGTACATCGGCGGCCCACGCGGCTCGATGATCGTGCCGGACATGTTCGACAGCTACTTGCTGATCGGCGACGAAACCGCCCTGCCCGCCATCGGCCGGCGCCTGGAAGAACTGCCGGCGGGCCGCCGGGTCCTGGCGGTGATCGAGATCGACAATCCAGCGGAACGCCAGGCCCTGCACAGCGCGGCCGAGGTCGAGGTGATCTGGGTGGTAAGGGGTCGGGACGACCTGCTTGAGACGGTGCGCAACCTGAAGCTGCCAGGCGGCACCCTGTACAGCTTTGTCGCGACCGAAACCAAACTGTCGCGCCAGTTGCGCCGCGTGTTGCTGGACACCCACAAGGTCGATGAGGCGTTCCTCAAGGCCGTGGGTTACTGGCGTGCCGAAGGCAGCGAAGAAGACTGAAACCTGTGGGAGGGGCTTGCTCCCTCCCACATCAGACGGAGGGTGACTTCAAATATTTATCCAGCCCCACCACCGCCATCGCAATCGCCACAAACCCCGCCAGAATCCCCCCGGCATTCACAAACACCTGTGGATAACCCAGGGTGCCGACGTCGATGAACGGGTACTGATACTGCCCAAGTAAATCCCCGCGCAGCAGCACATAGCCGAAATACACCAGCGGGTAGATCACCCACAGGCCGATGTGTTTGAGGCACAGATGGCCCTTGGGCACACATCGCCACCAGTACACGACAAACACCACCGGCATCACGTCGTGAAGCAATTCGTCGGCAATGAATTGAAAGCCTTCGGGCTGCCATAAATGCCGCAGCAACAGGCTGTAGGCCAGGCCCACCAGCACGATGCTCACCGCAATGCCACTGCTGACAGCGGGCGCCAGAAAAAACCGCCTGGCCGCCGAGTCGCGCCCCACCCACGCATAGCTGAGCACCGTCGCCACCAGGGTATTGGTCAGCACGGTGAAGAAACTGAAGAAGTTGATCAGCCCGCCCAGCAGGCTGGCGCCGGTGTCCCAGCGCGAATAGAAAATCAGGTATTGCTGAATCGCCAACCCCATCCAACCGGCCAGCGCGGCTGCCCCCACATACCGCTTCATGGGGTCAATCCAACGGGCGTTTGGTGCGCATCAGCTTCACGTACAGCGCTTCGACTTTCTCCCGCGCCCAGGGGGTTTTGCGCAGGAACGTCAGGCTCGATTTGATGCTCGGGTCGCTCTTGAAACAGCGGATATCAATGCGTTCGGCAAGGCCTTCCCATTCGTAATGTTCCACCAGGGTGGTGAGGACGTGCTGCAGGGTCACGCCGTGGAGTGGGTCGTTGCTTGTCGCGGTCATGCCGGGCCTATGAAAAAAATGCTCACGAAGGCGCACACCTTAACACCCCGTCCCTTCAGGTAAAAAAAGTTCCCGTTTGCAGCGAAAAAGAGATGTTATATTGTAACGACTCCTCTCAAATCTTTTCGCCGTTTTTCCAAGGAATGTCCGATGTCCCTCTCCCCCCTCTGGCGCTTGACCCCACTTGCTGCCGCCCTGCTGATCGGCTCCCAGGCCCGCGCCCTGGAACTGCCGCCCCAAGTCATCACCGCCAACCCGCTGGGCAGCGAGCAACTCGCGGCGCCGACCACCGTGCTGGACGGCGATGAGCTGACCCTGCAACAAAAAGGCAGCCTGGGCGAAACCCTGAACAAACAGCCGGGCGTGTCGTCCTCGTACTTCGGCCCGGGCGCTAGCCGGCCGATCATTCGTGGCCTGGATGGTGACCGCATTCGCCTGCTGCGCAATGGCGTGGGCGCACTGGATGCATCGTCACTGTCCTACGACCACGCGGTGCCGCTGGACCCGGTCAACGTCGACCGCATCGAGATCGTGCGCGGCCCGGCGGCGCTGCTGTATGGCGGCAGCGCCATCGGTGGCGTGGTCAATACCTTCGACAATCGCATCCCCACCGAAGCCATCGAAGGCATCCACGGCGCGGGTGAGTTGCGCTACGGCGGCGCCGATACCACGCGCAGCAGCGCGGGCAAACTGGAAGCCGGCAATGGCACGTTCGCCTTGCACCTGGACGCCAATGCGCGGGAATTCAACGACCTGAAAATCCCTGGCCAGGCCCGCAGTCGCCACGCGCCGCCAACCGATGACGCCCCCGGTAAAAACGGGCGCCTGGGCAACAGCGACGGGCGCCAGGACGGCGGCGCGGTGGGCGGTTCCTACACCTGGGACGACGGTTACGCCGGGCTGTCCTACAGCAGCTATGACGCCAACTACGGCTCCCCCGCCGAGCAGGATGTGCGCATCCGCATGAAGCAGGACCACTACGCGTTTGCCTCCGAAATCCGCAACCTGCAAGGCCCGTTTACCTCGGTGAAAGTCGACGCGGGCTACACCGACTACGAGCACCGCGAAATCGAAGGCGGCGAAACCGGCACGATCTTCAAGAACAAGGGCTACGAGGCGCGGGTGGAAGCGCGTCACCAGCGGATCGGCCCGTTCGACGGCGTGGTCGGCGCACAAGTGACCCGCAACGAGTTCTCGGCCCTGGGCGAAGAAGCCTTTGTGCCGCAGACCGACACCAACGCCGGCGCGCTGTTTATCCTCGAAGAAATGCAGGCCACCGAACGCCTGAAACTCAGCCTCGGCGGGCGCCTGGAACACACCCGCGTCGACCCGGACGCCAAGGGCAACGCGCGGTTTGCCGGGGCCGACAACAGCAATGACTTCACCGCCGGCAGCCTGTCGTCCGGGGCGGTGTATAGCCTCACGCCGATCTGGTCCCTGGCTGCGACCCTGGGCTACACCGAACGCGCGCCGACCTTCTACGAGCTGTATGCCAACGGCGCCCACGTCGCCACCGGCACCTACGAGTTGGGCGACGCCAACCTGAAGAAAGAAAAAGCCGTGTCCAGCGACCTGGCCCTGCGCTTTGACAACGGCACCCACAAGGGCAGCTTCGGCGTGTTCTACAGCCACTTTTCCAATTACATCGGCTTGCTGGGCACCGGTCGTACGTTGAACGACGAAGGTGAAGAAGACGCCGCCGGCATCCCTGAGTACGAATATTCCGGTGTGCGCGCACGTTTCGCCGGCTTCGAAGCCCAGGATCACTGGAAGCTTGGAGAAAGTGCCTACGGCAAGTTCGCGTTGGAACTGTCGGGCGACTACACCCGCGCCACCAACCTCGACACCGGCGAAGCGTTGCCGCGCATTGCACCGCTGCGTTTGAACAGCGGTTTGCTGTGGGAGCTGGATCGCTGGCAGGCACGCATCGACGTCGAACATGCCGCCGGCCAAGGCCGCGTGCCGGACAACGAGAGCGGCACCGACGGCTACACCACCCTGGGCGCCAGCGCCGGGTATCGCTTCAACATGGGCGGCAGCCAGTGGCTGGCGTTCGTGAACGGTGAGAACCTCACCAACCAGACCGTGCGTTACGCCAGCTCGATCCTGCGCGACATCGCCCCGGCGCCGGGGCGGAGTGTGCAGTTCGGGGTGCGTACCACCTTCTGATCGGAGCTTTGTGGCTGAGGGGGGCTTGTCCCCCTCAGACCAGTCCCCCATGCACCCCATGCAACAGCGACATTCAGTCACTGTTACCCAATCGGAAATGATGCATCTTGCGATTTGCGCTTTCTCTCGGCGCGCACTCCCTTTATCCTTGCCGACACAAACTGAAACGTTTAATCCCGCAGTCGACCCGCTATTACCGAATTTCCCCTTTTCAAAAGACAGCGCTGTCTTAAACCGACCCGCGCCTGGGGGAATGAGTCGCCCGCCTGTGGATAACTCCACTATCCGCAGAAAACCCGCATCAATGCTGAACCAAGCCTGTGTGGAATCGTCATCTACAGTGAAGAAACACACGGACACATAATTCCAACGTAACGGAGAAAAACGACTATGAGCACTGACGGTGCCTCAAGTCCAAGCCGCCTGCTGCCCAGGCTACTTGGCGTCTTGCTGCTGATCATGGGCCTGGCCTTGCTGGCCGGGGGTATCAAGCTGAGCATGCTCGGCGGGTCGCTGTACTACCTGCTGGCCGGTATCGGCATCACCTTGACCGGCCTGCTGCTGCTGGCCACCCGCCGCGCCGCGCTGGGCCTCTACGCACTGGTGCTGTTCGCCAGTACCGTGTGGGCCCTGTGGGAAGTCGGCCTGGACTGGTGGCAGTTGGTGCCGCGCCTGGCGCTGCTGTTCGCCCTGGGCATCGTCATGTTGCTCCCATGGTTTCGCCGTCCGTTGCTGCGTGGTCAACCGGCCCCGTTGGGCACCGGTGCGCTGAGCGTGGCCGTGGTGCTGGCCGGTGCTGCCGCCGTTGCCAGCCAGTTCACCCACCCGGGTGAGATCAAAGGCCAACTGGACCGCGACGCGGTACCGGGCATGGCCAGCGCTGCACCGTCCCAGGCCGATGGCGACTGGAATTCCTACGGCCGTTCGGCCTATGGCGATCGCTACTCGCCCCTGGCGCAGATCACCCCGGAAAACGCCCACAAACTGGTGCCGGCCTGGACCTTCCGTACCGGCGACATTCCCGGCGCCGGCGACCCCGGCGAAACCACCGCGGAAAACACCCCGCTGAAAGTCAACGGCATGCTCTACGTGTGCACGCCGCACAGCCAGGTGATCGCGCTGGACCCGGACACCGGCAAGGAAATCTGGCGTTTCGACCCGAAGATCTCCACCCAGGGTGCCGAGAACTTCAAGGGTTGGGCGCACATGACCTGCCGTGGCGTGTCGTATCACGATGACGCCGTCTATGCCTCCGAACAGAGCCCCACCGGCAGTGCCAGCCCGGCGCCCGTAGCGAACGCCTGCCCGAAACGCATCTTCGTACCGACCGCCGACACCCGTCTGATCGCCCTCAACGCCGACACCGGCAAGATGTGCGAAGACTTCGGCGACAAAGGCCAGGTCGACCTGCGCGCCAACATCGGCAGCTTCGCCCCAGGCGGTTACTACTCCACCTCGCCACCGGCCGTGACCAAGAACTTGGTAGTGATCGGCGGCCACGTCACCGACAACGTTTCCACCGATGAGCCCAGCGGCGTGATCCGCGCGTTCGACGTGCACACCGGCAAGCTGGTGTGGAACTGGGACAGCGGCAACCCGGACGACACCACGCCGTTGGCCGAAGGCAAGACCTACACCCGCAACTCGCCGAACATGTGGTCCATGTTCTCCGTGGATGAAAAACTCGGCCTGCTCTACCTGCCGATGGGCAACCAGATGCCCGACCAATACGGCGGCGATCGTACCGAAGATTCGGAAAAATACAGCGCCGGCCTGACCGCCCTGGACATCGACAGCGGCCACGTGAAGTGGACCTTCCAGTTCACCCACCATGACCTGTGGGACATGGACGTGGGCGGCCAGCCTTCGCTGATCGACATCAAGACCGACGCTGGCGTGAAGCAGGCGGTGATGGCGTCGACCAAGCAAGGCAGCATCTATGTGCTGGACCGCGCCACCGGCCAACCGGTCGTGCCGATCCACGAAGTGGCCGTGCCGCAAGGCGCAGTCGCAGGCGATCACACCTCGCCGACGCAACCGAAGTCCGAGCTGAACTTCATGCCGCCACCGCTCAAAGAGCGTGACATGTGGGGCGTGACGCCGTTCGACCAACTGCTGTGCCGCATCGATTTCAAATCCATGCGCTACGAGGGCGCGTTCACCCCTCCGTCGCTGCAAGGTTCGATCGTCTACCCTGGTAACTTCGGCGTGTTCGACTGGGGTGGCATTTCCGTCGACCCGGTACGCCAGATCGCCTTCGTGAACCCCAGCTACATGGCGTTCAAATCCAAGCTGATCCCGGCCGCCGACATCGCCAAGCAAGGCCCGCGCGTCAGCGAAACCCAAGGCGTGCAGCCGAACAAAGGCGCGCCGTATGGCGTGATCCTCGAAGCCATGCTGTCGCCGATGGGCCTGCCGTGCCAGGCGCCAGCATGGGGTTATGTAGCGGCGGTCGACCTGACCACCCACAAAACCATCTGGATGCACAAGAACGGCACCGTGCGCGACAGCTCGCCGGTTCCGGTGCCGCTGTCCATGGGCGTGCCTAGCCTTGGCGGTACGTTCACCACTGCCGGTGGCGTGGCGTTCCTCAGCGGTACCCTCGACCAGTACCTGCGTGCCTATGACGTGAAAAACGGCAAGCAACTGTGGGAAGGCCGCCTGCCCGCTGGCGCGCAAACCACACCGATGACTTACACCGGCAAGGACGGCAAGCAATACGTGCTGGTCATGGCCGGCGGTCACGGTTCCCTGGGCACCAAACAGGGTGACTACGTGATGGCGTTCAAACTGCAGGATTAAGCTTTACCCGCAGTCAGAAAAAGGCGGCTACCCGATGGATAGCCGCCTTTTTCATGCCCGCTGCAAACCCACTGTCCCATCAGATCGGCGTGCGCTCGCGGCGCATCCACATCTCGAACGCCATGGCGTTTAACGGGCGGCTGATCAGGTAGCCCTGGGCCGTGTCGCAATTCCACAGCTTGAGCAGCGTCAAGCTGGGCGCGAATTCCACGCCTTCGGCCACCACCTTGAGCCCCAGGCTGTGGCTCATTTCGATGGTCGAACGCACGATCACCGCGTCGCCGCTGGTGCTGTCGAGGTTGCGCACGAAGGACTGGTCGATCTTCAACTCCTGCACCGGCAAACGCTGCAATTGCGCCAGCGACGAATAGCCGGTGCCGAAGTCATCCACCGACAGGCTGATGCCGCAGCCGCGCAGTTGCTCCAGCACGCTGAGGGCCTGCTGCGGGTTGTGCATGATCGCGCTTTCGGTGATCTCGAAAATCAGTTGCTGGGCCGACACGCCGTAGTGCGCCAGCAAGGTGGTGACGCGAGTCGCCAGGTCGTCATCGACCAGGTCATCCACCGAAATATTCACCGACAGTTGAATGTGCATGCCGCGCTGCCCCCATTCACCGATCTGGCGGATGGCTTCTTCGATCACCCATTGCGTCAGGCCGCCCATGCTGCCGGTGCGCTCGGCCAGGGGGATGAATTCGGTCGGCGACACCAGCCCCAGGTTCGGGTGCTGCCAGCGCAGCAACGCCTCGGCCTGGAGGACATTGCCGTACTTGAGGTCGAGCTTGGGCTGGTAACACAGGTACAGCTCACCTTCCACGGCGGCGCGACGCAGGTCGCGGATCAGGGTGATCTGGCGTTGGTGGACCAAGTCACGGTCGCGCTCATAGATCTGCAGATAGCCGGGCAGCGCCGCCGCATCGTGGCGGGCAATGGCGGCGCGGCTGATCAGTTCTTCGACCTGCTGGCCGTCGGTGGGGTACGCGGCAATGCCGATGCTCACTTCATGGCGCAGTTCATCGTTGCCGATGCGCTGGGGTTCGGTGAGCAGCGCGTAGAGGCGGTCGGCGCGGGCCACGGCGCGGTCGATCTCGGTGTTTTCCAGCAACAGCAGGAATTCGCTGCCGGTGATGCGCGCCGCCGTGTCGCTGGCCTGCAGGCTCATGGACAGGCAGCGGCTGGCTTCGCGCAGCATTTCCTCGACCCCATGGGGGCCGAAGCCTTCGTTGATCACCCGGTAGTTCTCGATGCCCAGGTACAGCAACACCACCGGCCGCCGCGCACTGATCGCACTGCCCAGGCGCTCCATGACCAGGGCGCGATTGGGCAGGCCAGTGAGCGGATCATGCAACGCGTTATGGGCCAGTTGCCGTTCGCGCACGGCGATGCCGCTTTGCATGGCATTGAAGGCGCGGGCCAGCAAGCCGAACTCATCGTGGCTGCGCACCCGTACCGGCGTGCGGTAATCACCGGCGCCGATGCGCCCCGCCGCGTCCACCAGTGCATTGAGCGGGCGCGACACGTGACGCGCCAAGAACAACGCGCCGGCCAGCGACACCAGCAGCACCCCCAGGGCAATCCCGAGGAACTGCCGGTCCAGCGGCGCGAAGGATTCCACGGCATGGTCCAGCGGGCTTTGCAGCAGAACCCGCACTTGATCGCCGCCGCCACTGTTGCCCAGTGGCAATACCTGGCTGAGCACGCGCTGGCCGTAAAACTGCTGGATCTGCGGCTCAGGGTCCGGATGCGCCTCGCGCAGCAGGCTGAGGGCCGCAGCCTGATGGGCCTCGGGCTGGGTGCTGAACAGCGTGCCGGGCCGCTCGTTTTGCAGGCTGAGGAACGACACATCCAGGCCGCTCATGGAATGCAGCTCATTGGCAAACAACTGATCCATGGGAAAGCCCATGACCACCCGCGCGATGGGTTGTGCATCGGCCACTTCGTCCTGCACCAGCAGATAGGGCCGTCCGTCCACGGGCACGATCAGCATCTGCAGGCCCGTGCGCCGCGCCCGGCGCAGGCCATCGTCATAGGGAAACGGCTGGCCGCGCGACAGCCCCGGCAAGGTGCTGACCATGACCTTGCCATCCAGGCCCAACACCACCACTTCACTGGAACGGATGCCGGTGCCGTGGCAGCGCAGGGCGGCGAGGATCGCCCCGGCATTGTCGTCGGTCACCGCCTGTTTGAACGGGCCGTCGACGATCAGCCAATCCAGACCGTATTGCAAACGACGACCGCGCAGGTCCAACAGGCGTTCAAACACCTGGCTACCGTTTTTCAGTTGGATGCGCGCCTGGTTTTCCACGGCGCGGGAGGTGGCGGTCTTGACCGCCAGGTAGGTGGCGGCGACCACCACCAACAGCAACAATGCCAGCACCCCGGCAATACGGGTTTGAAACGTATGGCGCCAGCGCATTGCAGTGCCCTGGGGCAGCGTTCGCCTCTCTGTGCCACTGCGTCCCTTTGTCATAGGCTTTCCTGAAAACCGCCAACCGAACGTCAAAAAAACATCTATTTTGACAAAAAATTTAGTTTGAGCAGATTAGCTGGGACAAAGCAGGAGTGCACCCAATAAAAGCAGGGATTTAACTGTCATTTTATTGGCGGCATAGGGTTGACTGATTGGAGGGGTCCCTATCCGGTCACCTGTAGGAGCGGGCTCGCCCGCGAAAAACGTCAACGATAACGCCGCGCTTTCAGGCGCCCTACGTCGCCTATACGTTTTCGCAGGGTGGCTCCCGATAGCGGCGTGTCAGTGCCCCCCCCCCACATGGGAGGGGGGCCATTCTGAAAATGTCATGCAATTTGTTGCTAACTCCGCCGCACCATTGAAACCGCCACTGCCCTGCCCCATCTAACTTGCATACTTCACTGTGCAGGTGCCCCATGAGCGACCAGCAAGATACTCCTGATTACGAACTCAACGATTACGCAGACCCCGAAAACGCTGAAACCCACTCGTCCAACACCGGGTTGGCCCTGCCTGGGCAGAACCTGCCGGACAAGGTCTACATCATCCCGATCCACAATCGGCCTTTCTTCCCGGCGCAAGTGTTGCCGGTGATCGTCAATGAAGAGCCGTGGGCCGAAACCCTGGAACTGGTGAGCAAATCCCCGCACCACTCCCTGGCCCTGTTCTTCATGGACACGCCGCCCGAAGACCCGCGCCACTTCGACACTTCCGCCCTGCCGCTGTACGGCACGCTGGTGAAGGTGCACCACGCCAGCCGCGAAAACGGCAAGCTGCAATTCGTCGCCCAGGGCCTGACCCGCGTGCGGATTCGCACCTGGCTCAAGCACCATCGCCCACCGTACCTGGTGGAAGTCGAATACCCGCACCAGCCCACCGAGCCGACCGACGAGGTCAAGGCCTACGGCATGGCGCTGATCAACGCGATCAAGGAACTGCTGCCGCTCAACCCGCTGTACAGCGAAGAGCTGAAGAACTACCTCAACCGCTTCAGCCCCAACGACCCGTCGCCGCTGACCGACTTCGCCGCCGCCCTCACGTCGGCCACCGGCAACGAGCTGCAGGAAGTGCTGGACTGCGTGCCCATGCTCAAGCGCATGGAAAAAGTCCTGCCGATGCTGCGCAAGGAAGTCGAAGTCGCGCGCCTGCAAAAAGAACTCTCCGCCGAGGTCAACCGCAAGATCGGCGAGCACCAGCGCGAGTTCTTCCTCAAGGAACAACTCAAGGTCATCCAGCAGGAACTGGGCTTGACCAAGGACGACCGCAGTGCCGACGTCGAGCAGTTCGAACAGCGCCTGGAAGGCAAGGTGCTGCCGGCCCAGGCCAAAAAACGCATCGATGAAGAACTGAACAAACTGTCGATCCTCGAGACCGGCTCGCCGGAATACGCCGTGACCCGCAACTATCTGGACTGGGCCACCGCAGTGCCATGGGGCGTTTACGGCGAAGACAAACTGGACCTCAAACATGCGCGCAAGGTGCTCGATAAACACCATGCGGGCCTGGACGACATCAAGAGTCGCATCCTCGAATTCCTCGCCGTGGGCGCCTACAAAGGCGAAGTCGCCGGTTCCATCGTGCTGCTGGTGGGCCCGCCGGGCGTGGGCAAGACCAGCGTGGGCAAATCCATCGCCGAATCCCTGGGCCGGCCGTTCTACCGTTTCAGCGTCGGCGGCATGCGCGACGAGGCCGAGATCAAGGGCCATCGCCGCACCTACATCGGCGCCCTGCCGGGCAAACTGGTGCAGGCGTTGAAAGATGTGGAAGTGATGAACCCGGTGATCATGCTCGACGAGATCGACAAGATGGGCCAGAGCTTCCAGGGCGACCCGGCCTCGGCGCTGCTGGAAACCCTCGACCCGGAACAGAACGTCGAATTCCTCGACCACTACCTGGACCTGCGCCTGGACCTGTCCAAAGTGCTGTTCGTGTGCACCGCCAATACCTTGGACTCGATCCCCGGTCCCTTGCTGGACCGCATGGAAGTGATTCGCCTGTCGGGCTACATCACCGAAGAAAAAGTCGCCATCGCCAAGCGTCACCTGTGGCCAAAACAGCTGGAAAAAGCCGGCGTGTCGAAAAACAGCCTGACCATCAGCGACGGCGCCCTGCGCGCGTTGATCGATGGCTACGCCCGCGAGGCCGGGGTGCGTCAGCTGGAAAAACAACTGGGCAAACTGGTGCGCAAGGCCGTGGTCAAGCTGTTGGATGCACCGGACTCGGTGATCAAGATCGGCACCAAGGACCTGGAAAGCTCCCTGGGCATACCGGTGTTTCGCAACGAGCAAGTGCTGTCCGGCACCGGCGTCATCACCGGCCTGGCCTGGACCAGCATGGGCGGCGCCACCTTGCCGATCGAGGCGACGCGCATCCACACGCTCAATCGCGGCTTCAAGCTCACCGGGCAGTTGGGTGACGTGATGAAAGAGTCCGCTGAAATCGCCTACAGCTACATCAGCTCCAACCTGAAGTCGTTTGGCGGTGATCCGAAGTTCTTCGACGAAGCCTTCGTACACTTGCACGTTCCCGAAGGCGCTACACCGAAGGACGGCCCGAGTGCCGGCGTGACCATGGCCAGCGCGTTGCTGTCCCTGGCGCGCAACCAGCCGCCGAAGAAAGGCGTGGCCATGACCGGCGAACTGACGTTGACCGGGCATGTACTGCCGATTGGCGGGGTGCGCGAGAAGGTCATCGCGGCGCGGCGCCAGAAGATTCACGAGCTGATCCTGCCGGAACCCAATCGCGGCAGCTTTGAAGAATTGCCGGAATATCTGAAGGAAGGGATGACCGTGCACTTCGCCAAGCGCTTTGCGGATGTGGCGAAGGTGCTGTTCTGATCGTCCTTTAGCGCTTGGGCGGGCGTCATCGCGAGCAAGCCCGCTCCCACACTTGACCGAGTACATCCTTTGGAGTGCGGCCAAAATGTGGGAGCGGGCTTGTTCGCGATGGCGTCCATCGCCCCCTCCTGTCACACCCTGTCGCATCTTCGGTTATGCTCGCCCTTCGTCGCCCAACAACGGAGCTTCCATGACCGCTGCCCGCCTGCTTCTCCCCTTGAGCCTCGCCCTGCTGGCCGCGTGCGCCAGTGCGCCGAAGCAAAACATCACCGTGGACAACCAGAGTGCCTGCCCGCTCCAGCTGAAAACCGGCCAAAACCTGACCCTCACCCTGCCCAGCAATCCCACCACCGGCTACCGCTGGGCGATCCAGGATTCCGCCGGCGGCGTGTTGCGTGGGCTCGGTCCCGAGGTCTATAGCAGCACCGAATCCGGGGTGATCGGCGGCGGTGGCCAGTCCGCGTGGCGCTTCCAGGCCTTCGCGGCCGGTCAGGGCCGTTTGCGCCTGACCTCCCAGCAACCCTGGGAACCGGAAGCCGAACCCGTCGAGGTGTTCGACTGCGCCATTACGGTGAACTGATATGCCCTGGCTGATCCTTGCGTTGATGGGCGCCGGCACCTTTATCTACGGGCTGAGCGTCCACGCGGCGTTACTGTGCCTGTTGGTCAAACCGTTGCCGGTGCTGGCGCTGCTGGGTTGGTTGCATGACGCGCCGCCGAGCGACTATCGACGCTGGATCAGCCTGGGGCTGATTTTCTCCCTGATCGGCGATGTGTTGCTCGCCTGGCCGGGCGACCTGTTTATCTTTGGCCTCGGCGCCTTCCTGTTTGCCCACCTGGCCTATCTCAAAGCCTACTTCAGCGACTGCCGCCGCTTAGCGTTGCTACCGTTGGCGCTGGCGCTGGGCGCCGGCGCGATTCTGCTGAGCATCCTGATCGCCCACGGCCTCGGCGAGTTGCTGATTCCGGTGGTGGTCTACGCCTCGGTGATCAGCGCGATGCTCTGGCGGGCATTGGCGCGCCTGGGCAGCAAGGTACCGAAACGCTCCGCGCTGCTGGCGGCCGCAGGCGCGCTGTCGTTTGTGGTGTCCGACATGCTGATCGGCATCAATCGCTTCGTGGTGGCGTTCGAAGCGGCGCCGTACTTGCTGATCGTCACCTATTGGCTCGGCCAGTGGGGCATCACAGCTTCTGCCTTCGGCCAACAGCGTCACAGCTTGTCGAGTGTGAACTCGTAGCTCTTGAGCACATAAGCCAATTGGTATTCAACTGCCCGTTTGAGTGCTGCCTTCTCTGCGTTTTTCTTGTCGTTCTTGAGCGGATCTTTGTCGGGCACCCCATAGTCGAGACGACGTAATTCCAGATACAGGATCTTCAGGGCATCCGCCAGGATGTCGGCGGCATTGGCAATGATCCGCATATTGTCCCGCACAGGCAGCAGTGCGCTTTTCGCGATCTCATCGTCTGCCTGTTGCCTGAGTTTTATGAACTCGGCAGGGTCGATCTTTTTATCTTTATCGATCGCTGCCAGTAGCGCGCTCAACTGTGTGTCAGTGGTGCTCAATTGCAGGCTCATGATTGCCTCCTCAATGAATATCAGGGTCGCGAATCCAGACTAGGTTCGAGGAAAAAGTTCGTCTACTGTCAGAATTAACAGGTAGCCGACACGGGTTGACTAACGGTCCGATCAATCATGCACGCCCAGGCCAATTTGGCTAAAATGCCGGCCTTTCCCCCCTTGTCGCCGGACCCACCGTGAGCAAAGAACCCGATCGCCTATTCGCCCAGCCCCTGCCCCAGGTGCCGGACTTCGCCTTTAACGAAGACGTGGTGCGGGTGTTCCCGGACATGATCAAACGCTCAGTGCCCGGTTACCCGACCATCGTCGAGAACCTTGGCGTCCTCGCGGCGCAGTTTGCCCAACCCAACAGCGTGCTCTACGACCTGGGTTCGTCCCTCGGCGCGGTGACCCAGGCCCTGCGCCGTCATGTGCGCACAGATGGCTGCCGCGTCATCGCGGTGGATAACTCGGCGGCCATGGTCGAGCGCTGCCGCGAATACCTCAATGGCCAGGACTCGATGTTCCAGGAGTTGCTGCCGGTGGAAGTGATCGAGGGCGATATCCTCGCGCTGCAGTTCCAGCCGGCCTCGGTGGTGGCGCTGAACTTCACCCTGCAATTCATCGCCCCCGAACAGCGCCTGGCGTTGCTCGGACGCATTCGCCAGGCGCTGTTGCCCGGCGGTGCACTGATCCTCTCGGAAAAGCTGCGTTTCAATGACCTTGAAGAACACGCGCTGCTCACCGACCTGCACATCGCGTTCAAACGCGCCAACGGCTACAGCGAACTGGAAATCGCCCAGAAGCGCAGCGCCATCGAAAACGTCATGAAGCCCGACAGCCTCGAAGAACACCGCGAACGCCTGTTGGCGGCCGGGTTCTCGAAAGTCGTGCCGTGGTTCCAGTGTCTTAACTTTGCCTCGTTGATTGCCTTGCCATGATTGATCTGTCCCCCCTCGCCCGCCATCTGGTCGGCACTCCCCTGGCCGTGTGGGCCCAGGGCCTGCAAGCGCAACTCGATAGCAAGATGGAAAAGGGCCATGGCGACCTGGAGCGCTGGCAGAGCGCGCTGGATGCCTTGCCGAAAATCCAGCCCAGCCATGTCGACCTGCTCAATGGCCTGACCCTCGACACCGATTGCGACGACGCCACCCGCGCGCAGATGCACAGCGCATTGATGGGCCTGTGCCCGTGGCGCAAGGGCCCGTTCCACCTATTCGGCGTGCATGTGGACACCGAATGGCGTTCGGACTGGAAGTGGTCGCGGGTCGCACCGCACCTGGACCTGAAAGGCAAACGCATCCTCGATGTGGGCTGCGGCAACGGCTACTACATGTGGCGCATGCTCGGCGCCGGGGCCGACAGCGTGATCGGCGTGGACCCCAACTGGCTGTTCTTCTGCCAATTCCAGGCGGTGCAGCGTTACCTGTCCGAGCCCAGGGCCTGGCACTTGCCGTTCCCGTTCGAGGACCTGCCGCCGAACCTGGAAGGCTTCGATACTGTGTTTTCCATGGGCGTGTTCTATCACCGTCGCTCGCCCATCGAACACCTGCTGGCGTTGAAGGAAACCCTGGTCAAAGGCGGCGAGCTGGTCCTGGAAACCCTGGTGATCGAAGGCGACCAGCAACAAGTGCTGGTACCGGAAGACCGCTATGCGCAGATGCGCAACGTGTGGTTCCTGCCGTCGGTGCCGGCATTGATGCTATGGCTGCGCCGTGCCGGGTTCAGCGACGTGCGTTGTGTGGATGTGAGCGTGACCACGGTGGAGGAACAGCGCGGCACCGAGTGGATGAAGTACCAGTCGCTGAGTGACTTCCTCGACCCCGACGATCACAGCAAGACGATTGAAGGGCTGCCGGCGCCGATGCGCGCCGTGATCATCGCGCGCAAGTAAGCGTAAATTCCGCTGAAAAAATGAAGGTCAAAAATGTGGGAGGGGGCTTGCTCCCGATAGCGGTGGGTCAGATACAGATAAGCTGACGGATACACTGCTATCGGGAGCAAGCCCCCTCCCACATTTGAAACCCAGTGTTGGTTAGATCTGAGGCTTGGCCCGGCGGGCCTTGAAGAACTCACTCAGGACAGTCCCGCATTCCTCGGCCAGCACACCGCCTTCGAACAGCACTCGATGGTTCAGGAAGCCCTGGGTAAAGAACTGCCCCTGGCTTTGCACAATCCCCGCCTTGGGCTCCAGCGCGCCATACACCACCCGCGCGATGCGCGAATGCACGATCAGGCCGGCGCACATGCTGCACGGTTCCAGCGTCACATACAGCGTGCTGCCGGGCAGGCGATAGTTGCTGAGCGCCTGCGCGGCGGCGCGGATGGCGACCATTTCGGCATGGGCGCTGGGGTCGTTGCCGCTGATGGGGCAGTTGAAGCCGCGGCCGATGATTTCACCGTCCTGCACCAGCACCGCGCCGACAGGCACCTCGCCCAGCGCGGCGCCTTGGGCGGCGAGGGCCAGGGCTTCGCGCATGAAGTCCTGGTCGCGGCTGCGGTCGATGATCGCCGTGGGACGAATCTGACGCATCACGCCACCTCGATCGCAGCCATCAGGCCGGTTTCCATATGGTCGATGACGTGGCAGTGGAACATCCACACCCCAGGGTTATCCGCCACCAGCGCCACGCGGGCGCGTTCGTTCTTGCCCAGCAGGTAGGTGTCGGTGAAATACGGAATCACCGCGTGGCGGTTCGAGGCGATCACCTTGAAGCTCATGCCGTGCAGGTGGATCGGGTGCTGGTACTGGGTCATGTTCTTCAATTCGAAAATGTAGCTCTTGCCCTTTTCCAGCTTGGCAATCGGGCGGTCGGCGCAGGTCTTGTCGGTGATGTCCCAGGCCTGGCCGTTGATCTGCCACAGGCTCGGCGGTTTGCCGTTGTCGACGTTGACCGAGACCGAGCCGACCCACTCGAAATTGAAGTTGAGTTTCTGTGCATTGGCCAGGTCTGGCTCGGCGATCGGGTTGGCGGGCAATGCCGGTGGCCATTCGCTCGGCGCATCGGCATTGGCCACGGAACGGAGGGTGCCGAGGCGCACCGGGCCATTGCGGATCGACAGCTCTTCGCCCGCGGGCGGGGCCTTGATCGCCAGGCAGATACGCATGCCTGGGCCCAACCAGTATTCCTTGCCGAGCGGGCGCGGCTCGACGGGGTTGCCGTCCAGTGCGTAGATCTGCGCTTCGGCGTCGGGGATGTTGATGCGATAGGTCAGGGTGTTGTCGAGGTTGAGCAGGCGCACACGGGTGATCTGCCCGGCGGGTAAGTCGATCACCGCCTGGGACACGCCATTGATCGTCGACAGACGCCCGGCCGTGCCGCCCCGCGCGGCTTCACGGGGGATGCTGAAGGGGACGAAAGCGCCCTCTTCGTCTACGTGCCAGCTTTTCAGGCTCAGGGTGCGTTCGTGCTTGAAGCCGGTGGGCTCGCGCTCCTCGACGATCAGCGGGCCGACCAGGCCACGGCCGAGTTCTTCGCTGCTGCTCACATGGGGGTGATACCAGTAGCTGCCGGCGTCGGGCACGCGGAATTTGTAGTCGAAGTATTCGCCGGGCAGTACCGGCAATTGCGAGACGTAGGGCACGCCGTCCATTTCCAGCGGCAGGCGGATGCCGTGCCAGTGGATGGTGGTGGCGACCGGCAGGTGGTTGATAAAGCGCACCCGCAGCCATTCGCCCTGGCGCACGCGCAACTCAGTGCCCGGCGCCGAAGGGCCGAACGCCCAGGCTGGGGTCTTGTGCCCCGGCACCAGCTCGACGTCGAGCGGCGCGGCGATCAGTTCGTAATCGTGCCCCGCCTCGGCCTCGGCAACTTTCCCCAGCCAGTAGCGGTAGGCGCCACCGGCACCGACGCCCACTACAGCCAGGCCTGCAAGACCACCCAGGATTTGTCGACGGGAAAAGGATCGGGACACAACAACCTCACGTATCTGCCACAGGCCAAGGGCCCGCAAAGGGCGGATACGATACACCTGCACCGGCTAAACAGTAAGGGTTCGCATTGCCATATGGCAGAAAGATGGCTGAAACCTGTAGGAGCGGTCAGGCCTTGGCAGCGGCCAGGATCAGGGCCTTCATCTCAGCCACCGCACCTTTGAAACCGACGAACAGCGCGTGTGCCACCAACGCATGGCCGATGTTCAGCTCATTGATGCCCTTGATCGCCGCCACGGCTTCGACGTTGTGGTAATGCAGGCCATGGCCGGCGTTGACGATCAGGCCTTCTTTAAGGCCGCAGTTCACGCCGTCGATGATGCGTTGCAGCTCGTCGGCCACTTCAGTCGGCGTGGTCGCGTCGGCATAACGGCCGGTGTGCAACTCAATGGCCGGCGCGCCGACCCGGCGCGCGGCTTCGATCTGGCGCTCGTCGGCATCGATGAACAGCGAGACTTCGCTGCCGATCTTCGACAAACGCTCTACCGCCGCCTTGATCCGCGCTTCCTGGCCGGCTACGTCGAGGCCGCCTTCGGTGGTCAGTTCCTGGCGGGTTTCCGGGACCAGGCAGATGTGCGCCGGGCGGATGCGCTCGGCAAAGGCCATCATTTCTTCGGTGACGCCCATCTCGAAGTTCATGCGGGTTTGCAGCACATCCTTGAGCAAGAGCACGTCGCGCTCCTGAATGTGGCGGCGATCTTCGCGCAGGTGCACGGTGATGCCATCGGCGCCCGCTTCTTCGGCGTCCAGCGCGGCCTTGACCGGATCGGGGTAACGGGTGCCCCGGGCCTGGCGCAGAGTGGCGACGTGGTCGATGTTGACGCCAAGAAGAATGCGATTGCTGGTGCTCACGGAAGCGCTCCTGAAAAGGGAAAGAAACGCCGCACAGCATACACGGGGATGTCAGGGCTTTCGAAACAACTCGCGACTGACCAGCGGCCGTCCGCCCAAATGCACGGCGAGGGCCTGGCGCATCAGGCGCTTGGCGGCAGACAGGGCGCCGGGGGCGGTCCAGTCGGCTTCGCTCATGGCCAACAGCTCGGTGCCCTGGAACAGACCCGGTTGCAGCAGGTAGACACGCTCGAGGCCAGCGTCTACTTGCAGGCGGTACATGCCGTCGGCGGCGATAGGGTCGCCGTGCAGGTCGTTGCTCAGTTCGAAGCCATAGCCCAGGTCGTCGAGCAAGCGCCACTCGAACGCACGCAGCAGCGGTTCCAGGGGGCGACCTTCGGCCAGGGCCAACAGGGTGGCGGCGTAGTGATCGAAGACCGCCGGGTGCGGGTCTTCGGCGGGCAGCAGGCGGATCAATAGTTCATTGAGGTAAAGGCCGCTGAACAGCGCCTCGCCATTGAGCCAGGCCGAGGTACCGACACTTTCCATGCGCCCGACGTTCTTCAGCTCGCCCTTGCCGCGAAACTCCACATCCAGGGCCACGAACGGCCGCGCCAACGTGCCCGCCTTGCCCCGCGCACTGCGCAATACCGCGCGCAGTCGTCCTTGAGGCGTGAGGAAGTCCACCAACGCACTGGTCTCGCGGTAGGCGCGGCTGTGCAAGACGTAGGCGAGCTGGCTGGGAGGTGGGGATTGGGACATGGGGTTCTCGATCCTGAAAACAACATAAACCTAATGTGGGAGGGGGCTTGCTCCCGATGGCGGTGGTTCAGTCACTTATTCATCAACTGACCCACTGCTATCGGGAGCAAGCCCCCTCCCACATTTTTTGCCCTGCGGTGTGCTTACAGGTCGCCGTAGCCCAGGGAGCGCAGTGCACGCTCGTCGTCGGACCAGCCGCCTTTAACCTTCACCCACAGGTTGAGCATGATCTTGGAATCGAACAGCAATTCCATGTCCTTGCGCGCTTCGGTGCCGATGCGTTTGATGCGCTCGCCCTTGTCGCCAATGATGATTTTCTTCTGGCCGTCACGTTCAACGAGGATCAGCGCATGGATATGCAAGGTCTTGCCCTGCTGCTTGAACTCTTCGATTTCGACGGTGATCTGGTACGGCAGCTCGGCGCCCATCTGGCGCATGATTTTCTCGCGCACCAGTTCGGCGGCGAGGAAACGGCTGCTGCGGTCGGTGATCTGGTCTTCCGGGAAGAAGTGCTCGTTCTCCGGCAGGTAGCCGGCGATCACACGCTCCAGGGCGTCGAGGTTGTGGCCGTGCTGGGCCGAGATCGGCATGATCTGGGCGTTCGGCAGTTGCTCCTGCAACCAGCTCAGGTGCGGCATCAGCTCGGCTTTGTCTTCGATGCGGTCGGTCTTGTTCAGCGCGACGATCAACGGGCCGGTGACGTACTGCACACGCTCGAGGACCATCTGGTCTTCGTCGGTCCACTTGGTGCGGTCGACCACGAAGATCACCACGTCGACGTCCTTCAACGCCGCCGAAGCGGTCTTGTTCATGTAGCGGTTCAGGGCTTTCTCGCCGCCTTTGTGCATGCCGGGGGTGTCGACGTAGACCGCTTGCACGTTGCCTTCGGTCTTGATGCCCAGCATGTTGTGGCGGGTGGTCTGCGGCTTGCGCGAGGTGATCGCGAGCTTCTGGCCGAGGATGTGGTTGAGCAACGTGGACTTGCCCACGTTCGGACGGCCGACGATGGCAACATAGCCACAGCGTGTTGCGGTTGAATCAGTCATGGCCATTCTCCACGCCCAGGGCAATCAGTGCTGCGGCGGCCGCTACCTGTTCGGCAATACGACGGCTCACACCCTGACCTCGGCTTTTTTCGTTCAGTAAGGTGATTTCACATTCCACGAAGAACACGCGGCAATGGGGCTCACCCTGGATATCCACCACTTCGTAGCGTGGCAGTTCGCACCCGCGCGACTGCAGGAATTCCTGCAGGCGGGTCTTGGGATCTTTGTTGGTGTCGACCAGCGTGAGGCTTTCGATCTCGGACGTCAGCCAGGCGGTGACACGTGCCTTGGCCGCTTCCATGCCTGCATCGAGGTAGATCGCACCGATCAACGCCTCAAGGGCATCGGCCAGGATCGATTCGCGACGGAAACCGCCGCTCTTCAACTCACCGGAACCCAGGCGCAGGTATTCGCCCAAGCCAAAGCCACGGGCCAGCACGGCCAGGGTCTCGCCCTTCACCAACCGCGCACGCAAGCGCGACAGTTGGCCTTCACGGGCTTGGGGAAAACGCTCGAACAGCGCTTCACCGGCGACGAAATTGAGGATGGCATCACCGAGGAATTCCAGGCGCTCGTTATTGCGCCCTGCAAAACTGCGGTGTGTGAGGGCAAGGACCATTAATTCCTGATCCTTGAAGGTGTAGCCGAGCTGACGCTCGAGACGACTTAAAGAAACGCTCACGGTTTACCCATATCTGTTTGGTGGCACCGGCGGCCATCGACGATTGACGCAGTGTTCAAATTCAAATCCTGGTTGGTGCTGCATGAGGCAGGACAGATTTGTCCCAGCCCCAGAAAAGCATTCGGCGCTGTGATCACAGCGCCGTCTGTATTACTTGATCAGCCCGACCCGCGAGAAGTTCGGCAGGTGGCTGAGCTTGGGTTCCGGCCAGCTCATCCAGACCGCGAAGGCCTTGCCGACGATATTCTCGTCGGGAACCATGCCCAGCAGGTCCTTGGGAATGGTGGGGTCATCCCAGTAGCGGCTGTCGTTGGAGTTGTCGCGGTTGTCGCCCATCATGAAATAGTGCCCGGCCGGCACTTTCCATTCGCCATCGGGCTGTGCACGGTAGCGGGTCATTTCCTTGCGGATCTGGTGCTCGACGGTGCCGAGTTTTTCCTGGTACAGCTCGGCGCTGCCCAGGGTGTTCGGCTCGATGCCCAGCAGCTTTTCGGCCACCGACTCACCGTTGATGAACAGGCGTTTGTCGCTGGTGTAGCGGATCACGTCACCCGGCAGGCCGACTACACGCTTGATGTAGTTGACGTTCGGATCGCTCGGGTAGCGGAACACCATCACGTCGCCGCGCTGCGGATCGCCGACCTCGATGACCTTCTTGTCGATCACCGGCAGGCGGATCCCGTAGGAAAACTTATTCACCAGGATGAAGTCGCCCACGTCCAGGGTGGGTTTCATCGACCCCGAAGGGATCTGAAACGGCTCCACCAGGAACGAACGCAGCACCAGCACGATGAACAACACCGGGAAGAACGACTTGCCGTATTCAACCAGCAAAGGCTCTTTGTTCAGCTTCTCGATCACCACGCCATCGGGCTGGCTGACGCTGCCTTGATAGGACGCGATAGCCGCCCGCCGACGCGGGGCGAAGAACACCAGATCGAGCAACGCCAGGAGTCCGCAAACGGCAACGGCGATGACCAGCAACAGCGGGAAATTTAGCGACATAGGACCTAACTATCCAACCTGAGCACCGCAAGGAAGGCTTCTTGTGGAATTTCCACGTTGCCCACTTGCTTCATGCGTTTTTTACCGGCCTTTTGCTTCTCAAGCAGCTTGCGCTTACGGCTTACGTCACCGCCGTAGCATTTGGCCAGTACGTTCTTTCTGAGAGCCTTGACAGAGGTCCGCGCAATGATCTGCCCGCCAATGGCGGCCTGGATCGCGACGTCGAACATCTGGCGCGGAATCAGTTCTTTCATTTTCTCGGTCAACTGACGACCTTTGTAGTGCGCGTTGTCCTTGTGCACGATCAGTGCCAGGGCATCGACCTTGTCGCCGTTGATCAACACATCCAGTTTCACCAGATTAGCCGATTGGTAACGATCGAAATGGTAGTCCAGCGAAGCATAGCCGCGACTGGTGGATTTGAGACGGTCGAAGAAGTCCAGGACCACTTCGTTCATCGGCAAATCGTAGGTCACTTGCACCTGGGTCCCGAGAAACAGCATGTCGTGCTGTACGCCACGCTTCTCGATACACAGGGTAATGACGTTGCCCAGGTGTTCCTGCGGCACCAGGATATTGGCGCGCACGATCGGTTCGCGCATGTCTTCGATGGACGACAGGTCCGGGAGCTTGGACGGGTTGTCGACGTAAATCGTTTCACCGTTTTTCAGCAACAGCTCAAAAATAACGGTTGGCGCGGTGGTGATCAGGTCCAGGTCGTATTCGCGCTCGAGGCGCTCCTGGATGATCTCCATGTGCAGCATGCCCAGGAACCCGCAACGGAAACCGAAGCCCAGGGCGTCGGAGCTTTCCGGGGTGTACTGCAACGACGAGTCGTTGAGGGTCAGCTTCTGCAGGGCTTCGCGGAAGTCTTCGAAGTCGTCGGAGCTGACCGGGAACAGGCCGGCGTATACCTGCGGCTGGATGCGTTTGAAGCCCGGCAGCACGTCGACGTCAGGGGTGCTGCTCAAGGTCAGGGTGTCACCTACCGGTGCACCGTGGATGTCCTTGATGCCGGCGATGATGAAACCGACTTCGCCGGCTTTCAGATCAACGGTGGCGGTATGTTTCGGGTTGAACACACCGACGCTGTCCACGAGGTGGATCTTGCCGGTGGATTTGACCAGGATCTTGTCGCCTTTCTTCACACGGCCGTGGCGTACGCGGACCAGGGAGACAACCCCCAGGTAGTTGTCGAACCAGGAGTCGATGATCAACGCTTGCAGCGGATCTTCGATGTTGCCGGTCGGGGCGGGGATGGTCTTGACCAGGCGCTCGAGCACTTCGTCGACGCCCAGGCCGGTCTTGGCGCTGCACTCGACGGCGTCGGTGGCGTCAATGCCGATGATTTTTTCGATTTCTTCCTTCACGCGGTCCGGATCGGCCTGGGGCAAGTCGATCTTGTTCAGCACCGGCATGACTTCCAGGCCTTGCTCGATGGCGGTGTAGCAGTTGGCCACGGACTGGGCTTCAACGCCCTGCCCCGCGTCCACCACCAGCAGCGCGCCTTCACAGGCCGCCAGGGAGCGGCTGACTTCGTAGGTGAAGTCAACGTGGCCGGGGGTGTCGATGAAGTTCAGTTGGTACTTGATACCGTCTTTGGCGGTGTAGTACAGGGTGACGCTGTGGGCCTTGATGGTGATCCCGCGCTCGCGCTCGAGGTCCATGGAGTCCAATACCTGGGCTTCCATTTCACGCTCGGCAAGGCCGCCGCACATCTGGATGAATCGATCGGCCAGCGTCGACTTGCCATGGTCAATGTGGGCGATGATGGAGAAATTGCGGATATGACTCAAATCACTCACGGATCAACACTCAAAAAGGCTGCAGGCAGATTGCCCGCTGAAAAATAGCCGGGAATTGTACCTGAAGCTCAGACCAGACGTCATCTTTGCTGACCAGAACAAAAATGCCCCGATCGCTCGACCGGGGCATTTTTTGTTCATAAGCGCAGCATCAACCGGCGCGACGCAACAGCCACAACCCGGCCAGGGCGCAGATGGCGGTGGGTACCAGCACCGCAAACAGCGGTGAGAAACCGAACACCAGGCTCGATGGGCCAAGCAGGTCCTGGGCGATACGGAAGGTGAAGCCCACCAGCACGCCGGTGAATACACGCTGCCCCAGGGTCACGGAGCGCAACGGGCCGAAGATGAACGAGATCGCCATCAGCACCAGCGCGGCGGTCACCACCGGCTGCAACACCTTGACCCAGAACGCCAGCCAGTAACGACCGTTATTCAGGCCCTGCTCCTTGAGGTAATGGATATAGCCCCACAGCCCGGAGATCGGCAGGCTTTCAGGGATCATCACCACCGTGTTGAGCAGTTCCGGCTTCAGCGCGATATCCCACTGTTCGGTCGGCACATTGATGACTTCGGTGCTGGCCTTGGTGCCTTGGCCGACATTACGGAAGTAGGTGGTGGTGACATCGCTCAACTGCCACTGTTCGGCGCTGTACTGCGCACGTTTGGCGAAGCTGGACGACAACATGTGGCGCTCTTTGTCGAACGTGTAGCGCGTCACCCCAAGCAACAGGCCGTCGGGCTGCACGGCGTTGATGTGGATGAATTCGTCACCCTGACGGTGCCACAACCCGTGCCGGGAGCTTTGCGCATCGCCCGAGCCCTGGGCCAGGGCACGGTTGGCCTGGGCGGTGGTTTCGGCCGGTGGCGCCACGTATTCGCCGATCAGCACGCTGCACAGCATCAGCAGCAACATGGGTTTCATCACCGCCCAGACGATACGACCAATGGACACCCCGGCGGCGCGCATGATGGTCAGTTCGCTGTTGCTGGCCAGGCCGCCCAGGCCGATCAGGCAGCCGATCAGCGCGGCCATCGGCATCATGTCGTAGAGGCGACGCGGCGCGGTGAGGGCCACGTAGCTCAGCACATCCCACACGGTGTAGGTGTCGCTGACGTTGCCCACTTCATCGATGAAGGCGAACAACGAAGCCAGGCCCAGGATGATGCCCAATACCGCCAGGATGGCGATCAGTACGCTGCTACCAATATAGCGATCGAGCTTAGCCACGAGCCAACTCCTTCTGGCCACGATGGCTCATCATTTTCAAGCGTAGGGGCTCCCAATAAAGCAGCCCCAGGCCGATCATCAGGAAGATCCCGTGTACCCACCACAGGCCGAGGAGCGGCGACAGCTTGCCTTTCTCCAGGGAGCCACGGGCGGAAATCAGGATAGTCAGGTAAGCCATGTACAGCAGGATCGCCGGCAACAGCTTGAGGAAACGTCCCTGGCGCGGGTTGACGCGCGACAGCGGCACCGCCATCAGGGTCACGATAAACACCAGCAGCGGCAGGGAAATACGCCATTGCAGTTCGGCGATCGAGCGCAACTCCTTGCTGCCCAGCAGCTCGGATGTGGGGAGAGCGTCGCGGTCGGTGACTTCGTCGCTGATATCCGGGCGAGCCAGCATCGCGCCATAAGTGTCGTACTTGATCGCACGATAATCAGCCATGCCGGGGCTACCGTCGTAGCGATAGCCATTTTCCAGAATCAGGTAGCGGCTGCCGTCAGGACGCACTTCCTGGCGACCGGAATCGGCCACCAGTACGGAAATACCACGGTCTTTCTTGTCCTGGCCCAAACGTTTCTCGGAGATGAACACACCGCCCAGATTGGCGCGATCGTCGGTCAAGGTTTCCGTGTAAGTCACCCGCGAACCGTCACTGAGCGCCTGGAAGCGGCCGGGTTCAAGGGTATCGAACTCAGTCATCGCATCCTGTTTGTTCAATACCAACTGAAATTGCATGGCGCCCTGGGGGCCAGGCTCAGGCTCAGCCAGGCCACGATCAGCGCGACGCCGGCGGCCGGGATCATGGTCATGCCCAGCAGGCGCTGCTGGCTCATGCCGGTGGCCGAGAGCACGGTCATTTCGCTCTCAAGGTACAGACGGCCATAAGCCAGCAGAATCCCGAGGAACAGGCCCAAGGGCAGGATCAGTTGCAGGAACCCCGGCAGGCGAAAGCCCATGATCAGGAACAGCGAGCCCGGGTCCAGGGCGCCGGAGGCAGCCTGGGCCAGGTATTTGACGAAACGACCACTCATGATGATGACTAGCAACACCGCACTCACGGCACTCAGGGTCAACAGGACTTCGCGGGACAGATAACGGAAGACGATCAAACCAGACACTCCAGGGTTGTCAGGCTAAGGCGGCCAAACAAGCAAGCATACCGAGTCAGCCCGTTTCAAAGGGGCCGGCTAAAAAGATGGCGCATTATCCTGTGATTGACCGCGCCTGTCACGGAGCTTGCTCACGCGCAGGCACAAAGCGTGCACCAAGGGTTGTCAGGCTCCGCCGGCGAGGTTCAAACTGCGGCCTTTGCCGCTGGCGGTTTACACGGCTGCCGCGCTTTAAAGCCTGGTTACGAATGCCAGGCTCTCAGACCTTTATAAAGGGACCCGAACATGGAATTGGTTGTAAAAAGCGTTAGCCCCGAAACGTTGAAAACCGCCACCCTCGTGGTCGCCATCGGCGAAGGCCGCAAGCTCGGCGTCGCCGCCAAGCAACTCGACGAACTCAGCGGCGGCGCGATCAGCGCCGTCCTCAAGCGCGGCGACCTGGCCGGCAAAGTCGGCCAGTGCCTGCTGCTGCAAAGCCTGCCCAACCTGAAGGCCGAGCGCGTATTGCTGGTGGGCGTGGGCAAGGACGCCGAACTCGGCGACCGCCCGTTCCGCAAGATCATCAGCGCCATCCTCGGCACCCTCAAGGGCCTGGGCGGCAGCGATGCAGCGCTGGCCCTCGATGAAATCGTCGTCAAAGGCCGCGACAGCTACGGCAAGACCCGCCTGCTGGCCGAAAGCCTGGTGGATGGCAGCTATATTTTCGACCAGTTCAAGAGCCAGAAAGCCGAACCCCGCGCCCTGAAGAAAATCACCCTACTGACCATCAAGGCCGCCCAGGCTGAAGTCGAACGCGCCGTGACCCACGCCCAGGCCATCGCCAACGGCATGTCGTTCACCCGCGACCTGGGCAACCTGCCGCCGAACATCTGCCACCCGACCTACCTGGGCGAACAGGCCAAGGCACTGGGCAAAGAGTTCAAGGGCTTGAAAGTCGAAGTGCTGGACGAGAAAAAAATCAAGGAACTGGGCATGGGCTCGTTCTACGCCGTGGGCCAGGGCAGCGACCAGCCACCGCGCCTGATCGTCATGCAATACAACGGCGGCAAGAAGTCCGAGAAGCCTTATGCCCTGGTCGGTAAAGGCATCACCTTCGACACCGGCGGCATCAGCCTCAAGCCGGGCCTGGGCATGGACGAAATGAAATACGACATGGGCGGCGCCGCCAGCGTGTTCGGGACCCTGCGTGCCGTGCTGGAACTCAAGCTGCCGATCAACCTGGTGTGCATCCTGGCCTGCGCCGAGAACATGCCGAGCGGCGGCGCGGCCCGTCCGGGCGACATCGTCACCACCCTGAGCGGCCAGACCGTGGAAATCCTCAACACCGACGCCGAAGGCCGCCTGGTGCTGTGCGATGCCCTGACCTACGCCGAGCGCTTCAAGCCGCAAGCCGTGATCGACATCGCCACCCTGACCGGCGCCTGCATCGTCGCCCTGGGTTCCCACACCTCCGGCCTGCTAGGCAACAACGACGAGCTGATCGAGCAACTGCTCAGCGCCGGCAAATCTGCCGACGACCGCGCCTGGCAACTGCCGCTGTTCGATGAATACCAGGAACAACTGGACAGCCCGTTCGCCGACATCGCCAACATCGGTGGGCCGAAAGCCGGCACCATCACCGCAGCGTGCTTCCTGTCGCGCTTCGCCAAGAACTTCAACTGGGCGCACCTGGACATCGCCGGTACCGCCTGGACCAGCGGCGGCAAGGACAAGGGCGCCACTGGCCGTCCGGTGCCGTTGCTGACCCAGTACCTGCTGGACCGCGCCAAGGCCTAAGCATCACTGACCGGCCACGGCCCGCTGTAGGAGCGAGCTTGCTCGCGAAGATCATCAACGATAACGCGTTCATGCTGAATGAACGCATCGTCCTCAGGTTTTTCGCGAGCAAGCTCGCTCCTGCAGTAAGCCGGCGCGACGGCAGTTCCAGGAAATGCAATGACCCAAGTCGACTTCTATATATTGCCCAGCGCCGACCCGCTCGCGCGCCTGGACTTTGCCTGCAAACTCACCGAAAAAGCCTGGCGCATGGGCCACCGCATCTACCTGCATTGCAACGATGCCGCCCAACGCGACGAGCTCGACGCCCGCCTGTGGCGCTTCAAGGGTGAAAGCTTCGTGCCCCACGGCACTGCCGAATCGGAACCCGAAGGCCAGGTTGTCCTGGGCCTGGGCGAAAGTTGCGGCGATCACCATGACCTGCTGATCAACCTGGACCTGAAAGTACCGCCGTTCGCCAAGGCCTTCGCCCGTGTGGCGGAAGTGGTGGTGGAGGATCCGGCTATTCGTCAGGCCGCGCGGGAGAGTTTCCGTTTCTACCGCGAACAGGGCTATCCTTTGCAAGATCACCGGCTACAACGACTTTGAGCACATGATGGACACTCCCAACCCTATAAAAAAAGATGGCCACCTGCTGGACGACCTGGAGTCGATCCGTCAGTTGCTGGGTGATGATGGCTTGCAACCGCCGCTGCTGACCGAAGCAGTCAATGGCGAAGTACAGATTCCGCTGTTGTTCGACATGGTTGGCAGCAAGCCGGACGCGCCGCAACCGCCTGTCGAAGCCCCCGTGCCCCCGCCCGTCGCCCCTGCTGCCGCCGAAAAAAGCGCCGACGCCCTGTTGCTGCACCTGGATAACGAACTGCGTGCCGCCGCCCAACTGATCATGCAAGACGTGATCGACGACTTTGCCCCGCATATCGAAACCGAGATCAAGCGGCGCATGGATGCGCGGATGGAGCGGTTGCTCAGCCAATACCAGTCCTGAGCCCCCCACATCCCTCTGTGGGAGGGGGCTTGCTTCCGATGGCGGTGGGTCAGTTTATGGCGAGGGAGACTGACACGCCCTCATCGGGAGCAAGCCCCCTCCCACACTCGATCGCATGCACCTTAAGCCTGTCTTCACCTCGCCCTGCGCCCTATCCCCCGTTATACTTGCCGGCTTTCCTGAATTAATGCCAACTAGGGTCCCGCCGCGCATGGATAAGACCTACCAGCCGCACGCTATTGAAACTTCCTGGTACCAGACCTGGGAGTCCGAGAATTATTTCGCTCCGCAAGGCGCGGGCGATTCCTACACCATCATGATTCCGCCACCGAACGTCACTGGCAGCCTGCACATGGGCCATGGCTTCAACAATGCGATCATGGATGCACTGATCCGTTTCCGCCGCATGCAGGGCCGCAACACCCTGTGGCAACCGGGTACCGACCACGCCGGTATCGCCACCCAGATGCTGGTGGAACGCCAACTCGAAGCCACCGGCCAGAGCCGTCACGACCTGGGCCGCGAAAAATTCCTGGAGAAAATCTGGGAATGGAAGGACCAGTCCGGCGGCAACATCAGCCGTCAGATCCGTCGCCTGGGTTCGTCCGTCGACTGGAGCCGCGAGCGCTTCACCATGGACGACGGCCTGTCGGAAGCCGTGAAAGAAGCTTTTGTGCGCCTGCATGAAGACGGCCTGATCTACCGCGGCAAGCGCCTGGTCAACTGGGATACCAAGCTGCACACGGCGATTTCCGACCTCGAAGTGGAAAACCACGACGAGAAAGGTTTCCTGTGGAACCTCAAGTACCCGCTGGCCGACGGCGCCAAGACCGCTGAAGGCAACGACTACCTGATCGTCGCCACCACCCGTCCGGAAACCATGCTCGGCGACGCCGCCGTGGCCGTTAACCCGAACGACGAGCGCTACCAGGCCCTGATCGGCAAGTTCGTCGAGTTGCCGCTGGTCGGCCGCCGTATCCCGATCATCGCCGACGACTACTGCGACCCTGAATTCGGCACCGGCTGCGTGAAAATCACCCCAGCCCACGACTTCAACGACTACGAAGTCGGCAAACGCCACAACCTGCCGCTGCTGAACATCTTCGACAAGAATGCTGCCGTGCTGCCGGCCTGCCAGGTGTTCAACCTCGATGGCACGCTGAACGACAGCATCGACGGCAAGATCCCGGCCGAATACGTCGGCCTCGACCGCTTCGAAGCGCGCAAGCGGATCGTTGCCGACTTCGACGCCGCCGGCCTGCTGGTCAGCGTCGACGATCACAACCTGAAAGTGCCGAAGGGCGACCGCTCCGGCACCATCATCGAGCCGTGGCTGACCGACCAGTGGTACGTGTCCACCAAACCGCTGGCAGAGCCTGCCATTGCAGCGGTGGAAGACGGCCGCATCCAATTCGTGCCTAAACAGTACGAAAACATGTACTTCTCGTGGATGCGCGACATCCAGGACTGGTGCATCAGCCGTCAGCTGTGGTGGGGCCACCGCATTCCGGCCTGGTACGACGAGTCGGGCAAGGTCTATGTCGGCCGCGACGAAGCCGAAGTTCGCGCCAAGCACAACCTCGGCCCGGACGTGGCGCTGCAACAGGACAACGATGTTCTGGACACCTGGTTCAGTTCGGGCCTGTGGACCTTCTCCACCCTGGGCTGGCCGCAGCAGACCGAATTCCTGAAGAAATTCCACTCCACCGACGTGCTGGTCACCGGCTTCGACATCATTTTCTTCTGGGTTGCCCGGATGATCATGCTGACCATGCACCTGGTGAAGAACGAAGACGGCACGCCGCAGGTACCGTTCAAGACCGTGTACGTCCATGGCCTGGTGCGTGATGGCCAGGGCCAGAAGATGTCCAAGTCCAAGGGCAACGTCCTGGACCCGCTGGACATCATCGACGGCATCGACCTGGAAACCCTGGTGCAGAAACGCACCTCGGGCCTGATGCAGCCGAAACTGGCGAAGAAGATCGAGAAGCAGACCCGCGAGGAGTTCGCCGACGGCATCGCCAGCTACGGCACCGACGCCCTGCGCTTCACTTTCTGCTCGCTGGCGTCCACCGGTCGCGACATCAAGTTCGACATGGGCCGCGTCGAAGGCTATCGCAACTTCTGCAACAAGATCTGGAACGCTGCGCGCTACGTGCTGGATAAAGGCGAAGACTGCGGCCAGAACGGCGAAGAAGTCGAACTGACCCTGGCCGATCGCTGGATCATCTCGCAACTGCAGCGCACCGAAGCCGAAGTGACCCGTCAGCTCGACCAGTTCCGTTTCGACCTGGCCGCGCAGGCCTTGTACGAGTTCATCTGGAACCAGTATTGCGACTGGTACCTGGAACTGTCCAAGCCGGTGCTGTGGGACGAAAACGCGCCGATCGAACGCCAGCGCGGCACCCGTCGCACCCTGGTGCGCGTGCTGGAAGTGGCCCTGCGTCTGGCCCACCCGTTCATGCCGTTCATCACCGAAGAAATCTGGCAGCGCCTCGCGCCGCTGGCCGGTATCCAAGGCAAGACCATCATGCTGCAGCCTTGGCCGGTGGCCAACGAAGCCCGCATCGATGAGGCCGCCGAAAGCGATATCGAATGGCTCAAGACCCTGATGCTCGGCACGCGCAACATCCGCGCCGAGATGAACATCGGGCCTGGCAAACCACTGGCCGTGTTCGTGAAGAACGCCAGTGCCGAGGATCAGCGTCGCCTCACCGAGAACGATGCCCTGCTCAAGAAGCTGGCGAAGCTGGAGTCGATCACCGTATTGGCTGACGGCGCCGAAGCACCGCTGTCCGCCACCGCGCTGGTCGGCGACATGGAAGTGCTGGTGCCGATGGCCGGCCTGATCGACAAGGGCGCCGAACTGGCCCGTCTCGACAAGGAAATCCTGCGTCTGCAAGGCGAAGTGCAACGGGTGGGCGGCAAGCTGTCCAACGCGGCGTTCGTCGACAAGGCGCCGGCTGAAGTGATCGAGAAAGAACGCGCCAAGCTGGCCGAGGCTGAACAGGCCTTGGGCAAGTTGGCCGAGCAACATGCGCGGATTTCCAGCCTGTAAGGGGCAAGCCGTATAAAAAGAGAGACCTTCGGGTCTCTTTTTTTTTGCCCGCCATAACAAGCTGGGGAATGTGGGACAATGCCCGCCACTTTGAGCCAACACCAGAATCAACATGACCGCCCCGAGCACACCCAAACCTGCGCGCAAGAAGCCTAAAACCGCCACCCCGGCCAAACCCGTGGTGCCGCGTAAAGAAGCGACCCTGCACCCACGCAACCGCCACCAGGGCCGTTACGACTTCCCGGCGCTGATCAAGACCACGCCGGAACTGGCGCAATTCGTGATCATCAACCCCTATGGCAAGGAAAGCATCGACTTCGCCAGCCCGGACGCGGTGCGGGTGTTCAACCGGGCGCTGTTGAAAGCCTTCTATGGCATCCAGCATTGGGACATCCCGGCGGACTACCTCTGCCCACCAGTGCCAGGGCGTGCGGACTACGTGCATTTCCTCGCCGACCTGCTGGCCAGCGTCAACGGCGGTGAGATTCCCCGCGGTGCGCCGGTCAAGGTGCTGGATATCGGCATGGGCGCCAACTGCGTCTACCCGCTGATCGGCTACAGCGACTATCGCTGGCACTTTCTCGGTTCGGAGATCGATCCGACAGCCGTCGCGGCCGCCAAGGCCATCGTGCAGTCCAACGGGCTGAACAAGGCGATCCAGTTGCGCCAGCAGACCAACCCCAAGCACATCCTGCTGGGCCTGCTGGAGCCGGGCGAGCGTTTTGACCTGACCATGTGCAACCCGCCGTTCCATGCATCCATGGACGAAGCCACCAAAGGCAGCGAGCGCAAGTGGCGCGCGCTGGGCAAGGCAGACCCCAAACGCAAATTGCCGGTGCTGAACTTCGGTGGTCAGTCGGCCGAGCTGTGGTGCGAAGGCGGTGAAGCACGCTTTGTGACGCAACTGATCGCCGAGAGCGCGCATTTTGCCCACAAGGTCTTGTGGTTCAGCACCCTGGTATCGAAAGCGTCGAACCTGCCCGCCATCGAGATCGCGCTGAAAAAAGCCGGTGTGCTGGAAAGCCAGGTGGTGGAAATGTCCCAGGGTCAGAAGCAGAGTCGCTTCGTAGCCTGGACCTTCCAGACCAAAAGCGAGCAACAGGTATGGCGCCAGCGCTGGGCGCGCAAAGACTGAACCCTGTGGCGAGGGCGCTTGCTCCCTCGCCACTGCGCACAAATCGCAGGCAACAAAAAACCGTGCCCGGATCGCTCCGGAGCACGGTTTTTTTTGCTGCGTCTTACTTGTTAACAGCGTCGGTCAGGCTTTTGGCCACAACCAGCTTGATAACTTTCTTGGCAGCGATTTCGATGGCAGCGCCAGTCGAAGGGTTACGGCCAGTACGGGCAGGACGCTCGGTCACTTTCAGTTTGCCAACGCCTGGCAGAGTGATTTCGCCGCCGTTTTCCAGCTGGTCAGCAACAACTTGGCTCAGTTGGTCCAGCAGAGCGCGCACGGTGGTTTTCGGTGCGTCTACTGCTTCAGCCAGGTCAGCGATCAGTTGGTCTTTAGTAATAGCCATTGTGGTGTTCCTTCCCTATCAAATTCATATGGATTGCAGAGTGCAGTGTCAGCCGTCGAGCCCGACCGTCATGGCCTGGCCCCCCCGGCTATAACCTCGGAGATCGGGGTTATAGATGCTTGAAACGGGGATTGGTTCGACCTGACAGATGCTGAATGCACGCTTAACGCCGAGTCATGGCGTAAGACCGGGCAAAACTAGCACAGAGACGGGGAAATATCCGCCTCAACATACCCATTTGGTCAGCTTTATCGCTCTAAACCGTGAAAAAAAGGCATATGGCCCGTGGGAGGCCGGCCAAAACCGCCTTGGACGCGTGTCTTGGCCAATGGGTGCGGTACACTGGGCAACTTTTCGGGGAGACCAACCGCTCCCCTATCAACCAGCCGAGAAGCCTATGCCGATCCGTCATTGCATCGTCCACCTGATCGACAAAAAACCCGACGGCACACCCGCAGTTCTCCACGCCCGCGACTCCGAGCTCGCCGAGTCGGCCTCCATCGAGAACATGCTTGCCGACCTCAACGAGAGCTACAACGCCAAACAAGGCAAGGCCTGGGGGTTCTTCCATGCCGAGTCGGGCGCGCACCCGTTCAGCGGCTGGTTGAAGGACTATTTCGACGGTGGCCAGGATTTCACCACCTTCAGCCGCACGGCCGTCGAGCACCTGCAGAAGCTGATGGAAGAGTCCAACCTGTCCACCGGCGGCCACGTACTGTTTGCCCACTACCAGCAAGGCATGACCGACTACCTGGCCATCGCCCTGCTGCACCACAGCGAAGGCGTGGCGGTGACCGATGAGCTGGACGTGACCCCGTCGCGCCACCTCGACCTGGGCCAACTGCACCTGGCAGCACGCATCAACGTGTCCGAGTGGCAGAACAACAAGCAGTCCAAGCAGTACATCTCGTTTATCAAAGGCAAGAACGGCAAGAAGGTCTCGGAATACTTCCGCGACTTTATTGGCTGCCAGGAAGGCATCGACGGCCCCGGCGAAACCCGCACGCTGCTCAAGGCCTTCAGCGACTTCGTCGAAAGCGAAGACCTGCCGGACGAATCCGCCCGGGAAAAGACCAAGACCCTGGTGGATTACGCCAGCAGCCAGGCCAAGCTCGGCGAGCCCATGGGCCTGGAAGAATTGTCGGGCTTGATCGATGAAGATCGGCCTAAGGCGTTCTACGACCATATCCGCAACAAGGACTACGGCCTGTCGCCGGAAATCCCCGCCGACAAACGCACCCTCAACCAATTCCGCCGCTTCACCGGGCGCGCCGAGGGCCTGTCCATCAGTTTTGAAGCGCACCTGCTGGGCGACAAGATCGAGTACGACGAGGCTGCTGGCACCCTGATCATCAAGGGCCTGCCGACCCAACTGACCGACCAGCTCAAGCGCCGTAACTGATGCTTGGCGGGGTCTTTAAAAAAGTCCTGCTGGTGCTGCTGGTGGTGGTCGTGATCCAGAACTGGGGCAAGATCGAGCGGGTGTTCAACCCGTCCCAGGTGGTTTCGGAGCAGACACGCGCTTCGGCGCGGGTGGTGCTCTATGCCACCGAGTGGTGCGGCTACTGCAAGCAGATCCGCCGCTTTCTGGACCAGAAAGGCATTCCGTACCAGGCCGTGGATATCGACAAGGACGCCCAGGCGCGCAAGGCGTACGAGGCGTTGGGCGGAGGCGGGATTCCGTTCGTGGATGTGAACGGCACGCTGATTCGCGAGTACAGCCCCGAAAAAATCATGGCGGCGCTGGAATAATCCACAACAGGCACGCGGCAGGGCTCAGAGAGTGGCGAAGGCCGCAACGGGGCTGACCAGTACGCCGAGACCCGCAAGGATCAAGGCCAGCCTCGGCCGATACGGCAACAACAGCACCAGCAACAGTGCGCTGAACATCAGGACAGCGCACCACTGCACCAGTCCCAAGCCCCAACCGGCGACGGCCACCGCCGGCCAGATCGACACCGTCAGCACTAACCAACCGGCTATGCGCAAACCCAAGCGCCGACGCGGCGACGGCTTGCTGTGCAGCAGCTCGTCGTGATGCCGGTCGGTGGACAGGCACAGCGCGGTAAACCCGGCATAGCACATCAATAGCGCGAGCAGCATTCAGTGCACCTGGGACTTGAGGTTGAGCGAACGGGCAGCCTTGGGCGCAGGCGCCGCGCGGCGCTGCATCTTCCAGGCAGCCCAGGCAAGGAATACACCGCTGGCCAGGCAAGTCAGGTCGAAACCGGCCATGGCCCAGTCGCCCGTCGCCAGCGAAACATCCAGCGCGTGGGATGTGGTCAGCGCGTTGAGCAGTGGAATCGCCACAAACAGCAGCGCGCCGAAGCTCAATTGCTCGACCCACCCCCGACGACCGCGACGCAGGATCGCATGCAAGAGGCTCAAACCCCAGGCGATAAAGAAGGTTTGCACTTCCCAGCCGGAGCGCTCGGCGACGCTTGCCGGCAATAATCGATTGGCCCAGAAAAACGCCGCAATCGCGATCATCAGTCCGGACATGCTGGCGATGTTCAGCACTTCAACCAGTCGCAGCTCAAACGGCATCACGCCGGTTTTCGCATGTTTGAGCTGACGCTTGCCGAGCCAGATCACCAGTCCCGTACCGATCATCGCCGTGCCCGCCAGGCCGCAGATAAAGTACAGCCAGCGCAACACCGGACCGGCGAAATGGCCCATGTGCAGGCCGTAGAAACTGCCGCCGATCACCGCCGGCAGCGACTGCTCGCCACTGACCCGCAGCAGCTCGCCGCTAACGCCGCTGAACGACACGGTGCTGCCGAAATCATGCACCACCCGGTCAGACGCGGCGCGGAATACATTCACCGACGCATTCGCATCGCCCGGGTTATTCACCGCCACCCGTCCGACATGGCCGCCGGCCCACTGCGCGCGCGCCTGTTCATACATCGGTACCAGCGATTTCAACTGCCCAGGCTGACCGAGTGCCGGAGCATTGTCGGTGGCCGGGAACACCTCGTTGAAGAATGCGCGGGTGTCATTGCCATAGGAGGCCAGGATCGGCGCCGGCATCACCATGCTCATGAAGATCACCAGGCTGCTGTAGGTGATCATCAAGTGAAACGGCAGCACCAGCACACCCACGGCGTTATGCCCGTCGAGCCAGGAACGCTGGCCCTTGCGGGGGCGGAAGGTGAAGAAGTCCTTGAAGATTTTCTTGTGGGTGATGATCCCGGTGATCAACGCGACAAACATCACCATGGCGGCTGCGGTCGACAACCAGCGGCCCCACGGATGGGGCATCTGCAGCTGGAAGTGGAAACGATAGAAGAACTCGCCGCCCATGCTGTCGCGGGCCTGCACCGCCTGGCCGCTGACCGGATCGAGGGTTTTCTGGATGAAGTTGCCGCGCTTGCCGGGGTCGACCTTGTCCTGCCACATCACCGAAAGGCCCGGGTCACGGCTGTCCGGCAAGGTGATGAACCAGCGCGCGGCAGTCGGTGCCACTTGCTGCAGATAGGTTTGGGCGACACTCAGGCTGCGCGTATCGTCCATGGGGCGGGCCTGCACTTCAGGCTGCATCCAGTGGCTGATTTCGTCCTTGAAATACGACAGGGTACCCGTCAGGAAAATCGCGAATAGCAGCCAGCCAAAGATCAATCCGGCCCAGGTGTGCAACCAGGCCATCGCCTGGCGAAAGCCCTCTTTCATGTGCGTGCCATCCACCACCCCACACCCGCCAAGGCAGCGAACGCCACACTCGGCACCATCACGCCCAACCAGGCACGCGCCGCATTGCGACAGGCGAAACACCAGAGCACCGCCAACAGGTAGAACACAAATGAACTCATCATCCCGGTGATCACCGCATCGGCACGGGCTGTGGGCGTCCACAACGCCAGGCAGATACTGGCCAGGGCCGCCATCAGGTAGCCGCCCACCACCGCAGCCAGCACGCGGGAGGTCACGCCAAGACGATAGGAGACGGGCAACGCGGTTTTGCTTTTCATGGGAGAAGCGCCAGGTTCATCAGCGCGCAATATTAATGATAAATATTCTCATATGCAAAAGAGAACGGATGAATCTCCGCGACCAAGGCGTGATCTAACTGCCCGCCAGGCAACTGGGGGTGCCCGCGACCAAGGCATCGATGGCGTAACGCGTCTTGGCCGGCATGTGTGCCGCCGTGGGCCAGATCACATGGATCGGCGCGGGTTGCTCGCGGTAACTCGGCAATACCGCGACCAGTTGCCCGCGCAATACATAGTGGGCGATCAGCCAACTCGGCAACCAGGCCAGCCCCGCGCCGGCGATAGCGGCATCGGCCACGGCCTGGAGGTCGTCCATCATCAGCGGCGAAGCGACCCGCGCGCGGTGCGGGCGGCCTTGGGCATCATTGAGTTCCCATTCCAGGCGCGGCGCATTGCAGCGATAGGCAATGCCGCGGTGCCCGGCCAAATCCTCGAGACGCTCGATTCGACCGACGCGCTGCAAATACGCTGGTGCCGCCGCCAGCCCGATGGCCTGTTCACCCAGGCGTCGCGCGCTCAGGCGGTCGGTATCGGGTAACGCGCCGATGCGCACCGCCAGGTCGAAGCCTTCCTGGGCCACGTCGATCAGCCGGTCGGAAAACGAAATATCAATCTCCAACTGCGCAAAACGATCCAGCAGGCCCCACAGCGCCGGCGCCGCATAGTGGTGCCCGAAGGCCAGTGGCAAGCTCGCCCTCAAGCGCCCGCGTGGCTGCTGCCGACCGCTTTCCAGCACGGACTCAGCCGCTTCCAGCTCGGCCAGCGCGCGCAGGCAATGCTCGTAATAGGCCTGCCCGTCATCGGTCAACCGCTGGCGGCGGGTGGAGCGCTGCAATAAGCACGTGCCCAGGCGTGCCTCCAGGCGCGCCAAGCCTTTGCCCACCGCCGAACGGGTGAGGTTCAGGCGTTCGGCGGCTTCGGTCAGGTTGCCGCTCTCGACGATCTGCAGAAAGAGTTCAACACCATCAAAACGTGGGGTAGCCATGGGGTGATTGTCGCCTTTTATTCCCTTATTAAAGGAAAACTTGTCACGAATAAAGAATCCACTTCCCGCGAGAATGACACGCTCCCCCTCTCGAAAGGAAGACCCCCATGCCTCCCGCCGTCGCCGTATCGACCGTCAACCCGACAAGCACCGCCAGAAATGCGCTCGCCCTCACGGCCGTGTGCCTGGTGGCGCTGATGTTCGGCCTGGAAATCTCCAGCGTGCCGGTGATCCTGCCCACGCTGGAACAACAACTGGGCAGCGGATTCCAGGATGCTCAATGGATCATGAACGCCTACACCCTGGCCTGCACCAGCGTACTGATGGCTGCCGGTACGCTGGCCGACCGCTTTGGCCGGCGACGCATGCTGGTGCTGTGCTTGTGGCTGTTTGGCCTGGCCTCGCTGGCCTGCGGGCTGGCTGAAGACGCGTCCTTGCTGATTGCGGCGCGATTCGTCCAGGGCGTGGGCGCGGGGGCGATGATGATCTGCCAGTTCGCGATTTTGTCGCACCAGTTCCGCGAGCCAGCAGCGCGGGCGCGGGCGTTCGCGGTGTGGGGCGTGATCGCAGGCCTGGGCCTGGGCTTCGGGCCGATGGTCGGGGCGTTGATCCTGGCGGTAGCGGACTGGCGCTGGGTGTTTCTCGTGCATGTGCCGCTGACCCTGCTGACCCTGGCGCTGCTGCACGTCAGCGTGCAGGAGTCGCGCGACCCGGCCAGCCATCGCCTCGATATCGCGGGCATGTTCACCTTGACGCTGTCGGTGTTTGCATTGGTCTACTTCATCACCCAAGGCGCCGAGAACGGCTTTGGCACTCCACCCATGCGGGGCTGGGCCGGCCTGTCGCTGGCCGCGCTGCTGCTGTTCATCTTGATTGAGCGACGCAGCGCCCATCCGATGTTCGATTTCTCGGTGTTTCGCATCCAACGCTTCAATGGCGCGTTGATGGGTTCGATCGGCATGAACTTCAGTTTCTGGCCGTTCATGATCTATCTGCCGTTGTACTTCCAGGCTGGCCTGGGCTACGACACCCTGACCACCGGCGGCGCCCTGCTCGCCTATACCCTGCCCACCTTGCTGGTACCGCCGCTGGCCGAACGCCTGGCCCTGCGCTACGGCGCCGAACGCATCATCCCGTTGGGCCTTGGGGTGATGGGCACGGGCTTTATGGCCATGGCCGCCGCCAATGGCGCCACGCATCCAAGCATCGTGCTGGTGCTGTTCAGTTGCGCAATGGCGGGCGTGGGCCTGGCGCTGACCAACTCACCGACCACCAACACCACCACCGGCTCGGTGTCGGCGGATCGCGCTGGCATGGCCTCGGGTATCGACCTCAGTGCGAGGCTGATCACCCTGGCGGTCAATATCGCGCTGATGGGCCTGGTGCTCTTGCTGGGAATCGGTCATCAACTGGCCGCCGTGTTGCCAGCCACCACCGCGCCGGATTGGCCCGCCATCAGTCAGTACGTTGCAGCAGGCAAGTTGGAGGGGCTGGCATCAATGGGCCTGACGCGCCCGGATGCCCAGGCCGCGCTACGCCACGGCGCCGGCTGGGCGATGCTGTTCGCGGGCATAGGGGCATGCGGGTTGGCGTTGTTGAGCAGGTATTTTTTCCGACGCGGTAGGTAAACGAAAACGGGCCTGCATAACGGCTTATACCTAAACGGTCCATAGATTTTTAGGAGATCTATTAAAATCAGAACTTTGAGCATCACGGGTTTACGACGTATGCGTACATCGTAATGCATCGCTGCTCCCGAGCGCCGCAGTAACGTCGGCGTTATTATCGGATCCATAACTCCTTGCACTGCACCACTTCGCATTCGCGAGCCCGCAGAATTCGGAAGAAATCGTACGCTAAGGATTTTTTTCCGAGTTCGGCGGGTTCCCAACGAGGCGCTAGAGTCATTTGTCGCGCTTGAACATACCAAGGCAACTCCATTTGCTTGCGGGTCTCTTCAGCTACGTCCTCCATCATGCCGGGATGAGGGCAGGCTTTCGGAATGCGAGCAATAACGATTGAATAACTTGACCCCAGTGAAAACCGCGTTATGGCTTTGCCGAGCCCGCAACGCACGGCTTCAAGCGATCAGCATCCGTGCCACTTCCTTCACTGTTGTCGATATCACCGTTACGGTCGAGGTGAATTTCCGTTGTCGGCCATCTTGGTGTGATGTTGATGCAATGACTACGGCCTTTGTTGCTCCACCAATCGAGTCTCATAAAGAAGTCTTCATTGGGGAAGATGTGTCCAACATCACCGGTCGTCTCGCCCGGACGCAAGTTCCCTCGGACGATCCTATTTTGCGTGTTGAGTACATAGCTGAAGTCCTCGGCTCCATCTTTCGAATAGAAAACGTAGAGCTTTGGCGGTGCGTAGTACCAGAATGCAATCGCTGCCACTAGCAACAGGACAACCCATCGTCCGATGTGTAGCGGTCTTTTCTCACTTGCAAACATGCTTTTGAACCCCTCCAGCCCATTCGGCTATTGGTACGGCCAACACCTTGTCCATAATGATTTGTGCGTTAACACCACCGTTCGGGTACTCCTTGTAGAGGTTCATTCCGATCATGATAGAGACCCTATCGGGTACATCGTCCCATGCTCGCATCCCTTCAACGCCTTCCGTTCTGCGTGGACCTTTGAATCGCTCAGGGTGTTGCGTTTGCCGTGGTTGGGCCCTTCTTCTGGATTGGGCTCTGAGGCGTACTCATGACGCACCAGGCAGAACGAGTTGGAGTATTTGAGTTTCTGGCCCGCGTCACCGAAGGTCGTTTGCCGATAGTCGTCATTGAGCCGATATGCCACAACTTCCCCATCGGCCATGCAGCGCAGCGCGTCGTCCGAGACGCATTGCGGTGCACTCTGGTCGGTGATGTGAATACCGCCATGCCAAAACCTGTTACTGCCCATCAGGTAATGCCCATACGTTTCCTTTTCGAGGGTTCGAAAAAGTTCGGAGGCGTCAGTGAAAGGCGTTCCGTCAGGTTTTCTGATCGGGTAGTGGAAATTCATCATGGGTGACTATTCCGGGCATCAAGATTGCGAGAAGGACGGTCAGAACTTCAATGGGTTACGGCGATCTTCGGAAGCTTTTTGGCGTATGCGCTCACCTTGGGCTTGCTTTTTATCCATGGGAAATCCCGGCCTAAGACCTGAGTGTGCTAGGGAGCATGTGAGAAGGTGATTCTTGTGAGGGAGCCTCGGCCTAGCAAGGAAATGACTTTTGCAGCATTTGTCCGCTCAGGATTTCTCCGTGGCAGCCTACATGTAGGTCACATTCTTCCAGGTCAAGGTATAGCTTTCGCAACAACAGAATAAAAAATACCCCTCGAAAGAGGGGTATTTTCAGCAAATGAAAAACTGTCAGCTGTTAATTGCAGCGTTTTCGTTTTCCAGGAATTCCTCTTCAAGGGCGTCATCGTTCACTTTGTTGGCCGGCACGTTTTTCGCGGCAGCGCGTGGCTTGCCTTGCAGTTTGCCGAACAGGTGTTCCAACGCATGGTCCAGCTTGGTCGCCGCACCGTCGATCGCCAGTTCCAGGGTATCGGCCTTATGCAGAACCGAAACGGGTTGATGGCCCTTTGGCCGTGCTTCCAGGCGGCAGCTTAAATCGTGGGGACCGGGCTTGTCGCCGTTCTCATCCCGCAGGTAGACCTCAACGCGGGTCAGGTCTTCGTCATAACGTTCGAGCGTGCTTTCGATGGTGTTACGTACCCACTCCTCCAGTCGGATGCTGCTTTCAATATGGTTATCGCTATTGACTTGGATTTGCATAGTTCTTCCCTTATTTCAGCTAGCTCGCGAGAGATCACAAACTGCAACACCGGGGTGGTGAAACCATGACCTCTTGGTTACACAATTGAGCAGTCAGAAGAACAATTCAAGCCCTTTGCAAAGATAAATCCTACATTACAAATTAAGTCTGACTACGAGCAAAAACACTGTTAGGGTGGGGAGTTAGTTACATCTTCTTACACCCACGCGCTTCATCATTACCCCTGCCTCCTCCAGCGAATCATGCACCGCTTTCTCGCTATTGCCCTGAAACAAAGCACGATGCCACCCCATGCGGGAGGGGCTTGCCTGCAATTGCGCTGGATCAGCGAACGAATCCCGGGTCAATCCACCGCAATTGCGGGCAAGCCCCTCCCACAAGCGTGTCCCGGCGTCATATAGGTCGCTGTACGGCACGCCCCTTGCTGTACTGCCATGGGGTAAACGGATTTTGTGAACCCTCAGCGACGGAGTGGCCGGTGGTCAGGCAACGCGAACTAATCCAGACGCCGGTCGTCAATGACTGCATGTTCTTATCAGGCGGTAACGCACCATGGACAATCCTTTTCAGATCATCACCGACACTTTCACCCCGAAATACCGGGTCAATTTAAGCATCCAGCGGTTGGACGGCAGCATCATGCTCACCCTCTCGAACGAGAGTGGCGTGGTGGCCAAACGCATGATCAGCGCCGAACAACGCAAAGACCCCCAGCGCCTCAAACGTTTGGTGCAAAGCATCCAGTTCGGCATTGCCATCGAGCAAGGCCACAGCGCCATGGAGATCCTGGCGGTCATGACGGACGGCGACAGCCATAAAGTCTTGCAGCGCCCGCCCAACCGCTCCCTGCCCGTCAGCGCCGGGCTTTAAAGCTCACCCTTCTCGGTCTCCTGGCTCGCCTCGCCCTTGCGTCGCGGGCCTTCGACCTTCACCGACGGAAACGCCGACGACGCATAGCGCACCACCAGGATCGAGAACGCCAGCAGCAGAATCCCGCCACACAGGTAGATGATGCCGAGGTCGGGCGGGTTGTGGTGGGACACGTTGGAGATCAGCAAGCGCGTCAACGCCGTGATCGCCACGTAGATCAGGAAGCGCACCGGCATGTGGTTGGTCTTGAAGTAAATCCCGACCATGGCGCCCAATTCCAGGTAGATGAACAGCAGCAAGATGTCATCGATCTTGATGTGCCCGTTCTCCAGCATCCCCAGAAATTCCATCACTGCCGCCCAGGCGGTCACCGCACCGATGGCGAACAACGCCATGTAGTGGAACGTCTCGACAAACAGATTACCCAGCGACTCAGCCAGCCCATGGACGTTCTGGCGTAGTTTTTCGGCCCAGTTGATTTTCACGATGATACTTCCTTAGGTCGACTCGACCGGATAATGCGGGTTGGACGTGACGGTTATTCTGCATGCAGAAAAAAGGCCAGGGGCAAGGATAAGATGATAGCGGGATGATATGAGGCACAGAGGGATGAAGACGACCGCCTGGCCCGTGGTGAGAAATGTCCGTTGCGGCCGCTCCCGCCTCTATTTCGCGGCTACATTAAAAAACTGCTACCCAAACCCCACGGTTTGGCTTACCCTTTTCGCTGTATATAAATACAGTAGTAGCAAAAGACAACTATCGTGAAGGCATGTGAGGTGGTGAATGGCCGTCGAAGTGGTATACCGCAGCAGCCGAGATCTGGAGCGTTTGTTCATGGATAAAGCCGAAGCTGACCGTCATGACAAGATGCTTGAACTCGCTGAGTTGCTGGCAGAAGTGTTGCAAAAAGCCGTGCCGTCGTTGAGCGAGCAACAGGTGGAAGAAGCCGGGATCTACATGGCGAAGAATCGCGATGTATTTGCCAAGGCGTTCAAGAGCCAACCGGACGCGCTGTCCGAGTTGTTGAACCCGCCGGCGGAATAAGCCCGAATTGAACAGGCCCTGAATCGTTGATTCAGGGCCTTTTTAATGCGCGGCTGGGTAGAGCAGGCGTTCGGCCAGTTCGTCTGCCACCCGTGCGGGGGAACGCTTTTCGGCTTGGGCGTGGGCGAAGATTTCGGTCAAGCGCGTGCCGATGTTGGACAGGTGCGCGGTGATGGTGGGCAGTTCGGCACCGCTGTGTTTAAGCGCGACGTAGATCAGGCCACCGGAGTTGATCACGTAGTCCGGGGCGTAGAGGATGCCACGGCCCTCCAGTTGATCGGCCACTTGCAGGTTGGTCAGTTGTGTACTGGCTGAACCGGCGACGGCGGCGCAGCGCAGTTGGCCGACGCTCTGGCGATTGAACACGGCGCCCACGCCGCAAGGCGCGAGGATGTCGCACGGGGTGCTGAGCAGCGCATCGTTGGCGATGGGGTGCGCGCCAAGCTGCTCCATGGCCAGTTGCACTTTGCCATGATCGATGTCGCTGACCAGCAGTTCGGCACCGGCGGCGTGCAGTTGTTCGGCCAATGCATAACCGACATTGCCCAGGCCCTGGATCGCTACGCGCAGGCCTTCGAGGTTGTCGCTGCCCAGGCGCGCCATGGCGGTGGTGCGGATACCGGCGAATACGCCCATGGCGGCGTGGGGCGACGGGTCGCCAGCGGCGGTGGTGCTGGTGACGTAGCGGGTGTGCTGGGCGATGCAGTCCATGTCGGCCACTGAGGTGCCGCTGTCGATGGCGGTGATATAACGCCCGTTGAGTTGCTCGATGCACCGACCGAAGGCTTCAAACAGTGCCGCACGGCTTTCCACATGGGCAGGGCGCAGGATCACCGCGCTACCGCCGCCCACCGGCAAACCGGCCAGGGCGGCCTTGTAGCTCATGCCCTGGGCCAGGCGCGCGGCATCGGCCACAGCACTTTCGTCATCGGGGTAAGCGAGATAGCGACAGCCACCCAAGGCTGGGCCCAGGCGGCTGTTGTGGATGGCTATGACCGCCTTCAACCCCGACACCGGGTCGATGCTCAGGTGCAGCGATTCAAGGCGGGTGCTGTGCATGAGAGCAAACATCGTCGAGCTCCCGAATCACTTCTTGTAGTCGCCAAGTATAGGCGTGCAGCAGAAAACTGCCGAAGTGCGCAGGAATAAGCCGTCCGGTTTTGCAGGCTCCGGGAAATAAGCAGGCGGGATATTTCTCAAGCTACTGGACGAAAATTCCCAGCAAGGCTAAAACGGGAGCATCCGCCGGAGAATGCAATGAATCCCCGCAAAGCCTTTTTCGCCTGCCTGGAACGCTCGCCGCCTGCGCTGTTCGAAGCGGCGCTGTGGATCGCCGCCGAGCACGACCCGGCGGTGCAACCGCTGGCGATCCTGCAGGCGCTGACCACGCTGGCGCAACAGGTGAGCATGGGCATGCCCATGCTGCCGGCGGATGAACTCGGCCAGCCACTGTTACGGCGCCTGAATGACCTGGGCTTTGCCCAGGATGACTTCACCCCCTTGCGCCCCGCCGCTGCCCTGCTCGACAAGGTCTTGCAACGCCAGCGCGGGCAACCCCTGGCCATGGGGTTGATTGCCATGGAAGTGGCGCGACGCTTGGATATTCCCATGGTCGGCGTCAACTTCCCGGGGCATTTCCTCCTGCGCGTGCCCGGTACCGACCACCTGCTGGACCCCTGCGGCGGTCGGCGCCTGTACCCCAAGGATTGCCGCGAACTGCTGCAACGCCAATACGGCCCCAATCTCAAGTTGCAGGCCGAACACCTGCACACCGCCACGCCACGGGCGATCCTGCAACGGCTGTCGCGCAACCTGCGCCAGTTGCACCTCTCCAATGACAACCCCTTGGCCGCCCTGGTCGACGCCGAACGCGTGCTGGAACTGGGCAACGCCAGTGCCGCCGATTACCTCGCCCGCGCCAGCCTGTATCAACGCCTGGACTGCCCGAACGCCGAGCGCTTCGATCTGGAACACGCGCTGCTGCTCAGCGAAGACCCGATCCAGCGCCTGCGCCTGACCGAGCGACTGGGGCACCTGCCGCCCAATTCAGTGGTGCACTAGCCCCCCCCCCGCCCCTACGCCGGTGTGTCGGGCTGGTTGGCCGGATGGGCCTTGATGAACGCCGGATGCGCCGCCGCCAACGCGGCCACCCGCCCGATGCGCGGATACGCTGCCAATGGCACCTTGAAGCGCTCGGCGGCATACAGCTGCGGAATCAGAAACGCATCCGCCAGCCCCGGCCGTTCGCCAAAACAAAAGCCATGATCGCCGATCAACTGCTCCACCGCGCCCAACCCCTGGCTGATCCAATGACCGATCCAGGCCAGCACTTGCGTTTCATCATGCCCCCACTGGCGCAGCAGGTTTTGGGTGCTGGAGTTGTGCAGCGGGTGAATGTCACAGGCGACGATCGACGCCACCGCGCGCGCATGGGCGCGCATCGCCACATCCTGGGACAGCAGCGGTACCTGTGGATAACGCTCCTCCAGGTACTCGATGATCGCCGACGACTGGATCAACAGTTCGCCGTCATCGGTGCGTAGGGCCGGCACGCGGCCTTGCGGGTTGATCGCCAGGTACTCCGGCTGGTGATTGGCGCCGCCCGCCGGCACCAGCAAGTTGACCGGCACGGCGGTGTAATCCAGGCCCTTGAGCGCCAGTGCGATCCGGACCCGATACGACGCGGTGGACCGATAGTAAGTGTAGAGTTGCATCGCCCGCTCCTCTCAGCGCGCCGCGACCACGGTGCCGCGGCATTCGCCGAAGCCGATGGAGGCAAAACCGTCGCGGCTGCAACGGCCACGCAAAATGATTTCATCGCCGTCTTCGAGGAATTTACGCACCTCGCCCGACGCCAGTTCAATCGGCTTTTTACCCCCCTCGGTGATCTCCAGCAAGCTGCCGAACTGCCCCGGCTGCGGCCCGGACAAGGTGCCCGAACCGAACAGATCACCGGCCTGCAACTGGCAGCCATTGACGCTGTGGTGTGCCACCATTTGCGCCACGGTCCAGTACATGTACTGGGTATTGCTCAGGGTCAGGCGCTGGGCCGGCAGGTTCTGTTCGCGCATCGACGCCGTGGTCAGCAACACCTCCAGCTCGATATTGAACGCGCCCGCGGCCTGATCGCGTTGATCCAGCAGGTACGGCAGCGGTTGCGGATCGCCTTCGGGGCGCGCCGGTTGGGCCTGGCGGAACGGCGCCAGCGCTTCGGCCGTCACGACCCACGGCGAGACAGAGGTGATGAAGCTCTTGGACAAAAACGGCCCCAGCGGCTGGTATTCCCAAGCCTGGATATCCCGCGCCGACCAGTCGTTGAGCAGGCAGAAACCGGCGATATGCTCGGCCGCGTCGCCAATGGCAATCGAGTCGCCCATGGCATTGCCCTGGCCGATCCAGATGCCCAGCTCCAGCTCGTAGTCCAGCCGCGCGCACGGGCCGAAGATCGGCTCGCTCCCGCCGGCCGGCAGGGTCTGGCCTTTGGGGCGGCGTACCTCAGTGCCGGACGGGCGGATGGTCGACGCACGGCCGTGGTAACCGATCGGCACGTACTTGTAGTTGGGCAGCAGCGGGTTGTCGGGACGGAACAGTTTGCCGACGTTCTGCGCGTGTTCGATGCCGACGTAGAAATCGGTGTAGTCATTGATTTTTGCCGGCAGGTGCATCTGGCAATCGGCGGCGCGATACAGCACCTCGGCCTCACGGGCTTGCAGCGCACTGCCCTGCGCCAGCAATGCCAGCAGGCGCTCGCGCAGAGCCACCCGCGGGCCACGGCCCAGTTCGAAGAAGGCATTCAACTGCCCGCCGGCGGTAGCGTCGACGGCGCGCAGGGCTTCACCGTCAAATGCATCGCGGGCGGCCTGCAGGTCGAGGATGCAGTCGCCAATCGCCACGCCACTGCGCGGTGCCGAGCCGTTGATACTGAACACGCCCAGCGGCAGGTTCTGCAGGGGGAAATCGCGGTGACCGTTGGCGCTGGCCACCCAGCTGCGGGTAGGAGTGGGTTCAGTCATGGGTTATCTCCGGTTCGGGTTGAAGGTGATGGGCAACGAGGCCCAGCACGCGTCATAAGCAGGTTGCAGTTGCGGGCACTCGAGGGCGAACTGGGTCGGACGCAACACCTGGCTGGTCTCGAACATGAAGGCCATGGTGTTGTCGATCTTGTGCGGCGCCAAGTCCACGTTGATGGCCTTGGTGCAGGTCTCGCCATCCGGGCCGTGGGCGCTCATGCAACTGTGCAGCGACGCGCCGCCGGGCACGAAGCCTTCGGCCTTGGCGTCGTAGGCGCCCTGGATCAGGCCCATGTATTCGTTCATCAGATTGCGGTGGAACCACGGCGGGCGGAAGGTGTTCTCGGCCACCATCCAGCGCGGCGGGAAGATCACGAAGTCGAGGTTGGCCAGGCCGTGCACGCTGGTGGGCGAGGTCAATACGGTAAAGATCGACGGGTCCGGGTGGTCGAAACTCACGGTACCGATGGTGTTGAAACGGCGCAGGTCGTATTTGTACGGCACGTTATTGCCGTGCCAGGCGACCACGTTCAACGGCGAATGGTCGAGTTCGCAGGCCCACAGTTCACCGAGGAATTTCTGGACCAGGGTCGTCGGTTGCCTGAGGTCTTCGTAGTGGGCGACCGGGGTGAGGAAATCGCGCGGGTTGGCCAGGCCGTTGCTGCCGATGGGGCCAAGGTCCGGCAGGCGCAGCGGCGCGCCGTGGTTTTCGGCGACGTAGCCGCGCGCTTGCGCATCCAGCAGTTCGACGCGGAATTTCAGGCCGCGTGGCAGTACGACGATTTCCAGCGGCTCGACGTCCAGCACGCCCAGTTCGGTGGCAATCCGCAGGCGACCCTGCTCAGGCACGATCAACAGTTCGCCGTCGGCATTAAAGAACACCCGCTGCATCGAGCGGTTAGCGCGGTAGGTGTGGATGCTGATGCCCGAGGGCGTTTGCGATCCCGAATTGGCGGCCATGCCCACCAGCCCATCAATGAAGTCCGTCGGTTCAGCGGGAATATCCAGCGGGTTCCAGCGCAGCCGGTTCGGCGTCACCGCCCCCAGCGGCCCGCCGGCCAATTGCCGTGCCAGCTTGACGAATGCCGGGTGGTTGGCCGATGGCTGGATGCGATACAGCCAGGTCCGGCGTGCTTCGCTGCGCGCCATGGTGAAGGCCGTGCCGGAGAACAGTTCGGTGTACAGCCCATAGGGGGCTTTTTGCGGGGAGTTCTGGCCGACCGGCAGCGCGCCGGGCAAGGCTTCGCTGGCGAATTCATTGCCAAAACCCGAAAGGTATTCGAGGTTCATGGATCATCCTCTGTGCGCAAGTTGTTTTTATCGTAATCCAGTTACGCACAACGTAATTTGATCGCTATCGACCGTCAAGCTATAAAGACGCCCATTCATCTCTCGGATTCTCGCCCCTCCATGGAAAAGCCCCGCGACACCGGTAAACAGAAAGTCCGCTCGGCCGAAGTGGGCACCGATATCCTCAAGGCCCTGGCCGAACTATCCCCCGCCACTTCGCTGTCGCGCCTGGCCGAGCATGTGCAGATGCCGGCGAGCAAGGTCCACCGCTACCTGCAGGCGTTGATCGCCTCGGGGTTTGCCGAACAGAACAGCGCCACCAACCACTACGGCCTGGGCCGCGAAGCCTTGCGCGTGGGCCTGGCCGCGCTGGGCAGCATCGATGTGCTGAAGGTCGGCGCGATGCCCCTGGCGCAACTGCGCGACGAGTTGAATGAAACCTGCTTCCTGGCGGTCTGGGGCAATCAGGGCGCGACCGTGGTGCAGATCGAACCGGCGGTGCGCGCGGTGACGGTAGTGACGCAGTTGGGTTCGGTCTTGCCGCTGCTCGGCTCGTCCACCGGGCTGGTGTTCAGCGCGTTCCTGCCATCGCGGGAAACCGTCGAGTTGCGTGAGCGCGAGATCCAGGCCGGTATCGCCCATGCGTTGGTGGACGATCAGGCCTACGCAACTTTGTGCAAACAGATCCGCAGCCGTGGCCTGCACTTTGTGCATGGTTTGCTGATGCCTGGGGTGGATGCGTTGTCCGCGCCGGTGTTCAACGCGGTCGGGCACGTGGCGGCGGTGATGACCGTGGTCGGCCCCACTTCGCTGTTCCATGCCGATGAAGACGGCCCGGCGGCCCAGCGTTTGCTGGCGGCGACGCAGGCCGTGAGCTGGCGGATGGGCTATCAGCCTTGAGCTAGTGGTGCCATTGGGCCAGGGCCAGCGCCAAGCGGTTCTCCAGGGCGCGGATGGGCGCGGCGTCGCTGACGTAGTTATTGCTGATCATCGAAAAGACCAGGCGCCGACCCTCGCCATCGGTGAGGTAGCCGCTCAACGATGACACCCCGGCCATGGAGCCGGTCTTGGCGTGCAGGTTGTTTTCAGCGGCGGTCCCCCGCAGCCGGTAGCGCAGGCTGCCGCCGGTCATTCGGTCACTGTTCCCGGCAATCGGCAAGGCGTTGTACCAGGCCTCGAACCAGGGTTGCCTGGCCGTGGCCAATAACAGGTCGGTGAGGTTCTGCGACGACACCAGGTTACGCCGCGACAAGCCCGAACCGTCGACCTGGCTCAACGTCGCCGGGTCCAGGCCCTGGCGCCGCATAAAACCCGCCACCGCGGCAACGCCCGCTTCTGCCGTGCCGGCATTCGCCGTCTGGCGACCCATGGCCTTGAGCAAGGCTTCGGACATGTTGTTGTTCGAGAGCTTGAGCAGCGGCGTGATCAGTTCCTGCAACGGTGCCGATTGGTGCTCGGCCACTACCGTGGCGGTTGCCGGCGTTGCCGCGCCGATGATCCGCCGGCCAAGCACGCTGATGCCCTGTTGCGCCAGCGCTTGCTCAAACAGATTGGCCACCAGTTGCGTCGGCTCCCACACGCTCACCCACTGACGGCTGCGTGTGCCCGGCGCCAGCGTGCCCGTCAGTTGCAACAGGTTGGTGCCGTGCTGGCGGGTGATCGCGTAGTTGTTGGCGGGGCCGCTGACGGCGCGGTTGTTCAGGTGCACGTAGTCAGTGGCCGGACTCACCGCCACATTCACCGGCTGACCGATCATCACCGGCGCCTGGGCGGTGACCAGTAAAGTGCCTGCATCAAAATCGGAATTGGGCGACACGGTCAGCGCCGAAATTTGCGCGGCGTAGTAAGTGCTTTCGTCATCCTGGGCCCAGTCCACACCAAGGCGCTCGGCGTCGAACCAGGTGTCGTCGAACACCAGATCCCCCTGCACCTGGCGTACGCCCTGGCTCGCCAGTCGGGCGGCCAAGGCCTGATAGTCGGCGAACTGTGTCGTGGGGTCGCCCAGGCCGCGCAAGTAGAGATTGCCGCTCAGGCGCTCGCCTTGGCGCGTGCCGTTGCTCAGCAGTTGAGTGGAAAACCGATACTGCGGCCCCAGCACATCCATCGCCGCGGCGGTGGTCAACAATTTGAGGTTGGAAGCCGGAATCAAACGGGTGCGGGGGTTGTGTTGATAGAGGGTGCTGCCGCTGCGGGCGTCGCGCACCATCAGCGAAACCGTGGCGCCGTTCAAGGCCGGGTCGGCCAGCAGGCGGTCAAGGGTGGCCGGGGTGGATGTCGACGAAACACTCGCGCAGCCGCCGAGCAAAAAGCCCAGGCCGAGCAGCAGTGTGCCGGTGTGTAACCATTTTCCAAGGTGCATCGGCATTGGGTTCCGCAAACCATTGATGGCGGCAACGCTACCATTGTCGGGGCGAGCTTGCTTGCGAAGCCGTCAACGGTAGCGCGCTGGTGCAGGAAGTCCGCGTGAACATTGAGGTTTTTCGCGAGCAAGCTCGCTCCTACAGGGGAGAGGATTATTGCGCCTGAAGGCGGAAACCCATGCGTGGGAAATGCACATGCACGGTGCCGGCACGTTCGTCGGTGCGGCGCAGGATCAGTTCTTCGCGCCCGACAAACAGCAGTTCACCAGCCACGGCGTCGGTGCCGTAGTCAGTGGCCGCGATGCTGACCTGCTGACCGGCCTTGTAGCCGTTCAAGTCCTCGAAGCGTTCATCCGGCACCTCGGCGGGGGTGGCGTTACGCGCCACGTCGAGGGCCTGCTCGGCGCTCATCTGGGTTGCCGTGCCATGGCCGAAACTCAGCACCCGTTCCAGCCAGGTGGTAACGGCGGGATAAGCATCCACCAGGGGTGCGGTCACGGACGAGCCTTTGAGGAACCACAAGGGATGGGCCAAGGCAAAGTCGGCAATCGACGGCTCGCCAAAGAGGAAATCCCCCTGCTGGTGCTGCAGTTGCTGATTGATACGGCCGACGATCGCCGGCCATTGGTGCAGGGCCTGGTCCAATTGCACACGGGCAGCCGTGCCACCGCTGAACAGTTTGCTGCGGTCGGCCACCAGGACCTGGAGCATTTCCGGTGGCACCTTGGCGAATTTGACCGCCAGGGATTCAGGCTGGAACACCAGCGCGACGGCATGGGCAAACACCAACGAATCGGCCCAGGCGGCGAAGCCCTGGGCAACCAGCTCAAGGCCTTGGGGAAACAGCGCCGGGCCGGCTTTTTCTTGCTCCAGGCGTCGGGCGATCAAGGCGGTGTCGCAGTAGATATCGGCGCCCACTTGCAGCACCGGGGTCTTGCGATAGCCGCCGGTGAGGGCGGTCAGGTCTGGCTTGGGCATCACCGGCGAGATATGCACCGAGTGCCAGGACAAGCCCTTGAAGCCCAACATCAGACGGGCTTTTTCAGCGAACGGGGACTGCGGGTAGTGGTGGAGGATCAACTCGGACATGCCAGGCTCCGCTGGAGAAGTGAACGCCTAGCTTAGCCTGCAACACCGTGCGCGGGGGCAATGGGAACCTATCAGTCAAATCAATGAGCCACTGGCCGCCAGGCATTCCTTGGCGCTCTTCTTCAACTTTTTGATCAGCCGCTCCTGGCGCAGCGCGTCGCCCTTGCTCGCACATCGTTCGGTGTACACCAGCGCCACCGCCGGGCTGGAGAGGAAAAACCGCGCGCCCTTGCCGCTCTGGTGAGAGGCAAAACGGCGCACCGGGTCATTGCTGATCCCGCAATACAACGCGCCATTGGCGGCGCGTACCAGGTAGACGAACCAGGGTTTGGGTTCGGAAGGCTCAGTCACGTGTCGAGTTCTGCAGACCAGGGAAGCGCCAAGCTTATCAACGACCGCCCTGAAATGCCCTCAGGCCTTTGAGCGCCTGGGCGCGCACGGCGTTTTTCAGGGCCGGCGACCAGCCCAGCACCAGGCCTTTGAAGCCCAGGGCCTGGCGGGACCAGCGCCACAGGTCGAAGTGGTCGTGGTGCTCGCAGATCTTGCCCTCGCGAAACACGAACCGCGCGCCGATATCGTTGACCACGGTATTGCCGGTCGCGCTGAACAGGTAAGTCGCTACCCAATGCGCGCTGCCGGTGGTGTCGTCGCTGCGCACATGGTCGAAGGTCAGGGAGAAGTCCTTGGCGCGCGTGGTGAGCATGCGCCACATATCGCCAGCGTCGCGGCCGCGCAGTTCGCCGAAGGCCGGGTCGCTGAACAGCACATCCTCGGTGTAGCAGGCCGCCATGGCCTCGGCATCCAGCCGCTGGAAGGCGCTGTAGAACTCGGTGATCAGGGCATTGTGGGCGTCGCTCATGGGCAGGTTCCAAACCAGGGGTGTGAGCGGCCCAAGATAGTCCGGGCACCGGCAAAACTCTATCGGCATTTACACCGGCAATGCCGCGCCAAAAGCTAGGGCACCATGCCGCAACTGCGCGCGTAGGCGAACAGGTCGACGTCGGTGGAAATGCACAGCCGGCTCATGGCCGTGCTTTTCTGTTTGCTGATCGTGGAAATACTGCGGTTGACCCGTGCCGCGATCTGGCTGACGGTCATGCCGCTGGCCAGCATCCGCACCACTTCCCGCTCCTTGCTGGATAACTGGGGCTGTTGCAGCTGGTCGCCGGGGCCCGCGCTTACCAACTGGACCCGCAAGCACTCACTGGCAAAGGTCTCCCCCTTGATCACCGCGTTGATCGCGATGGGAAGTTCCCTGGCCGAAGCGCTTTTGGCGACGATCGCTCGCGCCCCGTGGGCAAACGAAGCGCGTAGCGTGGCCACGTTGGCGAACATAGTGACCAGGATCACCGGCAGTGCGGGGTACTGACGACGCAACAGCCCCAGCAACCCGTAACCATCCGCCTGCTGACCGCCAGGCATGGCGAAGTCGGTCACCAGCACATCACAGGCCACGGTGCTCAACAACCTGAGCAATTCATCGGGACCATCGGCCTCGCCAACGACTTTGCACTTACCGCCCGCCTCAATTACCACCCGCTGTCCGATACGCACAATGGGATGGTCGTCGGCAATAATTACACGAAGCATAAATACCCATGAATGATGGCAACTTGGATTCGCGCAAAAATACCTGTGTCCACGCGGCGCAACAACCACCCGACGCGCTCGCTTTCGAAGCGCGTCCAGTGTTTGATAGCCGGCTACTTAATGCCTACAAAACAAACAGAAATTACCTACATCCAAAACCTCTGTTGCAGAAGAACAGCTTTCTACAAGCCGCTGTATGCCGATGCTTCATAAGCGGCTCAAATAGGTGATATACACCTGCAAGTTGCGCTGAAACGCATGTAATTGCGGCGTACTTGCCACTAAGCCATAAACCTGGACTTGCGCGATCAGTTGCTCCCCATGCCGCTCCAGGTCAGCCCCACCGACGAAAGCCAGGCTGCCCACCAGACGATGCAACCGCTCCATCACCAGCGGGGCGTCGGCACTGGCCAGCGCCTGCTCCAGCAAGGCCCCGTCTTCCCGCGCTTCATTCATCAAACTGACCAACACCCGGTTCACCACCTCGTCACTGCCGAAAATCTCGAGCAGGCTGGTCCGTGTCGGCCAGGCAAACCTCGCAGGGCAAGGCGCCCGCCCCTCTATTTGCTGCAGTGAGGACGTCAGGACAGGTACTGGATTGAAAAACGCCCTTGTCACCATGGTCACCTCAATTGCGCTTACATTGATGTTTCAGTCCATGAGTTCATTAACGCCCACCTGGGTGGGTGAGAAAGACGCAACAGCCAATAAAGAACAGCGCGCACTCATATGACTGTTAATAAGTCGCAATAAATAGCCTCCAGGGCTGGATATGACGATACAACAACTACGAAAAAACCAACTTTCCTACAAATCGAATCATAAACTCCTACATCCTTATGTCTGAATAACCGCCATTCGCTATTGTCGTAATAGTTGTATTCCCCCCACCTCGTCCCCCGGCTAAATTGCCGCCACCCCACAAAGAGGGAATGGGCCCGCCATTGGCGGTGGTCCCAACCCAACATAACCAGCCGCCGTGCTCGCCGTCTTAGCCGAAAGATCGGGCGCTGCCGTGTGCGTGCTTTTATCCGCCAGCCTTGTAGTGGAAGTTCTGAAATGCGCAATTCCCTGACACTGTTGAGTACCGCCCTGTTACTCAACCTCTTTTCCACCGCCTATGCCGCCAGTGCCATCGACCTGAGCGTCAAGGGTTTGATCACCCCCAGCGCCTGTTCGCCCATCTTGTCCGGCGGAGGGGTGATCGACCATGGAAAGCTGTCGGCGGGCGACCTCAACCAGGGCAACCCCACTTACCTGCCCAAACACACCGTGCAGATGAACGTGAGCTGCGAGGCGCAAACCCTCTTCGGCCTCAAGGCCATCGATAACCGCACAGCCAGCGGCTCCAGCAGCAGTTTCGGACTGGGGTTCGTCAACGGCGACAAAAAACTGGGCTGGTTCTACCTGTACTTCAACAACCCAGTGATGGACGGCGCAACCGCGCGTTCGATCGTCTCCTACGACAACGGCAACACCTGGCGCCCTGAAGACATGTTCGAGCCCGGTCCGCTGTTCGCGATAAGCACCCCTGCGGACACCAGCCTCCCCATTGCCGGCCGCGAGCTGGCCGTGGAGCTGGAAATCGCGACTGGCATTTACGACGCCGCCGGGATGGATCTGAGCCAGGAAGTGCCGCTCGATGGCTCGGCCACGATTGAAGTGAAGTACCTGTAATCCCACGGACGCCCACCCGATTCCTGTGAACAAAGGCCCTCGCCCATGAACGCTTTCGCCTCTCGCCTCATGCTGACACTGCTGCTTGCCCCACCGGCGTTCGCCGCCAGCACCTCCGACCTCAGCGTCAAGGGCAGCATCACGCCCAGCGCCTGCGAACCGCTGATTTCCGGTGGCGGCGTGGTCGACTTCGGCAAAATTTCGGTCGGTTCGCTCAATGCCGACCAATTCACCGCACTGCCCAATCAAAGCCTGCACCTGAGCGTGCGCTGTGAAGGGTCGACTTTTTTCACCCTCAACACCGTCGATAACCGCGCCGGCACATCGGCCAACCACGATTACTGGCATGGCCTGGGTATGACGCCGAACAACGAAAAAATCGGCGGTTCCAGCTTCCACCTCTACACCCCGGTAGCGGACGGCGTTGCGGCACGCATCATCAATTCCAACGACGGTGGCGTGAGCTGGATACCGGCCAGCCAGTTGAACCATCTGTGGCTGACGGCGATTGCGCGCGGCAGCAATAACGTGCCCGCCGCAGTTCAGGAGTTTGACGCCGAGATTCGCCTGTACACCCATATCGCCCCGACCGAGCGCTTGACCTTGCTGGACGAGGTTCCCGTCGACGGGCACGCCACCGTCCAACTCACGTACTTGTAATCCCACCCTCTGGAAAGGAGTTCGTTCCCCATGAAAACCCTGCTCAACACCGTCGCCGCCAGCGTGATGCTACTGACCTGCGCCACCACCTATGCCGCCTCTACCGTGGACCTGGCGGTCAAGGGTCTGATCATTCCCAGCGCCTGCACCCCGAGCCTGTCCAGCGGCGGGATCATCGATCACGGGAAAATTTCCGCCAAGGACCTGCGCCCGGACAACCCCACCCTCATCGGCACCCACACCATGACGGTCGCGGTGCTGTGTGACGGGGCGATTCCGTTTGCCTTGAATTCGATCGATAACCGCGCCGACTCGTCGATGATGAGGGAGATCTATGGCCTGGGCTTCATCAACGGCACGCAGAAACTCGGCTGGTTTCAGTTGACGCTGCAAAACGCGGTCGCCGATGGCGTACAGATGAAAACCATTGCCTCGGCGGATGGCGGCAACACCTGGTACGACGAAAAGTCGTGGGAGCCGGGCGTGTACATGTCGGTCGCCGACACGGCTGGCGGCACGCAGCCGACGCCGGTCAAGGAACTGGTCGCGCAAATGACCGTGGATACCACGATCGCCCGCACCGACAGCCTGGACCTGAGCAACGAAGTCACCCTGGACGGCTCGGCCACGCTGGAAGTGAAGTACCTGTAATGCCGGGAAGGCCATGCTCGGTCATGGCCTTTCCTTTCAGACCGGCCCCCCTCCTTCAGCCAGTGATCCCCATGAACCTGCAGCCCATTGCATTAGCCGCTCTGCTGACGTCGTTCCTCGCGACTCCCGCCTGGTCGGCGTCCATCGTCGACGTCACGGTGACCGGCCGCCTGACCCCGGACGCCTGCCACGTCGAGCTGTCGGAAGAAGGCATTGTCGACCACGGCAAGATTCCCACACACGTCCTCAACGGCGATGAATTCACCGTGTTGCCCAGCCTGCTGCTGGAGCTGTCGGTGCAATGCACCAGGCCCATGCTGTTCGCGCTGGTGGGGATCGACAACCGCTCGGCGTCGGCGCTGGCGCCGGGGGTCTACGGGCTGGGCACCAACCTCCACGCCCCCGACGAGCGCCTGGGCAGCGTGGCGCTGTCGTATCGCAACCCCATAGGCGATGCCCAGCCCATGCAGGTACTGACGTCCCTCGACAATGGCGAAACCTGGACACCCCGGCCCAACGCCGAGCCCAAGGTCTTTGCCGGTTTCGCCCTGCCCGGCGACCGTCAGCCGGACTTCATCCGCCAACTGACCACCCAGCTTCAGGTCGAAACGACCCTCAACGTGGCGAACGACCTGACCCTGAACCAAGAGGTTCCCCTGGACGGGTCCATCGTCCTGGATCTGCGCTACCTCTGACCCTTCTTTCTGCCCACTGGAATGCCCATCATGACCACGCAACTTTTGAACATCGCGGCCCTGACGTTGCTGTTGAGCCTCAATGCCCAAGCCGACGGCATGGTCCCCGACACCTCCGTGGTGATCGTGTATGAACAGGAGGGCGAAGCCAGCGTGTCGGTGACCAACACCGACAATCAACTGGCCCTGCTGCACGTCACCCTGGAAGACATTCCCGAAGACACCGAACCGCTGCTGGTGGTCACCCCGCCCTTGTCGCGCGTGGAGCCGGGCAAATCGCAGTTGGTGCGCTTCATCTTCCAGGATCAGCAACCGCTCAAGAGCCAGCGCCTCAAGCGGGTGGTTTTCGAAGGCATGCCCAAGGGGCGCCCCGCCACCGAGGCCGGCCATGCGCGGGTCGGGGTCACCGTGCGCCAGAACCTGCCGGTGATCATTCATCCCAAGGGCCTGGCGACCAATCGCACCCCCTGGACCGGCTTGACCTGGCACCTGCAAAACAACGAACTGCAGGTGCACAACGACACCCCCTACGTGGTGCGCCTGGCCCAGGAACTGCGCCTGCTGCCCGGCGACGGCAGGGCGATGCTGCCGCGCACCTATGTGTTACCGGGCGAACGCTTGCGGGTACCGGCCAGCGGCGCGGGCGCCAGCACCGTGCGGCTGCAACCGGCCACCCTGTATGGCTTCGCGGTGGCGGCCTACGACGCACCGATCACCCTTCGCTGACGCAACGCACAGGCCCTCGCGCCGCCCAAACGAAGTGACGGCTTAACGACCGTCACCGGGACGCGCAGACGTCCGACATTCGATTGCCTTGGATAAAAACAGTCGTGAACTACCCTGACGGCAACGCCGTGCCCGCCGCTCCCTCCCTCCGTGCCTGGCCGGCCTGGCTATTGAGCTGCGCCCTGCTCCCCGACGTGGCCTGGGCCGATGACGCTGAAGGCTTTGACGCCAAGACCCTCAACCAGCGCGGTATCGACCCGCAACTGGCCAGCGTGCTGTTGGACGCGCCGCGTTTTGCCGCCGGAAAACACCCGGTGAGCCTGTGGGTCAACGGCCAGAAGCGTGGCCGCCTGGAGGTCGGTTTCGATCGACACGGCGCCTTGTGTTTCGACCGCGCCTTGCTCGACGCCGCCGAGCTGGTGATCCCGGCGGACAGCGCCCGTTGCCATGACTTTCTCGGCCAATTCCCGCAAAGCCTGGTGGAGCCCGACCCGGCCACCCTCAGCGTATCGCTGGTGGTGCCGACCGAGGCCTTGCGCCCCCGGCAGCAGGATATTTCGGGGTATCAGGCCGGCGGTGTCGCAGGCTTGCTCAACTATGACCTCACCGGGTTCTACAACCGCTTTGGCGATGACGCCAGCCGCTTCGGCTCGGCCAATACCGAAGTCGGTTTCAACGCCGGCGACTGGATCGTGCGCAGCCGCCAGGTGCAGACCTGGCAGGACGGCCTGTCGCGCAGCACCCATCTGGAAGCCTACGCCCAGCGCACCTTTGCCCAGCACCAGGCGGTGCTGCAGGCCGGACAGATCAGCCTCTATAACCCGATACTGTCCGGCGCGCAGATCAACGGCGTCCAGGTGTTCACCGAACAGGCCCTGCAAGACCAGGCGCAAGGCGCGACCATCGAGGGCATCGCCAACAGCCCGGCGCAGGTGGAAGTGCGCCAGAACGGCGCGTTGATTCACTCCACCGTGGTACCTGCCGGCCCCTTCGCCCTGACCGATGTACGGCGCTTGAACACACGTTCGGACGTCGAGGTGACGATCAAGGAAAGTGTCGGCGGCGAACGGCGCTTTACCGTGCCGGCGGCCATGCTCGGCCTGGGGCTGCCGGCGGCGGGTTACTCGCTGGCCGCCGGCCGCGTGCGCAACATCGGCAACGCCCACGGCGACGATCCGTGGGTGGTCAGTGCCGGCTGGAACGGCGCGGTGCATCCGCAACTGTCCCTCGGCGGCGCAATCATGACGGCCAGTGAATACCGCGCCGTCGGCGCCAGCCTGGCCTGGCTGCCGGGCCTGGACAGTCAGCTCCAGCTCGCCAGCCAACTCGCCGACGCACAGGCCCGGGACAACGCGCGCGGCATGCAAACCGACCTGTCATGGTCCCAGCGCTTGAGTGACCAGTGGTCGTTCAGTCTGGCCAACACCTGGCGCTCTCCAGGCTATCGCGAGCTGGAGGACGCCATCTACGACATCCAGCCCGAGCGACCGCGCAGCTCCCGTTATCGCGATCAGCAAAGCGCAACCCTGGGCTTTTCCCACCCATGGCTGGGGGCGTTCAGCGCCGGGGTGTCGCGCTCGAGCAGCTTTAACGGGGACAGCAGCAGTCGCGGGCTGGCCTCCTGGGGCACCAGTATCAACGGCGTGTCGCTGTCGGCCAGTGCCGAATGGCAGATGGGCGGGCGCCAGCAGCAAGACAACGCGGTGTACCTGAACCTGAGCCTGCCCCTTGGCGAAAGCCGCCGGGTCCGCGCCTGGGTGCGCAACTCCGGGGGTGAGCATCGCTCGGGGCTGGGCTTGAACGAACAGATCGACGATCAACTCAGTTATCGGGTCGCCGCCGAGTACGACACCCGCGACCGGCAAGTGGAGACCAGCGTGGGGGTCTCCGCCCTGCCCCGCTACAGCCAGCTCGACCTGAGCTATAGCCGCAGCGACGCCGAACGCTCGAGCTACCAGGGCGGCGCCCGAGGTGCGGTGGTGGTGCACGACAGTGGCGTCACCTTCTCCCCCTATCCGGTGCGCGACACCTTCGCCCTGGTGTCGGTAGGCGACATGAGCGGCATCAAGCTCAGCACTCCCAGCGGCCCGGTCTGGACCGACTGGCAAGGCCAGGCGGTGGTGCCCCAAGTCAACGCCTATGGCCGCAGCCCGGTGGAAGTGCAGACCCGCTCGCTGCCGCGCAATGCGGATGTGAACAATGGCCTGGCGATGATTTCGGCCGGACGCGGCGCGGTGGATCGCGTCGCGTTCGGCGTGGCCCTGACCCGCCGGCTGCTGCTGAACGCGCGTGATGATCAGGGTCAGCCGCTGCCCCGTGGCGCCATGGTGAGCACCGCCGATGGCGAGTTCGTCACCCTGGTCCAGGAGAGCGGCCAAGTGTTCCTGCCCAACGTGCTGGAGCACACGCCGTTGTGGGTCAGCGCCCCCGACAGGGACCGCTGCGAACTGCGCTACGAATTACCGGCCAAGCCCGATCCGACGGTGTATTTCGAAACCGCCACCGCCCGCTGCCACACCCCTGGAGGATGACCGATGACTGCCCTGATGCTTGCCCATCGCCTGCGCCGGCCGATCTTCATTGGCGTGATACTCGCTGCGTTCAACACGGCCCAGGCCGACGACGAATGCCAGTTGAACGTCAGCGAGTCGCGCCTGGATTTCGGCTTGATGAACCGCGCCGCCCAGCGCGACAGCGCCGCCCAGCGTCTGCTCGGCGAGCGCCACCTGCGCCTGACGTTCAACTGCCCGCGGCCCACCGATCCGAGCCTGTTTTATCGCGCCCTGGCAGCCAACGCAGAACGCTTGCAGTTCACCGCACAGGGCAGCTACGCGTTGCAAGTCAGCGAGGGTGTACTCGACGGCCAGGCGGTCAGCCTGGGGTTGCTGCCTGCCAGCGGACAGCCACCGATCGCGATCGGGACCACGCTGGACTGGCGACCGGGCCACGGCATCGCTCCGGTGCAGAACGGCACACGGCTCACCGGCAAGCACTTCGCGCTGCAACTGAGTGTCAGCGCCTGGGCCGATGCCGCCGCCACCCGTGTCAGGGAGGCCACGACCTGGGAAGCCTCCGGGAGCCTGCATAACCGCCACGCCAGCCGCGAACTGACATTGCAGGCCCACTTCGCCCCCGTGGCCTGCGTGCCGCAGTTATCCAACGGCGGGCTGGTGGATTACGGCACGCTGCTGGCCAAGGACCTCAGTGCCAGCAATGAAACGCCATTGCCCACCCGCACCTTGCAGCTCTCGGTGAGCTGCGACGCCGCCACACCTTTCGCCCTGAAGATGCACGACAACCGCAACGGTTCGGCCACCGGCGGCACCGATGAAACCGCCTACGGCCTGGACCTGGATAACAGCCACAACAAGATCGGTCGCTATTACGTCAACATCGACCCGGCAGAATTCAGCGCCGACGCCCTCGGCACGCTGTATCGCACCGACTCCACCAGTGGCGGGGCCGCCTGGAGCAGTTCCAGCTCGCGGCAGATCCCCATCGCAGCCAACAGCCTCATGGGCTTCACCAACCGCACCGCCAGCACCCTGGGCCCCGTGCCGCTGCAGAACCTCACCGGCACGCTGCGTATCAAAGCCTACCTGGCGCCGATGCAGACCCTGGACTTGCGCAGCGTGGTGCACATCAACGGCTCCGGCACGCTGGAAATCATTTACTTGTAATCCTTGGGATCAACGCATGAAAAAGCCCGGTATCGCCCTTTTCTCCCTGCTGCTCGGCGGCACATCCGCAGTGCAGGCCGCCTCGATCGTGGACCTGGCGGTCACAGGCCTCATCACGCCCACCGCCTGCACCCCGCAGTTGTCCGACGGTGCGGTGATCGACTACGGCAAGATTTCCCAACAGGACCTCAAGGTGGACCGCAGCACGCGCCTGCCGGTCAAGCCGCTGCACGTCAACATCGCCTGCAACGCGCCGAACCGCTTTGCCTTGCGCATGCACGACAATCGCGACGGTTCGGCCATGGTCAACAGCGAGATTTACTACGGCCTGGGCCTGGACCACAGCGGCAACCGCATCGGCCTGTACTCCATGACCTTCGACCCTCTGCAAACCGTGGTCGACAGCACCGCGCAGGCCTATGGCACGGAGTCCACCACCGGCGGCCTGGCCTGGCGCACGGCCAATCTCAATCCGATCAGCATCGGCGCCAACAGTTACCTGGGCTTCACCGACACCGCCGGCAGCACGGCCGGCCCCTCGGCGATCCAGACGCTGAGCAGCACGGTCAAGGTCGAAACCCTGATCAACGCCACGCAAAACCTGGACTTGAGCCGCGAGACCGCGCTTGACGGGCTCGCCACGCTGGAGGTGGTGTATCTCTAGACTTTTTCGCTGGTGACCTGCACATACAACGCCCGCCCTGCGCCCAGCCCGGCGACGATCGCGCCCAGGCCGATCACCGCGAAGATCCAGCCGATGGCCGACCAGCCGCCGGTCCAGTCGTGCACCAGGCCCACCGCGAACGGCCCGAAGGACGCCAGGGTATAACCGATGCCCTGGGCCATGCTCGACAGGTTGGCCGCCACGTGGGCATCCCGCGAGCGCAGCACGATCAGGGTCAGCGCCAGGCTGAAGGTACCGCCCTGCCCCAGGCCGAGCACGATGGCCCAACCCCACAGGCCATCGAGCGGCGCATACAGGCAACCGAACAGGCCGCCCAGGGTCAGCAGCATCACCACCACGATGGCCAGACGCTGGTCCTTGCCTCGCGTGGCCAGCCACGGCGCGGCCAGGGAACTGAACAGTTGCACGATGATCGAGCCGGACAGCGCCAACCCCGCCTCGGTAGCGCTCAGGCCCCGGCCGATGAGGATCGACGGCAGCCAGCCGAACACGATGTACGCCAGGGACGATTGCAGGCCCATGTACAAGGTCACTTGCCAGGCCAGCGGATCACGCAACAAGCCCTTCACCCGGTACGCCACCTGGTGGGCACCGTGTTTCTCGCCGACCTGGGGCCACCAGCACAACGCCGCCACCAGCGCCGGCAGCATCCAGAAGCCGAGGCCGATGGGCCAACTGTCACCGAAGGCATGACTCAGCGGCACCGTGGAACCCGCCGCCAGCGCCGCGCCCAGGCACAGGGCCATGGTGTAGACCCCGGTCATGGCCCCGGCCTGCCGGGCGAAATCACGCTTGACGATGCCCGGCAACAGCACGCCGATGATGCCGATGCTCGCGCCGGCGAGCAGGCTGCCGACGAACAACCCCACTTCGCCCAACGAACTGCGCAGGACGATGCCGGCGGCCAGGGTCAGCAAAATCCCCAGCACCACGCGCTCGGCGCCAAAGCGTCGGGCCAGGATCGGCGCCGTGGGGGCAAACAGGCCCAGGCACAACACCGGCAAGGTGGTCAGCAAACCGGCCTTGGCCGCCGACAGGCCCAGGCTGCTCGACACATCGGCCAGCAATGGCGACAGGCTCGACAGCGCCGGGCGCAGGTTCAGCGCCACCAGCACCAGCCCCAGCAACAACAGCCAGGGACGACGCACCTGCGGATGCGCCTGTTGCACAGTGTCATCGTCGGCTTCGGCGTCGATCAACAGCTCTTCGAGTTCGGTCATGCGTTGGGTTTCAGGGTTCATGGATCAACTGCCGGCAAAGGGATTTGGCGCGTTCCGGGTCTTGCTGCGCCACGGCGTCGAGCAGGTCGGTATGCAGGTCGAACACCGCCTGGCGACGCGGCGAAATGTTCAGTGTCTGGCGCAACTGCGCGCCGACGATGGCGGAGAAATACTGGTACAGCTCGCTCAACGCCGGGTTGTGCGCCGCGTCCACCAGGCGTTTGTGAAACACCAGGTCGGCGCTGATATAGGCCTCCAGCTCACCGTGGTACAGCGCGGCGCTGGCGTTGAGCGCCTGGTGCAATGCTTGAAGGTCTGCCTCGGTACGGCGCAACGCGGCCAGGCCGACCGCTTCCACTTCCAGAATCCGTCGGGTTTCCTGGGCCTGCTCCAGGGTGCAGTGGGACAGCGCATGCATCGCCCCCAGCGGGTCGGTCATTGAACGCAGGTAACTGCCATCGCCCTGGCGGATCTCGATCAAGCCGGAGAACGCCAACACACGCATGGCCTCGCGCACGGTATTGCGGCTGATCCCCAGCTCGGCGGACAACTCAGGCTCGGTGGGCAGGCGTTCGCCGATGGCCCATGCGCCCTGGGTGATGCGCTGGCGCAACTGCTCCAGCGCCTGGTCGACCAGGGAGCGTTTGATCAAGGGGGCGATGTCAGTCATGGAATATGTACTTTCGTCCAATCATAGGATGAATTTTCCTACACCCTATTCGGAGTTGCCTACAAAGGCAACGCACGAGGGTTTTCAGGCAACACGCTGACAACCTGAATAGCCGCCAAAAATAAACCCGGCACCAGGCCGGGTTTATTTTGTCAGCCATCGATCAATGCAGAATCTGGCTCAGGAACAACTTGGTCCGGTCATTCTGCGGGTTGTCGAAGAAGTCATTCGGCGCCGCCTGTTCGACGATTTCGCCCTTGTCCATGAAGATCACGCGGTTGGCCACGGTACGGGCGAAGCCCATTTCGTGGGTCACGCACAACATGGTCATGCCGTCTTCGGCCAGGCCGATCATGGTGTCCAGCACCTCTTTCACCATTTCCGGGTCGAGGGCCGAGGTCGGTTCGTCGAACAGCATGATTTTCGGCTTCATGCACAGCGCGCGGGCAATCGCCACACGCTGTTGCTGACCGCCGGACAGTTGCCCCGGAAACTTGTGGGCCTGCTCCGGAATGCGCACGCGCTCAAGATAGTGCATGGCGATTTCCTCGGCCTTGCGCTTGGGCATCTTGCGCACCCACATCGGCGCCAGCGTGCAGTTCTGCAGGATGGTCAGGTGCGGGAACAGGTTGAAGTGCTGGAACACCATGCCGACTTCGCGGCGGATCGCTTCGATCTGCTTGAGGTCGTTGGTCAGTTCCACGCCGTCGACCACGATGCGGCCCTGCTGGTGCTCTTCCAGGCGATTGAGGCAGCGGATGGTGGTGGACTTGCCCGAACCCGACGGACCGCACAGCACGATACGCTCGCCCTGCTTGACGTTGAGGTTGATGTCTTTCAATACGTGGAACTGGCCGTACCACTTGTTCACGCCCTGCATCTGGATAATGCCTTCAGGGCTCACAGGCTGTTTGATCGCTTCGCTCATAACAACAACTCCTAACGCTTGTGGCCTGTGTCGAGCTTATGTTCCAAATGAATGGAATAGCGCGACATACCAAAACAGAAAATCCAGAACACCAGGGCGGCGAACACGTAGCCTTCAGTGGCCATGCCCAACCATTTCGGGTCGGCGGCGGCTTGCTTGACACTGTTGAGCAGGTCGAACAGACCGATGATGATCACCAGGCTGGTGTCCTTGAACAGCGCAATAAACGTGTTGACGATACCGGGGATCACCAGCTTCAGGGCTTGCGGCAGAATCACCAGGCCCATGCTGCGCCAGTAACCCAGGCCCATCGCCGCGGCCGCTTCGTACTGGCCCTTGGGAATCGCCTGCAAGCCACCGCGCACCACTTCCGCCACATAGGCCGACTGGAACAGGATCACGCCGATCAAGGCCCGCAGCAGCTTGTCGATGCCCATGCCTTCAGGCAGGAACAACGGCAGCATCACCGACGACATGAACAGCACGGTGATCAACGGCACGCCGCGCCAGAATTCGATGAAGGTCACGCAGACCACCCGAATCGCCGGCATGTTCGAACGTCGCCCCAAGGCCAGCACGATCCCCAGCGGCAAGGCGCCGGCGATGCCCACGGTGGCGATCACCAGGGTCAGCATCAGGCCGCCCCATTGGCTGGTCGCCACGTTGGTCAGGCCGAAGATCCCGCCATGCAACAGGAAGTAGGCAATGATCGGGTACAGCACCAGAAAGCCCAGGCCGTAGACCGCCTTGCGGGGAAAACGCGAGATGAACAACGGCGCCACGCCGACGATGGCCAGCCACACGGTCAGGTCCACGCGCCAGCGCAGGTCGCCGGGGTAGTAGCCATACATGAACTGCCCGAAGCGCTGTTGGATGAACACCCAGCAGGCGCCTTCCTTGGTGCAATCGGCACGGGTGGTGCCCACCCAGTTCGCGTCGAGGATCGCCCAATGCAGGATCGGAGGCACCACCAGGTACACCAGGTAGAACGCCAGCAACGTCAGCAGGGTGTTGAGCCAACTGGAAAACAGGTTGGCGCGCATCCATGCCACCGGACCGAAGACTTTGCTCGGCGGCGGCATATCAGGTTTGAAAGTATGAGAACTCATGTGCGTTTCCTCACCGCTCGATCAGCGCAATGCGCTTGTTGTACCAGTTCATCAGCAGGGAAATGCTGATGCTGATCGCCAGGTACACGCTCATGGTGATGGCAATGACTTCGATGGCTTGGCCGGTCTGGTTGAGCACCGTGCCGGCAAACAGCGAAACCATTTCCGGGTAACCGATACCGGCGGCCAACGACGAGTTTTTCGCCAGGTTCAGGTACTGGCTGGTCAGCGGCGGAATGATCACCCGCAAGGCTTGCGGAATGATGACCTTACGCAGCGTCGGACCGGGGCGCAGGCCCAGGGAACGCGCGGCTTCGGTCTGGCCGTGACTGACGGACTTGATGCCCGAACGCACGATCTCGGCGATGAACGCAGCTGTGTACACCGTCAATGCCAGGGTCAGCGCCAGCAGTTCAGGGATCAACACCCAGCCGCCGACGAAGTTGAACCCTTGCAGCTTGGGCATTTCCCAGTGCAGCGGCGCGCCGAAGATCAACGCGCACAACGCCGGGATCACGAAGAACAACGCCAGGCCCGCCCAGAACTTGTGGAAAGGCACACCGGTCGCTTCAAAGCGCTTGTTGGCCCAACGCGCCATCAGCACGATCGCCACAATGGCCACCACCACACTGGCCACAAACGGCCAGAATCCATCGGCGGCCTGTGCGGCCGGCATGTTCAGGCCACGGCTGCTGACAAAGAAGGTGTCGCCGAAGTTATGGCTGTTGCGCGGCCCCGGCATGGTCAGGAACACCGCGAAGTACCAGAACAGGATTTGCAGCAGCGGCGGAATGTTGCGGAACACTTCCACATACACGGTCGCCAGTTTGTTGATCATCCAGTTCGGCGACAGACGTGCCACGCCGATGATGAAACCGAGCAGCGTCGCCAGGACCACGCCAATGACGGTCACCAGCAAGGTGTTGAGCAAGCCGATCACAAACACCCGGGCGTAACTGTCCGATTCGGTGTAGTCAATCAGGTGCTGCGCGATGCCGAAGCCGGCACTGCGCTCGAGAAAGTCGAAACCCGAGGTAATGCCCCGGTGTTGAAGGTTGGTCTGGGTATTGTTGAAGAGGTACCAGCCCAGCGAGACCACCGCCACAATCGTGATGATCTGGAAGAGCCACGCACGCACTTTGGGATCGCTGAAGCTGAGCTTCTGCTTTGGTGCGCCGATTTGATTTTGCATGAAGTGCCCCGGAAAGAATGGAACAGAACATCACCCGGCGGTTGGCCCACCGGGTGACAGAACCATCAGCGATCAGCGCACAGGCGGTGCGTATTGAATGCCGCCGTTGTTCCACAGCGCGTTCAGGCCGCGGTCGATTTCCAGTGGCGTGCTTTTGCCGAGGTTTTTCTCGAACACTTCACCGTAGTTGCCGACCTGCTTGACGATCTGTACGACCCAGTCTTTCTTCACTTTCAGGTCTTTGCCGTATTCACCGTCGGCACCGAGCAGGCGCGCGACGTCCGGGTTCTTGGTGGACTTGGCTTCAGCTTCGACGTTTTTGGAAGTGATACCGGCTTCTTCGGCGTTGAGCATGGCGTAGCCGACCCAGCGCACGATGGCCAACCACTCGTCGTCGCCATTACGCACGACCGGGCCCAGCGGCTCCTTGGAAATGGTTTCCGGCAGCACCACGTAGTCTTTCGGCGAGGCCAACTTGCTGCGCTGGGCGAACAGTTGGGACTTGTCGGAGGTCAGCACGTCGCAACGCCCGGATTCCAGCGACTTGGCGCTTTCGTCGGAGGTGTCGAAGGTGATCGGGGTGTATTTCAGACCGTTGCCACGGAAGTAGTCGGAAACGTTCAGCTCGGTGGTGGTACCGGCCTGGATGCAGATGGTTGCACCGTCCAGTTCCTTGGCGCTTTTGACCCCCAGCTTGTTGTTCACCAGGAAGCCGATGCCGTCGTAGTAAGTGATGAAGCCTGGGAATTTCAGGCCCATACCCGCATCGCGAGAGCTGGTCATGGTGGTATTGCGCGACAGGATGTCGACTTCACCGGACTGCAGCGCGGTGAAACGCTCCTTGGCATTCAACTGGCTGAATTTGACCTTGGTTGCGTCGCCGAACACGGCAGCGGCCACGGCGCGGCAAAAGTCGGCGTCGATCCCGAGGATCTTGCCGCTGGCGTCCGGCACCGAGAAACCCGGCAAGCCGTCACTTACGCCACATTGCACAAAACCCTTCTTCTGCACGGCGTCCAGGGTGGCGCCGGCTTGGGCAAAACCACTGACGCCCAGGACTGCGGCCGCGGAAACGATGGCCAGGGTGGATTTCAATACCTTCATTCAAACCTCCAGTTGCTCTTGTTGTGTCGGAGCTAGAACCTCAGCGCACCCTTATGAGGCGATATCGACCCGTTTTGGCTTTTATCAGGGTCAAGCGGCATGAGGCGGTCGCGGTAATTCCAGTGGCTATTCCACGAACGGCAGTCACTGATAGTGTTACCGTTGCGGGATAGTGCTGACATCGACCTACACTTAGCAAAGCGCGTACCAGAGTGGCTGCTGAGTCGATTCAGCCAAAGGTCAATGGGAAAAGATTCAACCTTGCGACATTCTCGTAACAGATCAAACTATTGCGCACCGTTCCGTCGCACTTAATCGGAGCGAGCGCACACTTATGGAGCAGACATGACCGAACCCTTGATTCTTCAGCCCGCCAAGCCCGCAGACGCCTGCGTTATCTGGTTGCATGGCCTGGGTGCCGATCGCTACGACTTCGAGCCGGTGGCCAAGGCGCTGCAAAAAAGCCTGCTGTCGACCCGCTTCGTTTTGCCTCAGGCACCGACGCGTGCAGTGACCATCAACGGCGGCTACGAGATGCCCAGTTGGTATGACATCAAGGCCATGAGCCCGGCCCGTTCGATCAGCATGGAAGAGCTGGAAGCCTCGTCGAAAATGGTCACGGATCTGATCAAGGAGCAAAAAAGCCACGGAATAGACGCTTCACGGATTTTCCTCGCGGGGTTTTCCCAAGGTGGAGCCGTGGTGTTCCATACCGCATTTATGAAATGGCAAGGTGCCTTGGGTGGCGTGATCGCCCTCTCCACTTATGCACCGACCTTCAGCAACGAACTGGAATTGTCGGCCAGCCAACAGCGCATTCCGGTCCTGTGCCTGCACGGCCAATACGATGACGTGGTGCAGAACGCCATGGGCCGTAGCGCCTACGAACACCTGAAAACCCGTGGTGTCACCGCGACATGGCGGGAATACCCAATGGGTCACGAAGTGTTACCTCAGGAGATACAGGACATCGGCGCCTGGTTGACCACTCGTCTGGGTTGAACATGGCGGTTTATATAGCCATATGACGGACGCACTACGCCGCGTCCGATTCTTGCATTACACTGGCCGGCGTATATTCCTTAACCAATTAATGAGATGACCGTGCTCAAAGCACTCAAGAAGATGTTCGGCAAAAGCGAGGCTGAGCCGCTCGCGCCTGTTCCCAGTGCTCCTGTCCCGACTGCCGGCAGCCGCGACGACGGTAAACAGCCCGGCCGGACCGCCCCTGTCGCCCAGCCCAAGGCGCCAAACGTGACACCGCCCGAACCGGCAAAACCGCCTGAGGTTCAAGCCGCTCCAGCTCCCGCGCCCAAGGCCCCACGTCGCGAGCGCGCTCCCAAGCCGGTGGTCATCCCCTGGAAACTCGAAGACTTCGTCGTCGAGCCCCAGGAAGGCAAGACCCGCTTCCATGATTTCAACCTGGCTCCAGAACTGATGCACGCCATCCAGGACCTGGGCTTCCCGTACTGCACACCGATCCAGGCCCAGGTGCTGGGTTTCACCCTGGCCGGCAAAGATGCCATCGGTCGCGCCCAGACCGGCACCGGCAAGACCGCCGCGTTCCTGATCTCGATCATCACCCAGCTGCTGCAGACGCCGCCGCCGAAAGAACGCTACATGGGCGAGCCCCGCGCGCTGATCATCGCCCCGACCCGCGAGCTGGTGGTGCAGATTGCCAAGGATGCCGCCGACCTGACCAAGTACACCGGCCTGAACGTCATGACGTTTGTCGGCGGCATGGATTTCGACAAGCAGCTCAAGCACCTCGAAGCCCGTCACTGCGACATCCTGGTCGCCACCCCTGGCCGCCTGCTGGACTTCAACCAGCGCGGCGACGTGCACCTAGACATGGTCGAAGTGATGGTGCTGGACGAAGCCGACCGCATGCTCGACATGGGTTTCATCCCACAAGTGCGCCAGATCATTCGCCAGACCCCGCCGAAAAGCGAACGTCAGACCCTGCTGTTCTCCGCGACCTTCACCGAAGACGTGATGAACCTCGCCAAGCAGTGGACCACCGACCCGTCCATCGTCGAGATCGAGGCGCTGAACGTCGCCAGCGAAAACGTCGAGCAACACATCTACGCCGTGGCCGGTGCCGACAAGTACAAGCTGCTCTACAACCTGATCAACGACAACGGTTGGGAACGCGTGATGGTCTTCGCCAACCGCAAGGACGAAGTGCGCCGCATCGAAGAGCGCCTGGTGCGCGATGGCGTCAACGCCGCGCAACTGTCGGGCGATGTGCCGCAGCACAAGCGCATCAAGACCCTGGAAGGCTTTCGTGAAGGCAAGATCCGCGTGCTGGTAGCCACCGACGTGGCCGGGCGCGGGATTCACATCGATGGCATCAGCCACGTGATCAACTTCACCCTGCCGGAAGTGCCAGACGACTACGTGCACCGTATCGGCCGTACCGGTCGCGCCGGCGCGGCGGGTGTGTCGATCAGCTTCGCGGGCGAAGACGACTCGTATCAGCTGCCATCGATCGAGACGCTGCTGGGTCGCAAGATCAGCTGCGAGACGCCGCCGACGCACCTGTTGCGGCCCGTGGAGCGCAAGCGTCCTTAAGCTGGATGCGGTCAAAATTGTGGGAGGGGGCTTGCTCCCGATAGCGGTGGGTCAGTCAACAGAGATGTTGAATGTGTCACTGCTATCGGGAGCAAGCCCCCTCCCACATTTACTTCCAGCGATCCGCCGCTGCGTGATCGCTGTCGCGCCCGTCCACCCAGCGTGAGCCTTCAGAGGTGCTTTCTTTTTTCCAGAACGGCGCACGGGTCTTCAGGTAGTCCATCACGAACGCACAGGCATCGAACGCCGCCTGACGGTGGGCGCTGGCCGCCGCGACGAATACGATGGGCTCGCCCGGCTCCAGGGCGCCGATGCGGTGCAGCACTTCCAGCTTGAGCAGCGGCCAGCGCTGTTCGGCTTCCACGGCGATCTTGGCCAGGGCCTTTTCGGTCATGCCGGGGTAATGCTCCAGGAACATCCCCGCCACATCGAGGCCGTCATTGAAGTCGCGCACGTAGCCGACAAAACTGACCACCGCCCCCACGCCCACATTGGCCGCGTGCATCGCATTGACTTCGGCGCCCGGATCGAACGGCCCGGCCTGTACACGGATGGCCATGCTCAGCCTCCGGTCACGGGTGGGAAAAACGCGACTTCATCGCCGGCTTGCAGCGGTTCGTCGAGGTTGCACAGTTCCTGGTTGCGGGCGCACATCAGGCTGGTTTCGTTGAGCACTGCGAACACCGGATCGCCGGCCAATGCCTGGCGCACGGCGTCGATGGTGGCGAAGTCGCCTTCCATCTCCAGGGAATCCAGGCCGATCGTTTCGCTGTAGCGCGCAAAAAACAGGACGCTAATGCTCATGCCTGGTCCGCCTTGAAATGCCCACTTTTACCGCCGAGCTTTTCCAGCAGGCGAATGTTTTCGATGGTCATGCCACGGTCCACGGCCTTGCACATGTCATAGATGGTCAACGCAGCGACACTGGCCGCGGTCAACGCTTCCATCTCCACGCCGGTCTGCCCGGACAGCTTGCAGCGCGCGACGATATGCACGGCATCGAGACCCTCGGCGCTGAGTTCGACCTTGACCCCGGTGAGCATCAGCGGATGGCACAGGGGGATCAGATCGCTGGTTTTTTTCGCTGCCTGGATCCCGGCGATGCGGGCCACGGCAAACACGTCGCCTTTGGGATGGGCGCCGTCGACAATCATTTTCAGGGTTTCGGGCAACATGCGCACCCGCGCTTCGGCCACCGCCTCACGGAAGGTCACGGACTTGTCGGTGACGTCGACCATATGGGCGCGACCTTGGGAATCGAGATGAGTCAGCACAGGGATACTCCTGATCAGGAGCGTCGATTGTAAACCCTGTGGGAGCGAGCTTGCTCGCGAAAAACCAAAGAACAACGCGGGGCTCCAGAGACCCCGCGTTATCGTAGACACTCTTCGCGAGCAAGCTCGCTCCTACATGGACCGCGTTTACAAGTGGGACTCGGCGTATTCGGCCAGGATCGACCGTGGGACACCCTGCAGCGCGATGTGCACGCCGTTGGGGAAATCCTTGAAGCGTTCCGTCAGGTAAGTCAGCCCGGAGCTGGTCGCGGACAGGTAAGGGGTGTCGATCTGTGCCAGGTTGCCCAGGCACACCACTTTGGAACCGGCACCGGCACGGGTGATGATGGTTTTCATCTGGTGCGGCGTAAGGTTCTGGCACTCATCGATCAAAATCAGGCTTTGCTGGAAGCTGCGACCCCGGATGTAGTTGAGGGATTTGAACTGCAACGGCACTTTGCTGAGGATGTAGTCGACGCTGCCATGGGTGTTTTCGTCATCCATGTGCAAGGCTTCGAGGTTGTCGGTGATCGCCCCCAGCCACGGCTCCATTTTTTCCGCTTCGGTGCCGGGCAGGAAACCGATCTCCTGGTCCAGGCCCTGCACGCTGCGGGTGGCGATGATGCGGCGATAGCGCTTGGTCACCATGGTCTGCTCGATGGCCGCCGCCAGGGCAAGGATGGTTTTCCCCGAGCCTGCGGCACCGGTCAGGTTGACCAGGTGGATGTCCGGATCGAGCAGCGCATACAGCGCCAGGCTCTGGTAGACGTCACGCGGTTTCAGGCCCCAGGCCTCCTGGTGCAACAGGGGTTCCTGATGCAAGTCGAGGATCAGCAGCTTGTCGACCTGAATCTCTTTGATCCAGCCCACGAAGCCCTGTTCGTCGATGATGAACTCGTTGATGTGCACGGCCGGCAGGTTGTCGATCAGTTGCACCTGATGCCAGGTGCGGCCATGGTCCTGACGGGTTTCAACCTTGCTGACGCGGTCCCAGAACGAACCGGTCATGGTGTGATACCCACGGGACAGCATCGACACGTCGTCGACCAGTTGGTCGGTGCTGTAGTCCTCGGCAGCGATCCCACACGCTCGTGCCTTGAGGCGCATATTGATGTCTTTGGTCACCAGCACCACGCGCAGGTCCTTGTCGCGAGCGTGCAAGTCGATCAATTGGTTGATGATTTTGTTGTCGTTCAGGTTTTCCGGCAGCAGGCTGTTGGGCTCGCTGCGCTTGCTCATCAGAATCGACAGCAAGCCCTTGGGCCCGCTCTTGCCACGCTGGATCGGCACGCCGACTTCGACGTCATCGGGCGACGCTTCACCCAGGGTCTTGTCGATCAGGCGGATGGCCTGGCGGCATTCGGCGGCCACGCTGTGGTGCCCGCTTTTGAGTTTGTCCAGCTCCTCCAGCACGATCATTGGGATGGCGACGTGGTGTTCTTCGAAGTTAAGCAGTGCGTTCGGATCGTGGATCAGTACGTTGGTATCAAGCACATAAAGGATTGGCTGGTCGGAAGAAGAGTTACGTCCATGATCATCCATACTCGGTCACCTTTGTGGGAGCCAGTCGACGCAATACCACAACAGTGCTGCGCCTCGATTCGACCACCGAATGCACCTGAGGGACGTCAAGTGCATTGCCCACATGAGGAGTCTTGGAAGACGCCACCTGTGTTGCAGGTTTCGGCGATCTGACTTCGTAATACCGCAAAACCCATGACAGGAAAAAGCACTTTGACGCTTTTTTGAAGTTTATTTTTCAGGATGACGAATAGCACTAGCCGCATGCCAGGTACGCCGTTAAAGTCGGAAGTCGGCCTGCAACGAAATGTCGCACAAAATCACCCCAGAAATGCCCAATCCCCAACAGGGCCGGGCACTTCGGTGTTTTCAGCGAAACGCCTCCCGACAGTCCTGCCAACCCAGCCCGCTTTGCGCCGTCGCCTGCAGCAGGATCGGCAATGCCACACGCGCCTTGTCCTGGGTGTCGTGAAACACAATCACCCCTTTGCGCCACAACAGCATCAGCGTCAGCACCCGTTGCGCCGACTCGTCGGCCTTGAGTTTGCCCGGATCGTCCTGGGAGTCGATGTCCCACAACGCCACTTGCAGGCCCTGGGCCTGGAAGAAGCCCTGGCTGTCGGCGCGGCGCTGGCCATAGGGCGGACGGAACAGCGGCACGTAGTTTTCCGGCATCAGGTTCTGCACCAACGCGGCGCTGCGGGTGACGGAGCTTTGCCAGTCGACCCAGTGGCTATGGGAGCGGTATTGCCAGCCCTGAGTGCCCACGCACTGGCCTTGGTAAAGCGCCTCGACGTCGCTGGCGGAACTGCGCTCAACGCGGTTTTGCAGGCTGCTGCCGAGGACGAAGAACGTGGCGTTCATCTTCTGCTTGCGCAGGTAATCGGTGAGCCAGTCCGTATTGCCGCTGACCGGCGCCGGGCCACCGTCGAAGGTCAGCAGGAACAGGCGGTCATTGAACTCATCGCCATTGCGCTCATGGTCGCCGAAACGCGCAACCTCGCTGCTGATCTGCGGGAACAGCGCGGCTTTGCGCAGCAGCTCGTCCAGGTAACGTTCGTGGAAATGGTGGCTTGGGCCTGCCCAACCTATATAGAAGGAGTTGTCGCTGACCTCGAACTGGGTGGCCTGCTCGCGCAGATCATCCATGTTTTCCACCAGGTAGCAGAACGACGCATCCTCCTCGCAGCTCTGCTGGGCGAAGGTGTAGTTCTCCAGCAGACGCTGCCAGAGCTGGCGGCGCAGATCGTCGATAGCGGCCAGGTTGATGATCTTCAAGCCCAGGCGCTGCTTGAGCGCGGCTTCGTCCAGGGCCTCGCTGGCGATGAGGCTGTGGGCGAACATCAGGATTTCGGCGCGCGAAGCCACGTCGAACAGCGCCGGGCTGCCGAGTTTCTCCGGCCAGGTGCCGCGGTCCAGGCTGGCCACATCCACGGGGGCGGCATGGGCACCCAGGCAGATAAGCCAGGCTGACAGTAAAAACGCAATTCGCACAACGGGTCTCCCTCTCCAGAGTCGTCGGGCACTATAGCCGATCAGGGTGGTGATGGATGAGCGGGGTTGGGCTCCCTGCCCGCCGCCTTGGTGCTGTCAGTGGGCCTGATCTCAAAGCGCCGACCATTCACCAGCTCCACCGCATAGACCTGCGTGCCAGGGATGTGATCAAACAGGATCACACCGTCGGCGTCCGTCAGGTCCTCCCGGATCACCACGCCATCGGCAAACAGCGTGTAGGGCTCATCTACATAGCCTGGCAGCCCGGGGAGCGGCCTTACGACCAGACTGATCGAGCGAACAGCATCCGACGCAGGCGCTCCGCCGAATGACAGGGATAGTGCAAGGGCACCAAGCAGGAGGATTCCAGCCAATACCGTTGATTGGTAAGTGCGAGTTTTCTTATTTGTCAGAGGGCTCATAGTTCTGGCCTACGGTCTGGATGTTCGGCGTCGAAGCCTTGTATAGGGTGAGGGGGAAGGGGGTGATCTTTCATCAAATTGGGGAAGCGTAGGCTGCGGTCGGCCTGAAGCTGTTTCCATAGATCTGTATAAAACCCATGGAGTTTTTCATCTGGCTGATACCCTAGTCTGTTTATAGGTCTAGGTTCAGATTCAAATACTCCGCTGAGAGCATTAAACCCCGTAGAACTACCTAATGATGCAGCCCGCTGATAATAAAAAAGTGCACGCGGCATGTTTTTCTTGGCGATCTTATAAAATGCGGCTGTTTCTATGATTGCCTCCGGCGAGTCCTGGGCTCCAGCACATCGGAAGTATGATTCCGCCATTCGGTCGTCCTGTTTTTCCCGAGGCAACTCAAACGAAAGGTGATTACCAATTCTGACTTGTGCCAAAGGACTACCCAACTGTGCCGCTTGAAACATATAAGAACTGGCCATACGATCCGATTTCAATACCCCTCGCCCATTTTCGAAAATTACAGCCCAATTGTAATAACCCAGCGGTACTTTGAGTTTTACCATGCGTTCATAGAGGTCGAGCATTTTGCTGGTGTCTTGTTCAACACCCGGTTGCCCTGGCCAGCCAGTACGATAGAGCCCCGCTAGATTGTGCATCGCTTTCCAGTGATCTTTGGCAATGGCCTTTTCGTAAAGCCAAACAATTTTCCGCCAATTTTTAACCCCGCGTACTTTCTCCAAAGCGCGGGCCTCTTGAAACCAGAGTTCGGCCTCAGCATCCAACGGAGGGTTGTGGTCTTTTTCATAGGCACAGATAAAGGTTGGATAGGCTATGGCGGGAGCGCCGCTCAATAACAGCGAAAGTGCAAGAGCACTAAGCAAGAAAATTTTCACCCATGATTTAAACCGGCAAATGCAATTATTATTAGCCAAAGTACTCATAGCTCTGGCCTACGGTCTGGATGTTCGGCGTCGAAGCCTTGTATAGGGTGAGGGGGAAGGGGGTGATTTTTCATTAGATTGGGGAAGCGTAAACTACGGTCAGCTCGCAACTGCTTCCATAATCCAGAATAAAATTCATGAAGTTTTTCATCTGGCTGATATCCAAAATTATCTATAGGTTCCGGCTGGGCTGAAAATGCTCCAGTGAGAGAACTTAACCCTATGGAACTACCCAGGGATGCAGCACGCTGGTAGTAAAATAACGAGCGGGGTTTATTTTCTTTAGCGGTATCATAAAAGCTTGCAGTTTTCTCTATGGCGTCAGGATTATCCTGAGCGCCTGCACATCGATAATAACGTTCCGCCATATCATCATCCTGCTTATGCCTTGGAAGCTCATAAGCAAAATATTGACCAATTCGAACCTGTGCTAATGGACTTCCTAACTGCGCTGCTTGAAACATATAAGAACTGGCCATTCGGTCGGATTTCAATACTCCTCGTCCATTTTCAGCAATCACAGCCCAGTTGTAATAGCCCAGCGGCACTTTGAGTTTCACCATGCGTTCATAGAGGTCGAGCATCTTGCTGGTGTCTTGTTCAACACCTGGCCGTCCAGGCCAGCCCGTGCGATACAGACCCGCTAGATTGTGCATCGCTTTCCAGTGATCTTTGGCAATGGCCTTTTCGTAAAGCCAAACAATTTTCCGCCAATTTTTAACCTCACGTACTTTCTCCAAAGCGCGGGCCTCTTGAAACCAGAGTTCGGCCTCGGCATCCAGCGGAGGGTTGTGGTCTTTTTCGTAGGCGCAGATGAAAGTTGGATAGGCCATGGCAGGCCCTCCGATCAACAACAGCGAAAGTGCAAGAGCACAAAGCGAGGAAATTCTCGCCCATGATTTAAACCGGCAAATGCGATTATTATTAGCCAAAGTACTCATAGCTCTGGTCTACGGTCTGGATGTTCGGCATCGAAGCCTTGTGTGGGGTGGGCTGGAAGTGGGTGGTCTTTCATTAAGTTGGGAAAGCGTAGATTATTGTCGGCTTGCAGCTGTTTCCATAGAGTTGTATATAGCTCATAAAGTTCAGGATTCGGTTTGTATCCAAAATCATGTATTGGGTGAGGCATAGTTTCGAAAGCTCCTCTTAAATTGCTGACACCAGTGAAATTGCCCAGTGATGCAGCGCGTTGATAATAGAATAGTGCTCGAGGTTTATTTTTTTTGGCTATCTCATAAAATGCGGCTGTTTCTATAATTGCCTCTGGTGAGTCTTGCCCCCCAGCACATCGAAAGTATGACTCGGCCATTCGATCATCTTGCCTATTTCGAGGCAATTCAAATGAAAAGTAATTTCCGATGCGAACCTGAGCCAGTGGGCTACCCAGTTGCGCCGCCTGGAACATATACGAACTGGCCATTCGATCTGACTTCAATACCCCTCGTCCGTGCTCGGCAATCACAGCCCAGTTGTAATAGCCCAGCGGCACTTTGAGTTTCACCATGCGTTCATAGAGGTCGAGCATTTTGCTGGTGTCTTGTTCAACACCTGGCTGCCCAGGCCAGCCCGTGCGATAGAGCCCCGCTAGATTGTGCATCGCTTTCCAGTGATCTTTGGCGATGGCTTTTTCATAAAGCCAAACAATTTTCCGCCAATTTTTAACGCCACGTACTTTCTCCAAAGCGCGAGCCTCTTGAAACCAGAGTTCGGCTTCAGCATCCAATGGAGGATTATGGTCTTTTTCGTAGGCGCAGATGAAAGTTGGATAGGCCATGGACGTGGCTCCGCTCAGAAAAAATGAAAGGACAAGGGCACTAATAGAGAAACTTTTAATCAATGGCTTTGGCATAAGGCGTCTCTATATCCCAGAAGCGTGTCAAATGGGCCATTAGCGGTTCATTCTTGTTCCTGCTCCTCCAATTTTTATCCATTACTTCATTCCAATGCTTAAAGTTAACCTCCGCATTACAATGCCCCTTGTCATCGTCAAACGACTTCCCCACATGCAACCCCCACAACTCCTCCCGCCACCGCTTCGCCAACTCATAATCCGGTGCGGCCAGTCCCAACTCCGAGTCCGTATGCATACTGCGGGTATTGATATTGGCGGAACTCAGCAAACTGAAAACATCGTCCACCACCAATAACTTGGAGTGCACATAGATATCGCGGAACTGGGCTGTTTCGCCTTCAAACAACGGACTTCCGGGTTCTGGTGTGCAGGCCGTCAGGGTGCCGATCACCACTTTCAGTCCCGGTATGTCCTTGAGGGTGTAGGGTTTTTCATCGTCGCTTTCACCGTCTTTCGGCTTGCCGAGTTCAGGGATGTCTTCGGGTTTGAGCCCGCCCAGGCGTTCCTCGACTTCGGGCGTGATGCCCTTTGCTTCCAGTTCTGCAATCTCGCGTTTGAGCACGTCGGCGCGGTTGAGTTGGGCCCTTTGTACGTAGGGATCACGGTGGGGATTGGCCTCCAGGTACGCCAGTTCGCTGCGCTTTCGCAGCATGTCCTCGGCCAGGGTGCGTTGGGCCTGGGGCATCAGTTGTTCCTGTCCCAGTTCCTGCAACATGGCATAGGTGGTACTGGAAAAACTCTTGTCGTTCGGGTGGTTGGTGACCACGAACAAGTACAGGTCTTGTTCTCTGCCCTTTGCGATATAGGCCGCCGCCAACTCGCGCAACTGCCGGGCAAACGCCGGATAGCGAAAATACTGATTTTCAAAATAGGCGTAGTTACGCACGTTGCCCAACGCCTTGTGGTACAGCTCCAGGATCGACGTTTCCGCGCCCTCCTGCGGTTGGGTGCGGCAGATCTGTGCCATGGTCGGGCCGGCGCTTTTGAAGTGCTCCGGGTTGATGGCGTCGCGTTGTTCGCTCAGGCCGTCGGTAAACCATTTTTTGATCCAGAAGGTTTCCCGGTCCCAGGCGCTGCTGAAGTTGTGGTTCAGGTCGTGCAGGACCGAGCCTTGCACTTTCATCGACAGGTCCTGCCAGGGGCCGAAGCCTGGGCTGCGCCCGGCGGCTTTGTCGTGGTACAGGTGCGCGCTGGTGTCCCAGTAGTTGCGGTGCATGTTGTGGCCCATGACGAAACCTACGGCGTTCGCGGTGTCTTCGTAGTCCACCAGCACCATTTTCTGGTGGTGGCTGGCGAACAGGGTCAACAGCAACATATGCGCAAAGTTCGTATCGGGGGCTTCGCCTCTGATCAATCTGTACAGGGTCGACAGACGGCCCTTTTCAGTGAGCATCTGCGGCCCGCGCAGGAGCGCGTTCAAGGGCAGTTCAGTGGAAAAATCCCGCGTGCGAAACTCCACATTCCGCATCTGCCCATCGTGGATACGGCGGAACCACTCCCGGGTGTATTCCTCATCCTGGGGCGAATATTGGGGTGCTCCCGAGCCTATGAGCAGGTTGTAGCCACCTCGCCCGTTCAGTTGGTTTTCCACCTCAACCAGAATGGCCTGCAGTTCCTTTTCGCGCTGCTGGTAGCGGTAACCACTGGTGCCGTAATAAGGCAGTTTGCCCGCGCGCAGTTTGATCAATTCCTCCTGATGAACGGTGCGCCGGAATTCCAAGACATGTCGGGCCTGGCGCTCGCGGTCTGACGCCGCGCGGCCCCTGGCGATGCCAGACCCCAGCGCCGTGCCGCCAGAACCCGCGAGGCCGTCGCCGATGAGGGTGTTTTCCACGAAGTTGGCCAGGGGGTTTTTCCAGATCAGCACGCGGGTATTGACCCGGTGACGACCGCGAACATCCAGCAGTTCGCCAATGCGGTCACTGCCGGGTTTGAAGCGCATCGCCGGGTCGAAGCCCCAACTGATGATGTCGACGCTGCGGGTCGCGGCCTCGATGGCATCGTAGACCGCACCGAAGGCCTGCTCGCCGTTGATCAACGGGGTGACCTTCACGCCGAATCGGGGTGGGTAGAAGGCTTTTTGGGCGAACCAGTCCATGGTCAGGCAAATGGATGTGTGGCGTTTGGGGTCCAGTAGGATCTCTTCCTTGGCGTAATCAGGCTTCATTCGGTGTCTCCCTTGCTGCGGTATTCATCCGCCGATCCCAATGGTTTGAGTTGTTCGGCCTGCGCCTGATAGTGGCGCCGCCCCTGGCGTGCCAACTGCTGGTTGGCGGACGCAATGGCGGCGCTGTCCGCATCGAGATTGATCTTGAAGCGATTCCCACTCACCAACCCCACCTCATAAACCTGCGCGCCAGGGACGTGTTCAAAGCGGATCACACCGTCGGCCTCCGTCACGCCCTGCTGGATGGCGACGCCATCGGCAAACAGCGTGTAAGGCTCATTGCTGTAGCCGGGTCGACCGGGTATCGGGCTTACGACCGCTGTGAGCGTGTGGATAACTTCGGGCGCCAACTGCGAAACCGCACGCTCCAGCAGTCCACCCGCCTTGGCCGTGTCCACGGGCAATGGAATAACGGGCAACAGCGCCGCGCTCCCGGTACCGGCGCCCGGCCAACCACCGCCGTTGACCTTGACCACAGGGCCGGACACGTTGATGCCATTGGCATCCAGGGTGATAAAACTGCCGCCGGCCCGCAGCGAAAGGCTGACGCCAGCCTCGATGACGATCTTCTGGCCAGCCTTGAAATGCAGCTCGCGCCCTACATTGATCAGTTGGGCATCGCCCAGCTTGACGTGCTGGTTCTGGCCAACCGCCAGGTGGTCATCGGCTCTGGCCTCGACTCTGCGGTCGGCATGCACGGTGCGATGTTCTTCGCCCTTGAGTTCGGTGTGGCTGTTCTTTTCCACGGTGTCGTGGCGTTCGTGACCGACGCGGATCGTCTGGTCGCGCTCGATGTGTTCGTCCCAATCGCGCTCGGCATGCACAAAGATCTGTTCCGCGCCTTGCTTGTCTTCGATGCGCAGTTCGTTGAAGCCGGCGCCGCCGGGTGAGCTGAGGGTCTTGAAGACGCTGCGGGTCTTGTGCGCCGGCAGCGGGTAAGGCACGACATGTTCCTTGTGGTACAGGCAACCGGTCACCAGCGGCTGGTCGGGGTCGCCTTCGAGGAACGTCACCAGCACTTCCATGCCGACGCGGGGAATGCTGATGCCGCCATAGCGCTCGCCGGCCCAACAGGACGAGACGCGCACCCAACAACTGCTCTTGTCGTCGCCCTGCCCTTCACGGTCCCAATGGAACTGCACCTTCACCCGACCGTATGGGTCGCAATGGATCTCTTCACCCTGGGGACCGGTGACCCGTGCGGTCTGACTGCCGAGTACGCGGGGCTTGGGATGTTTCAGCGGGGGGCGGTAGGAAACCTCCGCAGGCGTGGCGAGAAAGCGGTTGCGATAGCCCTGGTGAAAGTCATCCTTGGCGTCGGAGGTGTCGCTGCTCAGCGACTCTTCGAGGACTTGCGGCTGCTTGCCTTCATGAATGACTTCAGTCAGCAGCCACAGCGCATTGCACTCGCTGCGCGGGTGGCCGCACAGCGTCAGCAGGTGGCCGCTGGCGAGCGCGGGCTGGTCGCCATGCCCCCGCGCCTGACGATAATCGGCGCGATGGCGCTCGAGTGCGCGCCGGCTGAGCAACGTGCCACGGTCGCGGTCGGTGAAACGACCGGGGTAATCATAGTCTTCAAGGTCCGGCTCTTCGTGCTCGGCGTCGTCGCGCCAGCTGGCTTGCAGCGCCAGGCGTGGTTTCTCGAAGTCGTAGTCGGCACGCGCGGTGCGACAGGTGCGCGTCGCCAGACGCACGTTGAACCCCTTGATCACCGGTTCATCCGCGGCCAGGCCACTGTCCTGCACATAGGCCGTTGGTCGGCGCAGTTTCGGGAACACGGCCTGGACATCGCCAAACACCAGGGTGTGGCCCTCAGCGCGGTGTCGGAAGTGAAAGTGAATCCCCTCCTCCTCGCACAAGCGCTGAATGAAGTGCAAATCGGACTCGTCGTACTGCACGCAATACTCGCGATCCGGGCAGGGGGTGCACAGATCGAATTGGTAGGCGTTGCTCTGTATTCCATGCTCTTCGAGGATCAGTGCGATGATCCTCGGCGCCGACAACTGCTGGTAGATCCGTTGGTTGATGCGATGGCGCAGGTAGGCCAGGTGCGGCACCAATGTCAGGGTGTAGCGGGTCAGGCGTTTGCCCGAGTCGCCCTGGGCGATCCGGTAGACCTGCCCGTGAATACCGCCACCCTGGGTGTCGAAAGCCAGGAACCCCGGTTTGTGCAGGAGGGTTTCCAGATCCAGGTGAGGCCTTTCGCTGACCAGTTCCACCTCGAACGCATAAGGCGTGTTGATTGCCTCGATGCCGGTAAACGACAGCACTTGAAAGTCGTTGTTGCATCCATCAAGGCTCAGGCTGAATCGCGTTTGATTGGCAGGGTTGAACATGGGGTCGTTCCTTGAGCGCAACGCAGCCCTGCCTAAAAATCCAGCCCTGGGTGAGATGCGCCGGACCGTTCAGTAGAGCCACCGTGTTATGAGGGGAAAAATCATAACGCGCCGAAACTGTGCAAGAAGTTGCACACATCCCCGCAGAACGCCGCTGCGCAAGGGCTGAAAAAAACTGAAACTGGATATTTCATCGCCTCGCGCGGACCACAACCGCCAACCGACCCCGCTATCAGCATCATAGGTGGAGTCAAAGTGCCCAACCCCCTAGAATCCGCCCACGCTACAAGCACGACTACAGGAGCCAACTTCATGCTGATGGTGATTTCACCCGCCAAGACCCTCGACTTCGAGTCCCGGCCTGCGACCCCGCGCTACACCCAGCCGCAGTACCTGGACCATTCCCAGGAACTGGTCGAGCAACTGCGTGAGCTGAGCCCGGCGCAAATCAGTGAATTGATGCACGTCTCCGACAAGATCGGCGGTCTCAACGCCGCGCGCTTCGGTAGCTGGACACCGGCCTTTACTCCCGACAACGCCAAGCAGGCCTTGCTGGCGTTCAAGGGCGACGTGTACACCGGCCTGAATGCCGAGACCTTCAACGACGCTGACTTCAGCTACGCCCAAGACCACCTGCGCATGCTGTCGGGCCTCTACGGCCTGCTGCGCCCCCTGGACCTGATGATGCCGTACCGCCTGGAGATGGGCACCAAACTGGCCAACGCCCGTGGCAAGGACCTTTACGCCTTCTGGGGCACGCGCATCAGCGAATGGCTCAACGAAGCGCTGGCCGCGCAAGGTGACGACGTGCTGCTCAACCTGGCCTCCAACGAGTATTTCTCGGCGGTCAAGCGCCCGGCCCTGAACGCACGGATCGTCAACACCGAGTTCAAGGACCTGAAGAACGGCCAGTACAAGATCATCAGCTTCTACGCGAAAAAGGCCCGGGGCATGATGAGCCGCTTCGTGATCGAAGAGCGCATCAACGATCCGGCCCAGCTCAAGCAGTTCGACGTGCAGGGCTACCGCTTCAATGCCGAGCAGTCCAAGCCGGACAATCTGGTGTTCCTGCGCGACCACGCCCCGGAATAAAGCCTTTACTGGCCATCCCAGACGCTGAAAGGTAAATGTGGGAGGGGGCTCGCTCCCGATAGCGGTATTTCAGTCACATCTCTATCGACTGACCTATCGCTATCGGGAGCAAGTCCCCTCCCACCGTTTTGTCTGCATTTCACATCGAAAATCGTCAATTGTTTGGCGTCAAAAAATATCTTGACGCATCCCTAACAATTCTTTCACTCGACATTCGTCGTTTTTTTTCGTAGTGGCACCACTTTTTTTAAACACTAGTGGCATAAAACTATCCCTTCGCGCCAACTCCCTATAACTACTGGCCAAAATAGCAAGTGCTATCAATATAGTACTAGTGCCATCTATTCTCATATTTCAAGAAATTTCAGGAAACAGGATGAGTGGCCAGGAACTTCGCCCAGAAGCACCGCTCATACCACCGGTAACGAAATTCTCTGTTTCTGTAGGAGATGACTTACATGACAGACCAACGGAAGTAGCAAAGTTGTCGCATTGAACTTTGACTCAGTGGTCATATCACCAACCGATTAGTTAAGAGCGGCGATAAGGATGCATTGCCACGAACTATAAGGCCAAGGCTGTGCTTACCCCAATGGGTCAGTGAGACAACCCAAGGTATTGATATTTAAAGGCTTAAAGCCTCTATCAAGGCCCTGTGGCACTGGCGCCAGACCCTTCTCCCAGGAAGGCTGGCTGCATTTGAGGGCAGGCCCCAATAACAAGGCCAAGTTGCGCACAACTTGAGTGCAATCGTTAGTCACTCACTATTTAACCTGCCTGTCCGCGGTAAGTCGGCGTCTGTTCGCCTAACTTTCGCAGGATCAGCGACGCTTGCAAACATGAACTCCGGCCATCTATTGGCATGAATAACACCGTCTTCAATGACAAAGAGGTAAATGCGATGCGCATCAGCATATTTGGTTTGGGTTACGTCGGCGCAGTGTGTGCCGGTTGCCTGTCTGCCCGTGGCCACGAAGTGGTCGGCGTAGATATCTCCAAGGAAAAGATCGACCTGATCAACGCAGGCAAATCGCCCATCGTTGAACCCGGTCTGGGCGAACTGTTGAGCCAAGGCATCGCAAACGGTCGGCTGCGCGGTACGACCAACTTCGCCGAAGCGATTCGCGATACCGACCTGTCGATGATTTGCGTCGGTACGCCGAGCAAGAAAAACGGCGACCTGGAACTCAACTACATCGAATCGGTCTGCCGCGAGATCGGTTTTGTCCTGCGTGACAAGACCACCCGCCACACCATCGTGGTCCGCAGCACGGTATTGCCGGGCACCGTGGCCAACGTGGTGATCCCGATCCTCGAAGACTGCTCCGGCAAGAAAGCCGGCGTCGACTTCGGCGTTGCGGTCAACCCGGAATTCCTGCGCGAATCCACCGCCATTGCCGACTACGACCAACCGCCGATGACCGTGATCGGCGAATTCGACACCGCTTCCGGCGATGTCCTGCAGTCGCTGTACGAAGAACTCGACGCGCCGATCATCCGCAAGGACATCGCCGTGGCCGAAATGATCAAGTACACCTGCAACGTGTGGCACGCCACCAAGGTGACCTTCGCCAACGAGATCGGCAACATCGCCAAGGCCGTCGGTGTCGACGGTCGTGAAGTGATGGAAGTGGTCTGCCAGGACAAGACCCTCAACCTGTCCCAGTACTACATGCGCCCAGGCTTCGCGTTCGGCGGCTCGTGCCTGCCCAAGGACGTGCGTGCCCTGACCTACCGCGCCAGCTCTCTGGACGTGGAAGCGCCACTGCTCAACTCGCTGATGCGCAGCAACGAGTCCCAGGTGCAGAACGCCTTCGACATCGTCGCCGGCCACGACAAACGCCGCGTCGCCCTGCTGGGCCTGAGCTTCAAGGCCGGTACCGATGACCTGCGTGAAAGCCCGCTGGTGGAGCTGGCGGAAATGCTGATCGGCAAGGGTTACGACCTGAGCATCTACGACAGCAACGTCGAGTACGCCCGTGTGCACGGCGCGAACAAAGACTATATCGAAGGCAAGATCCCCCACGTGTCGTCCCTGCTCAACTCGGACTTCGATGACGTGATCAACAACTCCGACGTGATCATCCTCGGCAACCGCGACGAGAAATTCCGTGCCCTGGCGCAGAACGCACCGCACGGCAAGCAAGTGATCGACCTGGTGGGCTTCATGTCCAAGGCCACCTGTACGACCGGCCGTACCGAAGGCATTTGCTGGTAACAGCAACGGCAAGTTTCGCCCTGCAAGCGTCCTGATCCCCAGCGCTTGCAGGGCGAAGCCTCCTTCACCTGCGGATGACGCCTATGTCCAAGTTAAAACACGTACTGCTCCAATCCGCCGGCTGGCTGTTGTTCTTGAGCCTGCTGATGGGACTCGCCCTGCTGTTGCCGGCGAGTACGTTCGACTCCGAGTCGAAGAATTTTATTTTCCTGATTGGCGCCGTCGGTATCTGGCGCTACTCGATGGGTGCGACGCATTTCTTTCGCGGCATGCTGTTCCTGTACGTGGTCTACCCGCACCTGCGCCGCAAAGTGCGCAAGCTGGGCAAGGCCGCGGATCCGTCCCATGTGTTCCTGATGGTCACCAGTTTCCGCATCGATGCGCTGACCACCGCCCAGGTCTACAGCTCGGTGATCCGCGAAGCGATCGAGTGCGGCTTCCCCACCACCGTGGTCTGCTCGCTGGTGGAAATGTCCGATGAGCTGCTGGTGAAAAGCCTGTGGGAACGCATGAACCCGCCGGACCACGTCAAGCTCGACTTCGTGCGCATCGCCGGCACCGGCAAGCGCGATGGCCTGGCCTTCGGTTTCCGCGCCATCTCGCGCCACCTGCCGGACGACCGTGCCGTGGTGGCTGTGATCGATGGCGACACCGTGCTCGCCGAAGGCGTGGTGCGCAAAACCGTGCCGTGGTTCCAGTTGTTCGGCAATGTCGGCGGCCTGACCACCAACGAATTCTGCGAAGTGCGCGGCGGCTACATCATGAGCGAGTGGCACAAGCTGCGCTTCGCCCAGCGTCACATCAACATGTGCTCCATGGCCCTGTCCAAGCGCGTGCTGACCATGACCGGGCGCATGTCGGTGTTCCGTGCCAGCGTAGTCACCGACCCCGGCTTTATCGCCGATGTGGAAAGCGACTCGCTGCAACACTGGCGCCTAGGCCGCTTCAAGTTTTTGACCGGCGATGACAAGTCCAGCTGGTTCAGCCTGATGCGCCTGGGCTACGACACCTTCTACGTGCCGGACGCCGCGATCAACACCGTGGAACACCCGCCGGAAAAGAGCTTTATCAAGGCCAGCCGCAAGCTGATGTTCCGCTGGTACGGCAACAACCTGCGCCAGAACTCCCGCGCCCTGGGCCTGGGGGTTCGCCGCCTCGGCCTGTTCACCAGCGTGGTGCTGTTCGACCAGCGCGTGTCGATGTGGACCTCCCTGCTCGGCCTGACCGTAGCGATCATCGCCACCTTCAAGTACGGCGGTGCGTTCATCCTCGCCTACCTGCTGTGGATCGGCATCACCCGCCTGATCCTGACCCTGCTGTTGTCGTGCTCCGGCCACACGATCGGCCCGGCCTACCCGGTGATTCTCTATTACAACCAGATCATGGGCGCGCTGGTGAAGATCTACGTGTTCTTCCGCCTCGATCAACAGTCCTGGACTCGCCAGGACACCAAACTGACCCGCGATTTGGCCAGCTTTCAACGTTGGTTCAACACCTGGTCGTCTCGGACCATGACCTTCTCCGCCGGCAGCATCTTCGTTGCCGTGTTGCTGATGATGGTCTGACCCTGCCAAGCCTGAATTAACTAGGAACTACACACCATGAATAGCCAAGTAAACGCCAACGTTGTCCACGAATCCGAAGCCCAGCGCCAACATGCCCGGGTCAAGATCCCGGCCAAGCTGCGCTTCTTCAACACCGACCGCACCCAGACCGAAGCGCGGGTCATCGACCTGTCCGCCGGCGGCCTGGCATTCACCGCGACCCAGCCGCTGACCGTGGGCGAAGTGCACAAGGGTCGCCTGCAATTCGTCATCGATAACCTCGGCCTGGCCATGGATGTGGAACTGCAGATCCGCTCCTACGACCGCCAGACCGGTCGCACCGGCTGCCAGTTCCAGAACCTCGACGCCCAGGACATTTCCACCCTGCGCCACCTGATCACTTCGCACTTGTCCGGCGATATCGTGACCATGGGCGACGTGCTCGCCACCCTGCAACGCGACAACTTCACCAAGGCGCGCAAGGTCAAGGACGGCGGCAGCAACATGAGCGCCGCCGGCCGCCTGCGCGCCGTGGTGTTCAGCGCAGGCATCTTCATCGTCGGCCTGGCGGCGTTCGGTTTTGTCTTCAAATCGGTCTATGGCATGTACTTCGTCACCCACGCCCAGGCCGGCCTGGTGAGCGTGCCCGGCATGAACGTGACCATGCCGCGCGACGGCACCGTGCAAAGCCTGCTCAAAGGCGATGCGGTCGCGGCCAAAGGCGCGCCACTGGCCAGTTTCAGCACCAGCATGCTGGATGTACTCAAGGGCCATCTGGACGAAGAGCAGTTGCAACCGGCCAAGGTCGAAGAACTGTTCGGCAAGCAAATGACCGGCACCCTGACCTCCCCTTGCGATTGCATCGTGGCCCAGCAACTGGTCGCCGACGGTCAATACGCCAGCAAGGGCGATGTGATCTTCCAACTGGTACCGCGCGGCAGCCTGGCCAATGTGGAAGCACGCTTCACCTATCGCCAGTTCGCCGACGTTCGCCCGGGCACCCCGGTGAGCTTCCAGGTGGCCGACGAAGAACAGATCCGCACCGGCACCATCGTCAGCAGCACCAGCCTGAACAGCGCCGACTTGTCTTCCGACATCCGCGTGCAGATCAAGCCGGATGCGCCGCTGGACAGCACCTACGCCGGCCGCCCGGTGGAAGTCACCAGCGACCGTGGCCCATCGCTGAACTGGCTGATCGATAAAGCCATGGCTGCCGGACTGTAAGCGAGGACATGCCTGTGACGCATCTTTCAAAAACGCCGCAGTCCCTGTGGGAGCGGGCTTGCTCGCGATGGGATCAGCGCGGTTTGCCTGACGGACCGAGTCGCCTGTATCGGGAGCAAGCCCCCTCCCACAGGGGTCCGGTGGCGTTGCTGGCGATTGCGGTGAGCCTTGCCGGTTGTGCCGGTTTGCCCGACCAGCGCCTGGCCAACGAAGCCCTCAAGCGTGGCGATACCGTCACCGCGCAGCAGAATTACCAACAACTGGCAGACCTGGGTTACAGCGAGGCCCAGGTCGGCCTGGCGGATATCCAGGTCGGCACCCGCGATCCGGCGCAGATCAAACAGGCCGAGGCCACCTACCGGGCCGCAGCGGATACCTCGCCGCGCGCCCAGGCCCGCCTCGGGCGCCTGCTGGTGGCCAAACCCGGCGCCACCGAAGCCGAACACCATGAAGCCGAAGGCCTGCTGAAAAAAGCCTTTGCCAATGGCGAAGGCAACACCCTGATCCCGCTGGCGATGCTGTACCTGCAATACCCCCACAGCTTCCCCAACGTGAACGCCCAGCAGCAGATCAATAAATGGCAGGCCGCCGGTTACCCGGAAGCCGGTCTGGCCCAGGTGCTGCTGTATCGCACCCAGGACACCTACGACCAGCATCTGGATGACGTCGAACGCATCTGCAAGGCCGCGCTGAACAGCACCGACATCTGCTACGTCGAGCTGGCCACGGTCTATCAGAAAAAAGCCCAGCCAGAAAAGCAGGCCGAGTTGCTCAAGCAAATGGAAGCCGGTTACAGCCGTGGCACGGTCACGGCGCAGCGCGTCGACAGCGTCGCCCGTGTACTCGGCGATGCCACCCTCGGCACGCCGGACGAAAAAACCGCCCAGGCGCTGCTGGAAAAAATCGCCCCCGGCTACCCCGCGTCCTGGGTCAGCCTGGCGCAATTGCTCTACGACTTCCCGGAGCTGGGCGACGTCGACCAGATGATGAAGTACCTGGACAACGGCCGCGCCGCCGACCAACCGCGCGCCGAGCTGTTGCTGGGCAAGCTCTACTACGAAGGCAAGTGGGTGCCGGCGGACGCGAAGGCGGCCCAAGCGCATTTCGAAAAAGCCGTGGGCAAGGAAGTGGCCGCCGATTACTACCTCGGTCAGATCTACCGCCGTGGCTACTTGGGCAAGGTGTATCCGCAAAAAGCCCTGGATCACCTGCTGACCGCTGCGCGCAACGGCCAGAACAGCGCCGACTTCGCCATCGCCCAATTGTTTTCCCAAGGCAAGGGCACCAAGCCCGATCCATTGAACGCCTATGTCTTCAGCCAATTGGCTAAAGCCCAGGGCACACCAGAGGCCATTGACCTGGCCACGCAGCTCGAAGCCCCGCTGACGCCCGCACAACGCGCCGAAGGCCAACGCCTGGTGCAACAGGAACTGGCCGCGCGCGGCACCCTGGCCCAGAGCACGCAGCAACTGCACGCCCTGCAAGAAGAAGACGGCGAGGAATCCCTATGAAGCTCAATCCATTCGTGCAGGCCGGCATCGGCCTGACCTTCGCCCTGCTGTGGTCGTGCCCGACCCTGGCCGCGCTGACCGAAACCAAGAACTTCGGCCTGGAAGTCAAAGTCACCGGCCAGTCCGAGGACGACCGCGACCTGGGCACGCAAAAAGGCGGCGACGTCAACGGCATCGGCCTCGACCTGCGCCCGTGGATCTATGGCGAAAGCGGCAACTGGAGCGCCTACGCCATGGGCCAGGCCGTTGCATCGAGCGACATCATCGAGACCGACACCCTGCAGCAGTCTTCGGATGACAGCACCGAGCAGTCCAGCAACAACGACCGCAAGACCAAGAAAAACTACCTGGCCCTGCGCGAGTTCTGGATCGGCTACAGCGGTTTTACGCCCTACCCCGGCGAGATCCTCAAGCTCGGGCGCCAACGCCTGCGCAATGACGACGGCCAATGGCGCGACACCAACATCGAGGCGCTGAACTGGACCTTCGACACCACCCTGCTCAAGGCCAACGTCGGCGTCGCCGAACGCTTCAGCGAATACCGCACCGACCTCAAGGAACTGTCGCCCAAGGACAAGGACCGTCAGCACCTCTATGCCGACGCGTCCTACCAATGGATGCCGGGCCAGTGGATCGGCCTGCGCGGTCACCACACCCACGACGATGGCAAGCTCGACTACCCCGAACCGGGCGTGGCCACCGACTCGCTGGACAAGCGCGAAAACGGCGACCTGACCTGGCTCGGCATCGAGGCCAACAGCGACGCCTACAACTGGCGCAACACCAATACCGTCAACTACTGGGCAAGCCTCACCGGCATGAGCGGCGACCGCGACAAGGTCAATGCCTTGAACGCCGACGGCAGCCGCCCGACCAACGCCAAGCGTAGCGATGACGTGAATGGCTGGGCCACCGACCTGGGAATCCGCCTGCGCCTCGACCCACAGTGGCAAGTGGGCGCGGCGTATGCGCGCGCCAGTGCCGAATACGAACAGAACGGCCTGCAAAGCAACCGTTCGAACTGGACCGGCACCCAATCCCGCCTGCATCGCTTCGGCGAAGCGTTTCGCGGCGAGATGAACAACATGCAGTCCATGAGCCTGTTCGCTGCCTGGCAATTGCGCGAGGACTACGACGCCAGCCTGGTGTACCACAAGTTCTGGCGCGTCGACGGCAACAAGCCGGTGGGCAGCAACGGCATCGACGCGGTGCAGAACACCACCGACGACGTGACCGGCGCGATCCTGTCCAGCACCTCCCTGCCCCTTGAAGACGGCAAGAAAGACCTGGGCCAGGAGATGGACCTGGTGGTCACCAAGTATTTCAAGAAAGGCCTGCTGCCGGCCGCGCTGAGCCAGTCGATCGACGAACCGTCGGCCCTGGTGCGCTTGCGTGCCGGCGTGTTCAAACCGGGCGACGCCTATGGCAGCCAGGTCGACGCGTACATGCATCGCGCGTTTGTCGACGTGATCTGGAAATTCTGATGGGAGCCTGCGCAATGAATGCTCAAAGCCTACTCGTCGCGGCAATGCTGGTGGCCAGCGCCACAGCGTTCGCCGATACGGCGGCCAAGGCGCCGACCATCGCCAAGGAACTGCAACAGGCCAAGACCTACACCATTTCCAGCCCGCCCACCGCGCCGCTGGAAATGCCCAAGCCGGCCCTGCCGGATCTGTCGGGCTACACCGCCGCCGCCATCGAGAAGAAAATCGTGCGCGGCAAACCGGGCAAAATCAGCATCCGCCGCATGATGCAGGAAGACGCCCTCAAGGACTTCATCGGCGGCGACAACAAGATGGCCGAATGGGTGGTGCGCCAGCACGGTATCCCCCAGGCGATCTTTGTCGACGACGGCTACATGAACCTCAAGGACCTGCTCGGCAAAGTGCCCAAGCAGTACCTGAGCGAAACCGCGCCGGGGGTATTCCTGGCCAAATTGCCGATCGTGGTCGGGCGCAAGGGCATCCTGGACATCGACAAAAACACCCAGGAACTGCGGCTGTCCCAGGAAGCCGGGGCGTTCCTGATCAACGACGGCCAGTTGTTTGTACGCGATACCAAAGTCACCGGCTGGAACGAGAAGGCCAATGGCCCGGCGCTGTTCAAGTCGCCCAAGGAGTTCCGCCCGTTCCTGCTGGCCTGGGGCGGCACCGAGACCTACATCTCCAACACCAAGATGGCCAGTTTCGGCTACGCCAACAGCAAGTCGTATGGGGTGAGTATTTCCCAGTACACGCCGAACATGGCCAAGGTGCTCAAACGTCCTGAGCCGACCGGCTGGATCATCGACTCCGAGTTCTCGGACATGTGGTACGGCTTCTACTGCTACGAGACCACAAGCTTCGTAATCAAGGGCAACACCTACAAAGACAACATCGTCTACGGCATTGACCCCCACGACCGTTCCCACGGCCTGATCATCGCGGACAACACCGTCCATGGCACCAAGAAGAAGCACGGCATCATCATTTCCCGGGAAGTGAACGACAGCTTTATCTTCAACAACCGCAGCTACGACAACAAACTCTCGGGCCTGGTACTCGACCGTAACAGCGTCAACAACTTCGTGGCCGACAACGAGTTCTACCGCAACCACACCGACGGCATCACCCTCTATGAGAGCGGCGACAACCTGCTGTGGGGCAACAAGGTGATTGCCAACCGTCGTCACGGCATCCGGGTGCGCAACAGCGTGAACATCAAGCTGTACGAAAACACCTCGATGGCCAACGGCCTGACCGGCCTCTACGGCCACATCAAGGACTTGACCGACACCGACCGCGACATCGCCCTCGACCCGTTCGACACCAAGGTCTCGCTGATCGTGGTCGGCGGTGAACTGGCGGGCAACGGCAGCGGGCCGCTGTCCATCGACTCGCCGTTGAGCGTCGAGCTGTACCGCGTGTCGATGCTGGCGCCGACCAAATCCAGCGGCATCAGCTTCTCCGGCGTACTGGGCGATCGTCAGGAAGAAATTCTCGACCTGCTGGTGCGCCAGCGCAAAGCCGTGCTGATCGACCCTGTCGAACGCCAGACCGAAATGCAGGACTGAGGATGACCCTTATGCACCCACACATGATCAAACTGCTGAGCCTCTCGGGTCTGACCCTCGGCCTGCTCGCGGCCAGCCAGGGCGTGCGCGCCGACGCCGTCAAAGCGCCGACCTTCACCGCCGAACCGTGCTGCAGCCTGTGCCCGGCCGCCCACGACGCGAAGAACTACACCACGCGCTACCAACAGAACTTCACCACCCTGGTGCAAGCCCAGGGCGACTGGCTGTTCCGTACCCAGGAAGACCTGCGCACCGAATTCGACACCAGCCCCGCCGGCTACAAACGCATGCAACAGCTGCACGATGCGTTCAAGGCCAAGGGCGTGGAACTGGTGGTGGTCTACCAGCCGACCCGTGGCCTGGTGAACCGCAACAAGCTCAACCCCGAAGAGAAAGCCAAGTTCGATTTCGACAAGGCCCTGGGCAACTACAAAGCCATGCTCGGCCGTTTCGCCAAGATGGGCTACGTGGTGCCGGACCTGTCGCCATTGACCAACGAGCAGTTGCCGGACGAGTTGCCGGCCCACGATTTCTACTTCCGCGGCGACCAGCACTGGACCCCTTACGGCGCCCAGCGCACCGCCAAAATCGTCGGCGCCAAAGTGCGCGCGATGCCTGAGTTCGCCGATATTCCCAAGCGTGAATTCGAAACCAAGCGCTCCGGGCGCATGGGCAAGACCGGCACCCTGCACAACATGGCCGGGCAATTGTGCGGCACCAGCTATGCGATCCAGTACATGGACCAGTTCACCACCGAGCCCAAGGGCGAAGCCGGTGACGGCGACCTGTTCAGCGATTCGGGCAACCCGCAGATCACCCTGGTCGGCACCAGCCACAGCGGCAAGAACTACAACTTCGCTGGCTTCCTCGAAGAGGAAATCGGCGCCGACATCCTCAACGTCGCCTTCCCCGGCGGCGGCCTGGAAGGTTCGATGATCCAGTACCTGGGCAGCGAAGAATTCCAGAAGACGCCGCCGAAGATCCTCATCTGGGAATTCTCGCCGCTGTACCGTCTCGACCAGGAAACCATCTACCGCCAGATGATGGCGCTGCTGGACAACGGCTGCGAAGGCAAGCCCGCGCAGATGAGCGCCAGCGCTACCCTGAAACCCGGCAAGAACGAATTGCTGGTCAACAGTTCGAACAAAGACCTGCGCAACGCCAACCATCAAGTCGATATCCGCTTCGCCGACCCGTCGGTGAAAACCTTGCAAGCCACCCTCTGGTACATGAACGGGCGCCACGAGGACCTCAAGATCGATAAACCCGAGACATCCGATACAGACGGGCGTTTCGCCTTTGAACTGCGCACCGACGAAGACTGGGCCTCGCAGAACCTGCTGGCCGTGGAAGTACAGGGCCCCGAAGCGGGTGCTGCCGCGCAGAAAGTCGAAGCGAAAATTTGCACACGCAACGTGTTCCCGGCCGGTGGTCAACAGACCGCTTCGACTGGGCAATGAGGTTACTTATGCAGAAGTTATGGATTCCATCGTTGCTGGGCCTGGCGATCTTCGCCGGTTCCGTGAATGCCGCCGCACCATTGCGTCCGCCCCAGGGTTATTTCGCCCCGATCGAGGCGTTCAAGACCGGTGACTTCAAGAATGACTGCGACACCATGCCGACGCCCTATACCGGCGCGCTGCAATTTCGCAGCAAGTACGAAGGTTCGGACAAGGCCCGCTCCACGCTGAACGTGCAGTCGGAGAAAGCCTTCCGCGACAGCACCGCCGACATCACCAAGCTGGAAAAAGACACCAGCAAGCGCGTGATGCAATTCATGCGCGACGGCCGCCCCGAGCAGCTCGAATGCACGCTGAACTGGCTGGTGTCGTGGGCCAAGGCCGATGCGTTGATGTCCAAGGACTTCAACCACACCGGCAAGTCCATGCGCAAATGGGCGCTGGGCAGCATGGCGTCGGCCTATGTGCGCTTGAAGTTCTCCGACTCGCACCCGCTGGCCAACCATCAGCAGGAATCGCAATTGATCGAGGCGTGGTTCAACCGGCTGGCCGATCAAGTGGTGAGCGACTGGGACAACCTGCCCCTGGAAAAAACCAACAACCACTCCTACTGGGCCGCCTGGTCGGTGATGGCGACGTCCATCGCCACCAACCGTCGCGACCTGTTCGACTGGGCGGTGAAGGAATACAAAGTCGGCGCCAACCAGGTCGATGACCAAGGCTTCCTGCCCAACGAATTGAAGCGCCAGCAACGCGCGCTGTCGTACCACAACTACGCCCTGCCGCCGCTGTCGATGATCGCCAGTTTTGCCCTGGTCAATGGGGTGGATCTGCGCCAGGAAAACAACGGTGCCCTCAAGCGCCTGGGCGACAAGGTACTGGCCGGGGTCAAGGACCCGCAGATCTTCGAGCAGAAAAACGGCAAAGAGCAGGACATGAAGGACCTCAAAGAGGACATGAAATTCGCCTGGCTCGAACCGTTCTGCACCCTCTACACCTGCGCGCCGGATGTGCTCGAGCGCAAGCATGGGATGCAGCCGTTCAAGACCTTCCGCCTCGGCGGCGACCTGACCAAGGTCTACGACCCGACGCACGAAAAAGGCAACAAAGGCAGCTGACGAAACGCGGTTAGAAATGTGGGAGGGGGCTTGCTCCCGATAGCGGTGTGTCAGTTGATGCATCCAGTGACTGATTCACCGCAATCGGGAGCAAGCCCCCTCCCACATTTGAGCAATACAACCTCCCCCGAATTCGTGGGGGGGTTTGGGGGGGCTGCGGCCCTTGACTGTTGGTTTAAACATGGAGAGATCGGGATGGTTTTCTCGTCCAATGTGTTCCTGTTTCTGTTCTTGCCGATCTTTCTCGGCTTGTACTACCTGAGCGGGCAACGCTATCGCAATCTGCTGCTGCTGATTGCCAGCTACGTGTTCTACGCCTGGTGGCGAGTGGACTTCCTGGCCCTGTTCGCGGCGGTCACGCTGTGGAACTACTGGATCGGCCTCAAGGTCGGTGCCGCCGGCGTGCGCACCAAGCCGGCCCAACGCTGGCTGCTGCTCGGCGTGGCGCTCGACCTGTGCATCCTCGGCTACTTCAAGTACGCCAACTTCGGTGTCGACAGCATCAACGTGATGATGAAGTCGGCGGGCCTGGAGCCGTTCATCCTCACCCACGTGCTGTTGCCGATCGGGATCTCGTTCTACATCTTCGAGTCCATCAGCTACATCATCGACGTGTATCGCGGCGACACCCCAGCCACGCGCAACCTCATCGACTTCGCCGCGTTCGTGGCAATCTTCCCGCACCTGATCGCCGGCCCCGTCCTGCGCTTTCGCGACCTGGCCGACCAGTTCAACAACCGCACCCACACCCTCGACAAGTTCTCCGAGGGCTGTACGCGGTTCATGCAGGGCTTCATCAAGAAGGTCTTCATCGCCGACACCCTGGCGGTGGTGGCCGACCACTGCTTCGCCCTGCAAAACCCGACCACTGGCGATGCCTGGCTTGGCGCGCTGGCCTACACCGCGCAGCTGTACTTTGATTTTTCCGGCTACAGCGACATGGCCATCGGCCTGGGCTTGATGATGGGTTTCCGCTTCATGGAAAACTTCAAGCAGCCGTATATCAGCCAGTCGATCACCGAGTTCTGGCGGCGCTGGCACATCAGCCTGTCCACCTGGCTGCGCGACTACCTCTACATCACGTTGGGCGGCAACCGCAAAGGCACGCTGATCACCTACCGCAACCTGTTCCTGACCATGCTGCTCGGTGGCCTGTGGCACGGTGCGAACATCACCTACATCGTGTGGGGCGCCTGGCACGGCATGTGGCTGGCGATCGAGAAAGCCATCGGCCTCAACACCTCGCCGCGCAGCTTCAACCCGATCCGCTGGGCGCTGACCTTCCTGTTGGTGGTGATGGGCTGGGTGATCTTCCGCGCCGAGAACCTGCACGTCGCCGGCCGTATGTACGGTGCGATGTTCAGCTTTGGCGAGTGGTCGCTGTCGGAACTCAACCGCGCCAACCTCACCGGCCTGCAAGTGGCGACCCTGGTGGTGGCCTACGCAACCCTGGCGTTCTTCGGCCTGCGCGACTTCTACAGCAACCGCCCTGCCGAGAAAACCCAGGCGGCCGACCCGAGCCTGATCAAGGCCGTACCGGGCGACAACCCCGGCAGCATCCACGAACCCGGCTTCACCGTGGGCCGTGACGCCGCCGTGCAACCGGCCTACTGGACTGCCGACTGGCCCCGCTACGCCATGCGCGCGGCGGTGCTGCTGCTGTTCGTGGCGTCGATTCTGAAACTGTCGGCGCAGAGTTTCTCGCCGTTCCTTTACTTCCAATTCTGAGGGAGCCGACCATGACCCGATCATTACGCGTCCTCTATATCAGCCTGTTCCTGGTGCTGCTGCTCGCCCTGGGCGCCTGGTCGCTGCGCAGTTTCCTGGGCTTCAGCACCAACGCCGACGCCACCGTGCTCAACGGCCGCTGGACCAAGGCCATCGAGACCCACTACGACGAAGCGTTCCCGATCAAGCGCCTGGGCACCAATCTCTGGGCCGCGCTGGATTACAAGCTGTTCAACGAAGGCCGCCCCGGCGTGGTGCTGGGCAGCGATCACTGGCTGTACAGCGACGAGGAGTTCAACCCCGCCGTCAACGAAGACCAGAACCTGCAAGGCAACTACGCCCTGGTCGCAGGCGTGCGCCAGCAGCTCAAGGCCCAGGGCATTCAACTGGTGCTGGCCATCGTGCCGGCCAAGGTGCGCCTGTACCCGGAACACCTGAGTGAAGAGAAACCGGCGAGCATCCACGCCAACCTCTACCAGGACTTCCACGCCCGTGTCGCCGCCGACAGGATCATCGCCCCCGACCTGCTGGGCCCGCTGCAACAGGCCAAGCTCGCCGGCAAGCAAGTGTTCCTGCGCACCGACACCCACTGGACCCCGGACGGTGCCGAAATCGCCGCCAAGCAACTGGCCAAGACGATTGCCGACAAGACGCCCCTGCACGGCGAACCGCAGCGCTTTGTCACCGAGGCGGAAAAGACCGAACCGCACAACGGCGACCTGCGTCTGTTCCTGCCCCTGGACCCATTGTTCGAAAACCTGATGCCGCCCAAGGAACCGTTGGAAAAACGCGTCACGCACTTGGCGCAAACCCAAGGCGACGACGCGCTGTTCAGCGACAGCGAAACCCCAGTGGCCCTGGTGGGCACCAGCTACAGCGCCAACCCCAACTGGAACTTCGTCGGCGCGCTCAAGCAAGCCCTGGGCAGCGACGTGGTCAGCTACGCCGAAGACGGCCACGGCCCGATCCTGCCGATGCTCAGCTACCTCAAGAGCGACGACTTCAAGAACCGCCCGCCCCAGGTGCTGATCTGGGAATTCCCTGAACGCTATCTGCCCGTCAACAACGAAATCGGTGATGCCGACCCGCAGTGGGTTGCGCAACTTAAACAAGCCGGTTCGCGCCAACAGAACATGGCACTCAACACCCTTGAAAAATCCGAGACGCCCGACCGGGCGCACAACTGAAAGAGAGGTAACTCACATGACTTTCACTACTACTCCGCGTCGTCTCGCCAAGACCCTGGCCCTGGTGGCCGGCATGAGCGTTGTATCGATGTCCGCCTTCGCCGGGGGCGACGCCGCCCTGTACGGCCCGACCGCCCCGAAAGGCTCGAGCTTCGTGCGGGTGTACAACGCCAGCAACCAGGAAGTCAGCGCCACCGTCGGCGCCACCCACCTCAGCGACGTGGCCCCACTGGCCAGCAGCGACTTCAGCTTCATGCCGGGCGGCGACTACAGCGCCAAGGTCGGCAGCCAGACCGTGTCGGTCAAACTCGCGCCGGACCACTACTACACCCTGGTCAATAGCAGCAGTGGCCAGCCGCAGTTGATCGAAGAACCGCCGTTCAAGAACAAGCAGAAATCCCTGGTGCGCGTGCAGAACCTCAGCGACAAGGCCCTGACCCTGAAAACCGCCGACGGCAAGACCGACGTGGTCAAGTCCGTGGCCGCCAAAGGCCGTGGCGAGCGTGAGATCAACCCGGTGAAAGTCAGCCTGGCGCTGTATGACGGCGACAAGAAAGTCGGCGATGTGAAGCCCGTCGCCCTGGAACGCGGTGAGGCAGCGGTGCTGTACGTCACCGGTTCCGGTAGCAGCCTGTCGCCAGTGTGGGTCAAGCGCCCCGTGTCGACCCGCTGATTAATTTTCCGGATTGACCCTATCCCTGTAGGAGCGAGCTTGCTCGCGAAAATCGCCAATGACGACGCGGGCATTCTGGATGTACGCGGTGTCTGGGAGTTCTTCGCGAGCAAGCTCGCTCCTACAGAGGGAACGAGGTGTCAGTTCGGAGCGAGACAAAAACAAGAGTGAAACGACAAACCTTCGTAGCTCTGACCCAAATCGATTCAAGGAGAAACACATGATCCCAGTAATCCTTTCCGGTGGTAGCGGCTCACGTCTTTGGCCGCTTTCCCGCAAACAGTTCCCCAAACAATTCCTGGCCCTGACCGGCGAGCACACGCTGTTCCAGCAGACCCTGGAACGCCTGGTGTTCGACGGCATGGACACGCCGATCGTGGTCTGCAACAAGGACCACCGTTTCATCGTCAACGAGCAACTGAGCACCCGTAAGCTCGAATGCCAGCGCATCCTGATGGAGCCCTTCGGCCGCAACACCGCGCCGGCCGTGGCGCTGACCGCGATGATGCTGGTCAACGAAGGCCGCGACGAGCTGATGCTGGTGCTGCCCGCCGACCATGTGATCGACGACCAGAAAGCCCTGCAACGCGCCCTGGCCCTGGCCACCGTGGCCGCCGAGCGTGGCGAGATGGTGCTGTTCGGCGTGCCGGCGACCCGTCCGGAAACCGGTTACGGCTACATCAAGTCCACCAACGACTCGCTGCTGCCCGAAGGCGTGAGCCGCGTGCAACAGTTCGTGGAAAAACCCGATGAAAAACGCGCCGTCGAGTTTGTCAAAAGCGGCGGTTATTTCTGGAACAGCGGCATGTTCCTGTTCCGCGCCAGCCGCTTCCTCGAAGAGCTGAAAAAGCACGACCCGGACATCTACGACACCTGCGTACTGACCCTGGAACGCAGCGCGCAGGACGCCGACACAGTGACCTTCGACGAAGCCACCTTCGCCTGCTGCCCGGACAATTCCATCGACTACGCCGTGATGGAAAAAACCCAGCGCGCCTGCGTGGTGCCGCTCAGCGCGGGCTGGAGCGACGTGGGTTGCTGGGCGTCGCTGTGGGCGGTCAACGATAAGGACATCAACGGCAACGTCACCAAAGGCGACGTGGTGATCCAGGACAGCAAGAACTGCATGATCCACGGCAACGGCAAGCTGGTGTCGGTGATCGGCCTGGAAAACATCGTGGTGGTGGAAACCAAGGACGCGATGATGATTGCCCACAAGGACAAGGTCCAGGGCGTCAAGCAGATGGTCGCGACCCTCAACGAACAGGGGCGCAGCGAAACCCAGAACCACTGCGAGGTCTACCGTCCGTGGGGTTCCTACGACTCGGTGGACATGGGCGGGCGCTTCCAGGTCAAGCACATCTCGGTCAAGCCGGGCGCGTGCCTGTCGCTGCAAATGCACCACCACCGCGCCGAACACTGGATCGTGGTCAGCGGCACCGCCGAAGTCACCTGTGACGACAACGTGTTCCTGCTCTGCGAGAACCAGTCCACCTACATCCCGATCGCCTCGGTGCACCGCCTGCGCAACCCGGGCAAGATCCCGTTGGAGATCATTGAAGTGCAATCGGGCAGCTATTTGGGCGAAGACGATATCGAGCGCTTCGAAGATATCTACGGTCGCTCCACGCCGGTCGAACGCGGCGTGTCGGTGAAAACTATCGCGCAATAAAACAGTCGTACAAGAAGCCCTCGCCCTGCTCACTGCGTCCCCATCCGCAGTGGGTGGGGCGGGGGCTTTTTTGTTTGGGATTTGCGCTGGCTGTGAGGGCCTCATCGGGGGCAAGCCCCCTCCCACATTTGAATGTATTCACAGATCAGAGGTGGGAGGGGGCTTGCCCCCGATGAGGCCCGCCCGGCCACCGCAGCACTCAAGGTAGCCAATCCCACCTACGCTTAAGTTAGGATGCTCGCTCCCTATTCGAGGTGGTCTCCATGTTCTTCGGCGTTCTCCTGATCATCACCTGGCTGATCCTGCTGTTACGCTACCCGGCCAAAGCCTTGCCGGTTTCACTCGCCGCCGCTGCCGGCCTGGGGCTGGTCGCGGTATGGGTGGTTTGGCTGGACAATCGCGAAGCCTCGCAACTGGCGCGCCTGGAGCTGCGCATCACCTACGCCCCCCAGGACTGCCCCGCCGACCGCCCACTGAAACTGACCCTGAACAACGGCAACAACGTACCGCTGACCGAACTGCGCTGGCGCGTCGCCGCCTATGCACCGGGCGATACGGTCAACCTGGCCGACAACGTCTATGCGGCCCCCCGCTATCGCGGCCCCGGCGAACTGCAAGCCGGTGCCACTTGGGAAGATTGCCTGCCCACCCCACCGTTGCGCCCCGGCTATCGCCCGCAAACCCTGGAATTTCGCGCCGAGCATTTGCAAGGCAGTTTCTCGGACTGACAAAGGACTGATCCATGCCCAACGTACTCATCACCGGTTGCTCCAGCGGTATAGGCCGCGCTCTGGCTGACGCATTCAAAGCTGCGGGCTTCGACGTATGGGCCAGCGCCCGCCGCCCGGACGACGTCGCCGCCCTTGGCGCCGCCGGCTTCAACGCCGTGCAACTGGACGTCAACGACAGCGCCGCCCTGCAACGCCTGGCCGAGCAATGGGGTGAACTGGACGTGCTGATCAACAACGCCGGCTACGGCGCCATGGGCCCGCTGCTCGACGGCGGCACCGCAGCGATGCAGCGCCAGTTCGAGACCAATGTGTTTTCCATCGTCGGCGTGACCCAGGCGTTCTTCCCCGCACTGCGTCGCAGCAAAGGCCTGGTGGTGAATATCGGCAGCGTTTCTGGGGTGCTGGTCACGCCGTTTGCCGGCGCCTACTGCGCCTCCAAGGCGGCAGTACATGCGTTGAGTGATGCATTGCGCATGGAGCTGGCGCCGTTTGGCGTGCGGGTGATGGAAGTGCAACCCGGCGCCATCGACACACACTTTGCAAAAAACGCCGGCGCCCAGGCCGAGCTGTTGATCAACGAAAAATCGCCGTGGTGGCCGTTGCGCGAAGGCATTCGCGCACGCAGCCAGGCCTCCCAGGACAAACCAACACCCGCCAACGTATTTGCGGCCGATGTGCTTAAAGCCGTGCAACAGCAACAGCCACCGCGCCTGCTGCGCTCGGGCAACGGCAGCCGGGCATTGCCGTGGATGGCGGCGTTGTTGCCCAAGGGATTGTTGGAAACCGTGTTGAAGAAACGCTTTGGTTTGAAGGGCAATCTATAGCTGACTCAGTCAACTGTGGGAGGGGGCTTGCTCCCTCCCACCAGTCACTCCGGCGTTTGGTTGACGATCACGGTGCAGGTGATACCCGCCGCCAGTAACACGCCTTCGGGCACTTCATCGATATGAATCCGCACCGGCACGCGCTGGGCCAGGCGCACCCAGTTGAAGGTCGGGTTCACGTCGGCGACCAGCTCGCGGCTCTCCGGGTTGTCGCGGTCGTAGATGCCGCGGGAGATGCTTTCCACGTGGCCTTTTAGGGTCTCGCCGCTCATCAATTGCATATCGGCTTTGTCGCCGACTTTCACATGGGGCAGTTTGGTTTCTTCGAAGAAGCCATAGACCCAGAACGAGTTCATATCCACCACGGCCATCTTGGCTTCGCCGATGCGCGCGTAGTCGCCACGGTGCACGTTGAGGTTGGTGACGTAGCCGTCCACCGCAGCCAAGACCTGGGTGCGCTTGAGGTTGAGTTCCGCCGCTTCCAATTGCGCCTGGGCGTGCTGGTAGTCGGCCAGGGCCGAGTCGGCGATGTTGCCGGCGTCGTCGCGGTTTTCCTTGGAGATCACCAGGGCGTCGAGGTCGGCACGGCGGTGGGCGTTGTCCTTGCGCATTTCCCAAGTGGCTTTGCGCGAGGCAACCAGGGCTTGGGCCTGTTTGACGGCGAGACGGTAGTGTTCGGGGTCGATCTGCATCAGCAGGTCGCCCTTTTTCACCAATTGGTTGTCACGCACCGGCACGTCGACCACTTCGCCGGTGACGTCGGCGGCGACGTTGATGATGTCAGCCCGCACACGACCGTCGCGGGTCCAGGGCGTTTCCATGTAGTGCACCCACAACGTGCGGCCAATCCAGATTGCCAAAGCCAGTACCAGCAGGGTGGCGAGCAGGCTGAAAAACTTTTTCATCGGGGCATTCTCAACGGTAGACGGTCAGCGCCAGGGCGCCGAACAGGCAAACGAACAGGCTCAGGCGCAGCAACGCCGGGTGCCAGAAAAAACGGTACAGGTCGAACCCGGCCAGGAAGCGGTCCAGCGCCCAGGCGAGTCCCGCCGCGATCAGGAACATCAGGGTCATGGTCGGCATGTAGACGCCATGAAAGGCGATTTCACGAGGCATGCGGGGCTCCTTTGAGGGCCGCGAGTGGCGATTGCGGGTCCAGCAGCGAGGTGCGGATAAAGTGCAGGTAGCTTTTGACCCGGCGCAGGGCCGAGGTGTCGAAGTGCGGGGCGAAAGGTTCGTCGGTGGCCTGCACGCGGCTGATTGCATGGTCGACGGCGATCAACCCACGCTCCAGGTTGCTCGCGCTGGGTTGCAGGAACAGCCGCACCAGCGAGCGCCCCATCACCCGGATCGCCTGGCGCCAGGGCTGGGATTCGGCATACGCCGGGTGCACTGGCAGGATCGCCTGTTCCTTGCGCAACTCGATGATCGCGTGGCCGACTTCCAGCACCACGAACATCCAGCGCAGCAGGTCGCGTTGCACCTGCGGCTGGCCGACCGCCAGACCATAAGCCTGGTGCAGCAGGTCGCGGGTGCGGCTTTCGAAACTCGATGCCAGGCCCTTGAGCTTGCCGCTGATCGCATACACCACTTGCTCGCGCAGGTCCTGCTCCAGGCGGCGCCACAACCAGCGACTGTTGGGCGGCAGGATGATAGCCCCCGCCGCCGCGCACACCAGCATGCCGATAACCATGGCGATGTAATCGTTGATAAAAGCGTAGGGGTTATACACCGTCAGGTTGTCCGGCACCGAACCGGTACTGAAAAAGATCAGCAGGCCCACGCCGACACCGGCGTATTGCGGGCGTGAGTTGAGGAAGGCACCGAAAATGATCACCGGGGCGAGCATCACGCACAGCAGCGGGAAGCCGTCGATCCAGGGGAACACGAAGAACATTTCGACAAAGCCCACCAGTGCCCCGATAAACGTACCGCAGGCCATCTGGAACGCCATGCGTTTGGGGTTGGGCGTGGCGGCGGACAGGCCGACGGTGGCCGCCGCGATCAGGGTCATGGTGGCGCCGCTGGGCCAGGCGGTCGCCACCCAGTAACTGCCGAGCACGATCAGGATGAACGACGCCCGCAAGCCCGAGGCCAGGCAAGCCAGCCAGTTGGTTTTCGGGATGAAGGTTTCGTCCCACTGTTCCCGCGCATGGGTGTGATCGGCCAGGGAAGCGTGGGTCTGCGCGTAGTTGTGCAGGTCGTCGACAAAACGGTAGAGCAGCTCGTAGGCGGTATGAAAGTCCAGCTGTTCGTCTTCGCTCGGGTTGCCTTGCTGGAAGATCGCTCGCAGGCTGCGGACCTTGGCGGGCAAGCCGTCCTTGTAGACGCTGAGCTGGTTGACCAACCGCACCGCATCGGGGCTGGTGAGGGCGCGACCGGAGAATCCGTCGAGCACCTCGGCCAAGTCCTGCAGGCCAGGTTTGATTTCGGCGACCACGTGGTCCGCCGCATCGGCACGCAGGCGTTCGAGCAATTGGTGCAAGGCGTTGAAGCGCGTGGTGATGCTCATGAATTCGCTGTTGAGGCGACTGAGCCGGCCGTTGCGTCGACGCATGTGTGGGTCTTCGAACACGGTGAGGCTGCGCAACCCTTCCAGGCCCACGGCTTCGGCGATAAAACGCACGTTGGTGCTTTCAAAGGCTTCGCGCTTGCTGCGCCCACGCAGGCCATCGGTGACGAACAGCGCGAACACACCAAAGCGCTGGTACAGCGCGTTGCGCATGGCGGCGCTGGAGGTTTGCGGCAGGATCGCGGCGCTGACCAGCGTGGAGACGAGAATCCCCAGGGAAATTTCCAGCACCCGCCACACGGCCGCCATAAACGCGCCGTCGGGATGGGCCAGCGCCGGCAGGCCAACCATCGCCGCCGTGTAACCGGCCAACACAAACCCATAGGCACGAAAGTTACGGTTGCGCGTGGCGCCGGCGGTACAGATACCCACCCAGATCGCCAGCGAACCAAGGAACAACTCGGTGTTCTGCGCAAACAAGGCGATCAACAGCACCATCACCGCCGACCCCGTCAGGGTGCCGAGGAAACGATAGAAACTCTTGGCGAACACCTGGCCGCTCTGGGGTTGCATCACGATAAACACGGTGATCATCGCCGTGCGCGGTTGCGGCAGTTCCAGGCGCATGGCCAGCCACAGCGTGGCAAACGCGGCGATCAGCACCTTGAAGATGTACACCCAGGTCACGCCATCGCTGCGTGCCCAGTCGAAAAAACCACGGCGCCATTCAAGGGAGTGCAACCAGCGCAACGGTGCGGGCAAGGGAGTCATTCAGTCCTACTCAGTGATCAAACACGGCAAGCGCTGCCGGGGTCTTGCTCGGGACGGTCTTGGCGTCTTTGGGCACATCGTTGCCGGCCCCCAGGCCGCCACCCAGGGCGGTCACCAGTTCGGCATGGGCACTCAGCCGCGCGGCCTGCACCTGTTGCTCGATTTGCTGCTGGCGGAACAGCAGGGTCTGGGCATTCAGCACATTGAGGTAATCGGTCAGACCGCGCTGGTAGGCGATCATAGCGATGTCGTAGGTTTTTTGCGCAGAAGCCACCGATTGCGCGGCGAATAACGCCTGCTTGTCCATGGACTCGCGGCGGATCAACTGGTCGCTGATGCCCTTGAGTGCATTGACCAGCGTCTGGTTGTAGTGCGCCACGGCGATGTCATAGCCGGCGCTGGCTTCGCCCAACTCCGAACGCAGGCGACCGCCGTCGAAGATCGGCAAGGTAATGGCCGGGCCGACGCTGTAGTTGAATTTCTTGCCCGCCAGGAACTCCAGCATGCCGCCGCCGGTGGCCATGTAGCCGAGGCTGCCGACCAGGTCGACGTTAGGGTAGAAACCGGCGTGGGCGACATCGATGCCACGGGCCTGGGCCGCCACTTGCCAGCGGCTGGCGACCACGTCGGGGCGCTGGCCGAGCAGTTGCGCGGGCAAGCTCGACGGCAGCTTCAACGGCGCGGCGAGGGACAGGCTAGGACGTTGCAATTGCGCGCCCTCCCCCGGTCCCTTGCCGGCCAATGCCGCCAGTTGGTTGCGAGTCAGGGCGATTTCTTCGTCCAGCGCGTCCAATTGACGATGGGTTTCCGGCAACGGGGTTTCGGCCTGGCTCACGTCGAAGTGGGTGCCGATCCCGGCGTTCAGGCGTTTGTTGGCCAGGTCGAGGATCTGCTGTTGCTGGGCCAGGGTCGCGGCGACGATATCGCGGCTGGCGTAGTGCAACGACAGCTGAATATAGGTGCGCACCACGTTGTTCTGCAGTTCCAGCTGGGCCTGGCGTGCTTCGGCGGCGCTCATGTGCGCCAGGTCGACGGCACGCTCGGTGGCGTTGCTTTCGCGGCCCCACAGGTCGAGGGCGTAGCTGAAGCCCAGGGAGGTGTTGTTGTCCCAAGTGTTGGCACCGCTCAACGCACCCGGGCCGTAGAACTGGTCGTTCGGCCAGTTGTGGCGTTTGAGGGTGGTGTCGCTGTTGATATGCAGCGACTCGGCCGATTCGACAATCCCGGCCATGGCCCGCGCATCACGCACCCGTGCGGCGGCCATGGCCATGCTCGGGCTATCGCGGGTGGCGAGTTCGACCCAGCGGTTGAGCTGCGGGTCGCCATAGGCTTGCCACCACTGTGCGGTGGGCCAATGGGCATCCCTCGCGGCGCTCTGAATCGCCTCGTCGGTGGCCAGGGTATTGGCATTGAGGGCCTGGTCTTGGGGGGCAATCCCTCCGGTTCCGATGCAGCCGCTGATTGCTAACGATAAGGCCCAAACACTGAGAGTCTTCAGCTCTCTGCTGATGCGACGCGGCACTGCTGCGAATTCCTGAGGTGGTGTTGCGGGGAGAGTGGCGTAATTCTAGGGCGCGGGATGGAGGACGATAAGCTGGTATTCCTGTGAATCTTTGTTACCGTTCACGCGATAATCCGTTGGTAGGTATCACTGTACGACGTAACTTTCTGTCACAATTTGGCATCTCCCCTGAGAACACTCCATGGACACTCTGCAAAGCATGCGCGCCTTCAGTTGTGTGGCAGAAGCCGGCAGCTTCACTGCCGCCGCCGTGCAACTGGATACCACCACCGCCAACGTCTCGCGCGCGGTATCCAACCTTGAGGCCCATCTGCAAACACGCTTGCTCAACCGCACAACCCGTCGCATTGCGCTCACAGAGGCGGGTAAACGCTACTTGTTGCGCTGTGAACAGATCCTCGCGTATGTCGAAGAAGCCGAAGCAGAGGCCAGCGATGCCCATGCGCGTCCGGCCGGACAACTGAAAGTGCACACCATGACCGGCATCGGCCAGCATTTCGTCATCGACGCGATTGCCCGCTACCGTCGTACCCATCCAGACGTGACCTTCGACCTGACCCTGGCCAACCGCGTGCCGGACCTGCTCGACGAGGGCTACGACGTGTCCATCGTACTGGCCAGCGAACTGCCGGATTCGGGCTTCGTGTCCCAGCGCCTGGGCATTACCTACAGCATCGCCTGCGCATCGCCGGACTACGTCAAGGCCAAGGGCTGCGCCCAACGCCCCCATGACTTGCTCAACCATTCGTGCCTGCGCCTGGTCAGCCCGGTGGTCCTGCTGGACAAGTGGACCTTCAACGGTCCCGAAGGGCAGGAAAGCGTCGCGATCAATACCTCGCCGTTCCTGGTGAACTCGGCCGACGCGATGAAAACCGCGATCACCAGCGGCATGGGCGTAGGCCTATTGCCGGTGTACGCGGCCATCGAAGGCCTGCGCAACGGCACCCTGGTGCGGGTCATGCCCAACTACCGCTCCCAGGAGCTGAACCTGTACGCCATCTACCCATCGCGCCAGTACCTGGACGCGAAGATCAAGACCTGGGTGGAATACCTGCGCGGTTCGTTGCCGGAGATTCTCGCGGCGCATCAGGCGGAACTGGCGGCGTATGAGTTGAGCGGCAGCCTGGGCGGTGTACGCCTGGCGAACTGATTTATTTCAGACAACCGCCGCAAATGTGGGACGGGGCTTGCTCCCTCCCACATTTAGCCCCTGACCGCTTTGGATCTGCGGTGTCCTGACAATTGCCGGCAGGAATGTTAGCGTGCTTGGCATTCTTCCGTAGTCGATGAGCCCGCCAGCCATGAGAAAGACTGTCCTCGCCTTCAGCCGTATCACCCCGCCGATGATCGAACGCCTGCAACAGGAGTTCGAGGTGATCGTGCCGAACCCGAAGCTGGGCGATATCAACGCGCAATTCAATGAAGCCCTGCCCCACGCCCATGGCCTGATCGGCGTGGGCCGCAAGCTGGGCCGCGAGCAGTTGCAAGGCGCGAGCCAGCTGGAGGTGGTGTCGAGTGTGTCGGTGGGCTACGACAACTATGACGTGCCGTACTTCAACGAGCGCGGGATCATGCTCACCAACACCCCCGATGTGCTGACCGAAAGCACCGCCGACCTGGCGTTCGCCCTGCTGATGAGCAGCGCGCGCCGCGTGGCCGAGCTGGACGCATGGACCAAGGCCGGCCAATGGAAAGCCAGCATCGGCGCGCCGTTGTTCGGTTGCGACGTGCACGGCAAGACCTTGGGCATCGTCGGCATGGGCAATATCGGCGCGGCCGTGGCCCGGCGTGGGCGCCTGGGTTTCAATATGCCGATCCTCTATAGCGGCAACAGCCGCAAGCCGGCGCTCGAACAGGAGCTGGGCGCGCAGTTCCGCAGCCTGGACCAGTTGCTGGCCGAGGCGGATTTCGTCTGTCTGGTGGTGCCGTTGAGCGACAAGACCCGTCACCTGATCAGCACCCGAGAACTGGGCCTGATGAAGTCCAGCGCGATCCTGATCAATATTTCCCGTGGCCCGGTGGTGGACGAACCGGCGTTGATCCAAGCGCTGCAAACCCAGCGCATCCGCGGCGCAGGCCTGGATGTGTATGAGCGGGAGCCGCTGTCTGAGTCGCCGCTGTTCCAACTGAGCAATGCGGTGACCTTGCCGCACATCGGCTCGGCCACCACCGAAACCCGTGAAGCCATGGCCAACCGCGCGCTGGACAACCTGCGCAGCGCCCTGCTCGGCCAGCGCCCGCAGGACTTGGTGAACCCGCAGGTGTGGAAGGGCTGATCGATAACCCGTGTGGGGGCCAACCGCCCCCCGCACGGGCGCGACCGGAGACAAAATCCGGTTAAAGCCCGGCCCTCCCAAGTCGATAACCTGCCATAGAAGATCGTCATCCCTGATTCACAGAAGGTTCTTATGTCCACCACTAAAGCCCGCGCAGACTCACTCTCGCTTCTGCTCTTTACCTTGCGTAGCGGCAAGCTGATGGCCATCAACCTGCTGAAAGTCAGCGAAATCATCCCTTGCCCACCGTTGACCAAGCTGCCGGAGTCGCACCCCCACGTCAAAGGCATCGCCACCTTGCGCGGTAACTCACTGGCGGTGATCGACCTGAGCCGCGCCCTGGGGGAAATGCCCCTGGAAGACCCGGATGGCGGCTGCCTGATCGTCACCGACGTGAGCCGCTCCAAGCAGGGCCTGCATGTGCAGGCGGTGAGCAAGATCGTGCACTGCCTGACCACTGACATTCGCCCGCCGCCCTATGGCTCCGGCGGTAACCGCGCGTTCATCACCGGCGTCACCCAGGTGGAAGGCGTCTTGGTGCAAGTGCTGGACATCGAAAAAGTCATCCATGCCATCGCACCGGCACCAATTGAAGTGGCGCCCACCGACTTGACCATGGAAGAGGCCGAGGTACTGGGCAACGCCCGTATCCTGGTGGTCGACGACAGCCAGGTGGCCCTGCAGCAGTCGGTGCATACCCTGCGCAACCTTGGCCTGCACTGCCACACCGCGCGCAGTGCCAAGGAGGCCATCGACGTGCTGCTGGAACTGCAAGGCACGGCTGAGCAGATCAATGTGGTGGTGTCCGACATCGAAATGTCGGAAATGGACGGCTATGCCCTGACCCGCACCCTGCGCGAAACCCCGGATTTCAAGGACCTTTACGTGCTGTTGCACACCTCCCTGGACAGCGCGATGAACAGCGAGAAGGCGCGCCTGGCGGGTGCCGACGCGGTACTGACCAAATTCTCGTCGCCCGAACTGACCAAATGCCTGGTGGTGGCCGCCCAGACCGTGGCGCAAAAAGGCCTGTAGCCGGTGAGCGGGTATTACCAACTGCTGCGCCGCGACCTGAGGGGCAGCCTGCCCGCCCCGCAGTGGCCGGCGCATACGCAACTGGATCACTACCGCGAAGCACTGGCCCCGTCGATTCATGCCGTATTGCGCATGACCCAGGACCAGGGCGGCGGTCGGGTTCCCGACCTGGACACCTGGCAACACCAATTCGTCAGCGATGCCGAGTTCGACCCCACGCTGTGCCTGGTGGTCAGCAACGACCAAGGCATACTCGGCGTGGCCCAGTGCTGGACCAGCGCGTTTATCAAGCACCTCGCCGTACACCCTTGCAACCAGGGCCAGGGGCTGGGCCGCGCGTTGCTGCTGCACAGCTTCCAGGTGTTCAAGCAACGCGGCGAACCCTACGTGGACCTCAAGGTGCTGGAGAGCAACCTGCGCGCGCGACAGCTATATGAAAGCGCTGGAATGGTGTTCGTGCTGCGCGACAGGGTCAGCGACGATTGACCGTCACTGGCGCATAACTTGCTTCCAGCCTTCAGAAACGGTGCAAAGACGTCAAAACCCGTCACCGCTCCTGCGTGCCCTCTGACCTAGCCTGGTGACAGATCCGCCATGAACACTCATTTTTCCTGCGTCGGTTGCGGTAAATGCTGCACCGACCATCATGTCCCCCTGACCCTCGACGAGGCCCGTATGTGGGCCCGCGACGGCGGGAGCGTCATCGTTCTGGTGGAAGGTTTCCTGGCCGATGGCCTGGGCTTGCCGCCGGCGCAGCGCGAACATGCCGAGCGACGTTCGGTGGCAGTCCCAAGCGGCAGCACCAAAGCGTTTGTGGCCATCACCTTCGCTGCCTACAACCCCGGTCGCTGCCGGAATCTTGACGAAGACAACCTCTGCCGCATCTATGAACGTCGCCCGCTGGTGTGCCGTATCTATCCGATGGAGATCAACCCGCATATCCCGCTGAACCCGGCTGCCAAGGAATGCCCGCCGCACGCCTGGGAGCAGGGACCGGCGCTGATCGTCGGCAGCGAGTTGGTGGACCTGGAACTGGCGCAGTTGATCCAGCGCTCACGCCAGGCCGACCGCGATGATGTGCAGACCAAGGAGGCGGTGTGCGCCTTGCTCGGTATTCGCACCACTGCACTCAAGGGCGATGGGTTTACCGCCTACCTGCCGGACATGGGCGCGTTTGCCCAGGCGATCGCGTTGGCGGCGGATCAGCCACACGTCGCCAATGGGTGGGTGTTTCACGTGTCGGGGATAGACATCGCCGAACAGTTGCTCGACGCAGGGGCGCAGATTGCCACCGAAGTGCCGGCCAATTATGCGTTTATCCCGTTGAAGGCGGCCTGAGCGGAACTCACGAGGCGTCCAGAGGATAGGATGCAAGGATTCGCTGGTATTCGCCGTTTTGCATCAGCTCCTCCAGGGCACGGTTGAGCTCATGGCGCAGCGCCGTGTCGGGCTTGCGCACCGCGATCGCCACGCCGTTGCCCAACAGTTCGGCCGAAACGGCGGGCCCCAGAAAGGCGAAATCCTGGCCGGCGGCGGTGTCGAGCAGGGCTTGCCGAATCTCCACGGTGCCTTGCAGGGTCGCGTCGATGTCGCCGGCCACCAGGCTGCGGACCAGTTCGTCATTGAGCCAGAAACTCTTGACGATCACCCCGCCGGGCGCCCATTTGGAGTGCGCGAAGGCCTCGCGGTTGCTACCCAGCAATACGCCCACTCGCTTGCCCTTGAGCGAACTGACGCTGGGTGTCAGGCCCGAGTCTCGGCGAGCGACCAGACGGGTGGTGAACGGGTAGAGGTTATCGGTGAAATTGGCCCAGCGCCGCCGTTCGGAGGTGGGGGCCATGCCCATGATCGCGTCGAATTGGCGGGCATCGAGGGCCGGGAAGTTTTCGACGACCACCTGGTCGACCCAGGTGCAGCGCACATTCAACTGCTGGCACAGGGCATTGCCCAACTCGATATTCAGGCCGACCAACTGCCCTTGCGGGTTGCGGCTCTGGAAGGGGGGAAATTGCGCGGCAACGGCGAAACGGATTTCGCGCCGCGGTGAATCGAACGCCGCAACGGTATTGACCGAGAGCGACAGGGCAAGCGCTACACCGATATGTATCAGGGCCACGGGGAACGTCCTTTTCCGGAAAGACCAGCCTCACCATCCCCCTCCCCGGCAAGAACAATCGGGGCGGGAGCGGAGGCTGTGCAAGCTTTCAAGAAACGGGCGTGGGCATACAAGCAGAAATATCAGCGCGAGCCGTAGGCAATGTCCGGCACAGTTTTCGGCTGATTAATCTCAGCGTTTACCCATCGAGCGACGAGTACCCGGCGGCGCCATGCCCGGCGACTTGGTGTGGCCATTTTTGGCGCCATTCTTGTACCACGGCTGGGCGGCATGCTTGGCCCCGGCCAGTTCACCCGGCTTGAACGGAAACTTGAACGCCGGGATCTCGGCCTTTTCCACGCTTTCAGCGCTGGCCGGATCGACGAGGTCGGCCGTTTCAACAGGGGGTTGTGTCGGGGAAGTCATGGAAGCTCCGGAGCGTGCAAAAAATGATGCGGGCCCAGCTTGCGGGCCACACTGGCGCGCAGTATACCTGCGCCCCTCGGATCTTTAACCACTGCCTGTACGAATGGTCGGCCTTTACTGACAGCGCTGTCAGTTAGCCGTCACCTTGCTGACCGGGTTGACGGGCTATAAAGACCCTACATTCTTCCAACCCTTTGCCCCGGCGCCTCACTCCATGCAAATACAACGAAAAACCGCCCTGATCGTGGGTGTCCTCGTCGTGCTGGCTATTGTCGCCTGGGCCTTGACCCGCCCGACCAAGTCCAGGCTGGCGGCGCCCACGGCGATCCCGGTGCGGGTGGTCAGCGTGGCGCAGCAGGATATTGCGCGTTATGTCAGCGGGATCGGTTCGGTGTTGTCGATGCACAGTGTGGTGATTCGTCCCCAGGTCGACGGCATTCTCACCCGATTGCTGGTCAAGGAAGGCCAATGGGTCAAGACCGGCGACCTGCTGGCGACCCTCGATGATCGCTCGATCCGCGCCAGCCTCGACCAGGCCACGGCACAACTGGGGGAAAGCCAGGCACAGTTGCAAGTGGCCCTGGTCAACCTCAAGCGCTACAAGGAACTGAGCATCGACGACGGCGTATCCAAGCAGACCTACGACCAGCAGCAGGCGCTGGTCAACCAACTCAAAGCCACCGCCCAAGGCAACCAGGCGGCCATCGACTCGGCCAAGGTGCAGCTTTCCTACACACAAATTCGCTCACCGGTGACGGGCCGTGTGGGTATTCGCACCGTTGATGAAGGCAACTTCCTGCGCACCAGCGATACCCAGGGCCTGTTCTCCGTGACGCAGATTGACCCGATCACCGTCGAGTTCTCCCTGCCGCAACAGATGCTGCCGACCCTGCAAGGCCTGATCGCCGCGCCCACCCCTGCCAGCGTCGACGCCTACCTGGGCGCCGACACCGACGGCCAGACCGGCGACTTGCTCGGTGAAGGCCACTTGAGCCTGATCGACAACCAGATCAGCTCCACCACCGGCACCCTACGCGCCAAAGCCGAGTTCAAAAACGCCTCGCAACGCCTGTGGCCGGGGCAACTGGTGACGATCAAGATCCAGACCGCCCTCGACAAGAACGCCCTGGTGGTGCCGCCGACCGTGGTGCAACGCGGCCTGGACTCGCACTTCGTATACCGGGTCAACGGTGACAAGGTGGAAGTGGTGCCAGTGCAGGTGACTTACCAGAACAGCGACGTGAACATCATCAAGGGCGTGCAGGCCGGCGATGTGCTGGTCAGTGATGGCCAGTCGCGGCTCAAGGCGGGCGCTCGGGTGGAGGTGCTCAAGGAGCCGCCGCAAGTGATCCAGACCGTCGACGCCAAGGTGCAACCATGAGCGGCAGCCGTTCACCGTCGGCCTGGTGCGTCGACCACCCGGTCGCCACCCTGCTGCTGACGTTCGCCCTGGTGTTGCTCGGGCTGATTGCCTTCCCGCAACTGGCTGTCGCCCCACTGCCGGAAGCGGAATTTCCGACGATCCAAGTCACAGCGCAATTGCCCGGCGCCAGCCCGGACACCATGGCCTCGTCGGTGGCCACGCCCCTGGAAGTGCAATTCAGCGCCATCCCCGGCATGACCCAGATGACCTCCAGCAGTGCCTTGGGCTCCAGCCTCTTGACCCTGCAATTCACCCTGAACAAAAGCATCGACACTGCGGCCCAGGAAGTCCAGGCGGCGATCAACACCGCCTCCGGCAAACTGCCCAGTGATATGCCCAGCCTGCCGACCTGGAAAAAGGTCAACCCGGCGGACAGCCCGGTGCTGATCCTCAGCGTCAGTTCCGACAGCATGCCCAGCACCGAACTGAGCGACTACGTGGAAACCCTGCTGGCGCGGCAGATCAGCCAGATCGATGGCGTCGGCCAGATCAACATCACCGGCCAGCAACGCCCGGCGATTCGTGTGCAGGCATCGCCCGATAAACTCGCGGCCATCGGCCTGACCCTGGCCGACATCCGCTTGGCGATCCAACAGTCGAGCCTGAACCTGGCCAAAGGCGCGATCTATGGGGAAAACAGCGTGTCGACCCTGTCGAGCAACGACCAGCTGTTTCAGGCGGACGACTATGCCCAATTGATCGTGTCCTACAAGAATGGCGCGCCGGTTCAACTGCGCGACATCGCCAAAGTCGTCGACGGTTCGGAAAACGCCTACGTCCAGGCCTGGTCCGGCGACACACCGGGGGTCAACCTGGTGATCTCGCGCCAACCCGGCGCGAACATCGTCGAGACCGTCGACCGCATTCAAGCGGAACTGCCGCGCCTGCAGGCCATGCTGCCGGCCTCGGTGCAGGTCAGTGTGTTGAGCGACCGCACCAAGACCATCCGCGCGTCCCTGCACGAAGTAGAAGTGACCCTGCTGATCGCAGTGTTGCTGGTGGTGGCGGTGATGGCGTTGTTCCTGCGCCAGCTGTCGGCGACCTTGATTGTGTCCAGCGTGCTCGGGGTGTCGCTGATCGCCAGTTTCGCCTTGATGTACGTGATGGGCTTCAGCCTGAACAACCTGACCCTGGTGGCGATCGTCATCGCCGTGGGCTTTGTGGTGGACGATGCAATCGTGGTGGTGGAAAACATTCACCGCCACCTCGAGGCCGGACTCGGCCAGCGCGAAGCGGCGATCAAGGGCGCCGGCGAGATTGGCTTCACCGTGGTGTCCATCAGCTTCTCGCTGGTGGCGGCGTTCATTCCGCTGCTGTTCATGGGCGGCGTGGTCGGGCGTTTGTTCAAGGAATTCGCGCTGACGGCGACCTCGACCATCCTGATTTCGGTGGTGGTCTCGCTGACGCTGGCGCCGACCCTGGCCGCGCTGTTCATGCGCGCCCCGACCCATCCGGCCCACGACAAACCCAGTTTCAGCGAACGCCTGCTGGCCGGTTATGCGCGCAACCTGCGCCGCGCCCTGGCCCATCAACGCAGCATGCTGGCGATCTTCATGGTGACGCTGGCGCTGGCGGTGGTCGGCTATGTGTTTATCCCCAAGGGGTTCTTTCCGGTACAGGACACCGGTTTCGTGCTTGGCACCAGCGAAGCGGCGGCCGATGTGTCGTACCCGGACATGGTCGCCAAGCACAAGGCCCTGGCCGAGATCGTCAAGGACGACCCGGCGGTGCAGGCGTTTTCCCATTCGGTGGGGGTCACCGGCAGCAACCAGACCATCGCCAATGGCCGCTTCTGGATCGCGTTGAAAGACCGGGGCGATCGCGATGTATCCGCCAGCCAATTCATCGACCGCATCCGCCCGAAACTGGCGAAAGTACCGGGCATCGTCCTGTACCTGCGCGCCGGCCAGGACATCAACCTCAGCTCCGGCCCCAGCCGCGCCCAGTATCAATATGTGCTCAAGAGCAACGACGGCCCGACGCTGAACACCTGGACCCAGCGCCTCACCGAAAAACTGCGTGCCAACCCGGCGTTTCGCGACCTGTCCAACGACCTGCAACTGGGCGGCAGCATCACCCACATCAGCATCGACCGTCAGGCCGCCGCGCGCTTCGGCCTGACCGCCACCGATGTCGACCAGGCGCTGTACGACGCCTTCGGCCAGCGCCAGATCAATGAGTTCCAGACCGAGATCAACCAGTACCAGGTGGTGCTGGAACTGGACACCCAGCAACGCGGCAAGGTGGAAAGCCTGAATTACTTCTACCTGCGCTCGCCGCTGACCAATGAAATGGTGCCGCTGTCGGCGCTGGCCAAGGTCGATCCGCCGACCATCGGCCCCTTGTCCATCAGCCATGACGGCATGTTCCCCGCCGCCAACCTGTCGTTCAACCTGGCACCGGGGGTGGCGTTGGGCGATGCGGTGATCATGCTCGACCAGGCCAAGAACGCAATCGGCATGCCGACCACCATCATCGGCAACTTCCAGGGCGCGGCCCAGGCGTTCCAGAGTTCCCTGGCCAGTCAGCCGTGGCTGATCCTGGCGGCGCTGGTGGCGGTGTACATCATCCTCGGCGTGCTGTACGAAAGTTTCGTCCACCCGCTGACGATCATTTCCACCTTGCCGTCGGCGGGGCTGGGCGCGTTGATCATGTTGTGGCTGCTGGGCCAGGACTTTTCGATCATGGCCTTGATCGGCCTGGTGCTGCTAATCGGCATCGTCAAGAAGAACGGCATCCTGATGATCGACTTCGCCCTGGAAGCTCAAAGGGTCAGAGGCCTGCCGCCGCAGGAAGCGATCTACGAAGCCTGCGTCACGCGGTTCCGGCCGATCATCATGACCACCCTCGCCGCCCTGCTCGGCGCCGTGCCGCTGATGCTCGGCGCCGGCCCCGGCGCCGAACTGCGCCAGCCCCTGGGCATCGCGGTGGTCGGCGGTTTGCTGGTGAGTCAGGCGCTGACCTTGTTCACCACGCCGGTCATATACTTGTACCTCGAGAAGTTTTTCCACAGGCCCACACCAACGCCTGCGTTGGCGACCACACATTAAGGCGGGGTCATGCGCGTCCTGATCGTTGAAGATGAAGAAAAAACCGCGGACTACCTGCATCGCGGCCTGACGGAACAAGGCTACACCGTCGATGTGGCGCGCGAAGGCGTGGAGGGTTTGCACCTGGCGCTGGAGAACGATTACGCGGTGATCGTGCTCGACGTGATGCTGCCCGGCCTCGACGGCTTTGGTGTGCTGCGCGCCCTGCGCGCGCGCAAGCAGACGCCGGTGATCATGCTCACCGCCCGCGAGCGCGTGGAAGACCGCATTCGTGGCCTGCGCGAAGGCGCCGACGATTACCTGGGCAAGCCGTTTTCCTTCCTTGAACTGGTGGCGCGCCTGCAAGCCCTGACCCGCCGCAGCGGTGGCCACGAACCGGTGCAAGTGACGGTGGCCGACCTGTGGATCGACCTGATCAGCCGCAAGGCCAGCCGCAACGGCATGCGCCTGGACCTGACCGCCAAGGAGTTCTCGCTGCTCAGCGTATTGGCGCGGCGCCAGGGGGAAATCCTGTCCAAGACGGCAATAGCGGAAATGGTCTGGGACATCAATTTCGACAGCGACGCCAACGTGGTGGAAGTGGCGATCAAGCGCCTGCGCGCCAAGCTCGATGGGCCGTTCGACACCAAGCTGCTGCACACCATCCGTGGCATGGGCTATGTGCTGGAGAGCCGCAGTGTCGACTAATTCCATCGCCCTGCGCCTGAGCGGCATGTTCACCCTGGTGGCGCTGCTGATCTTCCTGTTGATCGGCGGCGCGCTCTATCAGCAGGTGGACCGTGGCCTGGGCCTGCTGCCGGAGGCCGAACTGGATGCGCGCTACAGCGTGCTGGAGTCATCGGTGACGCGTTTCGGCACGCCGGAACATTGGGTCAAGATCAAAGCCAAGCTCAAGTTGCTGGCGGAGGAAGACAAGCGCATCCGTTTCTGGGTGGTGAGCAGCGATCCGAACTACGAGTATGGCAACCCCGATGCACAGATCCGCGCCTTCGCCGCCGGCCCGACCGGCAAGCGCGACTTGCGCCTGGCCGGCCATGACGACCCGTTCAAAGTGCTGGTGAGCCAGTTCCCCGCCCAGGAGCAGCGCCCGCCGTTGCGCTTCATGATCGCCATCGACACCGAAAACTTCCGCGCCACCCAACACCATTTACTGGTGGCGCTGATCAGCCTGGCGTTTGTCGGCGTGGTCCTGGCCGCGCTGCTGGGGTTCTGGGTCTCGCGCATCGGCCTCAAACCCTTGGGCAGACTCTCGGACGAAGCACAAAAACTCGCACCGCCCAAGCTCTCGGGGCGCCTGCAACTGTCGCCATTGCCGCCGGAACTGCGCCAGTTCGTCAGCTCGTTCAACGCCACCCTGGATCGCGTCGAGCAAGCCTATTCACGCCTGGAGTCGTTCAACGCCGACGTGGCCCACGAACTGCGCTCGCCGCTGACCAACCTGATCGGCCAGACCCAGGTGGCGTTGACGCGCGGGCGTTCGGCCGAGCATTACTTCGAGGTCCTGCAATCGAACCTGGAAGAACTGGAGCGCCTGCGCTCGATCATCAACGACATGCTGTTCCTGGCCAGTGCCGACCAGGGCAGCAAGGCCACCAAACTGATCGAAAGCTCCCTGGCCGACGAAGTAGCGACCACCCTCGACTACCTGGATTTCATCCTCGAAGACGCCCAAGTCCAAGTGCGCGTACACGGTGACGCCGTGGTGCAGATCGAAAAAGCCCACCTGCGTCGCGCCCTGATCAACCTGTTGAGCAACGCGGTGCAACACACCGCGCCGGGACAGGTGATCGAGGTGAACATCGACGTACAGGCGCACCAAGTGGCGATCGGCGTGACCAACCCTGGCGACACCATTGCCAGCGAGCACCTGCCCCGGCTGTTCGAACGGTTTTATCGGGTGGATGCTTCGCGCAGTAACAGCGGGGCGAATCACGGGTTGGGCCTGGCAATCGTCAAGGCCATTGCGTTGATGCATGGCGGCGATGTGTTCGTGCGCAGCGAGCGCGGCGGCAACACCTTTGGCATCACCCTGCCCGTCTGAGCCCGGCAGGGGCCGGCCCCTACCCTTGCGATTTAGGTAACAGTCATTATCTTGTTACACTCTGTATCACACCGTTCACCTGCGTTAATTTGACGCATCGATGAGCGCGACGGCAAACACACCTGACCCGCTTACCCAAATTTCCCTCGACTTATTTCCAGGGCTCTACACTGGGAATCTGTCTTTAAAGCCGCTGAGTCCCAGCGGCTTTTTTTTGTCAAAAAGGCCACCTTCCGCCGCGACCTTGGCCTTACGTACAGCAGTGGTAATGGCTACTCGGCGGTGGATTGGGAGTGAATACCGGGTGATCGTGTCGTCTATCCGATCAATGTGTTGTAAGGCGCTGCGCTTTCTTTTCAACCAAACAATCAATTTTCATCGGGTACAACTAAACTGCCAGCATCTTCACCACTAAAGTCTGTCCGATGAGTCAACACCCTGCTCGTACCCCGCCTGAACGCCCAGAGCTGTTGCTGATGCTGGGCAGTGGCCTCGCCGTTGCGTTGATCGTGATCATGGTCTCGGCGTTGTTGATCCGCGAGCACACCAGCGCCCTACAGGCAGCCAAACGCTCAACCACTAACATTGCCCAACTGATCAATGCGGATGTGCTGCGTAACGTCGAGCTCTATGACCTCGCACTGCAAGGGCTGATCGCGGCCACGCAGCGCACGGATTTGTCCAAGGTATCGGCAGACATCCGACACCTGGTGCAGTTTGAACGGTCGGCGGCCGCGCCGTTCAAAGGCGAAGTGCTGTTGCTGGACGCCAATGGCAGCGTCGTCGCTGACTCCTCGACGCTCAAGCCGACCCCACGTAGCTTCGCCGATCGCGACTTCTTCCTCGCGCACAAAAATGCCACCCAGGCTGGCCTGTTCATCAGCCGTCCGTTCAAGATCCAGTGCAATTGCGAGCAGGTCTGGCGCATTGCATTCAGCCGCCGCGTCATCGGCGCCGACGGTGAATTCGCCGGAGTCGCGGTGGCCACCATGCGCCTGGCGTACTTCGATCAGTTGTTCAACAGCCTGACCATCGGCAATAGCAGCTCGGTCAACCTGCTGAACGACCACGGCATCCTCCTGGCCCAGCAACCGCTGCTGGAGCGCGACATGATCAACAAGGACCTGAGCGACTTTCCCAACTTCAAACGCATAGTGCGCGATGGAAGCGGCAGCTTTCGCGCCGTCTCAGGCATCACCGGCAAGGAGCGCTTGTACACCTTCAGCAACGTCGGCGAGCTGCCTCTGATTGTGGTGGTGGTGCTGTCCAGCGAGGATGTGTTCGCCCCCTGGAACCGCGCAGCGATGCTGACCGGCGGCGCCACCGGCATCCTGTGTATTGGCCTGTTATGGCTGACCTGGATGTTACGCCGGGAACTGCGACGCCGTTATCGCGCGGAGAAGGTGCTGTCAGAACTGGCAGCCACCGACGCACTCACCGGCCTGGCCAACCGCCGCATGCTGGACCAACGCCTGCGCCTGGAATGGGACCGCGCCCAGCGGTCCGCCGAACCGCTGACGCTGTTGATGATCGACGTCGACCATTTCAAGGCCTTCAACGACCGCCATGGTCATCACGGCGGCGATGAAGCGTTGCGCAACGTTGCCCAGGTGATCGGCAACAATATCCGGCGCCCGGCCGACCTGGCCGCACGTTATGGCGGGGAGGAATTCGCCGTGGTGTTGCCGGCCACCGACTCCAGAGGCGCATGGCTGATTGCTGAACATATCCGCAATGGCGTCGAGCACTTGCCACAGGTAGCCGGCGCCGAACGACCGATCACCGTCAGTATCGGTATGTGTACCTGGGATAAACGCAGCCGCCTGTCGCTGGAAACTTTGCTGCTCAGTGCCGACCAAGCGTTGTATGAGGCCAAGCACAGCGGACGCAATCGAATCGTGGAAGCTGAAAATCCCGCCTGATGTGCCTGTGGGTAGGAGCGAGCTTGCTCGCGAAGATCGCTAACGATGACGCAGCATAATCAGGCAACCCGCGGGGCCTATGGGTTTTTCGCGAGCAAGCTCGTTCCTACAGAATCGCATGCACATAAAAAAGGCCACCCGAAGGCAGCCCTAAAACTAAAGAAAGAGAGTTGTGACTTACACCGCCGCGACGGGACGCATGTAAGAGATCGGTGCGGTGCTGGCATCTTCGAAGGTCACGACTTCCCAAGCGTCTGTCTGCTCAATCAACTTGCGCAGCAGCTGGTTGTTAAGGGCGTGGCCCGACTTGAAGCCTTTGAACTCGCCTATCAGGCTATTGCCCAGCAGGTAGAGGTCACCGATTGCATCGAGGATCTTGTGCTTGACGAATTCGTCTTCGTAGCGAAGGCCGTCTTCGTTCAGTACACCATCCGCGTCGACCACAATGGCGTTTTCAACGCTGCCGCCGAGTGCGAGGTTGTGCTTGCGCAGGTACTCGATGTCACTCATGAAACCAAAGGTACGGGCGCGGCTGACTTCTTTTACGAACGAAGTGCTGGAAAAATCCACGCTTGCACTTTGGATGCGGTCACGGAATACCGGGTGATCGAAATCGATCTCAAAGCTCACTTTAAAGCCTTCGAACGGGACGAAGGTGGCGCGCTTGTCGCCGTCTTCTACTGTCACTTCCCGCAGAATGCGAATGAACTTCTTGGCTGCGTCCTGTTCTTCCAGGCCGGCAGATTGAATCAAGAATACGAAGGGGCCAGCGCTGCCATCCATGATCGGGACTTCGGACGCGGAGAGCTCGACGTAGGCGTTATCGATGCCCAGGCCGGCCATGGCCGAGAGCAAGTGCTCCACCGTGTCCACTTTGACGTCACCGTTGACCAGTGTGGTCGACATCGTGGTTTCGCCAACGTTTTCCGCGCGAGCAGGAATCTGCACCACAGGGTCCAGGTCGGCACGCACAAACACGATGCCGGTGTCGACAGGTGCAGGCTTGAGGGTCAGGTATACCTTCTCCCCGGAGTGCAGACCTACACCTGTGGCACGAATAATATTCTTCAGGGTGCGTTGTTTAATCATGGCTTGGACCGCTTCAGCGCAAATTGCGAACTGGTATCAACAAAGGCTGGCGATGATAGCAGACCAGACCTTTGCTGAACACCAATCACCTTCATAGCCCTGATACATTCCATTAATCGGCCTGACGACGCAGGAATGCCGGGATATCCAGGTAGTCCAGATCATCTTGCGGATTCGGGCTACGGGACGCCGCAGCACCGGCCTGAGCCTGGTTGCGCATCACGGTCGGGCGGTCCAGATCACGGTAGTTGACCGACGGCAGTTCCTGGCGCGCAGGCGCTGGAGCGGCGGCGGCTTGGCTGGACTGGCCGGTGTGCAGGGTGTTGTCGATGACCTTTACAGGCTTCTCGATCTTCGCACCCAGGCCGGTGGCAACCACGGTCACGTGCAGTTCGTCGCGCATGTCCGGATCGATAACGGTACCGACCTTGACCATGGCGTGCTCGGAAGCGAAGGCTTCGATGATGCTACCCACGTCGGAGTACTCGCCCAGGGACAGGTCAGGACCGGCGGTGATGTTCACCAGGATGCCGCGTGCGCCTTGCAGGTTCACGTCTTCGAGCAACGGGTTGCGGATGGCGGCTTCGGTGGCTTCGCGTGCACGGTTCGGACCGCTGGCGCAGCCAGTGCCCATCATCGCCATGCCCATTTCGCTCATTACGGTACGTACGTCGGCAAAGTCGACGTTGATCATGCCCGGGCGCTTGATGATGTCGGAAATACCGCGAACGGCACCAGCCAGTACATCGTCAGCCTTGGCGAATGCGGACAGCAGGCTCGCGTCCTTGCCCAGGATGGTCAGCAGCTTCTCGTTGGGGATGGTGATCAACGAGTCGACGCTTTCGGACAGCAGACGGATGCCTTCGTCGGCGATCTGCATGCGCTTGCGGCCTTCGAACGGGAACGGACGGGTCACGACGGCAACCGTCAGGATCCCCATTTCCTTGGCCACTTCGGCGATGATCGGTGCAGCACCGGTACCGGTACCGCCGCCCATGCCAGTGGTGATGAACACCATGTTGGTGCCTTGCAGCACTTCGGCAATACGCTCGCGGTCTTCCAGGGCGGCTTGACGGCCGACTTCCGGATTGGCACCAGCACCGAGGCCCTTGGTCACGGCGGTGCCCAATTGCAGGATGGTGCGCGCGCCGATGCTTTTCAGAGCCTGGGCATCTGTGTTGGCGCAGATGAATTCAACGCCTTCAATGTTGCTCTTGACCATGTGGTTGACAGCGTTGCCGCCGCCACCGCCGACACCGATCACTTTAATGACCGGGCTGGCGGGGATGTTGTCTACGAGTTCGAACATGTTCCCTCTCCTTTCAGTTCTCTAGTTTTTTCGCCTACTGCCTACATCTACAGCCGTGGAACGGTGTTGCGATAAATCTTTAGAAATTGCCTTTCACCCAAGCCTGCAACCGCTCCAACAACGGCGCCTTGGCGTCGTCGTCGCTGCGGTAGCTGTCACGGTTGCTCGGGCCCGACAGGGAAATGCCGTCGGTCTGCTTCTGCAGCCCGTACAACAGCAAGCCCACGCCGGTGGAATAAATCGGGTTGCGCACCACGTCGCCGAGGCCTTTCACGCCATGGGGCACACCAAGGCGCACGGGCATGTGGAAGATCTCTTCGGCCAATTCGACCGCGCCTTCCATCTTCGAGGTGCCACCGGTCAGCACGATGCCGGCCGGGATCAAATCTTCGTAGCCGCTGCGGCGCAGTTCAGCCTGGATCAGGGTGAACAGTTCGTCGTAGCGCGGCTCGACCACTTCGGCCAGGGCCTGGCGCGACAGTTCGCGCGGCGGACGATCGCCCACGCTTGGCACCTTGATGGTTTCACCGGCACCGGCCAGCTTGGCCAGGGCACAGGCGTAGCGGATCTTGATTTCTTCGGCGTACTGGGTCGGTGTACGCAGCGCCATGGCGATGTCGTTGGTGACCTGGTCGCCGGCGATCGGGATCACGGCGGTGTGACGGATCGCACCCTCGGTGAAGATCGCGATGTCGGTGGTGCCACCGCCAATGTCCACCAGGCACACGCCCAGTTCTTTTTCATCGTCGGTCAGTACCGAGTAGGCCGAAGCCAGTTGCTCGAGAATGATGTCGTCGATTTCCAGGCCGCAACGGCGCACGCACTTTTCAATGTTCTGTGCCGCATTGACGGCGCAGGTGACCACGTGGACCTTGGCCTCCAGACGTACGCCCGACATGCCCAGGGGCTCGCGAACGCCTTCCTGGTTATCGATCACGTAATCCTGCGGCAAGGTGTGCAGCACGCGCTGGTCCGCCGGAATCGCCACGGCCTGGGCGGCATCGAGCACACGCTCGAGGTCGGCCGCGCTGACTTCACGGTCGCGGATCGCCACGATGCCGTGGGAGTTCAGGCTGCGGATGTGGTTGCCGGCGACGCCGACGAACGCCGAGTGAATCCGGCAACCGGCCATCAGCTGCGCTTCTTCGATAGCGCGCTGGATCGATTGCACGGTGGACTCGATGTTCACCACCACGCCCTTCTTCAGGCCCCGGGACGGATGCGTGCCAATACCGACGATTTCGATCGTGCCGTCTTCCCCGACCTCGCCCACCAGCGCCACCACCTTGGAGGTGCCGATATCGAGACCGACGATCATTTTGCCGCTTTGCACGTTTGCCATGGGTCCTGCCTCTTCTTAATTCTTCGCGACAGCGGGTTGCACTGCCGTGGGCGCAGCCGGTTCACGCCAGCCGACGGCAAGGCCGTTGGCGTAACGCAGGTCGACGCTTGCAATGTTCGTAATCTGTTCTTTCAAGGTCTTGTCATAGATGGCAATGAAACGGCGCATCTTTTCCACCAAGCGGTCGCGTCCCAGCAACAACTCGATGCCCGGGCCGGAACTGCCGGCCCCGGTCGTCAAAAACCAGCTGCCCCGTTCACGCAATTCCAGGCGTGCAATGGAGAAGCCCAGTGGCCGCAGCATCTGGCTAAAGGCCTGGTACTGCTGCATCACTTGCTGCTGCGCCCGCTGCGGCCCGAACAACTGCGGCAGGTGCTCGTAGTTGGCCAGTTCACGCGGCGTGAACGCCTGGCCCTGGTTGTTCAACAGCGCTTCGTCGCCCCAACGGGCCACGGGCAGTTGCTCTTCCAGGCGGATCGTCACCTGATCCGGCCATACACGACGCACTTCCGCGTGGGCGATCCACGGCATCTGTTCCAGTTCCCGGCGCATGCCGGCCAGGTCGATGGTGAAGAAGCTCGCCGCCAGGAACGGACCGATACGCTGCTGCACCGCCTGCTGGCTGATGTAGCTCAAGTCACCCTGCACGCTGATCTTGGTGATCGGGCGATCGGCATACGGCAATAGACGCTGGGCGCCTTCGTAAGTGCCAAAACCCAACACCACCAGCAGCACCGGCCAGAACAGCGCCTTGAGGAAACCAAAATTGGCTTTCGGCAGGCGCGCCGACATCGGCTCTTTAGCCACCATCCGACTGGCACCCCGTGGCACCGGCTTGCGGCCGGGTGCTTGGGGGGGCTGATGACGAAGCGATGCGCCTTTCATGTCCTTAGCCTCGTGGCTCGATACTGGCGGCAAGAATCGCCAGCACCAACTGCTGGAAATCCAGACCGGCGGCGCGAGCGGCCATAGGTACCAGGCTGTGGTCGGTCATCCCGGGAGCGGTGTTGACTTCCAGGAACCAGAAATTCCCTTGGTCATCCTGCATCACGTCTGCCCGCGCCCAACCGGCGATACCCAGCGCCTCACAGGCTTTTGCCGTGAGGTCCATCAATTCCTGTTCTTTGGTTGCGTCAAGGCCGCACGGAATCCGGTACTGGGTATCGGAAGCCAGGTACTTGGCGTCGTAATCGTAAAAAGTGTGGGGCGTGCCCAAGGCGATGGGCGGCAATACCTGGCCACGCAGGGTGGCGATGGTGTACTCGGGACCCTGGATCCACTGTTCCACCAACACTTGCGAATCGTAGGTACTGGCCGCTTTCCATGCGTCGATCAATTCGGCGGCCGAGTTCACTTTGGCCATGCCGATACTGGAGCCTTCATGGGCTGGTTTGACGATCAAAGGCAGGCCCAGTTCCTTGGCTGCAGAAATACAATCGTCTTCGCTGCACAGAACACTGTGACGCGGGGTGGGAATACCCAGGCTGTGCCAGACCTGTTTGGTGCGCAACTTGTCCATGGCCAGCGCCGACGCGAGGATGCCGCTGCCGGTGTAGGGGATGCCGGCGCACTCGAGCAAGCCTTGCATGCTGCCGTCTTCACCGCCACGGCCGTGCAGGATGATAAAGGCGCGGTCGATTTTCTCGGCCTGCAAGCGGGCGAGAAAATCATCGCCCACGTCGATACCGAACGCGTTCACGCCAGCGCTTTGCAGGGCTTCAAGCACGGCGTTGCCGGACTTGAGCGACACTTCGCGCTCGGCACTCTTGCCGCCGAACAGCACGGCCACGCGGCCGAAGTCGGCAGGCGGGACGGTGGAGAACAGGGAGCCGTAGTTCGTGGTCATTTCGACTTCCCCTTTTCTGCGGCGAAGCCTTCTTTTACGAACAAGGGGCTCGCCAGCAATTTAGGAGCAAGGCCGCCGATGTCACCGGCACCCTGGCACAACAGGATGTCGCCGGCACGCAGCAGCGGCTTGACGATCGGAGCCAGGTCCACGCCACGTTCGATATAGATCGGGTCCAGTTGGCCACGCTGGCGGATGCTGTTGCACAGCTTGCGACTGTCGGCACCGGGGATTGGCTCTTCGCCGGCCGGATAGACTTCCATCAACAGCAATACGTTGGCATCGGCCAGTACATTGACGAAATCGTCGTACAGGTCGCGGGTACGGCTGTAGCGGTGCGGCTGGTAGACCATCACCAGGCGGCGCTCCGGCCAACCACCGCGCACGGCCTTGATCACGGCCGCGACTTCGGTCGGGTGGTGACCGTAGTCGTCCACCAGCATCACGTCGCCGCCTTCCACCGGCAACTGGCCGTAGACCTGGAAGCGACGGCCCACGCCGGCAAAGCGCGACAGGCCCTCGACGATGGCTTCATCGCTGACGCCCTCATCGGAAGCGATGCAGATGGTCGCCAGGGAATTGAGCACGTTGTGGTTGCCCGGCATGTTCACCGACACGTCCAGCGGCTCGCGGTCGGGACGCAGCACGGTGAAGAAGGTTTGCATGCCTTCCTGGCGCACATTGATCGCGCGCACGTCGGCGTCTTCGCTGAAGCCGTAGGTCACGGTCGGACGCTTGACCAGCGGCAGGATTTCGCGCACCACCGGATCATCCAGGCACACCACGGCCAAACCGTAGAACGGCAGGTTGTGCAGAAACTCGACGAAGGTTTTCTTCAACTTATTGAAGTCACCGTCGTAGGTCGCCATGTGGTCTTCATCGATGTTGGTGACCACAGCGACCAGCGGTTGCAGGTGCAGGAAGCTGGCATCGCTTTCATCGGCTTCGGCGATCAGGTAACGGCTGGTGCCGAGCTGGGCATTGGTGCCCGCGGCATTCAGACGGCCACCGATCACGAACGTCGGGTCCAGGCCACCGGCAGCGAACACCGAAGCGATCAGGCTGGTGGTGGTGGTCTTACCGTGAGTACCGGCGACAGCGATGCCGTGGCGATAGCGCATCAGCTCGGCCAGCATCTCGGCGCGGGGCACCACGGGAATGCGGCGTTCGAGGGCGGTGGCCACTTCCGGGTTGGAGGTATTCACGGCGCTCGATACCACCAGCACATCGGAATCGGCGGCGTTTTCGGCGCGGTGGCCGATAAAGATTCGCGCACCGAACGACTTCAGGCGCTCAGTGACCGGCGACTCTTTCAAGTCGGAGCCGGACACCTGGTAACCCAGGTTCAGCAACACTTCGGCAATGCCGCACATGCCCACGCCGCCGATACCGACGAAGTGGATGCGACGGATGCGGCGCATTTCCGGTTGTGGCATGGCTTTCTGATTCTCAACCATGGGCCACCTCCAGGCAGATATCGACCACGGTGCGGGTGGCATCAGGTTTGGCCAGGCGGCTTGCGGTGCTCGCCATGCTGTTGAGTCGTTCCGGTTGCATCAAAACCTCGGTCAGGCGTGCGGCCAAATCGGCGGCGCCAGTCGTTCTTTGCGGCAGCAGGAAGGCAGCGCCCTCCCCGGCCAAATATTCGGCGTTGCGGGTCTGGTGGTCGTCGATTGCGTGGGGCAAAGGCACCAGCAAGGACGGCAGACCGGCGGCGGCCAGTTCACTGACGGTCAGCGCACCAGCGCGACAGACCACCAGGTCGGCCCAGCCATAGGCATGGGCCATGTCTTTGATGAAGGGCTGCACGGTGGCTTCCACACCGGCCTCGCGATACCGCGTGGCGGTCACTTCATCGTGGTTCTTGCCGGCCTGGTGGAAGATCTCCGGGCGCAACGCCACAGGCAATTGCGCCAGCGCTTCAGGCAGCAATTTGTTCAATGGCTCGGCGCCCAGGCTTCCGCCCAGGATCAGCAGATGTGCCTTGCGCCCGGCCAGGGCCTCACGGGCAATGCCCATGAACAGCTCGGTACGCACCGGGTTGCCGGTGGTGCGACGCTTGCCCGACGCACTGAACGTGTTGGGGAACGCTTCACACACTCGCGCCGCCAGGGGCACCAGCAGGCGATTGGCGGTACCGGCCACGGCGTTCTGCTCGTGCACGATCACCGGCACGCCAGCGAGCTTGGCCGCGACGCCACCCGGACCGGTCACGTAACCGCCAAAGCCGAGCACACACACCGGTTTCACTTCACGTATGACCTTGCGTGCCTGCCAAACAGCCTTGAGCAACACGAACGGCGCCTTGAGCAGGGACAACTTGCTCTTGCCGCGCAGGCCGGCGACGTTGATCAAATGCAGCGGCAAGCCGGCGCTTGGCACCAATTCGTTTTCGATGCCGCGCGGCGTTCCCAGCCAGTGCACGCTGTAGCCACGGCTCTGGAATTCCCGCGCGCAGGCCAGGGCCGGAAACACATGGCCCCCGGTGCCGCCCGCCATGATCAGCACGTTAGCGCCCATGGGTCGGCTCCTCGGCGAAGTCGCTTTCGCTGAACTCCATCTCTTCGCTGCCCAGGTGGGTTCGACTCTCCCACTCGATGCGCAGCAACAAGCCCAGGCACGCACAGCAGATCACCAACGAACTGCCGCCGTAACTGAGGAACGGCAAGGTCAGGCCCTTGGTCGGCAGCAGGCCGACGTTCACACCGATATTGATCAGGAACTGGCCGATCCACAGGAACGACAAGCCATACGCCACATAGGCAGCGAAATACTGTTTGGCCTTCTCGGCCCACAAGCCGATGTACATGCCGCGCACACACACGAACACGAACAACGCGACGGTGCACAGCGAACCGACCACGCCAAGCTCTTCGGCCAGTACCGAGAACACGAAGTCGGTGTGCGCTTCCGGCAGGTAGAACTGTTTCTGTACGCTGTTGCCCAGGCCCACGCCCAGCCACTCGCCGCGACCGAAGGCGATCAGCGCCTGGGTCAACTGGTAGCCGGAGCCGAACTGATCGGACCAGGGGTCGGTGAAGGTAATCAGACGCGCCATCCGGTAAGGTTGCGCCTGTACCAGCACCGTCACCGCAGCCACCGCCAGCACCACCATCAAGGTGAAGCGGAACAGGCCCACGCCGCCAAGGAACAGCATCGCCGCTGCCGCACCCATCATCACTACGGTGGCGCCGAAGTCGGGTTCCATCAGCAACAGGCCGGCCATCGGCAGCAGCACGATGAACGGCTTGAAAAAACCCATCCAGCTTTCGCGCACTTCTTTCTGACGCCGCACCAGGTAGCCGGCGAGGTAGATCACCACGAACACCTTGGCGATTTCCGAAGGCTGCACGTTGAACGCACCGAAGCCGATCCAGCGCATCGAACCGTTCACCTCGCGACCGATACCCGGCAGGATCACCATGACCAGCAAGCCGAACGCACCGATCAGCATCAACCAGCCCAGGCGTTGCCAGGTGGCGATGGGGATCATCATGGTCACGACGCACGCGCCGAGGCCGAGCACCAGGTACACCAAGTGACGGATCATCATGTACAGCGTATTGCCCGACTGTACGGCGGCCACTTCGGAGGACGCCGACGTGATCATCACCAGGCCCAGGCCCAGCAGCGCCAGGCAGCCGGCGAGCATCGGGAAATCCAGATCGATACCGCGCCCGGTGATGATCGGCGATGGGTAGGGCTTGATGATGTTCCGGAAGTTGATGCTCATGCCAAGGCCTCCACGGCGCGGGCGAACAGATGGCCACGCTCTTCGTAGTTCTTGAACATGTCGAAACTGGCGCAGGCCGGCGACAGCAGCACCGCGTCACCCGGCTGGGCCAGGGCCCGGCACTGGGCAATCGCGTCATCGAGGGAACTGGCGCGTACTTGCGGCACGGCATCGCCCAAGGCGGCGGCGATCAAGTCGGCATCGCGGCCCAACAGCACCACGGCGCGGCAATGCTCGGCCACCGGCCCCTTGAGGTCCTTGAAATCGGCGCCTTTGCCGTCGCCACCGGCGATCAGTAGAAGCTTGCCGTCGATGTCGGCGCCCAGGCCCTCGATGGCGGCCAGGGCCGCACCGACATTGGTGGCCTTGGAATCGTTGTAATAGCTGACGCCATCAAGGTCGCGTACCCACTGGCAACGATGCTCGAGGCCGCCGAAGGTGCGCAGGCTCGAGAGCATGGCGTCGAACGGCAAGCCCACGGCATGCCCCAGCGCCAGTGCCGCCAAGGCGTTGGACTGGTTGTGGGCGCCACGGATTTTCAGCTCGCGCACCGGCATCAGGTTCTGGAATTCAAAGGCCAGGTATTTCTCGCCGTTTTCTTCACGGATACCGAAGGCCTTGAAATCGGGTTTGCCCAGGCCGAAGGTCCAGCACGGCAAGCCCTCGCCCATCAATGGACGGCTCAGGGCGTCCTGGCGGTTGACCACCACTTGCTTGGCGCCGCGGAAGATCCGGTGCTTGGCCAGGTGATAAGCCGGCAGGCCGCTGTAGCGGTCCATGTGGTCTTCGCTGACGTTGAGCACCGTGGCCACTTCAGCGCCCAGGTCGTGGGTGGTTTCCAGCTGGAAGCTCGACAGTTCCATCACGTACAGCTCGACGTCGTCGCTGAGCAGATCCAGTGCCGGCGTGCCGAGATTGCCGCCCACGGCCACGCGCTTGCCGGCCGCAGCCGCCATCTCGCCGACCAGGGTGGTCACGGTGCTTTTCGCGTTGGAACCGCTGATGGCCACGATCGGCGCCTTTGCGTTACGGGCAAACAGGTCGATATCGCCGGACAGCTTCACGCCACGCGCCGCTGCAGCTTGCAGGGCCGGTGTCGCCAGGGCCAGGCCGGGGCTCACATAGAGCTCGTCGGCGCGGCACAGAAACTCGACATCCAACTCGCCACAACGCACTTCCACGTGCGGGTAGTCACGGCGCAGCGTGACCAGCTCCGGTGGATTTTCCCGCGTATCGGCCACGGCAAACGACGTGCCCCGGTTCGCCAGGAAGCGAACCAGGGACATGCCGCTCTTGCCGAGGCCGACAACGATGCGGAAGTGGTCTGAAGCGATCAGGGACACTCGTTTCTACCTCAGTTTCAGGGTGGCAAGGCCGACCAGTACGAGAATCACGGTGATGATCCAGAATCGGACGATCACGCGCGGCTCAGGCCAGCCCTTGAGTTCAAAGTGGTGGTGGATCGGTGCCATGCGGAACACGCGGCGCCCGGTCAATTTGAAGGAGGCCACCTGGATGACCACCGACAGGGTTTCCATCACGAACACACCGCCCATGATGAACAACACGATTTCCTGGCGAACGATCACGGCGATGGTGCCCAGGGCCGCGCCCAGCGCCAGCGCGCCGACGTCCCCCATGAACACTTGCGCGGGATAGGTGTTGAACCATAGGAAGCCCAGGCCCGCACCGATCAGCGCGCCGCAGAACACGATCAGCTCACCGGCGCCCGGCACGTAAGGGATCAGCAGGTATTCGGCGAATTTCACGTTACCCGACAGGTAGCAGAAGATGCCGAGCGCACCGCCCACCATTACCGTCGGCATGATCGCCAGGCCGTCGAGGCCGTCGGTCAGGTTCACCGCGTTGCTGGAGCCTACGATCACGAAGTAGGTCAGAACCACGAAGCCGATGCCCAGGGGAATGCTCGCATCCTTGAGCATCGGGATGATCAAGGTGGTCTCGACGGCGCTTGGCGCGGTCGTGTAGAGGAAGATCGCGGCGGCCAGGCCGAATACCGACTGCCAGAAATACTTCCAGCGGCTTGGCAGCCCCTTGGAGTTTTTCTCGATCACTTTGCGATAGTCGTCGACCCAACCGATGGCGCCGAACAGCAAGGTCACCAACAGCACCACCCAGACGTAGCGGTTGTGCAGGTCGGCCCAGAGCAAGGTACTGATACCGATGGACGACAGGATCAGTGCGCCGCCCATGGTCGGGGTGCCGGATTTGGACAGGTGCGACTGCGGGCCGTCATTGCGAACCGATTGACCAATTTGCAGGTTCTGCAGGGTGCGGATCATCCACGGTCCCAGGAACAGCGACAGAGACAGCGCGGTCAGCACACCCAGAATCCCGCGCAGGGTCAGGTACTGGAAGACCGCGAAGCCTTTGTGGAACTGTTGCAGATACTCAGCCAGCAGCAGCAGCATTAATGTTTCTCCGTACTTGAGCCACACAAGGCTACGACGACGTTTTCCATCACCGCGCTGCGCGATCCCTTGATCAAAATGGTTGTGTGTTTGTCTTGTTCGCCCGCGCGCAGCGCCTGGATCAACTCGGCCTGGGTGGCAAAATGCCGCGCACCGGGGCCGAAAGCGTCAACGGCATGGGCCATGTTGGTGCCGACGGCGTAGAGGGCATCGACTTTGCCGGCCGCATAGGCGCCGACTTCACGGTGACCTTGTTCGGCCCAGTCGCCCAGCTCGCCGATATCCCCCAGCACCAGCACCTTGCGCCCGGCAAAACCTTTGAGCAGGTCAACGGCGGCGTTGATGGAGGACGGGTTGGCGTTGTAGGTGTCGTCGATCACGCGCATGCCGTTGCTCGCCAGTTGCGCGACGGTGCGTCCCTTGACCGGCTGCACCGCACCCAGCCCGGTTGCGATACCGAACGACGACACGCCCAGGGCGTAAGCAGCGGCGGCGGCGGCCAGGGCATTGGCGACGTTGTGGTTGCCCAGCAGATTCAGCTGTACGTGCTCGCTGCCTTGCGGAGTGTGCAAGGTGAAGGACGGGCAACCACGGGCATCGACCGCGATGTCGGATGCGTGGAAATCCGCCGCTGCATTCGACACGGCAAACGTCAGCACCTTGCGACCGGCGGCGCGTACACGCCAGGTCTCGAAGGCCTTGTCGTCAAGATTCAATACCGCAGTGCCCGAGGCATCGAGGCCTTCGAGGATTTCGCCCTTGGCTTGGACGATCTTCTCCGGGCCGCCGAACTCACCGACGTGGGCGGTCCCGGCGTTGTTGATAATTGCCACGTGGGGCTTGGTCAGCGCCACGGTGTAGGCGATTTCGCCGATACGTGAAGCGCCCAGTTCGATCACTGCTGCCGTGTGTTCCGGGGCCAGTTCGAGCAAGGTCAGCGGTGCGCCGAAATCATTGTTGAGGTTGCCACGGGTCGCGAGCACCGGCCCACGTGTGCGCAGGACACCGGCGAGCAGCTCCTTGACCGTGGTCTTGCCGCTGGAACCGGTAATGGCCACAACCGGCTTGGTGAACGCGGCACGGTTCAGCGCGCCCAACTGCCCCAGGGCCAGGCGCGTATCGGCGACCAGCAATTGCGCCAAGGTGGAGTCCGCGACTTCACGCTGCACCAAGGCACCCACGGCGCCTTTGGCGGCCACTTCGTTGAGGTAGTCGTGGCCGTCGAAACGTGGGCCGGCCAACGCGACAAAGAGTTGCCCTGGCTTGATGTTGCGACTGTCGATACTGACGCCGTCGAAGCTGCAATCACTCGACAGTACGCGGGCCGACAAGGCCTGGGTCAGTTCGCTGAACTTCATGGGCTTAAGCATGGGCGACCTCCCAGGCGGACAAGGCGCGATCGGCCTCGACCAGATCGGAGAAGGTATGCCGTTCGCCGTTGATTTCCTGGTAGTCCTCGTGGCCTTTACCGGCCAGTACCACCACATCGTCAGCGCGGGCGCTGGCAATCAACTGGGCAATGGCCACGCCGCGACCGGCCACGAAGGCGACCTTGGACACGTCTTTGAAGCCTGCACGGATGTCGTCGAAAATCTGGCTCGGGTCTTCGCTGCGCGGATTGTCGTCGGTAACGAGCACGCCATCGGCCAGGCGCTCGACAATCTCGGCCATCAACGGACGCTTGCCGCGATCGCGATCACCGCCGCAACCGAACAGGCAGAGCAATTTGCCCTTGGCGTGCGGGCGCAGGGCTGAGAGGACTTTTTCCAGCGCGTCGGGGGTATGGGCGTAATCGACCACCACCAGCGGCTGCGAACCACCGCCCAAACGCTGCATGCGACCGGCCGGGCCTTCCAGCTTCGGCAGCACACGCAGGATTTCGTCCAGGGCGTAATCCAGGCCAAGCAATGCACCGATGGCGGCGAGCACGTTGCTCAGGTTGAAACGACCGAGCAACGTGCTGCGCAGATGGTGCTCGCCCTGTGGCGTGACCAGTGTGGCGCGCACGCCTTCGTCATTGAATTGGGCTTCGCGGCAATACAGGTAAGCGCTGGCGTCTTCCAGGCTATAGCTGATCAGGCGCGCTTCGCTGTCTTCGGCAGCCAATTGACGACCAAAGGCGTCGTCCAGGTTCACCACCCGGCACTTGAGGTCGTTCCAGGCAAACAGCTTGGCCTTGGCGGCCGCGTAAGCCTCCATGGTGCCGTGGTAGTCAAGGTGATCGCGGGACAGGTTGGTCATCACCGCCACATCGAACGCCAGCGCAGTGACGCGCCCCTGGTCCAGGCCGTGGGAAGACACTTCCATGGCAACCGCCTTGGCACCGGCCTTTTTCAGGTCGGCCAGGGTCGCTTGCACGGCGATCGGGTTCGGCGTGGTGTGCAGGCCGCTTTGCAGCGCGCCATAGAAACCGGTCCCGAGGGTACCAACGATGCCGCAGTGCTGGCCCAACAGGTCGAGGGCCTGGGCGACCAATTGGGTCACGCTGGTCTTGCCGTTGGTGCCGGTCACGCCAATCAGGTTCAAGTGGCGGCTCGGGTCGCCGTAGAAACGCCCGGCGATGTCCGACAACTGCGCGGCCAGGCCTTTGACAGGAATCAACGGCACATCGGTGATCGGCAGCACGGTGGCGCCTTCCACTTCATAGGCCACTGCCGCCGCACCGCGTTGCAAGGCATCGGCAATGTGCGCACGGCCATCGAACTTGCCGCCAGGTACCGCGAGGAACAGGTCGCCGGCGCGCACATTACGGCTGTCCAGGCTCAGCTCGCGAATCAGAAGATCGCGACCGGCGTGGGCAAAAATCTTGTTCAGGCTAAGAGACATCAGCCGCGCCCTCCATTGGCTTTTACCGCTGCGGCCGGTGGTCCGGCGTTCGCTTGTTGGGTCGGCGGCAGGTTGTCCGGCGTGATGTTCATCAGGCGCAGGGTGCCGGACATCACTTTGCTGAACACCGGCGCCGATACCAGGCCACCGAAGTAACCGGCTTTGCTCGGTTCATCGATCACCACCACGATGGCGTAGCGTGGATCGCTCATCGGGCCAAAGCCGGCGAACAGCGAACGGTAGGAGTTTTCGGCGTAGCCCTTGGTGCCCACCGACGTTTTACGTGCGGTACCCGACTTGCCGGCCACGTGATAGGCCGGCACCTGGGCACGGAACACGCCCCGTGGCGCTTCGATCACTTGTTGCAGCATGCCCTGCATGGTCTTGGCGACGTTTTCCGGGATCACCTGGGTGGCTTTCGGCGCCTCGTCGACGTGGATCAGACTCAAAGGAACCATGCGACCGTTATTGGCCAATACAGAGAACGCGTGGACCAGTTGGATCGCGGTGACCGACAGGCCATAACCATACGAAAGCGTGGCGGTCTCGGCCTTTTTCCAGTCGCGGTAGTTCGGCAGGTTGCCCACGCGCTCGCCAGGGAAGTCGAGGCCAGTAGGTTGGCCCAGACCGATTTTCTGCGCCAGGTGGTAGATGGTTTCGCCGCCGATATCGAAGGCGACCTTGCTCATGCCCACGTTACTGGAGTTGATCAGGATACCTGTCAAATCCAGCACCGGGCCTTCAGTGCGGGACACGTCACGAATGGTGTATTTGCCCAACTGCAAGGTGCCTGGATACACCTCGACCTTGTCGCTAGGTTTCCAGCGCCCGGTTTCGAGGGCGGCGCTCATGGAGATGGCTTTCATGGTCGAACCCGGCTCGAACACGTCGATCATGGCGCGGTTGCGCATCATCGCCGGTTGCAGGTTGCGACGGTTGTTCGGGTTGTAGGTCGGCTGGTTGACCATGGCGAGGATCTCGCCGGTCTTCACGTCCATGATCACCAGACTGCCGGCCTTGGCGCCGTTCTCGATGATCGCGTTACGCAACTCGCGGTTGGCCAGGTACTGCAGACGCAGGTCAATCGACAACGCCAAGGGCTTACCGGCCTTGGCGTTCTTGGTGACTTGGACATCCTTGATCAGCCTGCCGCGCCGATCCTTGATGACTTGTCGTTTGCCTGGAACCCCGGCCAGCCATTCATCGTAGGCCAGCTCCACGCCTTCGCGACCGTGGTCGTCGATGTCGGTAAAGCCCACCATATGGGCGGTGGTTTCACCGGCCGGGTAGAAACGACGGAATTCCTCGATGCCGTAGACACCGGGGACTTTAAGATCGAGCACCTGCTGGCCTTGCTCGGGGGTGAGGCCACGGACCAGGTAGATGAATTCTTTGTTGGCCTGGGCTTCCAGGCGTTCGGACAGGGCTTTCGGGTCCTGGCCCAGAGCGACGGCGAGTGACGGCCAGCGATCCTTGGCCACCTGCAATTCCTTGGCGTTGGCCCACAGGGTCGTCACCGGGGTACTGACGGCCAAAGGCTCGCCATTACGGTCGGTAATCAGGCCGCGGTGCGCGGGAATTGGAATATGACGCAGGCTACGGGCATCGCCCTGGCCGATCAGGAAGTCGCGGTCGACCACCTGCAGGTCGATGATACGCCAGGCGATCGCGCCCACCATCAATGCCAGCAAGCCGAGCATCAGGCGGAAGCGCCAGGGGTAGAGTGCACCCTCGAGTTTCATCATGGCGCCACCATGCGGACTTCGGATGCGCTTGGGATATGCATCTTCAGCTGTTCGGTGGCCAGCACTTCAATGCGGCTGTGGGCGGTCCAGGTACTCTGCTCCAGGATCAGCCGCCCCCACTCCGCCTGCGCCTTATCGCGCACGCTCAGCTCACCGTACAGGGTGTTGAGCAGTTGACGGTTGTAGTGGGCGCTGTAAGACACCGCAATAGCGGAGACCAGCACACCGATAAACAGCAGCAACATAACGAAGCTGCCGCCCGGGAGCGGCTTGGCATAAAGCCTGCTCACCGCAGCTTCTCCGCAACACGCATGACAGCACTGCGGGCACGCGGGTTGGCCTTGAGTTCGGCTTCGGAAGCGAACTGCGCTTTGCCATGGATTTTGATTTTCGGCACAAAAGCTTCGAAACGCACCGGCAGGTTACGCGGCAGGTTATCGGACTCACCCTTGACCAGGCGACGCATGAACAATTTGACGATACGGTCTTCCAGGGAGTGGAAGCTGATCACCACCAGGCGACCGCCCACTTCCAGCGCCTCGAGAGCGGCCTCGAGACCGGCCTCCAGGTCGCCCAATTCGTTATTGACGTGAATGCGCAGGCCCTGAAACGCACGAGTGGCAGGGTTTTTGCCTTTTTCCCATGCAGGGTTGGCGACTTTCAGCACTTCGGCCAGGTCGGCGGTGCGTTCGAACGGCTGGATTTCACGGCGCTCGACCACGGCACGGGCCATGCGTCCGGCGAAACGTTCTTCACCGTACTCCTTGAACACACGGGCGATTTCTTCCACCGGCGCGGTGGCGATGAACTGCGCGGCACTGACGCCACGGGTCGGGTCCATACGCATGTCGAGCGGGCCATCGTTCATGAAACTGAAGCCGCGCTCCGGGTCGTCAAGCTGCGGCGAAGACACGCCCAGGTCGAGCAAAACCCCGGCCACCTTGCCTGCCATGCCGCGCTCGGCGACTTCGGCACCCAGCTCGGCAAAGCTGCGCTGTACAACGACAAAGCGGCCGTCTTCGGCCGCTAGCGCTTGCCCGGTGGCAATCGCTTGGGGGTCTTTGTCGAACCCGAGGAGCCTGCCGTCGGACCCAAGCTGGCTGAGTATCAACCGACTATGCCCGCCCCTGCCGAACGTCCCATCCAGATAGCAGCCATCCGCGCGTACGGCGAGAGCCTCAACGGCTTCGTCAAGCAGTACGGTGATGTGGTTAAAGCCGCTATCAATAGTCACAGGATCAAATCACGCAGTTCGTCAGGCATGGCGCCCGGTTGTTGAATAGCAGCCAGGTCAGCTGCGGAAACAGCATCCCAGGCATCTTCGTCCCACAATTGGAACTTGTTCAGTTGGCCCACCAGCATTGCGCGCTTATCCAGCTTGGCGTACTCGCGCAAACGCGGCGGCACCAGGAAACGACCACTGCCATCGAGCTCGAGGTCGACGGCATTACCGATCAGCAAACGCTGCAGCCGGCGGTTTTCTTCACGCAATGAAGGCAGAGCGCGCAACTTGGTTTCGATCAACTCCCACTCGTCGAGCGGGTAAACACATAAACAAGGGTCAACGGCATCGATGGTGATGATTAACTGCCCGGAACTTCGCGAAATCAGCTCGTCACGATACCGGCTCGGCATGGCGAGACGGCCTTTTGCATCGAGACTGATAGCGTTAGCTCCGCGAAACACAGATGCGTTTCTCCAAATTTTAGCGTTCCAGGTTCAAAAAACCCACTTTGCACCACTTTTCGCCACTTGCGCACACTATAGGAATGCGCCCACCACACCGTCAAGGCGCGGATTCAAGGAAAAGCCTTACAGAACGGAGATTTAGGAGCGCAAAAGGAGGAGAAACCCGAGTTCGGCGATATTTTTGGCCCAACAAGCACAAATAGCTCAGAGAGCTATGGCTTAAAGTTAAAGTGATTTATTAAGAGTAAGATTTTTTTGGTATTACGAAGACGCATCCGCCAATGATTTGGCAGGGAGGGATTCTTGCGTTATTACCGGTTTTCTGCCCGAGATTCGGACAAAAGGAAAAAGGTGGAGAGTCGATCTGTAAGCCGGGTTCTGTCTTGAACAGTCATTCGTCTACGATGGCCATCACTGGACATCTTTAGCAACCTACCCGGTCCCAGCGCGGGCCACGCCTTGGGACCCTATTTGGTCTTGCTCCAAGTGGGGTTTACCTAGCCACGAACTGTTGCCAGTCGTGCGGTGCGCTCTTACCGCACCTTTTCACCCTTACCGGCACCGAAGTGCTTAGGCGGTTATTTTCTGTGGCACTTTCCGTAGGCTCACGCCTCCCAGGCATTACCTGGCACTTCGCCCTATGGAGCCCGGACTTTCCTCCCCCCCCTAATTTTCATAGAGGGCAGCGACTGTCCAATCGACTCTCCGTCGCGCAGGTTAACGGCACGACGGGCTTAGGACAAGTATTAAAAGAACAACAGTGCCATCACGTTCAGACGCAATACCGGTTTAACCCCGGAACTATTCAGCTTTTTGTTTATCCAGCGCAACTTGATACAACACATTCTTGCGCACACCGGTAATTTCCGCCGCCAGGGCCGCCGCGCGCTTAAGGGGCATCTCCTTGAGCAGCAGATCCAGGATGCGCATGGCTTCGGCACCCACCGCGTCTTCGGCCTCTGGCGCGGTCCAGCCCGCCACCAGCACCACGCATTCGCCGCGCTGCTGATTGCTGTCGCCTTCGACAAAGGCGCGCAGCTCTTCCAAGGGCAGGCCCTTGAGGGTTTCGAAGGTTTTGGTGATCTCCCGCGCCAGCAGCGCCAGGCGCTCGCCGCCGAACACCAGTTCCATATCTTGCAGACATTCAAGGATACGGTGGGGGGCTTCGTAGAAGATCAGGGTCCGCGGCTCTTCCTTCAGTGCCTGAAGCCGCGCGCGGCGCCCCACAGCCTTGGCAGGCAGGAAACCTTCGAAAATGAAACGGTCTGACGGCAGGCCAGCGGCGGACAAGGCGGCGATCAGCGCACATGCCCCCGGGACCGGCACCACATTGATGCCCGCAGCACGCGCCTGGCGCACCAGATGGTAGCCTGGGTCGGAGATCAGCGGCGTGCCCGCGTCGGAGATCAGCGCCACATCGTCGCCGGCCAGCAAACGGACGATGAAACGACTGCCTTCTTCGCGCTCGTTGTGCTCGTGGCACGCCGCCAATGGCGTGCTGATACCGAAATGCTGCATCAAGCGCTGGGAGTGCCGCGTGTCTTCGGCCGCGATCAATTTAACCTCGCGCAGCACTTTCAGCGCCCTTGCACTGATGTCGTCCAGGTTGCCAATGGGCGTCGCCACGACAAAAAGCGAGCCTGCAGTGGAATTCAAAGGACCTGGAGCAGTCAAAACGCACACCTCGATGATTGGCAAAAGCCACATTGTAGCGCGTAGGCGCCTTGAAAATATGCCATCGAGGCCGATGCCTTTTCAGCCGTCCATGGTAAACAGCAACATTTACACGACCTAAATTGACGGTTTCACGCCAGTAACATCGCGCCTGAGCCAGTGCTTGGGTACAATTCCACGCTAATTTGATCGGTATCAGGAACACTTACATGATCGCTTGCCTGCGGCTGCTCTCCGCCCTCTGCCTCGCTGCCTTGCTGGCCGCTTGCGCCAGCTCGCCCTCGTCCAGCCTTGGCGAACTTCCACGAACCCCGGACGCCAGTATCGAGCAGTTGCTCGAACAGGCCACTACGGCCAAGACGCCAGAAAAGGCCGCATTGCTGCGCCTGAGTGCGGCGGACATGGCCTACCACCAGAACAACCCTGGCCGCTCGTCGCAAATTCTTGCCCAAGTGCCCCTGGATGCCCTCAAGCCGGCCGCGCAAGTATTTGCCAGCACGCTGGCCGCCGAACTGGCCATGACGCGCAACCAGCCCAAGGCCGCCTTGACCGCCTTGAACCACCCAAGCCTGCAAAGCCTCAAGGACCTGCCGACCGAACAGCAGATCCGCACTGGCACCGTGCATGCCCGCGCCTACGAAGCCGATGGCCAGACGATGGCCGCCGCGCGCGAACGCGTGGCCATGGCCCCTCTGCTCAGTGGCGACGCGGCCCACAGCAACCATGAAGCCATCTGGGCGCTGATTGCCGCCCTGCCGGCAGAGCAGTTGCAAGCCAGCGGCAACCCGGTGCTTGACGGCTGGATCACCCTGGCCCAATCGGTCAAAGGCGCCGGTACGCTTGAGCAACAACAAGCCGCTATCGACACCTGGCGCGCACAGAATCCCGGCCATCCGGCCGCTGTGCAACTGCCAATGCCGCTGACCAAGCTCAAAGACCTGGCCAGCCAGCCGCTGAACAAAATTGCCCTGTTGCTCCCGCAGGAAGGCGCGCTGGCTTCGGTCAGCAAAGCATTGCGCGAAGGCTTCATGGCCGCACACTACCAGGCCGAACAGGCCGGGCAGCATCCGCCGGCCATCGAGTTCTATGACAGCTCGCGCATGGCCTCCCTCGACGATTTCTACGCCAAGGCCAAGGCCGCCGGCGTGCAACTGGTCGTCGGCCCACTGGAGAAACCGCTGGTCAAACAGCTCAGCGCCCGCCCGCAACTGCCGATCACCACCCTGGCGCTGAACTACAGCGAGACAGATCAGAGCCCGCCGCAGCTGTTCCAATTCGGCCTCGCCGCTGAAGACGAAGCCCGTGAAGTGTCGCGCCGCGCGCGCGCCGATGGCCTGCATCGCGCCGCGGCCATGGTGCCGCGTGGCGAATGGGGCGAGCGTGTGTACAAAGCGTTCCGCCAGGATTGGGAAGCCCACGGCGGCACCATGGTCGGTGTCGAGTACGTCGACCAGCCTGTCGCCCTGGCCCAGCAAATCGCCGACCTGTTCCAACTGCGTAAAAGCGAAGGTCGCGCCAAGAGCCTGCAAAACACTGTCGGGACTGACGTAGCGGCACAACCGTCGCGCCGCCAGGACATCGAGTTCATCTTCCTGGCCGTTACCCCCCAACTGGCCCAGCAGATCAAGCCGACCCTGAACTTCCAGTACGCCGGTGATGTGCCGGTGTACGCAACGTCCCATGTATTCAGCGCCAGCGGCGACAAGAACCAGTACCTGGACATGACCAACGTGATGTTCTGCGAAACCCCGTGGCTGCTGAACACCACTGACCCGCTGCGCAACCAGGTTGCCGCGCAATGGCCGCAAGCCAATGGCAGCCTCGGTCGCCTGTACGCGATGGGCGTCGATGCCTACCGCCTGGCACCGCGCCTGGGCCAGCTCAAGGCATTGCCGGATACCCGCGTCGACGGCCTCTCGGGCAACCTGGGCATCAGCGCCAACCAGCGCGTTGACCGCCAGATGCCATGGGCCAAGTTCGTCGGCGGCGAGATCCAGCGCCTGCCGGACACCCCGCGCTGATGCCAGAGCGGTCTAGCGCACAAAGCGGCAAGGATGCCGAACTTCACGCTTTACAGTACTTGCAGCAACAGGGCCTGCGCCTGCTGGCGCAGAACTGGTTGTGTAAGCGCGGCGAGCTTGATCTGGTCATGCTTGACGGCGATACAGTAGTATTCGTCGAAGTCCGCTACAGAAAACACGCACAATGGGGTGGCGCTCTGGCCAGTATCGACGGGCGCAAGCGTCAGAAGCTGATACTCGCCGCGCAGTTTTTCCTGCAAAAAGAGCATCGCTGGGCCGACGCCCCCTGCCGTTTCGATGTGGTTGCCATGGAAAGCACACCGGCAGGCCTTGTTGATCTCAACTGGCTCAAAGATGCCTTCGACAGCTGATTCGCCGGACATATTCACCACACACTTTTGCTCTTTGCTTTGCGGGCTGCACATTCCTGTGCCAAACAGCCGCGCTACTTAAGGTCACACAGATGGACATGCAATCCCGAATTCGCCAGCTTTTCCAGGCCAGCATCGACACCAAGCAACAGGCGATGGACGTACTTGCACCGCACATCGAGCAAGCCAGTCAGGTCATGGTCAATGCCTTGCTCAACGAAGGCAAAATGCTTTCGTGTGGCAACGGCGGTTCGGCCGGCGACGCCCAGCATTTCTCGTCCGAGCTGCTCAACCGCTTCGAACGTGAGCGCCCGAGTCTGCCAGCCATCGCCCTGACCACCGATTCGTCGACAATCACCTCGATCGCCAACGACTACAGCTACAACGAAATCTTCTCCAAGCAGATCCGCGCGCTGGGCCAGCCGGGCGATGTGCTGCTGGCGATCTCCACCAGCGGCAACTCGGCGAATATTATTCAAGCGATCCAGGCCGCACATGATCGCGAAATGATTGTCGTAGCATTGACCGGACGCGACGGCGGCGGCATGGCCTCGCTGCTGCTGCCAGAAGATGTGGAGATTCGCGTTCCGGCCAATGTCACCGCACGTATTCAGGAAGTCCACCTGCTGGCGATCCACTGCCTGTGCGATCTGATCGACAGCCAACTGTTCGGGAGTGAAGAATGATCGTTAAACGCCTCAGCCTATTGGCGATTGCGCTGTGCCTTGGCATCAGCGGCTGCAGCACGGCCATCACCGCGACACGAGACACCCCCATCCAGGACGACAAGGGTACCCGCACCTTCGGTAGCAAGATTGACGACTCGTTGATCGAAACCAAGGTCGAGGTGAACATCGCCAAGGCCGCCACGGACCTGGGCAATGGTGCCTCGCGCATCGTCGTGACCAGCTTCAATGGCGTAGTACTGCTCGCCGGCCAGACGCCACGGCCTGAGCTCAAGGCCCAGGCAGAACAAGCCGCCTCGACCGTGCAGCGGGTCAAGAAGGTCCACAACGAATTGCAAGTGATGGACCCGATCACCCTGCTGGCCATCAGCAACGACGCCCTGCTGACCACCAAAATCAAGGCGCAGATGCTGACCGATAATGCAATTCCCGGCTCGCGCATCAAAGTCGTCACCGACAACGGTATCGTTTACCTGATGGGCCTGCTCACCCAGGCGGAAGCGACCCGTGCGGCAAACCTGGTACAGGGTGTGTCCGGGGTACAGAAAGTCGTGAAGGTGTTCGAGTACATCGACTGATGTAGCCAACAGCCACAAAAAAGGGCGCCGTGCATTGATTGCACGGCGCCCTTTTTATTGGCGGTGGATTACTGGTATTGCGAGTACGGGTTGCCCTGGAACTGGTTGTTCTGCTGTGGCGCCTGTTGCTGGGCGCCCGGCTGGCCGTACTGCTGGCCTGGGATCGGGCCGAGGTTCACTTCTACGCGACGGTTCTGGGCGCGACCGTTGACGTCAGCATTGCTGGCAATCGGATTATCCGGACCGGCACCACGGGCACTCAGGTTGGCCGCGCTCACGCCTTGGGAGGTCAGGTAGTTGGCCACGCTCTGTGCACGACGCTGGGACAGGTCCATGTTCAGTTGGCGACTGCCGGTGCTGTCGGTGTAGCCGACGATCTGGATGGTGTTCTGGCTGAACTGCTTGAGGGAATTGGCCAGGTTGTTCAGCGGCGTGTAGAAGCTGCTGGAGATCGCATCCGAGTTGGTTGCGAAGGTGATGTTACCCGGCATGATCAGCTTGATCTGGTCGCCCTGGCGCTGAACTTCAACACCGGTATTGGCCATGCTTTCGCGCAGTTTCTTTTCCTGCTGGTCGGCGTAGTAGCCGTAACCCGCTGCGCCCGCGCCCGCAACCACGGCACCGATCAATGCGCCCTTGCCACGGTTGTTATGGTCGATGGCGGCACCGGCCAAAGCGCCTGCCAGGGCACCCAGGCCACCGTACTTGGCGGTTTTGCTCATACCGCCGGATTCATTACTCGCCTGTCCCTGGCTGCTGCCGTCATAAGGATTAGGTGAAGCGCAGCCGGACAACAAGGCTACGACGGTAGCGACAACAAGCAGACGACGCGAAGTGAACATGAAGGAAGCTCCTACTTTTGCATTCTGTGGTGCGAGGGACATTGGCAATGGACCTGTGCCGGGGTTTGAACGCGACAAACGGTAAAAATTCCGTGACCGCCTCCTGAGCTGTAACAAAAGATTGGCCACGATTCCCGCTCCTTAAACCCTAGCAGACCCAGGCTGAACACGACCTGAGTACTTGCTACAGCAATTGTCCGCGAGAACGTCCCATGTTACGCCCGCACAAACGGGTTCTCACGCATCTCTTCCCCCAGACGCGTATCCGGCCCGTGACCGGTCACCACCGTCGCGCCCTCATCCAGGGTATACAAGCGCTGCTTGATCGAACGCACAAGGGTCGCCTGATCCCCGCCCCACAGATCGGTACGCCCCACGCCGCGCCGAAACAGGGTGTCGCCGGCGATCAACAGCTTGGCATCGGATGTCAATGTAGTGTGAGCAAATGAGCAGAGTGGCAAGCATCCTGCTATACCTAGGCAAGCTCAGGAGTTTGTACCTTGTTCAAGCAAAGTGAAAATTCGATATGTATAAAGTCAATTGGTCGCGGTAGGAATGGTGGTCACCCGCCCCCCCCCGCACAGATCCGTACGTGCAGAATTACCGCATACGGCTCCTGCCTTGGGTTTTAACGCCGAAGCGAGTTATAGGATGAGGATGCATTGGTAGCTCTCGTGGATAGGGTATGAACAAACGGGCCAAGGCAGTCATGCGTTCCCAGTTCAGGCGGTGTCGCTGACTCCGCCGTTTAAGGGCATGCCTCCACGCATCGATGATTTCACGACGAAAGCCATCCAGTCGTCGTGTATTACCGGGTACGTGGTAGTAGTTGCAGTAACCTTTAAACAGCCGGCTCAACCAATGTCCAATCACCGGAACTGGCTCGTGCCTGCGCTTATGTAACTGCGCCCGTATCTCCTTGATGGTCGCTCTCATACGCTTGGCGATGGTCACGCGTCCAACCACGAACATACCGTTCTTGGTTTGATTACAGATATGCGTGAACCCGAGAAAGTCGAAAGTTTCCGGTTTTCCTTCTCCATTCTTCCTGCGATCTTCGATTGCAAACCAGCCAAACCGTAACAGACGTGTTTTCTCTGGATGTAGCTTCAGGTTGAACTGAGCCAGTCGGGCTTCCAATGCATGGCGAAAACTCCATGCTTCTTCATGCTTTTCAAACCCAAGCACACTGTCGTCTGCATATCGCACGGCGATCATCTGACCCCATGCAGTACGCTCGCGCCATTGCCTGATCCACAAATCCATCACGTAGTGCAGGTAGATGTTGGCGAGCAACGGCGAAATGGGCGCCCCTTGCGGCGTGCCCTGCTTCGCAGGAATCCGCTTTCCATTTTTGAGAACGCCTGTACGTAGCCATCGAGCGATCAGCGCTAGCATTCGCCTATCTGCGATTCGGTGTTGCAGGAAACACATCATCCAGTCGTGATCGATGGTGTCAAAGAACGCCTGAATATCAACGTCCAGTACCCACCGCACGCGCGAGTTTTGTATACCTACCGATAACGCATCCAATGCATCGTGTTGCCCTCGACCAGGGCGAAACCCATACGAGAGTCCGAGAAAGTTCTGCTCGTATATTGCGTTGAGCACTTGCACGGTCGCCGTCTGGACGATCTTGTCTTCCAAAGCGGTTACGCCCAGCGGACGCTCGCTACCATCTGCCTTCGGGATAAATACCCGCCGAACAGGTCTGGCTCGATAGCGCCCACTGTGCACTTTGTCATGCAATGCTTTCAGCTTCTCATGAAGGTCTTGCTCGTACTCTCGCCACGATATTCCATCCACGCCGCAAGCCGCGTCTCGCTTGAGATTGTAGAAACTCTCGCGCAGTAATTCGACCGTTACGTGGTGCAATAGACTCGTGAACTTGACCCGGCGATCCCGCCGGGCTGCTTGACGTACAGCGAGCAACCCTGACAACGCACTTGTCCGGCTCTGCGTCCGGGATGCGGAAGGCTGTTCACTGTTCCCCTTGGCTAACTCCCTTTCCTCCATCACCTCCGCCGGGGCAAGCCCTTTGTTCGGCAACTTCTCAGGTACTACGGAGTTATCCGACTTCTCATTCGCGTAGACGGCAGACTTTTGGCTTGTGGCCTTACCTGCCCCATCTGGCTTGTCACGACCAGACACGAATGAGATCTCCCAGCTTCTGTACAATTGACTTCCCAGCATGCTCAGGGTCTACGACCGCGCAGGGCGTGTAGCATGACTTGCGATTATCGTCATACACACTATGGCCTTCCGCTTCACATAACAGCGTCGGCGCCCCGGACTCATGATTTCGCGGCTCAATGGCTGGCCTGCTGATTTCCCCTGCCAACGCTTCGCCATACACCTCACGATGTATCACGCATGACTCGAGGTCGAGGTGTTTCGCCATAACTTCTCTCGTAGGGACTTTCACCCTTTATCAACTGCCAGCTTGGCTGGCGCTCTATGCGATCCATAAACCCCACCTACCGTATGGCCGTGGTATGAAGTCAGGTATCCAAGTCGGATTCATGCTCCACTTGAGTTCTTACCCCAAATAACCGGTCGGCTAACTGCCGACCTCGCTCCAACCCTTCAGCCGTCAACCAAATCGATTTGTTCTTGTTCACCGGATTACTGATGAAACCATGTTCATGCAATCGGTTCATGGTCTCGAAGTCGAACCCTTTCCAAGCATTGCCGTTATCAAAACTGAAGGTTGCCAACAGGGCAAGCACGGCTTCTTCAATCAGTTTATCGTCGTATTCCATGATCGTTGCTCCGCTCGTATTCTTTGAACTCACCGTAAACCCCACCAGCCATCAAGATGAATAGCGCGCTTAACTATGCATCATCGGCGAGCAGTTCCAGGGCAGTAAAGCTTCGTAATCCTCAACCGAAGAAGCCGTCGGCAGGCGTTCAAGTGCGTGGCGCAGCCACGCATAGGGCACTTGGCCGTTGGCTTTAGCCGTCTCGATCAAACTGTAAAGTTGAGCGCTGGCCGTCGCGCCTTTGGGCGTGTCGCTGAACAGCCAATTCTTACGCCCGATCACGAAGGGCCGGATCGCACGCTCGGCGGCGTTGTTGTCGATCTGCAAGTAACCGGCTTCGGTGTAGCGCACCAACTTGCTCCAGTTGTTGCTCAGATAACTGATCGCCTTACCCAGCGCGTTCTGCGCGGTTACTTGAGGCTGGTTTTTTTCCAGCCAAGCGTACAACTGCGCCAACACCGGCAGACTGTGGTGCTGCCGACTTTCGTGGCGATGTTCATCGTCGACTTCTTTTAAATCTCGCTCGATACCGTACAGCTTGTTAATCAGATTCAGGGCGATATCCGCACGCCCGGTTTTGCCCTTAGGCTGCACCTTTTGCGCCTCGACGAACTTGCGTCGCGCATGTGCCCAACAGCCTAAACGCTCGACACCGGATTGCGCACCCAAGGCGTTATAACCGGCGTAATCGTCGGTCATCAGGTAACCGCGATAACCTTCGAGCAAGCGCGACGGAACCTCCTGCGCCCGGCTGGTCGAGTAGTCAAAAAGGATCACCGGCTGATTCGGCGGCCCGCCAGTTTGCACCCACAGCCAGGATTGGCTGGTCGGCTCTCGATCCGGTTCTTTCATCACCTGGACCCGCGTTTCGTCGCAGTAGATGACGCGACTTTCCAGCAATCGATCCCGCATCAAGTTGAGCAAGGGTTGCAGGTGTTAGCTGCACTGGATCACCCAGCGCGCCAAGGTCTGGCGTGGGATATCGATACCGTGGCGGCCCAGCACTTTTTCGAAGCGGTGCAGTGGCAGGCCATCGACGTATTTGGTCGTCAGCAACATCGCCAACACACTAGGGCTGGCCATGCTCTTTTCGATCAGTTGCGCAGGCTTGTCTGCGGTAACCGGTGCGGTTTCGCAATCGCGGCAACCGTAGACCTTGCGCACATGTTTGATCACGCGGATTTGCATCGGCACGATCTCCAGCTGCTCGCTGATTTCCTCGCCAATGGCGTGCTTGCGGCAACCGCAGGCGCAGGTCAGCTCGTGCTCGGGCAGTTCGTGAATGACTTCGATACGCGGAAGATCTGCAGGCAGAGGCTTGCGTTTGCCCCGTCGCCTGGTCGGCACTACGACCTCTTCTTCAACCGCTTCGTCGACTAACTCGGCGACGCTTTCAGCTTCGTTGAACAAGGCCATTTGCGGGGTCGCAGGATCGGCAGTCTGCTCTGACTTGCGCCCGAAAAGACGCTGACGCAACAGCGCGTTTTCTTCTTCGAGATGAACGATCTTGCCCTTATCCGACTCGCGCTCACTCAGCATTTGCTCAAGCAGTTGCTTGAGCAAAACAGGGTCGTCAGGAAGGTCTTTGGGCATGGAAATCATGCCCTGGATTATACCGAATCAGGCGACAAATCGAGGCGTCAAAACTTGATGCGGACGGTTGCGCAGTTGCGCCACAAATCAAAACCGTCTAGTAACCAGTTGAGCTCTTGAACCGTCAGCACGATGGCTTCATCCGAACAATCCGGCGACGTTTTGAAGCGCTCAGACTCCAGCCGTTTGAGCCAAAGGCAAAAGCCGTTGCGCTCCCAGTAGAGGATTTTCACGCGATTACGTGGGCGATTCAGGAAAACGAAAAGCACGGGATCGAACACCGCGACTTTAATATCCAACTCAACCAGAGCGGCCAGGCCGTCAATGGATTTTCGAAAGTCCACGGGTTTGGGGTAGAGATAGACTTTTTCGACTTTGGCGTCGGGTCGCATCATGAGGGGCTGGCTCCAGAAAGAGATCGAGAGCGCAGCATCGAACATCAAATTGCGGCTTGGAATGTGGGGTTCATGGAGCGGTTACGAAGGAAGGCTCTCACACAACAACCCTACCGCTTTACTTTCGGCAGCTTCTGCCCAGGTACGAAATCGGGAAACTCTATCCCCTGATTGTGCTATCTGATTCTGAATGCTACTGCGGCTTTGCATAGCTTCCCCTGATGCATACGGTGCATGACAAGACCTGAGAAGGCAACTATGAAATCAATAAAAAGGACATGTTTTACATTTGCGGGGCTTCATATGGAGTTTCTTCAACGCCAAACTCAATACCTATAGCCATGATTTACCTGGCGAAGGGCGATTGATAAATATCTCGCTACGGCGCAGCAGACAATCACTTAAATAGTGCCACCACCACTAGCTGTTCCACGTCTGGAAAAACTTGCTCTTAATTTTATAAAGTCATGCAGCGCGCCTGACAATCAATGTATTGGAATAGGTTCCAAAACAAACTACCCCCCTTTTACATCACTTTCGTAGAAAGGATATTTATGCAAAAACATCATACACAATAGCTCAACTCGAGAGTTGTGGTTATCTCCAAACAGCCTAACCTCCAACTCCTCTATATCTGCCTGAGGCATTTTTCCTAAAAAATGCACGAGATCAAGCATTGAAAATCCGTACTCTTCATTTTTTATTGTTATGCCTCCAATGGTTTTCTTGGCCAGTTGATCAATCTCATCAGCGCCACTTTGAAAAAGTTTTTTATAAAGTTCTGGATCGGCCGCTCCTTTAAAAACAATATCTATTTCAGGCTCCAGCCATAACTTGGTCCCCGCCGGCAGATTAAGGTGTCGACTGATTTTTTTTGGAGGAAGCTCTCTTGGATCAGCCAGATTTGCACTAGCCGTTGCCTCATGCACTAGCTTAAGCGCGGCGCTAGATTTAGCCTGTGTATTGGGATTAATAATAAATAGCGACGAGAATCGAGTAAATATTTGAGGTGGCTGTTCTATTAGGCCAGGAATATGAACCTGGAGCCAGCACTGTATAATTGCAGGCTTTTTAGAAAAGAAATTTATACGACCAATCTTATCAGATATACTCCTGAGAGCATCCTGAACAACGTCTCTAGCATGTTCATTCGTGATACCCATAGTCAGCCCGTTATGACTGCAGGCAACCTTCGTAACATCAGCAGCAATCACTCCGTAATACTTATTCAGCAGATGCCTTTTTGTTGGCATTCTAGCTAAAAGCTGCTGTTTGGCCTTTAAGAGATTTTCCTCTAATTGCTTACTATTTGAAACCCTTTTGCATTCAATATAGAAGTGGTATCGCCCCTTGGACGCGATGATATCGGTATCGGTCGTAAGGTCTACCAAAAAACCCGCCAAACAAAAATAGCTGGCAACCCTAAGTTCAAATTGAATGTTTCGCGATTCTGTATTCTTGTCTAAAGCGGCAAAATCAGAGCCACCCACTATTTTTGTTAGTCTTTCATCGACACCATTCGGCACGTATTGCTTTAATCCTTTGAGGATAAGCATAAGCTCATCAACCTCTCTCAGGACATATAAATACCAGTCCAGACCATGTTGAAAACGATCATCTGTAACATTTTTGAATATACTTCTTGGATCAAAATTCTCCAATCCTGTCTCCGAAGCAAGCTTCAGATACTTCTGGTAGCGGTCGAGGCGAGTATTTTTAGTTTGTATACCCCGACCTTCCAGAAAAGATCTAAGCTCCTCTAAATCAGAAAATCTATCATCAATCGAAAGACTCGGAAGCGAGTGAGTTGGCTTTGAATAATTGGCCTGTTGGTCCGTCATAAAACTGCTAGCCCCTCACATTAAAAAATAAATACTCGCCTGTAAATAATCACAAAAAAAATGACAGAGCACACGTACTTTCTCTGCTTTCCGCCCGAAGCATCAATTGCTTAAAATGCTTATATCATAGTCATCCCTGACTCTAAAATCCTGCCAATTCCGAAATCTCAGACTGATTAAAGATATCTCAGCTAACGCACCCCGAGCCCCGTCAGATGACGGGATTAGATTATTGAATAAGATAACATCATTCAGAAACTAAAAATTCTTTTAGCCTTGTGGCACAGCTAACTGGAGATTCGGCAATATCTTTGCCTGAAACCCTGAAAGAGCGGATACCAATCGCTTGAAGCTTTTCATCAATCGCAGCATCCTTCGCTATCGCTGCTTCTGATGTGTGATGAGCCAATGAATCACAGAATACAGCGACTTTCTCACTTTCGAAAAAGAAGTCAGCTTCAGTTATATTAGTATGCTGCTTACCCGTACGCACCCCACCCTCCCACATTGATTGTAAGGATGGAAACGTAGAGCCATCAGGGAAAATATACATCTGAATTTTTGGGTGCAGCCCTATTTGACTCATTGCCTGCAAGAGGAAAAGTTCTATCGGAGAGTCACAACCCCATATTTTCACTGGCTCAACCTTCACGAATTTCTTAAAATAATTTTTGAGCCTGTACTTGCGATAATCACCAATCACCCCCTTATTACCTTCAAGCAGTGTAGTGCACATACCTGGATAAGAAGTTTCCTTAGACTGATATTTAGAAGCAATAAAATAAGTCCTGTAAACAATCCCTATCACATCGGAGCAGACATTATCACTCCGAGGAATGTCACCAATAGCATACAGGCCAAAGGCATTAGAGAACGGGTTAAACCCCCTGTAATGAGGTTCCCCCTCCAGAATCCTTTCCAAATCAATTTTTTCGATCCAACTTGCGCTAACCTCCGAAGGAAAACCATTCTTCTGAGCAGGGCGCAACGAAACATGATAGGGCAGCCCATAAAGCGCTCCATCACGTCTTTCAAATGAGTGACAGCAGACGACTACATTTATCATTTGAAATGTATCACCGCGATCTTTATAAAAAGCGATAGCCTCTTCCGAAGGGTTCACTCGAACGACGGGAACCCCGTCTAAGAACTCATTAGATAGGCCATAAATAGCTGACTCTGACGGTTGAACGCCGTCCAAATCAAAAATATCGTTTGCCAAAAATTCTCCGACTGCACCTGCCAAATCTATTTTGAAAGGCTCATCTGGAAGCTGGGTATAATTCGGAAATGTAAAAAGCTCTTTTGGCCTATTTTCAATATCGCCAGTTTCGTTTGGCATACCCCTCCCCAAGACTTTTAGAACATCAATGATTAATCGCGCCGGAGCAGTTTCTTACGAGCATCGCTGAACTCTTGCTCAGAAATATGTCCATATTCTTTCAGCTTTGCCCATTTAATCAACTCATCAGCATGATAAACAAGATGTCATTTAGTCTCTCGTCAGTCCGTCTTTTCTTTCACTGACGGGAAACGTGCTGAGGCATACCGCACGACGAGAATCGAAACGGAAAGCAGCACCACACCACCTGTGAGGTAGAGAATCCCCTCATCTGGAGATTTGTGATGCGACACATCGCTAATCAGCAGTCGGATCAGAGCCGTTACGCCGATGTAGAGAAGAAAGCGCAAAGGCATATGATTCGTGCGGAAATATATTCCGCTCATCGCCAGAAGCTCTAGATAAATGAACAGCAGCAGAATGTCATCGACGCTGATTTTCTCCTGGTGGAGCATGTCGATGAATGTCGTGATACCTGCGTAGACTGTGATCGCTCCGATCCCGAAAAGCGCAACGTAATGGAATAACTCAACCCCAAGGTTGCCAATACTGTTAGCCCCTGCGTGCAGTCTTTCCCGCATACGATCCGCCCATTTCATACCTTCCCCCTCCCCTTACACGCCAAATCCGGCAAAAAAACATCCGTGCAGCAAATCATAGCCGTGAAAACCACAAACTACGCCATAACCCAATGATTTTGTTTGGATTTTAAGAGCACCGAGAATTGAGAAAAAATGTTAGTAAAAGGATACTTGGTCTTGAAGTAAATCCCGACCATGGCGCCCAATTCCAGGTAGATGAACAGCAGCAAAAAGGGGACACAGCAAAAAGGGGACAGATTTATTTTCCCAAATTCCCGCTCGGCCGGCCCTGTCCTCGTTGCTCTATCCGTACACCAACAATCCGCTCCACCTCATCCACGAAACGGCTCGTCCCCGTCAACTGACCTCGCTGCAAAGCATCGCGTATTAACCTGATCTCATCCGCTGGAACGGCTTGGCGTACGAACTCCTCATACCGATGACAACGCTCCGTAGCTGTATCACCCAGAGCAACAAAGCATGGATCAGCGTCCAGCCAATGGCCGTCTGGCACATCACCTACCCGGATTCGATAGCTTGACCACGGGTAATCCGCAGCATCCGACACCATACGAGCTCGTACAGGATTCAATTCGATGTAACGACAACAGGCAAGCAAGTAAGAGTCCGACTGCACCACACTGGATTTGTAACGGCTTTCCCATAACGTGCCTGAACGTCCCTCCAATCGATTGCGGTAGCGCGTCGCACGTGCAGCTAGAGCCTTCATCAACTGCCCCAACCCAGCGACCGACTCCCCCGGAGCCAGCAACAGATGAACATGATTGGTCATCAGACAGTAGGCGTAGACTTTTACGCCAAATGCATCCTTAAGCTCGTGCAGATCTGCGAGGTAGCGTTGATAATCCTCTGAAACGGCAAACACCACCTGACGGTTATGACCGCGTTGTACGATATGGTGTGGGTAATTCGGTAAAACAATACGTCCCATCCTGGGCATATTTGACTTCTCCTCCGTGGAAGCTTTCAGCTTAGCAAAAAATCAAAAAATAAATCTGTCCCCTTTTCCTTTAAAAATCACACAAACATCTAATCCATTGCTACGCTTAAAGCGATCAATTTGATATTAGCGTCGCTTTCCACAAGCGTCCATCTTCCGAAAATTCCATGCGTAGAGCGTACGTCTTAAACTCATACTTCAGCCACTGCTGTACATAGCCGATTAACATATCGACTCTACCTGGCGCCTCTTTGCTAGGCGAGCCTAGCTCTGCAATAACATCTTCAACACGCCATGCTTGAGCTATACGACCAAGCACATCTTCCTTATATGCCGAATAACCTTCGTGAGGCTGCACCGAAAAATGAATGTGATTTAATTTTCCCGAACGAAACCCAATCTCTATGCCAGATTTAATAAACTTATAGAATCTTGTCTTACCTTCCGGGTCATTATAGTTATCCGGGGTTTCCGAAACGACTGGCAACTCTCCGACTCTTCGACATAAGTCGGTAACTATTCCCCCGCTTTCATCTTGACCAAGAGCCCGAACAAAATCCGACCAAGTGTTCATTATTTAATGACCCCCGCATTGCGATTTCTTTCCACTATTTTTTGAACAGTTTCATCTACTAACTTCGAATCATAACCTCTACTGTTCAGATTTGCCCGCAAAGCTTCTGTGTCACGACAAACTGCACCGCACAGATCCGCAGCATCTTGCTGAATCTGAGCAGGAGTATTTTTCCCGCCATACGTCGGACCTGCAATATGTACATCTCGTGGAACCTCTACAGCAGTAGAGTTTTGGTAGAGAGTCTTGGTCTCCAACTCAGTAAGGGGGCGGCCCAACTCTGCTTCCTTTGCTGTGCGCAACGCAGCAAATGAAGGGATATGGTCGTGTTCTAGACCATCTCCAACAACCTCTCTTGCCTTAAGGTTTTTATAGGCGTCGACCTCAAGTTCTTGAACCGCCGTTTTTGAAGGCGCGGATTCTTTTGCACCAACTAATCAGTAATAACCGCTTCTACCTCTCCGCCCCGAATTATGACCCGCCCCCAATCGCCAGACAGAGTATAAGCACCAGCAACTCTAACAAAACTGTCTATATTTCCATAGTCCAAATCACCTGTACTATCTACAAACCCTATGCGTCTTCTATCAAACCATTCGATAGAGTCCGCATTAAAAAACCGCAACAGAACCTTGCGATAGCAATACTGTTCTCCGTTTTTCGGCTCCTCATATTGCGGGTGATTCTTAGTAAGAACAGCATCTAATTCAAATATAAGTGATCCTGCCACCTCATCAATCGACAAAACGTAGCTATCTTCGAAATAAAAATTTGAGAGTGATAGAATTTCATAATAGTTCATGTCGATTCTCACAGATCGAAGTCAATTGAGGTGTGATTGCCTGGGCTTTTCCTAGTTACAGGATTACCAAAGGCATCGGTTCTTTGACCTGTAGCATCCTTAAATTCAACATGTGGATCAGAACTTCCTGGCGCGCGCGAGCTACCTTGTTTGATTGTCACACGAGGAATGCCATTCTCGTCAACGTATTTGAGGGGGCCACCATCGGTCTGAGAGGGCTTCCAGCCTTGAGCCTCCGCGTATTCCTTTAACTCACTTGCTTTTGTCGCGCGACCGGTTTCAAAAATTTTATCAATGCCTTTTGCACCCGACGCTCCGGCAGTCGATGCACCATCAGAAACTGCTGCCGCCCCACCTTCTGCTGTGCTCGAACTTAAGCCCGCCGCCCCCTCACTAACCTCACTAAACAACCCACCAAAGGATGGTAGCGAAGCAAGAGCACCCTCCATGGCTTCAGCGCCCAAGGCACCAAACCTACCCGCCATGCCGCCCATGAGGGTCGCTGCCATCAGGGCTGTCTGATTAGGAGGGTTTGTCGGTGACGATCCAACGATCGGCATCCCCATGCTGTCGGTCTGGTTGGTGGGGTCTTGCGCAGCGATATCACCCTCAGGATTACCGCTAGCCATCTTGGCGAACATTCTGCGGAATGCAGCCGCCCCTTCCATCAGTTCCTTCAGGTGAAACTCAAGGTTGTACTTCTCCCCAGCCCCACCAATCATGCTGCCCGTTGCAGGATCACCGCCGGCCGCTGCTGCGGCAAGCAAGCCAATGATCTGGGCCGTGGCGATCTTGCTCTGGCTTCCCTGATCACTCAGGTCACTCTGGGCAAACTGATCACTGACATACTCAGCCAACAGTCCGTTGGCAATCGGCGTCAGGCCTTCGGCCACACCACCGGCAATGGCGCCACTGGTGAAGTCCTGTCCCTTGGCGACCGAGATCAGGCCGCCCAAGGTCGCATGCAGCAGCATGGTGGTCGCAGTTCCGGGATCAACGCCCAACTTCTGGGCTAGGTCACCAACGCCCCGGTTACCGGCAGCAGCTGCCAGATCCAGCCCCTCGTTGACTAGCGCGCTGCCCAGGTTGCTACTGAAGCTGCCACCCTTGATGGCAGTGGAAATGCCACTGCTGATCACGGCATGCGCACCACTGCGCACAAGAGTGTCCGTTGCATTGCCCCAGGAGAGCATGCCGCTGGAGTATCCAGGGTTCTGCACAGGTCCTGCGGTAATAACCTGCGAACCACCATTTGGGGCGCCTTCAGCAGGTTTGAACCAGGTACTGTCGGCGTAACTGATAGCACCTGCCGTCAGCCCACTGATCGCCGCATTCTTGAGACTGTCGGCACTGAAGGTGTCGCCTAGCGCAGCCCCCAGGTTGCCCTTGTTGTTGATGACGCTGACAGCACCGGTGCCCGCCATGGACGTCAGTACTGCCGTGCCGATGATGTTGCCCAAGCCTGCCGAGGTCGCCGCCGTGGTCGCAGTGGCAGTGGTCGCCGCCGCCATGGTGCTGCCCATGCCCAGCGATTCACCCGCCGATGCAACCAACGTGCTGGCAGTACCAGCAGTCAACACCGTCACAATGATAATGATCGCCAGCATCGCCCCCCGCCCCAAGGCTGGAGTTGCTGTACTTGTAGGAGTCGTGAAGCTCCTTGATCTGCCGCCAGTCGACGTCGCCGCGTTTCTCGGCGTCCTTGAGCCAGGCCAGTTGCGGGTCGGCCTGGACCATGGCGTCGATAGCCTGACTCACGGTCTGTTCGTTGACCTGCTTAACATCGATGTGCAGGCCATCGACCGCCTTGATCACCACCTGCCCCTTGGCCGCCATTTCGGTCTGCTTGAGGGTCTCGTCGGTGCTGCCCTTGCCCTTCATGGTGTTCCAGGCCAGGTTGGTGTTGCTCTTGGCGTGGTCTTCCTTGTGCAGGTCCTTCACCCCTTCGAAGGTGATGGCGCCGCCGCTTTGCAGGGTCAGGTCATTGCCACTGTCGAGCTTGGCCGCCTGGTAGCGCTGGTCGCCCGTGCTGATCAGGCCGATATCGCCACCGGCCTTGATCTGGCTGCCCACGTTGGTGACCTGGGTGACTTCGTCGTGCTGGGTCTTCTTGCTGCCCCAGGCCCCGCGCTTCGTCATGTCGTACAGCGAGAAGTCGCTGTCCTGGGCAGCCAGCAGGTCCAGCTCGCCGCCCGACACCAGGTAGGCTTCATGGCCGGCATCGACCTGGCTCGACACCAGGGTCATGTCGGTGCCGGAACTGAGCCTCACGTCACCGCCAGCACTGACGCGGGTGGCGACCTGGCTGACGTGGTCATGCTGGGAGGTGACCTTCTTGGTCTTGCTGTAGTCGTGCTCCTCGTTCGCGGCCGAGGCCAGGATCAGGTTTCCTGCCGCGGCCATCGACAAATCGCCCTTGGCGTCGATCTGGCTGGCGACTGCGGTGAGGTCGCGTCCGGCATTGACCGTGAGGTTGCCACCGGAAGAGACGTTGGAACGGTCCTGGGTAATGCTCTGGTCGCGGTTACGATCGCCACGGGTGTTGCTGTTGATCTCTTCGGCCGAGGTTATGTTGACGTCGCGACCGGCCTTGAGCGTGGTGTCGGTGCCACTCTTGAGGCTGCTGCCGACGTTATCGATATCGCGGCCTGCCGTGACGGTCAGGCTCTGCGTCGCTTCGATCGCCGCCGCGTTGTCAGCAAAGGTGCGTTGTTCGGTCTTGCTGTCCGTACCGCTCTGGTGAGTGGTCAGGGTGCGCTCGTTGATCACATCGCCCTGCACCGCCGTCACACCGACATCGCGGCCGGCGATGATCCCGCCCGCCTTGTTGGTCAGGTCGTTGCCGGCCAGGGCATCCAGGCGATTGTCCGCCTCGAGCAGGCCTCTGTTGACCAGGTCATTGCTGGCGGCGGCCGTCAGGTTGCTGCTGGCACGCAGGGTTCCGGCGTTGCTCAGGTCCTTGCCGGCGATCAGGTTCACATCGCTGCCCTGGACCAGGGCACCATTGGCGGCCAGGCGGTTGTTGGCATTGGCGAGGTAGAGCACCGGCACCAGCACCTGCTCACCGTTAACCGTCTCGTTTTCCATCCAGACGATGTCATGGGTCAGGGCTGCGACCTGCTCGGAAGTCAGGCTGACGCCCAGTTGCAGATTAAGCGCCTGCTTACTCTCCAAGGCGTTGTTCATCAGGTACTTGAACATGCCGTCGTCGGAGGTCTGGCCATCGATGAAGCGCTGCCCGGTACGCGCCACGACCGCCTGATCAATCAGTTTTTCCTCGTAGAGCCCATCGCCCAGGCGCTTGGCGCTGGTGTCCGGGTCATAGCCGAGGTTGGACAGCAGGTAGTCCGAGCTCATGAACTGCTTGAGATCGGTCAGGACCGGGTTGGTCTCAATCAGGTATTTCTGCGGATTGCTCCTGGCCGAGGTGTCCGGCAAACCGGCCACGTGCGCGAGGCTTGCAGCCGGCGCACTGTTATCCGCTTGCCCACTCAGGCGGAACAGTCCGTTGCTGCCCGTCGGCAGACTGAAGCCCGGCAGGCTGACCGGATTGACCTGCTGCTGTGCCAGGTCCGGCGGCAGTTGCTGGTTGACCGTGACGAAGGTGGAGAACTTGCTGGATGCGGCCTGGGTGTCGGTGCGTGGTCCACTGCCGACGTAGGTGTAGCCCGGACGCACGACGCTGCTGTCGATGTTGCCTTGCGCCGTGACATTGACCGCGCCACCGGCCTGGATCACTGCGGCATAGCTCTGGTCGCCGGCATCGATCTTGCGGGTAGTGCGGAACTGCCCCAGTTCGGTCTCGGTGATACCGATGAAGGCGCTCATGGCCGCTTGCAGGCCACCCAGGTTGTTCGGGTTGTAGTCGGCGGCGCCCAGCGAGTAGTGATCATTGAACGACGCGGCGCTGTCGTACCACATCCCCGCATCCCGAGTACGCTCGGACAGGAATGTACGCGAGGTCTCGGTCTCGCCGGTCTCTAGCCCGCTGTTGGTCAGGTTCGAGAGTGTCGAGCTCAGCGCGCCACCAGCGGCAATGGTACTGCTCTGGTTGAGCAGGTCACCGCCCAGGAGGGTCAGGTTGCCGCCGGAAGTGATACTGGAAGCCGCGCTGGCCTCGGTGACCTCGAACCTATCGCGTTGGACGATCTGCCAGACGTGGTTCTGCTTACCGCTGCAGTCGCCGGCGTTGTAGTCCTCGATGCACTGGACTTCGGAAATCGACGCGGTGTAGATGCCCTGATCGGTGGTGTTGAGCACCGCCCGCACGTTCTTGATCGTGCTGGCCGCCAGGCTCATGGTCCCATCGCTTTGCAGCGAGCCGGAGCTGTTGAGGATGCTGCTGGCCACCGCGCCCTGCCCGTCCCGATCGACCGTCAGGTTGCCCAGACTGTAGACACTGGCATAACTGTTGGTCAGTGAATCGACCCGCAGCCCCATGTCACCACCGCTGAAGATCAGGCCATGGTCATTGAGCAAGGCACCAGTGGTGGCGGTGAGTTTCTGGGCGCTGCCCAGGGTGCCGTAGTTGTTGAGGCTGGCAGCGGTGACCGTCATGTCGGCCGCAGAAGTCAGGCGCCCGCTGTTGTTCAGGATCCCGTCGATGTTGATCGTGGTGTTGCCACCACCGGCCACGCTCGCAGCCGAGTCCAGGTCAAGCTGCGCCGCGTGCAGCCCCAGGATGCCCAGGCTGCTCAGGCGTCCCTTGCCGGCATAGCCGCCACTCAGCACCACGCTGGCCGTGCCATCACTGCCGATCAGGCCATCGTTGGTCCAGGCGGCTCCACTGCCGGTCAGGCTGCTGGAGGCCAGGAGCTGGCCACCGGCGGTCTGGCTCAGGTGGTTGACGTTGACGGTCAGGTGATCGGCCTGGATCGAGCTGCTGTTGGTCCAGCTATCGGCCGTGAGTGTCAGGTCGCCATAGGTGACCAGTTGACCACCCACATTACTGAGGTTAGCCATGCTGATGGCGAACAGGCCGCTACCGGCATGCAGCAAGCTACCGCCCTGGTTCTGGAAACTGCCGGCATCGAGCCCGAGGTCGGTGTTGGCCGTTTCCAGGCGCCCGTTGCTGTTGTCGAGCAGGCCGCCAATGTTGAACACGGTCTTGCTGATCTTGCCCAGCGCCCGTAACTGGCCGTTCCGGTTGTTCAGGCTCGCCGCGCTGATCGTCAGCGTGCTCTGGCTCTCGACAATACCGCCGGTGTTGTTCAGTGCGCCCTTGAGGTCGAGATTGATCTGGTTGCCACTGATCTGACCGTCGTTGCTGCCGCTGTTGTCGAAGTCCGTGCCGCTGACCTGTACGAGATTGCTGGCATAGACGCCGCCATTGCGATTGTCGATATTGCCGCTGCGGACATCGAGTACCGCATCACCCGACTGAGCGGCGATGCGGCCACCGTTGTTGTCGATACCGCCAAAGGCATCGAGCGCCAGGCGCTGGGCCTGGATGGTGCCGCCCTGATTGTTGTTGCTCAGGTCGTAGCCGTTCTTCAACACGCCGACGATGTGGCTTTCGAATGCGCCCTTGACGCTGGACAGCAGGCCGCCGCGACTGTCGAGGTTGGCCGCGGTGATGCTCAGGTCACCGTCCTGGGCGATGACCTTGCCGCTCTGGTTGTCGATGTCGCCGGTGACATTGAGAGTGACCGCGCCCTTGCCTTGCAGGGAGCCCTTGCTGTTGCCCAGGCTGTCAGCATCGAGTTGCAGGTCGGCATTGCGGCTGGCGATCAGGCCGCCGGTGCTGTTGTCGACTTTACCGCTGGCCGTGACCAGCAAGGTTTCGCTAGCCCCGATGGTGCCATTCTGGCTGTTGTCCAGGCTGCCGGTGAGCAGAGTCAGCAGGTCCTGGCTGTTGATCCCGCCGTTCTGGTTGTTGATCTGCGTGCTGCGCTGGAGCAGCAGCGGGTCTGCGCTGGACAGCTTGCCGTAGTTATTGGTCAGGGTCCCGAGCAGGTCGAGGGTGACACCGGCATTGCCGGTGAAGGTGCCGTGACTGTTGTCCAGGTCGGTACCGGTGAAGCTCAGCGCGTCATCGGCGCTGATGGTGCCGGCGTTGTTCAGGGCCATCGCCTGAAGGGTCAAGGTGGCCGAGCTGGTGATGGAGCCGCCCAAGGTGTTGTCGAGCAGGCCGGTGAAAGTCAGCTTCTGGGCAGCGCCGCTGGAAAGGACGCTCTGGTCACTGTTGTCGAGGCTGTCGGCGGTGATGGTCAGGGCCTTTTGGCTGACCACCGCGCCGGCGTGGCTGTTGAGCAGCGCACCACTGAGGGTGACGGCGACATCACCGCTGCGACTGGAGACGGTGCCGCTGTTGCTGTTGTCCAGACTGGTGCCGTTGACGGTCAGGCCCTGCCAACCGGAGATGACGCCGTTCTGGTTGTTGATCGCGCCGGTAGCGGTGAGGCCCAGGGTGTTCTCGGCCATCACCAGGCCGGTGAGGTTGTCCATCGTGCCAAGGATCAGCGTGCTGCTGGCCTTGGTGGAAACTTCGCCTGCATTGTTGTTCAAGTGACCGAGGGTGACAGTCAGTTGGCCGACGCTGTTGATCAGGCCGCCCTGCCCGTTCAGTACGGTGTCGGCGCTCAGGTTCAGGCTGTCGGCGCTCAGGACCCGACCCTGGTTCTGGTTGTCGACGGTACCGGCGGTAACGGTGGTCTGGCGTTTGCCGCTCAGGGTGCCGCCCTGGTTGTTCAGGATCTGGGCGGTGGTGACGGTCAGGTCGCGGCTAGCGATAACGCTCTTACCGGCGTTGCTAAAACTTTGTGCGGTGACGCTGACGTCGCCTGCGGTGTTGCGGCTGTTATCAGCATTGACCCCGGCTTCGATGATGCCGTTGTTGGTCAGTTGGCCGCCGCTGTTGAGGGTGATGCGGTCCTTGGCGACTAGGTTGTTTTGACTGGTCAGGTCGCCCTGGGTGTTCACGTCCAGGGTGGTGCCAGCATAAACCGGGCCCTTGGCTTCCAGGCTCAGCGCCTTGACGTTGACAGCGCCGGTCGCCGCCGCGTCGACCATGCTCAGATGGCCATTGGCATCGAGCTGGATATCGCCGCCGCTGGCGACCATCTTGCCGTCGAGCTTTACCCCGACACCGGCCTCGGTACCCACCAACTTGATCGCTCCGGCATACATGCCGCCCAGGGCCGAGGAGTCGATGGCCAACTGTGGGGCATTGTTCGGATTGGCGGTACGAGGTGTGGCTTGCAACGTCTTGGCGTCGACGTCATTGGCCCCCGCGATGATCGCCAGCTTGTTCGCGTTGATCTGTGCGTTGATGGTCGCCGCACGGGTGATGATTTCGAACTGGTCAATGTTGTTGGCGTTCAGGCCTGCTCCATCGACGGACACGCTGCCCTGGTCGACCTGATAACCCGAAACCTGCCCATTGGTGATCACCGGCTTGCCGGTAGTCAGTGTCGCCTGCGGCGTGTTGATGAAGCCGCAGCCGTTGCAGGTGATGCCATAGGGGTTGGTGACGATCACATGGGCCGACTGCCCCGCCACTTCGGTGTAGCCGCGCAGTTGGCTCGGGCTGCCGCCGTTGACCTCGTTGAGGATGGTGGGCAGCGCGTCCATTGAGATTGCTGTTGCCCAGGATGATCCCACCCAACTGAGTCGACTGGGTACGGCCAGTGACGTTGTTGAGGATCAGCCCGTTGCTGCCAACGTTGTAGTTCTGGAACTGGTTGTGCGACAGGCCGCTGGCATTGGGGGCGGCAATGTTGACGATGGGTACGCCGTTGCCCGCCTGGCCGAGCGTCGTGCCCGGTGCGCTGACCACGATGCCATCCGCCTGCGCCCATAGCGGCTGCCAGAACATGACGTTCGCCAGCAGGAAAGCGATCCCGCGTTTGGGCAACCCGAGGAAATGGTCACGGTTTTTCAGGGCTGCAGAAGGCTGGCGCACGAGGAAGGCGAACTGGCGAACGTCCATGTCAGGCATCTCGGATCAGTTGAAGCGAAAAATTAGAGAAAGAAATCCAGGCGGAAATAGACCGGCGCTTCACGCTCGGTAATGGGCGTCGGCCGTTCCAGGGAATGGGCGAAGGTCACCGTCGCCGCCAAATGCTGGCCGCGGGCGAACACTTCCAGCGAGTCGCTGGTCATGCGTCCATGCTGCTCGGCGTTGTAGCGGTCGTGACGGATCACGCCCTGGTCATAACCGACACTGGTGCCGTACTCCGAGAGCAATGGTTTGAGCCAATCCAGGGTGACCGGACGGCTCCAACGCAGGTCGTTACGCCAGTAACCACCGCTGTCACCGGACAGGGTCTGGTCCTGATAACCACGAATCGACGACTGCCCACCCAGGCTCATGCGCTGTGGGCTGAACAGCACGTCCTCGCTGCGCTGGCCGGTCATCAGGCTGCTGAAGCTGAAGGACTCGCCCCACAGTTTGAACGGCTGCAGGTAGCTGACGGTGGCGGTGTACTTGCGATAGCGGGCATCGGCCTGACCCGGGCCCGGGTCATGATCACCCTGGGCGTCGAAGGCACCGATGCCATCCTGCAGGCCCAGGTCAACGTTGAGGAAAGCCCCGCCGATTCGACGCCCGTGGTTGATACCAAAGCCCGACTCGCTGAGGCGATTGCTGCTGACCGCCAGCTTGCTGTCTTCGATGAAGTTGTTGGTACGCAGGTAGGTCAACGTGGTGTTGAGCGAGGTCTTGCTCACCGCGTCCCGGTAGACGACGCGCTCCAGTTTCAACTGGTGGTTCTGGCTATCGCCACTCTGCCTGAAGGCAAAGCCGCTGGCCTGGGCCTGTGAACGGTATTCGCTTTCGCTGTAGGTGTAGCTCAGGTTCCACCAGCCGAATGGCAGGTTGTAATAGAGCATTGCGTTGCGCGAGTTTTTCCTCGTATCGCCGACCACATCATGACCAGCCCTCAGTGAAAACTGGTCGGCCAACCCCAGCGGGTTGTCCCAATCGAAGTTCGTACCCGCCTGCTGCAGACCAGTACCGCGCTGGCCCTCGTTGCTGTACGACAGGCCAGCCCGCCAGGGTTTCTGCGGATTGTTCTTGACCAGTACTTCGCTGCCGCCCACTTCCTTGCCCGGCGCCAGCTCCATCTGGGCCTGGTTCGACGGCAGGCGATTGAGCTGATCGACCATTTGCTCGATTTCCCGCAGATTGAGCAGGTCGCCCGGCTTGCCAGGGAAGCTCATTTTCAGCTCACGATCGGAAATGCCGCTCCCCTCGGCGCCCTTCAGGCCTTCGAGCTTGCCTTCGACCACCAGCACTTTGAGGTTGCCGCTGGACAGGTGCTGCTGCGGCAGGTAGGCGCGGCTGGTTACCAGGCCCTTCTCTATGTAGGCATCAGTGATGACCTTGAGCAGCTCGTTGAGCTGCGGCACGCCCAGGCACTGGCCGACGTAGGGCTTGAGCAGGCGCTCGCGCTCGCCGGTCGAGAGCGAGTTCGCACCCTGCAGGTCGATGGTCTTGATCGGGAAGCAGCGGGTGTCGACCGGTGCCTGCTGCGCCATTGGCGTTACGGCCTTGCCGGGCAATTCCTTGAGCTCTTCGAGGCGGCGGCGCTGTTCTTCGAGGAGGCGATCCTGACGATCGCGGATCAGGTCTGTATCGCCAGGGGTCGGAGCCGCATGAGTGCTGAACGAGAAGCTGCTAATGATGACGGTCAGCGCAGCAACGATGCTCGTCCTGAGAAATGAGGTGTCCATACGCGCCCTACAGAGATGGCTCTATGCCATCAGTCGGCGGCAATACTATGGCGCCAATTTTATGGCGTCAATTTGTCAAAGATGAATTTTTTTCTAAATGTTTCACGTGACATTACTGCCTACTCATGGGCCTGAAAATCGATAACTCCCCCCCTCATTTCTAAACTCATCAGCGACGGCTGGCCAAATTTTCATCTCAAGGGCCGCCGGTCACGGGATAGGTGCGCTTGCACCAAGCAAAAAACCTCAAATTAACCCAATAACAGAGCAGCAAAGGTCACCGAAGGGCCGAAAAACCACTCAATGTGGTGAGTAGGTTATCCGGTGGTGGTAGCGCCTGAGTTCAGGCGACCTGAAATCCGACTTTTTCAACAGAGTCGGCCGATTTCTGCCCTTCGTGAACGGCAGCTTCGGGTTGATTTACACCGGTCAGGCTCGGCCAGCGGACTGGTCAAATCCGATGCAAACAACTGGTCAAGTCGAATGCAAATGGGTGGTCAAGTCCATGCAATTACTCAAAGATGGACGATTCGCTGCTGATCGTGGTCGTCCAGCCATAACCCTGCCCATGATCCATCGCCACCAGTCCTGAGGAATATTGATAGCCGCTCGTTTACTCTGGGATCTTCGCAGGCCGTCCATCGAGCAGTATCGGCGGAGTCCGGAACGTGAAAGGCGGTGATAGCGCTGTTGTTGTATTCAGGTTCGGGATGCAAAGTCATGTAGCGGCCCCCGGTAGAGTTTGAAAAGCGTTACGCAATGAGTTTGCAAGGTGTCTAAAGAATCCGGGGCGATTCAGAGGGTCGGCTTTGCGGTGTTCATGAACGGTCCTTTCGTGCAGGTGCAGTGTGGTTTTCTGAGGGGGCTATTAGAACAGAGTGGGGCTGCTGCGCAGCCTGACACGAGCAACAACAAGCTCGTCAGCCATGGAAAATCGCACGCTAACCGATCAACTTCAATTCCTGCGCCCTCGCCACCGCCTGGGTGCGCCGCTCTACCCCCAACTTACTGTTGATATGGCTCGCATGGGTCTTGACCGTGTGCAGGGAAATGAACAACCGGTTGCTGATTTCCTGGTTCGAGCAGCCCTGGGCGATCAACTGCAGCACCGCCATCTCCCGGGCGCTCAAGGCCTCATGGCTGGGTGACGCATCCATGACGACAACGGCAGGCAGAAGCGCCAACAGGGTCTGGTTGAGTAACCCACCGGGTTCCTTGCCGAGCTGCTCGCGCATCCAGTCCGGATGTTTTTCCAGCAGCCGCTGGAACGGTTGCAGCGCCCCTCCCGCGCCCGCCTCAAGGGCCTGGGCGAGCACCGCGCTCGCTTTGGCTTCGTGGCCGCTTTCCAATAACAACTGTGCCTGTTGGGTCAGGGCCATCAGGGCAATCATCTGGCGCCCGCTGTTGTGAGCCTGTTGCGCCAGTGCTTCGAGCCGTTGCAGCGCCGCTTCAGGTTGATGGCGAATGGCATCCAGTGTCGCCTGTTGCAACCCGATATGTTGCGGCAGGTGCGGGTGAAACTCCGGTGCGGCAGCAGCGTGGTCACCGTTGTAGGTTTGCCCCAGACGCGTCAGCCAGGCGTCGGCCAGGTCGGTGCGGCCCTGGGCCAGCCATAGCTCGCACTTGATCAGGGTAATCATCGCTAGGTAGTAGATCGGCGGCACGTCCCAGATATGCATCAAGCGCTCGGCCTCGGCAAGCTCGGCGAACGCGTTGGCAAAATCGTTGCGGCGCCCTTCGAAGCTGGCGATCACGCAATGCCCGATCAGTACGCTGATGTCGCGGCATGCGCGGGCTTCGACGAGTCCGGCGCGCAGGCTGGCAAGCCCCGCCTCGGGCTGCAAGCGCACCAGCAACAGATACCCTTCATAGAGCGACAAGCGTGCGCGCACGGCATACAGCCGCTGAGGCGCCAAGCCATGCAGGCGTTGCAGGCCTTGGCGCACTTCATCCAGCGAGCGCAGGATTTCGCCCCGCGCCTGCAACACCCGCGCGCGGTCGTAATGGGCCAAGGCTTCGAACAGCGGGTTGCCGACGCGCTGCGCCAGTTCCAGGGATTCACGATTCAAGCCACGGGCGCGCCATAGATCGCCGTCGACGATCGCTAGGTTGGACAGGGTCGACAGGCACATCAGCCGCTGGCCATAACGCCGCTGCGGCAGGCTGTCCAAGGCTTCGCTGCAATAACGCTGGGTCAGCTCGCGATCACCTCGCCCCCGGGCGACGATCCCGCTCAGCGCCAGCCACTGTGCCAGCATCGACTTTTGCGCGGTGGCCGACGGCGCCGGCAGGAAGCGACTGAGGTAGCCCGACAATTCCTCGGCCGCATCCAACTGACAGGCCAGGCCCAACGCCCAGCTATAAAGCACGATCAAGCGCGGCGTGCTGATCAGCAGGCTGTCGGGCAAGTCCATTTTCCAGCGCAGCAGCATGCCGACGTTCTGCTCGGCCAGCAGTTGTTCCTCGGACAGGTTCTGCACCAGGTTGGCCGCCACATCCAAATGGCCCGCACGCAACGCCTGCTCCACCGCTTCGTCGATCAGGCCCTGGGCATTGAACCAGCGGCATGCGCGCAGGTGCAGGCTGGCAGCGGGTAACACGTTGCTGCTCGCGCGACGGGTGCGCAGCAGGTCCGAGAATAAATGGTGATAACGGTACCAGTGGCCCTGATCGTCCAAAGGCACCAGGAACACCTGATGGGAATGCAGGTAGCGCAGGATTTCGGCGCTGTCGTGGGCTTCACGCACGGCGTCGCACAGCTCGCTGCAAAAGCGCTCCTGGGACGCGGTGTCGAACAAAAACGCCTGCACCTCGGCCGGCAGGCAGTCGATCACCTCTTCCAGCAGATAATCGCGGATCAACCCTTCGCCACCATGCAGGCTTTGTGGCAACGCGCCTTCACTGCCGGCTTCGGACGCGGCCAGCAGCCAGAAGCGCAGGCCGGCCACCCAGCCTTCACTGCGGCGGATCAGATTGTCGAGGGCCTCGCCACGCAATGAACTGCTGTGGCGATCCAGCACGGCCAGGGATTCGGCATGGGTCAGGCGCAGGTCCTGCTCATGCAGCTCCAGCAAGTGCCGCGACAGGCGCAGCCGCGCCAGGT